>NZ_LN898212.1 GCF_001457815.1 Vitreoscilla massiliensis
TCATATCTTGTCTTTACTTCTTTAGCAGTGTGAGGCTTTTCGCACTCACACTTATCGGTAATCTGTTTTTAAAGAGCTATGCTACGACACTCAAAGAACCAACCGAAGCGGCTGTTTCGTTGCTGTGCCAGCAGCGAAGAAGCCGAATCTTACGCACATCTCGCCTACCCGTCAACACCTAAAGGCAAAAAGATTACAGGAATTTGACAATACATCTGATTTACAAAGGATTTTAAGAAGAAAGAATTTTAGAAACCGTGAGAACCACAACGAAGTATTCGCTACAACACAGGGGAAATGCAAAGAATGTTAGTTTCTAAATTAAGAAAAACATGCAAATATACAAAATAACATGCTTCGCTGGTTAAAATTCTCATCTCAAATGGTTAATTCTTATAAATGAGGAGACCACTGAGCCCAAACTAAATGGCCTCCTCAATATGAATTCAAACGATAAATCTCAACCATACAATTCAACTTACCAATATCACTATTGATGATTAAATAACCGTCAGTATTTCTTTCAGAGGCTTTCTTATTTTTTGCTGCCAATTGTGTGCTGCGGGATAACCAACAACTACGACCAAAGCAGGCAATTCATTTGGTGCAAGTGAGAATTGTCGCGCTACCTCGATGGCATCAAACCCACCTATGGCACAAGAAGCCAATCCCATGTCTTGCGCCGCAAGCATCAAAGTCATAGCAGCCAATGATGCTGAACGCATTGCCTCGTCTCGCTGCAACTGTTCATTGCTTTCATGAGCTGAGGCGGCCTGTAACACCCATGCATCTGCAACATGTTGCTCAATGATATGGGCATTCACACTGGCTTGAAGGGTTTTATGTAATTGCTGGTGTTCGGCGAGTTTACCGCAAATAATAAATGCAATTGAAGCATCCACTATTTTTTGTTGACCAAACGCAGCCGCTTTCAGCCGGGTTTTGGCTTCCTCTGATTGTGCCGCAATAAAGCGCCAATTTTGCATGTTATACGCTGTTGGTGCCTTGGTAGCCAAATCCACTAAGGTGATCATCTCATCTTCTTGTAAGGGGCGATTGGGCTGAAAATGATTGATGGACGTTCTTGTCTCAATCAGGTGTTGAATGGAATGATGCATATTGGTTCCTGGTGTTATCGGTTTGAAAGTGTGTTGATTATTGATTTCGGACTGTGGTCCATTGCACCGCAAAAATACTCAATAGAACAATAAGCAGTCCCAATAGCGCCGTGCCTGTTATGGATTGAGATAGAAAAACCCAACCTAAGACCACGGCGGTAAGGGGGCTTAATAATCCGAGGGAGGCAAACGCGATGCTTGGCAAACGAGCGATACCACGAAACCAAAGGACATAAGCCAATAAAGCGCCGGCGAGACTGAGATACCCATATGCCGACCACTCTTTTATACCCAACACCGGTAAGGGCATATCTATTAACCAAGCCATCGGTGCCAGCATCAATCCACCCAAAATCAATTGCCACCCTGTCAGTGACAATAAGGACAAACTTAATCGCCACTGCCGAGTCAGCCATACGCCTGTAGCCATGCAAGCAGCCCCTAACAATGCAGCAGCCATTCCGATAGGTTCAAAAATGGTTTGCGGAGACAGTAATAGCACTGCCATTCCAATAACGCCCATGATTGCCGAGACCAAGGTCAATCTTGTTGGAGACTTACCATTCACCGCCCATATCAACACCATCACAATTAATGGCTGAATGGCACCCAATACCGCCGCGAGTCCTCCAGGCAAACGGTAAGCGGCTACAAACAATAAGGCTTGAAAAATACCAATATTCAGCGCACTCAATACAAGCAAGCGCCACCAATTATGGCGAGCAGGAAACTGCCTGGTGAACAAAAACAGCAGCACACCGGCTGGTAATACCCTGATAAGCGCGGCTGTAAAAGGCCTGTCTGGTGGCAAAAACTCGGAAGTCACAATATAAGTTGAACCCCAAATGATGGGCGCGATGGCAGTAATGAGAATGTCTCGCCATCTGTGTAATAAAGAAATGTTTGACATGGTGTTGCACTTTATCTTGAAATGAAGATAATATAATCTTATTCAGCAAACTATCTTCAAGTCAAGACAAATGACAAACAAACCTAATTTGAAGCAACATCGCGACACAGTCGATGTCATTCTTAATCAATGGCAGCAAGAGCATCCACACCAAGACTTTAGCCCCATGGGTCCCATAGGCCGTATCAAGCGTTGTGCCATGTATTTAGAACAGCAAATAGAAGCTGGCCTATCCCAATATGAGCTGAGTCTGTGGGAGTTTGATATGTTGGCGACATTACGGCGTTCTGGTAGCCCATATTGCATGAGCCCTACCGAGCTTTTTTCGACACTGATGGTCACATCGGGCACCATGACCCACAGGTTAAAACGCCTAGAAAGCCGCAACCTGATAGAGCGCATTAAAAATGAGGAAGATTCGCGTAGCTCATTGGTACAACTCACAAATACTGGTCTAGAACTGATCAATCAAGCCGTTGAAAAACACCTAGAAAATGAGAAAGCCATACTTGCAAGACTGCCCAAGGAGGTCATTGAAAACCTTGATGAGCAACTGTCTCTGTTGCTATGTACATTGGAAACATCCCACCAACAAAAGGCCAAATAGCAGGGTTTTCAGGGATTGTGCACTGTCGATTTTATGCAAGCATATTTAAGAAGATGGTATCTGACTTCATAAAACATATGCTGCATAGGGCATTTACAGGCCGCTTATATTAAACAGAGTGATAGCTGCTGGTTTAAAGCCTTAACCCATTATTATTGATACTATTTTCAACAACCGGTTTACAGTGTGATCAAGTTTAATCGAAGCTATTCAACCCATGGCATTGACGGCTATGCTCTTTCATATTGGATTGACATCAAATCAGCCAGCAGTCACTCAAAAGAAACCAATGGCCAATAAACCTCGGCTCAACACTTATTTAACTGGTAGCAACTCAGATATCGCATGAATTTTGAATCATGACAATATTTAAATAAAAAGCGGCCTGTAAGGATAGCTACAGGCCGCATGAATGGCTTCAAGTATTTCACAGAACCGATATTGCTACAGCCAACATACATGAGCATCTGAGTGGTTGAGTTTGAGTTCTTGAAGGTAAGCGCATTGATGAATTGAAAGCGGCCTGTAACT
>NZ_LN898213.1 GCF_001457815.1 Vitreoscilla massiliensis
TCGACTTGCATGTGTAAAGCATGCCGCCAGCGTTCAATCTGAGCCAGGATCAAACTCTTATGTTTAATCTCTAAGCTAATATAACTTCTGGTCTGCTTCTCAAAAGAAAAGAACGAGAAATGATTAAAAATCATATCTTGTCTTTACTTCTTTAGCAGTGTGAGGCTTTTCGCACTCACACTTATCGGTAATCTGTTTTTAAAGAGCTGTGCTACGACACCTAACAAAGCAACCGAAGCGGTTGTTTCAGTTGCTGTGTCAGCAGCGAAGAAGCCAAATCTTACGCACATTCCCCACACCCGTCAACACCTAACAGCAAAAAGATTGCGAGTATTTGACAATGCACCTGATTTACAAAGGATTTTAAGGAGAAAGTGTTTTAGAAAGCGAATGCACAACACCAAAACATTCGCTGCAACACCAAAGAAATATCCAAAATATGAGGAAATATATTGGGGAAAGTGAAATTGAAACCCAAAACAAAGTAGATAAGTACAAAACTGATGCTTAATGCCACTTAATACCAGCAGTAATCTATCTTAATACCAGAAGCAACCCACTTGAGCTTGATACAAATGAGCACATAAGCGGCCTGTAAATCTCGAAGATTGATTTACAGGCCGCATCTCGATGTTTCATACATATATAGCACAGACAGAAATCACATTAAATATACCACCAATCTATAACTGTTCTGTGCACATGAATCAATACAAACAGCCTGTAAATGCTGTTACCACATTTACAGGCCGTTTTTTAAATCTATTAGATACTTTCATCTTGCTTACGCTGCTTGATACTGCATTTCCATCAACGCACCATTGCGGAACACCATCGGAATGCGCACATTGGTTTGGCAGACGTTGGCGATGGCTTGGGCGATGTTGGCGACTTGGCTTTTATTAAGCTGTTCCAAACATTGCAGCGTCAACACGCAATCTTGCTTGCCCATCGCCACTTTGACTTGCATGTGCTCGGCGCGCACCCAACGGTATAGGGTGAACATCGCCTCTTGTAAATGGGTGGTATGGCTTTTACCGCATTGGGATTGCTCCAAAATCAACTGAATTTCCATCGCTAGCGCCTCTCACTGTTACAGGGTTGCTGAATCAATGTAGCCAGCATAAACACCGCATGTGCGGCAGTTGCGAAAGCGGCGTGAAGACTGTGTGAAATGCGGCTAGAGATGTGTGGCAACCATACTGGAACAGATTTACAGGCCGCATCTCTGTGTCTGCGCGCTTTATTGGTAAGCCTGTGTCGATAGGCCTGATTGCTTATGGCAATGTGAATATGTATCTTGTGCTATCTCACTTGTCAGAACAAAGCCAACCTCGCTATGATGGTTTGTTTTCATTTTTAATTGAACAAACCCACCCTGATTTAGAGGTTTTGACATGAATGCTGCCGAACACATCAACCAATGGCTAGATGCCAACAATATTACTGAAATTGAATGTTTGGTGCCTGATATGAGCGGCACTGCCCGCGGTAAAATCATCCCACGCCACAAATACAATCCCGCCGAAGGCATACGCA
>NZ_LN898214.1 GCF_001457815.1 Vitreoscilla massiliensis
AACCAACACAAACAACGTATAGGTTCTCGCACAATTAAAGCGTTATTACAACAAATTGGATTCCAAGTCGGAAGGTACAAAGTTCGCAGTGTGATGAGAAAGTTGGGTTTGGTATGTCAGCAGCGTCAAGCATTTAAGGTGACAACCAAACGCAATGAGAGGCACCAAGTTCAATTCAACTTATTGAATCAAAACTTCCAACCGTTGTTTGCCAATGAAGTTTGGGCCGGCGACATTACTTACATCAAAACCAGCCAAGGTTGGCGCTACCTGGCTGTGGTGATGGACTTGTTCTCTCGCCGCATTGTGGGTTGGAGTATGGCTGAACGCATGAAAGCTGACTTGGTGATTCAAGCGTTACAACAGGCACATGTCTTACGCCAACCGCAGTATGGCTGTGTATTTCACAGCGACCGAGGTTCACAGTACACCAGTCGAGCCTTCGCTAAGAAAGCCAGTCAATTAAAGATGCGTTTGAGTATGTCTGATATGGGATGTTGCTACGATAATGCGGTAGTAGAGCGATTCTTTGGCAGTTTGAAATATGAAGGTTTAGGCCATACCACGAGCATGAATGAAAGTGTAGTCAAACAAGAAATCACGCAATTTATTCATTATTACAATTTTAAACGGCCACATACAGCCAACAATGGAATGAGCCCATTGGAGTATGAAAATTCTCAGATAAAAGTGTCCTGCGCGGCTTGACCACTACAAACCAACACAAACAACGTATAGGTTCTCGCACAATTAAAGCGTTATTACAACAAATTGGATTCCAAGTCGGAAGGTACAAAGTTCGCAGTGTGATGAGAAAGTTGGGTTTGGTATGTCAGCAGCGTCAAGCATTTAAGGTGACAACCAAACGCAATGAGAGGCACCAAGTTCAATTCAACTTATTGAATCAAAACTTCCAACCGTTGTTTGCCAATGAAGTTTGGGCCGGCGACATTACTTACATCAAAACCAGCCAAGGTTGGCGCTACCTGGCTGTGGTGATGGACTTGTTCTCTCGCCGCATTGTGGGTTGGAGTATGGCTGAACGCATGAAAGCTGACTTGGTGATTCAAGCGTTACAACACGCACATGTCTTACGCCAACCGCAGTATGGCTGTGTATTTCACAGCGACCGAGGTTCACAGTACACCAGTCGAGCCTTCGCTAAGAAAGCCAGTCAATTAAAGATGCGTTTGAGTATGTCTGATATGGGATGTTGCTACGATAATGCGGTAGTAGAGCGATTCTTTGGCAGTTTGAAATATGAAGGTTTAGGCCATACCACGAGCATGAATGAAAGTGTAGTCAAACAAGAAATCACGCAATTTATTCATTATTACAATTTTAAACGGCCACATACAGCCAACAATGGAATGAGCCCATTGGAGTATGAAAATTCTCAGATAAAAGTGTCCTGCGCGGCTTTTCAACACCA
>NZ_LN898215.1 GCF_001457815.1 Vitreoscilla massiliensis
TTAATCATTTCTCGTTCTTTTCTTTTGAGAAGCAGACCAGAAGTTATATTAGCTTAGAGATTAAACATAAGAGTTTGATCCTGGCTCAGATTGAACGCTGGCGGCATGCTTTACACATGCAAGTCGAACGGCAGCATGGGTGCTTGCACCTGATGGCGAGTGGCGAACGGGTGAGTAATACATCGGAACGTACCAAGTAATGGGGGATAACTACTCGAAAGAGTGGCTAATACCGCATACGCCCTAAGGGGGAAAGCAGGGGATCTTCGGACCTTGCGTTATTTGAGCGGCCGATGTCTGATTAGCTAGTTGGTGGGGTAAAAGCCTACCAAGGCGACGATCAGTAGCGGGTCTGAGAGGATGATCCGCCACACTGGGACTGAGACACGGCCCAGACTCCTACGGGAGGCAGCAGTGGGGAATTTTGGACAATGGGGGGAACCCTGATCCAGCCATGCCGCGTGTATGAAGAAGGCCTTCGGGTTGTAAAGTACTTTTGTTAGGGAAGAAAAGCTTGTTGATAATACCAATGAGTCATGACGGTACCTAAAGAATAAGCACCGGCTAACTACGTGCCAGCAGCCGCGGTAATACGTAGGGTGCAAGCGTTAATCGGAATTACTGGGCGTAAAGCGAGCGCAGGCGGTTATTTAAGTCAGGTGTGAAAGCCCCGAGCTCAACTTGGGACGTGCATTTGAAACTGGATAACTAGAGTGTGTCAGAGGGGGGTAGAATTCCACGTGTAGCAGTGAAATGCGTAGAGATGTGGAGGAATACCGATGGCGAAGGCAGCCCCCTGGGATAACACTGACGCTCATGCTCGAAAGCGTGGGTAGCAAACAGGATTAGATACCCTGGTAGTCCACGCCCTAAACGATGTCAATTAGCTGTTGGGAGATTAAAAGCTCTTGGTAGCGTAGCTAACGCGTGAAATTGACCGCCTGGGGAGTACGGTCGCAAGATTAAAACTCAAAGGAATTGACGGGGACCCGCACAAGCGGTGGATGATGTGGATTAATTCGATGCAACGCGAAGAACCTTACCTGGTCTTGACATGTGCGGAATCCTCCAGAGACGGAGGAGTGCCTTCGGGAACCGTAACACAGGTGCTGCATGGCTGTCGTCAGCTCGTGTCGTGAGATGTTGGGTTAAGTCCCGCAACGAGCGCAACCCTTGTCATTAGTTGCTACCATTCAGTTGAGCACTCTAATGAGACTGCCGGTGACAAACCGGAGGAAGGTGGGGATGACGTCAAGTCCTCATGGCCCTTATGACCAGGGCTTCACACGTCATACAATGGTCGGTACAGAGGGTAGCCAAGCCGCGAGGTGGAGCCAATCTCATAAAGCCGATCGTAGTCCGGATCGCACTCTGCAACTCGAGTGCGTGAAGTCGGAATCGCTAGTAATCGCAGGTCAGCATACTGCGGTGAATACGTTCCCGGGTCTTGTACACA
Organism: Vitreoscilla massiliensis; assembly: GCF_001457815.1. Classification (GTDB taxonomy): domain Bacteria; phylum Pseudomonadota; class Gammaproteobacteria; order Burkholderiales; family Neisseriaceae; genus Vitreoscilla; species Vitreoscilla massiliensis. The sequence continues at coordinate 1,457 of NZ_LN898215.1, forward strand.
CCGCCCGTCACACCATGGGAGTGGGGGATACCAGAAGTAGGTAGGATAACCGTAAGGAGTCCGCTTACCACGGTATGCTTCATGACTGGGGTGAAGTCGTAACAAGGTAGCCGTAGGGGAACCTGCGGCTGGATCACCTCCTTTCTAGAGATAGAAGAGGCTTGACGCATTCACACTTATCGGTAAACTGAAATGAAGATGCAAGAAGAAACAGCAACGACCTGGGTTTGTAGCTCAGCTGGTTAGAGCACACGCTTGATAAGCGTGGGGTCGGAGGTTCAAGTCCTCCCAGACCCACCACTTATTAAGTAAGACTTATAGGTGATGGTTGTGGTTGGTACGGAGTTAGCTGAGTATGATGTATTCAGACGAGGCGAGAAGAAGCGAAGCATACTTATGTATGTGAGCGACTGAGCAACGAAGTATCAATACATCAGAGGGGGCATAGCTCAGTTGGTAGAGCACCTGCTTTGCAAGCAGGGGGTCATCGGTTCGATCCCGTTTGCCTCCACCACTGACTGCTGTAGTAACTTTGCAAATCAAAGAAGATTAACAGCTGCGGCTGTTATTTGTTTCCTTGTTAATAAGGAAATGGTATACTAGTCGTCTTTGATTTGCGAAGCGTGTGAGCGGATAAGCAGTACAAAGCGAAACACATAAAAAGCAACGCATTGATCTTTAAAAAATTAGAAAGCCGAAATCAACAAACAAAAGACAATGTTGTTGTTTAAGCAAGACGTAAGTCAGCCTTTACAGGCCGCTTAAATAACACAGTAATTTGGGTGATGATTGTATCTGCGATTAACGAATTCAAAAGGCGTTAATCGTAACAACCAAGTAGTAAGCTTTATTGTAAGAGAGAATCAAGTTTAAGGAAGACACGTCAACTGTCCAGTTAAACAAAGTCAGAGGTTCTTGAAATGATAGAGTCAAGTGAATAAGTGCATCAGGTGGATGCCTTGGCGATGATAGGCGAAGAAGGACGTGTAAGCCTGCGAAAAGCGTGGGGGAGCTGGCAATAAAGCTTTGATCCCGCGATGTCCGAATGGGGAAACCCACTCAATTTATTGAGTATCCTAGACTGAATACATAGGTCTAGAGAAGCGAACCTGGAGAACTGAACCATCTAAGTACCCAGAGGAAAAGAAATCAACCGAGATTCCGTAAGTAGTGGCGAGCGAACACGGAAAAGCCTGTTAGTGATATTAGTCGAGATAGAAGAACATTCTGGAAAGTATGACCATAGAGCGTGATAGTCGCGTATTCGAAATCTCAATTAAGGTACTAAGCTAACGACAAGTAGGGCGGGACACGAGAAATCCTGTCTGAATATGGGGGGACCATCCTCCAAGGCTAAATACTCATCATCGACCGATAGTGAACCAGTACCGTGAGGGAAAGGCGAAAAGAACCCCGGGAGGGGAGTGAAATAGAACCTGAAACCTGATGCATACAAACAGTGGGAGCGGACTTGTTCCGTGACTGCGTACCTTTTGTATAATGGGTCAACGACTTACGTTCAGTAGCGAGCTTAACCGAATAGGGGAGGCGTAGAGAAATCGAGTCTTAATAGGGCGATTAGTTGCTGGGCGTAGACCCGAAACCGAGTGATCTATCCATGGCCAGGATGAAGTTGCCGTAACAGGTAATGGAGGTCCGAACCCACTAATGTTGCAAAATTAGGGGATGAGCTGTGGATAGGGGTGAAAGGCTAAACAAACTCGGAGATAGCTGGTTCTCCCCGAAAACTATTTAGGTAGTGCCTCGAGGTACACTGATGGGGGTAAAGCACTGTTATGGCTAGGGGGTTATTGCAACTTACCAACCCATGGCAAACTAAGAATACCATCAAGTGATTCCTCGGGAGACAGACATCGGGTGCTAACGTCCGGTGTCAAGAGGGAAACAACCCAGACCGCCAGCTAAGGTCCCAAATGATAGATTAAGTGGTAAACGAAGTGAGAAGGCCCAGACAGCTAGGATGTTGGCTTAGAAGCAGCCATCATTTAAAGAAAGCGTAATAGCTCACTAGTCGAGTCGTCTTGCGCGGAAGATGTAACGGGGCTCAAATCTATAACCGAAGCTGCGGATGTGCGCGTAAGCGTATGTGGTAGGGGAGCGTTCTGTAGGCCTGCGAAGGTGTGTTGTGAAGCATGCTGGAGGTATCAGAAGTGCGAATGTTGACATGAGTAGCGATAAAGGGGGTGAAAAGCCCCCTCGCCGAAAGCCCAAGGTTTCCTACGCAACGTTCATCGGCGTAGGGTGAGTCGGCCCCTAAGGCGAGGCAGAGATGCGTAGTCGATGGGAAACAGGTTAATATTCCTGTACTTGATTTAAGTGCGATGTGGGGACGGAGAAGGTTAGGTCAGCAAACTGTTGGAATAGTTTGTTCAAGCCGGTAGGTGGAATTCTTAGGCAAATCCGGGAATTCATTAACACCGAGAAGTGATAACGAGGTTCTACGGAACTGAAGTGACCAATACCACGCTTCCAGGAAAAGCCACTAAGCTTCAGCTTAAATCGAACCGTACCGCAAACCGACACAGGTGGGCAGGATGAGAATTCTAAGGCGCTTGAGAGAACTCGGGAGAAGGAACTCGGCAAATTGATACCGTAACTTCGGGAGAAGGTATGCCCCATAACGTTAAGGATTTACTCCGTAAGCGATGTGGGGCCGCAGAGAATAGGTGGCTGCGACTGTTTATTAAAAACACAGCACTCTGCTAACACGAAAGTGGACGTATAGGGTGTGACGCCTGCCCGGTGCTGGAAGGTTAATTGAAGATGTGCAAGCATCGGATCGAAGCCCCAGTAAACGGCGGCCGTAACTATAACGGTCCTAAGGTAGCGAAATTCCTTGTCGGGTAAGTTCCGACCCGCACGAATGGCGTAACGATGGCCACACTGTCTCCTCCCGAGACTCAGCGAAGTTGAAGTGGTTGTGAAGATGCAATCTACCCGCTGCTAGACGGAAAGACCCCGTGAACCTTTACTGTAGCTTTGCATTGGACTTTGAAGTCACTTGTGTAGGATAGGTGGGAGGCTTTGAAGCAGAGACGCTAGTTTCTGTGGAGCCGTCCTTGAAATACCACCCTGGTGACTTTGAGGTTCTAACCCAGATCCGTTATCCGGATCGGGGACCGTGCATGGTAGGCAGTTTGACTGGGGCGGTCTCCTCCCAAAGAGTAACGGAGGAGTTCGAAGGTTACCTAGGTCCGGTCGGAAATCGGACTGATAGTGCAATGGCAAAAGGTAGCTTAACTGCGAGACCCACAAGTCGAGCAGGTGCGAAAGCAGGACATAGTGATCCGGTGGTTCTGTATGGAAGGGCCATCGCTCAACGGATAAAAGGTACTCCGGGGATAACAGGCTGATTCCGCCCAAGAGTTCATATCGACGGCGGAGTTTGGCACCTCGATGTCGGCTCATCACATCCTGGGGCTGTAGTCGGTCCCAAGGGTATGGCTGTTCGCCATTTAAAGTGGTACGTGAGCTGGGTTTAAAACGTCGTGAGACAGTTTGGTCCCTATCTGCAGTGGGCGTTGGAAGTTTGACGGGGGCTGCTCCTAGTACGAGAGGACCGGAGTGGACGAACCTCTGGTGTACCGGTTGTCACGCCAGTGGCATAGCCGGGTAGCTAAGTTCGGAAGAGATAAACGCTGAAAGCATCTAAGCGTGAAACTCGCCTGAAGATGAGACTTCCCTTGTGGTTTAACCACACTAAAGAGTCGTTCGAGACCAGGACGTTGATAGGTGAGGTGTGGAAGAGCGGTAACGCTTGAAGCTAACTCATACTAATTGCTCGTGAGGCTTGACTCTATCATTTGAAGAACTTCGAATGATGAAGCTTACTACAATAAGCATACAATTCATTACCTGTTGATTTAAGTTTACGTAAGGCGCATAATACGCGACTTACAAAAAGCGAACCTTGTGAAAACAGTCCAAAGACGCTTCACAAAACGGCTTTCTAATACCCTTTTTGTTTGGCGGCCATAGCAAGTTGGTCCCACGCCTTCCCATCCCGAACAGGACCGTGAAACGATTTAGCGCCGATGATAGTGTGGATTACCCATGTGAAAGTAGGTCACCGCCAAACTCCCCATTCTAAAGCCCTGATGCAATGCATCAGGGCTTTATTCATTTCAGGCACCAAACTAAAACAGCACAATAGCCAGCAATAGATCAGATACAAGCGACCTGTAAGTTTTGCTGCAATCACAAATATCAGCAATCAAACAAATTCACAACTGACTAGACCCAACAACTCATATACTCATACACGCTTGCTGTAACAACATTGAATCTACAGATACATCACTAAGTACTTAGAAGCGGCCTGTAAACACTTACAGGCCGCTTGTAATTCATCAGTTGCTTACCTTAAAGCACTCAAACTCAACCACTCAGATGCTCATGCATGTTTGCTGTAGCAGTATGGGTTCTGTGAAATACTTCAAATCATACATGCGGCCTGTAGCATCCTTACAGGCCGCTTTAGTTAGATTGTTTTGAAAAGAATGCTCAACTGGTGCGCACGAAAATTTCGACGCGGCGGTTGAGTTGGCGGTTGCTGGGGCTGTCTTTGCCATCGACTTCATTGGGAACAACGGGCAGGGATTCTCCAAAGCCGTGGGCTTGGATGTTGTTTAATGGCGTTTGTTGTTGTAAGGCTTTGAGCACGGCTTGGGCGCGGTTTTCAGACAGGGTTTGGTTGTAGGCATCGCTGCCTTTGCTGTCAGTATGACCGCGAATTTCGATGCCAGCGGCGTTGATTTGTTTAAGGGCTGTGGCCAATTGCTTCAATATATTGGCGGCATCAGCGCGTATCTGCGCTTGGTCAAAATCGAACAATACTTGATCGTCCAAGCTGATGATGTAGCCGCAGACTTGGCCAGGCATGTGCAGTTTGTTAAGTAAAGGAAGTTTGCCCACTTTAGGTACCAATGGCCAAGGTGCCATTTTGACCGGTTTTTCATCTGGCCCGACTGTGCCGGTACCATCGCCCAAATTGGTTTGCATTTGTGAGCCGGTCCAATTGCCAGCGCCATTGGCTTGAATTTCCACCACCTCTTGCTCGCCCGTCCATGTGCCTGAGCCATCGGCATTGATGGTGATGCTGCCCAGTTTGCCTACCCAAGTGCCACCGCCTTGGCCGTCTATGGTCATCGTGCCCTCGGGGCCGACATAAGTGCCGGAGCCATCGGCGTTGACGGTGAGGGTGATACCACTGGCGTCATCGCTTGATTTGCTGACCACGGTGCCGGAACCATCGGCCTGGACTTCCATGGTCATATTCGCATCGGTTGAGGTGCCAGAACCGTCTTTGTTAACGCTGAGCACGCCTTGTTGGTTGATTTGGGTGGCATGGTCTGAGCTGTATTGGCTGATGCTGCCATTGCTGTTAATCAATTGCTGCTGGTCACAACGGGCGGGATAGACTTTGATGCCGGCGACGTTTTTTAAAGCCACTGGCATCGCTTGTTCAAATTGCAATTGTTGCTCGGTCACGCCGATAAAGTCAGGAATGACGATGGCGGGAATGTGGGGGATGGCCAACGTGGTTGTGCTTGAAGTGCTGTGGGCAGATGCGCTTGAGGCGGCACTGCTTGCGTGTGTTGCTGTGGCAGCGGGAGCTGCTTGGTCTTGTGCGTCGGAGCAAGCGACCAAGGCCAAGAGACTGAGCCAGCATAGGTTTGAGAGTGTGAATGCCTTCATCATGAACCCAATAGAGCGATAATGGAGGGTATCTTAAGCAAAAGTGGGCGGGCATCACCACCTTGTTTAGATGAATTACCTTAATTTTACACAGTGATGGGAGGGTGGAATGGCTATTGATGATGGCGAGGGAAATGTGTTTACAGGCCGCTATTAACACGGATACATAGATTGCTGAAATTGTCCTAAAATAAAAACCAATAGGCGTTAATATTCAGCACAAAGGTCATCAATATGCAGATACGTACAGAACAGAGCGCCGATATCGCAGCCATAGAGGCAGTGGTAAGCACCGCCTTTTTACAGGCCGCACACAGTTCACATACCGAACAATACATTGTGCACGCTTTGCGTGAGGCACATGCGTTGACAGTATCGCTGGTGGCAATAGAAGCCGGCAATATCGTTGGGCATGTGGCGGCATCGCCGGTGAGCATCAGCGATGGCAGTGTGCATTGGTATGGCTTGGGGCCGGTGGCAGTCTTGCCGGCTAGCCAACAACAAGGCATAGGCAAGGCTTTGATACAGGCCGCTTTAAATACATTGCAAACCTTGGGTGCGGCAGGTTGTGTGGTCTTGGGCGAGCCTGAATATTATCAACGCTTTGGTTTCAAAACTGAGCCACAATTGCGATTGGCCGATGTGCCGGCAGAGTATTTTATGGCATTGGCTTTTCAAGATGATATTCCGATTGGCGAGGTGACTTATCACCCTGCATTTAATGCAACTGCTTAAGGAGTAATCATAAGCAATGTTATGCATGTGGGTAAAAAAGCGGCCTGTAAATCATTTACAGGCCACTTTTTTCTATGCTCACAAACGCTTAACGGTTGTCGATTTTTTCGGGGTATAAGTCGTGGCCGAACAGGCGTTGTTCGGCCATGTGTTCGTATTTGCTATCGGGACGACCGTAATTGCAATATGGGTCTATCGACAGGCCGCCGCGTGGGGTGAATTTGCCCCACACTTCGATGTAGCGCGGCTGGAGCAGCGCAATCAAATCGAGCATGATTTTGTTGATGCAGTCTTCGTGAAAATCGCCGTGATTGCGAAAGCTGAACAAATACAGTTTCAAGGATTTGCTTTCGACCAGTTTTTCATCGGGGATGTAAGAGATGTAAATGGTGGCGAAATCCGGTTGGCCGGTTAAGGGGCACAGGCTGGTGAATTCGGGGCAGTTGAATTTGACGAAATAGTCGCGTGCGGCGTGTAAATTGGGCACGGCTTCGAGCACGCTGGGTTGGTATTCGTTCGGATAGTGGGTGTGTTGATTGCCTAACAGGGTTAAGCCATCGAGTTCTTGGGCGCTTCTGCTGCTCATCTTGTGCTTTCATCTGTGCATGGCACGCCACAGACCATGGTTTTTTAAAGAGGGTGGGTGCCATAAACCTCTGGGAACAGGCATTATAACCTAACTCAGGTGGTTTACTCATGCAGGCCGACATTGCAGTGGCCGCTGACAAAACCGTGCATGGATAACAGGAGATTGATGGATGCTTACCATCACAGCGCTGCAACAATGGTATGAAGATTTATTGGCAAGCAGTGGTGATGACTGGCGAGATGTGCCGTGCGGTGAGGCCACGTTGGCGGAAATTGAGCGCGTATTGGGCGTGACTTTGCCGGAAGACTACAAACAAATCAGCCGCTTTAGCTCGTATGCGGCCGTTGGCGGGATTTGGCACTATGGCATTGAACTGTCGGATGATCCCCATACCATGGTCAATCAGACTTTGCTGCTGAGAAAACTGATTCACTTGCCGCATGAATATCTGGTGTTGGCTGAGCCTGATGAAAGTTTGTTGGTATTGAATACTCAGCAAAAGCCACGCGTGCGTTGCTTGGATGCGGTGCAAGCACCCGATTTGGCCGTGCTCGGGGCAGACGAATACGATGCTTGGGATGAGTATGCGGATTATTTTCTGTGGCTGTTGCAGCAAGAGGAAGAATGGCGTGACGATGGTGGGTAAGGAATGCTGTATAGAGGTTGGCGCTGTTGGCTTGGCAATGTTGATAATGAGGGCGGGCAGCAAATAGATGAAGCGGCCTGTAAACATGGAAAAAGATTTACAGGCCGCTTTTGTGCACCATTTTAATCAGGCAGAGAACAAGATGAGTCGAGAACAAAAATTGATGGCATGGGCAGCGTCGTTGGGGTTTGATACCGACGCTGCCATTCAAATTGGTGGGCATTATGTGCCGGTATTGCGCGAGGGCGCACAAGTGTATGTGAGCGGGCAGATTCCGCGTGTGTTGAACAAAGTGGTGGTAACAGGTCGCGCTGGCGTGGAGGTGAATGTGGAACAGGCGCAGTATGCGGCCAAGCTGTGTGTGCTGCGTGCGTTGACGCTGTTGCGGCAAGAGCTGGGCAGTTTGGATGCCATCGCCCGCATCTTGCGCATCAATGTGTATGTGCAAAGCGGCGAAGACTTTACCCAACAAAGTGAGGTGGCCGATGGCGCTTCGGATTTGTTGTTTGATATTTTGGGCGAGGCGGGAGCGCACACGCGCACGTCGGTCGGCGTTTACCAATTGCCAAAAAATGCAACGGTGGAGTTGGACGTGGTAGCGACGGTGACGCCTGCTTACCTACAAGTTTGCTCTTAAGCGCTGCTCAGTTCAGACTTATCCACAGTGGTATGTGATGGCTGCTTGTGGATAAGGTGACGCAGCGTTATAGGTAAGAATGCGGCCTGTAAACACTGTCAGAGGTTTACAGGCCGCATTGACATCACTTATGCAGAATTAATCCCGCATTTATCCCAGACTTATACAAAACTTATCCACATCAAGCCGGTTCGACTTCGTCTTCGACGCTGTGGATGAATTTATTGAAATTCAAGCTGATGGACTGTTGAGGCAATTGCACGCCGGTGATGTTGAGCCAAGCGCGTGAACGCGGCATGCACACCGGCACGCCAACGGCACGGCTGACCAAAGGCAGGCCATCGATGCGCACCAAATCTTCTTTCAATACCACCGCTTTCAAATGGCGCAAGCCTTGTTGTTGGATGTAGACCAAGCTCCAATAGCTTTCCATTTTGCGCTGAAAATCGGCATACGCACTGTAAGTGGTGTCAAAATCACGCATTAACGCAAACACATCGCTCGATTGCATGGCAAAACGCGGCTCGAAATGCTCGGGCTCTATCAGGCTTAACAATTGGCGTTGGTTGAAATAGTCGGTGGCGCGGCGCAGCGGTGAGGTACACCAAGCATAGTGTTCCACGCCCATGCCGATGTGCGCTTCCGATTGTGTGCTCATGCGCACTTTGCCGGCCGGTTGCACGCGGTATATTGCCGCGCGTTCGCCTTCGTGCAGCATTTTCGCCCAAGTCGAATTGGCCAGAATCATCATTTCCGACACCAAGGTATCAATCGGTGCACCGCGTTCGCGTTTGGCGATGCTCACTTGGCCATCGTCGCTTAAGTCTATGCTGTAATCGTATTGGGTTGGGCGAGTTGGGTCGTATTTGCCGCGTTGTTTTTGCAATTCAATCGCCAATTGTAGCAAATACACCATGTCGTGTTGGTGGGCAAAAGTCTCGCTGCCATCGGCTGCCAAATCTGTGCCGTGTTCATGGTTGAACAAGGGTTCGATGTCTTGGATGCGCAAATTGGCATCGACATGCACTTGTTCCAATACCGTGCTGTGCAAGGCAATTTGCCAATCGCTGCTGACATCAAAATAAATGCTCAATGCAGGGCGCACCGCTCCTACATCCAAGCTGAATGCGGCACACCAATTGTCAGGCAACATGGTGATTTTATTGCCAGGGAAATACACGGTAGACAGGCGTTGGAACACCACTTTTTCCATGGCGCTGTCGGGTGCAATCACCGCGCTCGGGGCGGCTATGTGGATACCGACGCGCACCGCGCCACCGTCCAAATGCTGTACCGATAAGGCGTCGTCGATTTCGGTGGTGTCGGCATCGTCGATTGAAAACGCGTTCACACCGGCAGCGACAGGCAATTGATTCGGCAACTCAGGCACAGCAATGTCGGCAAAACCCGTACCGTGTTTGAAAAATTCAAACTCAAAGCCGTCCTGTAAGTATTGTGGGATGGATTTCACCGCGCCCACATGTTCGGCCAATTGCAAAAAGTTCTTTTTGCTTTGTTCGGCGGCCAAGGCATAGGCTTTGTAAGTGAGGGTTTGTTTGTCGGGGGCAAACAAAATGGTTTTGATGTCGGCGGCAATTTCGTCGGGCAATAGGCCTTGTTGTAAGGCTTCTGCCCATGCAGTCATTTGCGCATCTTGTTGCTTTTTGCGCTCGATGGCGGCCAAAGCCTGTTTCAAGGTTTCTTCCGGTGCGGCTTTGAACACGCCCTTGGCTTTTTTGTAGAAATACGCTGGCGCGGCATACAAGGCCAGATAAGTACCAGCGATTTGGCTTTTGCTTGGCGTGCCGCCAAAATACTCGGTAGCGCTGTCTTCGGCGCTGAATTCGGCTTCGCCGCTCACTTCCCACAACAAATCGGTGTCGATTTCATCACGGTAAGCCTCAGCCTGTTGCATAAACGCCGCCATGTCGCCATCAAATTCTAACAACACATGATTGGTTTTGATTTTGGTGCGTTTGCCAAACTGGGTATCCACTTGGTAAGTGCTGTCGTTTTTTTGAACGATGCTGGCAAGTTTGAATTGGCCGGATTCTTCGTAAAAAATATTCATTATGGTGCAATGCGGAAAATGTAGCGGCTATTTTACCTGAAGCGCCAATCGCAGTCGCGGGGAATGTGAGCGAACACACGCGCTGTTTACCGAACGGTACTAGGGCTTAGGGTGGTTTGGGTGTGCAAACACGATTTACAGGCCGCATTAATCCGGTGTTGGTATTCTGGTAATAGGCGTTGGTGTTGGTAATGGTATTGCTGGCCATTTGAATGTGGGTAATGGCAGCGCAGCGCTTGGTGGTATCTCCCCTTGTAAGAAGCTTAGGGCATGACAGCCAAGGTCTGTGAACACCGATGGCGTTGCATAGGCTGAAAACATCCTACGGTATGTCTCCAAAAGCGCGGATTAAATATACAGTATTGCTAAATTTTGTTTAGAAATTTTAATGAATTTTAAAACCGATTGATTACACTTGGGGTTTTGGCGAAACTATGCGCACTTTTCACAACATAAGGTTAATATGGACCCCTCGCCGAAGCGTTTGACTCTTACTTCGACTTTCACCCATCTGTTTGCTGTTTCTATTGTATCGCTCATGATTGACCCTGTGCCTGTTCAGGCCGCTTGGAGGGCTCAATAATGGAATTTCTGCTAGACCCCAATATCTGGGCCGGTTTCATCACCTTGGTGGTGTTGGAAGTGGTGCTTGGTATCGACAATCTGGTCTTCATCGCCATCTTGGCGGACAAACTCCCTCCTGAACAACGCGACAAAGCCCGTGTCATCGGTCTGTCTTTGGCGCTGATCATGCGTTTGGCACTGTTATCGGTGATTTCATGGCTGATGGCTTTGACCAATCCGCTGTTTAACGTCGCTGGTTTGGATTTCTCCGGCCGTGATTTGATTTTGCTGTTTGGTGGCCTGTTCTTGGTTTACAAAGCCGTGTCCGAATTGCATGAAAACATGGAAGGCAAACCACACGCCCACACCTCCAATGCTGCTTATGCCGCATTTGGTGCGGTGGTGGCGCAAATCGTGGTGCTCGATGCCGTATTCTCACTCGACGCGGTAATTACCGCGGTGGGCATGGTCGACAATATTTATGTGATGATGGCGGCAGTGATTGTGGCCGTGACCATTATGTTGATTGCGTCTAAGCCGTTGACCAAGTTTGTGAACGCCCACCCGACTGTGGTGGTGTTGTGCTTGAGCTTTTTGTTGATGATTGGTTTTAGCTTGATAGCCGAAGGCTTGGGTTTCCACATTCCTAAAGGCTATTTGTATGCGGCCATGGGTTTTGCCATCTTGATTGAAGCGTTTAACCAAGTTTCGTCGCGCAATCAGGCCAAACACCAAGCGCGCATTCCACGCCGTTTGCGCACCACTGAAGCGGTGATGCGCATCATGGGCGGCAAAACCAGCACCGAAACCGAAGCCATCGCCAAAGAAGCGGACAAAGCCGATTTTGTGGTGGAAGAGCGCTATATGATAGGCGGGGTATTGACCTTGGGCGAACGCTCAGTTGCCAGCATCATGACGCCACGCAACCACATTTCGTGGGTGGATTTGGACAAAGGCGCGGCGCACATGCGCGAGGTGGTGATGGCCGTGCCACACAGCTTGTTTCCGGTGTGTCGTGGTGATTTAGACCATTTGGTGACCGTGGCCAAGGCCAAAGACTTGCTCGATGTGCTCGACGACGAAGCCGCGCTGCAAGCCTTGTTACAGGCCGCTGCCAAACCGGTAAGCGTGTTTGAAGGCATGAAAGTCTTGGACGCGATACCGAGTTTGCGTCAGGCCAAAGGCTCATTGGTGATGGTCACGGATGAGTTTGGTTCGGTCAGCGGTTTGGTCACGCCTTTGGACGTGTTTGAAGCCATCGCCGGTGAATTCCCCGATGCCGATGAAAGCTTGGACTTGATTAAAGTTGATGACACGCATTACATCGCCAAAGGCTCGCTCGACGTGTACCAATTGGAATTGCAATTGGGCGTGAGCGATTTGGTCGACGACGATGCCAGCTATGTCAATGTCGCCGGCTTGATGTTGTACGAGGCCGAGAGTTTGCCGCATGTCGGCATGGTGGTAGAGCGCGCCGGTTTGCGTTTTGAAGTGCTGTCTTTGCAAGAACGCAGCATAGATAAGGTACGCATCAGCCGTCTGTAATGACCTGATATGAAGCAAGCCGCTGTTACACAACAGCGGCTTTTTGCTTGTTGCGCACAGTCTTTATGTGTCGCTCTTAATCTTGCCCTGTGTTTGAAATACATAAGCGGCCTGTAAGTGGTTTACAGGCCGCTTAACGTTCTATTGGGGCTGATTGTTTATTTGATAAAGCGGTAACCCAAGCCCGATTCGGTGACAAAGTGTTGCGGTGCTTCGGGTTGGATTTCCAATTTTTGCCGCAGTTTGGCCATGTAGACGCGCAAATAATGTGGCGTTTCCACGCAGTTTGGCCCCCATACCGCCAGCAGCAATTGTCTGTGCGTGCAGATTTTGCCCTCATGTCGCAGCAATTCCAGCAGTAAACGGTATTCGGTAGGCGTGAGGTGGGCATCTTCGCCTTGAAAACTGACGCTGTGGCGCGCACTGTCGACGCTGACCGCACCAAACGTGTAGACGCTGTCGGTAGCGGTCGGTTGGCGTTGGCGCAATTGCACGCGGATGCGCGCCAGCAATTCGGCGATGCTGAACGGTTTGGTCACGTAATCGTTGGCACCAGCGTCCAGCGCAGCGACTTTGCTCGCTTCGTTATCGCGTGCGGTTAAGACAATGATGGGCAAGTCCGACCAAGTGCGCACTTGGCGGATGAACTCGTTGCCATCGCCGTCGGGCAAACCCAAATCCAGCAGCACACAGGCTGGCGGTTTGGCCTTCACCTCGATTAAGGCGCGTTTGATGGTTTCGGCCGTCTGCGCTTGCCACGCTTCGTGTTGCAAAGTCTTGCAGATTAAGCGGCGGATGGCGGGGTCGTCTTCGACCACCAGAATGGTGTGGGTGGGTTCCATATCAAACAGGCTCTATCGGTAAGGAAATGTGAGCAACGGTGCCGCGCTGGCCATCGCTGCGTGGGTATAAGGCAATGCGGCCGTGGTGGGCTTCAACTATCCATTTGCCTATGGCCAAGCCCAAACCCGAGCCCGCCACCGCGCCTTCGCCATTGCCACGCACAAATTTTTTAAACAAATCGGCCGTCGGCAAATCGGGCAAACCTTGCCCTGCATCGGTGATGTCCATGTGTAGCATCTCGGCTTCAACATAGGCGCGTATGCGGATGTCGGCGGCACTCGGGCTGTATTTAACGCTGTTTTCAAGCAAATTGGCCACAGCATGACTGAGCAACAAGGCATCGGCCTTGATGTCGGGCAAATCAGGGGCAATGTCGGTGTGGACGTGGGCCGACGGGTGGTGATGTTGCAACTGCTGCACACATTCGGCCAGTATGTCGGCCATGGCCACTGTCTGGCGCTTGATTTGCAATTGGCCGCTTTCCATGCGCGCTATTTCCAACAAATTGCTGACAAATTGCCACACGTTTTGCGCCGATAAGTGCAAGGCTTGCAGGCTTTCGTCTAGGTCGGCGGCGCTCATGCGGTCATGGTAAGTCTGCACATACTCGGCTTCACCCATCATCGCCGTCAGTGGCGTGCGCAAATCGTGCGAAAGGGTGGCGAGCAAGGTATTGCGCATTTTTTCGGTTTCCATTTCCGTCATCGCCGCGCTGGCGACGGTGGCGAAATGCACGCGTTCTAAGGTCAGCGCAATCAAATTGGCGTATACCTGCAATTGGCGCTTTTTCTCGGCTTCCAAACCCTCTTGCTGCGTTTTGGGCGTCAACACTAACACGCCGCGGATGCGTATCGGCGCTTGCAAAGGCAGGTACAAACTCGGGTGCTCGGGCAAGGTATGGGTGTGCAAGCCCGCTTCTTGGCGGTTTTTGTACGCCCATTCGGCCAGCGCCGCATCGACATGAGGAGCATGTGGGCATTGCAATTGTTCGTGCTCGTTCGGCAACACAAAGTGGATGTCGGCCTGAAACTCTTGCTGCATCAGCTTGCGGCTTTGGTGCAGAATTTCATCTTGTTCCAATAAGCCCGACATCGCCTTGGCAAAATCAAACAGTGCAATCGCGCGCTGTTCACGCTGATGGGCAACGCGGGCGCGGTTTTTCAAATACAAAGTCAGTTGGGATATCACCATGCTCACCACCAACATCACCGCCAAGGTGGCCAAATACTGCACATCGCGCACCGAAAACGAAAAGCGCGGCTCGACAAAGGCAAAATCAAACAGCGCCACCGTCACCACCGAGGTGAAAATGCCCACAGCGCGGCCAAACACGGCACTGGCCAGCATCACCAACAGCAAATACAGCATCACCACATTGCTGTTGTCAAAGCGGCCTGTAAACGGCCACAACAGCGTGGTCAAGGCCAAGGCAGCGGCCAGCATCAGTGCCATGCCTTTGATTTGCTCGCGCTGGATGGGTGCGGGTTTGGACGCTGTTTGGGATGCGGTAGTGGTGGGCTTGTGGCTGTGTCTGGCTTGGCTGAGCAACACGCAGTCCAAATCGGGGGCATGGCGGCGCAGCCAACTGGGCAAACGCCACGCCAAATAGCCGTGTTTGCCGGTGGCCACGCGCGCCAAATTGTGGCGGCGCGCATAGGCAATCAAGTGCTCGGCCTGTTTGCCGCTGCTGAGCACGGCCGTGTGTTGCGCACCCAAGCTTTCGGCCAGTTTTAAGGCCGCTTGCGCGTGTTGTTGCTGCGTGTGCGCATGCAGACCAGTGTTTTCTGCCCACACCACATGCCAATCGCAATGCCACTGTGCCGCCAAACGCGCCGCGCCGCGCACCAAATCATCGTCGCCACTGCGGCCGGTAATGCAGCACAACAAGCCGGCATCGGTGGCCCACACTGTGTCTATGGCGTGCAATTGGCGGTAGTGTTTGACATCAGTTTCTAAGATTTCGGCGGTTTTGCGCAGCGCGATTTCGCGCAGCGACAGCAGATTGCCCGGCCTGAAAAAATGTTGCTGTGCTTGTTTGATTTTGTGAGCGCCGTAGATTTTGCCGCTTTGCAAGCGGTGCAGCAATTCATTGGCGGTGACATCGACCAATACCAATTCATCGGCGGCGCTGAAAAACGCATCGGGCACGGTTTCGCCTATGTTGACGCCGGTGATGGTGCTGATGACATCGTTCAAGCTTTCCAAGTGTTGCACGTTCAAGGCCGTCCACACGTCTATGCCGTGTTGTAACAATTCTTCTATGTCTTGCCAGCGCTTGGGATGGCGTGAACCGTGCACATTGCTGTGCGCCAGTTCGTCCACAATCAACACCTCGGGCTGGGCGGCGATGGCGGCGTCCAAATCAAACTCATCAAACAGCCGCCCTTGGTATTCGCACGCGCGTGGCGGCAAGCGCGGCAAGTCGCCCAATTGCGCCGCGGTATCGGCGCGTTGGTGGGTTTCTACCCAACCGATGAGCACGCGCTTACCGGCCGCTTGCGCTTGTTGCGCTTCTTTGAGCATGCGATACGTCTTAC
This sequence comes from Vitreoscilla massiliensis, assembly GCF_001457815.1. Classification (GTDB taxonomy): domain Bacteria; phylum Pseudomonadota; class Gammaproteobacteria; order Burkholderiales; family Neisseriaceae; genus Vitreoscilla; species Vitreoscilla massiliensis. The sequence goes on from NZ_LN898215.1 coordinate 17,342, forward strand.
CCACGCCGGCGACCGCGCCAAAATAAATCCGCAGCTTGCCGCGTTGCTCGGCTTGGGCGTGTTGCAACCACTGCTCTGCTGTTGTGTTCGCTTGCACGAGCTGTCCTTAGGTTATTGCGGCAATGCTTGCACCGCCAGATTCAAATCCACCACATTGACCAAAGGCTGAAAGCCGGTCGTGAGCGTGTTGCGGCTGAGGCTGTGCACCAGCGTGCGCAAGTCTTGTTCGGTGTGGCCGCTGGCCTGTGCCACCCGCGGCACTTGGTACAAAGCGGCCTGTAAGGAAATGTCAGGGTCCAAACCGCTGCCCGAAGCGCTGAGCAATTCCACTGGCACGGCGCTGGATGGGTTTGTTGCCAATACCTGCAGCTGTGCTTGCGCGGCTGCGGTCAATTGCGGATTGGTGGCGGCCAAATTGGAGCCACCAGACGCCATAGGATTGTAAGCAAACTCAGCCGTGGCCGATGGTCTGCCCCAAAAATGCTCGGCGCGGGTGAATTCTTGGCCTAGCAAATGTGAACCCACGACTTTATCGCCTTGATGGATGAGGCTGCCATTGGCGGCATCGGCAAACAACACTTGTCCCAAGCCAGTGACCACCAAGGGATAGACCAAACCCAGCAACACACTCAATTGTACAAACACCATGATAACGGGACGCAAATACATACAACACTCCTTTGTGGCTTACAGGCCGCTTATCAACACATCAATCAATTTAATCGCCACAAAAGGCACCACCACACCGCCGACACCGTAGAGCAACAGATTGCGGCGCAAGGTCAGGTGCGTGGCTTCGGGGCGGGAACGCACGCCTTTCATCGCCAAGGGAATCAACACCACAATGATCAAGGCATTGAAAATCACCGCCGACAACAGCGCCGATTGCGGGCTGTGCAAACCCATGACATTGAGCAGCGCCAATTGTGGAAACATCGGCATAAACAGCGCTGGGATGATGGCGAAGTATTTGGCAATGTCGTTGGCAATTGAAAACGTCGTCAACGCGCCGCGCGTCATCAGCAATTGTTTACCGGTTTGCACCACCTCAATTAACTTGGTCGGGTCGGAATCCATGTCGACCATATTGCTGGCTTCTTTCGCCGCTTGTGTGCCCGAATTCATCGCTACCGCCACATCGGCTTGCGCCAAGGCCGGAGCATCGTTGGTGCCGTCGCCGGTCATTGCCACCAACAAGCCTTGCGCTTGGTAGTCGCGGATGCGCGTCAGCTTTTGTTCGGGCGTGGCTTCGGCGAGGTAGTCGTCAACGCCAGCTTCTGAAGCAATGGCGGCGGCGGTTAAGGGGTTATCGCCGGTTATCATCACCGTTTTGATGCCCATTTGCCGCAATTGACCAAAGCGCTCTTTGATGCCGGGTTTGACAATGTCTTTGAGCACGACCACACCCAATACTTGCGCGTCCACGCTCACCACCAATGGCGTTGCGCCGCTGGCGGCCACTTTGTGCACAGCTGCGGTGACATCGTCGGCCAGGCTGCGTCCCAGAGCGGTAACGTGTTGGGCAATGGCTTGCTCCGAGCCTTTGCGCAAGATGCGCATACCGCTGGCGGTGTGGATGTCGACGCCACTCATGCGGCTTTGGGCGCTGAACGGAATTTCAGTCATGCTGCCGCGCCAAGCGTCGGGCACGTTTATCTCAGTCGTGCCCGTTAATTCCTGCGCCAAACGCACAATGCTGCTGCCTTCGGGCGTGTTGTCGTGGTGCGAACACACATAAGCGGCCTGTAATAACAGGGTTTTGTCGATGCCGTGAGCAGGAATGAAGTCTGAGGCCATGCGGTTGCCAAAAGTGATGGTGCCAGTCTTGTCCAGCAACAACACATCAATATTGCCGGCGGTTTCGACGGCGCGACCGGAAGTGGCCATCACATTCGCCTTCATCATGCGGTTCATGCCGGCCACGCCTATGGCCGACAGTAAGCCGCCTATGGTGGTCGGTATCAAACACACCAATAAGGCCACCAAAGCGATGTAGTCTATCGGCTGTTGCGCGCCGGTGTGGGCGACGCTGAAACGTGAAAACGCGTACAAGCTGCCGACCACCAAGATGAAAATCAGGCTCAAAGCCACCAGCAAGATGGTTAAAGCGATTTCATTCGGGGTTTTTTGGCGCTGCGCGCTTTCGACCATGGTAATCATTTGGTCGAGAAACGACTCGCCCGGATTGGCATTGACGCGAATGATGAGGTAGTCCGACACCAGCAGCGTGCCGCCGGTGACCGAGCAAAAATCGCTGCCAGCGGCGCGGATGACGGGCGCGGATTCGCCGGTAATCGCCGATTCGTCTACCGTGGCCACACCTGCGATGATTTCGCCATCGGCAGGTATGGTTTCGCCTTGTTCCACCCGCACCACATCGCCCATGCGCAAGCTGTCGGAAGCAATCATCACTTGGTCGTCCTCGTTTTTGCCATTGGCAACGAGTTTGCGCGCGGTAGTGGTTTTTTTCAGGCTTTTTAAGGCATGGCTTTGCGCCTTGCCACGGCCTTCAGCATAGGCTTCGGCAAAATTGGCAAACAAAATCGTGAACCACAGCCATAAGGTAATGGCGACGATGAAACTGGTTTGGGGTGAACCTTGAAAAGCGGCCTGTAAACCCAAGACGGTGCTAAAGAGGCTGCCCAAATAAACAATGAACATCACCGGCGAGCGCCATTGCACCGCCGGGTGCAGTTTTTTCAGCGCCTCGATGGCGGCTTGCATGGATAAAGATTGCGTGTGCATAAATACACCTTTGTAAACGGGGTAGGGCTGAGTATTGGTGGGTCTTGCGAGAGGGTGCAGATGCAGCGTTACCGGCCGCATCTGCAGGGGTTCAAGTTTATTTAAACCACGACAACCACCATAAAAAGCCACCATAACAGCGCGTGTAGCGCAAAAAACTCGGGGTGGTATCACTGTGTTGTACCAATGGATGTTTGGAAGTGCGCATGGCAAAACTCCTCAATAAAACAACTGTAAATGTTCCATCACCGGGCCCAATACCAAGACTGGGATGTAAGTCAGGGCGGTAAACACCACGATGACAATGACCAATAACAGGGCAAACAACAGGCCGTGGGTAGGAAAACTGGCTGATATTTGCATTTGGCGTTTTTTCACCGCCATCGCGCCGGCCACAGCCAATACCGGCAAAATCACCCCAAAGCGACCGACCAACATCGCGATGGCGAGCAGGTAATTAAAAAACGGCGTGTTGGCACCCAAGCCGGCAAAGGCGCTGCCATTGTTGTTGGCGGCTGAGGTAAACGCGTACAAGAATTGGCTCAGGCCGTGAGGGCCGGGATTGGACAAACTGGCGATGGCGCTGCTACTGAAGGTGGCGCTGGCCGTGCCCAATAACACCAAGCTCGGCACCACCAACATGGCGATGGCAACGGCTTTCATTTCCTTGGCCTCAATTTTCTTGCCCAAGTATTCTGGCGTGCGGCCCACCATCAAACCGGCGAGGAACACCGTCAAAATCACCAACACCAACATGCCGTACAAACCCGAGCCCACGCCGCCAAACACCACTTCACCGGTTTGCATCAAAAACATCGGCACCAAGCCACCCATAGGCAACAGCGAGTCGTGCATATTGTTGACCGCACCACAAGATGCGGCCGTGGTCACCGCGCTGAACAGCACCGAAGCGGCGATGCCAAAGCGGCTTTCCTTGCCTTCCCAATTGCCGTTGCCGCTCAATGTTTGGCCATGGCTGCTGAGCACCTCGCTTATGGCCGGATTGTGGCGGTATTCAAATTGGCACAAAGCCACCACCGCCAACACAAACAACACACTCATCACCGCATAAATCGTCCAACCTTGGCGCGCATCACCGACCATGTGGCCAAAGCAAAAACACAAGGCCGCAGGGATGATCAGCACCAACAGCATTTGCAGGAAATTGGTCAGGTAAGTGGGATTGGAATATGGGTGGGCCGAATTGGCATTGAAAAAGCCACCGCCATTGGTGCCGAGCATTTTAATCACCTCTTGTGAGGCGTTTGGCCCCATCGGCAACAGGCCGGCTTGGCCTTCCAAACTGGTGTAAGGCACATATGCGGCGAAGTTTTGGATGCTGCCTTGCGCCACAAACACCAAGGCCACCACCACCGCGATGGGCAATAATAAATGCACGCACACGCGCACCAAATCGACCCAAAAATTGCCAACATCGCTGTTTTGGTGGTTGGCCAAACCGCGAATGAGAGCAAACACCACGGCGACACCGGTGGCGGCAGACACAAAGTTTTGCACCGCCAAACCGAGCATTTGCGTCAAATACGACATCGTGGTTTCACCGGCATAGCCTTGCCAATTGGTGTTGGCGACAAAGCTGACGGCGGTATTGAGCGCCGAATCGAAACTCGGTGCGCCATGGCCTTGCGGATTCAGCGGTAACCACCCTTGCAACAATTGCAAGGCCACCACAAAAAAGATGCCCAGCAGATTGAATAAGAGCAGCGCCCACGCATATTGCTGCCAATTCATGCCTTGCGCGGGATTCACACCGGCGAGGCGGTAAATGCCGCGTTCTAATGGGCTGAGTAGCGGTGTGCGCGGTAATTTTTGTGGCTGCGCCACCGCAAACACATAGCGCCCTAACGGATAAGCCAACAGCGTCAACACCAACATGAACACTGAGAGCAGCAAATAGGCATCGTTGACCATTTAAAATGCCTCCGTATGCAACAACACATGAATCAGATACGCAAAACTGCCGCACAAAAAGGCTGCAAATAAAACCAACATCGCGTCCACCTTAGTCGATTGAAGATGGGCAGATTGTAGAAAAGGCGGTATATAAAATTTATCAATATTTGTGGGTGGCCACAGGGCAGTGCTTCAGTGCACGAGAAGACTTGTTTGATAAGGCATAGGGTGATGAGGCGGCCTGTAAGTGGTTTAGCAAGGTTTACAGGCCGCTTTTGTAGCGGTGTTGCTAGTCATGGTGATAAATGATTTAGCAGCAAAGGTTTAAGGTATGTGTGAGTGCTGTGTTACAGTCTGGTCGTGTTGATGGACTAAGGGGAAGGATGATGGGGATGCGGGTGGCAGTGCTGGTAGGAGTGTTGATGTTACAGGCCGCTTGTGCGAGCGAAGATGAGGCGGCGAGCACAGACTTGAGCGCGGATTGCCAAGCGGCATACGAGGTCTACCTTAAGCAAGTGGATGCCTTGCCGGCAGAAGAGGTGAAGCAAATCACCGCCACCACTGGCATGAGTGTGGACGAGGCCAAGAAAATCAGCCGACAAATGTATGCCGACATGAGCGATGCCGACTGTCGCGATGTGCAAGCCTCGATGGCGGCTGAGCAATGAGTGTTGTTGGGAGAGGCAAATGGTTAAACCCAGCGTTATGGTGGGTTTAACAGGTATTTCTGTGATGCAGATGCTGAGAATAAGCGGCCTGTAAGCCTGCTATACAAGGTTTACAGGCCGCATTGATGCTTGGGACAGCTTGTTGCGACTGGACAATTAGAGTCGGTCTATTAATGTGCCCAAAAAATAAAAAAAGAGGCTGCTATCGCAGCCTCTGCAAGCCGTAGCCGTAGAAGGGGTGGCTTAGGCTTTGCTTTCGTCCAATTCGTCCGCGTGCAAGAAATGGGTGTGGTGCGGGGCGCGTTTGGTGGTGTCCCATTGCTCCAACATTTCGACTTTCATTTCCTCGGTGATGCGGGCGATTTTTTCGGCGGCTTTTTCATCGTCGTAAGCCAATTCGATGCGGTGGCCATTTGGATCGAAGAAGTAGATGGAATGGAAGATGCCGTGATTGGTGATGCCGAGCACGTCCACGCCTTTGCTTTCCAAGTGCGCTTTCGCTGCTTCCAAAGTTGGACGGTCTTTCACTTTCATCGCCAAGTGTTGCACCCATTTCGGTGTGTTTTCATCGCGGCCCATGTCTGGCTGCGTCGGCAATTCAAAAAACGCCAACACATTGCCCATGCCCGCATCCAAGAAGATGTGCATATACGGGTCAAACGCTTTGGTTGATGGCACATGGTCTTCGGCAAACGCCAAAATAAAATCCATGCCCAACATTTCTTTGTACCACGCCACGGTTTCTTTGGCGTTTTTGCAGCGGTAAGCGACGTGGTGTATTTTTTCGATTTGGAAATCCATGAAATTCTCCTTTGCTTTTCATGCGGCCTGTAAACGCTTTACAGGCCGCTTATGTTTATTGGGAACGGGGGCTTAGTCTTGTTGCCAAGCAAACGTCTTCGCTGGCAAAACCGTGCCGCGCACTTCACCAAAGCCGATGCGCAAACCGTCTTGTTCACAATGGCCACGCATGATTAAGGTGTCGCCGTCTTGCAAGAAGCCGCGTTGTTCGCCATTGACCAAGGTCAAAGGCTCGGTGGTGTTCCATGTCAATTCAAGCAAGCTGCCGCGCGAGTCTTTGTCTGGACCAGAAATCGTGCCCGAACCCATCAAATCACCGACGCGCACATTGCAACCGGCGATGGTGTGGTGGGTGAGCTGTTGCATCATGCTCCAATACATGTATTTGAAATTGGTATTGGAAATCACGGTTTCGCTGCCGTCGGCGGCAATGGCCACTTGCAGTTTGATGTCGTAATTGTTGGGGGTGTTTTCACGCAAATACGGCAACGGTTGTGGCTCTTGCACTGGAGAGGCGCAGCGGAATGGCTCTAAGGCTTCCAAAGTCACCACCCACGGGCTGATGGACGTACCGAAGGTTTTGGAATTGAACGGGCCTAAAGGCACGTATTCCCATTGTTGGATGTCGCGCGCTGACCAGTCGTTAAGCAAAACCATGCCGAAGATGTGGTTTTCGGCTTCTTCAATTGCAATCGGTTCGCCCAAAGCCGTGGCTTTGCCGACGATGAAACCGGTTTCCAATTCAAAGTCGAGTTTGCGACAGGCTGAGAACACTGGGCGCTCTTCGTTAGGCAATTTGATTTGGCCGCTAGGGCGCACCAAATCGGTGCCGCTGACCACCACTGAGCTGGCGCGGCCGTTGTAACCGATTGGCAACTCGCTCCAGTTTTGCATCAATGCATTTTTTGGATCGCGGAACATGCAGCCGACGTTGTAAGCGTGTTCTTTCGAGGAATAAAAGTCGGTATAACCGGGCACTTCTATCGGCAATAACATCGCCACATCGGCCTGTAAATAAAAAGCCTTAGCACGCAAATCAGCATTGTCACGCAATTCGGCGCAGTCGGCTGACAGCAATTGCTGCAAGCGCGCACGCACTTGTTGCCACACTGGACGGCCCAAGGCGATAAAGGCATTTAAGCTTGCTTGGTTAAACACAGGCTCTGAGCCGGCCTGTAACACACCAGCAGCTTCCAAAGCGGCCAAATCCAAGACTTGTTCACCGATGGCGACACCGACACGGGCGGCTGCGCCTTGTGGTTGGAACACGCCATAAGGCAGGTTTTGCAGTGGAAAATCGCTGTCTGGCGCCACGGCGATGAATGATTGCGTTAATGACATCTGATCTCACTCCTTGTTAGTTTTGATCCATAGCAATTTATTGCCATCTTAATATTTACAAATAAAATGTATTTCGAGAGATTTTGAATTTATTGGAATTTTTCCGATAAATTCGTTTATTATTAGCTATTAAATATCTGAATTTAATCAGATATAAATGTAAAAATTCAAGGCGCTTCAGAATTGCGCTTGCTTTTTATGATTTGAGCCATTATATTCGGTTTCAAGAATTACGCAAACAGTAATTTGATTACGGATAGCGTAATTTACAAATTGAACCCACACAATAACAACAACATACAAAGCTGAATCCAGAAGAAGAGGAGCATGCCACCATGACAGTCTTATAGTAAGCCAGCCATCCATGCGCAAGTGATTGCGGATAAACCTCTGTTCTCTATTACAATCATGTCTGCTAACAAAAAGGGAATGAAATGGAAAAACAGTCCAACGGTGTTCAATCTTTGGAAGTGGGTTTATCGGTATTGAACGTGTTGATTGAGGCGGGGGAGGCGTTGATGCTCAAAGAAGTGGCTGCGGCCGCCGACATGCATCCTGCCAAAGCCCATCGCTATTTGGTCAGCCTGGTCAAATATCACTATGCCAAACAACAAGAAGATGGGCGTTACAGCCTAGGTGATAAAGCATTGGCCATGGGCTTGGCCGCTACCCGACGCACCGATTACCTGCAAATCGCACAGCCTTGGTTGCAACAATTGCACAAAGAAGTGGGTGAGTATTTACAGGTCGCACGTTGGACGGCTTTGGGTCCTTTAATCGTACAGTTCTTAGACAATGAATTTGGCATTCCCATCAGCGCCAAAGTGGGCGCGGTGATGCCGATGATGCGTTCGGCCACCGGTCGGGTGTTTGCCAGTTATCTGCCGGAAACCGTGGTCAAACCATTGGTGGAAAAAGCCGATAAAGAACACAGCCACCTGACATGGCAAGAATTTGTACCGCAAAAACAGCAAATTTTGCAGCAAGAAATGTGTGTAATCGAAGGTGAGATGATGGCAGGGATTAACGCCATTGCCGCACCGGTGTTCGATGCCAATAATGATGTGGCGTTTGTGGTGACCTGTTTGGGCGCTGCCGACAAAATTGATGCCCATCCGACTGGCCAACACGTGCAAGCCGTCTTACAGGCCGCTCGCACCATTTCCGCACATTTGGGCCAACACCGCAGCTAAACCGTCCATCCTGATACTACGGAACATTGGTCAGGACAGACTATGCAACAACAAAAATTTTTCTACGGCTGGTGGGTGGTACTGGCATTGATGCTGGTCACCGGCACCTCATTGGCCTTGGTCGTGAGCACGTTTAACATTTATTTGAATCCCGTCAGCGAGGCTTTGGGCATCTCCAAAACCCAATTCGCGCTGTGTTCTACCATCATCAATTTGGCGGTATTGGTGGCGGCGCCGAAACTGGGCGCGCTGCTGCAAAAAGACACCCGCAAAGTGTTATTGCTGTGTTTGCTCGGTTTTTACGCTGCTTATGCCGCGTTTGCATGGGTGAGCAATTTGGCCACTTTGTATGTGGTGGCAGCGGTGTTTGGCTTGTTTTCCGCCGGTTCTACCGTGGTGCCGACCAGCATCTTGGTCAACCGCTGGTTTGTGGCGCGCAAAGGCTTGGCCATGAGCATCGCCTTGTCAGGCAGCGCCTTGACCGGCATGGTGTTGGCCAAATCCATCTCTTACTTTATCCAAACCGACGGTTATGGCGTGGCCTATCAAACCATAGCGGCCTGTAGCCTGATTTTTTCGGTCTTGCTCATCGTTCTCATCATCCGCAACCGCCCCGAAGACAAAGGTTTGCAAGCCTTGGGTGCGGACAATACCGCCAGTGCGAACAGCAGCGTGCACAACAGCTTGGCCTTGGTGAACTTGTCACCCAAAGAATTGCGCAATAAGCCGTTTCATTGGGCGATGTTAGTGGGCGCGTTTTTGGCCGGTTTGGTTGGCGGCGGCATCGTCATGCAATTGCCGGTGTTTTTACAAGACACGTTTGACAGCGATAGCGTCAAATTGTCGTCTACCTTGCTCGCCACCAGCTTGGGCGTGATGATCTTCGCCAAAATTTTATTGGGCTGGTTGTACGATCGCATTGGCACGCAACGCGCCACTTTGGTGGTGACCTTGTCCATCATCGCCACTTGTACACCGTTTTTCTTGATTCCGTTGTTGCCGAACATGGCTTGGCAATTGGGCTTGATGGGCGTGGTGTGTTGGGGTTTGGGCAATTGCGTCGGCACGGTGACACCATCGGTGATGGCAGCCAAGACGTATGGCAACGAATATTACGGCCAGATTTATGGCAATTTGCACCGCACCCAATACTTGGGCATCGGTTTGGGCGCGCCGCTCATCGCCAAATTGGTGGATTTAAACCACGGCTCTTGGAGCGTGGTGTGGCTGGGCGCTGGCGTGTTAATTGTGGTGATGTTGGCGGTGTATTTGTTTGCCATCAAAGCCAGCCAACCATATCGCCAAGCCGCAGTGATTACAGAACAAGCAGACAAGGCTAACAGCGGCCTGAACGCCGCTGCGGCCAAATAAAACTGCACCTCAAAACATGATTGAATTGGAGAGAAAAATGCATCAACCCGACATCCAAGCCCGTGCTTCTTTGTATTTCCCATACCAAGTGTATCCGTACTTCGCCAGCAAAGAGGCCACTCGCGCCGCTGCCGATACCGTGACCATCGTCGGTGCCGGCCCCATAGGCATGACCTTGGCCTTGAGCTTGGCCAATATGGGCATCAAATCGGTGATTTTGACGGCCGAACAGCAATTGTCTGCCGGCAGCCGCGCCATTGTGTATACCAAGCGCTCGATGGAAATCATGCAACACATCGGCATCGCCGCACCGTTGTTGCAAAAAGCCTATCCGTGGACGGCAGGCAATTCTATCTACAAAGGCAAAGTGTGTTTCCGCATGGACGCACCTGTGGGTGAGCACGACCAGTTTTACCCACTGAACAATTTGCAACAAAACTACTTGGAAGAATTGTTTGTCAACGCCATCGCCGCCAATCCATTGATCGAAATGCGTTGGGGCAATAAAGTCGTTGGCGCTTTGCAAAGCGATGAGGAAGTGGTGTTGACGGTAGACACGCCCGAAGGCGAATACCAACACACCTCTGCGTGGGTGGTGGCTGCCGATGGTGGCCGTTCGCCAATCCGCGAAGGCATGGGCTTGTGGATGGAAGGCGACAATTACGAAGGCCGTTTTGTCATTGCCGACATCCGCATCAAGCTGCCTTACCCAACCGAGCGTTTGGCGTATTTCTCTCCCGATTGGAACCCTGGCAACACCATTTTGATGCACCGCCAACCTGACGACATTTGGCGCTTTGATTACCAATTGTCGACCGATGTCACCCCAGAAGAAGCGTTGAAACCAGAAAATCTGTGCAAAGCGGTGCAAGACCAATTGGACATGATTGGTTTCGGTGATTTGGAATGGGAAATGGACTGGAGCACCGTCTATTCAGCGCGCGCCTTGACCTTGGCCGATTATGTGCACGGTCGCATCATTTTCGCAGGCGATGCTGCGCATTTGTTGCCGATTTTTGGTGTGCGCGGTGCCAATACCGGCTTCCAAGACGCGATGGATTTGGGCTGGAAATTGGCCGGCGTGTTGCAAGGTTGGGCCAAACCCGAAGCCTTGCAAACCTACAGCGGCGACCGTGTTGGTGCGGCGCGTGAAATCATCGGTGAAGCAGGCAAATCGACGCGCTTTATGGCGCCGCCGTCTACAGGCTTCCGCTTATTGCGCAATGCGGTGTTGTCGCTGTCGTTGGAACACGAATTCGTGCGTCCTTTATACCACTGGCGCACCTCGCGTCCACACGCTTACACCAAATCAGCGTGGAACAGTGTCAACGACGACAATGCCGTGATGCCTCAAGATTCGGAAAACGGTGCCTTGCTGCCTAACTTCAAATTTGCCAATGGCAGCTATTTAAACGACTACTTAACAGGCAAGTTCAGCGTGGTGGTGTTTGGTGACCAAATTCCTGCTGTTATCAGCAGCGAAGTGGCCGCGCTTCAAGCCGCTGGCGTACCGATGCAGATTATTGCCGTGTCTGAATCTGAGACTGTGGCTGGTGCCGATGTGAGCTTACAGGCCGCATCTGCTGCCGTGCAACAGCGCTTCCAATTGCAAGCGCAAGAAGTGTATTTGGTGCGCCCAGACCAACATGTGTGCGGCCGTTGGTTGCAATACCGTGACCATGCCATCAGCGCTTGTTTAAACCCACTGTTGACCGCTGCCGTGGCCGCGGCCTAAGAAAAGGAAACCCTCATGTCTATAGCCATCCCAGAATTGGAAACCGTTTACGATGCTTTGGCGCAAGCCATAGACGCGGTTGACCCTGCCAAACGCGAGTTGTTTTTGGTGAAATTGGCGCTGTTGGCGGCCAATGAAATCGAAAGCGCCGCCACCTTCAACACCTTGATTGCGCAAGCTCAGGTGTTTGAAGACTGAGTATGCACTCATCTTGCCATGCCCAGCCTGATTGGATTGGGGGCATGGCAGCTTCCTGCACAGTGATATGTGCTTGACCGCTTAGGCGGTCTTTTTTTTGTGCCTGTTTTAACCTGATTGCCATCAGGTATTGTCTATGGACAACATGGAATACCGTGTGCACCAGCCAGCATTGCTATACTGCAAGCACAGGCAAATATCACTAGGGGAGCAGAATTGTCACACTCACCATTATTAAACATGAATAAAAATGAGCAAGGGCAATCGGTGTTGCCTGACGACACCTATCAAATCCTCGTGTTGCAGCGACCAAATGAAGCAGTGTTGAGTGATTTTTGGACGGTGTTTGAATTAATCCATACATATCATACCGATGATTGGCCAGAAGACGCATTTTGGTTACGGCATCTGCCTTTTACTTTACTGTCCAAATTTAGCTCGTTCTATATCGAAGATTTGGGTTTTACCTATGAGAATCCTCATAGAGTGGTGTTAACAGTGGGCTGGGAGTTTTTATCATGGCTGGATGCGTTGAAAGAGCGCGGTTGGGAATGGTGGTCTTGCGAGGTGGGCGAAACGACGGTGACGCTGGTCTTGTTGATTAACGATTTACCCGAGCGCTTGGATGCACTGCTGGAAGTGTTGAGGCTGTTCAATTTGCAGGTGATACGACATTTTGTGAATTACTACCCAGAGCGAGAAATCAGACATTTGAATTGGTATGACTATGGCTGAAAGCATGCAATAAAACAATAAAAGCGGCCTGTAAACATTTACAGGCCGCTTGTTTGTTGGTTGCAAACGCGAGTACTTATTTGCCTATGCGCAATATCGGTTTAATCACCGAGCCATCTTTGGACGCTTCAAACGCCTCGTTGATGTGCTCAAAGTCAAAGAATTGCACCAATTTGTCGAACGGGAATTGGCCGCGTTTGTAATAGTCGACCAGTTTCGGAATAAAGACTTTGGTCACCGCATCGCCCTCAATCACGCCCATCATGGTTTTGCCTTCGGCCATCAAATCGGCGAACACATCGATTTCCATTTTCGGGGTGATGCCAACGATGGCGCAGGTACCGAGTGGACGCAAGGCTTGCAGCGATTGGCGTACCACCGGTGGCACTCCCGTGGTTTCGACCGCGTAATGGCTGCCGCCGCCGGTGATTTCCTTGATGCGCGCCACCACGTCCTCTTTGCTGCCATTGATGACAGCGGTAGCACCCAATTCTTGCGCCAAGGCCAAACGGCTGTCGTGGATGTCGACGGCGATGATGTGGGCACAGCCGACGATTTTCGCCGCCATGATGGCGCTCATGCCAACAGCGCCTGAGCCATAAATCACGATGGAGGAGCCAAATTCAGGACGGATGCGGTTGAGCACCGTACCCGCGCCCGTTTGGATGCCGCAGCCCAGTGGGCCAAGCAAAGCCAAATCGACGTCTTTGTCGACTTTGACCACGTTGTGATAGTGCGCGACCGCATATGTGCCAAACGATGATTGACCAAAGAAGGTCGACAAAGGCTTACCATGTTGGTGGATACGGTGGCTGTGGTCGTGGTTGCAACCGCCGAAATTGAGTTGGTTAAAGGTAGCGCAAGAAGTGGGGTGACCGGTCAAACACATGTCGCATTCGCCACAATACGAGAAAGACAACACCACATGGTCGCCCACTTGCAAATCGGGCACGTTGCTGCCAACCGCCTCAATCACGCCCGAGCCTTCGTGGCCCAAGACTGCTGGCAAGGGCGCAATGGCCAAATCGCGTGCCACCGCATCGGTGTGGCACACGCCGGAGGCGACAATGCGCACCAAGACCTCATTGTCTTTAGGCGTGTCCAATTGGACGGTTTCGATGCTGAAGTCGGCGCCTTGGCCGGCAGTGACTGCTGCGCTAATGTCCATCATAGGTGTTCTCTCTCTTCTGTGGTTTTGTGGGTTTGTATCTGTATGATACGAAAACTGGCCAGTGAATGCAGTATAGATAACACATATTAGCTATGCGTGTATTGAGAGGGATTAATGACAGGCGCAAATGCAAAAAGACCGCCTAAAAAGACGGTCTTTTTTAATAGGTGGCGAGCCGAACCCCCGGCACTGGCGACTTCAAAGTGGGCTGCTGGCTTCCGCCCCTGACCCGTTGCTCTGAAAAACCATGCGGGGAGACCCGCCATAGAGCCGTGAATATACCATCAAAGCGTTAAAAACCCAAGCGCTTTATGCAAACGAGTTGCACAAATGTGGTGTCTGCGTTGCAGTGCACGATAGGACAGACGCTGTGCCGTCACATGAATCGGGTATGATGGGGATTAAACCTGTGAGGAGTAAGGAGGCATGCCATGAAAAAAGTTTGGATGGTGACCGGCGCCAGTCGCGGCATCGGTTTGGCCTTGTGCCGTTTTTTATTGGATGCTGGTCGCTCTGTGGTGGCAACTGCCCGCAATACCGATGAATTGTACAAAAAATTGCGCCAAAACGGCGAACGCTTTTTGATTTTGCCGTTGGACATCACCGACCAAGCGCAAGTGGATGAGGTGATGGACAAGGCCATCAGCCATTTTGGCAATATTGATGTGTTGGTCAACAATGCCGGTTACGGGCAAATGGGTTGGTTTGAAAACGTCAGTGCAGAACAAATTGAGCAACAGTTTCGCACCAATGTGTTTGGCAGCATGAATGTGACACGGGCGGTATTGCCACACCTGCGCCGCCAAGGCTCGGGGCAAATCTTTACTTTGTCGGATGTGGCTGGTTTGAGTGCCAATGCCGGTGGCAGCGTGTATGCGGCGTCGAAATTCGCCTTAGAGGGCTGGATGGAAGGCTTGGCGGCGGAATTGTTGCCGCTGAATATCCACGCAACCTTGATTGAGCCGGGCTCGTTTCGCACCGATTTTCTCGATGATTCGTCCATAGTCTATGGCGAACACGACATTGCCGCCTACCAAGCCGCAGAAGCGGCCTGTAAGCAATGGCAACAAGACTTGAACCACCAGCAAGTGGGCGACCCGAACCGTTTGGCAGCGATTTTGATGCAATTGGCCGAGGACGAACACCCGCCAGTGCGCTTTGCTGCCGGCAGCGATGCCGCCGAAGCGGTGATTAAAAAAGCCAATGCGCTGAACCGCAATGCACAAGAATGGTTGAGCGTGTCCAAGCTCACTGACAGACAGGAATAAGCGGCCTGTAAACGCTTACTTATCTTTTCATTGCGGCCAATTGCATTGCAGTGCAAAATCCATAAAATATGAAACGGTAATGTTGCAGTCGCATTGATGGCTGCAGAATACAACAAGTTGATGTTGCAAGACGGCGTGTGTTTTTAATGCATTAGGTATTTATTCACATAGGAGCAGCAAATGGCGGTATTCAAACTCAACACCACCGACGGTGGCCAATTCAATTTCAGCTTGAAAAACGATGCGGACAAAACCCTCATCAAAAGCGAGCAATACAACACCAAAGCTGCGGCAGAAAACGGCATAGAATCGGTGCAAAACAATGCCGACAATGCCAGCCGTTACGATGCCAAAGCGTCTGATTCAGGTAAGTTTTATTTCAATCTCAAAGCCGGTAATGGTCAAATCATCGGTACCAGTCCGATGTACGCCGATGCCGCCGCGCGCGATGCCGCCATCGCCGAAACCCAGAAAGTGGCCAAAACCGCCAGTACGGAAAGTTGAGCATGGCCGATGTCAGCGCCGCTGTCTTGAGGGACAGCGGTTTTTTATTGTCGGCTTAGGAACACGTCAAAACACCCAGCCGCAGCCTTGGCTGTGGTATGTTTAAGGCCAAACACCAACTCCTCTCGATTGAAAAGCGCACCAATGAGCCATCACTTATGGGCAGCAGACACCACTTTGTACCAAGACTTGGCGCAATTGCGCAGTGTGGCCGACAATTGTTTGCGTTTTTCGGCGCAACAAGACCATGCGGTGCGGGCGGTGGCGGTGGCGCGACCTTTGTTAACCGTGGTGTTGCACGGTAGCAAATGCTTGGAACATGGCCATGAGAAGGTGCAGGTGGGTGAGGGCGAGGTGTTGTTGATTTCGCAAGCCTGCAACATCAATGTGCGCAATCAAATCAATGCCACAGCGCAGTGTTACGCCAGTCTGTGCATTCCCTTGCCTGAAAATGTGTTACAGGCCGCCCGTTTATTGTATGGGCAAGCGGCCATGGCCGCGACCATGCTGCCGATTGTGGACAGCGTGCCGGTGGCGAATTTGGCAGCTCATTTGAGCAATTGGGCGCAAGCCGTGTGGCAACAACAACCGGTGCAAGCACACTTGGCTTTGACCCAGCTCGTGTTGCAATTGGTGCAACAAGGTCACCATGCGTTATTGCTGCCAGCGCCGCAAGAACTGCATGCGCAAATTGCCGCATGGGTACACGAGCAGCCTGCGCACCCGTGGCAATCCACCGAAGTGGAAGCGCGGCTGAACATGAGCGCTGCCACTTTGCGCCGGCGTTTGGCCAAAGAAGGGCACAGCTTGAAACAGGTGATATTACACGCGCGTTTGAATTGCGCCTTGGACATGTTGTACACGCAGACATGGCCGCTGAAAACCATCGCCGCCAAATGTGGTTACCAATCCGAAAGCGTGTTCAAACAGCGTTTTGAACAGCGCTTTGGCTTGTCGCCTGAACAAATCCGCGCCGCTTGATTGAGCGTTTTGCGCATGGCTTTGAGCGAAACGCAAAGTCATCTTTGCCTAGAATGTGCTTGATTGAGTGTCACCTTAGCCCGCAGGTCGGCCCAGTGCTGGCTTGCAGGGGAGTGGTGGCCTGATATGGGTACGCTGGCGTGCCCCATCGCCCACCCATGCAAAGGAACCAACATGTCAGAACGCTACAGCCACGGCTACGATGCCAGTGTGTTGAATTCTTATCGCAGCCGCAGCGCTGCCAATTCCGCCGCCTATTTGCTGCCACATTTACAGGCCGATATGCGTTTGCTCGATGTCGGTTGCGGCCCCGGTAGCATCAGCGCTGACTTGGCCGACGCCTTGCCACAAGGGCAAGTCATTGCCGTCGATGTGTCGCCCGTGTCGATACAGGCCGCAGCCGCCGCGCATGTGCGGGACAATCTGCATTTTCAAACCGCCAGCGTGTACGCGCTGCCGTTTGCCGACGCCAGTTTTGAGGTGGTGCACGCCCACCAAGTGTTACAACACTTGGCCGAACCGGTGAACGCCTTGCGCGAAATGCAGCGTGTGCTCAGCGCCGATGGCATTGTCGCCGTGCGCGACACCGCTTACAACAGCATGACATGGCAGCCAGCGATGCCCGAATTGCAGCAATGGATGGACGTCTACCAAGCCATCGCCCAGCGCAACGGCGGCCACCCCAATATAGGCCCCGATTTGGCCGAGCTGTGCCGCGAGGCGGGGTTTACCCGCATCGTAACTTCGACAGCAGATTGGCATTACCATGCGGATGATGGCAGCGCTGCGTGGTGGGGCAAGGTTTGGAGCGAGCGTGCTCTTAAGTCAGAATATTACACACAAGCCTTGGACTATGGTCTGCTGAACGAGGCCGAATTGCACGCCATCAGCCGCACATGGCTGGCATGGTCTGCATTGTCCGACGCCGAATTTACCATGACCCACCATCAGGTACTGGCACGGAAATAAGTGTGTATCGGTATCAAAAGCGGCCTGTAAACACTTTTAAAGGTTTACAGGCCGCTTATGTGTATCTGATTGATGGTTTTTTTAAAGATGGGCAGGGGCATCGGTATGAGACATTGCAGCTTAATGCGGTGGTATTAATTGCGCTGATTGAAGCGGATATTGGGTGTTAAGGCTTCCACATCCGTTGTTTCTGCGGCTTTGGGCTGCAATTGTGGTGGGAGTTGTTTGGGTTTTAATACACTCAAGGCAAAACTTTGAATTGGATAGAATTGTGCAATTGCATCTCTTGGGCACATACTTGCACGGTCCCAGATACCTGTTCCTGAATAAATTATTTTCCCTTGTGCCCCATGAAACGTATGCCACTCAGCCTCTGCTAGTAACTCACCAGTTTGGCTATCTTTAATGATAGCTTTAGTAGTAGCAATCCATAAATTTCTGTCAGTAACACTAATAGGATTTTCAAAACCAATGGTATAGCGACTAGGTTTGGTAACGACTTTACTTGGTATATCATTTATAGAGTTTGGAATATCAAATAAATCAGTTGGTTGATAGCGATAATATTCATTATTTTTAAAGAGATCGACAAATTGGTAACCATTGATATTTTTGTAGCGCCCCATATGCTTTTCTTTAAACACTATAGGGCGAGAGGAAACAAATCCCTGGTTTTTAAAATGATTGCTAGTTAAATCCCATACTCTCCAAGCCAAAAATCCTTGGAAATATTCTTCGCCCCCAAATGCTTTTGGCAAACCTGCATATTCCCACATCTGATTTTCATATTGCTTTTCATCTGGCCACACATTCAGCAGTGTTACCCCCTCAACATTCTCAACCGTCCTGTAAACCTTAAAACCCGCGTTTTTGCAGCGTTCATCAAACACCGCTTTTGCCGCCAAGTATTTCTCTTTCCTGATTTGTAACGCTTGGTTCTTTTCTTGGGCTTTGGCGTTTTGTTTGAACATGGGCGACACAAACAAGGCTGCGGCGGCTGCGGTGCCCAATAAACTTGCCCACCACTTATGCCCTTTGGGCACCAGCTTCCATACCAACAGCCACACGATGAGCATCAACAGCAGCATCGCGCCCCAATAACCGATAACCATCAATCGGATGATGTCTTCAGCAGTAATCATGTTTTGCCTGTTTTCAAGAGTATGCATCCGCCAAGGTGGAGAGGATGTACGTCATCTTAAAGCGCATAGGCAAACTCGATAGTGTGTTAGCTCAAATAGGCGCATTTAGTGGCTCGAACCCACTGTGGATACGGTATACGGCGCGAGTTTGGACTGGCTAAACCATAACTAGGAAATCAAGCGGCCTGTAAATGATTTACAGGCCGCTTATCAGTGCTGGTTGCGATTGGGTTATGGCGACTTTTCGTACAGGTCAAAATACGAAGCGCCTGCGCCTATCGTGTGTTCCAGTGCCTGATTGTTATTGATAAACACAAAATGGGTGCTGCTGGTGCCGCATGTGACGGCGATGCCGCTATAGCTTTGTTTGGGGTCTATTAAGGTCAGCAGTTTGGGGATGCGGGCGACATTGTTGCGCACAAATTCCTCGCTGGTGTCGTGGTGGCCACTGGCTTGCCATGTGGCCAATTGTTCGCGGCTGGTGCGGGCGGTGGCGTGCATGGTGGCGGTGAGGGCGCTGCCTGAATAGGTTTGTTTGACCATGCTGTAGCCTATGGGGCGACAGGCTGCGGCATCGTCGGCGTATTGTTGGATGCCGCCTGCATTTAAGGTTAGGCGCACGCGGTCTTGGTTGCGCCACTGTCCGTAAGTGGCGGTATTGTCATTGACGGCGGCCATGCTGTGAATGCTGATGAGGCTCAAGGCGGCGGCAAGACAGAGGGAAGGGATGGCATACATGGCTGACTCCTAAACAAATGAGGCAAGGGCAGGTGTGACTGCATCAACGCATGGCATTAAATCATTCAATAGATGCGGCCTGTAAGATGGGTGCATGGTTTACAGGCCGCACTTCAGGTACGGCAAGGCATGGCTTATTTGCGGTAATGCTCGTAATAGGTTTCGCCGCCGCCAAAGCTTTGTTCCATGGCATTGCGGTTGTCGATGAAGATCAGTTCGTTATTGCCATCGCCGCACTGCATGGCGATGCCGGCATAGCTTTGGTTGGCCTTGATTAAGGGCAGTAGGCGCTTGATGTTTTTGATGTTGTTTTGCAACGCGCTCTCGGTTTCGGCATCGCGCACGTCGCGCAAGATGTCTTGGTTATAGCCCATAGAGGATTTCATGCCGGAGATGAGCTCGCTGCCTTTGAAGCGCTCGCCGGTCATTTTGTAACCCATGCTGCGGCATTCATCGGCACTGTCGGCATATTGTTTGACGCCATCGGCGCCGACGCTGATGGTCTGGCCGTCGGTGTTGCGCCATTGGCCGTAAGTGGCGGCATTGTTATTGATGGCAGCAAAACTGCTGGTGCTGAAGGCAATTAAGGCTGCGGCAGCGAGGATGCGACGTGGGTTCAACATGGTTTTCTCCTAACAATCAAGATGATGTGACTTGCTTGATGGCATCATAAGCGAAAATCAACGCGCAAAAAAGCGGCCTGTAAAAGACAGGCCGCTGGTGTGTACTGACAGTAGCGTTTAGTGGTTGCGCTTAATCACATAATCGGCCAAACCGAGCAAGGCCGCAGCGGCATCGCCGTAAGCCGCGACTGCCGCTTTGGCTTCATCGGCCAAGCGGATGGCTTGTGCACGCGCGCCGTCCAAACCAAGCAGCTTCACATAAGTGGGCTTGTTCGCTTCCTCGTCTTTGCCGGCGGTTTTGCCCAAGGTGGCGGTGTCTTGTTCGCAATCGAGCACATCGTCTATCACTTGGAATGCCAAGCCGAGTTTGTCGGCATACACATCCAAATCACGCAACAATGCGTCTGAAACATCGCTGCAAGACAAGCCACCCAAAGCCACGGCAGCGCGTATCAGCGCGCCGGTTTTCAGACCGTGCATGTGTTGCAATTGCGTAAGGCTCAAGTCTTGGCCGACATTGGCCAAGTCTATGCCTTGACCACCGGCCATGCCTTCGCTGCCTGAAGCGCGCGCCAATACTTGCACGCGTTGCAATTGCTGTGCAGCAGGCAGGTTTACAGGCCGGCTTAACACATCAAACGCCAAGGTTTGCAAGGCATCGCCGACCAACAAAGCAGTGGCTTGGTCGTAAGCCACATGGCAAGTCGGTTTGCCACGGCGCAAGCTGTCGTTGTCCATTTCCGGCATGTCGTCGTGCACCAAAGAATACACATGCACATACTCGATGGCGGCCATCGCTTGGCTCAAAGCCTCAGCGTCGGCCGCACCCAAACGCGCCGCCGCAGCCACCAATAAGGGACGAAAACGCTTGCCACCGCCGACGCTGACGTAAGTCATCGCCTCGTGTAAACGCTCTTGACCAGTCGATGTGGTCGGCAAATAACGCTCAACCGCGGTTTCGGCTTGTGCTTGCGTGTCTGCCATCCAAGTGGGGAAATCAATCGTCATTGAGGGTTAACTCCTTCAATTCGTCCCCGTCCAATACCTGCAGTTGCTGCTCCACATCGGCGAGTTTTTGTTGGCAAAAACGCACCAATTCATTGCCTTCTTTGTAGGCCGCGAGCGCGTCTTCCAGACTCAATTCATTGCTTTGCATGGCTTGAGTGATGGCTTCCAAGCGCGCCACGGCTTCTTCAAAGTTTTTGGGGGTTGCGGCTTTTTTCACAGACTGTCCTTATGGCTTAAATGCGTTTGGCCAAGTCAACGGCTTTGCCGATGTAGGTTTCAGGACGCAAAGCCAATAATTTTTCTTTCTCGGCCGCTGGAATTTCCAGTTTTTCGATGAAGATTTTCAAGGTTTCTGGGGTGATGCCGTCTTTACCGCGGGTCAAATCTTTCAATTGCTCGTAAGGATTCGGCACGGCGTAGCGGCGCATCACGGTTTGAATTGGCTCAGCCAACAATTCCCAAGTGGCGTCCAAATCGGCCAATAAAGTGGCTGGATTGGTTTCCAATTTGTTCAGGCCGCGCAAGTGTGCAGACCAGCCCAAGATGGTGTAACCCAAGCCCACGCCCATATTGCGCAATACGGTAGAGTCGGTTAAGTCACGTTGCCAGCGCGATACTGGCAATTTTTCCGCCATAAAGCTCAACACGGCGTTGGCCATGCCCAAATTGCCTTCAGAGTTTTCAAAGTCAATCGGATTGACTTTGTGCGGCATGGTAGACGAGCCCACTTCACCGGCTTTGACTTTTTGTTTGAAGTAATGCAATGAGATGTAGCCCCAAACGTCGCGGTTGAAGTCGATCAAAATCGTGTTCACGCGCGTTAAGGTTTGGAAGAACTCAGCGATGTAATCGTGTGGCTCAATTTGGATGGTGTATGGGTTAAAGGTGATGCCCAATGATTTCACAAACGCGCCACAGTGTTTTTCCCAATCGACATCAGGGTAGGCGACCATGTGCGCATTGTAGTTGCCCACCGCGCCATTGATTTTGCCCAAGAATTCTTGCGCTTTTAAGCCTTCTACTTGGCGTTGCAAACGGAATACCACGTTGGCCAATTCTTTGCCCAAAGTGGTCGGAGTAGCAGGTTGGCCGTGGGTGCGCGCCATCATCGGCATGGCGGCAAATTCGTGCGCCATTTCGGTCAATTTGTTGATGATGTCTTGCAAAGCTGGCAACACCACTTCGTCGCGCGCGGTTTTGAGCATCAACGCATGGCTCAAATTGTTGATGTCTTCTGAGGTGCAGGCAAAGTGGATGAATTCGCTCACAGCCAATACTTCAGGCACACCACTGAAACGCTCTTTCAACCAGTATTCAATCGCTTTCACGTCGTGGTTGGTGGTCGCTTCGATGGTTTTCACTACCGCAGCATCTTCCAAAGAGAAGTTGGCAATCACATCGTCGATTTCTTTGATGGTGACATCGCTGAATGCAGGCACTTCAACGATTTTTTCTTCGGCTGCCAAGGCTTTGAGCCAAGACAATTCCACTTGCACGCGGAATTTCATCAAACCATATTCAGAGAAAATCGGGCGCAAAGCCTCAACTGATTTGGCATAACGTCCATCGAGTGGGCTAAGAGCGTAAATACTGTCCATTTGTCCGTGTCTTTCGTTTACAAAATAAGCTACAGGCGTCCTGTAAGCACAAGCAAAAAATCATTTGCGGGCAAGTTCAACTTGCAGCGGTACTTTGCCCTTGTGTTCGGTGTGCAACCACTGTTGCAATTGCTGTAAGCGCAAGACGATGTCATCGGTGACGGCTTGCGCTTGTTGTTGGTCGGAGGCGGTGATGTCGTGGCGGCTTAGGCCAAACAACACCCCATCGAGCAATTTGTAGGCATACATATTCGGGCGGCAATGGTGCAACACCGCAATCTCATCCAAACCGACTTGGTCAAACGCCGTGCCCATTTTGCTGCTGGCCAAAACGGCTAAACTCAAGGCCACGTCTTCGCCGCCCAAGCGGCGGAACAAATCATCTTGCGGAAAACCGCCGCAAGCGAGCAAAAAGGCGCGTCTGAACACCATATTGCCACCGACGGTCATTTCCACATGGCGCCAAGCGTAGGCAAATTGTGGCTGTTCGGCATAGCGTGCGTCCAAATCCACTGGCTTCAGCGCCAAACGCAAAGCCGGCAAATCGGGTCGAAACTGCATCACCGCGCTGGCAAACGCCAATACTTGCGCTTCATACGCATCGTCGGCATCCAAAAACGCCACGATGTCGGCATCACTACACAGCATGCCCCAATTGCGCGCCCGCGCCACGCCACCATTGTGTGGCAAGCATTCTAAGCGGATGTGCAGCGGATAAGCGGCCTGTAAGCGTTGCGCCACTGCAATACTGTCGTCACTCGAGCCATCATCGACAATGATGATGTGTTGCAGTTGTTGCTGCGGCAAGACGCTGGCAACGGCACGTTCCAAAGTTAAGGCGGCATTATAACAGGGAATGATGACATCGATTTTGCTAGTTTGCGGCATGGGTGTGGGCGTGAAGGCGCTTATCAGCGGGTAAATGAATGAATAAGCCGTTATTTTATCGCAATTTTGTGGTTTTAGAGGATAAAGTTTTAGAGAGGTATTGCAGTGAGCCTGTGTTTATTGAAAGACACTGCATCAGCGGCCTGTAAACTCAGGATACGAAGCTGGTCGATGCAATCCATTGTCAAAAGCATTTGTTGCTACTGCGATGGCTCGTTTATAGTGGGCCATCTTGCAAATGGGAGCTCAATCTATGCTGCGAAAATGGCCTGTCATCATGGCTGCGGCGGCGCTGTTAAGCGCTTGCCAAGCGATTTCACCAATCTTTGTCGATTACAACGGCGTGCGCCGCGATGTGGCCGAGTGGATTAATGGGCAAACGCTGCTGACGATGCAGCAAAAACGCAGCTTGGCGCAATTGAGCCGTGCCGAGCAAGCATTGGCGCATGCCGAAAACAGCAGCGAAAATGACGCGAAACTGGCTTTGGCGAAGACGCGGCAAAGCGCTTTGCACTGCGCGCGTTTGCATGTGTCGGAAGCCAAAATCACCCAATTGCAACAACAGGTTTGGGGCGCAGAGCGCGAACGGCTGTTGCAATACTATGCGCAACAGTTTCCGCGCATAAAATTAGATGCAAACAGCATTAAATGCGATTAAGCTAGAGGCTGTTCTCGTCCAACCGATGAAAGCCTGCCATGATGGTTCACCCCCATGCGAATGATGAAATTGCCTTGGCGTTTCACCGCCTGAGCGAACAGGCCATGCAGCATTATGTCAGTTGCCAGCAGCAGTTTTCGCAGCAAATCGCCGCGTATTCCGAGTGGCACATCGATGACGACAGCGGCCGCTTGCAGCTGTCGGACGAATATCTGACGGCGCAGTCGTATCCGCTGACCGCCATCGCCACTTACATCCCCGCGGTGCAAGACTTTGCTTGGGCTTGGGCCAATGATGCGTTTGCTGCGCCCATCAGTGAGGCGGCGCCGCGTTTGCGCGAATTGGCCAGCCACACCCAATACCAAATTTTCAATACACCATCGTTCGTGGCCACGCCGGCAGAGTTAGACACGTTGTGCGCCTTGGCCTTGTGGCATTTACAAGGCTCGGCGGTGTTTAAGGTCAAAGATGCGGAATTGTGGGTGTGTTACGTGGTGCATTAAAGATTTGTTTCCAACATAAAAATGCGGCCTGTAAACATTTACAGGCCGCATTTTTTACAATACCCAATACATCAAGCCATAAAACACCACCATGCTACAGCCCATGCTCAGCAACACGCGCCGCGTTTTCCAAGCGATGGCGATGCAAAACAAGGCCGCGTACAGATAGGCATTGTGGCTCAAACCGCGCCACGCACCGGCCTCATCGTAAAACACAATCGGTACACAAATGGCGGTGAGCAAACACGGCGCCGCATAGTGCAACATGCGTTCCAACAGCTTGGGCAAGCGCACAGCGACTTTCGGTTCTAAAAACACATAGCGGTTGAAAAACACCACTGCCGCCAGCGTTAACAATAAAGGCCAAGTCATGTTGCCTCCTTCTTGCGTTCCAGCAAGGCTGCCACCAACATGCCGACCATACCAGACACGATCATCGCGCCTTCAAGCTGAAAATGTTTCATCAACAACACACACACCGCCGTAACCAGCAAGCCAATTAGTGCCGAGCGGTTTTTCAGCAAGGACAAAATAATCGGGATGAAAATGGCGACGATGGAAAAATCCAAATGGTAGTCGGACAAATTTGGCACCAAACTCGCCAACACAATGCCGGCAATGCTTGCCACCACCCAAAACACATAAAAACTCAGGCCCACACCAAACATATACGGCACTTGGCGTTTGGCAGGGTCGGCCGACAAGGCGAACAATTCATCGGTCAGCAAAAAGCCCAGCCCCACGCGTGTGAACCAGCGCTGTTTGGCGATGTCGCCGCGCAATGTCAGCGCGTAAATAAAGTGTTGGGCGGTGAGAAAGAAGATGGTGATGATGATGGTCAACGCTGATGCGCCGGCCATCACCAAACCCAAGCTGACCAATTGCGCCGCGCCCGCAAACACTACTGCCGACATGGCAATGGCCTGGGCGATGCTCAAACCGGTGCTCATGGCCATGGAACCGGCGAGCAAACCCCACGGAATGACGGCAACAGACAAAGGCAGGGCCGCCATCACCCCTTGCCAAAACAGTGTGGCGGTGGAATGGGGTGGGCAAGCGGCCTGTAAAGACGGGCTGCGGCTACTCATGACGAACTTTCGGTATCAAAACACTGACACTGTGCCTCAGTAACAAAGCGTCGTCTTGTACGAAATTGCGCACACAGAGTTGGAGCTTGGTGCAGGGCTGGGTGGATAGTTTTCCGCATTGCTAAAGCGTGCTGAAAATGGGATGGCTGGTATTGGCCGTGTTGTTAAACATAGCGATAGGCGAGCGTGTAAGTGGTTGATTTGTCGTGGCAGTCAGATGAGGTATTGTATTACCTGTATGGAATGGTGCAGGAAAGCCAGTTTCAGCAGGAGATTGCAGCACAGATACAGTTCACCCACCTTAAGCCAGCCATTGCCGCCACACAGACCAGCATGTTTACAAAGTGGCGATGTATTGCGCTGGGGTCACGCCCAGTGCGCGTTTGAAATGGCGGTTGAGGTGGCTTTGGTCGGAAAAACCGCAGGCCAATGCCACTTCGGCAATCGGTATGCCTTGCTTTAATTGCTGTCGTGCGCGGTGCAAACGCACTTGCACCAACCACGCATGTGGCGGCATGCCGACGCATTTTTTAAACTGACGCAGACAATGCCACGGGCTCAAGCCCACCATGGCAGCCAAATCGTTGAGGCTGTGTTCTTGTTCGGGATGGGCGGCGATGTGGTCTTTGATCAGCAGCGCTTGTCGCGCCGCATCCGGCAAGGCCGCCAACTCGCGCCGCTGCGAGCTGTGGCGGCTGATGAGGCAAGACAGCGTGTGCACATACAGCGTTTCCTTGAACAAGGCATTGTTGGGCTGCTCGAGCACATCAAACAACAGCCGCATTTGCGCCGCCAATTCAGCATCGTGCACCACCGCATTGGCAAACCATGGCGTTACCCCCTTGCTGCCGAAAAAATCTTGGCTGATGTGTTCTATCATTGCTGGCGTTGGATAAAGGGCGCGGTAGCCCCAGCCATGTTCGACCGCGGATGAACCGGTGTGCACATCGTCGGGATTGACGAGCACGATGCTGCCTTGCGGTGCCACATGCATGTCGCCGCTGCGGTAAAACGCCTGCGCGCCGTTCTCGATGAGGTTGATGCAATAGCCCTCGTGCACATGGCGAGAAAACTCCTTGTGCTGGTATTGGGCTTTCATCAACTCCAAACCACCGAGTTCGGCGCAGTGCCAAAATTGTGAAAATTCGGTATGGCTGTGCATGGGTGTGGAAGCTGAAAGATGGACAGACCATTACTACCCGATGCGGCTGGCAGCGTCTAGTACAAAATTGCGCAGCGTCGATTCAGAACAGTTAAAGCGGCCTGTAAAGGTAAAGCAGGTGCGGGCCGACGGATTTTAAGTCCGCTCTACTTTCAATAACTATATCTCATCGTTACAGGCCGCATGTTTGGGCTGAGAACGCTACACCCTCATCTCAACGCGCTTGCGCCACCCACGCGCGGTATTGTTTGCTGCGGCCGCGCATTTCCCATTGGTTGCGCAGCAAAGCCCAAGCGGCGGAGGCATCGGTTTGCGGTGTGGCGCCGCGGCTGATGCGTTTTAATTGCTGCCTGACCACCGCCATGTTCGCCGCCGACGCCAACGGTTTGTTGCGCCATGTAATCGGTTTGAGCAAGGGCACGGGCGCGTTGGGCTGGCACCAAGCCTTGGGCAAGTTTGGGTTTAAGGCCAAAGCCGTGGCCATGCCGACCAAGGCCACGCCGCTGTTCAACACTTGTTCCGCCACTTCCAGACGGCGTATGCCGCCGGTAACCATCAGCGGCATGGTGGCGACGGTGGCGATGTCTTGGGCAAATTCCAAAAAATACGCTTCGCGCGCCAAGCTGCGGCCATCGCGGCTTAGTCCTTGCATCGCTGGTGCTTCATAACTGCCGCCAGACAATTCCACCACATCGACATCTAACTCGCCCAACCACATCACCACGGTTTTGGCGTCTGCGGCGCTGAAGCCGCCGCGTTGGAAATCGGCCGAATTGAGTTTCACCGCTACTGCAAACGTCGGCGCCACCAGCGCACGTATGCGGCGCACAATCTCCAGCAACAGCCGTGCGCGTTGGCGCAAGTCGCCGCCCCAGTCGTCGGTGCGCACATTGCTCAGTGGCGACAAAAACTGGCTGAGCAAATAGCCATGCGCGGCGTGGATTTGCACGCCATTGAAGCCAGCTTGTTCGGCCAATTGGGCGCTGTGCACAAAGCGTTCAATAATCGCTTCGATGTGGTCTGTGCTCAAGGCTTGCGGTGGCGCGAATTGCTTGGACAGCGAGCCCAAATTCAGCGCAATCGCCGACGGCGCATACGCGGTTTGCCCCAAATCTTTTGGCATTTGGCGACCGGGGTGATTGAGCTGCATCCAAATGTGGGCGCCGTGTTGTTGCACTGCCTGTGCCCATGCTTGAAAACGCGGCAACTGGTTGGCGTTTTCCAAGACCACGCCGCCAGCGCCGGTCATGGCGGTGCGGTCTACCATCACATTGCCGGTGATGAGCAAACCAGCGCCACCTTGCGCCCACGCCTGATACAAACGGATTAACTCGGCGCTGGGTGCATGCTCGGCATCGGCCATGTTTTCTTCCATCGCCGCTTTGACGATGCGGTTGTTTAAGGTAGTGCCACAGTTGAGGGTTAAGGGGCTGTACACGTGCATGGGGAACCTCATTCAAGAGCTGATTAACGATGAGCCATGGTAAGATTGAAGCTCACTTTAAGGTCAAGAGGTGCTTATGAACATCGGTGAATTGTCGCGCATCAGCGGTGTGGCCGCGCCCACCATTCGGTTTTACGAAAAAATCCAGCTCTTGCCCAAGGCCAAACGCCATGCCAATGGCTACCGCCATTACAGCGACGACGATGTGGCGTGGCTGATGTGGATACAGCGCGCGCAGCAAGTGGGTTTTGCCTTAGAGGAAATCAAGGCTTTGCTGCCATTGGATGACGATGCGCACCAACACGAAATCATGGTGGCGCGTTTGCAACAGCGCATGGCCGAGATGGAGGCGCAAATTCAGCAATTGACGCTGGGCAAACAAAAACTGCAAGCCGTGGTCGACGCCATCCTCAACAAGCCTGCCGACGTCAGTTGCGCCGAAAACGCACAACGCTTATTGCAACAAAACCCTCAACAAGCTTAAGTATTCAAAACCCTCAAAAAAGCGGCCTGTAAACGTTTACAGGCCGCTTTTTCATGCTTGGGATAAGGTGTTGCAACAAGATAAATAGAGTTGGTCTATTAATGTACCCAAAAAATAAAAAAAGAGGCTGCTAACGCAGCCTCTGCAAACCGTAGCTGTAACAGAGAGTGACTTAAACTTTGTTTTCGCCTAATTCATCCGCGTGCAAAAAGTGGGTGTGGATGCGGTTTGTGGTGTCGTTGCTGATTTCCGTCGGCGCAGCGGGCGCACCCTTAGCGTATACACTGGCAGGTCGGGCATAGGGTAGCCACATTGCCAATGCGCAGTGGCTCAAGCACATGAACAAGTTGTTGGTGCTGTTATTGTTGCTGTCGGGAGTCTATATGTGGTGGGATTTTGTGCAAGGCGTGCACTTGCTTTAGCCACGATACAAGCGGCCTGTAAACGTTTACAGGCCGCTTGTTATGTCTAACCACGTTTAAGAGGCAGTGTGTGAGGGCAATAGCAATTTTTGCCACCGCGCAGGCGGCATGCCGATGCTGGCGACGAAATGGCGGTGCATGTGGCTTTGGTCGAAAAATCCGGCCGCATACGCGGCATCGACGGGCGTGGCACCGGCCAATAAGCTGGCTTTGACGTGGTCTAAGCGGCGCATGATTTGGTAGCGGTGCGGGCTGGTGCCGTACAACAGCCGAAAATCGCGCGACAAACGCCAGCGGTCGCGGCCGCTACAGGCTTCCAAATCGGCCAAGCTGATGTCGTTTTGCCAGTGCGCGTCCAAATACTCGCGCGCACGTGCGGCGGCGATGCCGTCGGCGAGTTTGTTGCGGCTGGTTTGAGAAGTGGCCAGTTGTTGCAGCGTGGTGACCAAATCAAACAGCGTGTCTTCTTCGGTCAGCGTGTTGATGGCCGCCGTTTGCTGCTGAAAAAAGCGTTGCAAGATGCGGTGCAAATGCGCATCGCGGCTCAGACCGTGTTCGATAAACGGCAAGGGCTGGCCTTGTAAGATGTCTTGAAACAGCGCGGGCTGGATGTAGAGCATGTGATAGTGGTAGCCGTGCTCGGTGCCGGCGCGGCCATCGTGTTTTTCATCGGGATGCAAGACGATGACTTGCCCGCGCGTGCTGTGTTCGGCCGTGCCACGGTAATTGAAGCTTTGCACGCCCGACAGCGTCGTGCCTATGGCATAGGTGTCGTGCCGATGCGGCGCATATTCGTAACTGCTGAAAAACGCCTCGATGCGCTCAAAATAGCGCAGACTCGGGGCGGTGTGTATCCAGTTTTGGGTGGGCTTGGACATGGCAGGCATCACGGCAGAAGATGCGTCTTATCATACACCTGTCTGCCGTGCTTGCCGCATTCCTCATGCATTTAAGGCCAACACGGGGATGACCAAGTCCTCCTCATCGGCCAAATGGCGGTACAATAATTCGCCATTGCGCGCCATCGCTTGCTGCAAACGCTCGGCCAAGGCAGGCGTGGCTGTCTCGGCATGTTTGAGCTCGTTTAACAAGCTGTCTATGTGTTGGGTTTGCGCGGCCACCGCCACATGGTCGCGCTCAAGCAAATCAAAGCCTGCGTTCAATTTCGGCTCTAGCAAACGCAAGCGCGGAAAATCGGCATCGTCTTCCAAGTGGTGGTGACCATGCAAATGGCCGTAATGCAGAAAAGCGGCCTGTAACAAGCGTTGGCGATAGCTGTCGGCCTCGATGTTGTGGTTTAAAAACTGGCGATTGAGGTAATCGAGTTCGTTTTGGCCTTTGCGCAAGCTGTGGTGCATGCCCAACCATGAGGCTGCGCCACCAAAACTGGGCAAACTCGCCCACTTGGCCGGTGGCATCTGCGCATGCAAATACAGCCATTCAGGCTGTAATTCGCTGGCGGCATGGGTCGGGGTGTACAGGTTGGTTGTTGCTGTGTTTACTGGGGTTAATAAAGGTTTCATCTTCAGCCTTTCAGGCCGCTTATACGCTATAAAAAAACCATCCCAGCACGAGGCTGGGACAGGATTTAAGCGGGGATGCGACCAAAACGTCCGCTGTTAAAATCGTCTATGGCGGCGCGAATTTCGTCTTCGCTGTTCATCACAAACGGGCCGTAACCGACCACGGGTTCATCAATCGGAATGCCTGAGAGCAACAGAATTTTCACGTCCTCATCGCCATTGGCTTGGATGCTGACTTCGCCATCACCGTCGACAAAACCGACCAATTGTCCGGCTTTGGCCGTATCACTGCCATTGAATACCGCCTCGCCGCGCAACACCACCATCGACAAGCTGTGGTTGGCAGGAACGCGCACGCTGGCGTGTTTACCGGCTTTGAGCGCCACATCCCACACGTTCAATTCGGTGAAGGTGTCGGCCGCGCCGGCTGTGTGTTCATACGTTCCGGCGATGACGCGCACTGAGCCGGCATCATTGGCCAATGCCACCACTGGGATATGGTCTTTGCTCAGGTGTTGGTAGCGTGCCGGTGCCGATTTGTCTTTGGCTGGCAAGTTCACCCACAATTGCACCATTTCAAACAAGCCGCCGTTTTGGCTGAATTCATCGGAATGGAATTCCTCATGAATGATGCCATTGCCGGCCGTCATCCATTGCACATCGCCAGCACGGATGATGCCGCCGCCACCGGTGGAATCGCGGTGCGCCACTTCGCCTTGGTAGGCGATGGTCACGGTTTCAAAACCTTTGTGTGGGTGTTGGCCGACGCCGCGTGGGCGGTTGCGGTTGGGTTTGAAATCATACGGAGCCGCATAGTCCAGCATCAAAAATGGATTGGTGCCTTTGTCTGCGCCCATGTGTGAAAACAAAGGCTCTACCCAAAAGCCATCGCCTACCCAATGGCGCATGTTTTTTGAATAAATGTGACGGACTTGACGCATGGTGTGCTCCTTGGCTGATTGGTTGTATTCGTTGCGCGTGTTTATTCGCTGACTTGTTGCATATTGCCAGACCATTGGTGTGCCCGCAGTTTTAATGGGGTCACATCGGTGCCTTCAGGGTCGAGCACGGTGACTTTGGCCAGCGTGTTGGTTAATTGGCCGCGCATTTTGCGCAAATAGGTTTGGCGCAAGCTGGCGCGTTCGGCTGCTTCGGCTGCGCTCAAACCCACGTTGCGGGCTATTTGAGCCAATTCATTGATGCGGTCTAATTCTTGGATGCGCATGGTAATGTCCTTGTTTGGGGTTTGAGAAAAGCTTACTGACAGCGCGCTGTGCGGCCTGTAAGTGGTTTACACACAAGCTAAAAAAGGTTTTGCTCTGTGTGTTTTGTATCCATAGGTGTATTATAGTGGCTATGTTTAATTTTAAAAGTACGCACATTTTTTATACTGTGAACACACTATGAATACCATCAACTCAGGCTATGCCGAAACCTCGCCCAGCGGCTGCAGCGCCGTTACCACCACCTTGGCCATTATCGGTGGCAAATGGAAGATTTTGATTCTGTACCACTTGTGCAGCGGCACGCAGCGTTTCAATGAATTGCGCCGCCTGTTGCCCGACATCACCCAGCGCATGTTGACGCTGCAATTGCGCGAATTGGAAGACGACGGCATCGTGCACCGCGAAGTCTATCCACAAGTGCCGCCGAAAGTGGAATACTCGCTCACCGATTTTGGCAAAACGCTGATGCCCGTCATCGAGGTGATGGACGCATGGGGCAAACAATACGCCAGCGAATGCGCCAAACACCGCCGCGTTGACAGCGTGTCTGCCGATTAGCCCGCCATCTTTATCTTGTTCATGTTCACGCTGCCTTAAGCCGCGCAAGTTTGTTCTAGACCCGGTGTCACGGCTTGATTAAGATGGGGCATACTTCAGAAAACGAGGAGGGCGTATGCGTTGCATCGGTTTAATCGGCGGCATGTCGTGGGAGTCGACGGTTTTGTATTACCAACACATCAACCAAGGCATCAAAGCCGCCTTGGGCGGCTTACATTCGGCCAAATTGGTGTTGGTCAGCGTCGATTTCGCCCAAATCGAGCGCTTGCAACACGCGGGCGAATGGCATCAAGCTGGCGTCGTGTTGGCGCAAGCGGCGCAGAGCTTACAGGCCGCTGGCGCCGAATGCGTGGTGTTGTGCACCAATACCATGCACAAATTGGCGCAGCAGATACAAGCCGCGGTCGACATTCCCTTATTGCACATCGGCGACGCCACCGCGCGCGCGATTTTGAACCATGACATCAGCAAAGTGGCCTTGCTCGGTACGGCATTCACGATGGAGCAAGAATTTTACCGCGCGCGTTTGCAAGCACACGGCTTGGAAGTGTTGCTGCCCGATGCGGCCGAACGCGCCGACGTGCACCGCATTATTTATGAAGAACTGTGTTTGGGCGAAGTCAATGCCGAATCGCGCGCCCGCTACGTGAGCATCATGTTGCGTCTGGTGGAACAAGGCGCCGAAGCCATCATCTTGGGCTGCACCGAAATCGTGATGTTGGTGGGCGAAGTCGATGTCGGTGTGCCGCTGTTCGACACCACCGCCATCCACGCCGAAGCCGCAGTGGCATTTGCCTTGGGCAATGGTTAATCTTTGATTTGGAACAAGATAGCAAGCGGCCTGTAAGCCACAATATTGGTTTACAGGCCGCTTTGGGTATTGGATGCTTATCTTTTAAGCAGCGCTAACGCAATACTGCCTCAGCAAATCCTCTAGCCAAGCGATGAAGTCTTGCATGTATTGCGGGCGGTATTTGCGGTCGGTGATGAGGATGGTCAATGCCACCGTCAGTGGTGGTAAGTCGGTCAACACCGTTTGCAATTGACCGCTGGCAAGATACGCTTGGGCATCGAACACGGGAATTTGAATCAAGCCCAAGCCGGCCAAGCCAGCGTTGAGATAAGACTCGGTGTCTTGCACCAACACGCGATACGGCAGTTTGTGCGTTTGGTTGGCAAACGCCAGCGTGCTCAAGTCGCTGTGTGCCTTGTCGACCAAGTATTCCACCGCCCAATGACCATCCAATTGTGACAATTGCGGTTGACCATAGCGCGCCAGATAGCTGGGTGCGGCATAAGTGGCTATCGGAATGGTGGCAATGGGTTTGGCAATCAAATAGTCGGCCTGTACCGCGCCCAAACGCACCACACCATCCAATTGCTGCTCGAGCAAATTGGAATAGCCATCGTCGCTGTTGAGCAAGACTTTCACTTGCGGGTAGCGCTGTTGAAATTCGGACAGATGTGGCAATACGATTTGCGTGGCCATGCGGTTGGGCAGTCCCAAACTGATTTTGCCTTCTTGGTGGCGCACATGCGCCTTAAAGCGGTTCAGCTCTTTCAATTGCCCCAACACAAGCTTGGCCTCGTCGTAAAAGCCTTGCCCATCGTGGGTGAGCGTTACTTGACGGGTGGTGCGGTAAAACAGCAATACCTCGTATTCTTTTTCCAAGGCTTGCACCGCATACGTGACGTTGGAGCGCGGCAAATTCAGCAGCTTGGCCGCTTGGGCAAACGATTGTTTTTCTGCCACCAAGCAAAACAGTTTCAGGCGTTCGATTTTGTCCATATTGTGCAAGTTTGTTGAATAATCTGTTCCATTCTAACAGGTATTTCAAACAATCAAATGCGCTTAAGATGTTGTTTCACCATAGCTAACAGAGGGAATCAACATGACAGTGCACAGCTTGAAATACAAAAATGTGGTCATCGCCGGTGGCGCCAAAAATCTGGGCGGTTTGATTGCGCGGCGCATGGCCGAACAAGGCGCCAATGTGTTCATTCATTACAACAGCGCCGCCACACAGGCCGAAGCCGAAGCCACGCTGCAAGCGGTGCAAGCCCATGGGGTCAATGTGGCGCTGTTTCAGGCCGATTTGTCGCACATCGCGGCGATAGAAGATTTGTTTGTCAGCGCCAAACAAGCACTCGGCAGCGTTGACATCGCCATCAATACCGTCGGCAAGGTGTTGAAAAAGCCGTTTTTGGACACAACCGAGCAAGAATTTGATGAGATGAGCGACATCAATTCCAAAATCGCCTATTTCTTTATGCAAGCAGCGGGCAAACATTTGAACGACCACGGTAAGATTTGTACCATCGTCACCAGCTTGTTGGCGGCCTATACCGGCCTGTATTCGACTTATGAGGGCTTGAAAGCGCCGGTAGAACACTATACCCGCGCCGCCTCTAAGGAATTCGGTGGCCGTGGCATTTCGGTAACAGCAGTAGCACCAGGGCCTATGGACACGCCGTTTTTCTACGGACAAGAAAGCGCCGATGCGGTGGCTTACCACCAGTCGGCGTCGGCCTTGGGCGGCTTGACCCAAATCGAAGACATAGAACCGTTGGTGCGTTTCTTGGTCAGCGATGGTTGGTGGATTACCGGCCAAACCATTTTTGCCAACGGTGGCTATACCACGCGCTAATCGGCATTCACAAGCGGCCTGTAAACCTTGAAATGGGGTTTACAGGCCGCTTTTAACATTCAATCCGCTACAAGCTAACTATTTGGTTGCTTTGATTAATTCGTCCAACATCAACTCGGTATTGGCCAAGCCAGCGCCGGTCAAATACCACGCATTCGCGTCCACCATGATGATTTTGCCTTTGGCTTGCCTCAAAATGGCGTTTTTTTGTAATTCTTGCGCAGCGGTGTAGTCATTGGTGTTGACCGCACCGCGGTCGAGCACAATCAGGTAATCCGGTTGTTGCTGCACAGCGGCCTGTAAACGCTCAGCTGCTTTGATTTTGGCCGCTTCGGCTTCAGGCGTGCCCGCTGCAGGACGCGGTTTGGCCGGTTCATTGTCGTCTTTCGGTGGCACAGCAGGCAATACCGACTGCAAACCAGCGAAATCATACACAAAACCAAAACGCTCGCCTTCGGCATGTGGCATAAAATTGCCTTTATTGGTGAACAGCATCAACGCGGTTTTACCGCGGGTTTGTGTCTTCAACTGAGCCTGTTTGCTGTGGATGGTTTGCAAGCGTTGGGCGGCGGTGGCTTGTTTGCCAAAAGTGTTGGCGAGCAAATCGGTGCGCGCTTGCAAATCGGCCATGTAGTGATTGGTGTCTGGGCTTAAATCCAAGGTCGGCGCGATGTCTTTCACCGTGTCTTGTTTGGCTTTGGAGCGGCCGCCGACGATGATTAAATCGGGTTTTTGCGCCGTCAAAACGGCGATATCAGGCTCGAATAAGCTGCCCGCTTTTGTGGCGTGGCCTTGGTTATACGCCGCCACAGTGACCGGAAACATGGCATCGGGCACGATGCTGGCGCGCACGCCCAAGGCTTGCAAGGTATCTAAGGCCGACAATTCGTACACGGCGATTTTTTGTGGAGTGTGTTTGAATTGCAAACTTTGGCCTTGCCAAGTGAGGCTTTGTGCCATGATGACGGGAGAAACGGCCAAGGTGGCGGCCACACACAGGCTGCGCCATAAAATGTTGCTGTTCATAAGCATCGCTAGGGTATCGAGTGAATAGAGGCTTGAGTATAATCGAAATTGTAATTAAATGATAATGATTAGCATTAAATGAATACCCATGGCATGGGCACACATGCGTAAAATGCAGGAGAGTACTGCACATTTTTTATCGTCGCTGACCCGTTTTAACACGCAAACGCAGCAGCAGTGGTTATGATGGTGTTTTGCAGCACAGACTTTCCATGCAGCCATCTGAACAAGGAGCGACACCATGTCTTACCAAGCGCAGGCCAAGAGCACCCAGCAAAAATACGTTGTGGATTTGAGCGACCCAGCCGGTCACAGCTGGCAGGTGGATGAGCCGGTAGAAAAAGGCGGCGGTGATACCGCACCGAATCCGATGCAGGTATTGTTGTCGGCGCTGGGCGCGTGCACGACCGTGACTTTGCAAATGTATGCCGACCACAAGGGTTGGGATTTGCAAGAGGTGAAAGTGGATTTGCTGCTCGACCCAGAAGAACCCAAAGCGGGCGAACCGCGCCAAATCGTGCGCCAAGTGCACATTGCCGGCGCTTTGGACGACAGCCAAAAAGCGCGTTTGTTAAAAGTGGCCGAGTCTTGCCCTGTGCACAAATTGCTGGTGGGTGAGATTAACATTCAAACCGCGTTGGAATTGAATTAAGGCAGTGTGAACGCACAGACAGTAAAACAAAGCAGTAAGTGTATCTGAATAAAATAAGCGGCCTGTAAATCCTTGCTTGGGTTTACAGGCCGCTTTGATAGGGTTACAAGCCAGATTTAACCGCCTTGTTGGTAGCGAATTTGCTGTTCCAATTGGCGTTGGCGGCGTTGGTATTCTTCGCTGATGCAGGCCACGCGGTTGCCACATTGGTTGCGCTCACGCAGCCATTGCAATTGCTCGCTGCGCAGGCTTTCATTGTCAGCGCCAAAACCCCACAAAATATTGTAGGTGTTGGTGAGCTTGGTATCGGCTTCGTTCAAGCGTTGGTTGGCGCAGATGGCACGCTCGGTGGCCTTGCTGGCTTTTTTACAATTGAAACTGGCGGCTTGGCTGGAGAAAGACACGGCCAACAAACTGGCGGCAGTGGCCAACAGCAACACAGATTTTTTCATGACTACTCCTTAAAATGAACACGCGGTGCAAACACACTAATCGAAGTTGCGCCTGCCGACAAGAGGGCAGAACAAAAGCGCAGTGCGTGCTACTAGAAGCCCAGCCGTATGCCATGTCCATGCGTGTTTATATGGCATGCGATGTTGTTGTTTTTCGCCCAAGTGCTTCAATTAACAATCAAAATGAAAAAATGCGGCCTGTAAACCTCTTTCAAGGCTTACAGGCCGCTTATGGTGATGCGTGTTACGCTTCTTGGCGCGCGTCGCGGAAGGCATCAATGATGGGTTGTATGACTTCGTATTTGAGTTTCAACGCGGCTTTGTTCACCACCAAACGGCTGGACACATCGCTGATGTGCTCTACCGCTTCCAGATTGTTGGCTTTCAAGGTGTTGCCCGTAGACACCAAATCGACGATGGCATCGGACAAACCCACCAACGGTGCCAATTCCATAGAGCCGTACAATTTGATGATGTCGACGTGTACGCCTTTATTCGAGAAGTGTTCCATGGCGATGTCGGGGTATTTGGTCGCTACTTTTAAGCGGCTGCCCGGGCGCGAGGCGGCTTCGTAATCAAAGCCTTTACGCACTGCCACCATCATGCGGCATTTGGCGATGCGCAAGTCCAGCGGTTGATACAGGCCGTCGCCACCGTATTCGGTCAACACATCGCGACCGGCAATGCCCAAATCGGCGGCGCCGTATTGCACATAAGTGGGCACGTCGGTGGCACGCACAATCACCAAGCGGATGTTGGGATGGTTGGTGTCTATAATCAGCTTGCGTGATTTTTCAGGGTCTTCAGCAGGGGTGATGCCTGCGGCTGCCAACAAAGGCAAGGTTTCATCGAAAATGCGGCCTTTGGACAAGGCTATGGTCAAATTGTGGCTAGAGGTCATCTCAGAATTCTGTCAAAAAAGTCGCCGACAACGGTATCAATAACACGGCAAACAACAATACCGCCAATTGCAGCGAATAGAGTTTTTTCAGGCGCGGATGCTCGCGTTGTTCATCGACATCAATCAACAGCCCAAATAAACCCGATAAAAAAAACATGAAACACACGGGTAAAAACACAAGATAGGCAATGCTTTGGTAAATACTGCCAAACACCGCCATCAATGCCAAGGCAAACGACAGCAACAGTGTTAACAATACCAAGCCCAAATGCAGCGTGCGGTTGTGAAACAATGCTTCTAACATTTTTCCCCTCCTTGTGCCCAGCTTAGGCAGCCATTTTAACAAAGTTTTTATACCCTGCGGCGAAAACGGTGTTTTGACCCAAGTCAGAGCAAGCGGGAATGCTGGCGCGAAATTCCGCGCAAAATCAGCACATTGTTGCCGAGGTGGGCGTGGTGGCAGCGCGGTGGCCTTGTAAACCGCCGCTGTGGATGAACAAGATGCGGCTGTGTGGGGCAAAATCACCGGCGGCAATCTGTGTGCACAAGCGGTAAAACGCTTTGCCCGTGTAGATGGGGTCTAGCGGCAGCTGGTGCGCGGCGGCGGTGGCGTCTATGAAATCCAATAACTCAGTATTGAAATGGCCATAGCCGCCGAACACGTTTTCAGGTTCGATGTGCCAATTGCGCTTGTCGGTGTGTTTGGCGACTTCGGCGCTCAAATAATCGCTGTTCAGCGCCGCATAGCCAATGATGCGCTGCGTGGGCGCACAGGCATTGATGAGGCCGGCGATGGTGCCGCCAGTGCCAACGGCGCACACGATGATTTCAAAGTCTTGTGTGTCTGCCGCGCTCAAAATCTCTTCACAGCCTTGTATCGCCAAGGCATTGCTGCCGCCTTCGGGAATGATGTAAGCATCTGGATAGCGCGCTAATGCGGCCTGTAAAAACTCAGGCGTGTGTTTTTGACGGTAGTCGGCGCGGCTGATGAAATGCAGGGTCATGCCCAAGTCGGCGGCGTCTTGCAAGGTTGGATTCAGTGGCTGCTCAGCCAATTCCTGCCCACGAATGTACGCACTGGCGCTGAAACCGTATTCATGCGCGGCGTGCGCCAAGGCATGGATGTGGTTGGAATACGCGCCGCCAAAGCTGATTAAATGGGTTTTGCCTTGTGCGCGCGCCGCCAACAAATTGTATTTGAGTTTGTAAAACTTGTTGCCCGAGATGTGCGGATGCACCAAATCCACGCGTTTGACGGTGACGGTAATGTCTCGGTCAAACGCGATGGTTTGGTAGGGAATGGCGCCGGCAAGTTCAAACATCGGTGTTATTTCAGCAGCGCTTTGAGGTCGGCGGTGATTTGTTCTGGTTTGGTGGCGTAAGGCAGGTAGAGCTTGGCCTTGCCATTGGCATCGAGCACATACATGCCGGCGCTGTGGTCGACGCTGTAATGACCGTCTTTGACCGGCACTTTGCTCATGGCGATTTTCCATGTTTTTAACACCGGCGCCATCGCGGCATCGTCTTTGGCGGTCAGACCGATGAATTGGTCGTTAAACAGCGGCACATAGTCTTTTAAAATCGCCGGCGTGTCGCGTGTTGGGTCTACCGACACAAACACCACTTGCACTTTTTTGGCATCGTCACCGAGCAAAGTCATCACCTGTGCCAAATCCAATAAAGTGGTTGGGCACACGTCAGGACAGCGGGTATAGCCAAACGACAACACCACCAACTTGCCTTTGAAATCGGCCAAAGTCATGGTTTTGCCATCTTGGTTGGTAAGACTGAAATCGCCACCTATGCCCTCGGCACTGATGTCGCTGCCGTGAAAATCGGGGGTAGCTTTGGCAATATTGGTGGCAGCACTGGCATGCGCTGCGGTCTTGTGGTCAGTTGAAGAAGGTTGGCAAGCGCTGAGGCCCATGGCACACAACACGGCCAAACCCAAAGAAACGTATTTCATGGCACTGCTTTCATGCAAACAAGCGGCCTGTAAGCGTTTACAGGCCGATTGTAAGTGGATTATTCGCTGATGCGAACAATATCGGCACCGACGCCGCCCAATTTGGCTTCGATGTTTTCATAACCACGGTCTAAGTGGTAAATGCGTTCGACGATGGTTTCGCCACTGGCCACCAAGCCGGCAATCACCAAGCTGGCAGACGCGCGCAAATCGGTCGCCATCACGGTCGCGCCAGACAAATGCTCTACGCCTTGCATCATGGCGGTATTGCCTTCGGTGGTGATTTGCGCACCCATGCGATTGAGCTCAGGCACGTGCATAAAGCGGTTTTCAAAGATGGTTTCAGTCACTTTGGATGGACCATCGGCGATGGCATTCATCGCCATGAATTGCGCTTGCATGTCGGTAGGGAAGGCTGGATGTGGCAAGGTGCGAATGTTCACAGGGCGTGGACGGTGTTGCATGTCGATTAAAATCCAATCGTCGCCTGCTTCGATGTGCGCGCCGGCTTCGACCAATTTGTCCAACACCGCCATCATGGTTTTCGGTGCGGCATTTTTCAGCAATACCTTGCCGCCGGTCATCGCTACCGCGCACAAGAAAGTACCGGCTTCAATGCGGTCGGCCACCACCGCGTGTTCTGCGCCGTGCAGGCTTTCCACGCCTTCGATGGTGATGGTAGGGGTGCCCAAACCGTAGATTTTCGCGCCCATTTTGATCAGGCATTCGCCCAAATCCACCACTTCAGGTTCCAAAGCGGCGTTTTCCAACACAGTGGTACCCGAGGCCAAGCATGCGGCCATCATCAGGTTTTCCGTGCCGCCGACAGTGACCATGTCCATCACGATGCGCGTGCCTTGCAAGCGTTTGGCTTTCAGTTTGGCTTTGACATAACCGTGCTCGATGACAATGTCGGCACCCATCGCTTCCAAGCCTTTTAAATGCTGGTCGACAGGGCGGGAGCCGATGGCACAGCCACCAGGCAAACTCACTTGTGCTTCGCCAAAATGCGCCAAAGTTGGGCCCAATACCAAGATGGAGGCACGCATGGTTTTGACCAAATCATACGGTGCGCACAATTCGTTCAAAGTGCCGCAATTGATGTCAAACACGCTCACACCGTCGGTAGACACAGTCGCGCCCATGCCTTCGAGCAATTTGTGCGTGGTTTTGACA
This sequence comes from Vitreoscilla massiliensis, assembly GCF_001457815.1. Lineage (GTDB taxonomy): Bacteria > Pseudomonadota > Gammaproteobacteria > Burkholderiales > Neisseriaceae > Vitreoscilla > Vitreoscilla massiliensis. Next base: position 58,822 of record NZ_LN898215.1, read on the forward strand.
TCGCGCAGCATCGGTACATTGGTCAAGCGCAGGGTTTCTTTGGTGAGCAAAGCCGCGCACATCAACGGCAAAGCCGCGTTTTTGGCGCCAGAAACGGTGATTTCGCCATTGAGTGGGCCATTGGCGTGAATTCGTAATTTATCCACAGGGGTTTTCTTTCTTCATAAGCGGCCTGTAAACCATTTACAGGCCGCATATCTTGGGTTTTAAGAATTATTGTTGTTTCGCAGCCCATTCGCTCGGCGTGGCGGCTGTGGCGATTGACAAAGCGTGCAATTCATTGCTGGCAATGACATCGGCCAAACCGTCTTTGACCAAGCGGTGGCGCGCCAAGCGTGCCTTGCCTTCAAATTCGCTCGACACGATGTGGGCAAAAAAGTGGTGACCATCGCCTTCCACGGCGATGTGCTCGCACGGCAATACATTGGCAATCATCGCTTGAACTTGTTCCGGAGTTAACATTGCAGACCTTTATTAATGACGTAATTTATAGCCAGATTTTAACAGCATTAAGATGCCGATAGAGGTGGCAAGCCAACAAATTGTGACCACGGACAAAGACAACCACGGTGACACGTCACTGTGGCCGAAAAAGCCGTAGCGAAAACCGTCTATCATATAGAAAACCGGATTGAAATGGCTGATGGTGCGCCAAAACGCTGGCAAGCTGTTAATCGAGTAAAACACGCCGGATAAAAACGTCAGCGGCATGATGAGGAAGTTTTGGAACATCGCCATTTGGTCGAATTTTTCCGCCACGATGCCGGCCAATAAGCCCAAAGTGCCCATGATGGCGCAGCCCATGATGGCAAACAGAATCGTCCAAGTGATGGACACTGGCCAGGGTAAACCAAAGAAGGCACACACCGCCAACACGCCGATGCCGACAAACAAACCGCGCGCAATCGCCGCGCCGACATAAGCAAGGAAAAAGGCCCAAATCGAAATCGGTGGCAACAAGATAAACACCAAATTGCCGCTCAAGCGCGATTGAATCAAGGAGCTAGAGGCATTGGCAAACGCGTTTTGTGTCATCGACATCATCGCCAAGCCGGGGATTAAAAACGCCGCATAGCTGACGCCGGGCAAGATGTCCGGCTGGTTTTTCATCACATGTCCAAAAATCAATTGGTACAGCAGCGCGGTAATCACCGGCGCGAAAATGGTTTGAAAGCCCACTTTCCAAAAGCGCAATACCTCTTTTTTCAACAGGGTAGGAAAGCCGGTTAACATGCCACCACCCCTTTCTTGTCGTCGTGCATCAATTGTAAAAACACCTGTTCCAAATCGTTTTCCAACACGGTTAAATTCTTCACTTCCACTTTTTCGTATTGCAAAGTCGACAACACATACGCCAATTGCGCATATTCATCCAATTGCAACACCGTGTTTTCGCCTTCACTCGGCACACACCATTTTTGCAAAGCCGCAGGCAACGGTGCCGACAACAACAGCGACACGCGTATGCCTTGGCCAGACTTGAGCAAATTGGCAGTAGAATCCAGCGCCACCAATTCACCGTGTTTCATCATCGCAATGCGGTTGCACAGCATTTGCGCCTCTTCCAAATAATGGGTGGTGAGGATGATGGTGTGGCCTTGCTGGTGCAATTCTTCAATAAACACCCACAGCGATTGGCGCAATTCCACGTCCACGCCAGCGGTCGGCTCGTCCAACACGATGACAGGCGGACGATGTACCAAGGCTTGTGCCACCATCAAGCGGCGCTTCATGCCACCAGACAGATTGCGGGTATTGGTGCTGGCTTTGTCTTCCAAATTCAATTTGGCCAACAATTCGTCTATCCATGCCTCGTTTTTGCGGATGCCAAAATAGCCGGATTGGAATTGCAAGGCTTCGCGCACGGTGAAAAACGGGTCGAACACCAATTCTTGCGGTACCACGCCCAAGCTCATGCGGCATTGGTTGGGGTTTTTGCGCGTGTCATAGCCCATGATGCTGATATTGCCTTGGGTGAGGCGTGCCAAACCCGACATCGCCGAAATCAGCGTGGTTTTGCCGGCACCATTGGGGCCCAACAAACCAAAAAATTCGCCTTGTTTCACATCAAAGCTCACGCCTTTGAGGGCGGTAAAGCCATTCTTATAGGTTTTGTGTGCGTTATCAATGATTAAAGCACTGTCAGAAGCAGGATTCATGCTGTGCCATTCTTTTCTGTGTACATAAAGCCAAACGTGCATGATAACACACCCAACACTTGCCTAAACAGGGCGACCCTGTGGGCAAAATTCGGCTAGAATCAGCTTAAAAAGCAAATAAAAACAGCTTCAAAGCGAAGAAGGGTGAACGCAATGGAATTGACGTGTGACTTGGATTTACAGGCCGCTTACAAACACTGTGAGGTCTTGATCATCGGCGCAGGGCCGGCGGGGATTTCTTGCGCCTTGTGGCTGACGCGCATGGGCATGCAAGCGTGGGTATTGGAAGCGGCCGATGCGGTGGGCGGTTTGTGTTTGCACAATGATTTGGCTGGCGGTTGGGAGGCGAACGCGCCGTTGGCGACCGGCTTGGACACGGCGCATGCCTTGGCGCAAACCGTGGCCTTGCACCACATTCCGGTATTGCTGCAACAGCGCGTGACCCAAGTGCACCCACTGGCCGACCAATATTGTGTGCACAGTTTGGACGGCGAGGGCGGTTGGCATGTCTACCGTGCGCGCCATGTGGTGTTGGCCACTGGCGTGTGCGCTAAAGGCTTGCCCGAGGCGATACCACCCAATCCGCACATTTGGATAGGCCCCGGCAATCACATTTGGCAACAGCAAGTGGCGAACAAGAAAATTGCCGTGTTGGGCGGCGGCGACAATGCGTTTGAAAACGCAGTATGGTTGGCCGAACAAGGCGCGGATGTGCATGTGTATGCGCGCCATGTGCGGGCACAACGCTTGTGGCAAGCGCGCTGTGCACCCGAGCGCGTGCATGTGGGCGCATATGATTTACAGGCCGCTTCTATGAGCATCAATGGCGTGGCCTTTGATGCGTGGGCGGTGTTTTACGGTTGGCAAGCCAGTGTGCCGGAAGGTTTGAGCGTCGCGCGTGATGAACGCGGCTTTGTCGCCACCGATGAATTTTTGCAAACCTCGTTGCCCAATGTCTATGCCATAGGCGAAGTGACACAAAAGCAACATCCGTGTATCGCCACGGCCATGGCCGAGGGCGTGGTGGCGGCCAAAGCCATCCTCAATCGCCACGCTGCCGAGTGAATGCGCGGAAATTTTCACGCTGCTGTGCACAAAATCGCATTATAATTCTGTTTTGTTTTACATTTTTTAACCGCACACGCGTCGCAGTATTTTGAAGGAAACCCACATGAGCCAAACGCCCCCATCAGGCGGCTTTCTTGAGCGCTATTTTAAACTGAGTCAAAACGGCACCACCGTCCGCACCGAAGCCTTGGCTGGCCTCACCACTTTTCTCACCATGTGTTACATCGTCATCGTTAACCCCTTGATTCTGGCCGAAACCGGCATGGACCATGGCGCGGTGTTTGTGGCCACTTGTTTGACCGCCGCCATAGGCTGTTTTGTGATGGGCGCCGTGGCCAATTACCCGATTGCCTTGGCACCGGGCATGGGCTTGAACGCTTATTTCACTTACGCCGTGTGTTTGGGCATGGGTGTGCCTTGGCAAGTGGCTTTGGCCGCAGTATTTGTGTCTGGCTTGTTGTTCTTCGCCTTGAGCTTCTCCAACATCCGTGAAGCCTTGATTAACGCCATTCCGATGACTTTGAAACTGGCCATAGGTGGCGGCATAGGTTTGTTCTTGGCCTTGGTCGGCCTGAAAACCTCGGGCATCATCGTTGCCAATCAAGCCACTTATGTGAGCTTGGGCGATTTGCAAACCCACGGTCCTTTGTTCACTTTGTTTGGCTTGCTGTTAATCGTCATCATGCACCACTACCGCGTGCGCGGTGCCATCATCATCAGCATCTTGGCGGTGACTGCCTTGTCGACTTTGATGGGCTATAACAAAATCGTCGGCGTGGTGGGCGCCGTACCGTCGATTGCACCGACCTTCATGCAAATGGATTTCAAAGACTTGTTCACCCCTGCGATGATAGGTGTGATTTTTGTGTTTTTCTTGGTGGATTTGTTTGACTCTACCGGCACTTTGGTCGGTGTGGCCAACCGCGCGGGTTTGCTGCAAGATGGCAAATTGCCGCGTTTGAAACGCGCTTTATTGGCTGACTCGACCGCGATTACCGCTGGTGCGATGTTGGGCACTTCGTCGACCACGCCGTACATTGAATCGGCGTCTGGTGTGGCCGCGGGTGGCCGCACGGGTTTGACCGCCATCGTGGTGGGCTTGTTGTTATTGGCGTGTTTGTTCTTCGCGCCTTTGGCTCAAAGCGTACCGGGTTATGCCACTGCGCCTGCGGTGATTTATGTCGGTGTGTTGATGATACAAGGCATTACCGGCATCAAATGGGACGACATCACCGAAGCCGTACCGGCATTCTTGACCATCGTGTTCATGCCATTCACTTACTCCATCGCCGACGGCATCGCCATGGGCTTTATCAGCTATGCCTTGGTGAAACTGTGCACAGGCCAAGCCAAAACCGTACCGTATATGGTGTGGATCGTCGCGTTTGTGTGGGGCTGGATGTTCTTTATGCCCAAAGCCGTGGTGCAACAATTGTTAAGCGTGTTTGCTTAATCGCTTCAGCGATATCCAAAGCGGCCTGTAAACGTTTACAGGCCGCTTTTTCATAAGGAATGAATGATGTTTGCTACCATAAAAGTATGCATGATGTTCGCGATGGTTGTGGGGATGTTTTTGCCTATACACATCAGCTACCGTCCGCTGGCATGGCTATTGTGGGCAGGTATGGGAATATTATGGGTGTGGATGTGGCGGCAAACCTATGTGCGCGATAAGCGCACCCAAGCACAAGGTGGTCGTGGCTTTTATGCTTATGATCACATGGCGTATACCATCATGATGGGTTTATTTGTATGGAGCGGCAGCAAAACAGTTTTGTGTGTATGGGCATTGCTTTCATGGACATGGTAGCAGGGATGGGATGTTGAGGTACAGTCATTTAAAACCATGCAATACCGCAGCACTTCTTCGACCCAATTGGAAATTTGGATACCCGAATTGGATGTGCGTACCGCGATGTCCGTGCATGACAGTCAGTATTTACGCAAATCACGTTCTGCCGATGGACAGGGCTTAAAAATCAAAGTCGCGGTGTCCCCTGTTGCTTATGTTTTCAGTGCTTATGGTTTTTATTACGATTGAACAAGGTAATGAGGTAATCCCACAAGCGGCCTGTAAATGTTTACAGGCCGCTTTTATATGGCTTTACATGATTTAAAGCAGACTTCTTGCAGATTGGCTGCTCAATGTCACCATGCGCTTGAATAGGCTGCCGGTTTTTTCTGGCTGAACACATCTGCTTCATTTACTTGGCAATCAATGCATTGAGTCATAGGGTATTGTTTAAGACACTTGCATTGTCCAAGCTGTAAGGGCGGTAAACATACAGTTTCAGCCTCAGTCGTTATACCGTTGACAGACAAACAGTTCATTTTTTGTTCAAATCACGGCGATTTTTTAATTCCATATTCTAAGTCATTAATTTAATTATAAAAAATTCTTCGTACTATGGTATAAGAGGCTGTATGAGTTTGTTACTTTCATAGCATTGACCCCGTACCGCTAGCACGATACAAATTGAAGCTCAACAACGAATAAACAACCATAAGGAGAAGTGACATGTGGAGAGTTGGTGTCGATGTAGGGGGCACGTTTACCGATTTGTTTGCATGGGAAGAAAAGACTGGTCAACAAGTTGCAGCAAAAGTTTTAACCACAAAACACGACCGCTCAATAGCTGTTTTGGAGGCAATTAAAAAAGCCAATATTGATATGGCGGACATTTCCTATTTAATGCATGGTACCACTACGGCGACCAATGCTTTGATTGAAAGAAGCTACCCCGATGCGGCTCTCATCACCACCGATGGGTTCAGAGACACCATTGAAATCGGTCGCCAGCACCGCCAATTTTTGTACGATCCGTATCAAACCAAACCCAAACCGATTATTCGACGTCGTTTCCGCTACACCGTCTCGGAGCGCATGAATGCGCAAGGGAAAACGGTCAGAGCGTTGGACATCCAACAAGCACAAGAGATTGCGCACAAAATCAAAGCTTCTGGAGTGCAAGCTGTTGCCATTGGGTTTATCAACTCGTATGCAAGTGGCAAACACGAACAACAAATGCGCGACATATTGCGCGAGATTTGCCCATCAGTACACATTGTTTTGTCATCAGAAACTCGACCTATTTTTCGCGAGCATGGCCGGTTTGTGACCACTGCTGTCAGAGCGGCCTGTATGCCGGTGATGGTGAAATACATGGATGATTTGGAGTCGCGCTTGGTTGAAAACGGCTTTAAGGGTCAATTGTTGATATTAAAAAGCAGCGGTGGGGTGATGTCTGCGGCAACTGCTCGCAATCACCCTGAAGACATGCTGGAATCTGGTCCTGCTGGTGGTGTGGCCTATGCCAGTTATTTGACCGCCAAGACTGGGTTTAACCATATCGTTCATACCGATGTGGGGGGAACCAGTTTTGATGTGTCCATTGTTGAAAATGGCCAAGGCTTAATCACGCGCAATCATGAGCTGGAATGGGAAGTGCCGATTGTGGTGCCTATGCTGGACATTCACAGCATCGGTTCGGGTGGCGGCTCTATCGGCTGGATAGATGCGGGTGGTTCGCTTCGAGTTGGTCCAAAAAGTGCCGGTTCTGAGCCCGGGCCAGTGTGTTATGGCCGCGGCGGTACGCAACCTACCATTACCGATGCCAACCTGTTGTTGGGACGGCTAGATCCAACCTTAAATGGCAAATTCCAATTGGACATACCGGCGGCAGAAGCTGCGATGTCTGAATTGGCGAAAAAAATAGGCTTGTCTACGCTTGAGACAGCCGAAGGCATGATACGCATCGGCTGTGAATACATGGCCCAAGCAGTGAAAAAAGTTTTGGTGTCCAGAGGGCGTGATCCACGCGACTTTGTCTATGCCAGTTTTGGCGGGGCCGGTGCCTTACATGCCTGTATTGTGGCCAAATCCATGAACATACCGAAAGTCATCGTACCACCTCATGCCGGTGTGGCTTCTGCATTTGGTGCGACAGTCATGGATCTGCGTCAAGACATTGAAAAATTTTATTATTCACCCGTACAGGCCGCCAATCTCAATGAGATCAATGCCATTTTTGCAGAGTTGATGGAAAAAGCGCGACAAGCATTGCTGGAACAAGGCTATGCGCAGGTCGAACGCATCAGCATCTCAAAAACAGCGCAAATGCGCTATGTGGGTCAATCGTATGAAGTAGATGTCAGCTTGCCAGATGGAGAGATTACCCAGAGCAGTCTGGCTGCGATTGAACAAGAATTCCACAAAGTACATGAGCAAGAGTTTGGGGTGAGCTCAAACGATTTTGCGCCGGCATTTGTTTCATTGGGTGTCACGGCCATAGGTCAGATGGATGAGCCGCCACATTTGGAATTCAATAGGGTTAGCGACCAAGACCTCATCAAAGGTGAACGAGAGGTTTATTTCGATGGCGCATGGCAGTTGTGTACCGTATTTGATGGAGAGGCCTTAGGTGCACAAGACCACATTGAGGGGCCGGCCATCATCGAATATGAGCATGCGTGTACAGTCTTGCCGCCACAAACCCATGCCTATTTGAATGAGATGGGCACACTCATCATTGAAATTGAAAGCAGTGCTGCAAATGATGAGGAATTGGCAAATGTAAGTATGGCCGCTGGCAAATAAAGATTGGAGAACAGATATGAGCTCAACGACAAATAACAATGTGGTAACAACTGAATTAAACCCCATCACTTTTGAGGTGTTGCGCAGTGTGTTTGACTTTGCCAGTGATCGCATGGCGACGGTATTGCAACGGTCATCATTTTCGCCGATTCTGGCGGACATGCTGGATTTTTCCAATGCCATTTATGATGCGGATTTGCAGCTGTTAAGCCAAGCGGCAAACTGCCCGATTCATTTGGCGGCGATGAAATTCAGCGCCGAAGCGGCTGTTAATGGTATTGGTAAAGAAAATATTGTCGAAGGGGATGTGCTGGTGGTTAATGACCCTTACCAAGGGGGTACCCACATCAATGACATCACCTTTGTCAAACCCATTTACCACCATGACCATTTGGTCGGCTATGCCGTGAGTCGCGGGCATTGGATGGATTTGGGTGGCGGTGCCGCTGGAGGCCAAGCTTTCAGCACCCACATTGCGGCCGAAGGCTTGCGTCTGCCGCCGTTGAAGATTTTTTCACAGGGCAAAGTCAATCAGGATTTATTGTCGATTATTTTGAATAATTCCAGAACACCCCATTTTATCAAAGGTGATTTACAAGCTCACTTGGGCGCATTACTGGCCGCGGAAACGGAAATCCAACGCGCATGTGATCGTTATGGTCGCGAAACCGTGACTTTGGCGATGAAAAGAATTCAGACCTATACCGAAAACATGGTGCGCGCGAGCATTAAAGACATCCCAGATGGCGTTTATGAAGCGGAAGACTATGCCGATACAGATGGTATCAGTCATGACAAAGTGAAGTTAAAAGTCAAATTGACTGTAAAAGACAGCAATATCACCGTCGATTTTTCAGGTACAGATCCGATTTGCAAAGGCGCGATTAACTCACCGAAAGCGAATACGATTTCGGCGGCTTTGTATTCCTTGCAGTTTTTCTTGGTGCCAGATGCGCCTCAAAACCAAGGCCTGTTCAATCCGATTGAGGTGATTTTGCCTGAAGGGTGTTGGTTGAATGCACAGTGGCCAGCCCCAACCATTGCCTGTACCACTTTAACTTCTTCAAAAATCACCAGTGCCATTTGGCAAGCCTTGGCCAAAGCCATTCCGCATAAGGTGACAGGGTCTACAGGCGCAGATGCCAACTGGTTTGTGGCCAGCTGTGTTTCCGAAACTGGGGAGACCGACGTGTTTTCAGATTTGCCCGCAGGCGGATGGGGCGGTACGCCATACGCAGATGGTATGAGTGTTACCATGGACCCTTTGGGCAACTGCATGAATATGGCGGCAGAAACTGCGGAGCTGTTTTTCCCGATTGCCTACGAAGCCTTTGAATTACGACAAGACTCGGCTGGGGCAGGACAACACCGCGGTGGTTTGGGCTCTGTGTTTAAAGTGCGCTTCTTGGGCGGTGGCGCAGTGGGCATGGAAACTTCCAGAACCATTGAAGGCAGTCCTGGGGTGGCAGGTGGTTTGCCCAGTGTGGTGCAAAGGTCTAGCCACATACTCGCCAATGGTGACACCCACGTGATAGGCGGATTTAATGCAGAAGGAGAGTGGAAGAATCCCTTGCTGGCCGCGCACAAATTTGAGGCAGATGAAGTGTTTATGTTTGAAAGCACCGGCGGTGGCGGTTGGGGCAATCCACACAAGCGGCCTGTCGCAGATGTATTGGAAGACGTGTTGGACGAATACATCAGCATTGAATCCGCCGAGCGCTATTATGGGGTGGTGATCCATCCGCAATCGTTAACCGTGGATGAAGCGGCGACCCAAGCGTTGCGAGCCACCGCGTAGCATCACGCCAGCAAACGGTGATGCACAGCAATGAGAGTTGCTGTGGATGATGAACCAAATGCCATCTTGTGTCCGGATGTGTTTGTGTTGATGCAGGTGACCAATAAGGTTGTAGGAATTTGAAACTTCATCATAAAAGCGGCCTGTAAACTTTACAGGCCGCTTGTTTGCTTGGTTTCACATGGAACATGTACTGTTGTTACACGCCTTGTTTTAAGCTTGCTTGGATGAAGTCGTCCAAGTCGCCGTCCATGACGGCTTTGATGTTGCCGACTTCGTAACCGGTGCGCAAGTCTTTGATGCGCGATTGGTCGAACACATACGAGCGGATTTGGTGGCCCCAACCCACATCGGATTTGCTGTTTTCCAAGTCTTGTTTGGCTTCGTTGCGTTTGCGCATTTCCAATTCAAACAATTTGGCTTTTAACATGTTCATCGCTTCGTCTTTGTTGCGGTGTTGTGAACGGTCGTTCTGACACTGCACCACGATGCCTGTTGGTTCGTGGGTTAAACGCACGGCCGAGTCGGTTTTGTTAATGTGCTGACCACCGGCACCGGAGGCGCGGTAAGTGTCGACACGCAAGTCGGCAGGGTTGATTTCGATTTCAAACGAATCGTCGACTTCTGGGTAGACGAAAACGGAGGCAAACGAGGTATGGCGTTTGTTGTTCGAGTCGAAAGGCGAGTAGCGTACCAAGCGGTGAATGCCGGTTTCGGTGCGCAGCAAGCCGTAAGCGTATTCGCCTTCGAGCTTGATGGTGGCGCGGTTGATGCCGGCGATTTCGCCAAAGTCTTCTTCCAAGATGTCGACTTTAAAGCCTTTGCGTTCGGCATAGCGGGTGTACATGCGGTAGAGCATGCCGGCCCAGTCTTCTGCTTCGGTACCACCTGCACCAGCGACGATGTCGATGAAACAGTTGTTGCTGTCGGCTTCTTGGTTGAACATGCGCTTGAATTCCAAGTCTGCCATGCGCTGCTCTAAGGTAGCGATGTCGTCTTGTACGCCGGCAAACGCGTCGGCGTCTTCTTCTTCCACCGCCATTTCCAGCAACATGCGGCTGTCTTCTATGCCTGAGCTGATTTCGTCCAAGTTGACGACGATGCCTTCAAGCAATTTGCGCTCTTTGCCGATTTCTTGCGCTTTTTTCGGGTCGTTCCACAATTCTGGGTCTTCAGACAAACCCACGACTTCTTCTAGGCGGTCTTTTTTGCCATCGTAGTCAAAGATACCCCCGAATGTCGTGGTTGCGCTGCGCCAAATCGTCGAGCGTGTTGTTTAATTGGTTGATGATTTCCGCTTCCATGTTGTTTTCTTTCGTGTAACGGGTTCAATATAAAGGCGGATATTGTACTGTAAAACCGCTCAACTCACCTAATCACTCGTGCACGCGTTTACCTTGTTTATCAATTTTGAAATAGTCGCCCACACAGATGCTGTGTTCATCGTCTTTACGCCGTACTTCGCCACGCAATGCCACTTCGGCAATTCCGCCCTCAAATTGCGCCGCACACGCATATTGCGGCGCAATCACGATGCGGCCGGTCACGCCATCGGCGTAACCGATTTTGCCAGCAGCATCGCGGATGCGAAACACACCATCTTCAACATAATCAGGGCCGTTATCAAACCAATAAGTGTGGTACAACACCTCGCCTTCCACATTGATGACCACGCTGTCTTGGCCGCGAAAATGCCATAAATGCACGCTTTGGTAACCGAGCACATCTATATCCACATCTGCATCCGCATTCGAGTCTGCATGTGCTTGGCTCCCGCTTATGCCCACACATTGGGTATCGTATTCGCCATCAAACACACGCTTGCCAGCGGCATTGGTGAGAAAACACTGTCCCTCGTGTTGAGGGTCTTCATGAATGAATAAGCCGTCGGCGTGAGCGGCCAGTATGAGGCTCAGCCCCAGCAGCAAGATTAGCAAGCGCATACGCAGTCTCCCAATGAGCAGATAAACAGATGAACAGTGGAATGGGCATTGTAATGCAAACCGCTGCGACACGCGCTTGGGCGATAAAACGCAGTGTGTTGGCGGCTGAGTTGTGGCATGGACATGCAGAGAGTTGATTTGTATACGGTTGCGCAGACTCAGCATGTGCGCGAATGGCAATGATAAAGCGGCCTGTAAGCCTTTACAGGCCGCTTTATCAGCACAACAAACAGGATAGCCATCGCATATTGCTTGCGAGCAATGTGGTCATCAACCCTGCCTGATAATCAGCCATTCACTGCTGCATGTGTTGGCGCCAATGCGCACCACACAGATTTACGCGCTGCCAGCTAGCGGGAATATTCGGCGCTGAGGTAAGATGCACAAAACGGTTTTTTAGCAGCTTTTCCACACACAAATCAAGCAGGATGGGAGGGTAGGGCATGAGTAAAAACATCTTATTGGCCACTTGGAACGAAGCCGACACGGCGTACCGCGTTTTCAGTGAATTGACCCATGCAGGCATACGCGGCGTCAACCAAGTTGCCATCATCGCCAAAACCGAAAACGGCAAAATCAAGCTCAAAGATGCCGACAGCAACAGCATAGGCAAATCGGCGCTCAAAGGCGGTTTAATCGGCATGGTGGTCGGCGTATTGGGCGGCCCTGTCGGCGTATTGCTTGGCTATTCCATGGGCTCGCTCATGGGTTCATTGGCCGATTTGGAGCACCAAGAACACGATGAGGTGGTGTTAACAGCCATCAGCAAGTCCATCCCGCGCAGCGCCACTGCCTTATTGGTGGAAGCAGACGAAAGCGATACCGCCGAATTGGACGCGTTTTTCGCCGCCCAACACGCGAAATTGCAGCGTTGGGATTATGAAGAAGTGGAGTCTGAGGTGGAATCGGCGGTGGCTGCGTATGAAAACGCCGCTTCCGAAGTGAAAAAAACCATCCAAGCCGAGAAAAAACACGAGCGCCAAGCGGCGCGCAAGCAAAAATGGGATGAATTCAAAGCCAAATTCTTGATGCAGCGTTCGGATTAATGTTCACGCAGCGATAAACACGTCATACAAGCGGCCTGTAAGCAGTTACAGGCCGCTTTTATATGCAGATGGGCGCTTGTTAGGCAGCCAGTCCATCGCTGTGCCCTGAGAGACTGATTCATTTCGTCGTGTTGCCGCAGTCGCCACGCGGTTTGCCTGCATCTCATTCAAAATAAAACTAATCTGTATATTTGTCTAAAAAATAAAATCTTCTTCTGTGTTAATTGCGATGATTTATTAATCAATGAAAAAAAATTTCAATTTAATAATTAAAATCAGCATAAAATACATATTTTAACCGCAGATTTGTTGGGTTTGCGTCGGCGGCGTGTGTGCGCAGTCAGGCAAGACTTAAGCTGCAGCTTCTTTTGAGATAAGTCGTACAGTTTTATGAATGAACAATTAAATGCCACTTTGATGGCATGGGTGCAAACCTTAAACAACCCATTATGGGATTTCTTGGTGGTATTTTTGGTGGTGGTGGGGGTGTTTTACACCGTCTTGACCCGTGGGGTGCAATTTCGCTTGTTTGCCCAAAGCCTGCGCACCATGAAATCCAGTCGCCAAGCCGGTGATGACGCGCATGGTATTACTCCGTTTCAGGCCTTTGTCACTGGCTTGGCCAGCCGTGTCGGTGTCGGTAATGTCGCGGGTGTGGCCATCGCCATTGCCATCGGCGGCCCCGGTGCGGTGTTTTGGATGTGGATGACTGCTTTGCTGGGCATGAGTTCGGCCTTTGTCGAGTCTTCATTGGCGCAGCTATTCAAAGTGCGTGATACCGAAAACCAGCAATTTCGCGGCGGCCCTGCCTATTACATCACCCAAGGTTTAAAGCAAAAATGGATGGGGGTGTTGTTCGCCATCACCTTGATTTTCACTTACGGCTTTGTCTTTAACGCGGTGCAAGCCAATGCCATCGTCAGCTCTACCGCGCATGCTTGGGGCTGGGACAAGGCCAATGTGATGCTGCATCTGGGCGCGTTGGAGGTTGAAGTGTCGTGGGTGGGCGTGTTTTTGGTCATCATGACGGCGCTGATTATTTTTGGCGGCATCAAACGCATTGCGCGCGTGGCCGAGAGTTTTGTGCCGTTTATGGCCTTGTTGTATTTGGCGGTGGCGCTGTACATCGCCGCGAAAAACTACGCCATTTTGCCGGATTTGTTTGCCTTAATCGTGACCAAAGCCTTCCAATTTGATGCCGTGGCCGGTGGCTTCTTTGGCTCTATGGTGTCGATGGCGATGATACAAGGCATCAAACGTGGCCTGTTTTCCAATGAAGCCGGCATGGGTTCGGCACCGAATGCCGCCGCTGCTTCCGATGTGAAACACCCCGTCAATCAAGGTTTGGTGCAAATGTTGGGCGTGTTTGTCGATACGTTTGTGGTGTGTACTTGTACCGCCATCATCATCTTGGCTTCTGGCCTGTATCACGATGCCGGCTTTGAGGGCGTGACTTTGACGCAAATGGCCTTGGAAAGCCAAATCGGCAGTTGGGGCGACGACTTTTTGGCGATTATTTTGTTTTTGTTTGCCTATTCGTCCATCATTGGCAATTACGCTTATGCCGAGGGCAATGTGCAATTCATTCACAATAACCGCAAACTGATGACGCTGTTTCGCGTATTGGTGTTGGTGATGGTGTATTTCGGCGCGATTACCAGCGTGCCGTTGATTTGGTCTATGGCCGATTTGTTTATGGGCGTGATGGCCAGCATCAATTTGATTGCCATCGTGTTGCTGACCCCGTTTGCGTTGATGCTGTTGCGCGACTATGTCAGCCAGCTCAAACAAGGCAAAACCGACCCTGAATTCAAACTGGATGCACATCCGAAGTACAAAGACAAAGTCAATTCAGACATTTGGTAAGCCCCGTATCTGCAACAAACAAGCGGCCTGTAAACATTTACAGGCCGCTTGTTTAATGTGCATACATGCTGAACTAGCGATGACTATCAACCATGATGGTTGCCGCGTTTACAGCAGCCATTCTATCGGCAACCAACTGAAAAACGTCACCCCTGCGCGTTGCCACCATGATGTCATTGGCTCCTCGGTCAAGATTTGCGGTGGGGTTTTGCCGCCATCAACCCATTGCAACTGCCCTTGTTGGGCATCGTGCTGGATGCGCCAACTGCGTTGCGGCACAATTACCGTAAACAATCGGTCCATTTCCTGTCCAAATTTGGGGCTTTGTACCACGATGCCCAATTCGGTATTCAAATGCATGGAGCGCGGGTCGAAATTGAATGAGCCTATGAACAGGCTTTGGTCGTCGGCACCGAAAGTCTTGGCATGTAGGCTAGAACCCGAGCTGCCCATAAAGCCCAAGTTTTTTTTGCCCTCAAACGGCGCGGTCAAATCGGGTTTCAATTCATACAATTCGATGCCGGCATCGACCAAGCGTTGGCGGTGGCGTGCATAGCCTGAATGCACCGCCAACACATCGGTCGCGGCCATGGAATTGGTCAAAATGCGCACGCGTATGCCTTGCTGTTGCAAGCCGACAAAATAATCGGTGCCAGCATCAGTTGGCACGAAATACGGCGACACCACATCCAGAGTTTGCCGTGGATTGCCTATGGCATCGTGCATGTGGGTTAACAGCAATTCTTTTTCTTTGGCGCCGCCCAAGCCTTTGCTAGGCGGGTCGACAATGAATTTGGTCGGTGCCCATTCCAGCGCCAATTGCCCCTCCAAAAACTGTTGCACAAACGCCATGTTCAATATCGCTTGTTTGTATTCGCGCGCGGCGGTGGAGCGGTCGACCAGCTTCACTTGCTCGCCCACTTGTGCCAATTGCTCAGGCGTCAGCGGTTTGACGATGTCGGTCAACGGGTAGGTCGAGCCACTTTGCCAATAATCATCAAACGATTGCGACACTTGCGGCACCACGCTGCCCACCGCCAGCGCATCCAAATCGGCAAACAACACCCCATCGGTGGCACCAAAATACTCATCGCCGACATTGCGCCCGCCCAAGATGGTGGCAGCATTGTCGGCGGTAAAACTCTTGTTGTGCATGCGCCGATTGGCGCGTGAGAAATCGGTGACAAAACCGAATAATTTGAATGGGCGGAACACAAACGGGTTGAACAAACGCACTTCGATATTGGGATGGGCATCCAAAGCCGCCAATTCGGTGTCGAGTTGATTGGTGCCGTGGTCGTCTAGCAATAGGCGCACGCGCACGCCGCGTTCGGCCGCCGCATGCAAAGCCTCCAGCAGCAAGGTGCCGGTGGTGTCGCCGCGCCAAATGTAATACTGCACATCCAGTGTTTTCTGGGCTTGCTGCGCCAATTTCACCCGTGCAGCAAACGCTTCATGCGGGTCTGAGAGCAAATACAGGCCGCTTAATTCGGGGTGTTTGGCCTGTTCGATGGCGGCGGCTTGGCCCAAGCGCGTGAGTTGGATTTCGGCGGCAGTCAGGCTCATGGTGGCAGTCCGTCCTTGCAGTGGGGGTAATTGACAGCCCAGCATGGCCAAGCCAATGGCGATGCACAACAATAACACGCCCCGTCCCAGCCATTTGCGCACAGTTTTGAACACGGTTTTCACAGACATGGTGGCGATGACTCCGAAACAGGGTTGGACAACAAGTGCTCAAATTGTACCGAAAAATACCGTTGCCATCGTCTTATTGACGACAATATTTGCGTGCATCAATAAGCGGCCTGTAAATGCTTACAGGCCGCTGGTTTAGGGACGGTGAGGGCTGAAAAGTGCAATGCCACACGCCATGACAGGGTATTGCCACGTACCTACTGACTTAGAAATAAACCCTGTCTTCTTCTTGTACGCCGATGCGCTGTTCGGTGGTGAATTTGTCCACCACCCATTGGCCATTGAAGCGGCCTATGCCTGAATCTTTTTCGCCGCCAAAGATGATGTGCGCTTCCTCGTTAATCGATTGGTCGTTGACGAAGACCATGCCGGTTTCGATGTTTTGGGCGAATTGCATGCCGCGGTAGATATCGCCGCTGAACACGGCCGAGCTTAAGCCATAATCGGTGGCATTGGCCATGTCCAACATTTCTTGTTCCGAGCTGGCGGGCAAGATGCTGCACACAGGGCCAAACAATTCGCATTTGGCCGCGAGCATGTCATTGCTGACATCGCTCAACACCCACGGATACATCAACTGCCCTTCGGTTTTGCCTTCTAAGGCCACGGTCGCGCCGGCGGCGATGGTTTGGGCGATGGTGGCTTCCACTTGTTGCACTTGCTGCGCCGTGGTCAGTGGGCCTAAGAACACCGCTTTGTCAGCAGGGTCGCCCACTTTTACCGCCAAGGCGGCCTGTACCGCCAAATCCACAAACTCGGCATACACATCTTGGTGCACGATGACGCGGTTCACCGCCATACAGATTTGTCCGGCATGGCAATACGAGCCCCAAATGGCGGCTTTGGCCGCTTGTTTTAAATCGGCATCAGGCAACACGCACAAAGAGCTGTTGCCACCGAGTTCTAGCGACACGTCTTTCAAGTGTTTGCCACACAATTCGCCGATGTGGCGGCCAACTTCGGTCGAGCCGGTGAAGGAAATCAAGGCAATGTCGGGGTGGGTGACCAATGCGTCCCCTATTTCGGTGCTTAAGCCCGAAATCACATTGACCACCCCAGGCGGGAAGCCAGCTTCATCAAACAATTCGGCGATGAAAAACGCCGAGGCTGGTGTGGTGGTAGACGGGCGCAACACCACGGCATTGCCAGTGGCCACTGCGGGTGCCACCGAGCGCATGGCCAGTAAAAACGGGAAGTTCCACGGCGCAATCACGCCGATAACGCCTTTGGGCTTTTTGATGATGTAATTATTGCGCGCTTGCGCCATTTCCGAACGGATGATTTTGCCGTCCATTTGATAGGGAAAATGCGCCGCCATGCGAATGTGGTCTAAGGTGCCATAAAATTCAGCGCCGCACTTCAAGTCTACCGAGCCGCATTCGGCGCGCAAGATGTCGTACAAATCGGCTTGGCGGTGTTCCAAAACTTGCGCCAAGGCCAGCATTTTTTGGCTTTTTTCGCGTTGTGTGGTGCGTTGCCATGCTTTTTGCGCCGTTTTGGCCGCTGCCACCGCGTCGTTCAAGTCTTGGGCACTGGCGCCTTGGTAGCGCTGTATCAATTCTTGGTTAAACGGATTGTGGTTTTCCAACACGGCACTGGAACCGCCTTCGCGCCATGCGCCATTGATGTATTGTTGGGGATGATTGGGAACGGCCATGCTAACTCCTCTGTCACAATAAGGGTTCATCTTGCTGCTGGTACGCAATGCATTGCCCAAACTTTGTAACACCATTAAAACGGCCACCACCATTCAATTGTCGGAATGTTGAGTTGCGCAGAAGTGATGAATATGTGTTTGATTTGGCTTAGAGGCTGTCGCTATGCCGTGCAGTTGAATAAGCACTAACTCACAGGAGACACACATGTATTTGTATGATTTTCATCAACAATGTGACGATATTGTTGTTATTCAGTTCTATTTGAATGACAGCGGTGACATCAAGGCCATGTTAATGGAGATGGATCAAGGCTACCGTTTGTGTGTGCAAGCCGCCGGCGACGATGTGCACTTCAATGTCTGTTTGCCACACGAGCCTTTAAACCTAGACAGCCACTGGCGGGTATGGGAGTGGCATCAATATGATGGTGATATGTGGGCGTTTCATTGGCTGCGTGAGCCTGAAGCAGGAGTGTGCTCTGTTTTACAATTTGGTTTTTGGCGCGAAGGCGAGGGCTGTTGGCACGTTCGTGCCCAAGCTTCGACTTTGCAAATATGGCAGGCATACCAAGACTGGCAAGATGTGTCTGAGCCGCCATTGCCAAACATGCTGGAGGCCATACCTCTTAGTCAGATTACCGAAATGACACTGCCGCAATTGTGTGTCTTGCGGCCGCAAATCACCGTGGTGAAAATGCATCGAGAAGATCAGCGCAATGAAATATGGGCAATGGAAATTTGCTGGCACACCGGCCAGACTTTATCGCTGCGTGTGGAGGAGAATTATGATGAGTTGTTTCCATCCGTGGTCGTCAGCGGACACGAATCGGCAGTCGACATCTTCGATGAAGAGTTTACAGGCCGCATCCATGATTGGCATGGCTGGGATGGCAAGGTTTTGGTGGATGCATGGGTGATGGTCAACCAACAAGGGTATCAAGATGGCTTGCAACTGACGTTTGCCGATGGCAGCTGTTGGCAAGCGGTGGTGGCCGCATCAACAATAGCTGTGTATGCAATGCAGCAAGTTGTGCTGCAATAAACCAACAAGCGGCCTGTAAATGCTTACAGGCCGCTGGTGCTGTGGTTTACATTACTTCAACAATCATGCTTAACCGATTTTCATGCCTGGTGTCGCGCCAGTGTCCACGTCCAATAAGAACAATTGGCTGTGGTCTTTGTTGGCCGCTGAGGTAATCATGCCTTCGGACATGCCGAATTTGGCCATTTTGCGTGGGGCAAAATTGGCAACGACCACGACCATGCGGCCTATGAGTTTTTCTGGCTCAGGGTAGCTGGCGGCGATGCCTGAGAAGATGGTGCGCTCTTCAAAACCCAAGTCCAAGCTGAATTTGAGCAATTTGCTGCTGCCTTCCACTTTTTCGCAATTGAGCACTTTGGCCACGCGCAAATCGACTTTCATAAAGTCATCAAACGAGCAGGTTTCGGCCACAGGCTCGAAATCGGCCGCTTTGGCGGCTTTTTCTTTGGCTGCTTTGGCGTCGGCCACGGCTTGTTTGTTGTTTGCGATTAATTTGTCGATTTGCTCAGGCTCGATGCGCTGCATCAAGTGGCTGTATTTGTTGATTGCATGGCCATCTGGCAAGGTGGTGTTGGCGTCTGCCCAAGTGAAGGCAGCAGTGTTCAAGAATTCGGCCACGGCAGCAGACAATTTCGGCAACACTGGGCTCAAATACACGGTGAGGATGCGGAAAGCATTGATGAGCTCAGAACACACTTGTTGCAAGCGCGCGTCTTGGCCTTCTTGTTTAGCCAATTCCCACGGTTTGTTGGCATCGACGTATTCGTTGACGATGTCGGTCAAAGCCATCACTTCGCGCAAGGCTTTGGCGTATTCACGCTCTTCAAAGCTTTGCGCCAAGCCAGCAGATGCGGCCTGTAATTGTTGCAATAACTCGCTGCCCGCCACATCGGCCAATTGGCCATCGAAGCGTTTGTGCACGAAACCGGCGGCGCGTGAGGCGATGTTGATGTATTTGCCGACCAAGTCGCTGTTGACGCGGGCGATGAAGTCATTCAAATTCAAATCGATGTCTTCAATGCGGTTGTTCAGTTTGGCGGCGATGTAATAGCGCATCCATTCTGGGTTCAAACCTTCGTCCAAATAAGATTTGGCGGTGATGAAAGTGCCGCGAGATTTGGACATTTTTTGGCCGTCTACGGTCAAGAAACCGTGTGCAAACACGCTGGTAGGCGCGCGCAAACCGGCGAATTGCAAAGTTGCAGGCCAGAACAAGGCATGGAAATACAAAATGTCTTTGCCGATGAAATGGTACATTTCGGTTTGGCTGTCGGCCTTGAAGAACTCATTGAAATCCAAGTTCAAACGCGCGGCCAAGTTTTTGAACGAAGCCATATAGCCGATGGGTGCATCCAGCCACACATAGAAGTATTTGCCGGGCGCATCGGGAATTTCAAAGCCGAAATAAGGCGCATCGCGGGAAATGTCCCAGTCTTGCAAGCCGCCTTCGATCCACTCGTTCATTTTGTTCAAGGCTTCAGGCTGCAAATGGTTTTGCACGCGGCCATCGGCCAAAGTGGTGCTGCCAGCGGTCCATTGTTTCAAGAAGTCTTCGCATTCGCCCAAGCGGAAGAAATAGTGTTCTGATTCTTTCAAGACCGGTGTCGCGCCTGAGATGGCGGAGAACGGTTTGATCAATTCGGTTGGGCTGTAAGTGGCACCGCACACTTCGCAATTGTCGCCGTATTGGTCTTGCGCGTGGCAGCTAGGGCATTCGCCTTTGACAAAGCGGTCGGGCAAGAACATTTGCTTTTCAGGGTCGTACAATTGTTCGATGGTGCGAGACACGATTTTGCCATTGGCTTTCAAGGCTTGGTAAATTTCGGCCGACAATTCGCGGTTTTCATCCGAATGGGTGGTGTAGTAATTGTCGTAGCCGATGCCAAAGCCAGTAAAGTCGGCCAAATGGTCTTCGCGCACTTGCGCAATCATGTCTTCAGGACTGATGCCTTTTTTCTGCGCTGCCAACATCACCGGCGTGCCGTGGGTATCGTCGGCACAGACGTAATAACACTCATGGCCGCGCATTTTTTGGAAACGCACCCACACGTCGGTTTGAATGTGTTCGACCATGTGGCCTAAATGAATGTTACCGTTGGCATAAGGTAGGGCGCTGGTCACCAGCAATTTGCGTTGTGTGCTCATGGTGTTGTTTTGTCGGCAATAAAAAAAATGAGATTGATTATAGCAGACTACACTTGCTGCGGCTGTGTGGCTGGGTATTTGTTTTGATTTAAATAAGTCATGTTTATGCGGCCTGTAAGGTGTTTACAGGCCGCATGGATGCAATGAAATCATGAACTGAGGAAAACAATCACACAATCGGCACATCCATGCCCGTTTTAACGCGGTTCATCGCCACCAAAGTCTTGAAGCTTTTGACATTGCTGTTGGCGTGGAACAATTGGTGGGTGAGGTCGACGTAATGCTCCATGTCGGCGACCAAGAAGATCAACACAAAATCGCAGCCGCCGGCGACGTAATAGCATTGCTGCACCTCGTTACAGCGCTGAAATTGGCGCTGCATGTCGTCCAGTAAGTCTATGCGCTCATCCGCCACTTGCACTTCTACCACGATGGTCAGGCCGCAGCCGACGGCTTTGGGATTAATCACAATGCTGTGGCGCTCGATGACGCCCGCTTGTTGCAAGGCTTTTAAGCGCCGATTCACTGCTGCCGTAGACAGGTTGGCCAATTGTCCCAAGCGCTGTTGTGACAGCGAGGCATCGGCCTGTAAGGCACGCAGCAAGATTTTGTCGTAAGCATCGAGTGGGGCAGTCATCAATAACATTCCATTTTAAGTACTAAAATCAATAAAACATTGCGTTTCTACGGCGATATTACAGAAAATTCTGGGCAGCTTGGCGATTATTATTTCATGTGTCCACATATTAAAGAGGAAGTAACCATGTTATTAGCCAATCCACGCCTGCAATACCAAGCCTATCCAACCGAATTGGCAGCGCTGATGAACAGCGAACAAGAGCGCTTGAATCGCCAATATTGGGCGGCTTGGGACGACATGGCCGTTATGCCCACGCCGGTATACGATTTGCCCGATGTGGCGCAAGACTTGGGCATCGCCCGCTTCAGCGTCAAAGATGAGTCGGTGCGCTCGCCTTTGGGCAGCTTCAAAGCCTTGGGTGCGCCCATTGCCTTGCTGCGGCATGTGCTGCGTTTGCATCCTGAATGGGAAGTGGCGCAAGTATTGGCAGGACGCTATCGAGCGCAGTTGCAAGCGCATACCGTTATCAGTGCCACCGATGGCAATCATGGCCGTGCCTTGGCGGCTGCGGCACAGGCATTGGGCTGCCGCTGCGTCATCGTGTTGCATGCGCATGTCAGCGCTGAGCGTGAAGCCGCGATTGCAGCCTATGGCGCGGAGATAGTGCGCATCGTCGGCAATTATGATGATTCGGTGCTGGAAGCGGCGCGTTTGGCGCAAGCACATGGCTGGCAGGTGATTTCCGATACCTCGTATGATGGCTATGAAGCGGTGCCGCGCGATGTGATGCAAGGCTATGCCACCATTGCCGCCGAAGTATTGGCAGAGCAAAATGCTCAGCCGTATACCCATGTGTTGTTGCAAGGTGGTGTCGGCGGTTTGGCGGCGGGGGTATTGGCGTATTGGTGGGAGCGCTGTGGTGAGGAGCGACCGCAGTTTATCGTGGTCGAGCCTGAGCAAGCGGATTGCCTGTGGCAAAGCGCTTTGCAAGGGCAGGCGAGTATGGCGCAAGGTTCGGTGGATTCCATCATGGCGGGTTTGGCCTGTGGCGCGGCTTCGCCGTTGGCATGGCGCTTCTTGGCCGCCAGTGTCGATTATTTTATGACCGTCAGCGATGCTGAAGCCATCGCGGCGATGCGACAACTGGCGCGAGGCAGTGAGCGTGACATGCCGCTATTGGCTGGCGAATCGGGCGTGGCTGGTTTGGCGGCTTTGAATCAATTGGCCGCCAACCGTGCGCAAATGCAAGCCATGGGTTTGGACGCACAAGCGCGGGTATTGATGATTAATTCCGAGGGTGCGACAGCACCGAGTGTGTACGCTGAGGTGGTGGGCGAACGTGCGGAATCCGTGTTGGCGCGGCAACAGCAGTGGTTGCAAGAACACAGTCGCTGATTGAGAGAAAAGACATGAAAGCGGCCTGTAACTGATTTACAGGCCGCTGATGCTGTCAATCAGGGCAAAACAGATGTGATTTGAGGTTATGGCTGCACCGATGCGGCTGCTTTCTCTTTCCATGGATGCTGGTGGGTGAGCATTGAGCAGCGTGTTAGGTATGGTTTGCTGGAGTGAATTGGCGATGGTTTAAACAATAAATGGATTTAAAAAGCGGCCTGTAAATCGTTTACAGGCCGCTTATTGCTGTGTATTTGCGAATTTATTGCTTTAATTCACTGGCAATCAATTGGTGCAATTCGGCCCAATCGGGTTCGCCCAAATAGGCTTTGATGACTTTGCCTTGCTTATCGATGAGAAAGGAATTCGGTGCCAAGGTTACTTTATAGGCATCGCCGACTTGGCCGCTTTTGTCTATGGCCACGGTAAACGGCAGCTTTTTCTCGGCCACATACGCGCGCACTTCGGCTTCAGTATTAAACGGCAAGGAAATGGCGATGGTTTGGTAAGCGGTGCCCGCAAACTGGTTTTGCGTGTCGATGAGTTTCGGCATTTCGATAACGCATCCTGGGCAAGACGGATACCAAAAATTGATGAGGGTGACTTTGCCTTGCAATTGCTGTTCAGTCACCGGTTGATTATTCAAGTCCAGCAAGGAAAAAGGCGTGGCAGCGGGGCGTTGGTTGGCAAACAAGGCAAATGCAACCAAGGCACACACCAACACGGCCAGCGCCGGCAATAAGAATTTCTTCATGCTTCGGGTTCTAATAAGCGGCTTAAAGACGCGGCCACGTCGCCGTCCAAAGTCAGCGCCTTACCGGTTTTGATGTCGATGAGCACAAAGGTGATGGTGGCGTCGGCCACCACCGTGTCGCTGTCTTTCAAATACACCACTTGTTCCATCACCGCGCTGCGGTGGCCAATTTTTTTGAACTGGCTGCGGATGTGCAATTGCTCGTTCACATAGGCGCCGCGACGGTAATTGATGTTGATGTTGACCACGGCCAATCCGAGTTTGCTGCCATCAAATTCGGCGATTAAGCCTGAGTCTTCCATAAACTGCCAACGCGCTTCCTCTAAAAATTCGAGGTAGCGCGCGTTGTTTACATGGCGGTACAAATCCAAATGGTAGCCGCGGACGGTGATTTCGGTGCTGTGTATCATGGGTTTATTCTGGGTCGTTTAAGTCTATCGGCTCGAAGGCTTCACGGTCTAAGGACGCATGGCTCAAATCGGTAATGATGCTGGACAAGCGCACATCAAACCACTCGAAGAAAATATCGGGATGCAAGTCAGGCCACAAGCTGCTGTCTTCACACCAGTCTGCCAATTCGGCGCTGAAGACGGTGTCGATTCTGGCGGAGATGAAATCCCAAGCCTCGTCGATTTCATCGACAGGGTCGATCAAATAGGCATTGGCATCGGCCTGTAAATCTTCTAATTCCAAGCCATCCAGATTCATTTCAGGCAAGTGGGACAACCAATTCCAAAATGGGGCTTGGGGTACCAAAACCAAGACGCTGCGATTCACCTCGTACATGGTGTTCTCCTTCACAATCAATGAAATGGCTAAAACTTAGCGGATAATTCAGTGTAACAAAGACAGCTCGTCAGTGTCTTGCGCCGGCGCAATCACCAAAGCTTCTGTATCTGCTTCCATTGCAGCGGCGCTGGCGTCTGCTGCGCTAGCAGCATCAGCAGCTTCGGCGCTTTGTTCGCCTGTCAATTCGGTCACGGTGGCAGTGTCAGCGCTGGGCGTTAATACCTCGCTGTTGAAGCTGCTGTCATCGCTGGGCGCAGCATCGTCGGTGGGAGCAGGGGTGTCTGCATCGGCAGGCACCAAGTCGTCGATATTGGTGCTGTCGTATTCGGCGCTTGGAGGCGTACCACCGACTTGGTTGGCGCGCATGTTCATGAACACATCGCGGGTATAGGCATAGCGGTCAACCGCGGCCATGTCCAAACCATCGGTATACACCAATAATTGCGCGCGTTTGTCCACGCCTTTTAAGGCGGTCAAAGCCCAGTTCCAGCCGTCTGAATCGATTAACGCACCTTCAACAGAATACACGCGGGTCACGGTATCACCGACGGCATCGCGTACGGTCGAAGGGCCAGTTAACGGATAGACAAAGTAATTGCTGTTTTTCCAACCCCAAGTGGCGAAGGTATCGCCCAAAGAGTTTTTGTTGTTCGGCATTTGCGCGGCATCGGCGATGTTGATCAAACCGCCCAAGCCAAACGTGGTGTTGATGCCAACGCGCACCAAGTCGGTACTGGCTTTTTCGATGTCCAAACGCAGCAAATTGCTGCCTATGCTGACCACGTCGCGCAAATTGTCAAAGAAGTTGGTCACACCAGATTGCACGGGTTTGGGGGTGACTTTTTGGTAGCCACGTGCCACCGGCACCAATACCGTACGGTCTATGCCGTCGTTGATGCGGTACATAAAGCGATTGTATGGCTCCAATGGGTCGTGGTTGTCGGCCCAAACCGGTGCCGACGCAGCCATGCCGACGGCGAGGATGAGCGTGTATTGTTTTAATTTTAAGTTCATGCTAACCACTCCAGTTCATACAATTCTAATAAGGCGGTCACAGCCGCAGGCACTGCTCGCAATTGCCACGCTTGTTTCCCCAAAGCGCGTTTGATGGCAATGAGCAAAGCCACACAAGTGGAATCCACTTTTTCCAGACCCGACAAGTCGACCACGTGTGTGGTTTGTTGGCACGCTTGCTCAAGCAAGCGCAAATCCTCGCGGGTGATGCTGGATACTGTCGCATCACCCTTAAGGAATAACACATCATCTTGGTGTGTTAATTGCATGTTTTAACCATTTTTTTGTTTCAATTGGCTGATTAAACCATCAATACCTGATTTTTTAATGGTTTCGTTAAATTGGCTGCGGTATACCGTTACCAAGCTTGCGCCTTCCACAGCGACATTGTACACACGGTATTTGCTACCGCTTTGGTACATGGTGTAGTCCATGTTCACCGGTTTGCCTTGTGCCACGACTTTGGTTTTCACAACCACTTCTTTACCGCCATTGTTGACGATAGGGTTGCCTTGCACCTGTACTTTAGCACCTTTGAATTTTAACATGGTGCCGCTGTAGGTGCGAATCAACAAGGTTTTAAATTGTTGGGTCAACGCGGCTTTTTGCGCTGGCGTGGCTTGTTTCCAAGGTGCGCCCACAGCCAAAGCAGTCATGCGTTCAAAGTCGAAGTAAGGGATGGCGTAATTTTCAGCTTGGCGACGCACAGCAGCGTTGTTGCTGCCATTGGCTTGGCTCAAAATGCTCAACACTTGATCGGCATTGCCGCGCAATTGGGTCACGGCTTGTTGGGGGCTGGCCATGGCCATACCGATGCTCAATACACCGACTGCCAAGGCATTCATTAATGCAAATTTCTTCATTGTTGTTCCTTAAGTGATCATCAATATTTGTGCAAAAGGGCTTACAGGCCGCTTTTGATTTATTTAGCAGGTGCTTCTGCGTCACCGGCATTCTTTTCGGCAAAACTGGTCATGAATTTGCCGATTAATTGTTCCAATACCAAGGCGTCACTGGTCAAATCAATATTACTGCCATTGGCCAAGTGTTCTTCTTCCGCGCCTTGCATCAAGCCTATGTATTGCTCACCCAAAATGCCAGAGGTGAGAATTTGCGCTGAGGTATCGGTGCTGAATTGGTATTGCTTTTGCAATTGCATCGACACTTTGGCGCGGTAATCTTTGGGGTCTAGCACCACACCGGTGACACGACCAACCACCACACCGGCGGATTTCACCGGTGCTTTGACTTTCAGGCCGCCTATGTCGTTAAACGAAGCGGTAACGGTATAGCTGTCGCCACTGTTGCTATCGCTGCCGCCACTGGCCACTCGAAACGATAAGAACAATAAGGCGGCGACACCCAATACCACGAAAATTCCAACCCACAATTCTAAGACGCTGCGTTTCATAATCATTACTCAGTAAACATAAATGCGGTTAACACAAAATCCAAACCCAAGATGGCCAAGGCGCTGGCGACGACGGTTTGGGTGGTGGCTCGTAAAATGCCTTCAGGTGTGGCGCGGCTGTTAAAGCCGTTGTACACAGCAATCAAGGTCACGGCGATGCCAAAAACCACCGATTTGATGATGCCGTTTAACACATCATACGACCAATCAATATTGCTTTGCATTTGTGACCAAAAAATACCGCCATCCAAGCCCAAGTGTTTGACACCAATGAAATAAGCACCAAATATGCCACAAACATTGAAAATGGCAGCCAAAAACGGCATCGAAATCACCCCTGCCCAAAATCGCGGTGCCACCACGCGCGCGACGGGATTCACCGCCATTACATCCA
The DNA here is from genome assembly GCF_001457815.1 of Vitreoscilla massiliensis. Classification (GTDB taxonomy): domain Bacteria; phylum Pseudomonadota; class Gammaproteobacteria; order Burkholderiales; family Neisseriaceae; genus Vitreoscilla; species Vitreoscilla massiliensis. Next base: position 86,175 of record NZ_LN898215.1, read on the forward strand.
TGGCCGACAGCTGTTCGGTGGTTTTCATCAAGCCAATTTCGCTGGTCATCGCCCCGCCAGCGCTGCTGGCAAACAATAGTGCGGCTAGTACAGGGCCCAATTCACGCAGTAAACCAGCGGCGACGGCAAAGCCTAAGGCATCGGCAGCCTTGAATTTGTTCAATTGGGTATAGCCTTGTAAACCCAATACCATGCCGACAAACACGCCTGACACTGCAATGATCAAAATTGACATCACGCCCGCAAAATACATTTGGCGCACGGTTAGACGCGGACGGGCGATACTGGTGCCCGAAGCGCGCAAAATAGAGAGTAAAAATAGGCTAATGCTGCCCAAATGCTGAATAAAATTCAGGGTTTGGCGGCCTATGGTATGGAAAATCGTCATGGTTTCGCCGTCATCAATTGTTGTTCTAGGGTCGATTCCGTAGGATAGCGGAATTGTACGGGGCCATCGGGTTCGCCGTGCACAAATTGGTGTACCCATGGCGAGTCGGTGCGGCGGATTTCATCAGGCGTGCCGCTGAATATGACTTCACCATCGGCCAAGAAGATGACTTGGTCGACGATGTTCAAAGACTGGTGGATGTCGTGCGTGACCATCACACTGGTGGCCTGTAAGGCTTTGGTAATGCGTGCCACCAATAAGGCGATGACGCCCAAAGAAATGGGGTCTAAGCCGGTGAACGGTTCATCAAACAACATCAATTGTGGATCGAGTGCAATGGTGCGTGCCAAAGCGACGCGACGCGACATGCCACCTGATAATTCCGATGGCATCAATTGTTCTATCCCGCGCAGGCCAACGGCATTGAGTTTTAAGGTCACCAAATCACGGATGATGGATTCAGGCAGACTGCTGTGTTCGCGCAGGGGAAACGCCACATTGTCAAACACATTGGAATCGGTGAACAAGGCGCCAAATTGGAACAGCACGCCCATTTTGCGGCGCAAATCGTGTTGTTCGGCACGGCTGAATTGGCGCAAATCTTTGCCATGGATGAGCACACGTCCTTGGTCGGGGTGCAACTGCCCCGTCATCAAACGCAATAATGTGGTTTTGCCACTGCCTGAGCCGCCCATGATGGCCGCAAAATGGCCAACATCAATTCGAAAACTGACATTGCGCAACACTTGACGTTCGGCATAGGCGAAGCTGACGGCATCAAACTCAATAAAAGGCGTGGTCATGAAGGCACAGTAATTTGTTAATAGTACATTATGTTAATGAATAGCCACTGATAAAACAATGCTTGAGGCGGTAAATTGCCGTTAACTCACATTCAACATTGCGGTGGCAACATCTCCAATGCTGCCGCGATAGCGGCCTGTAAACTGCCAGACATGGCGCGGCCTGTGCCAGCCAAATCCAAGGCCGTACCGTGGTCTACAGAGGTGCGTATGAACGGCAATCCCAAGGTGATGTTGACCCCTTGGCCAAAACTGGCGTATTTCAATACTGGCAAGCCTTGGTCGTGGTACATTGCCAACACTGCATCGCTGTCTTTTAAGATAAAAGGTTCAAATACCGTATCGGCAGGGTAAGGGCCACGCACATCCAAACCAGCGGCCTGTAAATTTTGCAGCGTTGGAATGATCACATCCAATTCTTCATGTCCCAAATGCCCTTGTTCACCCGCATGTGGGTTTAAGCCTGTAACCAAGATGCGCGGCTGCGCAATGTGGAGTTTGTGTTGCAAATCGTGATGCAAAATCTGCACCACTGAACTGAGCAATTCGGGGGTGATGTGGGCAGCAATGTCTTTGAGCGGCAAATGGGTAGTGACCAAGGCCACACGCAAACCACCACCAGCCAGCATCATCACCACTTGCGGGGTATGGCTGATGTCAGCCAGATATTCGGTGTGGCCACTAAAAGGGCGACCGGCATCGTTGATGATGCCTTTGTGCAAAGGTGCGGTCACCATGCCTGCAAATTCACCGGCAATAATGCCTTGGTGAGCACGGTCGAGCAAAGTAATCACATAAGGTGCGTTGCGCACATTCAACACACCTGTTTGGCACGGTTCGGCCAAAGGCATGTGCAATACTTCTAACACCGTTTTGTCTTGCGGCGCCAACTCGGCTTGGTAAGGCACGATGTGCACCTCTTTGTCCAAGAGGCGCGCACGTTCACGCATCAAATTGATGTCGGCCAAGATCACACAGCGTACAGGCAAATCAAATTGTGGGATGTCCAAACAAATATCGGGGCCTATGCCTGCGGGTTCACCGCTGGTAATGGCTAAAACAGGGTAAGACATGGTGGACTTGCACTCCAACTAGGGCGGTATGTAAAAAGCTGCCCTAGGGCAGCTTGGATGTGGTTTATTGGCGCACGGAGACAAACGCGCTTTGGCGCAATTGATTGATCCAGTTTTCGTACAACTGTTCAGATTTGCTCTCAACCAATTGTTTGCGCACTTTGGCGCGCAATTCGGCATCGCCAGCATCTTGTTGGCGTGTGTCCAAGACACGGATGATGTGATAACCATAGCTCGAGCGCACAGGCTCACTCAATGCACCTTTGGGCAAGGATTTCATGGCGTTTTCAAATTCAGGCACCATCATGCCGTCTACTGCCCAGCCCAAGACACCGCCGTTTTTGGCGCTGCCAGGATCTTGTGATTGTGAACGTGCGACGGTTTCAAAATTTTCACCATTGCTGATGCGCGAGCGCAATTCACGGATTTTTGCCAAAGCCTCGGCATCTTTGGTTTTGGAGTCGACAGTAATCAAAATGTGTTGTGGCAAGTAAGCTGTTACGGTGTGGCCACTGCTTTGTTTTTTGTCTTTTTCAGGCAAGCTGTCGATTGCTTGGGTGATTTCGGCATCGCTGACGCGCACTTTGCTGTACAAGTCGCGCTGTTTTAATTTTTCCACCAACAGTTCATCACGCACAGCGGCTTGCCATTGGCGCTCAGACATCTCCGCACCACGGTTGACCAAACCCATGTTTTGTTTGATTTCGGTATCGCTCACTTGAATGCCAGTGCGACCTGCCATTTGTACCATCAGTGAGCGGTCTACCAAATTGCTCAAGGTTTTGCTTTGCAGCTGTTGATCGGTAATGCTGCTGCCTTTAGGTAAAGCAGCACGGTTGCGTTGCAAGGCATCTTGGAATTCACCCAAGGTAATCACTTGTTTGTCCACCACCGCCAACACGCGATCGACACTTTGCACAGCAGGAGCTGCCCAAACACTGGTAGTCATAGCCAATAAAGCGGCCACAGCCAATGGTTTTACATTCATTTTTTTGCCTTTTCATCGGTTAAAGGTTGGTAGCTCGGGATGCTATCACGCAACACTTCAACGGGGTTATTGCCAAGGTTACTCAAATTACGCAATTGTAACTGGAAGAAAACCGCGTTTTTACTTTGATTCAAATCACTGACATAGTGTTGTGCCACCACACTGGCGTTCCAACAACCGCAATCGCTCTTGTATTCCACCCCAAACAATTGGTCTAGTGGTCGATTTTCCGACAAGGAATAGTATTGACGTGCCACCAATGAGTAGTTTTGGTTCACTGCCCATTGCGCGCCGATGTCGATTTGTTCGCTGCGGTCGAAATGGTCGGAATAGATTTCGGTATCACGGTCATAGCGGTAACGGGCGCTGATATTGCGACCGGGCGCGTGCTCGTATTTGGCGCCTATGCTGAAGCTTTCGGTTTCGGCCAAGTTTTGATTGTAGTGCCATTGGCCTTCTGCATACAATTTTTCATGCAGTTGTCCGCCACCCAATACAAAGAAATCCGATTTGCCTTGTTCGCGTTTGTACACATTGCCGCGCAAATCGACATCATCGTCTTTGAAGTAAATGCGCTGACCGACACCGGCTTTGAAACGCTCTTTACCGGTTTGGGTTTCCAAGAAGCGCGTCATTAAAGCAGTAGTGACTTGGTTGGCGGCATTGATGCGGTCTTGGCCTGAGAAGCGGTTTTCGCGGAACAGCGACTCGTAAGTCAAACTGTCTTCGGTGGTATCGAAATTTGGAAAACGGCTTTGGTCTTTGCTTGGAATATAGGTATAGAACAAGCGTGGTTCCAAAGTTTGGATGTAATCGCGGCCATCAAACGAATAGGGACGGTCAAATGTTAAACCCGAATCGACACTGAATATCGGCAAGGTACGGCTGATGCTGCCATCATGTTGGGTGGCATCTTCTTCCAAATTGTAATGGGTGGCATGCACACCGATTTTCGGTCGCACATAACCCCAAGGGCGGGTGAAATCAAAACCCAAGCTGGGGTAAAGCACCGCACGTTGACCGGCTTGCTTGGTATCGTGTTCAAAATTGGTGAACTGGCCAAACACATTTAAGGTTGCATGGTAAGGATCGAAGTCTTTTAAATACGTCGCACTCAAACGCGGCATGATGCGATAAGGTTCATCAATGGTGCGCTGTTTGTTTTGCAAGGTTTGGTATTTTTGCACTTGCAAACGGGCGAGGAAATCGCCGTCCCACAATTCATCGTTATAGTCCACCCACGCTTGGCGGTTTAAATGGTTACTGCGTTGCACGTCGGCACGGCTGCCAAAATCGCGCACATAATCGTCATCAGATACTTGGTTGAAATCGACGCCGCCAGACAAGGTGTTGCTGAATTGTTGCTGGTGTTGCCAACTTAATTCATAGCGGTTGTTTTCATCGTTTTTGCGGTCATCGGGCAGCCATTTGCCATACACACGCCCTTGGTAATCGGGCTGTAAATAACGAAATTCACCACTGATGGCCAGACCACGGTCTGTCATCAAATGCGGAGCGATGGTGGCATCGTAATTGGGAGCTAAATTGAAGTAATACGGCGTTTCTAACTCAAAACCATTGGAGCCTGCTTTGATGGTGGGCAGCAGTAAGCCACTTTTGCGGTTGCCATTGAGTGGAAAATCCATCCACGGCGTGTACAAAATCGGCACACCTTTAAACACCAAAGCAGCATGGCGGGCCACGCCCACATTTTCATTGTAATCGGCCGTCACTTGACTGGCGCGGATGTGCCAAGAATCATCACCTGGGTCGCAGGTGTTGATTTTAGCGTCCTGTAACTGGTAACGGTTGTCACCCAACATGGTCATTTTCTCGCTCACACCTTGAATACGGCGGTCTTCTTGCGCGGTTTCAAAGCGTGAACGCTCCGCCTCACCTTGGCGCGTGTCCATATTGTAGACCAAGCGTTCACCATTGATGTTGCTGTTATTGGCGCTGTCGCTGAGGGTGAATTGGTCGCCGGCGCGGGTGACATTATTGACCAAATCCACGTCCACCCATTCTGCATTCAAGATTTGGCTATTGCGCTCTAAAATCACATCGCCTTCAGCACGGGCACGGTTATGGGTTTGTCCAGCAGCCTTATCGGCAGTCAAACGGGTATAGTCGGGCAACAAGGCTTCGCCACCGCTGGTTTTGGCTGGGACGATCATGGTTGCCGTTGGCGCGACACAATGCGGGTTTTTGGAGCCTAGGGACAAAGGCTGCTGTTCTGCATATGCTTGTTGCACCACGCCTAAAAACAGCGCAGCATAAATTGGAGTGAAGGTAAGCTTCAATATAGCCATAATTGCCTTAAAAACGACCCATCTGAACAAAACTGTTGGCAGCTTACCACCGACTGGGGGTGGTTAGCGACGCTAAACATGGGAAAACTAGGTTAAAATGCCATTTATTTTACCTTGAAAACACCATGCAACGACAACAAGCCTTACATACTTGGTTACAAAGCCAATACCCCGATCAAGCCCTCGAGCTGCAATTTGCCGCTGCCGATGCCGATTTCCGCCGCTATTTCCGTGCTGTGTTCAGCGATGGCACTACCGTCATTGCCATGGATGCCCCACCTGAAAAAATGTCCATTGAACCGTATTTAAAAGTACAACAATTGTTTCAAATGGTGAACGTGCCCGATGTGTTGCATTACGACATCGAATTGGGTTTTATGGCCTTGGAAGATTTGGGCAATATCCCTTATTTGGCCGCTTTGGAACACGATGCCCGTCCTGAAGTACACAAAGCCTTATTATTGGATGCGATTGATGAATTAATCGTGTTGCAACAAGCCAGTCAAGAAAACCAATTGCCGCCTTATGACGAAGCCGTTTTAAAACGCGAAATCAATTTGTTCCCTGAATGGTTTATGGCCAAAGAATTGGGCAAACCGATGAATTTCAAACAGCGCCAATGGTGGGATGCTGCCGAAAAAGTCTTGTTGCCTGTTATCGAACAACAGGCCAAAGTGTATGTGCACCGCGATTTCATCGTGCGCAATCTGATGTTGACTCGCGGCCGCCCTGGAGTATTGGACTTCCAAGACGCCTTGTACGGCCCGATTACCTACGATTTGGTGTCTTTATTAAGAGATGCCTTCATCGAATGGGAAGAAGACTTTGTATTGGATTTGGTCATCCGCTATTGGGAAAAAGCCCGCGCTGCCGGCTTGCCAGTGAATCCCAACTTTGACGATTTCTACCGCGAGTTTGAATACATGGGTGTACAACGCCATTTGAAAGTGGCCGGCATCTTCGCGCGCCTCTATCACCGTGACAACAAAGACAAATACCGCCCAGAAATCCCGCGTTTCTTAAACTACTTGCGCCGCACCACCCGCCGCTATAATGAATTGCAACCATTCTATGCCTTAATCGTAGAATTGGTAGGCGATGATGAATTGCAAACGGGGTACAGTTTCTAAGTGTTGTGAAGCGTACTTAATAATATTAAAGAAGCGGCCTGTAAATAACTTTACAGGCCGCATTTGTATTGGGTGTGTATGGTTACTTAATTAATACCGATATCTGTCTATATATGAACAGTGGGATTTGTACTATATATGTGTCTTTAATTAATATAGATGGCGCATTGAGTAGTAGCTATTGAATTTAGTGGCAAGCGCAGTTCATCCTAAATACAGTTTTAAATATAGCTCATTCTATATAGGTATACAGGTATTCATTCTTAAAGCGGCCTGTAAGTTGGATGTGATGGTGTTGCTAGAACAGTTTGTGATGCTTAATTAGGAGATATTGGATTTATTTTCGGTCTGTTTAGAGAATTTTGTATGGCTTGTGAACGGGGTTCATACAGTAAACACAAGGCTTCTGGCCGGGTGCATAAAATAATTTTCCTATAAAACGCAAGTAAATCAGCAAGTTTTCATTTTCATGTAAATATATTGTTGCTTGGGTGTTGACGAGTTGGTGAGATGTGCGTAAGATTCGGCTTCTTCGCTGCTGACACAGCAACGAAACAACCGCTTCGGTTGCTTTATTAGGTGTCGTAGCACAGCTCTTTAAAAACAGATTACCGATAAGTGTGAGTGCGAAAAGCCTCACACTGCTAAAGAAGTAAAGACAAGATATGATATTAATCATTTCTCGTTCTTTTCTTTTGAGAAGCAGACCAGAAGTTATATTAGCTTAGAGATTAAACATAAGAGTTTGATCCTGGCTCAGATTGAACGCTGGCGGCATGCTTTACACATGCAAGTCGAACGGCAGCATGGGTGCTTGCACCTGATGGCGAGTGGCGAACGGGTGAGTAATACATCGGAACGTACCAAGTAATGGGGGATAACTACTCGAAAGAGTGGCTAATACCGCATACGCCCTAAGGGGGAAAGCAGGGGATCTTCGGACCTTGCGTTATTTGAGCGGCCGATGTCTGATTAGCTAGTTGGTGGGGTAAAAGCCTACCAAGGCGACGATCAGTAGCGGGTCTGAGAGGATGATCCGCCACACTGGGACTGAGACACGGCCCAGACTCCTACGGGAGACAGCAGTGGGGAATTTTGGACAATGGGGGGAACCCTGATCCAGCCATGCCGCGTGTATGAAGAAGGCCTTCGGGTTGTAAAGTACTTTTGTTAGGGAAGAAAAGCTTGTTGATAATACCAATGAGTCATGACGGTACCTAAAGAATAAGCACCGGCTAACTACGTGCCAGCAGCCGCGGTAATACGTAGGGTGCAAGCGTTAATCGGAATTACTGGGCGTAAAGCGAGCGCAGGCGGTTATTTAAGTCAGGTGTGAAAGCCCCGAGCTCAACTTGGGACGTGCATTTGAAACTGGATAACTAGAGTGTGTCAGAGGGGGGTAGAATTCCACGTGTAGCAGTGAAATGCGTAGAGATGTGGAGGAATACCGATGGCGAAGGCAGCCCCCTGGGATAACACTGACGCTCATGCTCGAAAGCGTGGGTAGCAAACAGGATTAGATACCCTGGTAGTCCACGCCCTAAACGATGTCAATTAGCTGTTGGGAGATTAAAAGCTCTTGGTAGCGTAGCTAACGCGTGAAATTGACCGCCTGGGGAGTACGGTCGCAAGATTAAAACTCAAAGGAATTGACGGGGACCCGCACAAGCGGTGGATGATGTGGATTAATTCGATGCAACGCGAAGAACCTTACCTGGTCTTGACATGTGCGGAATCCTCCAGAGACGGAGGAGTGCCTTCGGGAACCGTAACACAGGTGCTGCATGGCTGTCGTCAGCTCGTGTCGTGAGATGTTGGGTTAAGTCCCGCAACGAGCGCAACCCTTGTCATTAGTTGCTACCATTCAGTTGAGCACTCTAATGAGACTGCCGGTGACAAACCGGAGGAAGGTGGGGATGACGTCAAGTCCTCATGGCCCTTATGACCAGGGCTTCACACGTCATACAATGGTCGGTACAGAGGGTAGCCAAGCCGCGAGGTGGAGCCAATCTCATAAAGCCGATCGTAGTCCGGATCGCACTCTGCAACTCGAGTGCGTGAAGTCGGAATCGCTAGTAATCGCAGGTCAGCATACTGCGGTGAATACGTTCCCGGGTCTTGTACACACCGCCCGTCACACCATGGGAGTGGGGGATACCAGAAGTAGGTAGGATAACCGTAAGGAGTCCGCTTACCACGGTATGCTTCATGACTGGGGTGAAGTCGTAACAAGGTAGCCGTAGGGGAACCTGCGGCTGGATCACCTCCTTTCTAGAGATAGAAGAGGCTTGACGCATTCACACTTATCGGTAAACTGAAATGAAGATGCAAGAAGAAACAGCAACGACCTGGGTTTGTAGCTCAGCTGGTTAGAGCACACGCTTGATAAGCGTGGGGTCGGAGGTTCAAGTCCTCCCAGACCCACCACTTATTAAGTAAGACTTATAGGTGATGGTTGTGGTTGGTACGGAGTTAGCTGAGTATGATGTATTCAGACGAGGCGAGAAGAAGCGAAGCATACTTATGTATGTGAGCGACTGAGCAACGAAGTATCAATACATCAGAGGGGGCATAGCTCAGTTGGTAGAGCACCTGCTTTGCAAGCAGGGGGTCATCGGTTCGATCCCGTTTGCCTCCACCACTGACTGCTGTAGTAACTTTGCAAATCAAAGAAGATTAACAGCTGCGGCTGTTATTTGTTTCCTTGTTAATAAGGAAATGGTATACTAGTCGTCTTTGATTTGCGAAGCGTGTGAGCGGATAAGCAGTACAAAGCGAAACACATAAAAAGCAACGCATTGATCTTTAAAAAATTAGAAAGCCGAAATCAACAAACAAAAGACAATGTTGTTGTTTAAGCAAGACGTAAGTCAGCCTTTACAGGCCGCTTAAATAACACAGTAATTTGGGTGATGATTGTATCTGCGATTAACGAATTCAAAAGGCGTTAATCGTAACAACCAAGTAGTAAGCTTTATTGTAAGAGAGAATCAAGTTTAAGGAAGACACGTCAACTGTCCAGTTAAACAAAGTCAGAGGTTCTTGAAATGATAGAGTCAAGTGAATAAGTGCATCAGGTGGATGCCTTGGCGATGATAGGCGAAGAAGGACGTGTAAGCCTGCGAAAAGCGTGGGGGAGCTGGCAATAAAGCTTTGATCCCGCGATGTCCGAATGGGGAAACCCACTCAATTTATTGAGTATCCTAGACTGAATACATAGGTCTAGAGAAGCGAACCTGGAGAACTGAACCATCTAAGTACCCAGAGGAAAAGAAATCAACCGAGATTCCGTAAGTAGTGGCGAGCGAACACGGAAAAGCCTGTTAGTGATATTAGTCGAGATAGAAGAACATTCTGGAAAGTATGACCATAGAGCGTGATAGTCGCGTATTCGAAATCTCAATTAAGGTACTAAGCTAACGACAAGTAGGGCGGGACACGAGAAATCCTGTCTGAATATGGGGGGACCATCCTCCAAGGCTAAATACTCATCATCGACCGATAGTGAACCAGTACCGTGAGGGAAAGGCGAAAAGAACCCCGGGAGGGGAGTGAAATAGAACCTGAAACCTGATGCATACAAACAGTGGGAGCGGACTTGTTCCGTGACTGCGTACCTTTTGTATAATGGGTCAACGACTTACGTTCAGTAGCGAGCTTAACCGAATAGGGGAGGCGTAGAGAAATCGAGTCTTAATAGGGCGATTAGTTGCTGGGCGTAGACCCGAAACCGAGTGATCTATCCATGGCCAGGATGAAGTTGCCGTAACAGGTAATGGAGGTCCGAACCCACTAATGTTGCAAAATTAGGGGATGAGCTGTGGATAGGGGTGAAAGGCTAAACAAACTCGGAGATAGCTGGTTCTCCCCGAAAACTATTTAGGTAGTGCCTCGAGGTACACTGATGGGGGTAAAGCACTGTTATGGCTAGGGGGTTATTGCAACTTACCAACCCATGGCAAACTAAGAATACCATCAAGTGATTCCTCGGGAGACAGACATCGGGTGCTAACGTCCGGTGTCAAGAGGGAAACAACCCAGACCGCCAGCTAAGGTCCCAAATGATAGATTAAGTGGTAAACGAAGTGAGAAGGCCCAGACAGCTAGGATGTTGGCTTAGAAGCAGCCATCATTTAAAGAAAGCGTAATAGCTCACTAGTCGAGTCGTCTTGCGCGGAAGATGTAACGGGGCTCAAATCTATAACCGAAGCTGCGGATGTGCGCGTAAGCGTATGTGGTAGGGGAGCGTTCTGTAGGCCTGCGAAGGTGTGTTGTGAAGCATGCTGGAGGTATCAGAAGTGCGAATGTTGACATGAGTAGCGATAAAGGGGGTGAAAAGCCCCCTCGCCGAAAGCCCAAGGTTTCCTACGCAACGTTCATCGGCGTAGGGTGAGTCGGCCCCTAAGGCGAGGCAGAGATGCGTAGTCGATGGGAAACAGGTTAATATTCCTGTACTTGATTTAAGTGCGATGTGGGGACGGAGAAGGTTAGGTCAGCAAACTGTTGGAATAGTTTGTTCAAGCCGGTAGGTGGAATTCTTAGGCAAATCCGGGAATTCATTAACACCGAGAAGTGATAACGAGGTTCTACGGAACTGAAGTGACCAATACCACGCTTCCAGGAAAAGCCACTAAGCTTCAGCTTAAATCGAACCGTACCGCAAACCGACACAGGTGGGCAGGATGAGAATTCTAAGGCGCTTGAGAGAACTCGGGAGAAGGAACTCGGCAAATTGATACCGTAACTTCGGGAGAAGGTATGCCCCATAACGTTAAGGATTTACTCCGTAAGCGATGTGGGGCCGCAGAGAATAGGTGGCTGCGACTGTTTATTAAAAACACAGCACTCTGCTAACACGAAAGTGGACGTATAGGGTGTGACGCCTGCCCGGTGCTGGAAGGTTAATTGAAGATGTGCAAGCATCGGATCGAAGCCCCAGTAAACGGCGGCCGTAACTATAACGGTCCTAAGGTAGCGAAATTCCTTGTCGGGTAAGTTCCGACCCGCACGAATGGCGTAACGATGGCCACACTGTCTCCTCCCGAGACTCAGCGAAGTTGAAGTGGTTGTGAAGATGCAATCTACCCGCTGCTAGACGGAAAGACCCCGTGAACCTTTACTGTAGCTTTGCATTGGACTTTGAAGTCACTTGTGTAGGATAGGTGGGAGGCTTTGAAGCAGAGACGCTAGTTTCTGTGGAGCCGTCCTTGAAATACCACCCTGGTGACTTTGAGGTTCTAACCCAGATCCGTTATCCGGATCGGGGACCGTGCATGGTAGGCAGTTTGACTGGGGCGGTCTCCTCCCAAAGAGTAACGGAGGAGTTCGAAGGTTACCTAGGTCCGGTCGGAAATCGGACTGATAGTGCAATGGCAAAAGGTAGCTTAACTGCGAGACCCACAAGTCGAGCAGGTGCGAAAGCAGGACATAGTGATCCGGTGGTTCTGTATGGAAGGGCCATCGCTCAACGGATAAAAGGTACTCCGGGGATAACAGGCTGATTCCGCCCAAGAGTTCATATCGACGGCGGAGTTTGGCACCTCGATGTCGGCTCATCACATCCTGGGGCTGTAGTCGGTCCCAAGGGTATGGCTGTTCGCCATTTAAAGTGGTACGTGAGCTGGGTTTAAAACGTCGTGAGACAGTTTGGTCCCTATCTGCAGTGGGCGTTGGAAGTTTGACGGGGGCTGCTCCTAGTACGAGAGGACCGGAGTGGACGAACCTCTGGTGTACCGGTTGTCACGCCAGTGGCATAGCCGGGTAGCTAAGTTCGGAAGAGATAAACGCTGAAAGCATCTAAGCGTGAAACTCGCCTGAAGATGAGACTTCCCTTGTGGTTTAACCACACTAAAGAGTCGTTCGAGACCAGGACGTTGATAGGTGAGGTGTGGAAGAGCGGTAACGCTTGAAGCTAACTCATACTAATTGCTCGTGAGGCTTGACTCTATCATTTGAAGAACTTCGAATGATGAAGCTTACTACAATAAGCATACAATTCATTACCTGTTGATTTAAGTTTACGTAAGGCGCATAATACGCGACTTACAAAAAGCGAACCTTGTGAAAACAGTCCAAAGACGCTTCACAAAACGGCTTTCTAATACCCTTTTTGTTTGGCGGCCATAGCAAGTTGGTCCCACGCCTTCCCATCCCGAACAGGACCGTGAAACGATTTAGCGCCGATGATAGTGTGGATTACCCATGTGAAAGTAGGTCACCGCCAAACTCCCCATTCTAAAGCCCTGG
>NZ_LN898216.1 GCF_001457815.1 Vitreoscilla massiliensis
ATAACTTCTGGTCTGCTTCTCAAAAGAAAAGAACGAGAAATGATTAATATCATATCTTGTCTTTACTTCTTTAGCAGTGTGAGGCTTTTCGCACTCACACTTATCGGTAATCTGTTTTTAAAGAGCTATGCTACGACACTCAAAGAACCAACCGAAGCGGCTGTTTCGTTGCTGTGTCAGCAGCGAAGAAGCCGAATCTTACGCACATTCCCCATAGCCGTCAACACCTAAAGGCAAAAAGATTAAAGGAATTTGACCACATATCTGATTTACAAAGGATTTTAAGGAGAAAGAATTTTAGAAAGCAAACGGACAACACCAAAACATTCGCGGCAACACGGAAGAAATACCCAAAATATGAGGCAATATATTAGGGGAAATGTGAAATTAAAAGCCTGACACCAAGCAGATAAGTACAAAACTGATGCTGAATGCCACTTACAAGACCAGCAGTAATTCATCTTAAATACCAGAAGCAACCTGTCTCAGCTTGATACAAATGAAGGCATAAGCGGCCTGTAAATCCCTAAAATTGATTTACAGGCCGCATCTCGATGTTTCACACATATATAGATATTCAGTTGCACATACAGAATACATACCAAACATCTATAACGATTCTCTCACCCATGTATCACTATAAGCGGCCTGTAAATGCGGTTATCTCATTTACAGGCCGCTTATAGTGAACATCTCCTAGCTCAAAGCCAGATGCTCATCCTCAATAGTCAAGTCAGTTACCCTTAATTATAGATATATAGAGCTGAATACTTCTCTTTAAAAACGCCACCACTCATTACAGGCCACCCGTAAACACCCAAACTCCGCCCGCTCTTATTTCCCAAGCTGGCATTAAGGCGCTAGAATCACTGTGTCATATATTGTCATATTAAATATTTGCAGCCTGTCTTTTTCTTATTGCTTTATATCTTAAGTCGTGTGCATGAAATTAAAATCTTATTTATCCATAGGCACTTTGCTTGCCATCAGTCTTAACCTCAGTGCGTGTTTGGAGCGCCCTAAAACCACTGAAACACAGAAGCCATCCAGCTCGTTAGAAGGTTTATTGGATGGTTTATCGCCCAAAACCAGTCACAAAGACTGTGCGCCGGCGGTGATGATGGAAGGTGTGCCGCCACAAATCAAGCAAGAGGCGTTGAACAAAAACAGCCAAAACCTGTGTTTTGAGGAATTTGCCTTGAAACATTCGGCCACATCGAAAGGGCCACTGTGGGTAGCGGAATATTTAACCCCTGAAAAAGTGGCCGCCAAAGTGAAACGCCAAGGTGAATTTCATGCGGAGGAACGCTTGCCGGCAGGACAACGCGCCGAATTGAACGATTATCGTGGCAGCGGCTACGACCGTGGCCATTTGGCGCCCAGTGGCAATATGAGCACCAAGTCGGCGCAGCAAGACAGTTTTTCACTCGCCAATATGGTGCCGCAAAATCCTAAGAACAACCAACAAACGTGGCGCAATATTGAAGAAGCAGTGCGCGAAATCGTTGAAAGCAGCAATGAACCGGTGTATTTGGTCACTGGCGTGGCATTTTTGAATGCCAAAATCGCCACCATCGGTACCAATAAGGTATTGGTGCCCAGCCATTTGTACAAAGCGCTGTACCAACCGGTCAGCGGCGTTATCAGTGCGTATTGGCTGGCCAATACCGCCACTGCTCAGCCGGAAATCATCAGTGTGTGCGAATTGGAACAAAAAACCGGCGTGAATGTGTTTCCGATGCTCAGCAAAGGCGAGCGCCGTTTAAACTATGCTTTGCCCACCACGGCGGCGCAAGTGGACAAAAACGGCAGTGTTGCCAATTTGGGTCGCGACAGCGTGACCGCTTGCAGCAACAAACTTTCTGCTGCGGAAGCAAACAAATTGTCGGTATCATTTGCCCATTAATCTAAGCCCTAAGGAGATGGCATGACTTTTTCCGCGTTTGCCGATGACAGCAGTTCTTACACCTTGGCCAATCTGACCTTGGAAAACAATGGCGATTCTGTGTCGATTTATGGCGACATCCAAATCGCACGCGATGCGCAAGGCTTGCAGCAATTATTGGAGCTGCAACACATCATCAACCAAGCGGTAGCGACCTTACAGGCCGATGCCCAGTTGCCGGAGCAATTGGCTGCCGCGCCAGTGAATGAAATCGACAATCCATTCTTGTCTTAATTGACGCACTACACACAAGCGGCCTGTAAGCTCAAATGGTTTACAGGCCGCTTTTCTGTGGTGCTCACGCTTTTCATTGCACAAGCAAACACTCTATACTTAACCCTACAACGACAACACAGCGCACACGGAGGAACCAGCATGAAAACCCTGATTGTGGCCATCAGCATGGTCTTATGCAGCAACGCAGTAATGGCAGCGCCGTATGTGGTCAGTGCTGAGCCAGCCAATACCCATTACAGCGGCGCCGATGTCGATGAAACCATATACCTCAAAGACCCGAGCATGAATGTGAAGGTGTTTTCCTACAGCGGTGGCGACCCGGCCATCAATGGTGCGTATGTGAATTTGGCCGCTTACGACGATGAAAACCGCACTTGGAATGTGTTCCCATTAAAAAACGTGCTCGACTACAAAGTCTTGCCCAGCGCCAAAGCGGGTTTTGCCAAAATCGCCTTGGTCACCCAAGATTTGGACAGAAATGGCGGCGTGTATTCCTACAAATCCACGCTGTTCATCAATTTGCGCAACGCCGACCGCGCTGGCGGCACTATCGAAGTTGAGGAAATCCGGCAGAAATAAGGCTGTGCTGCCTTGGTCGGAGCCATCAACACAGACATCTGCTTCATTGTCTCATAGTCATATTCAAGCGGCCTGTAAACCTGTTACAGGCCGCATCTCAATGAGCACACCGCTCAGTTGACACCACCGCCAGCATTGGGCCTAGCAAATGGCGCATGTCTTCTCTGTTCGTTTGTGGCAAATACATGCTGGAAATCGAGCCATCCAAATACAAGGCTTGTTCGGTTTTTAAACGCTCTTGGAACACTTGCGCAAATTGGTAAAAACTCACCGGTTTTTGACTGATGGCGAAATACAAAGTCTTGCCTTTGATGCCGACGCCATTGCGGATTTTCAAGGAGGAGGCATGAGGCAAAAACTGCGGATTGATGCGTTGGTTGATGACCAACATCGGCCCAGATTGGGTGGCATACGTGGCCGGCACATGCGTTCTGGCATAATCTGCCGTGCTTAAAATCCAAGCCTGTTCCTGATTCCAAGCCAACACGCCGTTGGGCTGCATGAAAAAATTGCCAAAACCACGGTCGGTATTCAATGGTGTAAACTGTTTGCCTTGCGCCACATACAGGCCGACTGGTTGGTAATTCGCATGAAACATGCCCGCATTCATGCCAAACTGCATGCGTTCACACGCAGGCAACTCCCCACGCACCGCCGCAAACGATTGGTAAGCATGGCCGCCGTCATTGTTCAAAAACAGACGCAATTCGGCCAAGTTGTCTACTTTGATGACGTCTATCGCCACGCCATTGCTGGCAAGTACGGTGTGCGTGGCCAACTCTGCCGCATGACATGCGCTCAAAGCTGTGCTCAAACCCAGCACCAACACCAGCCATTGCCATCGCTGTTTCATCATGTTTGCCACCTTTATGCTTGGATTGTTTGAGCATCATGACTGAATATGGGTATGTTCACAAACTCGCCACGCCATCACTGGCCACCACCACCAACACCCACGCCTCAAACGTGCGCCAATTCGCAATCTCGGCATACTCATCCACAGGCGCGGCATGGTCGTAGACATCAAAATTGGCTTCATCCGTACGGGCCAAATTAAAGCCCATCCAATCGCCCATGCTTTGGTGCACGCCCACCATCACATATTCATCAGCCATGTGTATGTCTTCATGGGCCAAATGTTCTGCCAACAAGTGCTGGGCTTGCCGCAATTCGGCCGCTCCATACAGACAGAACAGACCTTGCCGTGGGTATTGCAGGAAAAACTCGCCCACACCGATTTGGCGGATGAATTCATAATACGCAGCCGGCAAGCGCATGTCTGTGGCTTCCATGATGTCGGCCAACTCGGTTTCACTGAGGGTACGCACATCAAAACGCTGCTGTGCGGTATCGCTGCTTATCCAATGCTGCAAGGTGTGCAGCGCCCGTTGATATTCTGTTGCCATGGTATGGTTTCCATAAAGATGTTTCATCTTACCAAAATCAATAAAAAAGCGGCCTGTAAAAACTTACAGGCCGCTTGTTCTAGTTTGCAATGCGCTTAAGCCAACAAACGCTCTTCGCCTTTGCCTTCGATATTGTCTATGCAACGCGCGCACAAACATGGGTGGGCGGCATTGCTGCCCACGTCTGGCAGGTAATGCCAGCAGCGTTCGCATTTTTCGCCTTCGGCTTTGTCAACAACGATGCTCAAGGTTTCGCCTTCGCTGACGCTGACTTTTGACACCATCAACACAAAGCGCAATTCTTCGCCCAAGGCACGCAAGTAGCCATAGGTTGGCTCAGGCGCAACAATGCTGACCGCCGCTTGCCATGATGAACCCACGACATCGGCCGCACGTTTGGTTTCGATTTCCTTGTTCACCGCTTCGCGCACTTCACGCACCGCTTGCCATTTTTTCGCCAATTCGGCTTCCACCGCTTCAGGCATGGCTGGGAATTCGTGCAAAGTGTGATACAGCACTGAGTCTTCGGTGCCACCGGCCAAGATTTCCCACGCCTCTTCCGCAGTGAAGCACAAGATAGGGCTGATGCCCAAAATCAAGCTGCGGGTGATGTGGTACAAGGCGGTTTGTGCGCTGCGACGGCCACGGCTGTCGGCTTTCATGGTGTAGAGGCGGTCTTTTAAGATGTCCAAATAGAACGCGCCCATCTCGTCGGCACAGAAATGCACAATGTCTTGCACCGCATAGTGGAAGGCATAGCGCGGATAATGGTCGCCGACCAAACGCTCTTGTAATTGACGCGCCAACACCACCGCATAGCGGTCGAGCGGCAACATATCGTTATAAGACACAGCATCGGTGATGGCATCAAAATCAGACAAGTTCGCCAATAAGAAGCGGATGGTATTGCGCAAACGGCGGTAGCTGTCGGTGGTGCGTTTCAAGATTTCATCGGAAATCGCCAACTCACCTGAGTAATCAGTAGACGCTACCCACAAGCGCAAGATGTCGGCACCCAATGAGTCGTTCACTTTTTGTGGCGCAATCACATTGCCGATGGATTTGGACATTTTCTGACCTTTGCCATCGACCACAAAACCATGGGTCAACAATTGGTTGTACGGCGCACGGCCAGCGGTGGCGCAAGCGGTCAACATCGACGATTGGAACCAACCGCGATGTTGGTCTGAACCTTCCAAATACAAATCGGCCGGCCATTTCAATTCTTCGCGCTGTTTCAATACCGCGAAATGGGTCGAACCTGAGTCAAACCACACGTCCAAAGTGTCGGGCAATTTGTCGTACACATCAACATCGGCCGCATCCAACAACTCGGTTTTATCGAGCTTGAACCACGCTTCTATGCCTTCTTGCTCAATGCGTTTGGCAATGATTTCGATGAATTCGGCACTCTTAGGATGCAATTCGCCAGTTTCTTTGTGGGCAAAGAAGGCCATAGGCACGCCCCAGTTGCGTTGGCGTGACACACACCAGTCTGGGCGGCCTGAAATCATCGCTTCCAAACGCGCACGGCCCCAAGCAGGGAAGAATTCGGTGTCGTCGACCGCATTCATCGCCACATCGCGCAAGACTTTGCCTTCAGTGCCAGCTTTATCCATGCTGATGAACCACTGTGCAGTGGCACGGAAAATAATTGGGGTTTTGTGGCGCCAGCAATGTGGGTAGCTGTGCTCCATTTTTTTGAACGCGAGCAAACGGCCGTTTTCTTTCAACCAGTCGATGACGATTTCATTCGCTTCCCACACGGTTTTGCCGGCCACGCGTGGCACGTCAGAACGGAAACGACCGTCGTTCATCACTGGGCAATCAATCGGCAAGCCGTATTTCAGGCCGACATTGTAGTCGTCCAAACCGTGTGCAGGCGCGGTGTGTACCATGCCCGTACCGGCATCGGCGGTAACGTGTTCACCGACGATAATCGGTACGATGCGGTCTAAGAATGGGTGTTCAACTTCCAAGTTTTCCAAGTTGATACCGACGGTTTCGCCCAAGACTTCAAAGCTTTCAAAACCGTAACGTGCTGCTGCGCCTTCAACCAAGTCTTTGGCCAACACCAGCACGCGGCCTTCGTTGCTGCGGATCAATTGGTAGACCAACTCTGGGTGCACGCTGATGGCTTGGTTGGCCGGCAAAGTCCACGGTGTGGTGGTCCAGATGACAGCCTCAACCGATTCCAATTGCTCACCAGAAAACTCAAACACTTGCGCTACCGCTTCGGCATCCAAGAATTCAAACGCCACATCCAAAGCAGGCGATACTTTGTCTTTGTATTCCACTTCCGCTTCGGCCAAGGCTGAGCCACACTCCAAACAGAAATGCACTGGTTTTTCGCCTTTGACCAAATAACCGGCTTCTTGGATTTTGCCCAAGTTGCGCACGATGTTGGCTTCGGTGCCGAAATTCATGGTTTTGTACGGATTGTCCCAATCGCCGATGATGCCCAAGCGGATAAAGTCTTTTTTCTGACGCGCGATTTGTTCTTCCGCGTATTCGCGGCACAATTGGCGGAATTTGGCGGCAGGGATTTCTTTGCCATACAGTTTTTCTACCATCAATTCAATCGGCAAACCGTGGCAGTCCCAACCTGGAACATAAGGCGCATCAAAGCCCGCCCATGTTTTGGAGCGGACGATCATGTCTTTTAAAATTTTGTTGACCGCATGACCAATGTGAATGTCACCGTTGGCATACGGCGGGCCATCGTGTAACACGAATTTAGGGCGGCCGGCCGCAATCTGACGCAATTTTTCATAGCGTTTTTGTTGACGCCACTGGTCTACCCATGCGCCCTCGCGTTTGGCAAGGTTACCGCGCATCGGAAACGGCGTGTCCAATAAATTGACGGTGGTTCGGTAATCGGTCATAACATTCTCTATCGTTGGTCTTTACTAAATTAAGCGGCCTGTAAACATCAAGCCTCGCCCCAAGCGCGTGCTTGCGACATATCTACATGTATTTGGTGTTGCAATGCTTCTAAACTGTCAAACTTCCATTCATCGCGCAATTTGTGTTTGAACGCGACCTGTATGCGTTGGCCGTACAGCGATTCGTGCCAATCAAACAAATGCACTTCACACTTTTGATTGCGGCTGTCGGTGACGGTAGGGTTCAAACCAAAACTGGCCACACCGCGGCGTTTGCCAAAGCTGCCCATCACTTCTACCACATACACGCCACTGAGGGGAAACAATAATGGCGGCAGATGCACATTGGCAGTCGGACAACCGAGCGTGCGCCCCAGCTTGGCACCGTGTTTCACATGGCCAGAAAGCACATACGGATGGCCTAACAAACGCTCGGCCAAACCCAAATCGCCTTGGCTTAAGGCCTCGCGTATCACCGTACTGGAAGCGCGGGTGTTTTCCACCATGATGCTGGAGGTATTTTCGGTCACAAACGCCGTTTGTTCTTTGAGCAGTGCAAAATTGCCTTGGCGTTTGGCGCCAAAACAAAAATCATCGCCTATCAGCAAATACTTCACATTCAATTGCCCTATCAACACCTCGTCGATAAAGCTTTGCGCCGGTATCCCTGCAAATTCGCTGTTAAAACGGCGCACATTCACCCCTTTGATATGGGGATGAATCTTGGAAATCAAACGCATTTTGTCGCGCATAGGGCTTAAACGCGGCGGCAATTCTTTGCCCATTAAGCGTGAAAAATACTCTTTTGGTTGCGGTTCAAACACCATCACCACCGCGGGCAAACCGCGGGCGTCGGCCTCGTGTTGTAAGCGCGCCAATATGTGTTGGTGCCCCAAATGCACCCCATCAAAGTTGCCGATTGTCAGCGCACAACCATTCGGGAAATGGCTTGCATCGGTTTGACCCAACCAAATTTGCATATTAATACAGTATCTTTACACTGATAAAACGTTATATTTTAAACGCTATGTGCGTTTGCAGCTAGTATAAGAATGCACTGTATTAGTGCACAGCACAATAATCTATCGCTAAAATCGGTGGCATCATGCATCGCTTTGTCTTAAACTTCGCCCTACATTAACGTTTCATGTGGCTAAATTGACAAATCACACACAGTTGTAGCCTATTGGTACACATCCCTATCTGTTGGAGTATATATATGGATTTTCGCTTTGATATTATCTACGAATATCGCGAAATGTTTTGGACGGGTGCCAAATACACTTTGGGTCTGACCGCATTTGCAGTTGCCGTAGGTACGGTTTTGGGTTTAATCGGTGCCTTATGCCGTCTGGCCAACTTTGAAAAAGGCAATATTGTGTTGCGCAGCTTGGGTTGGATTTTGCGCAATGTCTCCCTGCTGTACGTCACCCTCTTTCGCGGCACGCCGCTGTTCGTACAAATCTTCATTTGGCACTTTATTTGGTCGGTGGCCTTAATCAACCCTGCCGATGGCTGGATTATTTCTGGCGATTTGGCGCGTGAATTGCGCAAAGAATACGGCGCTTTGATTGCCGGTGCTTTGGCCTTGTCTGCCAATGCCGGTGCTTACATCACCGAGATTTTCCGTGCAGGTATTCAATCGATAGACAAAGGCCAAGTCGAGGCTGCGCGTTCTTTGGGTTTGACTTACCCGCAAGCAATGCGCCATGTGATTTTGCCGCAAGCCACCCGCCGCATGTTGCCACCGTTTGGCAATGAATTCATCACCTTATTGAAAGACAGCTCGTTGGTGTCTGCCATTGGCGTGGCCGAATTGGCTTACGTGGCGCGCACGGTTTCAGGCCGCTTTTCGATTTACGAAGAACCTTACTATGCCATTGCCTTGATTTACTTGGTGATGACCATCGGTTTGGCTGCTTTGTTCTCATGGCTGGAAAAACGCTACCGCATCGGCGGCCGTTAATCCCCTGCTATTGTTCACGCACAAGCCCGACTCAGTTCGGGCTTGTTTGTTTTTGTGCCATAATGCCTGCCATGATTAAGCGGCCTGTAAAGACACCATGAAATATGCTGACCTGCGCGACTTCATCGCCCAATTGGAATCCCAACAAAAACTCAAACGCATCGCCCACCCCGTGTCACCGCATTTGGAAATGACCGACATTGCCGACCGCGTATTGCGTGCCGAAGGCCCGGCCTTGCTGTTTGAGAACCCCACCACCAACGGCAGCCGTTACGACTTCCCCGTATTGGCCAATTTGTTTGGCACCACCGAACGCGTGGCCATGGGCATGGGCGCGAAAGACTTGCGCGAGTTGCGCGAAATCGGCCAAACCTTGGCTTATTTGAAAGAACCTGAGCCACCCAAAGGCATCAAAGACGCGTTTTCCAAGCTGCCACTGTTAAAAGACATTTGGTCTATGGCGCCGCACGTGGTCAAAAAAGCGCCGGTACACGACATCGTGATTGAAGGCGACGATGTCGATTTGTCCATCTTGCCAATACAGCATTGCTGGCCAGGCGACGTGGCCCCGTTGATTACCTGGGGCTTGACCGTCACCCGTGGCCCGCACAAAAAACGCCAAAACTTGGGCATTTACCGCCAACAAGTGATAGGCAAAAACAAAGTCATCATGCGCTGGCTCGCCCACCGTGGTGGGGCTTTGGATTTCCAAGCACACAAACAGGCCAACCCCAGCCAGCCTTACCCTGTGTCTGTGGTGTTAGGCTGCGATCCAGCCACCATCTTGGGCGCGGTCACCCCTGTGCCCGATACCTTGAGCGAATACCAATTCGCGGGCTTGCTGCGCGGCTCACGCACCGAATTGGTGAAATGCATAGGCAATGATTTGCAAGTGCCTGCGCGCGCCGAAATCGTGCTCGAAGGTGTGATTTATCCCGATGAAACCGCGTTGGAAGGCCCATATGGCGACCACACCGGTTATTACAATGAGCAAGACCACTTTCCTGTGTTCACGGTGGAGCGCATCACCATGCGCCAAAACGCCATTTACCACAGCACCTATACGGGCAAACCAATAGACGAGCCGGCGGTATTGGGCGTGGCCTTGAATGAGGTGTTTGTGCCGCTGTTGCAAAAGCAATTCCCTGAAATCGTCGATTTCTATTTGCCGCCAGAAGGCTGTTCTTACCGCATGGCGGTGGTGAGCATGAGGAAACAGTATGCCGGCCATGCCAAGCGTGTGATGATGGGTTGCTGGAGCTTCTTGCGCCAATTCATGTACACCAAATTCATCATCGTCGTTGATGAAGATGTGGATGTGCGCGATTGGAAAGAGGTGATTTGGGCGATTACCACGCGCATGGACCCGGTGCGCGACACGGTATTGGTGGAAAACACGCCGATTGATTACTTGGATTTTGCCAGCCCCGTTTCCGGCTTGGGCGGCAAAATGGGCATGGACGCCACCAACAAATGGCCGGGTGAAACCAACCGTGAATGGGGCGTGGTCATCAGCAAAGACGCAGAAGTGAGTCGCCGCGTAGATGCCATGTGGTCGGAGCTAGGCTTGTAAGCCCTTCATTTAGCGCCACAATGCGGCCTGTAAACCTTGATTCAATCGGTTTACAGGCCGCTTATCATTTATGCTCAATCTTAGCTTTCGTGTTTCTCACCACAAAACTCATCAAAAATAGATATTGCGCATGACGCATGCGGATTAAATACGTTTTAATGTTGACAGCCTCAGGTTTATCTTTTGATTCAGCAGTATGAGTATTTCCGTTATAATCGGCGCGGATTGTGCCCACCACGGGTGGGTGTAACGCTTTCATTTAATTCGACAGGGAAAGATAACCTATATGAAAAAATTGCTCTTTGCTCAAGTTGTCACGTTGGCTCTGCTAACTGCATGTGGCGGAGGTAACACCCAAACTCAAACTTCAAGTGAAACCAAAGCCGATACCAGTGCAAGCAACACAACTGCCGCAGCCAGCAATACCCAAGCAGGTGCTGATTTACCACAAACTCAAGAGTTGAACATCTACAACTGGTCTAACTATGTGGACGAATCGACTGTAGAAGAATTCCGCAAACAATATTCGTTAAAAGTGAATTACGATTTGTATGAAAACAATGAGGCTTTGGAAGCCAAGGTGTTGACAGGCAAATCAGGCTACGATTTGGTGGTACCGGGCATCGCCTTCTTGCCACGTCAAATCAAAGCCGGCGCTTACCAAAAAGTGCACAAAGAGTTGATTCCGAATTACAAAAACATCGATCCAAAATTGCTGAAATTATTGGAACAAGTCGATCCAGGCAACGAATACGCCGTGCCTTATTTCTCAGGCTTGAACACTTTGGCCATCAACAAAGACAAAGTCAAAGCCGCTTTGGGCACCGACAAGCTGCCTGAAAACGAATGGGACTTGGTATTCAAACCAGAATACACCAGCAAATTGAAATCTTGTGGCATCAGCCTGTGGGATTCACCAAGTGAAATCTTCCCATTGGTGGTGAAATACATAGGTAAAAACCCTGCCGATTCTAATTTAGACGACTTAAAAGCCGCGGCAGACGTGTTGAAAAAAGTCCGTCCTGACATCAAACGCTTCAGCCCATCGTTCATCGATGAATTGGCGCGTGGCGACATCTGTGTGGCAGTCGGCAACGGCGGCGACATGAACATGTCGAAAAAACGTGCTGAAGAAGTGAAAAACGGCGTCAACATCGAAGTCTTGACCCCTAAAGGCATGGGTTTCTGGGTGGAATCTTGGTTGATTCCTGCCGATGCGAAAAACATCGTCAACGCCCACAAATACATGGACTGGACGTTGAAACCTGACATCGCTGCCCGCAACGCCGCTGAAGTCACCTTCGCACCAGCGAGTTTGCCAGCACGCGAATTGATGGACAAAAAACTGGTGGAAACCCGTTCGATTTTCCCGAACGACGCCGATGTGGCCGCAGGCTTCTTAATGCCTGAATTGAGCCCAGATGCGAAGAAATTGACCGTGCGCTTGTGGCAAGAATTGCGCAGCGGTTCTTAAATCCTGCATGCGTTAATCAAGTGTCGCAACAGCCCAAATGCTCAGGCATTTGGGCTGTTTTGTTGACAGGCCACTTGTTATCGTGCCGCTCCGCCCTCTGTTAAGACGGGTTCAAATGCGTAAATGGCGAAACTCAGGTGAATTTGGGGCAGTCCTACTGTATATTTTTAATCACCCGTTTTAGGAATGGCAATGAAAACAAGTATTTTATTCGGCAGTGTTTTGTTGGGCAGCATGGCATTGGCACAAGCAGACAATATTCCTTCCGACAGCAATGCCCGCATCCAAGAAGAGCGCACCGTCGTTCGCCAAGTCACCACCCAAACCGGCGACATGCCGGCGCAAATGACCACCACCAGTCAATCCACTGCTCGTGAAGTCAGCATCGACCCTGCGCCCAATTTCACCATAGACGGTCAACCGGCTTACGAAATCAAAGAAGTGATTACCACCACGCCGGTACAAGTAGACACACAGACCATTACTGAATAAAGGGTGTTAAACATAGAAATGTTAAGCACACGATAAAGTTTACAGGCCGCTATTAATGCGACCTGTAAGTCTTTTTAACGACTTCACCAACACGTTTTCAAGCTTAGGCTGTACAGCATGCGCTTTTAAGCCATGCACACTCACCATCAGTCGCCAGTGGTCATGTCTCCCACCAACACCCAAACAAAGCCGATATCCAGCACAGATCCCGTCCCAGCGCAAAAACCCTGCTCATGCCACTGGTAAGTGTGGCGCAATTGGGTACAATAGCCGTTTTTATTCCAACGAGACGACAACATGAGCCAATACGTATTTTCCATGCTGCGCGTGAGCAAAGTGGTGCCGCCGCAAAAACAAATCATCAAAGACATTTCCCTGTCTTTCTTCCCCGGTGCCAAAATTGGCTTATTGGGTTTGAATGGTTCGGGTAAATCAACGGTGTTGCGCATCATGGCGGGCGTGGACAAAGAGTTTGAAGGCGAAGCCATCCCCATGTCTGGCATCAACATCGGCTATTTGCCGCAAGAACCAGAATTAGACCCAAACAAAACCGTGCGTGAAGAAGTGGAAAGCGGTTTGGGCGCGGTGGCCGATGCACAAAAACGCTTGGACGAAGTGTATGCCGCTTATGCCGACCCCGATGCCGATTTCGATGCCTTGGCCGAAGAACAGGGTCGCTTGGAAGCGATTTTGGCCGCAGGTTCGGGCGACAATGTTGAACACCAATTGGAAATTGCCGCCGATGCGCTGCGTTTACCGGATTGGGATGCCAAAATTGAACACCTGTCGGGTGGTGAAAAACGCCGTGTGGCCTTGTGCAAATTGTTGTTGTCTAAGCCTGACATGTTGTTGTTAGACGAGCCGACCAACCACTTGGATGCCGAATCAGTAGAATGGCTGGAGCAATTCTTGGTGCGCTTCCCTGGCACGGTGGTGGCGGTAACGCATGACCGCTATTTCCTCGACAATGCCGCCGAATGGATTTTGGAACTGGACCGTGGCCACGGCATTCCTTGGAAAGGCAATTACTCATCGTGGTTGGAACAAAAAGAAAACCGCTTGGCGACTGAGTCTAAACAAGAAGCCGCGCGCATCAAATCGATGAAACAAGAGTTGGAATGGGTACGCCAAAACGCCAAAGGCCGCCAAGCCAAGTCCAAAGCGCGTATTGCCCGTTTTGAAGAAATGTCGAGCTACGAATACCAAAAACGCAATGAAACCCAAGAAATCTTTATCCCAACTGCCGAGCGTTTGGGCAATGAAGTGATAGAGTTCACCAATGTGACCAAGTCTTTTGGCGACCGCGTGTTAATCGACGACTTGAGCTTCAAGATTCCCGCTGGTGCCATCGTCGGCATCATCGGCCCGAATGGCGCGGGTAAATCGACTTTGTTCAAAATGATTACCGGCAAAGAAACGCCTGATACCGGCACTGTCAGCATCGGTCAAACCGTGCAATTGTCTTATGTCGACCAAAGCCGTGGCAATTTGGGCAATGACAAAACCGTGTTCGACGAAATCGCCGACGGCCGCGACATCTTGCAAGTGGGCAAATTTGAAACCCCTGCCCGCGCTTACTTGGGCCGCTTTAACTTCAAAGGCGCTGACCAAAGCAAAATCGTCGGTCAATTGTCTGGTGGTGAACGTGGTCGTTTGCATTTGGCCAAAACGCTGATTTCAGGCGGCAATGTGTTGCTGCTGGACGAACCATCCAACGACTTGGACGTGGAAACCTTGCGAGCCTTGGAAGACGCATTGTTGGAGTTTGCTGGTTCAGTGATGGTGATTTCGCATGACCGCTGGTTCTTAGACCGCATTGCCACCCACATCTTGGCCGCCGAAGGCGATTCTAAATGGGTGTTCTTCGATGGTAACTACCAAGAATACGAAGCCGACAAAAAACGTCGCTTGGGTGAAGAAGGTGCCAAACCAAAACGCATCCGCTACAAACCTGTAACACGTTAAACCTGTTCTTGCCCATCACCGATGGGCAAAGCTTAAAAAAGCGGCCTGTAACTGTTTACAGGCCGCTTTTTAGATTACTGTGCCACACATCAGGCTTATTTGCCCAACCATTTCACTTTGTCTTCGTCTTTCATGTTCGGCAATTGCGCGGTCATGGCTTTGTCGACATCACAATTACCAGCTACCACACCCACACCCACGCCAGCGCTGCCATCTGGGTTTTTACCGGTCACCAAACGGCTCAAACCTTGAGCCTTGGCGGTTTTCACATCGGCTGGAGAGGCCAAATTTTGTGTCCAAGTAATGTGACGGCCACTGGTCGAGAATTCATTGTATTTTGGATTGGTAGTGCGCAACATCAATGGCGATTGGATGTCTTGGTGCACCACTTGCACGCCGGCCACAACATTGTCTTTGATGCCGTACATGGCCAATACTTTGCCTTCCTTACATTTGTAAGCCACTTCAGCATAAGAATCAAACTTCACATTGGTTTGCACTGGTGTGGTCGCTTGCTCAGTAGCTTGTGCGGAAGGTTTTTTATCGCCACCGCTGGAAGCACATGCAGTCAAAGTCATTGCCACCAAAGCGCTTACTGCCCATTTCGTCATGTTTACTTGCATATTGTCATCCTACTTAAGCCTGAAAAAGTGGGGTCAGAGTATCACGCTTGGGTATAAGTTCCAAGTTAAGACGTGCAAAAATCACCACAGTATTGATGCGACACACAGACATGAAAAAAGCCAGCTACAAGAGCTGGCTTTTAATGTTGGTACGCCCACGGGGAATCGAACCCCGGTTGCCGCCGTGAAAGGGCAGTGTCCTAACCGCTAGACGATGAGCGCGTCTGTTTCAGTGGTGCACCCGGAGCGATTCGAACGCCCGACCCTCTGGTTCGTAGCCAGATACTCTATCCAACTGAGCTACGGGTGCATCTGAAAGAGAAGCGTATTATAGGAAGTGACTGGCTATGCGTCAAGCTCTTTTTATAAAAATATGCATAAAATTCGATATGCACCTGATTTTAGCGCTAAAATAGCGTGTTTTTGTTTTTGGCCGCGTCCCATGTTACGCTCTGACGATTTACACATCTTGCAGCAACAATTTGATTTTTTAAACACCCCCATCGTCATAGTAGATACCGAGGCCACGGGCGGCAATCTGTATTTGGACAGATTAACCGAAATTGCCTTGGTTCGTTTCGATAAAAACGGCATCACCACTTATCAGCAATTGATCAATCCCGAACACGGCATCAGTGCCTTTATTGAAGACTTAACCGGCATCAGCAATGAGATGGTGGCCGATGCGCCCCGCTTTGCCGACATTGCCGATGAATTGGCACTGTTGTTACAAGATGCAATCTTGGTGGCGCACAACAGCCGTTTTGATTACCAGTTCTTGCGTTTGGCCTTTAAGCGTTGCGGGCGCAACTTAAGCATGTTGCAACTGTGCACGGTGAAATTGTCGCGCCAACTCTATCCGCAATTCTTCAAACACAACCTCGACAGCATCATTGAACGCTTCGACATCCATTTGCCACAACGCCACCGCGCCATGGCCGATGTGGCGGCTTTGACCCAGTTTTTAAGCCATGCCAGTCATGAAAAAGCCGAGCAATGGCAAACGGCGCTGCGCAAACACGTCAATCCGGGTCTGTTTCCACAATGGCTGTCACATGGTTTGCGCAAGCAAATCAAAGCCTTGCCCGATGAATACGGCGTGGTGTTAATTTGGCATGCTGGCAGCAGCGAGCCCAAGGTGCGCGTGTGCGAACACATGTTCCAAGACATGTGCCAGAAATTTCAAGCCAAGCAAGCGCAAGACTGGTTTGCCAGCATAGAACGCATCCAAGGCATCAGCGCCATCGGCCCCATCGATGCCGCCATCACCGCCAGTCGCTACCACCACGCGCAAAAGAATGCGTTTTACACCATCGCTTTTGTCGCCAATGAGCGCCACCAGATGCAAGCGAAAATTCGCCCTTTGGCCAGTGAACATGCCGACACGCCGCCGTTTGGCGTGTTTGCCCACCCCAAAGCGGCCAAAAAAGCCTTATTGGAATGGGCACGCAAACATGGTTTCTGCCCCAAACAATTGGACATCTTGCCGCAAACCTTGGCCCACGATGCCAGTTGTCCCATCCAATTGAGCAAGCAATGCCACGGCTTGTGTCCGCACCTCAGTGCCGAAGCCGCCATTGAGCAAGGGCTGCAAGCGTTTGCACATGAATTGCCCATAGCTGGTTGGCAAAGTAAATGGTCACACCACATCAGCGAAACCGACCCTGTCACCGGCATGAGCAAGCAGTGGACACTGTCACGCTCAGCGGTGCAATGCGAAGACGGCTCATGGCTGTGGGATGCGGCGGTGTTCCAAGCCTTAAAAGACAGCTTGCGCAAACCCAAGAGCGTGCATGTGCTCAGTGCTTAAACACGTTGTAAATGAGCAATACAAGCGGCCTGTAAACTCTAAAAGACATCCGTCCTAGGCTTACAGGCCGCTTATCAATAATCTTGTGAATACACCTACCAACTGGCCATCAGTTGTTCAATATTTGTACTGACTCCTCACCCATCCAACACGTGAACTGTACTCATGCCGGTATCTCCATCAAGAGTGGTAACAAGCTATAAAAAGCGGCCTGTAAGTTTACAGGCCGCTTATATCAATAAGCTCACATCGTTTTATCAGCCATCCATCAGCCTCACTGCTCCAACACTGTTCCCAAACACCACTAAAACACGTCACTAATGGATTGCACTGACATCCCATCTATCAATCGCAGCAGCAAAATAAAAGTGACCTGTCACTTACAGGCCGCACTTATCAATAGCCACAGTGTATCATTTCTCGCCCTTCCATCAGTCCCTCTGCTCCAATGTTTTTACCAAACACATTCAACACGCTGGCGATGAACTGCGCTAATAGCGTAACCCATCAACAACAGTAACAGCATATCAAAAGCGGCCTGTAAGTTTACAGGCCGCTTAAATCAATAGGCTCAACGCATTGCTTGCACAAAAACCATCAGCACCACTTCTCCAAACACAGCCAAAACACGCGACCAATGAATGAGCATTAACATCTCTATCCATCAACAACAGCAAGCACATACAAAAAAGCGGCCTGTAATTTACAGGCCGCTGATTGCTGTATTCACACGCAACAAGACTTGGTTACTGTTTTTGTAAAGCCGCGATGCGGTTGTCCAAGGTCGGGTGGGTGCTTAACAAAGAGTCTTTTTCACCACCGGCGATGCCCATTGCATTCATCTCTTTCGGCAAAGTGCTTTCGCCATTGCCTTTTAAGCGTTGCAAAGCGGCAATCATTTTTTGTGGGCCAACCAGCTTGGCCGCGCCGGCATCGGCACGGTATTCGCGTTGGCGGCTGAACCACATCACCACGAAGCTGGCCAAGAAGCCGAACAAGAGTTGCAATACCATGCTCACCAAGAAGAAGGTGCCACTGCTTTCCGCTCCCTCTTCGTCGGAGTTATTGCCGGCCACCATATTGGCGATTAAGCGCGACAAGAACACCACAAACGTGTTCACCACGCCTTGGATCAAGGTCAAAGTCACCATGTCGCCATTGGCCACGTGCGACATCTCGTGTGCCAATACCGCTTCCACTTCTTCGCGCGTCATGCCGTTTAACAAACCGGTACTGACCGCCACCAAAGAATTGTTTTTGCTCGGACCGGTGGCAAACGCATTTTCTTCAGGCGCATCGTAAATCGCCACTTCAGGGCGTTTCAAACCCAATTGGCGCGCTTGGTTGTCGACGGTATTCAATAACCATGCTTCGGTTTCATTGCGAGGCTGTTCAATCACATAAGCGCCGGTCGATTTTTTCGCCATCCATTTGGACATCATTAAAGACATGATGGAGCCGGTAAAGCCCACCACCGCCGAGAAGGCCAATAAACCCATCAAATTATTGGGGTTACCACTGATACCCAAAACCGACAAAATAATGCCGATGACCAGCATCACCGCCAAGTTAGTCAGAATAAAGAAAAAAATCCGCTTCATGTGTTCCCTTTTATATGTGCATTAAAGTGTGTTTTCAACATGAATAATATTAAGGCATTTTTTTCAAATTTCAGATTTTTTAAGCAATTTTACATACACATAGCAGCCGTTCAATCCTGAATGTTTAAACTATGCAGACACTCTAAGCAGCCATCTGTCCTAACTCCATCCTATCAGCGCCTGAATTCATCTATCTGCAACACAGTATTTACCATCCTAACTCACTCTGACTTTTAAGCTGACTTAGCCCTAAAATCTCCGTATGCGCTTTAAAAATACCCCGCGCAGTGTTCGGTATCAACACTGATGCAAACACTCCCACCTCACCACTACATACGGCATTGCAGCAACCCATGCGGCCTGTAAACCCAACCCTGTCTTACAGGCCGCATGGTCATCAATGCTCTAAAGCAGCCACAAAAAAAAGCCATACCGACAGGCATGGCTTGTTGATTGATATTTGTACAGAATTTAAACGCGCACTTGGCCGCTGCCCAATACAATCCATTTTTGATTGGTCAAACCTTCCAAACCTACGGGACCGCGCACATGGATTTTGTCGGTAGAAATGCCAATTTCCGCGCCCAAACCGTATTCAAAGCCATCGGCAAAACGCGTAGACGCATTGACCATCACGCTGGCCGAATCGACTTCACGCAAGAAGCGTTGGATGTCGGCATAATCGTTGGTGACGATGCTGTCGGTGTGATGGCTGCCATAGTGGTTGATGTGGGCGATGGCCTCGTCCAAACCGTCGACCACGCGCACAGACAATATCGGCGCCAAATACTCGGTAAACCAATCTTCCTCAGTCGCGGCTGCGATGTTGTTTAACACCGCCTGCGTGCGCTCACAGCCGCGCAATTCAACTTCTTTGGTGGCATAAGCGGCCTGTAAACGCGGCAACACAGTCGCTGCAATGTCTTGGTGCACCAATAAGGTTTCCATGGTATTGCAAGTACCGTAACGTGAGGTTTTGGCATTCATGGCGATGCTCACCGCCATGTCCAAATCGGCATCGCGGTTGATGAACACATGACACACGCCGTCCAAATGTTTGATGACAGGCATGCGCGCTTCCTCGGTAATGCGTTTCACCAAGCCTTTGCCACCGCGCGGGATGATCACATCAATAAACTCATTCAAAGCCAACATTGCGCCCACTGCGGCGCGGTCGGTGGTTTCAAACAAACGCACACACGCTTCTGGCAAACCGGTTTCACGCAAAGCTTGGTAAATGACTTTGGCGATGGCTTGGTTGCTGTGGAACGATTCTGAACCACCGCGCAGCAAACAGGCATTGCCTGATTTCAAGCACAATACCGCCGCATCTATGGTCACATTCGGGCGCGATTCGTAAATCATGCCGACCACGCCCAAAGGCGCGCGCATTTTGCCCAGTTTCAAACCATTGGGCAGGATTTTAAAATCGTCCATTTCACCCACAGGATCGGCCAAAGCCGCTACTTGGCGCACGCCCTCGGCCATTTGCGCGATGGATTTGGCTGAAATGCGCAAGCGATCTACCATCGCCGCATCCAAGCCATTCGCTGCCGCCGCGGCCGTGTCTTGGTCATTGGCAGCCAAAATATTGTCTTGCTCTGCCTCTAACAATTCGGCCATGCGCAATAAAGCCTGATTTTTTTGCGCGTTTGTCGCTGCCGCCAACACCCGAGATGCGGCTCTGGCATCTTCACCGTATTGACGCACCAGCGCTACCACATCGGTCATGTTCTACCCTTTATCTAAAAACATTGCATCACGCACCAACAGCGCTCAAAACGCTGTTGGTGCAAATCTTGTTTGCGTATCCAAAAATACAGCACGCCACAATCCCCCCACATCATGCCACATTCTTTGTCGTTGCTGTCCAATTGCAACAGCAAAACCCACTCATTCGGGGTGCCATCGGCTTCAAAGAATTGCTTGGCCATGCGCGTACACAAGCGCTCCATACCGTCTTGTAAATTGGTGGAATGCCCAAGCAGCTGGTTATAGCGGCCTGAATTCATCTCATACACATGCTCTTCCAACTCACCCAAAGCCATCCACTGTTTGCGCGTCATGCCCACTTTCGGCCATGCCAAGCTGCTTTCATCGGGAAACGTGGTTTGCGGCTGAAACGAGGTGGCTGCGCTCAAAAACTGGTTTTCTGAGGCCAAGTTTTCCGGCGGCTCGGCGGGATGCAGCTCGCTCACCGTGCCATCAAAATAACGCACGGCAAAATGCCAATAATCGTCTGGCACATCGCCCCAATGCTCGTTAACCGCATCGTAAAAGAAATACAGCCAGCCACTTGCGGGCAATTGCGCCTCGCTGTCCATGGCATGGATGTCGGCCACATTGATTTGGGCAATAAAGGCCAAAGGTTTGCCATGTGCATGGGGCCAGTCTATGCTCACGGGCAAATCCGGCATGCCGCCGATTTTGCTGTCGCCCACAGCCAGCGTTTGTTGGGTTTCCAGCTTGATTTTAATGGCTGCGCGCAAGGTGGGCAGCAAATGCGTCCACAACTCTGTCAAACCGAATGCCTCAAACAAACTGGCCATTTCTGCTTTATCCACGCGCCACCCCTTTCATTCCGCTGCTTCAGTGATTAAGAAATACCCCGTCCCACGCCTGCTGCCATTGCTGTTTTTTCAGTGCATATGCCATGGTGTGAGCAGGACTGCTCGATGGCAAGGTCAGCGTGTGTATGTCAATTTGAGCGGCCTGTAAACTTCGCAAACCCCATTTGGCCGCCTGCCCTCCATTAAACCACACTTGCGCTATGCTCGGATGCTCGCGCAACATGGCAGCAATGTCGCGAATCTCGGCCGCGCGTATGGCACTGTCCAAACTGCCTTGCCGCTGTGCTTGCGCCACCACATCCCATATCACCACTGGCAACAACTGCACTTGCTGTATTTTGTCGGCATATGGCAAGCTTTGCAAATCCACACCACTGATTTCGCTCAACAAACGCCAAAATTGATTGCGTGGATGGGCATAATATTGCTGCACTTGCAGCGATGCTTCTCCCGGCAAGCTGCCCAATATCATGATTTTAGGCTGCTTGCCGATGATGGGCGCAAATGCCTGCTTTATTGCTACAGACTCTGCGCTGCTTGCAGGAGTAAGACCCGCCCTCACTTGATTTGTTTTGGCCATTCGGAAGTATCTACCACGGGGTATTGCGGATTCATTTGGCGCAAATGGTGTAATAAAATTTGCAGCACGATGATGTTGCGCGTGGACTTGGAATCGGCCGGCACCACATACCACGGCGCGGTAGCGGTCGAGGTTTTGCGCATCACGCGTGCGTATTGGCTTTGAAATTTGTCCCACAGTTGGCGGTCTTCCAAGTCGCTGGGGTTGAATTTCCAGTTTTTACACGGGTCATCGATGCGCTGTTGCAAACGCTCGCGTTGTTCGTCTTTGGAGATGTTTAAGAAAATTTTCACCACTTCCGTCCCGGTGTCGGTCAACATGGTTTCAAATGCCTTGATGTGTTCGATGCGCTTGGCTTCGGTATCGGCCGAAATCCATTCTTTCACCTTGGTCACCAACACATCTTCGTAATGGCTGCGGTTGAAGATGGCGATTTCACCGTTTTTCGGCACCACCATGTGCACGCGCCACAAATAATCACGCGCCAATTCGGCCTCGCTCGGGGCTTTGAATGCCTCGACGCGCACGCCCAATGGGTCGACGTTCTGAAACACATGGCGGATGGTACCGTCTTTGCCCGAGGTGTCCATGCCTTGCAAGATGATGAGCAGTTTGCGCTTGCCCTCGCCATACAAACGGTCTTGTAAGGCATCCAATTCGCTCGACAATTCTGCCGCCAATTGATTGCGGTCATTTTTGGTTTTGGGGATGTCTTTGCTGTATTTGCACGGATGGTCTTTCCACTGCCATTTTTTATCGCCATCCACCAAAAAACGTTTAATGTCAAAAGCCATTTTTTCTTTTCCTTTCGCTGTCGGCTATAATAAGCAGCTTGATGAATTTACAGGCCGCTTGAAAACGGTAGGACAGCAACGCAATGAATAAAAATGTGGTGATTTTAATCTCAGGTCGAGGCAGCAATATGCAAGCCATTGTCAACGCACACATCGCTGGCGCCGACATCAAAGCCGTCATCAGCAACCGTCCTGATGCCGCTGGTTTGGCTTGGGCTAACGAACGTGGCATCACCACTGCCGTCGTCAATCACCGCGACTTCGACAGCCGCGAAGCATTTGACGCCCAATTGCAACACACCATCGATGCTTACCAACCTGATTTGGTGGTACTTGCAGGTTTCATGCGCATTTTAACCGCGGATTTCTGTCTGCACTACCAAAATCGCCTGCTCAACATTCACCCTTCTTTACTGCCTTCTTTCAAAGGTTTACACACCCACCAAGCAGCCATCGATGCGGGCTGTAAATTGGCCGGCTGCAGCGTGCATTTTGTCACCCCAGAATTGGACCATGGCCCGATCATTTCGCAAGGCGCAGTACCGATTTTGCCCGATGACACCGCCGACAGTTTGGCCGAACGCATCTTGAGTGTGGAACACAGTTTGTACCCACAAGCCGTTGCCGACTTTGTAAATAACCGTTTACAAATTAAAGACGGCATCGTCACCAACCAACAGCCAGCTTCTGCCAGCAGTAAACTTTTGGCATTTTAAGCAGACTAATAATGGTTTAATTATTAGAAACCGAGGATTACATGCAACAAATCATCAAAGTTTTAGGCATTTCTGCGGTATTATTGGCAGCCAACAGCGTGTATGCACAAAGCGTGGCCTTTCCCAAAAATGCGGCCTTAACCTATTCTGGCAATGGCGGCGTGACCGCCACCATGGGTTTTAACCGCAGCAGCAGCGCTTACAACATCAACACCACGTTTAAAATTCCGCTCTACAGCATGCAATTTCGCTCCAGTGGTGGCATGAATGGCAACACCATGGTGCCTAACAGCTACAGCGATACCCGCCGTGGCAAATTGTACGCACAAGCCAAATTCAATCATGGCAGTAAAACCATTACCTATGGCAAAGCCGGTGAAAACAAAACCGCACCGATGCGTGGCGTGCCGATGGACTTGTTCAGTTTGGCATGGCAATTGTCTTTGAACAATGGCAAGGTCAGCGGCGTGTCGCAATTTACCAATGGCAAAAAAGTGTATAACGAAGCCACCAATATTCGTGCCGCAGGCACCCAAACCGTGAAATTCAAAGGCCAGCCTTTGAGCGTCAATGTGTATCGCGCCACCCGTGGCGGCGATGTGATGGAATACGGCTTGGCGCCTAGCCTGGGCAACATCCCTGCGTTGATACGCTATACCGATGACGGTAAAACCTATCAACTTAACTTAACTGCCGCGACTTTAGACGGCAAGAAATACTAAATGAACAATCCGCAACTCATTCATACCGAACGCCTGATTGCCGAAGTGAGCTTATTCCGCTCACCGGCAGACATGGTGTTGTCGAAATTCTTTAAAGACCACAAAAAACTCGGTCGTCAAGACCGCCACGAAATCGCTGAAACCGTGTACGCCGCACTGCGCCATTGGCAAAAACTGCACATGGTGTTGGGCGACAAAGCGCCTACACGCTTGTTGGCTTTGGGTGCTTTGGTCATCGGTCGCGGTGTCAGCATTGCATCTCTGTCTGACATCATCAATGAAGCCGAACGCACCGCTTTAAGCGGCCTGAAAGCCGCTAAAACTGAGTTTACAGGCCGCTTAAACACTGCCAGCGAATTGCCACAGTGGTTGGTAGAGCGCATGCAAGGCCAATACAGCGATGAAGACATCGTTGCCATCGGTCAGGCTTTAAGCCACGCCGCGCCGCTGGACACCCGTGTGAACACCATCAAAGGCAAACGCGACAAAGTGTTGGCACAATTGGCCGCCGAAGGCTTTAAAGCCGAAGCCACACCGTTCTCACCTTGGGGCATACGCTTTCAAGACAAAGCCGTCATCAACAAAAATCCTTTGTTCTTAGATGGCATCTTGGAAGTACAAGACGAAGGCAGCCAATTGCTGGCCTTATTGTCTGGTGCCAAACGCGGCGAAGTGGTGGTGGATTTCTGTGCCGGCGCCGGTGGCAAAACCTTGGCCATGGCCGCGATGATGAACAATACCGGCCGCTTGTATGCGATGGACGTGTCTGAAAAACGCTTGGCCAACATCAAGCCACGCATTGCGCGTGCGGGCGTGGGCAACATCACCCCACAACGCTTGGACCACGAACGCGATTTGCGTTTGAAAAAACTGTGGAACAAAGCCGA
Source organism: Vitreoscilla massiliensis (assembly GCF_001457815.1). Taxonomy (GTDB): domain Bacteria; phylum Pseudomonadota; class Gammaproteobacteria; order Burkholderiales; family Neisseriaceae; genus Vitreoscilla; species Vitreoscilla massiliensis. The sequence continues at coordinate 24,826 of NZ_LN898216.1, forward strand.
CCGTGTGCTCGTGGATGCCCCATGCTCAGGCTTGGGCACTTTGCGCCGCAATCCCGATTTGAAATACCGTCAAAGCAACGACAGCATAGATGAATTGGTGACTTTGCAAGCGCGCATTTTGGATTCGGCGGCGCATTTGGTCAAACGCGGTGGCTATTTGATTTATGCCACTTGCAGTGTTTTGGCCGAAGAAAACCAAAACCAAATTCAAAATTTCCTATCGACCCATTCGGAATTTAGCTTGGTCAATTGCAGTGACTTACTGAAAAGTAATAAAATAGCGCTCGATACAGGCGAATTCTTGCAATTAAATCCTGCTACACACCATACCGACGGCTTTTTTGCCGCGGTGATGCAAAAATCTTCATCTTAGGAATACAGCATGAGCGTGCAACAAACCATCCAAGACATCGTGAACAGCCACAAAGTGGTGTTGTTTATGAAAGGCGACAAACGCTTCCCTCAATGCGGCTTCTCTGCGCGTGCGGTACAAATTTTACAGGCCGCTGGCTGTGAAGATTTCCACACCGTGAATGTATTGATGGACGAAGGCATACGCCAAGGCATCAAAGAATACGCCAACTGGCCTACCATTCCACAATTGTATGTGAATGGCGAATTCTTAGGCGGCTCAGACATCATGTTGGAGATGTTTGAAGCTGGCGAATTGCAAAGCGCTTTAGCAGCATAATCATGATGCGGCGACTGTGGCGCGCTGTTTGGCGACTCACACTCGCCGTATTGTCATTGATACTGATATACGGCTTGGCTGCTTGGCTTTTGGGTAAGATGTCCACCCAAGCCAGCAGCCAATTTGTACATGATACGGAACCCTGTCATGACGTGTATGTGGTCAGCAATGGCGTGCATTTGAATATTTTTCTGCCCATGCAATCAGAGGCGATGAATTGGCAACAATTCTTGCCTGCAAGCTTGGGCAAGTCAGATGCACCGATGGCACAAATCGGCTGGGGCAGCCGCGCGTTTTACACCCAAGTACCGACTTGGGCAGATTTAACCCCCAAAGTGGCTGCCCAAGCCTTGTTTTACGATGATGCGGTCTTGTACGTCCGCCCTGCTGCCATCCCCACTGCCGACCCCAAACATGTGCGCCGTGTGCGCATGTGTGCACGAGAATTGCGCAGCGTCAGCCACGACATCGTCCAACAGTTTGCATCCACCACGCCTGTATCAGGATTTCAAGACTTTTACCCTGCACACGGTCATTACACACCCTTAATGACGTGCAATGAATGGATGCGACTGCGTTTACAACACCGCAGCATGCCGATTTGGTCCCCATTTGACCGAGCCATTCTCAACCATTTACCCATTTAAGCTTAAGGCCACACCATGTCTAACCTACACATCATCGATCACCCACTGGTGCAACACAAACTGAGTTTGATGCGCCAACAAGATTGCTCTACTTACAAATTCCGTACTCTGACCAATGAATTGGCACGCTTAATGGCATATGAAGCCACCCGCGACTTCCCGGTTGAAGACTTTGACATGATAGGCTGGGAAGGCAACACCATCCAAGGCAAACAAATCAAAGGCAAAACCGTGACCATCGTACCGATTTTGCGCGCTGGCATCGGCATGTTAGATGGCGTGATGGACATGCTGCCTACCGCCAAAATCAGCGTGGTCGGTTTGCAACGCGATGAAGAAACCTTGCAACCGGTGCCTTACTTCGACAAATTTGTACCCAAAGTCGAAGAACGCCCTGCCTTAATCATTGATCCTATGCTGGCAACCGGCGGCTCTATGGTAGCCACCATTGATTTGTTGAAAAGCAAAGGCTGTAAAGACATCAAGGCTTTGGTTATTGTGGCAGCGCCAGAAGGCGTGAAAGTGGTGAACGATGCTCACCCTGATGTGAAAATTTTCACCGCCGCTTTGGACAGCCATTTGAATGAAAACGGCTACATCATCCCAGGCTTGGGCGATGCCGGTGACAAAATCTTTGGTACTGTACACCATTAATTTTTAAAGGATGGCAATGACTTTTAACGACAATTTGGCCACATTGGCAGCTGTAGACCATTTAAGCGGCCTGAACGTCTTAGATGAACACGGTGTCGTGATACACCACATTCCTGCTATCGCAGGCAAAATGGGCAGCTTGAAGCTCTACCATGCGCTGGCACAACAGTTTGATGGTCAATTGCATGCCATCGCCGCCACCCAAGGTTTGGTGTGGTTTGCCGAACATGTGGCCGATGCTGCCGCTAACCCAGGCAAACACCCGAATGTGGATTTGTTGGTATTGGTACAAGCACAAAACAAACTTTATCGCTTACAAGCCATTGCCAAATAAGCGGCCTGTAAATCCAAAAAACCGCCTTACGGCGGTTTTTCTTTTGATTCTTTGTTTCATTCCACTGCTTGAGCCAACTCTCTGTCGTTTTTGGCGGTAGGGAAAATCAATTGCACTTCGTTCAATTTATTGTCCCAGTCCACTGTCACGCGGCCACCTTCGGCCAATTTACCAAACAACAATTCGTCTGCCAAAGCCTTGCGTATCGTGGTTTGAATCAAGCGGCTCATCGGACGCGCACCCATCAATGGATCGAAACCTTTTTCCGCCAAATAGGCTTTTAAGCCATCGGTGAATTCGATTTCCACTTGTTTGGCCAACAATTGTTGCTCCAATTGCAGCAAGAATTTGTCCACCACTTGCTGGATGATGGCCTCATCCAAAGAGGCAAACGACACGGTTGCATCCAAACGGTTGCGGAATTCAGGGCTGAACAATTTGTTAATGGCCGCCATTTCATCGCCTGCCGCTTTCGAGTTGGCAAAGCCTATGCTTGGTTTGGCCAAACTTTCCGCACCGGCATTAGTGGTCATGATGATGACCACATTGCGAAAATCGGCTTTGCGGCCATTGTTGTCGGTCAAAGTACCGTGATCCATCACCTGCAACAACACGTTGAAAATGTCTGGATGGGCTTTTTCAATCTCATCCAACAACAATACCGAATACGGCTGTTTGCTGATGGCTTCGGTGAGCAAACCACCTTCTTCATAGCCAACATAGCCCGGAGGCGCACCTATCAAGCGCGATACCGCATGGCGCTCCATGTATTCCGACATATCAAAACGGATGAAGGGCACACCCAAGGCAAACGCCAATTGCTTGGACACCTCGGTTTTACCCACACCGGTTGGGCCTGAGAACAAGAAGCTGCCTATCGGTTTTTCAGGCTGGCCCAAACCAGAGCGCGACATTTTAATCGCATTCACCAAGGCCTCAATCGCCTTGTCTTGTCCAAACACCATCGATTTCAAATTGCGGTTGAGGTTTTTCAACACATTTTTGTCATCGGTAGACACTGTGGTTTCGGGAATGCGTGCCATTTTTGCAACAATTTCTTCAATCTGTTCGCGCGCAATGGTTTTGCGTTGTTTCGATTTCGGTTTCACTTTTTGCGCAGCGCCGGCCTCATCGATGACATCAATGGCTTTGTCTGGCAGGAAACGTTCGTTAATATAGCGCACAGACAGCTCTACTGCGGCTTCCAATGCTTCTTGCGTGTATTTCACATGGTGGAAGCTCTCAAACGAGGATTTCAAACCACGCAAAATGGCCACAGTTTCAGCAGGTGTCGGTTCACCAACATCAACTTTTTGGAAGCGGCGGCTCAAAGCATGGTCTTTATCAAAAATGGTGCGGTATTCTTGGTAAGTCGTTGCACCTATGCAACGCAACTGACCTTTGGCCAAAGCCGGTTTCAACAAATTGGAAGCGTCCATGGTGCCGCCCGACACACTGCCCGCACCGATGATGGTGTGGATTTCATCCACAAACAAAATCGCATTGGGCAACTCAGTCAGCTCTTTCAGGACAGCTTTAATGCGCGCCTCGAAATCACCACGGTATTTGGTTCCCGCCAATAAAGCACCCATGTCCAATGAAAACACGATGGCATTGCTGAGGTTTTCTGGCACTTGGCGGTGCACAATTTGGTAGGCCAAACCTTCGGCCAAAGCGGTTTTACCCACCCCTGCTTCGCCCACCAGCAAAGGGTTGTTTTTGCGGCGGCGACCCAAAATCTGCGTAATGCGCAACATCTCATGCGCACGCCCGATTAAAGGATCGATTCGACCTGCCAAAACTTCAGTGTTCAGATTGGTGGTGTATTGCTGTAAGGCATTATCCATGGAAGCTTCCTTTCCATCCCCGTTCCCTTGTGTGGGTGATGAAGGCTCAGGCTCGATACCATGAGCCATAAAGCGCATCACATCCAAACGCGTGATTGACTGCTGATTTAAAAAATAAACGGCATGTGATTCACGTTCTGAAAAAATGGCCACCAAAACATCGGCTCCAGTCACTTCTTTTTTACCAGCACTTTGTGAGTGCGAGATGGCAGCGTGCAGCACACGTTGAAATCCCATGGTTGGCTGTGTTTCCACTTGATTCATCAAGTGTTCTGGAACGGTGGGTGTATCGTTGACTACGCTTTCGGTTAGACGTTCTTGTAAAAGTTCAATATTAGCATGACAGCCGACTAAAACCTGATGGGCAGTTTCATTGTCAAGCAGCGACAATAACAAGTGCTCCACTCCGATTAACTCATGGCGTTTCACACGAGCATAGGCATATGCTTCTTGTAGAGTTTGTTCTAAATCTTTAGAGATCATTCTGTAGCCTCCTCCACAGTACACTGCAATGGGTATTCACTCTCTGCCGCCAAATCCATCACTTGCGATTGCTTGGTGGTGGCAATGTCCCAATTAAACACCCCACATAATCCTTTGCCTTGTTCATGCACAACCAGCATCAAAGCAAATGCTCGGGCTTCATCCATGAAAAACACATTTTGCAATACATGCATGACAAAATCCATGGTGGTGAAATCATCATTCAGTAAATATACCCCATATCGTTTCGGAGGCATCAATTCTTGTGCCAATTCATTTTCGGATTGCACCGGCGCCACAGTAGTGTGATGGACAGACATCGTAATTGGTTCCATAATTATATGAGAATGACTCTCAATTTCATTGTATGTTTTATGATTCATTGTGCGTAATTTTAACTTTTTTCGCAAACACTGCTTGACGCCTTGGGGTAAACAACGGTAAAACGTCATCAGTGGTAGGGCAATTGAACAAATGTTCGTGCGTTTACTGCATTTTTTATCAAATTTGTTTTATAGAGTTAGGAAGTTTCATGGCAACAGGTACTGTTAAATGGTTTAACGACGCTAAAGGTTTCGGTTTCATCACTCCTGATGAAGGTGGCGAAGATTTGTTCGCTCACTTCTCAGCGATCAACATGAACGGTTTCAAAACCTTGAAAGAAGGTCAACGCGTGACTTTTGATGTAACTGAAGGCCCTAAAGGCAAACAAGCATCAAACATTCAAGCTGCATAAGCTAGCGTGACATGCAGCCACCAAGCGGGTGGCTTTTTTATTAAAGCCTGTTGCTAAGTTTTACCCATAAACCATGTTACAGCGAAAATAAGAGCACATTTTATGTGCTCTTATTTTTTATTGCGCCGCCGCTATTACTTTCGCATATTCGGCTTTGCTGTCAGCACTGACCACCATAGGTTGGTACAAAACATGTTGCTTGTGATCCACATCTTCCACTTCGATTTTAAATACAAACATTGAATCTTGCGTGACATCGCTTAACCAAGCCGCTTGGCTTACAGGCCGGCCTGTAGAAACCGCATGCCAACGCTGCGCTTGGATGTTCACTTTGCCACCATTGACCAGATGGCGCCACTTGTCGCCATTTTCAAGCTGTGGTCGCGCGTCTATGAGTAAAGTTTGCACTTGGCCATTGTTCAATACTTGCGAAACGGTGATTTTATTCGGCGTCAGCGCCTTGGTGTTCACCATCACATCCCATGCAAAATACACTTGTTTCTTCAAGGGGTTCTGATACAACATCAAGCCCAAGCCTTCAACTTTGTACACGCCATTATCAGCCGGCAAAGCACCACGTTTGGTGAAATCAAATGTCTGCGTCTGCCCATTGTCCAGCTTGAAATCCAACTGTCGGCTTGGAGTGAGGTTTTGACATGCAGCCAAGAGCAAGACCGTGGCTGTTAGCAATAAGTGCTGTGATGTCTTACACATCGGTCTGTACCGCCAACTCTGCATCGCTGGGCTCTACTGCCAACCATGTGGCACCGGTCACGCGTTGCAATTCTTGTGGCGTCACACCAAACACCGCAAATGGCGAACCAGCCGCCGCCCACACCGTCGCAAATTGCAACAAACGCACGTCTAACCACGTTTTCAATGCCACATCGTGCGCCAATGGTGGCACGCCGCCGATGGCAAAACCCACTTCTTGTTTGATGCGTTTGCCTTTGGCCATTTGCAAAGACATGCCCAATTGCTGTGACACATACTCCACATCCACGCGGTGTCCGCCAGAGGCCACTATCAACACCAATTCGCCGCTGTCGGCGCTTTCAAATACCAACGAGCTGGCAATTTCACTGGGGGTGCAGCCCAACACATCCGCCGCCATTTGCGCCGTGCGCGTGCTGTCGCTCAACACCCGAAATTCATGTGCCACTTGCTGCTCGTTCAATACTTTGTGTACTTTTTGCACACTGTCACTCAACAGTAAATCTTCCATCTTCTTCGCTTTTGTCTGTGTAAAAAATGCCGCTCGCGGATAATTGTTACCGATTTCAAGTATAATGAAATGAAAACAAGGAGTCACACCATGGCTGAAACCGAAACCGCATTATACGTCCATCCTGAATTTGGACGTTTGCAATTGTATTTTCAACAAGATGCGTTGGTTGCAGTGGACTTGCCGTTTAAGCCCGCGTTTACAGGCCATTTTAGGGCGCTTCCCAGCGAGTGGCAACACAAGCTCGATGCTTATTTTGCCGGCACACTCAAGGATTTTGAAGTGCCTGTGAGCCCATTGGGCACGGCGCACGACATCAAAGTCTGGCAAGCGATGGTGGCGATTCCTTATGGACAAACCCGCAGTTATGGCGACATCGCCCAAGAAATCGGCTCGGCGGCACAAGCCGTGGGCAATGCTTGCGGACGCAATCCCATGCCCATCATCATCCCCTGCCACCGCATTGTTGGCCGCCATGGCATAGGCGGTTTTTCAGGCAGTCGTGGCGATGAAACCGTTTCCGTCAAACACTGGTTATTAGAACATGAACGCACTCACGCCCACTGATTACATTGATTTATTGCTGGAACAACTGTGGTTGCAAGAGCGCTTGAGTCAAAACACCTTAGATGCCTATCGCCGCGATTTGCACAAATTACACGACCGTTTGCTCACCGAGCATGTGCATTGGTTCAATTGCGATGGTGTGCAACTGTCACATGCCTTGTTCAATAATGATGAGAAACCTACTTCACAAGCGCGGGCTTTATCGGCCTGTAAACGCTTGTATGCGTATTTCAATGAGCAAAATCTGAAGCACCAAGAGCCGCTGTTTTACTTGCAAAGACCGAAAATCGGCCGCGCCTTACCGCCCATCATCACCGAAGACCAAATTGATGCCTTGCTGGCTGCGCCCGATGTCGACAGCCCGCACGGCTTGCGCGATAAGGCCTTGTTGGAATTGATGTACGCCACCGGCATGCGTGTATCCGAGGCCGTCGGTTTGCAACTCGGTTATGTGGACTTGCAACAAGGCGTGGTCACCACCATAGGCAAAGGCGATAAGCAGCGTTTAATCCCACTGGGTGAGGAAGCGTGTGAATGGATGGCAGAATATTTGCTGCATGCGCGGCCGTTTTTGCTCAAACAAAAACCGTGTGATTATGTCTTTGTCAGCCAAAAACGCGTCGGCATGACGCGGCAATTGGCGTGGATGATTGTCGATAAATATGCGACACAAATTGGCATACAACACATCAGTCCGCACAAATTGCGGCATGCATTTGCGACGCATTTGGTCAACCATGGTGCCGATTTGCGCGTGGTGCAAATGCTGCTCGGCCATGCCGACATCAACACCACCCAAATCTACACCCATGTGGCGAATGAGCGCTTGAAACACCTGATAGAACAACACCATCCGCGCGGTTAATGCACGAGTTTACAGGCCGCTTATGAGTCACATTGTGCGCAAAATCATCCACATCGATATGGACGCTTTCTTTGCCTCGGTCGAATTGCGCGACCGTCCAGATTTGCGCGAGCAGCCGGTGGTGGTGGCTTGGGAAGGCGCACGTTCAGTGGTGTGTGCAGCCTCTTATCCAGCGCGCAAATTTGGCTTGCGTTCGGCCATGCCGCTGAGTGTGGCCAAGCGTTTGTGTCCGCATGTAGTGTGTTTGCCGCCGCGCTTTCCCGAATACCAACAGGTGTCGCGTCACATCCACCATATTTTTGCGCGCCATACCGAGCTGATTGAGCCTTTGTCTTTGGACGAGGCCTACTTGGATGTCACCCACAACAAGCAAAACCTGCCTTATGCCTGCGAAGTGGCCAGTCACATTCGCGCCGATATTTTGGCCGAAACCGGTTTAACCGCCTCGGCCGGCATCGCCCCGAACAAATTTTTGGCCAAAATTGCCTCGGATTGGCGCAAACCCAATGGCCAAACCACCATCGCGCCACAGCAAATATCGGCTTTTTTACAACACTTGCCTTTGTCGAAAATTCCCGGTGTGGGCGAAAAAACCCAGCTCAAAATGCAGCAATTGGGTCTGACCATGCTCACTGATGTATTGCCTTTGAGCCGCGGTGAATTGGTGTTGCATTTTGGCAAATACGGCCACCGTTTGTACGACTTGGCGCGCGGCATAGACGACCGCAGCGTTAACCCCAGTCGTGAGCACCAACAAATTTCCAGCGAAACCACCCTCAGCCATGATGCATATTTGGACGACATCAGTGTGTATGTGCCTGAGCTGTGTCAGGAAGTGTGGGACAGTGCCGCCAAACGTCGTTATGCCGCGCGCACCGTCACCGTCAAACTCAAAACCGCCGACTTTCACACCCTCACCCGCTCTTTGAGTTTCAGCAGCGACTTGCTGCAAGTCAGCGATTTTCAGGCCGCTTGTCTGCAGTTGTTGCAACGCATGCCACAAGACGCGGCACTGCGTTTCCGTTTAATTGGCGTCGGCTTGAGCCAATTGCACCGCACCGACGAAGAAGGTCATCAATACTCGATGTGGTAATCGGCTACAATAAACCATCTTCTTGTTTGCCACCTTGCCCATGACGCCACCCACCTGCCATCCTGAAGCGCGCACTTATGTGACTGTTCTGTCTGACGAGAGCTACCTCAAAGGCGTGCTCACCTTGCATTACTCGCTACTGCAAACCTATCCTGCCTACCCGTTGCTGGTTTTGCTCAATGACAGCGCCTCGGCACACACGCAACAAGTGCTGACGCAAGCCAACATCCCATTCAAAATCCTGCCCAAACTCAGCTACCGAGCCAGCAGCAATGCCAGCATGCAACAAAAAGGTTGGGATGCGCTGCTCAACAATACCGCCGACAAGCTGAGTGTGTTCACGCTGACCGAATACGCCAAAATCGTTTATTTGGACGCCGACATGTTGGTGTTGAAAAACATCAATTATTTGTTTCGCTACCCTCATGGCAGCGCCGTTATTGATGTTGGCAACATCATCGAACCGTTGATGGAAGGCAAATACACCGCCGAACAATATGAATATGCACACCAATTTAATTCCGGTTTGTTTGTGTGCCAACCGAATTTAGACGATTACCAACGCTGTATGGACTTGTTGCAAACTGAGGTTGGCTTCGACCAAGAAATCTTGCGGCGGCTGTGGGCAGATTGGCAACACTCACCGCAACGCCAGCTGCCGCAAACCTGCAATATCTTCGCTGCCAATATGGCCGCTTACATCACTACAGGCGTGTGTGGTTTTACCGATGTCGAGGTCTTGCATTATGTGTATCAACCCAAGCCGTGGCACAAAACCGATTTCAATATCCACACCACCCAAGATTTTATTTACTTTATTTACCACGAGTATTTGCAAAAAGCCTTGCGTGCGGCCCAGCTGGCTTAAGCAGTCATATCAACACAGAGACAAGAACACCATCCATACCTAGCAATGCGGCCTGTAAACCCATATCCAGGTTTACAGGCCGCATGCATCATCCCAACACATGATTAACGTGCAATAACAATGATGCCATGTTGCTTAAACAAAGCCGTGCTCACGCCATCACCGACGCATAAGCGGCCGCTAAAACTGCCATCGTAAATCTGGCCGTTGCCACAAGAAGGGCTTTTGCTTTTCAAATACACGGTGGTGATACCAGCGGCCTGTAAGCGCTGCAAGGCCAGCAATGCCCCTTGCTTGAATGCCTTGGTCACCTCTTGACCGTGCGCATCCAGCACTTGCGCCGTGCCCTCCCACACCGCCGCACCATCGCCACCGACAATTTCCGCTGGTGCGCGTGGTGTCGCCAAGCCGCCCAAGGTCTCGGGGCACAGCGGTAAGACTGTTGTTGGCATTGTGTGCATGGCCAAATCTGCCGCCAAAGCCGCGTCCCAACAATCGCCACCGTCGTAACGCACTTTGTGCCCACACAAACACGCGCTCACCGCCACAGCTTCCATATCAGCAGCGGTTTCACAGTGTATTTTTAAGGTTTTCACACCCATTTCATCCCCAACGCCCAATGTTCGTGCTCGCTTAAAGCGTGTAACATCGCGGTATCTCAGTTTCACAGTAAGAAAGCCGATTATGTCCTTAAATCGCATCGCCACCAAGCAAGAAGTGATTGCACGCATGACCCAAGGCACCGATGATGTTATCTCGGAGCATGCCCAATTTGTGCGCACCGACAATGGTTATTGGGTGGCTTGGCACGAACAAACTGCCGCAGTCATCCATGAAGATGCCGCCGCCGACGAAGCGTGTTTTTGGGTGGAAGGTGTGGCCACACTGGACGAATTGTTGAACATGCTCACCAATGGTGATTTTGATGAAATCGAAGACTTTGATGGCGACGAGGCCGAATGGGACGAGGTGGTGTTGGACTCTGATGTACACCATCATCATGAGCATGACCATGACCACGAGCACCATCACGACCATGATTGCGACCACCCTAACTGCGACCATCACCACTGACACTACGCCATGAGCCCACACAAACACATCTTACTCGCCATCACCGGTGGCATCGCCGCTTACAAATCCTGTGAATTGGTGCGCTTATTGAAAAAAGCCGGCCACGAAGTGACCGTCGCCATGAGCCACAGCGCCACCGAATTCATCCATCCGAACACGTTCCAAGCCTTGAGCGGCAATCCAGTCTTGCTCGATACCCACGGCAGTTCCGGCGGCAACGGCATGGCCCACATCAACCTCACCCGTGAAGCCGATGTGATGTTGATTGCGCCCGCTTCGGCCAATACCATCGCCAAAATAGCCCACGGCATTGCCGACAACCTCATCAGCAATTTGGTCGCCGCGCGCACCTGCCCGTTGGTCATCGCGCCGGCAATGAATGTGCAAATGTGGTTCAATCCGGCCAATTTGCGCAATATCGCCCAGCTCAAAGACGATGGCGTGGTGATTTTGGAACCGGCGTCCGGCGAACAGGCTTGCGGCGAAATCGGCGTCGGGCGCATGTTGGAAGCGGCGCAATTGGCCGATTTATTGCCCGATGTGTGGGCGAGCAAATCGCTGTTTGGCATGAAGGTGATGATTACCACCGGTGCCACGTTTGAAGCGATAGACCCCGTGCGCGGCATCACCAATATTTCTTCAGGCCAAATGGGCATCGCCTTGGCGCGCGCTTGCCGCCGTGCTGGCGCTGAGGTCACCTTGATTCACGGCCAAGTACAGGTCGCCTTGCCCGATGGCATGGCGCACACGATTGCAGCCAGCAGCGCCGACGCCATGTACCGCGCCGTGCACCAACACATCGCGGTGCAAGACGTGTTTATTTCGGTGGCAGCTGTAGCCGATTACAAGGTCAAAAACAGCAGCAACCAGAAAATCAAAAAACAAGTCGGCGTTGCGCCGGTGATTGAGTTAAGCGAAAACCCCGACATTTTGGCCAGCGTCAGCGCCTTGGACAATCCGCCGTTTTGCGTCGGTTTCGCCGCCGAAAGCCATGATTTGCTCAACCATGCCCGCGCCAAACGCATACGCAAAAACGTGCCTTTGCTGGTGGCCAACTTGGTCGGCGAAGCCATGGGCAAGGCCACCAACCACGTCACCCTCATCGACGATGAGGCCGAAACCGAATTGCCAGCCATGGGCAAAGACGAAGTCGCCACTGCCATCGTCAACCGTGTGGCCGAATTGATGCCGTAATGCTTAAAGCGGCCTGTAAATACTGATTTGAGTGTTTACAGGCCGCTTATTCATGCTGGCACAACGTGTTCCACCCGCTGTTGCTAGCTGACGAAGTACTGAGCAGCCATTAGGTGCATCAGCTCTGCACTACCAAGCCTGTTTAATGGCGGCACGGGCAGATGTGTACGGCCTGCTTGTATCCAGCAGAAGTTTACAGGCTGCTTATCAACGATTGCTGTGGCAATATGGCAGAGTGTTGCAATACCTGTGTACAAATGCTGCATGTTAAACCGGCCCTTAACCCCAAGCGATGTGTGACGCACAAGGCTGCAACACGGTATTTCCATGCCCCATGCTGCCTGCTGAAACCCAGAAAAAATTTTCAGGCCGCATCTACCACCGTGACCATACTGTGACACAACAACAGATTTCTTAAGCATCTGCCCCCTCCGATTCACTGTTGCAAGGACGTATTCATGCTGCGCGCTCTCATACCCTGTTTGTTGTTTTGTGCCTTGAGCGTGTTGCTGCTGGCACAAAAACACGCCGGCTTTATGCTGTATTTATTATTGCCCATCATGTTGGTGTATTTGCTGACAAGCGCGTGGCGCATTCGCAAGCAGCCGCAGCGCCTGCCAGAATTGCCGCTGAAAATGCTGTTGTGCCTGACCAGCATCAGCGCCATCGCCATGGTGCACATGCATTATCACCAACAAGCGCGTACTGAGGCCAATCGCGTGGTCACGGCCATCAGCGCTTACCATCAAAGCCACGGTGCTTATCCAGACAGCTTACAGGCCGCCAACATACACGTCGCACCTGCCGCGCGCATCTTCTATTCTTTGCGCGAGCAGCAGCCAAGCCTGTTCTATCCCACCACGTTTACGCCATTTGAAACCTACGACTACCAGTTCGATACCCAACAATGGCAACACCGTGCCGATTAAACACCAGCGGCCTGTAAACGATTTACAGGCCGCTTATTGCATGCTGCGTGTCTTTATCTGTTTGACTGCTTGATGGTTTGACTGCTGCTTATGGCGGTTTGTCTGCCGCTCATCTCGCCCCATCCTTGCTGCACCTGCACCCCAAAACACGCTAAAATCAAGCCCATTACCCACGCAGTCTACCCATAAAGAGAAATACCATGTCAGAACAAGATTACCAAAATGGTTTAAAAGTACGCACCGAAGTGATGGGCGAGGCCTTTGTTGCACGCGCACAGGCCAACACCACCGCATTGACCCAGCCCTTGCAAGATTGGATTAACGAACACGCTTGGGGCTCGACTTGGCAGCGCGACGGCGTACTTGAACGCAAAACCCGTTCGCTGATTACGCTTGCCATGCTCACCGCCTTGAAATGCCCGACCGAACTGAAAGGCCACATCCGCGGTGCGCTTAACAATGGTTGCAGCGTCGCCGAAATCCAAGAAACCTTGCTGCACAGCTTGCCGTATTGCGGCGCCCCTGCCGCCCAAGAAGCTTTCCGCGCCGCGCAAGAAGTGTTGGCTGAATTGGATTTGCTCTAAATACACCAGCTCACCCCATGCTTAAAGCCTGAACACAAGCCGATACAGGCACAAAGCAGCCGAACACTGCCAAAGTCGCGTTGATCATTCTGGCTGTGTATGGCCAGCCATCAAGCGCTGCAATCGCTTTGTTTAACCCGTGCATCATGCCAGTTGACTGAGGAGAACATGAGCACATGGCCAAACGCCCAGACACTTTTTCCAAGTCTTTCCCAAGTTTGACTGGATGGCAGCGCAACTTCGGCACCGCACACCAAAGTCAGACGTTGCAACGCATCGCCTGCATGGTGTTGGCAGCCAGTGTCTTGGCGTGGTGTTATGCCATGTTGCGCTGTTTCAATCCTTTGACCACAGTGCTGAATGCCTTAGCACTCAGCCATGACAGCTTTGGCTGCAGTAACAAACAGCTGCAAACATGGTTGCAACAAGGTTTTGTGTGGCTGCAGTTGGCGGTGTGGGCATGGGGCTGGCGCTGGATGTGGCAACGCAGCGTGCGCCACGCGCATCAAATCAAGTATTACACCCTGACCCAACAAGGCTATTTTGATCGCTTTGCCAGCATTATTGAAAAAACTTGGCTGCCGTGGCTGTGGTATGGAGCCTTGGGCATATTGATTTTGTTCATGTTGGCCAGCGCCTTGTTTGCCATCCAACCCAGTACACCCCCGTCACTGGCTACTGCGACCGTGCATTTTGACCATGCCATGCTTCTCAGTCGAAGCTATTTCACTTGGCTGCCCGCACGATTGCTCTTGCTGGCATTGGCGTATTTCTACTGTAACCTGCTGCTCACTTTTTACCGCTACCGCCAACTGCAGCTGCACCGTTTAAACGATTTGGCCACGTTTAAAACCCATTATCGCGCCCATCAACAAGCGCAGGTCAGCAATCCTTCCCTATCCACTTACGTGTGCAGCAAGGCCAGATGGAAACGATGACAAGCACACGCATCAGTCGGTTTAAACCCAGCCATGTCCCACCATACAAACAAGCGGCCTGTAAACACTTACAGGCCGCTTGTTAGACAGCTCGCTTATTCAACCACTGTACACGCCGTTGGCACATCGCGTTTGCGGATGGGGTTGGAACCTGAGGTGAACATTTCACACTGCCATAAGCCGGCGCTGTCGCGCACCAAGCGCATTTGCACATTGTGGTTGCTCAAGTCATGGCCCAAGACATAGCCCGCTCCGACCACATCGAATTCGGCTTCGATGGCGTCCAGTTTGGTCACACCATTGACATTCACATAACCGGCACCACTGGGATTGCTGATTTGTACCTTGCCGTTGTTGTGCAATACCTCATCTATCGGCGTTTTTAAGGCGCTCAGTTCTTCAAAAGCCTTATGGTATTGCGCTTTGGACACATAATTTTGGTACATGGGCAAGGAAATGGCGGCCAATATCCCCATTAAGGGCACCGACAGCGTGCACACGCCGGCGAACAAACCGATGGCCGCCGCCATATTGGTGGTGCCACGCAAGATGCGCATCATGCGTGCCGGCTGTTTGGAATATTGGCGCACAATGGATTTCACCCGTTTTTGGGCAAATTTAAAATAATACTGGTTGGCTTTGAGCGGCATCCACACCACGCGCCACAATAGCCACAAGGCCACGACAGCCAAAGCACCAGCTCTCATCACCGCAGCCAACACTCCACCCAGCACCAACACCAACAGCGGTATGGACAAGGTCAACAAGGCCATGCCCCACATGCCACGGGCAGCAAACCAATAACTGCCACCGAGCAAGGCCGCCCAGTTATAGCGGCTTTTTTTGCCTGCTGCCAAGGCATCAAATTCGGTCAGATAATAATCGGCCTTGCTCTCGCCCACCAAAGCAGTGAACAATTCCTGCCCATCGGGCAAGGTTTGTGCCGCAGCGTTGGCTGCGCCTTGCTCTTGCACATGGGCATGCGGTTCTGCAGTGGGCGCAGGCGGTGGCTGTTGTATGCTGGCAGGTTTGGCCGTCATCACAGTAGGTGTGGTGTGGCGCGGGCTGATGTCCAGTGCCGGTATGGCTTCGTTTGCCAAATTGGCATCGCTGGCGCGCAATTGCGCATCGTAACGCGCACGCGTTGGCGCATCCAACAGCCACGCACTGGCTTTGTCCAACACTTCTGGATTGAAGTGTCCCAAGGCTTTTTGGGCGTCTATGGCAGCCTGTATGTCGGCGCTGCTGGCTTGCATGTCCAAACCCAGTAATTGATACAAATTGACCATGGCTTCCCCTTTTGTCAGGTCAGGTATTGAAGTATTCGCTCGCGGCTTCATTATTGGTGAAATTGCAAACTTTGTGAAGTTAACCATGCTTTTAGTTAAATGGCTTTTGCACAAACACAAACTTAAGGCGCTGCACCGCAATTGCATGAAGTTTGCCGGTGTTTAGCGTAAAATGGCGGCTTTATTTTTATTCTAAGACGAAAGCCGCTATGTCTGACGCTCAAGTACAACTCAAAATCATCAACCCGCACATGGCGGAGCAATTGCCTGAATACGCCACCGCGGGCTCGGCCGGTTTGGACTTGCGTGCTGCCTTAGATGCGCCTTTGACTGTTGCGGCAGGACAAACCGTATTGATTCCGACAGGTTTGGCCATGTATTTGGGCAATCCGCAGTTGGCAGCGATGATTTTGCCGCGCTCAGGTTTGGGCCACAAAAACGGCATCGTGCTTGGCAATTTGGTCGGTTTGATTGATTCCGATTACCAAGGCGAATTGAAAGTGTCGTTGTGGAACCGCTCGCAAGACGATTTTGTGGTGGAACCGCTGGCGCGCATCGCCCAACTCATCATTGTACCGGTGGTACAAGCCCAGTTTGAAATCGTTGACGAATTTGTCGCCAGCGACCGCGGTGTAGGCGGATTTGGCTCTACAGGCCGCCATTAAGCGCTTGTAACTAGATTACTTAGTTTAATTTTCTACAGTAAAACCCTAATACTTATGGCATAGTGCATCACATGATTTGGCAAACACAACAACTCCCACCCCATACCAAAGTCATCGTCGGTTTGTCCGGCGGTGTGGACTCCTCTGTTACTGCGGCTTTATTGAAGCAGCAAGGCCATCAGGTCAAGGGCGTGTTCATGCAGAACTGGGAAGACGACAACAACGATGAGTATTGCTCCATCAAGCAAGACTCGCTCGATGCGATGGCGGTGGCGGACATCTTGGACATAGACATAGACATCGTCAATTTTGCCGGTGAGTACAAAGACCGCGTGTTTGCGTATTTCTTGCAGGAATACCAAGCCGGTCGCACTCCCAATCCGGATGTGTTGTGCAATGCCGAAATCAAATTCAAAAGCTTTTTGGATTATGCATTAGAACAAGGCGCAGAAGTGATGGCCACCGGCCATTACGCGCGCAAAGCGGTGGTCGATGGCGTGCATTATCTGCTCAAAGGTTTGGATGGCAACAAAGACCAAAGCTATTTCTTATACCGTTTGAATCAATACCAATTGAGCAAATCCATTTTCCCATTGGGCGATTTGGAAAAACCAGAAGTGCGCCGCATTGCTGCCGAAGTGGCTTTGCCCACTGCGGCCAAAAAAGACAGTACCGGCATTTGCTTTATTGGCGAGCGCCCGTTCCGTGAATTTTTGCAACAGTATTTGCCCACCAACAATGGCGTGATGCGCACCCCCGAAGGCAAGCAAGTGGGCGAACACGTCGGCCTGATGTTTTACACCTTGGGTCAACGCAAAGGCTTGGGCATAGGCGGCCCAGGTGAGCCTTGGTTTGTCGCCGACAAAGACTTGGCGAAAAATGAATTAATCGTGGTGCAAGGGCATGACCATCCTTTGTTGAAATCACGCTCTTTGACCATGCACGACTTGAGTTTTACCCTACCGACACGCCCACTTGAAGGCGAGTACACGTGTAAAACACGTTACCGCATGCAAGATGCGCTGTGTGAATTGCGCTATATTGATGACAATAACATCGAGTTGCGTTTTAAAGAACCACAATGGGCAGTGACACCGGGACAATCTGCGGTGCTGTACGATGGCGATGTGTGTTTGGGTGGTGGCATCATCACCAGCCGCGCTTAAACGCCGTTACTGCCTCAAAAAAATCAATAATTTTTAGGAGAGACGCTATGGAAAAAATTTGGTTATCACACTACGATGAAGGCGTGCCTGAGTACGCCGATGTTACCGCTTATTCTTCCATCAGCGCCGTGTTCAATGAAAGCGCCGCCCAATACGGGCAGCGCCCAGCGTTTACCAATATGGGAAAAACGCTGACTTATGCCGAAACCAAACAATACGTCGACCAATTTTCCGCCTATTTGCAAAATGTGTTGAAACTGCCCAAGGGCGAACGCATCGCCATCATGATGCCGAATGTGTTGCAATACCCGGTTGCCGTGTTTGGTGCTTTACAGGCCGGTTATGTGGTAGCGAACGTCAATCCTTTGTATACCCCGCGTGAATTGGAACACCAATTGGTCGATTGTGGTGCCACCACCATCGTGGTATTGGAAAACTTCGCCAATACCTTGGGTTTGGTATTGAAAAACACACCGGTGAAAAACGTCATCATCGCCAACATCGGCGAGATGCTCGGCGGCGTCAAAGGCATGTTGGTGAATTTTGTGCTGCGCCATGTCAAAAAAATGATTCCGGCTTACAACATCCCCAATACCATCGCTTTTAAAGACGCGTTGGCGCAAGGCAAGAACCACCCTTTCCACCCAGTTGAGCTGACCTTAGAAGACATCGCCTTCTTGCAATACACCGGCGGTACCACTGGTGTGGCCAAAGGCGCGATTTTGACCCACGGCAACATCGTTGCCAATATGCAGCAAGCCGGCGCTTGGATTAAGGCCAAACTCACCCGCGATGGCGAAATCATCCTCACCGCCTTGCCGCTGTACCACATCTTCTGCTTGACCGTGAACCTGATGATCTTCACCAAAATCGGTGCACACAATATTTTGGTGACCAACCCGCGCGACATTCCGGCCTTGGTCAAAGAAATCGCCAAATACCGCGTGACCGTGATTACCGCAGTGAATACCTTGTTCAATGCCTTGGTAAACAATGCCGATTTTGCCAACGTCGACTTTTCCAATCTGAAAATATCGGTCGGAGGCGGCATGGCAGTGCAAAAAGCCGTGGCCGACAAATGGCAAAAAATCACCAAACAACCGATTATTGAAGCCTATGGTTTGACCGAAACCAGCCCGGGCGTGTGCGTCAATCCACTGTCGTCGACCTCGTATTCAGGCAACATCGGCTTGCCGATTTCCAATACCGAAATCGACGTGCGCGATGGTGAAGGCAAATCGGTCGGCATAGGCGAAGTCGGCGAATTGTTTGTGCGCGGCCCGCAAGTGATGCGCGGCTATTGGAACATGCCCGAAGAAACCAAAAAAGTGTTGGGCGACGACGGTTTCTTGTCCACCGGCGATGTGGTGGTGGTGAACGAGCAAGGCTTTGTCAAAATCGTCGACCGCAAAAAAGACATGATTGTGGTGTCTGGCTTCAATGTCTATCCGAATGAAATTGAAGACGTGGTTGCCGGCCATCCAGGTGTATTGGAAGTGGCATGTGTTGGTGTACCAAGTGAAAAAACCGGTGAAGCCATCCGTTTGTTTGTGGTGAAAAAAGACCCTAACCTGACCAAAGAAGACATCATCGCCTTTTGCCGTGAAAATCTCACTGGCTACAAAGTGCCGAAAGACATCGTCTTCAAAAACGAATTGCCCAAATCCAATGTCGGCAAAATTCTGCGCCGCGAATTGAAAGACGCGCCCGCCACCGATCACGCTTAATCAATGTTGACTGCTGACGTGTTTTACAGGCCGCTTGATGCGGCCTGTAAGCCATTGATGCCAAATTATTTCATCTAATTGGCATTAATTGATTGCAATTACACAGCAGACGCCATAAGTAAAAAACCAAGCTCAGCAAGGCTTACAGGCCGCTTGCTCAAGCTTGTATTATCCCATTTGGTTTTATTTAATTGCTCCAACGAGAATCACTCGTCATAATAACCGACAAATCACTGATTCAATTGCATTCGTGAGCCATTTTTATGTTAGCAAACACAAAACTTCCCCCAGAATTTGCTGTGGTCCTCATCCTCACGTTTGGCGCGTTTTCTTTGGGTATGGCGGAATTCACCACCATCTGGTCGCTGCCGCAAATGGCCAACAGCTTGGGTACCACCACCACGCAAATTGGCCCTGCCGCCAGCTTCTATGCTTTGGGGGTATTGATAGGCACGCCCATCTTGGCCTTATTGGGCAGCCACATCAGCCGTCCCAAGCTGTTAACGTATGTATTGGTGTGGTGTTGCATCGGCAACCTGGCCACGTCCTATGTCAATTCTTATGAACAATTGCAATGGGTGCGCTTTTTCTGCGGCATGCCGCACGGCGTGTTTTTGGGCGTGTCTGGGGTGATTTTTTCGCAAATGTTATCGCCCAACAAATGGGGCATGTCCATCGGCATCTTGATGTCGGGCATAGGTTTGGCTTTTTTGCTGGTGGTGCCACTGACCACGTATTTTGGCGAGGTCCAAGATTGGCGCGCCATCTTCCGCGTCGTCGCCTTAATGGATTTGCTCATCATTGTGTTGCTGCACGATTTGATACCGGAATTGCCGCCGTATACCGCCAAACCGGCATGGCAAGAAATCAAAGCCTTGACCAACCCGTTGCTGTGGTGGATTTTGGCCATCAGCGCCACCGCCATTTGTGGCCGCATGGCAGTGTTTGCCTATGCCACGCCGCTGATTACCGAAGTGGCGATGATGCCTGCCACGCAGTTGCCACTGATTGCCATCTGCGGCGGCATAGGCACTTTGATGGGTTTTGCCTGGGGTGGCTATTGGTCCGATAAAAACGTGCACAAAACCTTGGGCTATGCCTTGCTGTGGTGCTTGTTGGTCATGGGTTTGTTTGATGTGCTCATTGTGACCCAATCGGTATTCCTCACTTATTTGGCGTTTTTCCTGCTCGGCACCATCACCGTCATCGTGCCTTCCTTACAAGTGTTGAGCATGCGTTATGCACCGGAAGACCGCACCTTATCCTCTTGTTTAAACCATGCCGCCATGAATGCCGCCAATGCCGCCGGCCCTTTGCTCGCCGGTTTGCTCATCGGTGCCGGCTATCACTGGGAATCGTTAACTTGGATGGGCATGCTCATTTGCCTATTGGCTGGCTTGATATTCCTATTGGGCTGGTGGCTGCTCAAACCCAAATTAGCAACACCACCCACTCAAGCTTAAAACCATGTTTATTTCATTTACAGGCCGCTTAACTGCTACAAGCGGCCTGTAAACCGTATCCTCACATATCAGCTGTTGTTAACATACCCGCATGAATTCCGACACCCACTTTTGGTACGACCCCGCATGGCCGGCTCTGGAAACGCGCACGGCCCACAACAGCCGCGCCTGTTACCGTATGCACAGCCACCGTGCGCATTCGTTTGGTTGCGTCGATGCTGGCGTGACCGTGTTGTCGTTTGCCGATGGCACTCTGATGCCCTTACAGGCCGGTGATGTGTTGTGGCTGCCGGCTGAATTGGCGCACTGCTGCAATCCGCCGCCGCAGGAGCATTGGGCTTACCAAATGATGTATGTCGCCGCCTCTGTGTTCACCACCGCGCCTGCCCATGCACACACCATTATGGTCTGGCGTGACCCTGCGCTGTACCAACGCTTTCAACACCTGCATCAAAGCCTACAAGCCCATCTGCCCTTGGCGCACAAACAAGCTGTGTTGCTCACGCTGTTGCACGAAGTCTTGCACGAGCTGGCCTACCCACCGCTGTGGCAGCACACACCGCAGCCCTATGCTCCCGACCCACGCCTGAACGCCTTGCTGCAACAGCCCGATTTTCTGCACTGGAATGTCGCCCACATGGCCAGAAGCGTGCACATGAGCCGCTACCATTTTATGCGCTGGTTTCAGGCGCAAACCGGCTGGTCGGCGCACGCCTATCAGGTCAATGTGCGCATCGCCCAAGCACGGCAACGTCTGCGTGCAGGCGACGCCATCGCCGCTGTGGCGCATGATTTGGGCTTTGCCGACCAAAGCCATTTTCAACGCGTGTTCAAAGCGCACACCGCCGCCACGCCCAAACAATACCAATAGCGCACTTTTCTTCAATACCCGCCGCGGGCAAACGCGCACCATGAGCGTTTCCTTACTCAGGAGTTGCCATGGAATTGTTTGTACTCGTCGGCATCAGCCATTTTTTGGCTTTATTGTTGCCCGGCGCCGATTTTTTATTGATTGTGCGCTTGGCCAGCCGCGCTGGCTGGCGCGCCTGTCTGCCTTTGTGCAGCGGCATCGCCTTGGGCAATGGTGTTTACATCGTATTGGCGTTCAGCGGCTTGCAAGTATTGCAACACACGCCGTGGCTGTTACAACTCATCCAAGGCTTGGGCGCGATGTATTTGCTGTATTTGAGTGTATTGTTGTTGCTGCCCAATGCCGCGACCACACTCAGCAGCGCCAGCCCAACCGCATCAGCCGCTGTGCCGGCACGGCGCGCCTTGATGGGTTTGCTGTCGGCCTTGCTCAATCCCAAAAATGGTTTGTTTTACCTCAGCTTGGCCAGCGTGTTAAGCCAACAACACGCCAGCACAGTCTTGTATGTGGCCTGTGGCGTGTGGATGTTGGCCGTAGTGTGGTTGTGGGACATGGTCTTGGCGCGCTTGCTCAGTGCGCCGTGGTTTTTAAGGCGTTTGCAGCAGTATTTGCCGCTGATAGAACGTGCGGCCGGCGTGATGATGGCGCTGTTGGCGTTCAGTATGGTGTGGACTTTGTTACGGGGAATATGAAACAGCGAGCATATTGCTTCATTCCATGCACAAAGACATAAGCGGCCTGTAAACCCTTGCTATCAGGGTTTACAGGCCGCTTATGCTACTATTCACAATCAGATGCTGTGCAGACGACACTCAATGCTTTTTGCCATTGCCACTGGCTACCACAAACAGCAATAAGGCCGCGGCGACATAGCCTAGCAAAGTTGCCGCTACCGACATGGAGCCGTCCAAATAGCCACCCTGACCTGCCAACAACGGCGCTAACAGCCAGCATATCAACGACGCGCCTAGGGCAAACAAGCCGATGTGCGCCAATACCGAGTGCGGGTTTTCCGGCGCTTGCCATGCCGCCACTTCTTCTTTCAAAGCGCTGACTTGCTGTTGCAAATCGGCAATTTCGGCGGCACCATCGTCTTCGATTTCATCCAATAATTGTTGCAATTTCGCTTGCTCGGCCAACAAGCTGGCGCGCTGCAGCCGCGCTTGTTCGCGTTTGCTTGGTTCGGCCGCTGGCGCGGCGGCGCTGGCACTTTCAGTGGGCACAGGCAAATGGTTGACCGGCGCATGTTCAATGATGTCTTCGTGCATGGCCATGGTTTCAGTGGTTTGGGTTTGCGACATACAGCGACCTCTTGGTGGACGGTGATGGTGGTCTTGATTATAACCACAAACCCTGTTTGAGCAAGCCCAGTTAACGCAATAAAGCGGCCTGTAAAGCATTTACAGGCCGCTTGTTATCGCGATGGCGTCATCAAAACATGGTATTGCCATTGGCGACGGCTTCAGGCACCGCTTGTTGCACATCCCAATGTTCAACGATTTTGCCGTCTTTAACGCGGAAGATGTCGACCACAGCCGTGCCACGGTCTTGCGGCTGCTCGCGCGACAACACGTGCAACACCACCAAATCCCCTTGCACAATCACCCGTTTGATGTCGCTGCGCGCTTGCGGGTGTTGCTGAAAATACGGCACAAAATAGGCCACAAACGGCGCGGCACCATCACCCACATACGGATTGTGCTGGATGTATTCAGAGCCAATATGGCGTTTTACCGCCGCTTCCACTTGGTGGCGCTGAAACACTTGCTCATAAAAATCCACCACCACTTGGCGGTTGCGCTGTTCTTGTGCCGACAAACCTGTGTCTGCTGGTTGCACCACGCGCGTGGGCACGCGTTTGGCCAAGACGGCGTTGCTCACGCCCAAGGCCAAACTGGCCATCACAATACTGCTGAGAAGTTTTTGCATGTCTTTATCCTTAGTGTGACAGCGGCCTGTAAGCCGCTGCAATACAGTCTTCAAGCAGCTTCGGCAACCACGCTGAAACGCTGATTGCGGTGTTGGGGCTGGAGCGCTTCGTCGATTAAGGCGATGGCATAGTCGGCATACGACACATAGCTGTTGCCGGCTTGGTTCACAATCAATTCCTCGCTGCCCAATTGGTAAGCGCCGCTGCGTTTGCCTTCGGCATCAAAAAAGGCCGCTGGGCTTAAAAATGCCCAGTTCAAATCGGATGCGGCCTGTAAATCTTGCAGGTTTTGTGCTTGATTGCTGGCGGTGGGTTTGTAGATATCAGGAAACTCAGGTGTGTCGATGAGGCGCACGGTGTGCTCAGGATTGACGAACAAACTGCCGGCACCTCCCACCACCAATAAGCGCGTGGCACTGTGTTGCAACAAGGCAATCAAATGTTGGCCCACTGCCACATGCAGGTGAGACAATTCGCTCGGCGCACCAAACGCATTGATGATTACATCAAACGGCGCCACATCGTCGCGGCTCAAGGCCAAGGCGTCTTTTTCGATGACGGGTACGTCTTGGCTGATTTTGCTGGCGTCGCGCACAATGGCGGTGACATCCAAATTTCGCGCCAAGGCTTCGTTTAATAAGGCCTGACCTTGTTTGCCGCTGGCGGCGATAATGGCGATTTTCATGGCATATCCTTTAGTATTAGTAATAATCATTGTTACAAATTTAAACGCAATAAGACAATAGGCCTTATTGCTGTGTACTACTGCAAACTGTCTAATGCGTCCTGTAAGCTTTGTGCCTGCAATTGCTGCCGCCACACTTGCTCCAGATTCGCATACATCTGGCTTAACACGGTTTCAATTTGGCAACCTATGTCGCACTGCACATTGCTGCCGCTGTGGATGGCAAACAACTCATGCTCGGCATCCACCGCTTGCAACACGTCCCAAAATGAAATGTCGCGCGCCGGTTTGCACAAGCGCAAACCACGGTTGGTTTGCACCGCCGTAATCAAACCGGCCTGTTTCAATTGACCAACCAAACGCCGCACCACCACCGCATTGGTGTTGATGCTACCTGCCATCCATTCAGAGGTCAGGCTCATGGGGTCTGTGGCGGTCGCCACCATGGACAAAATGTGGATGGCCATGGACAAACGGGTGTTTTTCATTTGTAACAATCATAATTACATATACTGGTTTTGACAAGTTCCTCTTACGAAAAGAATCCTTGCCGCTGGGTGAATTATACGTTGATACTTGTTTGTAAACAGGGCAACATAAGTGTTTGCTTGCGTTGCAGAGATGTGTGATGGAAATCATTGAATACCCAGACAGCCCGTTTAAGTTGCACCAACCGTTCCCACCTGCCGGCGACCAACCCACGGCGATAGCCGGTTTGGTCGAGGGTTTGCACGATGGCTTGGCCTACCAAACCTTGCTGGGCGTCACCGGTTCGGGCAAGACTTACACCATGGCCAATGTGATTGCGCAAATGGGCCGCCCTGCCATCATCATGGCGCACAACAAAACCTTGGCGGCGCAATTGTATGCCGAGATGCGCGGTTTTCTCCCCGAAAGCGCGGTCGAGTATTTCGTGTCTTACTACGATTATTACCAACCCGAGGCCTATGTGCCCAGCCGCGATTTGTTCATTGAAAAAGACTCCAGCATTAATGAACACATTGAGCAAATGCGCCTGTCTGCCACCAAAAGCCTGATGGAGCGCCGTGATGTGGTGATTGTCGCCACTGTGTCGGCGATATACGGCATCGGCGACCCATCTGAATACCACCAAATGATTTTGCACCTCAAAGAAGGCGGCAAAATGGAGCAGCGCGAAATCATTGCGCGCTTGGTGGCGATGCAATACGAGCGCGGCGATTTGGATTTTGAACGCGGCTCGTTTCGCGTGCGCGGCGATGTCATCGATGTGTTTCCAGCCGAAAACTCGGAAATCGCGCTCAGAATCAGTTTGTTTGATGATGAAGTGGAAACCTTACAGACGTTCGACCCGCTTACAGGCCGCATTGAAAGCCGTGTTGGCCGTTTTACCGTCTACCCGTCCAGCCATTATGTGACCCCGCGCGATACCGTGCTGAAAGCGTGTGACACCATCAAAATCGAATTGGCCGACCGCATTCAGTTTTACAACAATGAAGTGCGCTTGGTGGAAGCGCAGCGCATCGAGCAGCGCACGCGTTTTGATTTGGAAATGCTGTATGAAATGGGTTTTTGCAAAGGCATTGAAAACTACTCACGCCACTTCTCGCGCCGCCCAGCGGGCGCAGCACCACCGACTTTGTTCGACTATCTGCCCAAAGATGCCATCTTGTTTATGGACGAATCGCATGTGACCGTGCCGCAAGTCGGCGCCATGTACAAAGGCGATGCGGCGCGCAAACAAAACTTGGTCGATTACGGCTTCCGCCTGCCCTCAGCACGCGACAACCGCCCGCTCAAGTTTGAAGAATTTGAAACGCTGATGCCGCAAACCATCTTCGTTTCTGCCACACCAGCCACTTATGAAGAAGCCCACGCGGCGCAAGTGGTGGAACAAGTGGTGCGCCCGACTGGCTTGCTCGACCCAGTGTTGGAAATCCGCCCTGTGGGCACCCAAGTCGACGACTTGATGAGCGAGATTACCAAGCGCTCGGCCATAGGCGAACGCGTGTTGGTGACCACGCTGACCAAGCGCATGGCTGAACAACTGACCGATTATTACAACGACTTGGGCATCAAAGTGCGCTATTTGCACAGCGACATCGACACCGTCGAGCGCGTGGAAATCATCCGCGATTTGCGCCTGGGATTGTTTGATGTGTTGGTGGGGATTAACCTGCTACGCGAAGGCTTGGACATCCCCGAAGTGTCGCTGGTGGCGATATTGGACGCTGACAAAGAAGGCTTTTTGCGCAGCCGCCGCAGCCTAATCCAAACCATAGGCCGCGCCGCGCGCAACATCCATGGTAAAGCCATTCTGTACGCCGACAAAATCACCGATTCCATGCAAGCGGCGATAGACGAAACCGAACGCCGCCGCGCCAAACAAATCGCCTTTAACGAGGAACACGGCATCACGCCGACGCAAATCGTGAAAAAAGTCGGCGATTTAATCGATGGCGTTTACCATGAAGAATCAGGCGGCAAAGGCAAAAAAGGCAAGGTCAAAACCGCCAAACTCGATACCGAAGAAGCGGTGATCAAAGAAGTGGCGCGTTTGGAAAAAGCCATGTTCGCCGCCTCGCGCGATTTGCAATTTGAAGAAGCGGCCGAATTGCGCGACCAAATCCGTGCGCTGAAAGAGAATTTATTGTTCGGCGCTGCACCTTAATGTCGCGTGTATTGGTAAACCTTTAATGCGGCCTGTAAATGCACTTTAAGCATTTACAGGCCGCATTGTTAATACCGTCGGTAGCAATACCATGTACTGCCTCTGAGTCACGGTCTTCCTAGCCTCATGTCATGCTAATCTATAAATGAATCCAACCCTGTATTACCACAGCCAAGACAGCGGCCTGTAAGCCTTTGTTTTCATGCCCATACAATGTGGGTATGATGATTTCATCTGTACACGAGCACAGCCCATGTTAGAAGCCCTCATCATTCACGACCAAACTGCCGCCCGCATCGTCCATTCCACATTGGAATTGTTGGCCTTAAGCGGCGGCTTTCTGCTGTACCGCCATTTGAAAAAGCGCCGTGGCGACACGCAAAACCTGTGGCGCAGCAATGGCGTGTGGGTGGTATTGGGCTGTCTCATTGGCGCCGGCATAGGCAATAAAATCGTCTCGGCCTTGCACCATCCACTGTTAATGCAACAGTTGTGGCAACAATCACCGCAAGCCTTTTTCATTGCCGTGTTTTCAGGGCAAAGCGTGGTCGGCGGCCTGCTCGGCGGCTGGATAGGGGTGGAACTGGGCAAGAAATACGCCGGCATCAGCAGCCGCACTGGCGATGATTTTGTGGTGCCGATTTTGTTTGGCCTCATCATCGGGCGCTTGGGCTGTTTTTTGGCCGGCGCTTACGACGGCACTTGGGGCATACACAGCAGCGTGCCGTGGGCAGTGGACTTTGGTGATGGCCCGCGTCACCCTGCAGCCTTATATGAAATGCTGTTAGCGCTGTTGGCCTTGTGCCTGTATCCGTGGTGGCGACAGTATTTACAGGCCGGCTTAGGACTGCGCTTTCGCGCTTTAATGATGGCATATTTGCTGTGGCGCTTGTTTATTGATGGTTTAAAACCGATACCAGAGGGCTGGCCACTGGGCATGGCGGGGATACAGTGGGTGTGCTTAATCGCCTTACTACTCATCATCACCCTGAGTTTGAAAGCGACACTGACACGCGACAACCGCCATGCCAAGACCTAGCCAGCACCACGCCAGCTCAGGCTGCTTCAAAGCCTTGTTGTTGCTTCTTGCATCGCTGGTTTTGTTCCCTGTGTTGGTGTATGGCTATTGCACTTTGAATACACCGCTTAGTACCAGCCGCGATGCCACACTCGTGCTGATTTTGGTCAGCGTGGCCATCGTGACATTGCTGTTACGGCGCTGGTAAGTGCTTGCTTACACCACATTTTATTGCAATAAGCACAGCATTGCTCGACGCACACGCACCGAGCATGGCACAGTAGCAGCATAGTGCTGTACTCACCACCACTTGTTTGAGCACAAAGCCATGGAAAATCCCTACCAAACACCAAAACGCAAAATCCCCAAGCACGAACTCACCCACCTCAACAGCAAACAGCTGTGGCTAAAAATCATCGCTTTGGTCGTATTGGCGTGTTTGTTTTTACCGGCATTGTTTTACGGTTTGTGCTTCTTAATCTTATCCACAAGCGGCATGAACGACTCCACGTTTTTAATCGGCGGCTTATTGGGTTTGGTGGTGGCGCTGTTAACAGGCTATGGCTTTATGAAGCTATTGCGTTGGCGGGGCGATGACAAAGGTGATGTTTAAAGCCATGTGGCAACACTTAGTATGTAAAGGAAAACCGATGACAGCATCAGACCAAGACCACAACCCAGAAGACACTCTTAGGATTGCATCACTCAATAGTTGCGCTGCAAGAAATGGTGTAAGGAGATCAATATGGCAAAACCGTCTTCTGAGCAGTTACCCGACATCCGCACCGTGGCTTTGCTGCTGTCGCCCTTGCTCATCTTGGGCATATTGGGACTGGTATTGGGCAATCAAAGACTGCAATTATTGGCTGTGTTCGGCCTGTATTGCTACGTACTCTCTCTTTGCTATATCGCTTGGCTGCATTATCAACAAGCATTTGAGCACAAATTCAATACTCCTAAAACCATATCCCCACCAACCGCCCAAAGCATGGCATGGTGGTGTTTGCCACTCATATTCGTGAGCGCCTATGCTGTATTCTTCGGCAATGCCATGTTAATCATTTTCGGAGCGGTCAGCTTAATCGCCTATATTGTCATGGTGTTTTTCTTTTCCAAACTCCAGCATCGTTATCAAGCGCAGCGCCCCATGCGCAAGCCCAATGCCAAAGCTCTCACCAGCACACCCTCAACTACCCAAGCCATCAGCCCATCTCGCCAATCGTCACCCATCATTCAACCCACACGTTCTCCCACTCAAGCATCACCTATGGTTCAGCCCATCACAACGCCTGCTCAAGCATCACCCATCGTTCGACCCACAACTGCGCCCATTCAAGCATCACGGACCACGCCGTCCACAAAGTCCCGCAAAAAACGGCACAATACCGTCAGGCTCAAGCCCAAAGGCAGCGCTTCCAACTCAAACGGCCCCGTCATCATCGTTGTCCTTATACTGGCTGGCGTCGGATTGGTGGTGTTATTGCTGCCCATCATCTTCATTGGGGCGTGTTTTTTGCAATAACCCAGATTCACAGTCAAAATTTAGGATGCATACCATGCTCAATCGCCCTTACTACCGTTGGATAAAAATCACTATCCTGTTATTGGTCTTTATCGCCAGTGTATGCGCACTGAGTTCTGGTGACCAGCTTTGGGTGATGATAGGCACACTAAGCATGGGCATCTTGTGCGTGTTTATCATCCCCTTTCTGCAACTCACCTACCAAGAATTCAAAGAGCGCGCCCTCACCTTCGCATACTCTGACCCACACGATGACACTTCTCCCGCCCAAACAGGCAAACTCAGGTGCTTAGTCAAAACCCTCATCACGACGATGTCGGTACTCAAACCCATCATCATCGGTCTCTTTGTCATCACCGGTGTGGGCGTATTGTTGTTACCGATTGCTTTCATAGCCTTGTGTTTCAGCAGTTGATGTGGGTTTACAGGCCGCTTGTCTGGCTGCACTGAGACTTCAAGGTGCAGCAAATGACATATGCACACGCACTGTGTGTCTTATGTCAGTGCTTGCCCTACACTGCAATTGCACCCAGCGCGTTGGCGCCGTGACCGCATCCGTGTGAAAGGTCTTACCATGCCTCATTTCCATCAAGCCAAACCAAGTCCTCCACAGCAAACGCCCAGCAGCGACCACTTCTGCTGCCAGCAGCGCCTGCACACCATCATGGGCATTGCCTCGTGGCTGCTTTCCTTATTGGGCTTGTATGCTTTGTTGTTAGGTGCGCTGATATTCAATACAGATTGGCATGACATTGGCCGGATATTGTTGTTGTATGCCGCGGTGTTTTTCATCAGTGCCAGGGTTTTATATCGCCGACGTCAGGTGCAAGCTCCCACTCATACACAAGGCATGATGGGCATGGTCTTGCTGTTGTTTTTGTATCTGCCCGCGCTGTTTTCTGGCCTGTGCTTGGGTACTTGGTTTGTATCACCTGCACCAAGCAACGTGCTCAGTCATGTTGCAATCTGGTTTTGGTCTTACCAACACTGGGGACTCATGGCCTTATTGGCCAGTTATGTTGTTTATGGCGTGTGGCGTCTGCAGCTGAATAGGCGTACCCGCCATTAAGCAGTACTGTTTACAGGCCGCTTGTATGGCAACACAGTCTGCACCTCTGAAAGCATGAACATGAATAATATGCATACGGACAAGCATGTCGCCACACCCATCTTCCCCACATGGATAATGTTGGTCATGGATTTGTGGCTGGTAACAGGTGTGATCAGCTTGTTATTGGCGCTGTGGTTTTTGCCGTTTGATACGCCATGGCGTGCAACCGGCTGGTTGATGTTGGAATATGGATTGATGCTTTGCGCCAGTGCGCTGATGTTGCGCTGGCAGTTTACGCGCCAGCAAGCCCCGCGCAGCCAAACCATCCGCAGCATCGTCTTGTTATTGTTTCTGTATGTGCCCACGCTGCTGTCTGGGCTGTGTGTCACCATGCTGTGGACGCCACCAAAATGGAGGCTGGCATTCCACTCCTTACAACACTTTTTTTGGCAATACCATGGCTGGCTGTTAATGACCGTGTTAATCGGTTATGTTGTCTGTGCCTGCTGTTTGTCGGTCTACCAACGTCGCCACCCCTCTTAAACGCATTTACAGGACGCTTGTTATGTCGCGCAAAAACCGCCCTTACCATTTCTACGACACCACCGGCAGCATCTGCTCCACCTGTTACAGACAGATTGAAGCCAAAATTTTGTTCAAAGACGGCAAAGTGTATATGGACAAATGGTGTCCGCAACACGGCACGGAGCGCGTGCTCATCAGCGACGATGAAGAATATTACCGTTTGGGGCGCGAGGTGTTTGTGAAGCGGCCTGAAATGCCGCAAACCTTTAACACGCGCATGCATTACGGCTGCCCTTACGATTGTGGTCTCTGCCCCGACCACATGCAGCACTCGTGTCTGTCCATCATCGAAATCAACGAGGCTTGCAATCTCAATTGCCCAGTGTGTTTTGCCGCCAGCGGCACCCACAAACACACCCACCATAGCCTAGAAAACATCATTGCCATGTTAGACACGGTGGTGAAAAATGAAGGCGAACCCGATGTGGTGCAATTGTCTGGTGGCGAGCCGACACTGCATCCGCAGTTTTTTGAAATATTGGCGGCGGCGCGAGCGCGGCCAATTAAGCACTTGATGATCAACACCAATGGCATCCGCATCGCGCAAGAGCCTGAGTTTGTCGCCAAGCTGGCCGAATTTGGCCGCCATGGTTTGGAAATCTATTTGCAATTCGATTCGATGCGGCCTGAAGTATTGAAAACCTTGCGCGGCGCCGATTTGAGCCGCATCCGCCGCCAAGCATTAGAGAATTTAAACCAACACAATCTGTCTACCACGCTGGTGGTGACGGTGGCACGCGGCCACAACGACGACGAATTGGGCGACATCATTCGCTTTGCCCAAAGCCAGCCGTGTGTGCGTGGCGTGACCCTCCAGCCGATACAACAAGCCGGTCGTCAAACTGGTGTCGCCGCCGACAACCGCCTAACCGTCAGCGAGATACGCCGCAACATCATCCAGCAATCAGGCATCTTCGATGCCGCCGACATCGTGCCCGTACCGTGCAATCCCGATACCTTGGCCATGGCTTACGCCTTGAAAGTCGGCGACACGCTCACGCCGCTCACCCGCTATTTTGAGCCGCAAACCTTGGTCGAAGGCAGCGCCAACACCATTGTGTTTGAACACGATGTCGATTTAAAACAGCAAGTGTTCAAGCTGTTTTCCACCAACCACAGCCCCGAATCACAAGCTTCGTGCTTGAGCGAATTGATGTGTTGTCTGCCACAAATCGCTGCGCCGAATCTCAGTTATGAAAACGTGTTTCGCATCTTGATTGTGCAATTCATGGACGCCACCAACCTCGACATCCGCGCCTTGAAAAAATCGTGCATCCACTTCGCCACCGCCGATGGCCGCATGATTCCATTTGAAAGCCACAACCTCTTTTACCGCCCCGAACAAGCCGCCTTATTACAAGGCTTGCGCGAGAAGATTGAGCAAACGCATACCGTGTGGGCGCAAGTTTGACTATGATGTGCGCATGTCACACCTAGATGACTTGGCTTTGCATTGAGCGGCTTACAGGCCGCTTTTCTACTGCCATCAAGGAGGCTCATGCGCAATTTACTCAATCTCAAGCAACAGCAAAACCTCAAATATGTGTTGATGTTAGCTTTGCTGTTGGCTTTCAGTGTTTCGTTTTACCACAGCAATGCGTGGCTGCAGCTGTGTTATGGCTTGGCGATTTTTTTGTTTGGCATGCAGTGCATAGAAGAAGGTTTGCAACGCGCTGCCGGCGGTTATTTGGAACGCCTGCTGAACAAATCCACCGACACGCCGTTTAAAGGTTTGTTGTTCGGGATGGGTGCCACGTTTGTGTTGCAATCCAGCACCTTGGTGTCGCTACTGACCATTGCGTTTTTAAGCGCCGGTTTAATCGGCTTGGGCGCAGGGGTGGCGGTGTTATTGGGTACCAACTTGGGCGCGACCAGTGGCATTTGGTTGCTGGCGCTGGCCGGACAAAACATCAGCCTGAGCGTGATGGCCTTGCCTTTGCTGTTTTTTGGCGTGTTGGCGAGTTTTTTTGGCGACAAAGGCAAGGCGTTTGGGCGCGCACTGATGGGCATAGGCTTTATCTTTGTTGGCATCGATGCCATCAAGCAAGGTTTTACCGACATGGGCGGCGCGGTCGATTTCACCCAATTGCACGTCAGCGGCATCACCGAAATTTTGATTTTCATTGCCATCGGTTTGCTGCTCACGGTGGTGTTGCAGTCTACCCACGCCGCCTTGATTTTGACTTTAGCTGCTTTGGCCGGTGGGCAAATCGCGCCCGAACAGGCGTTTGCCTTGGCCATAGGTTCCAACGTCGGCAGCAGCATCACCACTGCCTTTGTTGGCTTTTTGGGCAGCGAACGCAATGGCCAACGCTTGGCCTTGGCGCATGTGTTGTTCAACATCGTCACCGCCTTATTGAGCCTGTTGTTGTTTGTGCCATTAAGCTGGTTGGTATTGCAATCCACCGCGTGGGTGGGCTTGGGCGACAACAGCATGATACAACTGGCGCTGTTTCACACCTTGTTTAACGTCTTGGGCGTGGTGGTGTTTTGGCGTTTTCAAAGCCAGTTGGCGACCAAACTGCAGCAATGGTTGCCTGAGCGCGCCGAACAACAGCTGCCGACCTTGATTGCCGAGCCACACGAAACCCGCCCTGCCAGCAAAAAGTCCAGCACCGAAGCGGTATACCTGAGCAAAAGCAGTTTGCGCGCCTCTGATACCGCGGTATTGGCAGTGGTGAATGAAATTCGCCATTTGAGCCGTTTGACGCTGGAAGTGATGTGCCATGCGGTGTATGTGCCGGCGCAGCAATTGTTTTCGGGCCTCACGGACAACGACGATTTGCGTTTACAGGCCGCCCAATTGCCATTGCAATTGGATGCCGATGCCTTGTACCAACAACACATCAAAGGCGTGTACAGCGAATTACTCGGCTACATCAACCGCATCGAAGTGCCACTGTCGGATGAACAAGAAAGCATCTTACAAAGCTGCCAAGCGCTGGCCTTGCAGTTTGCCGAAGCAGTGAAAGACAGCAAGCATTTGCAGAAAAACCTGCAACTGTATTTGCAAAGCGACGATGAGGTGCAGCATTACTATGCGCGTTTGCGCGAGTATGTGTTTGGCTTGTTGCTGCAAGTGGCTCCGTTAAGCCAAGACGGTGCGGCCTCGCTGTTGGCGCAACAAGCGCAGTTGCAACAAGGCATGCAGCAGTTTGAATTGTCGTTTAGCCGCGAGGTATTGGCCGGTTTGCGCGAGGGCAAACTCAGCGACAGGCAAACCAGCTCGCTGATGAACGACATTGCTTACGCGCGCCGCATTGGTCACAGCTTATTGGAAATTTTGGAACAAGCGCAGCAATTGCTGGCGCAAGCGCCGGCGGTTGAGGCGAAAGATGAGCCTGTTATGGCTTAGGCTTAATGTCTATGCTTTAACACCACATGTGTTTACAGGCCGCATTCAGCGGCCTGTAAACCTGTTGATTACCGAAATTCTTTAAGCTTGCCCACAATCGGGCTTGTGAATGTGCTCGGTAGAGGCAGGGAATTGTTCCCACAAATGCATGGCGCGCGACGGTCGCAAGCGCAGCGTGCCGCCGCAATTGGGACAAGTCTCGTGCAAATGGCCGTTGGCACACGAGGCGCAAAACGTGCATTCAAACGAACAAATGTACGCCCGCTCAGAATCGGCGGGCAAGGCAGCATCACAACATTCACAATTCGGGCGCATCTCCAACATGGTCAGTCCTCTATCGCTTATTGAACACCACCCGATTGTAGCGCT
Organism: Vitreoscilla massiliensis; assembly: GCF_001457815.1. Lineage (GTDB taxonomy): Bacteria > Pseudomonadota > Gammaproteobacteria > Burkholderiales > Neisseriaceae > Vitreoscilla > Vitreoscilla massiliensis. Next base: position 59,901 of record NZ_LN898216.1, read on the forward strand.
ATTTTGTGTTCTATCAAGTGTTTGCCATCAAGCCGCACAAAAAAATACAGGCCGCATGTAAGCGGCCTGTAAGGCATTTCAAACCAGCGCAGACTTATTCAGCCCAGCCTGAAATGAATTTGCTGTCCATGAATTCTTCCAAACCAAACACACCGCCTTCACGGGCGCGACCAGAGGCTTTAACACCACCGAACGCAGCACCACGGGCGCGGCTCTTGCCATTCATTTCCACCATGCCGGCCTGTAACTGACGGCTCAAGCGGCGGCGGCGTTCCACGTCTTGGGTTTGCACATAATTGGTCAAACCGTAAATGGTGTCGTTGGCAATCGCCACCGCTTCTTCTTCGGTGTCGAATGGAATGATGGCCAATACTGGGCCAAAGATTTCATTTTTGGCGATGCCCATTTCATTGTTCACATCGGCAAACACGGTTGGGCGCACAAAATAACCTTCGCTCAAATGCTCTGGCAAACCAGTCCCACCAGACACCAAACGCGCACCTTCGTTAATACCGTCTTGAATCAAGCCTTGGATTTTGTCGAATTGCACTTTGGAAATCACCGGGCCGATGTGCGCACCTTCTTTGTGGGCAATGTCGACCGCAGTGGCATCAGCCACTTCTTTGGCAATGGCCACAGCTTTGTCGTAAAACGGACGCTCTACCAACATGCGTGTCGGTGCATTGCACGATTGACCAGAGTTGTAGAAGCAATGGCGCACACCGCGGGCAACCGCATCTTCGTCGGCATCGGCAAACACCAAGTTCGCGCCTTTACCGCCCAATTCCAACACCACTTTTTTCACCGTATCGGCAGCGGCTTTGGTAATCGCCACACCGGCGCGGGTAGAGCCAGTAAACGACACCATGTCCACATCCGGATGGGTAGACAATTGTGTACCCACACCGACGCCATCACCATTAACCATATTGTAAACGCCAGCCGGCAAGCCCGCTTCGTCAACGATTTCTGTCCACACGATGGACGACAATGGCGCAATTTCAGACGGTTTCAAAATCACCGTGTCGCCAGCCAAAATCGCTGGGATGACTTTCAAAGTCACTTGGTTCATCGGCCAGTTCCACGGCGTAATCGACGCGACCACACCAACTGGTTCCCATGCAATCATGGTGTCTGGGGTATCGGCGCTCAATGGGCGCACGAATTTGAAGTCTTTGAACGCGGCAATGAAGTTTTCAATGTGGTAGACACCGCAATCGACTTGGTCATCCAAAGACATGTCTTGTGGCGCACCCATTTCCAAGCTGATGGCACGGGCCATGTCTTTGGCGCGGCGTTTGTAGATGTCCAAAATCTTTTCCACATAAGCCAGACGCTCGGCAGGCGCAGTCGCGGCCCAAGCAGGGAATGCGGCTTTGGCAGCAGCCACGGCAGCATCGGTATCGGCTTTGTCACCAATCGAAATCACCGCCACGGCTTTTTCAGTCGATGGGTCTATCACTTCCAAATCGTTTGCTTTGGTAGGGTTGACCCATTTGCCATTGATGTAAAACTGACGGTAATCCAATAATTGTGTCATGTATTTCTCCTCTGTTTATCACACTTGAGTATTCGCCAAGACTCTTGTTTCGCCTAACAAAACAAGGCCTTGTTATTGCAATCATCTGTTACTTATTCAATCAAAATCAGTTATTCACAAGCCACACCACGATACCTGAGAAGGTATTTTGCGGCAACCACCCCCAGCCACTTCTTACACACACTGACATTCAGGGGCTTGATTCGATTAAGAAGAAAGGCTTACAGGCCGCTCTGGCTGTTTATGCCTTTGGCTTATGAAACATCAAATAATTGCCAGCCAAAATCAACACCATGCCCACTACCGCCGCCACATGCCATTGATAGCCTTCCCAAACCGTCGAAATGCTCAACGCCACCAAAGGAAACAACAACGTGGTGTAAGCCGATTGCGCCGCTCCCAAGCGTTTGACCAGCGTGAAATACGCGGTAAAACCGATGACCGAGCCAAACAGCGCCAAATACAGCAAAGACCACACAAACGGCGCTTGCAGCGGCATGGCCAAACCCACATCAAATACCCACGCCAAACCTGCCAAAATCACCGTGCCGTAGAGCATCGCATAAGCATTGGTGCTGAACACATCCAAGCCATGTTTCTGATGGCGCACACTGAGCATATTGCCCAAGGAAAAACCATAAGTACCGAGCATGGCCAAGCCTATTCCCCACAATTGCCCCAACTGCCAAGTGCCAAAATCCAATTCATGCCAAAACAGCAATACGATGCCGAGCAAACCCATACAAGCGGCCGGTAAAAAACGCGCGTGCGGCTTTTGTCCAAAAAACAGCCAAGCATTCAGGGCATTGAAAAACACCGCCATCGAAAATATCACCGATTCCAAGCCGGAATTGATGTAGCGCACAGCGGTGTAAAAACACACAAAATTGAGGCTGAACACGCACAAGCTTTGTAACACACAAAAGCCGTGGTCACGCCAACGCAAGCGCTGCAAACGCCCCGTCAGCGCCAAACCCATGAGCAACACCAACGCGGCGATGGCAAAGCGCCAAAAAATCGCCGTCAACGGCGGCGCATACGCGCTTTGCAAGGTGATGCCTATCCAAGTGGTGCCCCAAATCAACACCACCGCCACATACAATAAAACATTCATGTCGTTTAACCTGTTTCAAAACCAGCGCTCAGTCTGCACCATCGACCCAAAGCGCGCTGCGCCAAAACAGCGCCAGACTGTTCTGTTCTTGTGGTTTTTTGCAAAGTCTCGTCATTCATGCGGCCTGTAAGGCCAAAAAACCCCTACAATAGCGTGGTTTAACGCATCTTTGCCGAGCGCAGATTTATGGCTTACCAAACCCGACAACAATTGGAGCAAACCCACGCCGTGTTGCACAACAGCGTGAATCTCAGCTCGGGCATGCAACTGGCGCAGTGGAGCAATCACCACGACCATGTGGCGGTGTGCAGCGACCACCACACGCTGAGTTTGTATGTGCACGAAGGCTATGAGAGTTACCAAAAAACCCGCATGGGCTGGAAAAATGGCGGCGCGCCGGGCAAGTTTTGCCTGATGCCCAAACACCAGCGCAGCGAATGGGACATACGCGGGCAATTGGGCTTTGTGCACCTGTATTTCACCGATGCGCATTTGCACGACATCGCCACGCAAGTGTGGGACAAAGACCCGCACAACATCGTCTTGAACGAGCAAGCGTTTTGCCGCGATGAGCACATCGCGCAGTTATACCAATTGTTTTTGCTGGAGCCGACTTGGCAAGACCCTGCCAACCATTTGCAATTGAGCACCACCAGCACGCTGCTGCTCAACCACTTAATCAAACACTACGGCCAAGTGTCGTGGCAAGCGCCGCAAAGCAAAGGCGGCTTGTCGCCGCACAGTTTGCGCGTGGTGTTGGCTTACATAGACGCGCATCTGGCTGAGGCGCTGACTTTGCAAGACTTGGCGCAAGTGGTGCATTTAAGTGCCTACCATTTTGCCCATATGTTCAAGCAATCGACGCAGATGTCGCCGCACCAATATGTGTTGCAACGGCGCTTACAGCAAGCGCGTGATTTGATACGCAGCAGTGATGAGCCCTTGTTAGACATCGCCTTGCAATGCGGTTTTGGCAATGCCAGCCATTTCAGTCGCCGCTTCAAACAACACTTTGGCGTGTTGCCATCGCAATTGCGTTAAGGGGTTTTGATAGCGTGTTGCAATGCTTACAGGCCGCATCAAGCGGCCTGTAAATGTTTAAAACACTGTGATGTCATGATTGATTGCTGTAAGTCGGCGCGGTGGTGGTCGCAGGCTGATCTGCGGTTTCAGCAGTCGGCGTATGTTTGGCATCGACCGAGGCTTTCAAATTCACCAAGAAGATGGCCAAGGCAGCGATGAAACCTGGGATAGCGATGGCCAAGAAATTCATTTGGTGTGGCAATTCAAATGTCAGCAAAGCACCGGTCAAAACAGGGCCAACAATGGCGCCGATGCGGCCTATGCCCGAAGCCCAACCCATGCCAGTAGAGCGCACTGCTGCTGGATAGAACTGCGCCACAAAGGTATACAACAATATTTGTGAACCGATGGTGGCGGCGCCAGCGATGGCGATTAAGGTGTAGAGCACGGCTTGTGGGCTTTTGAAACCTAACAAAATCAAGGCGATGGCACCGACGGCAAACATGATGGTGAGCACCGGTTTCAAGTGAAATTTGTCCGCCAACACACCGCCACCGATGGCACCAATCATGCCGCCGATGTTCAAGGCAAACAAGAACAGCAAGCTCGCACCCAAGGAATAACCGGCCTGTAACATCAGTTTTGGCAACCAGCTGCCCAAGGCATACACCATCAACAAACACATGAAGAAGGCGACCCAAAACATCAAGGTACTGAAGGTGCGGTTTTGTTGGAACAAGGCTTTCAATGGCGCTTCGTCACCGGCAGTTTTCTCATTTAACCCAAATTGGGTTTGCGCGTTGGCTTGGATGCTGGGGTCGATCTTATTAACAATGCTGGCCACTTGTGCGGTTTCGCCTTTTTGGGTCAAGAACATCAGCGATTCAGGCAGGAATTTCCACAACAAAGGCAATACCAACAAAGGCACGCCGGCGATGTAAAACATGATTTTCCAACCGTAATCGGCCACCAAGAACGAGCCTAACAAAGCCGACGCCATCCCGCCTATGGCATAACCGCTGAACATGATGGCGACCAAGGTGCTGCGGATGCGTTTGGGTGCGTATTCTGTCATCAGCGCCACCACGTTAGGCATCACCCCACCTATGCCCAAACCGGCCAAGAAACGCAAGATGCCGAACTGGATAGGGTTCGCGGCAAACGAGCCCAAGAAGGTAAAGCCACTGAAAATGGCCACACACATCATGATGGTTTTTTTGCGACCCAATTTGTCCGACAAAGTGCCAAAACTCATGGCGCCGAACATCATGCCAAACAAGGCGGTGCTGGCGAGCAAGCCGGCTTCCACTGGGCTTAAGCCCCATTCTTTCATCAGCAGCGGCAAGGCCACGCCATAGATGACCAAGTCGTAGCCATCAAAAATAATCACCAGCAAACACCAAATTAACACCCCCCAGTGAAACGGGGTGAATTTGGCCTGATCGACCAGCTCGTTGATATTGATATTATTGGTTTTCATGTATTTTTCCTCTATTGTCGTGTGCTTCTCACCCGCACACAATGAGGCAAATTCGCCACGGTGTCCAAAACCGAATTTGCATACATTCATACCTAAAAAGTTGCTTGCCACTTGTAGCAAGCCGCACAGACTGTTTTTAAAATTCAAATACTTGTAAAATAAAATCCAAAAAAAAGCCGCATAGCGGCTTAAAACTGCGTTACCTATCCGAAACACGCAGAGAGATCATATTTCTGTTGCTCACGACCTGCACATGCAGGAACAGAGCGTGGACAACAGAACATCAGTTACAACAAACTGTATACCTTTTTTATAAGGAATCTAAGAATTCCCCCAAGGCTTGGTTAAACGCCTCAGGCGCTTCGATATTGGAAATGTGTGATGCGGGTATCGCATACAACTTACTGCCAGCCACCGCCACTTGCATGAATTCAGCATCGGCCACCGTGGTCACAGGGTCTTCCGTGCCCGCCACAAGCAACAGCGGGATTTGAATTTCACCCAATTGCGCGCGCACATCGGCCACGGCCAAGGCTTCACAACAGCTGGCATAGCCTTCGGCGCTGCCGGCGGCCAAGTCTTGTTGCATTTTGCTGATGGTGTCGGGATGGCTGCTGACAAAGTCGGCGGTAAACCAACGACCGGCAGCAGTTGAAGCGATGGGATGCAAACCTTGTTCACGCACCAAGGCCGCGCGTTCCCGCCATGGGCCTTCTTGACCGATTTTGGCGGCGCTGTTGCACACGCTCACCGACAAGAAACGCTCGGGATGGTTAATCGCCAACCACAAACCGGTAATGCCGCCCATAGAGATGCCACAAAAATGCGCTTCCTCCACTTGCAAATGGTCTAACAAAGCCAGCACATCCTCGCCCAGTTCCGCCAAGGTATACGGGCCTTTTGGTGCGCCCGACAGACCATGACCACGGGTGTCGTAACACACCACACAGTAAGCGGCCTGTAATACCGCATATTGCGGCTCCCACATGCTCAAATTGGTGCCCAAGGAATTGGAAAAAATCAGTGTGGGCTTGCTGGCATCGCCAAAGATTTGGTAATGCACATCGTGACTGCTCAGTTTCAAAATCGCCATGCCCTGCCCCTATTCCACACGCTCAAGCAACAGCGCAATGCCTTGACCCACGCCTATGCACATCGAACACAAGGCATAACGGCCTTGGATGTTTTCCAAATGGTTCAAAGCAGTGGTGACCAAACGCGCACCAGAAGCGCCCAACGGATGGCCGATGGATATCGCGCCGCCATTCGGATTCACATGTTCGGCGCCATCGGGCAAACCCAAGTCGCGGGTACAGGCCAAGGCTTGCGCGGCAAACGCCTCGTTCAATTCAATCACGTCTATGTCTTCAAGCTTCACGCCGGTTTGTTGCAGCAATTTTTTAATCGCTGGCGCTGGGCCAAAACCCATGATGCGCGGCTCGACGCCGACGGTGGTTGCACCGATGATTTTGGCACGCGGTTTCAGACCGTATTGTTGCACCGCTGCGACGGAAGCGATTAACACCGCGGACGCGCCATCGTTAATGCCTGAAGCATTGCCTGCGGTCACCGTGCCATCTGGTTTGACCACGCCTTTGAGCTTGGCCAAGGTTTCCAACGTGGTGCTTGGACGGGGAAAACCATCTTTGTCCACCACCACTGGATCGCCTTTTTTCTGCGGGATGGTCACGGCGATGATTTCTTTGTCGAAATAGCCACGCGCTTGCGCGGCGGCTGTGCGCTGTTGGCTGGTCAAGGCAAACAAGTCTTGGTCGGCGCGCGACACATGGAATTGCTCGGCGACGTTTTCAGCGGTTTGCGGCATGGTTTCCACGCCGTACAGCTCTTTCAATTTCGGATTGATGAAGCGCCAGCCCATGGTGGTGTCTTCAATTTTTTGTGTGCGTCCAAACGCGCCATCAGATTTGCCCATCACATACGGCGCACGGGTCATGGACTCGACGCCACCTGCGATGATGAGGTTGGCTTCATCTGCTTTGATGGCGCGTGCGGCCATCGCAATCGCGTCCAAAGACGAACCGCACAAGCGGTTGACCGTGGTCGCGGGCACTTGGTATGGCAAGCCTGCGAGCAAGGCCGACATGCGACCGACATTGCGGTTGTCTTCGCCGCCTTGGTTGGCACAGCCATAAATCACATCGTCTACCGCTTCCCAATTCACGCTGCTGTTGCGCTCCATCAAGGCCTTAATCGGCAAAGCACCCAAATCGTCGGCACGCACACTGGCCAATTCGCCACCATAACGGCCAAACGGCGTACGTATCGCATCAATAATGTAAGCGTTCTTCATCTGTTTTTCCTTTGTGACTTGTTTTGATGTAGCGACCTGTTTACAGGCCGCTTTCATGCTTAATGGGTGGCATCAATCAAGGTCGCGCCTGTCAATGCTTGCAATTCGTCAAAACCCAAACCATCGACTTTTTCGATGACTTTCAAGCCGTCTGGCGTCACGTCAATGACACACAAATCGGTGTAAATGCGGTTGACGCAATGCTTGCCTGTGACAGGGTAAGTCAATTCGGCGACGATTTTCGGTTCGCCCGCTTTGGTCACATGGTCGGTGGTGACAAACACTTTTTTCGCGCCCACGGCCAAGTCCATCGCGCCGCCAACTGCCGGAATTGCATCGGGTGCACCGGTGTGCCAATTGGCCAAATCGCCATTGGCCGCTACTTGAAATGCGCCCAACACACAAATGTCCAAATGGCCGCCACGCATCATTGTGAACGAATCACCGTGGTGGAAAAACGAGCCACCAGTGAGCATGGTCACATACTCTTTGCCCGCATTAATCAACTCAGGATCTTCTTCGCCCGCTGGCGGTGGTGGGCCAAACGCCAATAAGCCGTTTTCCGAATGCAAGAACACGTCTTTGTCGGCAGGCAAATACTTGGAAATCTTGGTAGGCAAGCCTATGCCCAGATTCACATACGCGCCATCGGGAATGTCTTGCGCCACACGGGCGGCAATTTGGTCACGCGTCAGTTTGGTATAAGTCATGTTGGTTTCTCCTTACTGCGCCGGCGCAACTTGCACCACGTGTTGAACAAAAATGCCGGGGGTGATGATGTGTTCGGGATCAAGCTCACCCAAAGCCACGATTTCATTCACTTGCGCAATGGTGCAATCGGAAGCGGTGGCCATGATGGGGCCGAAATTGCGCGCGGATTTGCGGTAAACCAAATTACCCCAACGGTCGCCTTGGTAGGCTTTGATTAAGGCAAAGTCGGCACGAATTGGGTTTTCCAACACATAGTCTTTGCCTTCGTAATGCATGGTTGGTTTGCCTTCAGCCAATAAAGTGCCGAAGCCTGTTGGCGTGTAAATCGGGCCCAAACCCATGCCAGCGGCTTGGATGCGACAGGCCAAATTGCCTTGTGGCACCAATTCCAATTCAATTTTGCCGGCCAAATACAATTCATCAAACACCCATGAATCGGATTGGCGCGGGAAAGAGCAAATCATTTTGCGCACTGCGCCGGTTTTCAACAATTTGGCCAAGCCATAATCGCCATTGCCGGCATTGTTGTTGACGATGACCAAATCTTTCACGCCCAATTCAATCAAGCCATCGATGAGTTCAGCCGGTTGACCTGCGGTGCCAAAGCCACCAATCATCACGGTATTGCCGTCTTTGATTTGGCCAACTGCTTCCAGTAAAGAAGCGGAGGTTTTGTCTATCATGTTCTTCTCTATTCTCTCTAAATGCGGCCTGTAAACCCGATACTGCGTTTACCAGCCCGGATGGTATTAGACTTTAGCCACCTGTTTGACAGGGCGCTTGTTTAAGATCAAATGGGCGACGATACCAATGCAAATGCCCCAAAATACCGAATTCAAACCCAAAAACTTCATGCCCGAGGCGCTGGCTAAGAAGGTAATCAACGCCGCATCACGCTGTTCTGGATTGGCCATGGCCATGGACACATTGGTGGCAATCGCGCCCAACAATGCCAAACCTGCCAAAGCCGCCACCAATTCCTTGGGCAACAGACTGAACAACATCACGATGCTGCCAGCAAACAAACCGCCGATGATGTAGAAAATACCGTTGGCGATGCCTGCAATGTACCGCTTATCCGCTTGCTCGTGCGCATCTTTACCCATGCACAAGGCTGCGGTAATCGAAGCCAACACGATGGTGATGCCGCCAACAAACGCCACCGCCAACGACACCACGCTGGTGGCACTGATGATGGGTTTGGCTGGCATGTCGTAACCACTGATTTTCATGATGGCCATGCCGGGCAAAAACTGTCCTGACAGGCTGACCAAGATCAGCGGAATGGCCAGATTGAAGACACTGTTCCACGTCCATTCTGGGGCGATGAATTGCGGGATGGCCAAGGAGAAATCCACGTCCACAGGATTCATTTTGCCACCGGCCAAACTCAAGGCCACACCAGCGACCAACACCCACACCATTGCATAACGCGGACTGAAGCGCTTGGCCAGCAAAAACACCAGCAACATGCCAAACACAATCACCGGCATGGTGTCGGTGGCCTTGAACAAGCCCAAACCGAACTGAAACAAAATGCCGGCCATCATTGCTGCGGCAATGTCTTGCGGTATCCATTTCAACAACACATCAAAATAGCCGGTGATGCCGATCAGAAAAATCACCACCGCCGCAATGATGTAAGCCGCCACCACCTCATTCAAACTGATGTGCGGAAACAGTGTCACCAGCAGTGCCGTTCCCGGTGCCGACCATGCGGTAATCACCGGCACTTTGTATTTCACCGACAGGTAAATCCCTGCCACGGCAGCGCCGATGGAAATGCCCCAAATCCACGACACCATCATGTCGTTAGACACATGCGCATTCTGAGCGGCCTGAAAGAAAATAATCAAAGGCCCAGAATACGAAATCAACACCGCCAAGAAACCTGCTACCGTGGCCGACACAGACCAATCGTTTTTAATGCTTTGCAAGGCATTTGGCATGACTGCTCCCCGTATCGATTAACCTTGATCGCCGCCGCCCACAGGCACGACCGTACCCGTCATGTAAGACGAATCATCCGATGCCAAAAACAAAATGGCATGGACCTGCTCTTGTATCGTGCCATAGCGGCCAAAAAACGTCCTGTCGCGGGTTTGATCCACCACCGCCTGCATCCATTCTTGCTCAGCTGCCGACAAAGGATTGGCATTGCGCGGAATCTTGCGCGGTGGTGCTTCGGTGCCACCGGTAGCGACGGCGTTGACACGGATGCCATCGGCGGCGTGTTCAAACGCCAACGATGCGGTCAAGGCATTGACGCCACCTTTGGAAGCCGAATACGGAATGCGGTTGATGCCGCGGGTGGCGATGGATGACACATTGACGATGGTGCCTTGTTGATTTTTAATCATTTCCGGCAACACTGCACGGCAACACCACATGGTCGGGAACAGCGAGCGGTTTACTTCTTTGATGATTTCCGCTTCGGTGAATTCTTGAAACGGCTTCATCCAAATCGCGCCGCCGACATTGTTAATCAACACATCGATGCGACCGAATTTGTCTATGGCCGCCGCCATCGCCGCTTCGGCGCCCGCAAAAGTCTCCAAGTCTGCCAACACCATGATGGCCTCAGCCCCCAAGGCGTGCACAGCTTGCAACACGTCTTGCAGTAATTCGGATCGGTCGACCAATATCAGTTGCGCGCCCTCACGAGCGGCCTGTAAGGCCACACCCTCGCCTATGCCTTGGGCAGCGCCAGTGACCACCACCACTTTGTTCGTAAATCGTTGCGTTTGCATGATGGGTCCTTGGCTTAATTGGCAGAGAATTTTTCAAACAAGAAATTGGCCGGTTTCACGCCTTCGCTGTCCAACCAGCCACGCACTGCCTCAACCATCGGCACAGGGCCACACAAATACACGTCGACATCGCCACCATTGAGCCACTCGTTTTCAATGTGTTGGGTCACATAGCCTTTGCGCTCATGATTGCTATCGGCATCGACCACCACAGTACGGAATTCAAACCATGGCAAAGTGTCTTGCAGGTTTTGCAAGGTTTCCATAGACACCAAATCGCAATCGCGGGTCACGCCAAACACCAAACGCACTGGCTGTTCCGAGCCTTCTTTTTGCAACACTTGCAACATGGACAAGAACGGCGCAATGCCCGTACCGCCAGCCAACATCACTACAGGCCGCTTGATGGGGCGCAAATAAAAGCTGCCATTGGGGCCAGTGAAGGACATTTTGTCACCGACTTTGGCAAGCTGGCTCAAATAACCACTCATCTTGCCTTCGGGCACGTTGCGCACCACAAAACTGGTGCGGCGGTTGCCCGGCTCGGAGCTGAAAGAATACGAGCGGTGTTCTTCTGTGCCGGGGATGCCCACGTTCACATATTGACCGGCCAAGAAATGAATGTCGGGTTGGTCTTCGTCCAATTCGATGTCAAAGGTAATGGTTGAATCCGACAATTGGTTCACATCGGTCAACGTGCCTTGGTATTTGTGGATGGTGGTTTTGCACACTTCAGACGAAGCCAAGATTTGGAACACCGCATCCGAGGTGACTTTACATTGGCAGGCCAACACATAGCCTTGTTCGGCTTCTTCAGGGGTTAAGGCATCTTCGATGTAATTGTCTTCCGGCATGTCATAAGTGCCGGTTTCACAGAACGCGCGGCAAGTGCCACAAGCACCTTCACGGCAATCCATGGGAATGTTGATTTTTTGACGGTAGGCGGCGTCTGACAAGACTTCATTATTGGCAACGGTGATGAAACGGGTCACACCATCTTCAAATTGCAAGGCGACTTTATGATTAGACATGATTCGGTCCTCTTCTCTCTTTGTTGTGTTCCAACGCATCATGGCGGCGGTTAACCTAAGCCAACCGCCAACTGTGCTTATTTTTATATGTGATACACATCAATCACTTGGTTGATGTAATCGTTTTTCAGTACCACGTACTTGCTTAAAATCTGCGGCGCATCACCGGAAAAATCGATGACGTAACGCGACATTCCAAAATAGCTGTAATTGGTTTTGTAGCGGAAACTCAAGGTATTCCAGTTAAAGCGCACGGTGGCTAGGTCGCCATTGCGCTCAATGATTTCAATATTGGCGATGTTATGGCAAGTGCGGGTGTCGGGCATGGTGGCCGATGAGCGCTCGGTTTTGATGCGGAACACACGGTCTTCCAAGCCTTGGCGGTCTGGGTAGTAAATCAGCGAAATTTCCGATTGTGGGTCTTCGGTCAATTTGTCGAAATCGTCCCAAGCCGGCATCCAAAATGACGCCGTCGGTGCGTAACAAGTCAACCAGTTGTCCCATTCTTCGTCGTCTAAGTAACGCGCTTCGCGGTATAAAAATTGGCTGACAGCTTCTACGGTGATTTTTTCGTTGCTCATCATGCCGCTCCTTCTGCATCTGCAATGGCTTTTTCCACTGCAATGGCGTGTTTCATCGTCGCTAACCAGTGTTGGTGTTGCGCCAAATACAAACCTTCGTCTTCGGTTTTGATGCAGCTGAGTTTCGGTTTCAGGCCGATTTCACTGGCAGCTTCATCTGGGCCTTGTATCCAGTGTTTGGAGCCGCGGCACATGTCGTTCCATTCCAGCTCTATGCCAGCATAACCGGCTTGGCAAGCACGGAATTCTTCCAAATCGTCGGGGGTTGCCATGCCTGAAGCATTGAAGAAGTCTTCGTATTGGCGAATGCGGCGTGCGCGGGCGTCGGGTGCTTCACCCACAGGGGCGATGCAGTAAATCGTCACTTCGGTTTTGTTGACCGAAATCGGGCGCAACACCCGAATTTGCGAACCAAATTGGTCCATCAAATACACATTCGGGTACAAACACAAATTGCGCGAGCGTTCTATCATCCATTTCGACATCGCTGCACCGTATTTTTCGGTGTATTCGGCGGCTTTAGGGAAGTTAGGACGGTCTTCGGGATTGCCCCATTGGGTCCACAACAACATGTGGCCATTGTCAAAACCGTAAGAGCCACCGCCTTGCTTGCCCCAAGAGCCTGCGCTCATGGCACGCACATTGTCGTTCTCTTGTTGTTTTTCTTTGCGCTGTTGCGTGGTCGCGGCGTAATTCCAGTGCACGGCCGACACGTGATAGCCATCGGCACCGTTTTCAGCAGTCAGTTTCCAGTTGCCTTCGTAAGTGTAGCTGGATGAACCGCGCAACACTTCCAAGCCTTGATCGGATTGGTCGACAATCATGTCGATGATTTTGGTGGTTTCGCCCAAGTATTCGGTCAAAGGCAAGACATCGGCATTCAAGCTGCCAAACAAAAAGCCTTTGTAGCTCTCAAAACGTGCCACTTTTTTCAAATCGTGTGAACCTTCGTGGTTGAAACAATCTGAATAACCGGCTTCGCCTGGGTCTTTGACTTTCAGCAATTTGCCTGAGTTATTGAACGTCCAACCGTGAAATGGGCAGGTGTAAGTGGCTTTGTTGCCGCGTTTGTAACGGCACAATTGCGCGCCACGGTGTGAGCAGGCATTAATCATGGCATTGAGTTCGCCATTTTTATTGCGGGCAATCAATACCGGTTGACGGCCGATGTGGGTGGTGTAGTAATCGTTGTTGTTGGGGATTTGGCTTTCGTGTGCCAGATACACCCAATTGCCTTCAAAGATGTATTTCATTTCCAAATCAAACAGAGTTTGATCGGTAAACACGGAACGGTGTAATTTAAACTCGCCGCTTTCAAAATCTTCAACCAACAAATCATCAATGTGATCCAGATGGCTGACGCTGAGAATAGGGATAGAGGGCATGATGTTCTCCAATCAAACACTGTCTGTTTTTCCATCAAAGCGGCTTTACAGGCCGCTTTGATGCTTGTTTTATGACTTCAGGTGTTAAGCAGCAACGCGGCGGCGCTCTACTTCAGAAGAAGGAGCCGTGTCCTTGTCTTTCACCAATTCCACATTAAAGGTAATGTGTTTGACTGGACGGCTGCCATCCACGCCCAAGCGTTTGATTTCAGCAGCATCGGTCACGTCGGTGGCCACAGCCACCAAACCATCACGGGTAGCGAAGGCGAAGTCATCCCACAGGTATTGGTCACCCTCAATATTGAATTGGGTGGTCAATTTGCGGTAGCCCGGTGCAGACACGAAATAATGCACGTGCGATGGGCGATTGCCATGGCGACCCAATTTGTTCAACAAAGCCTGAGTCGTGCCTTCTGGAGGACAACCATAGCCCACTGGCATGGTGGTTTGCGCCAAGTAATGACCATTGCCATCGGCGATGATGGTGCGGCGCAAATTGAATTCAGATTGGCGTTTGTCAAAGAATGAGTAAGTGCCCAGACCATTGGCGTGCCAGATTTCGACTTTGGCGCCTTCAATCACATTGCCTTCAGTGTCTTTTACCACGCCTTCGATGAACAAAGTGTCCAAGGTGTCTGATTCAGAACCATCGTCCATGCGTGCAAAACCCACGCTTTCTGGCGCACCAGACACGTATAACGGGCCTTCAATCGTGCGTGGCGTACCGCCAGTCAAACCGGCTTTGGCATCGGCTTCATCAGCACGCAAATCCAAGAAATGCTCCAAGCCCAAACCTGCCGCCAACAAGCCCAACTCATTGGCTTGACCCGCGTCAGTCAGGTACTCAATGCCTTTCCACAATTCGCTTTGGCTGATGTCCAAATCTTCAATGGCTTTGAATAAATCACTTAACAAACGCACCACCACTTGTTGCACCCGTGCATCGACTGGGCCCGTGGCTGTGTCCACATTCATTTTTGTAACCAACGCGTCAATTTTTGCATGTTCCATCGTAAAACTCCTTTGTAATAACTGATTGTTTATGATTCACTGAATTAAGGTGTCGTCACACTTCTGCGAGTGCATCGCCACACCTGAAACTGCTTATGAGTCGTCGTCACGCACCGATGACGGATGACGATTCAATGCCATTACCTCCACATCCATATACGGATACAAAGGCAGACCTTGCAAGATGGTGTGTAATTCTTCATTGCTGGCCACATCAAAAATACTGATGTTGGAATACTGGCCCGTCACGCGCCAAATGTGGCGCCACTTGCCTTGACGTTGCAAGTCTTGAGAATAGGCTTTCTCAACGGCTTTGATTTCGGCCGCTTGTTCAGCTGGCATATCCAAAGGGATATGCACGTCCATGCGCACGTGAAACAGCATGATGTCTCCTTGGGTTATTGATGACGCAAAGCGTCGATTTTGTTTTCGTCTACCACTACACCCAAACCCGGTGCTGTTGGTAAGTGCAATTCAAAGTCGCGGTATTGCAGCGGCTCAGTCAAAATTTCTTCGGTCAACAGCAAAGGCCCAAACAATTCGGTGCCAAAAGCCAAGTTTTCAAACGTGGCAAACGTGTGAGCAGAGGCGATGGTGCCTATTGGACCTTCCAACATGGTGCCGCCATACAAATCAATGCCAGCCAATTTCGCCACCGTAGCCACTTCTTTCGCTTCCAATAAACCACCCGATTGGGCAATCTTCACCGCAAACACATGCGCACCGTGATTTTTGGCCACACGGTAAGCGCTGTATGGGCCAGTCAAAGCCTCATCCGCCATGATTGCCACATCAAAACGCTCGGTTAAGCGGCGCAGCGCATCGGTGTTTTCAATCGCACACGGCTGTTCGACCAAATCGATGCCGCCGTCTTGCAAGGCTTGGATGCCGTGTATGCATTCCATTTCCGACCAAGCGCGGTTCACATCCACGCGCACGCTCACGTCTTTGCCCAAAGCCTGTTTGATGGCAATCACGTGCTCCACATCTTGTTGCCAAGGGTTGGAACCGATTTTCAATTTAAAGGTGTTGTGGCGTTTGGCCGCAATCATTTTTTGGGCTTCGGCAATGTCTTTGTCAGTGTCGCCCGAGGCCAAAGTCCACAATACTGGCAAGCTGTTACGCAAACGGCCGCCCAACAATTCGCTCAAAGGCACGCCCAAGCGCTGCGCTTGGATGTCGAGCAAGGCGGTTTGCACCGCACATTTGGCAAAGCGGTTGCCATTAATGGCTTTGTTGACCTGTTTTAAGGTTTGCGCCACATTGTCGCTCTTGTCTTGCAACAACAAGGGAGCGAAATAATGTTCGACATTGGCTTTCACGCTTTCAGGGCTTTCAGCGGCATAATTCAGGCCGCCTATGGTGGTGGCTTCGCCCCAACCGACCAAGCCGTCTTCGGTGGTGATTTTCACCAATACCAAGGTTTGCACCTGCATGGTGGTAACCGACAGTTTGTGCGGTCTGATGGTAGGAATGCCTACGATTAAAGTGTCTACTGATGTGTACATTTTTTCACTTTCAATCTTGTTTGATTGCTCTGTTTGATATACCTTAAAAGAATGAATTACATATGTCCAAGATTGAATTTGTATTTTTCTATACTTTAAAGGTATTGATATGGAATTACGGCATTTGCGCTACTTTGTGGCAGTGGCTGAGGAGCAAAGCTTTACCAAAGCCTCGGAAAAATTGTTCATTGCACAGCCTCCATTGAGTCGACAAATTCAGAATCTGGAATCTGAATTGGGCATACAACTGTTCGAGCGTGGCAGCCGGCCGTTAAAGCTCACCGATGCCGGACAATTTTTTTACCAACACGCCGTCACTTTATTGGCCAAGGCCGAAGAAGTGAAAACCATGACCAAGCGCATCGGTTTGATAGAAACCACCATACGCATGGGCTTTGTCGGCTCTTTGCTGTATGGCCTGTTGTCGCGCATCGTGTATGCGTTCAAACAGCAACAACCACAACTGAAAATCGAACTGATAGAAATGGGTACGGCGGAACAAATTCACGCCCTAAAAGAAGGCCGCATCGACATCGGCTTCGGGCGTTTGCGCATTTCGGATTCGGCGGTAAGGCGGGTATTGCTGCGCGAAGAGCGTTTGGTTTTGGCCACCCACAGCAGCCATCCGTGGGCCAACAATCAAGACGGCCTGTATTTGGCCGACATCGCCGACCAAGCCTTATTGCTCTACCCCAATACCCCCAAACCAAATTTCTCCACGCAAATTCTGGCTTTGTTTACCGAGCATGGTTTGGAACCGAAAAATCACAAAGTGGTGCGCGAAATCCAATTGGCTCTTGGTTTGGTGGCAGCGGGCGAAGGCGTGGCTGTCGTGCCCGAAAGCTCAAAAGCCATCCGCATCCCCAATTTGCATTACATTCCGCTCTTGGACAACGATGCCGTCAGCCCCATTTTCTTGGCCACCCGCAGCATGGACGACAGCGACTACATCCAATCCTTGTTCGACTGCATTTACCACATTTATGACGAAGAACACATTCCTTACCAACGCTATACTCCCTAAAGCAGCAATATAATCAAAAACATGCCTAGAGCAACTGCTTTTACACATGATTACCGGTGGTGTTTTTATGCCATAAGTGTTTATTTACATGGAACATTCTATGTAATGTAATTGTTTTTAAACACACAATAAATTGGATACAGAAGCAATCAATTACATGCAAACTTTAGACACATTTGTGAAGTAACAAAGCTATCTGAGTGTGGATGACTGCATAGAGCTGTACCGCAATGAAATCTGCACAGATGAGGTAGGGTTGTGGCGCACCAAAGAGGCTTTGGTAGAGGAGTTTCCAATGCTTTCAGCTCCGTATTTGCAATGGCTCTTAAGTGCCATCATTTTGTTGCGCCTCATGGAAAAAGGCGGCCATGCCGTGCCTGCCATCAATGGTGATGGCAAGGCTTTATTGGGCAAGCGGCAATATTTGCCCGCAGAAGCATCTGCGCAACATTTGGCACAATACTGTTGAGACCCTCCCGATTTTGGTGCCGACGGTTGTGGTGTGTGCTTGGCATCTGACTTAACGCTGGACGAGCGTGCACAAGGATGGGCCGCCTACAGAATGCGCTTGCCACAAGGCTATGCCTAAATACTCTGGCCATTTCAAATCAAGACAAAAGCGGCCTGTAAACTCCAATCAGCCATAATTCATATACTTTCAAGCCTGTTTGAGCAGATTTTCCAAGTCTTTCAAGGTAGCGGCAGCGGTCGCTTGTGGCGATGAAGCACCGCCTTGCACGCACAGTGCGCCCATTTCCCGCGTCACCACTTGCATGGCCTTGTTTTTGCCGTTCACGCGGTAAAACACATGTTCGGCATCGACGGCGCGCACCGCCACACCAGCGCTCACCTTGCCGTCTTGTACCGTGATATGGCCGATTAAACGCGGCATCAAGCCTTGCGCACGCCATGCGGCCATATCGGCGGCCTGTAAATGTGCCATGCCTGCTCTGGCAATAGTGTGAATGGTGAGGTCGGTATTGAATAAGGCATTGGCGATGATGGTGATTTTGGCGGCCGTGTCCCAGCCATCGGTGTCAAACGAGCTGTCGGCCTCAGCAATGCCGTCCGCTTGCGCTTGTTGCAAAGCCTCATCGAATCCAATGCCCGCGTGCATCATTTGATTGAGAATGAAATTGGCCGTGCCGGTGAATATGCCCTCTATCGCCAACACCTCACAACCGGCCAACTGTCTTTGCACAAAATCCACCGTCGGCAAGGCCGCCGCCGTGGCGCCGCTCACCAACAAAGACAAGCCCGCCTGTTTGGCCGTGTCAAACAATTCACGCCCATGCAGCGCCAAAGCGCCTTTGGAAACGGCTATCACCTGCATATTGTGGCGCAAGGCATGGCGCAAATACACCAAACCCATGCCGCCGGTTTGAAAATCGCTAGTCCCCGTTTCTATCAACACATCGGCCTGTAAGGCTTGCAAAAACGCCTCGCCCGTCAAACCCTCAGTCCAATTGGGCGACACCAAATCTGCAGCTTGCAAACCGTGTGCATACAAGATGCCCGCACGCGAACGGCACACGCCAACCAAACGCACATCAACGCCATAACGCTCGCGGTACGTGGCTTGGCGTTGCCACAACAATTGCGCGATGTGGCTACCAACATTGCCAAAGCCAGTAATGGCGACATTCAAAGTTTTCATAAGAGAGACACGTTTAATACAAGATGGGTGCAACATAAACGCGGACAAGCGGCCTGTAAAGGTTTACAAGCCGCTTGTTGATGCAAAATCCAGACTATTGCGGCGCTAGCAATTGGTAAGACTCGCGCGGCTCAGAGCCTTGATTGTGTTTTTTGAAATACTGCAATTGGATGCGCTGCCCTTGCTTCAATGCCAATCGCGGCACTGGGCTGATGTTGACATCTAACTCGGCCCGCGGCTTGAATGCGGCGCACTGACTGTCAGCGCGGCCACTGACGCTGACATGGCTGATGCGCAAACGCACCGACAAATCCGACCGTTCGTATTCGCCCTCAGGCCCATTGATGTACACCGTGCGCGTGGACGTGTCTTGCAACACCTTACCGTGTATCACACAGCTTTCCACATACGAAGCCTGCGCCCACACAGGCAATGCGACCAAGACCGTGATGCAGCCTATTTTCCACATGGCAAACTCCCGAAGTACGTTGTCCTCGCATTGTGGCAGCATCGAGCTGTTAGCTCAAATCCCAATGCTTACAGGCCGCATAATGCGGCCTGTAAGATGGTTTATTTCAACTTCACATACACATGCTTCTGGCTATTTAATTCTCGCTCTTCCCATGCAAAAATTTCTGGCAGCTTTTTAATCAATGCACTGAAGTTTTTTGCCCCAAAACTGCGTGGGTCAAAATCCACTTGCTTCAATTTCCAACGCTGCCCTACTGTAGACATGGGCAGCCATTCCTCCTCAGCATCTTCAAAAATGGAATGTATTAAATCTATGGGTAAGTCTTTTGTGGCTGTGTGCTTTGAATCCATTGATGCTGTTTTTGCAGCCACAGCTATATTGTCTTTGGCTTTCACCAATTCTGTTTCTTTAGCAACTTCAACAGGGTTTTCAACCACAGGATGCAAGTTTTCAACATAGGTAAAATGGCTACAAGCATTCACAAATGCCTTAGGTGTTTGCTTTTTCCCGAAGCCATAAACAGTTGCACCTTGCTCTTTGATTCGTATCGCCAATGCAGTGAAATCACTGTCACTGGAAATAATGCAGAATCCGTCAAAACGGTTGGTATACAACAAATCCATGGCATCAATAATCATAAAACCATCGGTCGCATTTTTACCTGTTGTATATGAAAACTGTTGCATGGGCTTAATCGCCAAATCATTGATGCATTTCTTCCAAGCATTGCCAACTTGGTCGGTAAAATTACCATAAATCCGTTTTACCGTCGCCTCACCATATTTGGTGATTTCACTAAGAATGTATTCAATGTCTTTGGCCGATGCATTGTCTGCATCTATTAACACCGCTATTTTTGAGATTTTCTCTTCTGATACATTAAAAACTGTTTTTTTGACCTGCATTTTTTCCCTTAATAAACTCACAACCATTCAATCGATTTTCTGATACGCCACCGCCACAATCTCGATCATTTCCAAGCCTTCGGGTGTGAACAATTTGACCTCGTCGCCTTCGCGCGCTTTGATTAAGGCGCGGGCGAGCGGGGAGATCCATGAGATTTTGTTGCAAGTGGTGTCGATTTCATCGATACCGACGATTTTCACCACTTGCTCGTCGCCGTTTTCACGCCAAATTGTCACCGTGGCACCGAAAAACACTTGGTCGGTTTTTTCGCGCGTTTCCGGGTCGACCACATCGGCGATTTCCAAGCGCTTGGTCAAAAAGCGGATGCGACGGTCGATTTCGCGCAAGCGGCGTTTGCCATATTGGTAATCGGCGTTTTCACTGCGGTCACCATTGCTGGCGGCCCAATTGACGATGTTGGTCACTTCGGGGCGTTCGCGGTGCACCAAGTGGTATAACTCGTCTTTCAAACGCTGCCAACCTTGTGGGGTAATGTAATTGCGCGCCGGCGCTGGCGCTTCTGTCGGCTGTGGTTTAGTGCTCATGCTGTAACAAATGTCCCAATACGGTGAGGCGTTGAACGTGGCGGATAGAGGCGGCCTGTAAACTGGCGACATCGCCCCAATACACAAAACGGTGTTTGGCGCGGGTGATGGCGGTATACAGCAAGGCGCGGTGGTAATCTTCGGCCGCTTCCAAGGCGCCCAACGGTGGCAATAACCACACTTCGGCAAATTCCGAACCTTGGCTTTTGTGCACCGTCATTGCAAACGCGTCTTCGTGCGCCGGCAAACGGCTCAAAGGCACGGCACGCATGCCTGCATGGGTCGGGAAAAACGCTTGCAAACGCCCTGCCTCATCGCGCAATACCACGCCGACATCGCCATTGAACAAGCCCATTTCGGCATCGTTGCGCGTCACCATCAGCGCTTGGCCGTGATACCAACGGCCTTGCTCTGCTTGCCAGATGCCTTGATTTTCCAAAATATCGCGCAAAGCCGCATTCACTTGTTCGGCATCGCGACGGCGCACGGTTAACAACATGCGCTGCGTCCACGCCTTGAACACCGCCTCAGGTTGACCCGCCGCGACGGTATGCCAATAGTCTTGCTGCGCCAACCACAGCGACCACGCCATATTGCGCGCATACTCAGGTGCGGCCTGTAAATCTATGTCGCCTTGCTCGGCAAACAAATCGGCAAATGTGTCGGTGCGCTGATGCAATACCGCTGCCGCCAAGCGGCCTATGCCACTGTCGGCACCAAAGCGGTGGCTGACAGTCAGGCGCGCGGTTTGCGCGGCCAATGCCGCAGGCTGAGCGCTGCTGTGCCAAGTGGCATCAGGCAACCAAACTTGTAAATTCGCCGCTTGCTCCGGCAATACTTGCGTTTGCGCCGGCAATAAAGACAGAAAATCGCCCATGCCCACTGGCGGCAATTGGTCAGCATCTCCCAGCAGAATCAAGCGCGTGTCGTCGCCGATGGCGGCAAGCAAATGGCCGAGCATGGAGCTATCGAGCATGGAGGTTTCATCGATGATTACGATGTCGTAAGGCAATATTTGCTCGGCATCGTATTTGGGCAACATCTTCGGCGGCATCATGCCCAACATGCGATGCAGCGTTTTGCCTTCCAAGGCCAATAAGGCTTGCGCCGTCGCTGGCGTCATCACTTCAGCATGGTGTTGCTGCAATTGTTGCAAGGAAAATCGCAGCGACTCGGTCATGCGTGCGGCAGCTTTGCCTGTGGGCGCGGCCAAGGCGATGCGCGGCGGCTTGGCCGCGCCATAGCTGAGCAAACACAGCAATTTGGCCACGGTGGTGGTTTTACCGGTGCCGGGGCCGCCGGTGATGATGGCCAATTGGTTGACGCAAGCGAGCGCAGCCGCTTGCTGTTGTTCTTGACTGGATTGTTCGGCAAACAGGCTTTTTAATAGGCTGGATAAGTCTTGTTCAGGGTTTACAGGCCGGCTTAGACGGCGCAAATGTGTGGCAATCTCGGCTTCCAATTGCCACACACGCCCCAAGGTCAATTTGTCGGCGAATTGGATTAACGGCGTTGACGCTTGCTGCGTGCCGCCGACTATGGGCTGCGCCGCATACGCGCGCGCTTGCTCGTGTTTGGCCAAGGCGATGCAACTGTCGCCATCGGCCAAAGCCTGAAACAAGCGCGGCAACAGCGCCTCAACCTCACCCACCACTGCGGGCGCAAACTTGGCCAAAGCCAGACGGGCGGCTTCAGCCTGCCACAGTGGAATCGTGTCCATAAGCGTCCTGTAACGAAATTACAATTGTTCGGCGGCCATAGAATACGGCATCAAGCGCCCCTCACGCATGGTGAGCATGCGCCCAAAGCGCGCGGCCAATTCCTCATCGTGGGTCACCACCACCAAGGCCGTGCCCATTTCGCGTTGCAAATCCAACATCAAATCCAAAATCACTTGCGCGTTTTTGCGGTCGAGATTGCCGGTGGGTTCGTCGGCAAGCAGGCATTTCGGCCGCGTCACCAAGGCGCGCGCGATGGCGGCACGTTGGCGCTCACCGCCAGACAATTCTGACGGTCGGTGGTCAACACGATTGCCCAAACCGACTTTTTCCAACATTTCCTTAGCGCGTTGCTCAGCCTCAGCCTTGCCAACCTTGCCTATGAGCAAAGGCATTTTGACGTTTTCCAAGGCGGTAAACTCGGGCAACAAATGGTGAAATTGGTACACAAAACCCAAGTGCTGATTGCGCAGCAAGCCCAATTCTTTTTGGCTCACGTCTTTCAGCGGTTGCCCCATCAAGCGCACTTCGCCACCACTGGGCTGATCCAAGCCGCCCATGATGTGCAGCAAGGTCGATTTACCGCTGCCAGAAGCGCCAACAATGCTGACGCTCTCACCTGGTTTCACCTCCAAATCCAAGCTCTGTATCACATCGACTTTGAGCTTGCCGTCTTGGTAAGTGCGCGACACATTGTAACAAGCCAATACCAATTCATTACTCATAACGCAATGCCTCCGCCGGTTGGGTGCGAGCCGCAGCCCAGCTTGGGTATAAAGTGGCCAAGAACGCCATCAACAAAGAAATCGCCGCAATGATGAGCACATCGCTCAAGCGCACGTCGCTGGGCAGGTAATCAATGAAGTAGGTTTGCGCGTTGATTAAGCGTTGGCCAGTCAATTGTTCATACCAATGCACGATTTTGCCGATGTTCAAACCCAGTATCACCCCTGCGACCACGCCAAACAGCGTGCCGAAGAAACCGGCCACCGCGCCTTGCACCATAAAGATTTTCATGATGCTGGCAGGCGACATGCCCAAGGTGCGCAAGATGGCAATGTCGGCTTGTTTTTCATTGACCGCCATCACCAACGACGACACCAAATTAAACGCAGCGACAATCACAATACAGCTCAAGATGATAGTCATCATTTTCTTTTCCAATTCCACGGCTTCAAAATAGCTGCGGTTTTGGTAAGTCCAATCGCGTGCCCACACGCTGGTCTGCTCGGCTTTGGGGATGATGCTGCCGGCCAAAGCCGGTGCTTCTTGCGGATTGGCCAACTTCAAACGCACACCGCTGACCGCATCGCCCATGCGGTACAGCACTTGCGCGTCTTTCAGGTTAATCATCGCCAAACTGGAATCGACTTCAAACATCTTGGTTTGCACCACACCGACCACATTGAACTGTTTCAAACGCGGCGTCACGCCAGCGGGAGTCACATTGCCTTCCGGCGTAATCACGGTGACTTTTTCACCCACTTGCACACCAAGCAACATCGCCAAATCCTTGCCCAAGATGATGTTGAACTCACCCTCGCGCAAATCGGCCAATTTGCCGTGTTCAACCTTATTGGCGTAATCGACCACCTTGCCCTCTTGCGCTGGGTCTACACCGCGCAATTGCACGCCGCGCATTTCACCGGAATTGGCGAGCAAGGCTTGATCGGCCACATACGGCGCCGAAGCCAACACTTCTTTGTTGCCCGCGACCATTTTTTGCAAGTCTTGCCACGGCCGTGCACCGCCCTCATCGAAAAAGCCAATTTCCATGTGTGGCGCTACCGACAATAACTGGCCACGGATTTCCTTTTGAAAGCCATTCATCACTGACAACACCACTATCAGCGCTGTTACCCCCAAGGCAATGCCTGCGACCGACATCACCGAAATAAACGACACAAAACCATTGCGTTTTTTCGAGCGCAAATAGCGAAGTCCGATCCACGTTTCCAACTGAGCCATTGATAGCCTAAACCGTTGACATAAAGAATGGGATTGTAACGATTTTGGCAGCACCCTGAAAGCAAGCCTGTGTTTGTTTACTTGTTCTAACTTGGCAAATTTGGCATCATCTGGCGTCAAAAACCCAGAATTTAAGGCAGCACAGTGAACAAAGAATACATGCAACAAGCGATTAGCGAAGCCCAAGCAGGCATACACGCCGGCCACGGTGGCCCGTTTGGTTGCATCATCGTCAAAGACGGTAAAGTCATCGGCTCAGGCCACAATGAGGTATTAAAGCAACGCGACCCCACCTGCCACGGCGAAGTGATGGCGATACGCGATGCGTGCAAAAACCTTGGCAGCCATGATTTGAGCGGCGCCGAACTCTACACCACCGCCGAACCTTGCCCAATGTGTTTGGGCGCGATTTTGTGGGCCAACATCGAACAAGTGTATTACGGCTGCAATATCCAAGACACCGACAACATCGGTTTTCGCGACGAGGTGTTCTACCGCGTCGCCACACCCGAAGGCAAAAGCCAACTGTTGCATGAATGTGCACGCGACGACTGTTTGGAATTATTCAAAGAATACACGGAACTAGATCACAAACAATTGTACTAAGCCCTTAAAGCGGCCTGTAAGTCTTTTACAGGCCGCTTTTATATCCATCAGCTGTGCCCACATAACAACAGCAACGATAAGGGTTTCACCATGCCACAATTACATTACAGCATACAAATAGAACAAGATCCGCTGACGGTACACCAAATCTTGGTCGACAAAGAGGCTTACAATACTTGGACGTATTCCTTCAGCCCTGAATCGGATTTCATCGGCGATTGGTCGGAAGGCTCGCACATGATGTTTACCTTTGTCGAACCCAGCCAGCTCAAATGGGGCATGGTGGCGGTGGTCGACAAAAACCAACCGGGCGAAATCATCGAATTGCGCTATCTGGGTTATATGGAAAACAGCAGCAATGAAGCGCTGCCCAGCTGGAATTCGGCCTTAGAAACCTACCGTTTCTTGCCCATCAGCAAAGGCACCAAGCTGTCGTGCACCTTGCAAGTGGAAAACAACGACGAGTGCATCGCCTTTTTTGACAAGGCATGGCCAGCGGCGCTACAACGCTTAAAAGACTTGTGCGAACAGCAATAACAGCCCATACACGCAGGGACCACACCTCTGCTGCCCTACCCGACCGCTGCCACACCAGCGGCCTGTCAACTTGAACAGGCTAATTTTCCGATACGAATAAACGCCTTAGACCACAAACCCACCCAAAATCCGCCAATTTCGCGTATAATCGCAGCCCTTTCTATTAAGCCTGTTGCCATTATGTCTGAAAAAAGCAAAGCCGAACTCGAAGCCAACAAATTGATGAAGCGCCTGCGCCATGCGGTCGGCGATGCCATCAACGATTTTGGCATGATAGAACAAGGCGACAAAATCATGGTTTGCCTCTCTGGTGGCAAAGACTCTTACGCCATGCTCGACATCTTGCTGGGCTTACAAAAATCCGCACCGATAGACTTTGACATCGTCGCCGTCAACCTCGACCAAAAGCAACCCGGTTTCCCCACCCACATCTTGCCTGAGTATTTGCAAGCCTTGGGCGTAGACTACCACATCATCGAAGAAGACACGTACAGCGTGGTCAAACGCGTGGTGCCAGAAGGCAAAACCACTTGCGGTTTGTGCAGCCGTTTGCGCCGCGGCATTTTGTACCGTGTTGCCAAAGAATTGGGTTGCAGCAAAATCGCCTTGGGCCACCACCGCGATGACATCTTGGAAACGATGTTTTTGAACATGTTTTTCGGTGGCAAACTCAAGGCTATGCCACCGAAATTGGTGTCTGACAACGGCGAACACATCGTCATCCGTCCGCTGGCTTATGTAAAGGAAAAAGACTTGGTGCGCTTTGCTACCTTGCGTGAATTCCCGATCATTCCGTGCAATTTGTGTGGCTCACAGCCGAATTTGCAGCGCCAAGTGGTCAAAGAAATGCTTGAAGACTGGGACAAACGTTTCCCAGGTCGTATCGAATCGATGTTCAGCGCCTTACAAAACGTGGTGCCATCACATTTGGCCGACCCAAAACTGTTTGATTTTGTCGGCTTGGAACGCGGCCAAGAATTGCCACACGGCGGCGATACCGCGTTTGACAAAGAAGACTTCAGCGCGCCAGCAGCGCCGGCCAACAGCGGCAAAGTCATCAATATTTTGGACAACCGCAGCCGCGACACCGAAGCCTTGTCATGCAAATAAATACCATAGCCAGCGTTCGCAGCGCCGTATTGCTGGCTGTTATTGCTTTACAGGCCGCTTGTGGCACGGCGCAAGTCAGCGATGAGGCGCAAACCTTGGCGCAATTGCAACAAGACAAGGCGCGTTTGAACCGCGTGTATGCCAGTGTTGAAGCCAGCTTGATTCAGAATCAGGCCAGCGATGCCGCGGTGGCACAAGCGCGGCAGCAATTGACCGCTTTAAAACTGGCGCGCCTGAAAGCGTGCACCGCACCAGCGTCGCCGAACGCACCATTGCGTTTGCAATACACGCAATGCCAATACCAAGCGACGTTAAACGATTTAGACAAATTGCAACAATGGCACAAGCTGCGTTACCAATTTAACGCGCCTGCGCCGAAAACCACCGCCCCCTAATCTTACCGGCCGCTGTTTTATCTCATAAGCGGCCTGTAAACCTCGGTAAGCCTATTGTTACTGAGATTTCCTAACCTTATTGCCTGCGCTTAAGCCATGGCCGCTGCCGATTCCGCCGCGGCGTCTGTGTTATAGTGTGGGCATTATTTTGCTAGTACAAGACCATGACCCGTCACCCGTATCAGCGCTTACGGGCGCAACAATTTGAATTGCCCGAAGTGGGCATTTCCGAAGAAGACAACATCCGCTCTTTGCATTTGGGCAGCCCGACCATACAGTCGTCGATGAACCTCGATAACCCGAGCGAATTGGTGTTGTCCTACAGCCAAGCCATGATGGGCTGGCTGTTGTTTCAAGACGCGCCTGCGCACATTACCCAAATCGGTTTGGGCGGCGGCTCGTTTGCGCGTTGGTTGGCCGAGTATTGCCCAAGCACCGTGCAAACCGTGGTGGAAATCCATCCACAAGTGATTGCCATCGCCCAAGCCATGTTCGACATCCCCGAAGAAAGCGACACGTTTGAACTGGTCGAAGCCGACGGCGCCGACTTCATCAAAACCATGCGCGGCGGCACCGATGTGATTTTGGTCGACGGCTTCGATGGCGAACAAATCATCGACGCTTTTGTCGATGTGCCCTTCTTTCAAGACTGCCACACCGCGCTGAGCGAACAAGGCATTTTCGTTACCAATTGGTGGCAAGGCGACAAGCGCTTTGATTTGTTTGTCGAGAAACTGCGCATCGTCTTTGATGACCAAGTATTGTTGCTGCCTGCGCTCACCCACGGCAATATTGCGGTGTTTGCCTTCAAAGGCTCACCGGAAATGCAGTTGGAAA
Source organism: Vitreoscilla massiliensis (assembly GCF_001457815.1). GTDB lineage: Bacteria > Pseudomonadota > Gammaproteobacteria > Burkholderiales > Neisseriaceae > Vitreoscilla > Vitreoscilla massiliensis. The sequence goes on from NZ_LN898216.1 coordinate 88,121, forward strand.
AATTAAAAAAACGCGCCGACAAATTGGCAACGCAATACCATTTGGACTTTGCCCACATGGTGCATTCCATCAAATCGCGCCACCAACACAATGGCAAAGTATTGCAATTCACACCCGCTTAAGCGGCCTGTAAAGGACATCCATGGCTTATTTTGAACGACACGTGTTTGTGTGCACCAATGCCCGCAACGATGACAGCCGCAAATCGTGTGGCGACCACAATGTGGGCAAACATGCCGCTGGCGTGGTCAAAAACGAATGCCTGAAAGCCCACATCCACGGCGAAGGCAAAATCCGCGTCAGCCAAAGCGGCTGTTTGGGTCGCTGCGAAGAAGGCCCGTTGTTGGTGATTTATCCTGAAGCACGTTGGTACAACTACCACAGCGATGAGGATTTAAAGCAAATTGTCGCCGAAGACTTGGTCGCTGGCCGCCCTGTTGAACACCTGTTATTGGACAAATAATGTTAAAACAACCGGAAATCGTGTGGGTAGACGGCCCTACAGGCCGCTTGGAAACCATTTACATCCCCGCACAAGAAGATGTGGCCGTGGGCGTGGCGGTGATTAACCACCCCAATCCAACCCAAGGCGGCACCAATACCAATAAAGTCATCCAAACCGTGGCCAAATCATTGAGCAAACAGGGCTACCACTGCTATTTGCCCAATTTGCGCGGCGTCGGCAACAGCGATGGCGTGCACGATTATGGCGTGGGCGAGGTTGATGATGTGTTGGCCGTCATCGCCTACGCACAAGCCGCCCATCCTGAAGCAGGCAAACTCACCGTCGCTGGTTTCTCTTTTGGCGGCTATGTGTCGGCCAATGTGGCGCAACACGTCGACATCGACCATTTGATTTTCTTGGCTGCGGCGATGATGAAATACGAACGCCACGCGCCGCCAGTGCCGCATCCTGAACGGGTGTTTTTTGTACATGGCAATGCCGATGATGTGGTGGAGTTGGAACACACTTATGCGTGGTGCCGTCCACAAGGCATCAGTGTGATGGTCATGCCTGAAGCCGGCCATTTCTTTCATGGCCGCTTAATCGAATTGGGACAAATCATCGACCGCTACGGGCTGCGCTGATGAGCACAGACAACCGCCGCCCCATCGCCGCCCGCCACACAGGCTGGGCGCAAAAAATCACCCGCGTCCTCATCAAGCTGCGCTTGAGTCCCAACACGATTTCGGTGTTCAGCATCGTGTTTAGCGTATTGGGTGCGGCCTGTATCGGTTTTGCTCACGGTGCCGCTTGGTCATGGCTCATCTTTGCGCTGTGCATACAGCTGCGGCTGTTGTGCAATTTGTTTGATGGCATGGTGGCAGTAGACGGCGGTCTGAGCTCGGCCGTGGGCGCACTCTACAATGAAGTGCCCGACCGCGTCTCGGATACGGTATTGTTTGTGAGCGCCGCTTATGTGATAGATTTGCCCGAATTGGGTTGGGCAGCGGCCTTATTTGCCGCCTTCACCGCTTACATCCGTGTATTGGGCGGCAGCGTTGGTGAGCCGCAATTGTTTTTGGGCCCGTTTGCCAAGCAGCAGCGCATGGCAGCTTTGACCATCGCCGCGCTCATCAGTATCGCCGAAGCAGCGTGGCTGCACAGCTTTTATGTGATGGGCACCGCCTTGCTCATCATCGCCGTTGGCAGCGCATACACCTGCGTGCGCCGCTTGCGCGCCATCGCCACCCAATTACACACCAAGGCCAATCAGGCCGACCAAGACGCACATTATCCCTTCAAATAACTTAAACAAGCGGCCTGTACATTTACAGGCCGCTTTGATACGGTTTCATACCAGCTTCAAACACCTAAGCCGCATCGTGCGCCGCTTTGGCCGCTTGATAGAGCTCATCTTTGATAGCAGCACGCTGGTGTTTCAAACGCGCCAACTCATCATCCTCTAAGATTTTCACGTCTTCTTCATCGTCGGTAATTTGCTGGTCTATGGCGCTGTACTCCTCCATCAATTTGGCAAAATGGCCGTTTTCCTGCGCCATTTTGGCGAAAGTATCCGCCAATTCTGGGAACTCCACATTCAACACATGCGATAACAATTTCGTATACGGTTGCATCATCACTCCTCAAGTATGAACAGGCCAGCAAACCCGCTGCCTAGGCTTAATGTAATGCGCAAACACGTGCAGTGTAAATACTTTAAGCACTTCTTATGCAAACACGGCCTGTAACTTACAGGCCGCTTGTTTCATCTTACATCGGTTTCAATACCATCAAAAAATACACCGTCATCATCGCAATAAATGCAGGATAACCAAGCAATTCCCAGCGCTTGGCGTAGCGCCAATACTTGGCCGGCAAGGCGGTGTTTTGCGCATGCGCGGCGATGGCCATGTCGCGCATTTTCAATTGCAACCACACCACTGGCAGCCAACAAATCCCTGCCAAAGAATACAATGCAAACGTCCACAACAGCCATTTGCTGTCAAACGGTATGCCCGACACCCACATCATCCATAAGCCAGATAAGGGCTGGAAAATCACCGCCGGTGTGGTGAACCACCAATCCGCTTTCGCCACCCAACGACTGACCACCGCTTGCGCCGCCACCGAGCCACTGCGGTTGGCCCAGAACAAATAAAACGCGGTGCCAAAACCTGTGCCCACCATCAACACAGACGACAACACATGCAAGGCTTTTACCCATAAGTAGTATTCCATTTCACACCTTCCTTGTTTCAGTCACGGCCAAATGGGCCATCATTGCCGCTATCGGCAGGTTTTTTAGCAACGGGCCAAACGGGTGCAACCAGTTTTCCGGCAGCCACAGCGCAATCACCACACTGTAAAACGCCACCAACACACATTGCCCCCACCACAGCCACCGACTTGGCCGCCATATAATCCACAGCGCCAAGCCCACATCGCACAGCGATGCAGAAATCAGCAGCGGCCATTGCCACGCCGACTCTATGCCCACTTGCGAGAGCAATTGCAGCGATTGTTGCGGCACCGTCAATATCGGCTGCAAACCGCTGTACAACCACAGCACCACCAACGACGCCACCATCGCTTTGCGGCTGTTCATCACACTCCTCCTTGTGCATAAGCGGCCTGTAAAAATTGCGCCGGCGTTTGTGGGCGCTTACCCAATAACTGCGCAAACTCGGCCACAGACACCAAGCGGCTCTCTAGCAACATGTCCACGCTGTCGACACTGACCAAGCCGCCGCTGACGGTTTGCAACAAGACAGCCGCCGCCTTGGTCATGCCGATGGGCAAGGCATGAATGTGTGCCGGCGCTTGTTGCCATGCGTAATGGCGCAGCAATTGCACATATTCGGCCAAACTCACCACCTCGCCGCCAACCGCATGCACCACGCCGTGTTGTATCGTGTCCAACATCTGCACACAGCCTGCCACCACATCATTCAACGCCACCGGTTGTATCGGCGTTTGTCCCGCTTGCGGCAAGCACAGATGTGGCAACTTCGCCATACGCACAAACAGCTTGCTGCTGCGGCCTTGCGGCGAGAACACCAAACTCGGTCGCACGATGCCAACTTTCAGGCCGCTGCTCAGCAGCCATGCATCCAACTGGCCTTTGCTGCGCAAAAACACTTGCTTAGCATCGACATCTGCCCCCGCCGCCGAAACTTGCAACACATAGCGCAAGCCTTGCGCAGCGGCTTGTTGGTACAAGGCTTGCGGCGCCTCGCATTGCAAGGTGTGCATGCGCACCGCATCGTCAGACATCAGCCCGACACAGTTCACAATGGCATCGACTTGTTGCAGATACGGCGACCAAGTGGTGGGGCGCAGCAAATCACATTCGGCGGAAGTGGGTGCACACACCCTATGGCCTTGTTGCTGTAACTGCGCCAACACTGCCGCCCCTATCAAGCCGGAACTGCCCAGTAATAAAATGTTCATATTAATTCCGAAATTTCTGTTAAAAGAGAAATATCAATTTTTAAAAACAGGCAATCGCACTGAGGCCATTGCCTACTGGTTTAACGTGTGCAGCTTACAGTTTAGTCGTCATTTTCGGCATTCCATACGGCGGTGGCGATGTCTAAAGGCAAACCGTCGTCGTAAGCATCATCGTCCAAATCCACATATTCTGTGCCCATCACCACCGCATACATCAGCTCAGGTATGCCCCAAACATCAGCAAAATTGCTGTATTCGCTCGGATGCACGGGACTGTCGTGGGCGGGGTCAAAATAAATATTGCCATGCGCATAATAACCTTGTTGCAAACGCGCTATCAGCTCGCGACACAACAGCGCATCTTCACTTTGGTATTGCGCTTGGTCGGGTGCAAATTGCGCCTGATAACGCCCACCTAGGCACCAAAACATCATTTTTGCCGTCGCCTGATCCAAATCGCTTTGGACGGCCAAGTATTGCAAATGCGGCAAATTATCGTCGTAATTGCTGCCGGCCACATACACATGCCGCTGTTCAGCTGAAGCGGCCTGTAAATAGGCATGGATGATGTCATCAACGGGCGACATGGGGCACTCCTTTTCAACACTTATTTCAAGAATTTTTGGATGCTGCTACCAAGTTTCAACAAACGCACCAAAATCACACTCGACAAATTGGGTACTCACCCTCTCTTAAGACTCACTCTCACCCACAGAGCCAGAGTTCCAAAGTGGTCGAAATTTTTGAATCAGCGCTTTTTCTTCAATTTCATCCATAGAAATGTTAGGCTCACCAAAAAGCATCATCACATCCGATTTTCGCACCCACACTTCATGGTTTTTACCCGTTTCTATTCCAGTTCGAATACGTGCTGCATGCTTTGTGCCAGTCACACTTCTTCTAAATCCATCAGTGTGCTGTTTGCAACGGGTGGCCAATGTTTTCCCTGCCTTACCTATGTAGACGATGCGCGCTGCTTGCTTAGGGGAGATTTCTAACCACATGTAAACCCAACCATGTTTTGCGCTGGTCTCATTGGCGAGAAATGGTGCACTCAACTCAAAAAAGGGATTATTTGATTCATCCAGTATCAGTTTCCCCACTTTCACAAACCCCAAATTAGCAATCGCGTCCACGATATCCATCACAACACCGCCTTTTTCAAATTACCCAACCATTAACAGAAAACCACCTTGTCAAAATCTGAATCCCCTTCAGTATTCTTTATGCTCTCTTAGCGTAAAAAAGAATAATCAACAGGGCTACTGAACACATACACATGCCGCTGTTCAGCTGAAGCGGCCTGTAAATAGGCATGGATGATGTCATCAACGGGCGACATGGGGCATTCCTTTTCAACACTTATTTCAAGAATTTTTGGATGCTGCTACCGAGTTTCAACAAACGCACCAAAGTTGCGCTCGACAGTTTCAACATCTGCCCTGTCCACACTGTTAAGGTGGAAATCAAATCGTGGGTTTGCGTAATGCGGCGTTGCACTTCTTTGTCTTGCTCGGCAAATTCAGGACTGGCCATCATTTCGGTCAAAAAGCGCTCGGTCGGCTCGATTTCACGGCGTTGGCGTTCGGCGGCGATGATGCGGAACAATTCCCACACATCACCATTGGTTTCAAAGTGGTCGCGTCTGTCGCCCAATTGGTGTACCACGGTGACCAAGCGCCAGCTTTGCAATTCTTTGATGCTGTTGCTGACATTGGAGCGTGCCACCCCTAAGGTATCGCAGATTTCATCAGCCGCCATCGGGCGCGCCGCAATGAACAACAAAGCATGGATTTGTGCCACGGTGCGATTCACCCCCCATTGCGTGCCCATTTCACCCCAATGCAAAATGAATTTTTCCGCCAATGGTGTCAGTTTCATGGTGTTTCTCCTTACAGTTTCTTGCATGGTAAAACGCCTATTAATTTCTGTCAATACAGAAATTAAGCAATGATATGAAACTTTCTCCAAGTTGCAAACCGTGCTGCTGGATTATTACAGACATGACACTGGCAGACAGCGCGCCGAAATACTGCTGAAAATAGTCCCAGACTCTATTAGAATAGGCTGTATTGTTTTAATGACCCACTACGATTGAAACCTGCCATGACAAAAATTTTACTGGTTGAAGACGATGCGGCGATTGCGGAGCCGTTAAGCTATGCCTTAAAACGCGAAACTTGGGAAGTGATGTGGTGCCCTACCGCGCAACAGGCTTTGGATTATTTAAATGCCGAACAAGTGGATTTCATGATTTTGGACGTAGGTTTACCCGATATGGATGGTTTTGAACTGTGCCGTCAAATCCGCAAAACCAACAACACCCCTTTGCTGTTTTTAACCGCGCGCACCGATGAAATAGAACGCATCATCGGTTTGGAAATCGGTGCCGACGATTATTGCGCCAAGCCTTTCAGCCCACGCGAATTGATTTCACGCATCAAAGCGATTTTGCGCCGCGTGCAGCCGCCCGCTCCTATACCAGTGGCAGTCAACACCACCGAGGCTTTGAGCGTGCCTGCCCATCCCGATGATGTGTTGTTGCCGCCTTGGCATTACCAAGCAGCGCGCCAACAAGTCAGTTACGAGGGGCAAACACTGTCGCTCACTCGCAATGAATTGAATTTATTGGTGGCGTTTTTACGCCGTCCCAATTGGGTACTCAGTCGCGAGCAATTGATGCAAGCAGCGTGGCCACATCCTGACCACAGCTTGCTGCGCACCGTCGATACCCACATCAAAACCCTGCGCCAAAAACTCAAATCGGCCGAAGCCCAAGAATCCATCGTCACCCACCGTGGTTTGGGTTACGAATTGAGACATTAATGCCCATTTTTATCCGCATTTGGTTGTTGTTCACCATTATTTTGATTTGTGGCGGTGTACTGATGGTGCACCAGTTCCAAGAACAGGTTAAACCCAATACCCGCAAGGTGATGGAAGACATTTTGGCCGACAATGCCAACGTGATTTCGGCCTTGGTGGCCAAAGATGTGGCCAATGGCCAAGTCAAAAGCAAGGCGTTTAACGAGCGCATGCAAACCGTGCTCGAGCGCGAAATCAGCGGCAAGATTTGGTCTATCGACAAAACCGCGGTGCAATTGCGCATGTACATTACCGATGAAAACGGCATCGTGATTTACGATTCGCTCGGCAAATTTGTTGGCGAAGACTTTTCGCAATGGCGCGATGTGTATTTGACTTTGCGCGGCAAATACGGCGCCCGTTCCAGCCTAGACCCCACCAACCCCAAAGCCAGCATGTCGGTGATGCATGTGGCCGCACCGATTGTGAACAAAGGCGAATTGATCGGTGTGGTCAGTTTGGGCAAACCCAGCGCCAGCATCCAACCTTTTATCGACAATGCCGAAAAAGAGGTGTGGAATTTGGCGGTGTGGTATTTGTTCATCGGCTGGATTGCTTGCGGCTTAATGTCGTGGTGGCTCAGTCACAACATCAACCAAGTGCGCCGCTTTGCCTTGGCCTTGGCGCCGACCAGCCAACAGCCTCGTTTTTGGCTGTCAAAAGAATTGAACGACTTGACCCAAGCCATCGCCACCATGCGCACGCAATTGGAAGACCAAGCCTATGTCGAGCAATACGTCAGCACCCTCACGCACGAATTGAAAAGCCCGTTGGCAGGCATACGCGCCGGCGCGGAATTACTGCAAGAGCCATTGCCTTTGGAAGACCAGCAACACTTTGCCGACAACATCGTCGCCCAAGCCGACAAATTGCATTCGCTGATACAGCGCATGTTGTTGATGATGCGTTTGGAAAAAAGCGGCGCTGCCACCAAACAAGAGCCGATAGATGTACCGCAACTGCTGCAAGACGTGATTGCGCAACGCCAAAGCATGAGCTCAAGCAAACACGTCGACATCGTTTGCAGCGGCGAATTGGCACCGAAATTACAGGGCGATGTGTTTTGGTTGCAACAAGCCATCGGCAATGTGCTCGACAATGCCTTGGACTTTTGTGAAGTGGGCAGCAGCATCAAGATTTGGGGCGAAAAAATCGGCCCCGATTGGATGCTGTACATCAGCAACCAAGGCCCGCAAGTCGACGCATTTGCCTTGGAAAAAGTATTTGACCGCTATTTCTCGCTCGCCCGCAGCAGCGGCAATCGCGGCAGCGGCATCGGTTTGACCATGGTACAAGAGGTAATGCAGCGCCACCATGGCCATGCGCGTTTGTTCAATGTCAAAGACGGTGTCTGCGTTTCATTGAGGTTTCACACAGTGTCGGTGTGATTTCATCTTCACTTAACCCAGTATTCACACCATGGCGGCATGCTGAAACAGTTAACCACTGTTGAGGAGTGTCGCCATGAAACTGGGATTGAAATTTTTCGCCATCTTTATCGTGTGTGTGCTGTTTGTGGCGGTCATGTATGGCATACGCGATTTGGTCGCCGAGCGCCAACAATTGGCCGAACGCGTTAACCGTGACATCGCCGAGCAATATGTGTCGTCACAACGGGTATTGGCACCGCTTGCATTGATACCGATTAACCGCGTCTGCCCCGCCAACAGCACGACCTCAAACGCGGCCTGTAAACCCTCTACCCGCTGGATCAGCCTCGCTGCTGATAATGCCAATTGGCACAATGCCTTGCAAGTAGACAGCGACAGTTTGAAACGCGGCATCTACCGCAGCATGTTGTTTCACAACGGCATGAACTACCAAGCCCAATACGACTTCAGCCGTTTGAGCGTCGCTGAGGGTGAGCAAATAGATTGGTCGCAAGCGCTGTGGGTGTGGCAAATCAGTGACCAACGCGGCCTCAATCAAGCCCCTACTCTGGACATCAACGGGCACAAGCAAACATTAAAACTGATGTTACAAGCCCATCCGCGCATCGAAGGTGCGTATTATGCCGCACCCTTGCTTGCCACCGACAAGCCGGTCAAATTGCAATTACAGGCCGCTTTCACGGGCACCTCTGACTTAAGCCTATTGCCCTTGGCCGCCACGCAAATCGACATGCAATCTCCGTGGGCACACCCTAAGTTCGAGGGCAGCAACCTGCCACAATCGCGCCAAGTGCAAGACAGCGGCTTCAAAGCCAGTTGGAGCAGCGGCTTTATGAACGAAAACAACCAGCAATATGTACAACAATGCTTGAGTCGCAGCGATTGTAAAATCAGCCTCTATCCCGCCAACAATGACTGGCAAGCGGCGGCGGTATCGGTATTCAATCCCGTCAATGTCTATACCTTGAGCGACCGCGCCATCAAATACGCGCTGCTGTTTGTGCTGATGGTGTTTGGCGTGTTTGGTCTATTTGAAGTATTGAAAGACTTGCGCGTGCATCCCGTGCAATACGGCTTGGTCGGCGCAGCCTTGGCGGTGTTTTACCTGTTGTTATTGTCTTTGAGTGAGCACATCGGCTTCACCCTCGCCTATGTCATCGCCGCCAGTGCCTGCGTGTTGCTCATCAGCTGTTATGTGGCGGCCATTTTGCACAGCTGGCTGCGTGCCAGTGTCTTGACGGTCTTATTGCTGGGCTTGTACAGCGTGTTGTACTTCTTGCTGCACACCAGCGAATGGACGCTGATTTTAGGCTCAGGCTTGGTGTTTGTGGTGTTGGCCAGCATCATGTTGCTGACGCGCAAATTGGATTGGTATGCCTTAGAACAACGCCATTTGTACCACCCTCGCACACATTCTGAATCCGAGTGAGTCGCAAACAAGCACAAAAAAGCCGCCCTAGGGCGGCTTTTGGCCTTTACAGGCCGCATTCAGCTGCTTGCTTGTGGCTAGTTTATACGACTTGTAGATTCACTCAATATGCTGATTTACAGGCCGCTTATTCATCATAGCCATTGGGATTATTGCTTTGCCAACGCCATGAATCTTGCATCATCTGCGCCAAATCGCGCTTGGCTGTCCAGCCCAATTGGGTTTGGGCCAAGCTTGAGTCCGCCCAATAACTGGGCACATCGCCGCCGCGACGCGGCGCCACCACATACGGTATCTTCATGCCTGCGGCCGCTTCAAACGCATGCAACACGTCCAAAACCGAACTGCCTTGCCCTGTGCCCAAGTTATACACATGAAAACCCGCATCTTGCTGGTGCACTTCCACCGCTTTGACATGGCCATCGGCCAAATCGGCCACATGAATGTAATCGCGCACACCGGTGCCATCGGGCGTCGGATAATCATCACCAAACACCGCCAAATGCTCACGTTTGCCCACTGCCACTTGGCAGATATACGGCAACAAATTGTTCGGAATGCCGTTCGGGCTTTCACCTATCAACCCGCTTTCATGCGCACCGATGGGATTAAAATAGCGCAACACCACCATACTCCAACGCTCATCAGTAGCCGCCACATCGCGCATCATGCATTCAACCATGTACTTGCTGGTACCATAGGGATTGGACGTATTGCCCGCAGGCGAGGACTCCGTCAACGGCACCACTTCAGGGTCGCCATAGACGGTAGCCGAAGAACTGAACACCAGTTGGAACACCCCAGCTTTGGCCATTTCTTCCATCAACACCAATGAGCCCGACACATTATTGTCGTAATACTTCATCGGCAAGGCCACGCTCTCACCCACTGCTTTTAAACCAGCAAAATGAATGACCGCATCAAATGTGTGTTCAGTAAACAGGTGTTGCAACACGCTGCGGTCGCGCACATCGCCTTCCACAAACGCAATGGTGCGGCCTGTAATCTGCTCCAAACGTGTCAATACTTTGCGACTGGCATTGACCAGATTGTCCAGTATCACCACTTCATGGCCGGCCTGTAATAAGGCAATGACGGTGTGCGAGCCGATATAGCCCATACCACCGGTGGTTAAAATTTTCACACTGTTCCCATCACCGCGCTTATTGTTTTAACTCATGGCGCACGGCGGCGGCCACATCATTGCCAAACAAGGTTTTCACATCTTCCTCATCAAACACATATTTTTGCTGACAAAAATCACAGGCGATTTCGACGCTGCCTTGTTCCAATAAGATTTGACCCACTTCTTGACCGCCCAATAACAGCAACATATTGCCCACTTTTTCATGTGAGCAAGTGCAGGCAAATTCCAAGTTTTCGGCTTCAAACACGCGCACTTGTTGCTCATGGAACAAACGGTATAACAAGGTATTGGCATCGGTAGCCAGCAGTTCTTCACGGTTCACGGTTTGCAGCAACGACTCGACGTATTGCCAATCTTCGCGCGCCATCTCTTGACCGGCCAAACGCTGCACCATCATGCCCACAGCACGTTCGCCATCGGCGGCCAAAATCAAATCGCTGTCCAATTGCTCCGATTGTGCCAAATAATTGGCCAACATTTGCGCAATGCTGTTGCCTTGTAAACCGACAATGCCTTGCCACATTTCGCCTTGGCGCGGTTGCAGTGTCAACACAAACTGACCTTGTTCACCGATTAAGTCTTGCAAACTGGCATCGTCAGCGATGGTCAAACTGTCATCAAAACGCGCCGTGCCGCGACAAGTCTGTTCGCTGGTCGCCTCTGCCACCAACAGTTTCAACACGCCCGTGCCTTGTACTTGCAATATGAACGTGCCATCAAACTTCAGATTCGCCGCCAACAAAGCGCCAGCGGCGACCAATTCGCCCAAAGCCTTGGCGATGGGAGCGGGATAGTCTTTTTGGTTCACAATGTGTTGCCACACTTGCTCCAAAGCCACATGCACACCGCGCAGCGGCAATTGGTCTAAGATAAATCGGGTACGTTGATTGCTCATGTCTTGCTTTCTGTATGTCTTGCAGTAAGGCTTTTAAATGCGGCCTGTAAGCCCCATCTTCAAGTAGGCGTTTGGTGTGGCGCTCTGCCATTGCTATAATGTGCCAGAGTTTTGAGAAACCCATGTATCCAAAAGGAATCCCTATGTGCCAATTATTGGGCATGAATTGTAACACGCCTACAGACATCGTTTTTTCGTTTGAGGGGTTTCGTTTGCGCGGCGGCTTAACCGACAGCCATGCCGATGGTTTTGGCATTGCCTTCTTTGAAGGCAAAGGTGTGCGTTTGTACCACGATGACAAACCCAGCGCCTCGTCGCCAGTGGCCGATTTGATCAAGACTTACCAAATCAAGTCTGAAAACGTCATCGCTCACATCCGCAAAGCCACCCAAGGCGAGGTCAATTTGGCCAATACCCATCCGTTTGTGCGTGAGCTGTGGGGCGAGTATTGGGTGTTTGCCCACAATGGCAATTTGCGCGACTTTCACCCGGCAATAGGTGAATTTTATCGCCCTGTCGGCAATACCGATTCCGAGCGGGCATTTTGTTTTATCTTGGAACAATTGCGCCAACGCTTTACCGAAAAGCCTGCTGAGTCGGTGTTGATGCAGCACATCGCCTGCTTGGTCAAAGAAATTCGCGCCCATGGCTTGTTCAATTTGCTGATGTCCAATGGCGATTTGATGTTTGCTCACGCCAGCACCTTATTGCATTACATTGTGCGCAAAGCACCATTTGGCGAAGCGGTATTGCTTGATGACGACATCAACATCGACTTCGCCGCCGTCACCACGCCCAACGACCGCGTGGCGGTGATTGCGACCTTACCATTGACCACCAACGAGTGTTGGCAACAGATAGCCGTCAATGAATTGGTGTGTTTGCGCGAAGGCGAAGTGGTGTTCAGCGATGCGCCAGAACCCAAGCAATTCATGAGCATAGACGAAGGTTTGTGCATTGCCCGCAGCGTCGGCGCCGCGGGTGCATGTGATTAAAATTTAAGCAACCGCAATTAATCTTAATGAATCAATTGCTTAATTCGCTTATCCACATGATATCCCGCTGCTTGCCCCCGACACTTGTCCATAGTTGGGAATTAATTCAGCGCCAACACAGTCTGTAGGCGGCAATTCGGGATAAACTGTGGATGGCTTGTGCATAAATGGCGGAATATTTATTTACAGGCCGCATTATTGAGGATTGCCTAAAATTTAGGCAGAATAAAATTTTCAAGCCAGACCAAACACTTGTGCTGATTATCCACATGATATGCCCACGGTTTGTACACTTAAGCTGTGAGTGTATCGTGCTCACCCACCCATTTAAGAGAAAGGTCATGCATGAATTTGGTTTTTGGCGTGTTGTTGTGTTTGCCCATTCTTGCCACCTTATTGCCTTTTTTGCGCTGCAGCCATTGGACGGTGCGCATTTTTGACTTTCCGCGTTTGCAAATCGCCTTTTTAAGCTTGGTGTTGATTGTGCTGAGCCTGTTGGCCAGCAATGAGCCCATGTGGATGGTGGGTTTGCAAATCGCCAATGGCGCCTGTTTTGCTTACCAATTGTACAAAATCAGCGCTTACGGCCCGTGGCACCGCAAGCAAGTCTTGGATGCCCAAGGCGAAGACGATGGTCGCACCATTTCTATCCTCAACAGCAATGTGCTCACCCCCAACCGCGATTTTCAAAAAGTGTTGGACATGGTGGCGCGTTACCAACCCGATTTGTTTCTGACGTTGGAAACCGATGCGTGGTGGGAAGACAAACTCAAGCCTTTGGAGCAAGACTATCCGTATACCGTCAAAATCCCCTTGGACAATTTGTATGGCATGCATTTGTACAGCCGCTTAGAATTGAGCGATACCGAGATACGGCATTGGGTCAAAGAAGACATCCCGTCTATTGTTTCCGATGTGATTTTGCGCTCGGGTGACAAAATCAAGATTTACTGCCTGCACCCAGAGCCACCAGCACCGGGTGAAAGCGATGTATCCACGCCCAGAGACGCAGAATTGTTGCTCGCGGGTAAAGAAATCAACCACACGGATGAAACTGTGATTGTGTTTGGCGACCTGAACGATGTAGCGTGGTCACACACCACGCGTTTGTTCCAAAAAATCAGTGGCTTGCTCGACCCGCGCGTGGGACGTGGCCTGTTCAATACCTTTCATGCCCACCATTGGTTTTTGCGCTGGCCACTGGACCACATGTTTGTCAGCAACGACTTTCTGGTGAAAAAACTGCTCCGTTTGGGCAATGTGGGTTCCGACCACTTCCCCGTTTATGCTAAATTTCAGTATTATCCGAAAGCGGAAGCCTTACAGCCTGAGCTAGAAGCCGATGCCGAAGACCATCAAGACGCCAACGCAACCATCGCTGAGGCAGAGCCCATTAAAGAAGTGGTGGATACCAAATATGATTGAAACTATGTTTACAGGACGCTTTTAAATGCGCTGTCCATATTGCCATCATTTAGAAACCCAAGTCATAGACTCGCGTTTGATTAACGACAGCCACAGCGTGCGCCGCCGTCGCCGTTGCATCGCCTGTGACCGCCGTTTCAATACTTATGAAACCGCCGAAATTCGCATGCCGCAAGTGATCAAATCCAGTGGCGAACGCGTGCCGTTTGACGAAAACAAATTGCGCACCAGCATGATGCGCGCGCTGCACAAGCGCCCCATCAACCAAGACCATGTTGAAGAAGCCATCTTGGCCATCAAGCAAACCCTACAGCAACAAGGCGAACGCGACATCCCCAGTCAAAAAGTGGGCGAATTGGTGATGAACCAATTGAGCCAAATGGACGAAGTGGCGTTTGTGCGTTTTGCCTCGGTTTACCACAGCTTTAACGATGTGTCTGAATTCACCCAGACCATCGCCCGTTTAACCCAACCCAAATCGAATCATGCCGATTAACTCCAAAGGGATGAAATGAAGCACCTAAAATTGTTTGGCATCAGCGCCTTAAGCTTGGTTTTATTAGCCGCTTGTAACCAAAGCACCGAATCTTCTGTGGGCGACACCCCTCCTGCCAGCAGCGCGTCCACTGCGCAAGCGAGCACCCCAGTGGCTGCGGCGCAAACCATCGCCAGCAAAGATGGCAAAATCAGCCTGTCTGTCACTGGCCAATATGCCGACAAATTGGCCGAAGCCGGTCAATTGATCAGCGACATTCCGAGCGAGCAATTGCTGTTCTTGCAACGCGATGATGCTGCCGATGTATTGTTATACGCTGCCGATTTGGGCAAATCCAAAAAAGACGCAGCCACGTATTTGAAAAACTTAAGCGATGCCGTGAAAGCAGATGCCGCCTTGAAAAATGCCACAGTCGGCGCGGTTGAAGGCAATAAATTGGCTTACCAATTCAGCGAAACCCAAGCCGAAACCGAAGTCAACCAAGCCTGTGTGGCCATTAACGATGGCAATATTTACTCAGTCTGCGCCATCAGCAGCAGCCAAGCGCCGGCACAATTGGCACAATTATTGGGCAATATTGCGGTTAAATAATGGTGCCTGAATTCTCTGCCTTACACACCGCCATGATGCAGCGCGCGCTGCATTTGGCGGCCAGCGCTGGCAATACCACCAGCCCCAATCCCAAAGTGGGCTGCGTCATCGCCCACGGCGAACAAATTGTCGGCGAGGGTTTTCATGTCCAAGCAGGCGCACCACATGCCGAAGTGCATGCGCTGCGTCAAGCAGGCGATTTGGCACGCGGCGCCACCGCTTATGTGACCCTAGAGCCTTGCAGCCATACCGGCAAAACCCCACCTTGCGCCAATGCTTTAATTGAAGCGGGCGTGGCCAAAGTCATATGCGCCATGGTCGACCCCAACCCGCAAGTCGCAGGACAAGGTTTAGCACGTTTACAGGCCGCTTCCATACGCACAGCTCACGGTTTATTGAGCACACAAGCACAGGCCTTGAACCGTGGTTTTCTGTCGCGCATCCAGCGCTCCCGTCCTTTTATCACCTTGAAATTGGCCGCCAGCCTCGATGGCAAAACCGCCTTGGCCGATGGTCAAAGCCAATGGATTACCGGCGATGCGGCGCGTGCCGATGTGCACCAGCAGCGTGCCGCCAGCAATGCCATCATCACCGGCAGTGGCACCGTGCTGGCTGACAATCCGCAGCTGAATGTGCGCGGCGTGGCGTGTTTGCAACCGCCGGTGCGGGTGGTGTTAGACCGCAGTTTGCGCAGCCCTGTCGATGCACAGATATTCGATACCAGCGTGGCGCCGACTTGGTTGTTTACCGCAAAAGAACAAGACACCAGCGCTTATGCCGCTCGCGGCGTGCGTTGTTTTGTGTGGGAACAGCCACACACTGACAACAGTTTGCAATTTATATTGCATACTCTAGCCCAAGAAGGCATTAATGAAGCTTGGGTAGAAGCTGGCTCTGTACTCAGCGCCGCCTTCATACAGCAAGACTGCGTGGACGAATTGCTACTGTATCAAGCACCGAAAATTTTAGGCGCCGCGGCGATAGGTTTGCTGCCCTTACAGGCCGATGCCTCGGTTTTATCACAAGCGTCTCATTGGCACACCGTTTCGGTGAGCACTTTGGGCAATGACATCAAATGGCGTTTGCGCCATGGCTCACACGTGGGCACACACGGGGAAATATTGGTATGACATCAAGCATCGTGGTTACCGGTGGCGCAGGCTTCATAGGCGCACATGTGGTGCGCTATTTGACCGAAGTCAGCACAGACGACATCGTCATCATCGACAAACTCAGTTACGCCGGTCATTTGGGGCGTTTGAGCGATGTCATCGATTTACCACGGGTGCATTTTTACCAAGCAGACGTGTGCGACACCGCCAAGATGAGCGAGATTTTGCAGCAGCACCAGCCGTGGGCCATCATGCATTTGGCGGCGGAAAGCCATGTCGACCGCTCCATTGACGCACCGAGCGTGTTCTTGCACAACAACATCCAAGGCACACAGTCGCTGTTACAGGCCGCATTAAGTTATTGGCAAGGCTTGCCCGCCGATTTACAGGCCGCATTTCGCTATTTGCAAGTGTCTACCGATGAGGTGTTTGGCGATGCCGAAGACAATGGCTATGCCGCGCATGAAGACAGCCCTTACCGCCCTAGCAGTCCCTACTCTGCCAGCAAGGCCTCGGCCGACCATTGGGTACAGTCTTACCAACGCACGTTTGGCTTGCCAACTTTAATCAGCTATTGCAGCAACAATTACGGCCCGGGCCAGTTCCCGGAAAAACTCATTCCTTTGTCGATTGAGCGCATCAAAAATGGCGAACGCATTCCTGTGTACGGCGATGGTTTGCAACAGCGTGATTGGCTGTATGTGGTGGAACATGCGCGCGCCTTGTGGTTGATGCTGACGCAAGCTCAGCCTAATCAATGCTATGTGGTCGCTGCCGGCCATCCAATTACCAATTTAGAATTGCTACAAGCCTTGTATGTGGAAGTGCAAAAACAATTGGGCCGGCCTGTAAACGAAGTGCCGATAGAATTTGTCACCGACCGTTTGGGCCACGACCGCTGCTACTCACTCGATGCCAGCAAAATCAAGCGCGAACTGGGTTGGCAAGAACAAACCTTATTGCAAGACGGCTTGGCCGCCACTGTGCACCAAGCCTTGAACACACCACTTTTGATTGCTGAAAAATAAACATAAGGGAAGCTATGAAAGGCATCTTACTGGCAGGAGGAAAAGGCAGCCGTCTGAATCCGATGACGTTTGCGGTGAACAAGCATTTATTGCCAGTTTACGACAAGCCCATGATTTACTATTCGATGTCGATTTTGATGCTGGGCGGCATCCGTGACATCGCCTTAATCAGCAATCCCGAAGACCAACACCTGTTCCAACGCCTGTTTGGCGATGGCAGCCGCTTGGGTTTGAACATCACCTATTTCGTACAAGAAGAAGCACGCGGCATCCCCGATGCCTTCTTGATCACGCAAGAATGGCTGCAAGACGACGATGTGTGTTTGATTTTGGGTGACAATATTTTCTTTGGCGAAAGCTTTGGCCACAAGCTCAGCACTGCCATCAATGAGCTCAATGGCGCCACCATCTTCACCCAACAAGTGAACAATCCGCAGCGTTTTGGCGTGGCCTGTTTTGACGAGCACGACAACATCACTTCTTTGCATGAAAAACCAAAAGAATTCATCTCCAACCACGCCATTACCGGCCTGTATTTGTTTGACAAGCAAGTCGCCCAATTCGCCGCCAATACCCGCCCATCGGCGCGCGGTGAATTGGAAATCATGGATGTGTTGGAACAATACCGCCAACAACAACGCTTAAGCCATACCACGCTAGGGCGCGGCTTTGCGTGGCTGGATGCGGGTACGGCCGAAAGCCTATTGGAAGCCGGCTCGTGCATACACACCATCGAAAAAATGCAAGGTTTGAAAATTGCCTGTTTGGAAGAATTGGCCGTGCGCCAAGGCTGGTGTGATAAGGCCACCCTCTTGCAACACCAAGCCAACCAATCACAATCGGCTTACGATTTGTATGTGCAAAAAATCTTGGAGCAAGTGTGATGCAAATCCGTGAGACTTTTTTTGAAAGCGTGCACTTGCTCGATGTGCCCCGCTATCCCGATGAGCGCGGCTGGTTTAGCGAGTCGCAACACCAACAGCAATATGCCGATTTACTTGGCTTAGATGCGCCGGTGTTTTTGCAAAGCAATGTTTCTCATTCACATATCAATGTGTTGCGCGGCATGCATGCCCAATTGACCCGCCCACAAGGCAAGTTAATCCAAGTATTGAGCGGCGAGATTTACGATGTGTTTGTGGACTTGCGTGCTGACCAAGCCACCTTCGGACTATGGCACGGCATCAGACTTTCCGCTCAAAACAGCCAGCAACTGTGGATTCCTGCTGGTTTTGCGCATGGGTTTCTAACACTAGCGCAAGACACCACAGTGTTGTACCATTGCAGCGATTACTATGTTCCCAACGATCAAATCACATTGTTGTGGAATGACCCCGATATCAATATTCAGTGGCCCAACAGCCACACTAGTCCTGTGTTATCACCCAAAGATCAGGCTGGAATGACATTGAAGGAATACATAAAATGCGCGTCTTAATCACTGGGGCGAGAGGTCAATTAGGTCAAAGTTTGCGCGAACGCGTACCTGAAGACTGGGAAGTCATATTCACAGACTCTAAGACTTTGGACATTACCAACAGCACCACCTTGGACGCCATGATTCAGGGCTTTCAACCTGAAGTCATCGTCAATACAGCCGCATACACCAATGTAGACCAAGCCGAACATGAGCCCAAGCAGGCGTTTGCCGTGAATGCTCATGGTGTGGCCAATTTGGCTCAGGCGGCCCAAAAAGTCGGCAGCCGCTTGATTCACATTTCGACAGATTATGTGTTCAGAGGCAATACCAATCAGCCTTACACGGCTTTGGATGCGCCCAATCCCAGCAATGTCTATGGCAAATCCAAATTGGCGGGTGAATTACTGGCTTTAGGTCTGTGTGAACACACCACGATTGTGCGCACTTCTTGGGTATTCAGTGAACACGGTCGCAACTTTGTTCCTGCTGTCATTAATAAATTACTCGACAATCAAACGGTTGAAATTTACGAAAACAATATTGGCACCCCTACTTATGCAGGTGCTTTGGCCGATTACATCATCGAATTGGTTGAAACCCAAAACCCTGCCAAGATTGTGCATTATTGCAGTGATGTGATTTTAGACCGCGTGGAATTGGCGCAAATGATTGCCACACAATTAAGTGCCCACACCCACAAACAATACGACATCAAAGTCACCGCACCTGTAACTTTGGCCAATGCCGAACACACAGTCAGACCTGATTACTCAGCCTTACGCTCCAGCCAAACTCATCCGGATCAAGCGCAAGCTGTGTCAGTCTTACAACAACACATACAAACCATCATCAACTCTCTGTTAAACAAATAACCAGTTTTACTACAGGAACAAACATGTTTGAACAAGCTATAGAACGCTACCAAAATAAAGAAGCCATCATCGGCATTGTTGGCCTAGGCTATGTGGGCTTACCACTGTTATTGCGTTATACCCAAGTAGGTTTTAAAGTCATCGGTTTTGACATTGACGACTTCAAAGTCAACTCATTGAATGCGGGTAAAAGCTATATCGAACACATTGCTGCCGATAAAATTCAAGCTGCACAGTCTTTGTTTGAAGCCACCACTGATTTCAGTCGCATCTCTGAATGTGATGCCATCATTCTGTGTGTTCCTACCCCATTGAACCAATACCGTGAACCCGACATCAGCTATGTCATCGATACCACTGATGCGGTCAAACCTTATTTGCGTGCCGGTCAATTGTTGTCTTTGGAAAGCACTACCTATCCAGGCACCACTGAAGAAGAATTGTTACCACGCGTTGAAGAAAGCGGCCTGAAAGTGGGCGAAAACTTCTTCTTAGTATATTCACCTGAGCGCGAAGACCCAGGCAATCCTAATTTTGAAACCCGCACCATCCCTAAAGTGGTCGGTGGTCATACCGACAAATGTTTGCAAGTCGGTATTGCCTTGTATGGCGCAGCAATCGACCAAGTCGTACCAGTCAGCTCAACCAAAGCAGCCGAGATGACCAAATTATTGGAAAACATCCACCGCGCGGTCAATATTGGTTTGGCCAATGAAATGAAAATCGTCGCTGACAAAATGGGCGTTGACATTTATGAAGTGATTGATGCGGCCAAAACCAAACCATTTGGCTTTGTGGCTTACTACCCAGGCCCTGGTATTGGCGGTCACTGTATTCCTATTGACCCATTCTACTTGACTTGGAAAGCGCGTGAATTTGGCGTAAACACCCGCTTCATCGAATTGGCAGGCGAAATCAACTCAGGTATGCCAGATTATGTGGTCAACAAAACGGCTTTGGCCTTGAACGACCGTGAAAAATCGTTGAAAGGCAGCCGCGTATTGGTCTTGGGCATTGCTTACAAGAAAAACGTGGACGACATGCGCGAAAGCCCATCGGTATTTGTGATGGAAAAATTGCGTGATTTGGGTGCCAAAGTCGATTACAGCGATCCTCATGTCCCAAGCTTCCCTAAAATGCGTGAACACAATTTTGAATTGGACAGTGTGGCTTTGACTGCGGAAAACATTGCCGCTTACGACTGTGTGATTTTGACCACCGAGCACGATAAATTTGACTATGCATTGTTAGAACAACATGCGCAACTTATCGTCGATACCCGCGGTAAATTCACGACACAATCAGGTAAAGTCATCAAGGCTTAATGGACACACTCATGTTTGACATCATTAAAGACCGTAAAATCAAAGTTGCCATCGTCGGTTGTGGCCGCATTGCCAATAACCATTTTGGCTCGATTGAAAAACACCAAGATTCATTGGAATTGGTGGGCGTATGCGATACCAATGCCGAAGCCTTGGCAGCAGCAGTCGCCCGCTCAGGTGCCAAAGCTTATGGCAAATTACAAGATTTGTTGCAAGACACCGATGCCGACTTAATCATCTTGACCACGCCATCAGGCCAGCATCCACAACAAGCCGTCGACTGTTTTGAGGCTGGCTTCAATGTTTTGACTGAAAAACCTATGGCCACACGTTTACACGATGGTGAACGCATGGTTCAGGCCGCTGACAAAGCAGGTAAACGCTTGTTTGTGGTGAAACAAAACCGTTTGAATGCCACCATGCAATTGCTCAAACGTGCCGTTGCAGAAAAACGCTTTGGCAACATCAATATGGTGCACTTGAATGTGTTCTGGACCCGCCCACAAGACTATTACGACCAAGGCGGATGGCGTGGCACTTGGGAGTTTGACGGCGGGGCCTTCATGAACCAAGCCAGCCACTATGTCGATTTGATGGAATGGTTGATTGGCCCAGTGCAAGATGTGCAAGCGATGGTCTCTACTCACCGTGACATCGAAACCGAAGACACTGGCGTGGTGAACATCCGCTGGCGCCATGGTGCTTTGGGTTCTATGGCGGTAACCATGTGTACTTACCCTAAAAATTACGAGGGCTCTATCACCATCTTGGGTGACAAAGGCACAGTACGTGTGGGCGGTGTGGCGGTCAACGACATCCAAACTTGGGAATTCGACGAAGCCAAAGACTACGATGACCAAGTCAAAGAAGCCAATTACGAAACCACTTCGGTATACGGTTTTGGCCATCCTTTGTATTACAAAAATGTCATTGATGTATTGCGTGGTGAAGCCGAGCCAATTACCGATGGCCGTGAAGGCTTGAAATCATTGGAATTGCTGATTGCCATTTACTTGGCCGCACGCGATAACAAAACAGTGTCTTTGCCATTGATTTATTGATCGATGAAAAAAATTGCCGTGGTGGGTGCAGGAATCATCGGTTCCTGTACTGCTTGGTCTTTGCTCAAACGGGGTTATCAAGTCGACTTGTACGACAAAGATGCCCCTATGGCGCATACCAGTCAGTCTTCTTCTAAATTGTTACATGGTGGTTTACGCTATCTGGAAACAGGCCAGTTTAAATTGGTACACAAAGCCTTGCAAGCGCGCCAATTTTGGCTGCAACAAGCGCCGCATCTGTGTCGCCAATTGGAATTGTTGTTTCCCATTTACAAACATGAAGGACGCCCTAAATGGCAAATTGGCTTGGGCACCAAACTGTATGATGTTTTGGCCAATGGCAGTGGTTTTCCTAAAAGCAAGTGGCTCAGTGCGGATGAAACTTTGCGTCGCAGCCCGCATTTAAATACACACAATCTGTTGGGTGCTTACTCGTTTTACGATGGCCAAATGGATGATTACCAACTGGGGCAATGGGTGGTACAACAAATCCTTGATTTGCATGGACAAGTGTTTACAGGCCGGCCTGTAAACACGTTGGCCGAACTGCAAGACTATGATGCGATTGTGAATGCTACTGGACCTTGGGTGATGCATTTGCGTTCTCAACAAGACACGCCGCCAGCCATTGCCATTGATTGGGTACGTGGCAGCCATTTGTTTGTGGATCAGCCTTTACAACAAGCATTGATGCTACCGATTCCGAATGAAAAACGCATTTTCTTTGTGTTGCCCTATCAAGGCAAAACCATGATAGGCACCACCGAAATTCGTCAAGACCATCCAGAATCTGAGCCAGCATCAGAAGCTGAAATTGATTACCTATTACAATCTTATAACCAATACCACCAGCAGCCGCTGTCAAGAGCAGATGTTTGTGATACATTCGCTGGCGTAAGACCCTTATTAAAAGATGCCATCAACCCCAGTAACAGCACGCGTGAATGGGCATTTGAAACAGTGGGCAAGGTTTTGCATGTTTATGGTGGCAAATGGACAACCGCACAAATTCAAGGTGAAGCGGCTTGTGAGGAATTATTAAAATGTCTGAATTAAATTATACCGTGCACCCCAGTGCCATCATCGATGCAGGTGCACAAATTGGAGCAGGTAGCCGTGTTTGGCATTTTGTGCACATCTGTGGCGGTGCTGTGATTGGTACGGGCTGCTCATTTGGTCAAAATGTGTTTGTGGGCAATAAAGTCATCATCGGTGACAACTGTAAAATTCAAAACAATGTCTCCGTTTACGACAATGTCACTTTAGAAGAAGGCGTATTTTGTGGGCCCAGCATGGTGTTTACCAATGTCTACAACCCACGCTCACTGATAGAACGCAAAAACGAATACCGCGATACTTTGGTTAAAAAAGGTGCAACTTTGGGGGCCAATTGCACCATTGTTTGTGGCAACACTGTCGGCCGTTATGCCTTTATCGGTGCAGGTGCCGTCGTGAACAAAGATGTGCCCGATTATGCCTTGATGGTAGGGGTGCCCGCCAAACAAATTGGCTGGATGAGTGAATATGGCGAACAATTGGATTTGCCATTGTCTGGTGAAGCCAGCACAACTTGCTCCCACTCTGGAGCCACTTACCAACTCATCGGCCAACAACTGAACAAATTGGATTAATTTACAGGACGCTTGATAATGGAATTTATTGATTTAGCCGCACAACAACAACGCATCAAGTCTGAAATTGATGCCAATATTCAAAAAGTTTTGAGCCATGGTAAGTACATCTTAGGCCCTGAAGTCAATGAATTAGAAGAAAAATTGGCAGCGTATACCGGCGCCAAATACTGCATCACTTGTGCCAATGGTACTGATGCCCTGCAAATTGCCTTAATGGCTTTGGGCATAGGCCCTGGTGATGAAGTGATTACCCCAGGATTCACCTACATCGCCACCGCAGAAACCGTCGCTTTATTGGGCGCTAAACCTGTGTATGTAGACGTGTATGAAAACACTTACAATTTGAATGTGGAATTGTTAGAAGCTGCCATCACACCCAACACTAAAGCCATTATTCCTGTGTCTTTATATGGTCAATGTGCTGACTTCGATGCTATCAATGCCATCGCCGCCAAACACAATCTTCCCGTGATTGAAGATGGTGCCCAAAGTTTTGGTGCCTCTTACAAAGGTCGCAAATCTGGCAATTTGACCACCATCAGCTGCACCAGCTTCTTCCCAAGCAAACCTTTGGGTTGTTACGGTGATGGCGGCGCCATTTTCACCAACGATGACGAATTGGCAAAAATCATCCGCCAAGTTGCCCGTCATGGCCAAGACCGCCGCTACCATCACATCCGTGTCGGCGTGAACAGCCGCTTGGATACCTTACAGGCCGCTATTTTATTGCCTAAATTGGCCATTTTGGATGATGAAATTCGTTTGCGCCAAGAAGTGGCCGCAAACTATCAAAAAGGATTTGCAGAAGTCGGTTTTACTGCAGTGCCATTCATTGAAGAACACAATATCAGTGCCTACGCCCAATTTACCGTCCGTGTCGCCAATCGCGATGCCGTACAAGCCAAATTGAAAGAAGCAGGCATCCCAACAGCGGTTCACTACCCTATTCCACTCAATAAACAACCCGCTGTTGCCAGCGATGCAGTATTACCAATTGGTGACAAAGTGGCTGAAGAAGTGATGAGTTTGCCGATGCATCCGTATATGACTTTAAGTCAAATTCAACAAGTTTGCCTTGCAGTTGGAAAATAATAGTTTGTTTAAATCTCGATTTAGCACATCAGAATTTAGCCGCAATTTAATTACTGTATTCACAGGTTCTACAATTGCGGCCTTAATTCCCATATTAATCATGCCCATCATTACCCGAATTTACACGGTAAATGACATTGGGGTTTATGGCACGTTTGTCAGCATTGTAACCATTATTGCTAGTGTTGTAACCCTACGTTACGAACTGGCAATTCTGTTACCCAAAACCAAATTTGGTGCCAATATTGTCACCAATTTAGCACTGAATACAACTGTGATTGTGAGCATTTTTTGTTTGTTATCCGCCTGTATTTATGCACTGGTTTTTCACTATCCGTTACTTGACATCCAAAATCCAGCGATTTTTATTTTATTGAGTTTTATTGCTATCGTCCTAACAGCTTTTTATCAGGTATTTACTTACCTCTACAACAGACAAGCATTGTTTAGACACACTTCTAAAAATAAAGTGCTCCAAAATCTGGCCATGGGCTTTGCCCAAATTTCATTGTTTGGGCTTTCTCAATCATGGAGCTTATTGATTGGGCACATCATTGGTTTGGTTGTCACCAATATTTTATTAATGAAATATGCACTGAAAAGTAAATTTTGGGCCTATTCTATTAAGACCTCGCATCAATTCTTTGCTGCATACAGATACAAAAATTTCGCCTTAATGGATGTGCCATCGGTGATTTTTAGCACCAGCGCCTCTCACATACCAAACATCTTATTTGCAGCTTACTTTTCCCCTGCGGTGGCAGGGTATTATTTCCTTACCCAAAAAATCTTACAAGCACCAATTACACTGGTTTCAAAATCAGTACTTGAAGTATTTAAAGAAAAAGCTGCAAAAGATTACCGCACACTTGGCAATGCAAAATCTATCTTTATCAAAACATTCAAATTATTGTTGTTGATTTCGATACCATCAACGGTGTTTTTATTTTTCAGTATTGAGTATTTGGTCAAAATCATTTTTGGATCCAAATGGTTAGAAAGCGCCCTATATGCACAAATACTATTGCCATCTTTGGCTTTAAGATTCATTTCTAACCCATTAAGTTTTATGTTGTACATTGGCCAAAAGCAACCTTGGAATTTGATGATAATGTTGGTGCAATTCATTGGAATCATTTGTTCATTTTTATACTTTAAAAATGAGATTTCCGTTGTATATGCCATCTCTTCATCATTGTGCTTAACATATTTTATACATATCTTATGTGCTTATAAAATTGCGATAGGTAAAACTTAGCCCATGTTACGATCTAATAAACTCAAATTTTTTACTCTTTATCTGTTATTTTGGGTGCTACCAATTGCATTTATTAGCAATAAATATGCATATGAAATCTATGAATTTAATAGCTCGATGCGAGTATTACTTACTCAAGGCTCCACAAAACATCGTACATTCAATGAAAAAGGCTTACCTGTTTCATACTCTCCTAAAATTGGAGAATTTGTTTCGCCCTTCTATGTCGTGCACTACTCTATCATTTATTCTGATAATTTAAGTGATACTGACAAATTTCAAAAACAAAACCAATACCATTGGAGGCATGATCCATCTATTGCGTATTGGAATGTTCATCCAGAGACAAATGATCAAACAAAAAATCGCCAATCTTTCAAAAATTCGGTAGATTGGATAATCCAAAACATTCAGTATGATCATAATGGCAATGCCCATTTATTTTATTCATTCGACTGGCCATATCGTGGCTATCCAAACAATAAAATTAAAGCGCCATGGTGGTCTGGTTTAACTGATGCATACGCCATTATTCCATTACTTCGTGCAGCTGATATTTACGGTGATGAAAAATATGCAAAATTAGCTGGTGAATTATATCGTTCTGTCACTGCCTCTTACCATAACGGAGGGAGTCGAACCGAATTAAACCAACAAATTTGGATTGAGGAATATTTAGACACTCAGGTACAAAAAGATACTGACTTAGCCTATGTATTCAATGGGATGGTATATTCTACTTATGGTATTAAATCTTATGAAGATTATCAAAATTTTGATAATACTAAAGCATTACAACAAAAATTGATCAACTCCATTTTTAATAATGTCCATATGTTTGATAACCATGGCTGGTCTTATTACGATCTTTATGGCACCAAGAATAATATTAAATACCATAAAGTACATGCCATACTGCTTGATAATTTGATGCACGACTTCTCGAAAGAATTATCACAATTAGATAAGCAAAAAATCAAACAACTACAAGAAATCAGTAACACTTGGAATAACTCACTTACTAATTCGGGTATCTACTATGGTTTATATGGTGAAAAAAACTCTTTTGCTTACTACAATTTTTTATTAAGCATTATTTTGCTACTGATATTACCCATATTATTGCTGCTACTTACCCGATTCATTAAAAATTTCGTTCTTAAAATACATAAAAAATGAACAAAAAAATAATTTTCCTATTATTTACCTGCATATTCATTGCATTGACATATCAGCTTACATATGACGTATGTAACTATTTTGCAATTATTCCAGGATTTAATTGCAATCAGTATCCACTTACTTATGAATATTACATATATGGCTTAATTGCTTTTATTCCAGCCTTTTTTGTACCATTTGAAGGTAAAAAACCCAGTACCATTTTCATTAATATCCTCTATTTTTTCCATGTTATTCCTTCAATATTACTGATACCAAAAGCCATTCAAGGTTATGTACTAGAAAGCATTGTTTGGGGTTTAACTATCAGCGTACTGTTTACGCTTATTGTAATACTATCAAAGGGGATACATTTCAAATTACCTAAGATTAAGAATCAATTAGGGCTATTCATCATTTTCGTGTTGGCTATGGTTGCCATAGCATTTTCTGTGATTATTGTTAGTCGACATGGTTTTAAATTTGAAATTCCAAACATAACCGATGTGTATGGCTTACGTGAAGAATTTAAAGAGAACAGTGATGCCATTACACTTTATGCAACCTTATTGGGCGGCTATTTTATCAGTCCCATTCTGATTCTTATTGCCATTAATAGAAAATTTGATTTACTCTCCAAAATATTGGTGGTCATAAGCTTGTTACTGATATTTATTATTTTTTCCAGTTCAGGTATTAAAAGTATCGCATTTTCGTCAATAGTTACTATTTTCTTTTATTTTTTAATAAAAAAAATAAAAAATTTTGGCCTATCCTTAATTATTTTTATAACGACCGTCATTGGATTTGCATTTACTTTATTCAAATTAACACCAATTGATCTTGTCTACATTCATTGGCTGCGCAGGATTCAAGTTGTACCTGGTCTTAACACATCCCGCTTTTATGAGTATTTTATTTTAAAATCAGATACTTTAGCTGAAAGTACTTACTCTGCTCCCAAATTGATTTCCCAATACTACTATGGCACATCTGGTTCTGCTAATGCAGGGATATTCGGTGATGCAGTAGGTAGATTTGGTCTTATTGGTTTATTAATTAACTCCATATTATTACTATTAATATTAATCGTATTAAATGCGATTACCAATAAGAATAACACCAATATTTTGGCAGCCATGATGATTTTAATCGGATATGCGGCCTGTAACAGCTCATTGCTGACGGTATTATTGTCTTACGGTTTAGGTCCAACCATACTGACAGTATATTTGCTTCAAAATACACAATTTATTAAAGACAAAAAATGGTCAAACGAATAACTCATCTTACGAGCGTACACAAACGCAATGATATCCGTATTTTTTTGAAAGAATGTGTTTCTTTATCCAACCATTTTGATGTGACTTTGATAGTCGCAGACGGTCAAGGTGATGCCAAAGAAAGCAATATTCAAATTTTGGATATTGGCAAACCTTTATCTCGATGGAATAGAATGACAAAAACATCTAAACAGATGTTTTTAAAAGCCGCATCGTTAAATTCAGACTTATACCACATTCATGACCCGGAACTCATACCCGTTGGAGTAAAACTGCTAAATCAAGGGTTTAAGGTCATTTTTGATGCTCATGAAGATTTACCGAAGCAGATTTTGACCAAGCCTTACTTACATAAGATGGTGCGTAAACCTTTGGCTTTATCAATCGCCTATTATGAAAAACTAAGTCTGAAAAAATTCTCAGGCATCATAACGTCAACCAGTACCATTGCTGCAAAATTTAGACTCATCAATAACAATGTTGCCAACATCAACAATTATCCAATTCTGAATGAACTATTTGATAATGTTGAGACAACAAACGAAGTTAAAAATACGTTTTCCTTCGTTGGGGGAATGACTGCAATAAGAGGCATTACTGAAATTTTGGATGCCATTGATTATGTAAAACAACCATGTCAAATTGCTTTTGCGGGGGAATTTTCCCCACTAGTATTTAAACAACTCTCAACTGCACACAAAAATTTTCAAAACGTCGATTATTTAGGCCAACTCAATAGAGTCGAAGTTAAAAACTTATTGAAGACTTCTCTAGCAGGCTTGGTTTTATACGCACCGGTTCCTAACCATATAGATGCTCAGCCAAATAAGCTGTTTGAATACATGAGTGCCGGCATTGCTGTAATCGGATCCAACTTTCCTTTATGGAAAGATATTATCGAAGCTTATTCGTGTGGTATTTGTGTTAATCCGGAAGACCCCAAACAAATTGCAGAGGCCATCAATTATTTAAGAGACCATCCTGAATTGGCCAAAGAAATGGGATTGAAAGGCAGAAATGCAGTTATCAATACATTCAATTGGGAAACTGAACAACAAAAACTGGTTTCATTTTATAATAAAATTTTATAGGTATTTTTCGTGAAAAAAATCATCACAGTCATTGGTGCTCGCCCACAATTTATTAAAGCCAGTGTGGTATCACAAGCATTGAAACAACTGTCCAGCATCAAAGAAATTATTGTCCATACGGGTCAACATTTCGATGAAAATATGTCCAATATTTTCTTTAATGAATTGAATATCCCTAAACCTGATTACCAATTGAATATTAATGGCAAATCACATGGCAAAATGACAGGGGAAATGTTAGCCTCTATTGAAGACATCATCTTGCAAGAACAACCAGATGCTTTAATGGTATATGGGGATACCAATTCCACCTTAGCAGGTGCATTGGCTGCTGCAAAACTGCATGTCCCAGTTATCCATATTGAAGCAGGACTTCGCAGCTTCAATATGAAAATGCCAGAAGAAATTAATCGTATTTTAACCGATCAAATCAGCGCGATTTTGTTTTGTCCAACTCAAACTGCTATAGATAATCTACAAGCTGAAGGTTTTACTGACAAAGAAATCTTAATTGAGTTGTCTGGTGATGTTATGCAAGATTCAGCTATGTATTTCAAGCAATTTGTGAAACAACCACAAATTGAAAATCTACCTGCAAACAACTTTATTCTTGCTACTTTGCATCGTGCTGAAAATACAGATAATATCCAACGTCTGCAACAAATTGTGCATGCTTTGAATACCATCCATAAAACCATCGCACCGGTTGTTTTGCCTTTACATCCTCGTACCCGTAATGTTTTGGCCAAAGAAAACATACCATTGGAAGTATGTGTAATTGAGCCTGTTGGCTATTTGGAAATGATTTGGTTGCTTGACCATTGCCAATTAGTTTTAACTGACAGTGGAGGTGTACAAAAAGAAGCTTTTTTCTTCAAAAAACCTTGTGTGACCATGCGAGACCAAACAGAATGGGTTGAATTGATTGAGGTAGGTGCCAACCAATTGGCTGGAGCAGATTCAAAAGTGATTATTGATGCGGTAAATAACATGCTCAATCGCACTATTTCTGATCCTAATGAATTATATGGTGGTGGTAAGGCATCTGCCAATATAGCCCAATTTATCTCACAGCATATTTAAAATTTCTATGTCACAAAAAAAAAACATTTGGATTATTAATCAATATGGCTCCACCCCTGATACTGGCATGGGGGGGAGGCATTTCTATTTAGCGCAAGAACTTGGCAAACTTGGTTATTCAGTCACCCTGATTACTGCCTCATACCACCATTTACTGAAAATACCAGTGACGGTGACTGCAAATTACACCACGGTTCAAAGCCAAGGCGTGACCAATGTTTTGATTAAAATGCCGTATTATGAACATGCACACAGTAAAAAACGCATTCTTAATTGGTTTAACTTTGCTAAGAAATTGCGTGGCTTAAAGCATTACCTGACTCAAAAGCCAGATGCCATTTTATACACATCACCCAGTTTGGTTGGATATTTAGGTGCTGAAGCCTTAGCAAAACACTATCAAGTACCGTTGAGTTTCGAGGTGAGAGACATTTGGCCACTGACTTTATGCCAATTAGGGGGTTTTTCTCCAAAACATCCCTTTATCAGACTGTTACAATACATTGAAGACCGAGCTTACAAAAATGCCGACCAGTTGATTTCAAATTTAAAATATTTGAATCAACACATACAATCTCGCGGGTATCCGACTGATAACTTTCATTGGGTGCCCAATGGCTACTCACAGGCTGAAGTAGACCAGAAAATCATGTTGTCGGCAGAGGTGATGCAACAATTACCTCAAGGTAAATTCACCATAGGATATACGGGTACTTTGGGTGTTGCCAATTGTTTGGATACTTTAATCAATGCTGCTCAAAAACTAAAGGAGCGCACCGAAATTGCTTTTGTGATTGTTGGTCAAGGTAAAGAAAAAGAACGTTTACAAACCAAGGTTCAACAGTTGAATTTAGGTAATGTGACTTTTATAGATGCCATTCCCAAAGTACAAATTCAGAGCATGCTAGCCACATTTGATGTGTGCTATATTGGTCTTACCAAAGATGATTTATTTCACTATGGTGTCTCGCCAAACAAACTATTTGATTATTTCTGTAGTGGTAAACCCATTATTTATGCCATTGACTCCGGTCAGTACCGGCCTGTAAGTGATGCCGATGCGGGTATCCAAATTGAGCCAGAAAATACAGATGAATTGGTATCAGCAATACAAACCCTGCACGAAATGGGACCAAAACGCTTGCAAGAGATGGGACAAAATGGGCAAGATGTCGCGCGTGAACAGTACGAATACGCTTCTTTGGCTAAACAATTAGAACAAGTATTGTTCAGTAAATAGGAAGCTTCATGAAACGTATTGTAGATATTCTGTGCTCCTTGATTGCTATCATCCTCTTGTTTCCCATTTTTTTCCTAGTAGCCTATTTGATACGTAAAAACTTAGGTTCACCAGTCATTTTTTCGCAAGTACGCCCAGGGAAAGACGGTAAGCCTTTTAAGATGTACAAGTTTCGCAGCATGCGTGATGCAACAGATGCTCAAGGGCAACCTTTACCTGATTCTGAACGCATGACTCCTTTTGGGCAAAAATTACGCTCAAGCAGTTTGGATGAATTACCGGAATTATGGAATGTGTTAAAAGGCGACATGAGTTTGGTTGGTCCACGCCCTTTGTTAATGGAATACTTGCCTTTGTACAACCAAGAGCAATACCGTCGGCATGACATGCGGCCTGGCATTACCGGTTGGGCACAAATCAATGGTCGCAATGCCATCAGCTGGGAAGAAAAATTCAAGCTAGATGTTTGGTATGTTGATAACCAGTCACTGTTGCTGGATTTGAAAATTTTATTTTTAACTATCAAAAAAGTATTTGTTAAAGAGGGGATTTCCGCTACTGGCGAAGTCACGATGTCTAAATTCACTGGTAGCAAAAAAGAACATGACTAGACTGGTAATCATAGGTGCAGGCGGCCATGGCAAAGTCATTGCCGATACTGCCAGCTGCACCCATCGTTGGTCTGAAATTGTATTTTTGGATGACCGCTATACTCAAGGCTTAACACAAACTTCTGTGTGGTCCGTCATTGGTAATAGCAATGCTTACAGGCCGCTGTTACAATCTGATGATGCAGTATTAATAGGCATTGGAAACAATACCATACGTGAAAAAATACTGCATGAAATGATGTCATTACAACTGCATGTTCCCCACCTCATACATCCTTCTGCCTATGTCAGCAACACAGTTCAAATTGGCGCTGGTACAGTGATCTTTGCGCAAGCGGCAATCAATGTAGATGCTCAAATAGGTAAGGGTTGTATCATCAATACCTCTGCAAGTGTCGACCATGATTGTGTATTGGATGACTTCTGCCACATCAGTCCTGGCGCACATCTGGCAGGTGGCACCAAAATAGGTGCTCGCAGCTGGGTGGGCGTGGGTGCAGTAACCAAGCAATTGGTTGAGATTGGTGATGATTGCATGGTTGGTGCAGGTGCAGCGGTAGTGCAAAATGTTTATAATGAATCCATTGTCATGGGCGTTCCCGCCCGAATGAAAAGCTAATATCATGTTAAATACCAAATTGTCTTCATGGCCTAGCTTCAGCAATGAAGAAGCTGATGCCGTTAAAAATGTGCTGTTATCCAATAAAGTCAATTACTGGACAGGACAAGAATGCCGTCTATTTGAACAAGAGTTTGCTCATTATATTGGTACCGAACACGCGGTTGCCTTAGGCAATGGCACTTTGGCTTTGGACGTGGCCTTAAAAGCGCTGAACATCGCCGCAGGTGATGATGTTGTGGTGACGTCGCGTACCTTCTTGGCATCTGTTTCTTGCATCATTACTGCAGGTGCCAATCCTGTTTTTGCAGATGTGGACTTAAACAGTCAAAACATCACCGCCCAAAGCATCAAAGCAGTGCTCACCCCCAATACCAAAGCGATTATTGTGGTGCATTTGGCCGGTATGCCTGCTGAAATGGACGACATTATGGCTTTGGCGCAAGAGCACAATCTTTTTGTAATCGAAGATTGTGCTCAAGCACACGGTGCTCGTTATAAGGGCAAAGCGGTAGGTTCGATAGGCCACATCGGCGCATGGTCATTTTGCCAAGACAAAATCATGACCACGGGTGGCGAAGGTGGCATGGTTACCACCAATGACCAAGCCTTATGGGAAAAAATGTGGTCATACAAAGACCATGGTAAAAGCTACGATGCAGTTTACAAACGCCAGCACCCAGCTGGCTTCCGTTGGTTACATGAGCATTTCGGCACCAACTGGCGCATGATGGAAATGCAAGCCGTGTTAGGCCGCATCCAATTGCAACACATGCCTGAATGGACTGCCAAACGCCAACACCATGCCAATCGCCTAACGCAATTACTCAGCCGATTTTCATGTTTGCGTTTGATTGAAGTGGCTGATTACATTGAACATGCCCAATACAAATACTATGCGTTCGTCAAGCCCGAAGCATTGAATGCAGGCTGGAGTCGTGACCGCATTGCCGCCGAGATATCCGCTACCGGTTATCCTTGCATGCAAGGCAGTTGTTCTGAAGTGTATTTGGAAAAAGCCTTTGACAACACACCTTGGCGCCCGCAACAGCGCTTGCCTCACGCAGTAGAACTGGGTGACACCAGTCTGATGTTCTTAACCCATCCTAGCATCACTACCGAACAAATGGATGCGTATTTGGCAGCCATTGAAACAGTGTTGACACAGGCCAGTGCAGAATAATATGCGTTACGATGCAATTTTAGCCTTACCGCGTTCAACCAAAAAAGCCATCTTCATCATTCACGACATGATTATGATTGCGGTGGCTTTTTGGTTTGCCTACTTGGTGAGGTTTACTTTCAACAGTGCTACTCTCCATGACTCCAACAATTGGTTGGTATTGGGCATTACTACGGTGTTTACCCTTGTAGCCTTTGTCAAACTCGGCCTGTATCGAGCAGTAATCCGTTATGTGGGCACCAAGATGATGCTGATTTGCTTGCTAGGCAGCATGGCATCAGTCTTGGTTTTGGTATTGGTGGCATTTTTTACCCGTTTCAACCTGCCGCGCAGCATCCCCATTTTGTATTTTTTTGTGTTACTGGTGGGTACCATCAGTTCACGCTTGGCCATACGTGAATGGATACGTGGCAGCTTCCTCAGCAAGAATACCCCAGTCATCATTTACGGCGCGGGGCAATCTGGCACGCAGTTATTGGAAGCCATACGTCAGGTGGAGAATTTTTATGCGGTGGCTTTTGTCGATGACGATAAAAAACACCAAGGGACTATCGTTAACAATTTGACCGTGTATTCACCTGAGAAACTGGCCAAATTGGTGGAAAAATACGAAGTTGAAAAAATTCTGTTGGCCATACCCAGTGCCAGCCGTGAAGACCGCAAGCGCATACTCAATACCTTAGAACCGTTGAATTTGGAAGTCTTGTCGATACCAGGCATGCGTGAATTGGTGGAAGGTAAAATAACCGTACAAGGCTTGAAAAAAGTGTCGGTGATTGACTTACTTGGTCGAGACCCTGTAACGCCGATTCCCGAATTGATGCAAGCCAACATCACCGATAAAGTGGTGATGGTGACAGGTGCAGGTGGTTCTATTGGCTCGGAGTTGTGCCGTCAAATTGTGGAATTGCGTCCGCATACCTTGATTTTGTTTGAGCTGTCAGAATTCTTGCTTTACAGCATCGAAAAAGAATTGCGCGAGCACATGACGCAGACAGGTTTGAATTTGCAATTAATCCCTTTGCTCGGTTCGGTACAACAACGCAAACGCCTATTTACTGTCATGCAAACCTACCAAGTGCAGACCATTTACCATGCGGCCGCGTACAAACACGTCCCTATGGTGGAATTCAATACCATCGAAGGCGTGCGCAACAATGTGTATGGCACTTTGCGCTGTGCACTGGCAGCCATTGATGCCAAGGTGGAAACCTTCGTGTTGATTTCCACCGATAAGGCGGTGCGTCCTACCAACACCATGGGCGCCAGCAAACGCATGGCCGAATTGGTGTTGCAGGCTTTGGCCGCACGCAGCGACCACCATACCCGTTTTTGCATGGTGCGTTTTGGCAATGTGTTGGGTTCTTCTGGCTCGGTGGTACCGGTGTTTGAAAAGCAAATTGCCCACGGAGGCCCAATTACTCTCACCCACAAAGACATCACCCGCTACTTCATGACCATTCCTGAAGCAGCGCAATTGGTGATACAGGCCGGTGCGATGGGCAAAGGTGGCGATGTATTTGTGCTCGATATGGGCGAATCGGTGAAAATCATTGACTTGGCCAAGCAAATGATCCGTTTAAGTGGTTTGGAAATCCAAGACGAAAACCATCCCAAAGGCGATATCGCCATTAAGATTACCGGTTTGCGCCCTGGTGAGAAGCTGTATGAGGAATTGCTCATCGGCGACAATGTGACCCAAACCACGCACACACGCATCATGACCGCCAATGAAATCATGCTGCCTTGGCCTGAATTGGAAGCTTTGTTGGCACGTTTAGACGATGCCTGCAAAGACAGCGATTACCGCTTGGTGCGTGAATTGCTGCTGGAAGCACCTACAGCCTTCCATCCAGCCGATCCGTTGTGTGATTTGATTTGGCAGCGACAAGTACAGCAACAAACTGAGCGTCCACACAAATCTGCTTAGTCCTTGATGTGATGCATACAAGCGGCCTGTAAATATTTACAGGTCGCTTTTTATTGTTCTTTGACTGTGCACCCACCAACTAATGTAATAACCCACTAATTTTCTGCTCTGGTAACTCCCTTAAAAAAAGATGCGTAAGAGTCCCAAAATAAACGATGCAATACAAGGGATTACCAAGCACAAGAGTGCCTTACTGGCTGTAAATCATCCAAATAAAACCATGATTGCGGCGACTGATGACTGTTTGATTGAAAATAGAAAGCTGAATAGGACAAGCCTATGCCCATATAATCAGCAAAAAACACTTTACTGGCCTGACCACACAAGAAGTGCACCTATAAATAGAAGAAACAAGCAAACTTGTTACAGGCCGCTTATGGCTTAGCAATTTTAGAATATCGTCACAAACAAAAAGCTAAGAATCTGGCTTAATTGAGATGAGAAATGATAGGTGGCTTGCACCTACAGTTTAAGACTGGTGACCTTTATGAGCCAGCCATACTCATAAGATTCATTCTCTATCCACCCATGCCCTATTTATCTCATCCATCCATAAAAAAGCGGCCTGTAAACATTTACAGGCCGCTTTTTACATACTCCGTGTGTGACACACGCAAGCATTATTTCAATGGGTGTTCCAATACGATGGTTTCTTCGCGGTCTGGACCGGTAGAAATGATGGCGATTTTGGCGCCACAGATTTCTTCCAAACGGCTCAAATACGCTTTGGCATTCGCTGGCAAAGCATCGTAGGTTTTCACGCCGAAAGTAGACTCAGTCCAACCTGGCATGGTTTCGTAGATAGGCTCGCAAGCGGCCACATCGTCGGCACCGAATGGGAAGATGTCGATGGTTTCGCCACGCAATTTGTAGCCCACACAGATTTTGATTTCATCCATGCCATCCATCACGTCCAATTTGGTCACGCACATGCCAGTGATGCCGTTCACTTGAATAGAACGTTTCATCAAAGCCGCGTCGAACCAACCACAACGACGTGGGCGGCCTGTAACCGCACCAAATTCGTTACCTCGTTTGGCCAATCCAGCACCAACATCATCGAACAATTCAGTAGGGAATGGACCTGAACCCACGCGTGTGGTGTAGGCTTTAACGATGCCCAAGATGTAGTTCAATTTGTGTGGGCCCACGCCGGCACCTGCAGAAGCCGCACCGGCCACGCAGTTAGACGAAGTCACATATGGATACGTACCGTGATCGATGTCGAGCAAAGTACCTTGTGCGCCTTCAAATACCAAAGATTCGCCTTGGTCATTGATTTCGTTCAAGGTGCGCGATACGTCGCCCACCATAGGACGGATTTTTTCGGCCAAGCTGATGGCCAAGTTGTAAATCGCATCGGCTTCAATCGCCACTTGACCG
This sequence comes from Vitreoscilla massiliensis, assembly GCF_001457815.1. Taxonomy (GTDB): domain Bacteria; phylum Pseudomonadota; class Gammaproteobacteria; order Burkholderiales; family Neisseriaceae; genus Vitreoscilla; species Vitreoscilla massiliensis. The sequence goes on from NZ_LN898216.1 coordinate 125,636, forward strand.
TACAAACCCACCAATTGGCAGTTGTAAATGGCCAAAACGTCTTCGATTTTTTGACGCAACAACTCAGGTTGGAACAAGTCCATCACACGCACTGCGCGGCGAGCCACTTTGTCTTCGTAAGCTGGACCGATACCGCGACCAGTGGTACCGATTTTTTTGTCGCCTTTGGCCGCTTCACGAGCGTGATCCAAAGCCACATGGTAAGGCAAAATCAATGGGCAAGTTGGCGCGATGGTCAATTGTTTGGCCACGTCCACACCAGCAGCTTCCAATTCCGCCATTTCGCTTAACAAAGCTTCTGGAGAAACCACCACACCAGAACCGATGAAGCAGCGTTTGCCTGCGTGCAAAATACCACTTGGAATCAAGCGCAATACGGTTTTTTTACCGCCTACCACCAAAGTGTGACCAGCATTGTGACCGCCTTGGTAACGAACCACGCCACTGGCTTGGTCGGTCAACCAGTCGACAATCTTGCCTTTACCTTCATCGCCCCATTGCGAGCCGACTACGACAACATTCTTAACCATTGTTTGTTCCTGCAAAAAAATTAACAATCACAAGGCACGACTTTCCATGCCCCGTCTTTTAATACCAATTCACGATCACAGTGCAGCGTTGCCCCACTGTCATTCAGATAATCGATGACCACCACTTCGCCGTTATGGCGCAACTTGTTCATTTCCTCACGCGCATCATTGGCTGCCGCTGCCGCGACTTTAATGCCTTGACGGGCTGGGCGTTGTGGCAATACATGTATCAAATCACGCAAATCCAAACTGAAACCGGTGGCTGGACGGGCGCGGCCAAACTGGCTGCCCAAACCATCGTAACGACCACCACGTGCCAACGCATCTGGCCAACCCGGTGCATACGCGGCAAACAATAAGCCAGTGTGGTAAGAGTCATTGCGCAATATCGACAAATCAATGTGCACTTTATAGGCTTTGAATTGCTTGCATATGGCTTTTAACGCATCCAATGCGTCCTGTACGCCTTTAATCGCCGGCAAATCTTCACGGGCACGGCGCAATACCGTTTCCACATCGCCATACAAAGTTGGCAACACCGCGAAAGTTTCCTTCCAAATGGTGTCAATGTCCCAATCTTGCATTGCCGCCAACACCGCTTCGCTGTCTTTGTCTTTCATCAAGTACAACAAGCTGTCGCGTTGTGCTTGGGTTAAGGCCGCTTTGTCAGCCAAGGCTTGGAAAATGCCCACATGACCCAAAGACAAATACACCTCTTGCGCATGTGCCAGCGTCAAGGTTTTCAGCATCAAGTCGATGATTTCCACATCGGCTTCTATGCCTTCATAACCGTACAATTCCGCACCAATTTGCAAAGGCTCACGCGTACTGAGCAAGCTGTCTGGGCGCGCATGCACGGTAGAACCTGCATAACACAAACGGTTAATGCCATCATTTGCGGCCAATAAATGGGCATCAATGCGCGCCACTTGCGGGGTAATGTCCGCACGCACGCCCAATTGACGGCCACTGATTTGATCGACGATGCGCACGGTTTTCAGTGCCAAGCCTTCGTCTATGTCCAGTAATAATGATGAGGTGTATTCGAGTAAGGGTGGACTCACGAGCTCATAGCCGTGTACCCTAAAGAGACCTAAAAGTGCTTCCTTGGCACTTTCCAATTGCCGTGCAGTAGACGGCAAAATATCGGCAATGTATTCAGGTAATTGCCAAGATTGCATGTGCGACTCGCTTTGTTTTTACAAAAGAAAAGGCGGGGTTTGCACCCACCTTCGACAGTTTTAGTCCTGATAGTAACACAAGCCGCAAAAATCCGCAGCAAAAACCTGTGTGTACAGGTTTTTTTGTGTTTACAAACTGAAGTATGTGAACAAGAGAATACCAGCAATGATGCGGTACCAACCCCAAGGTTTGAAACCGTATTTTTTGATGATGCCAATGAAAAACTTCATTGCCACCAAGGCCACCAAGAAAGCCACCACGATGCCGACCAAGAAAATGGGCAGGTTTTGCGGTGTGGCCATCATCATTTCGATGCCGGTTAAGCCTTGTCCTTCCGTGCCCCACTCTTTCACAAACAAAGAGTAAGTGGTCACCGCCAACATGGTTGGTACGGCCAAGAAGAATGAAAACTCGGCCGCCGCTTGGCGCGACAAACCTTGTTGCATACCGCCGATAATCGAAGCCGCAGAGCGGCTGGTACCGGGCATCATCGCCAAACATTGCCAAAAACCAATGGCCACCGCTTTGCGTATGGTGACTTCTTTTTCCGAAAATACGGTTGGCTTGGTAAACCATTTATCGACAAACAGCAAGACCACCCCACCGATGATGAGCATCACCGCAATCGGACGTGGGCTGCCTAACACCGCTTCAATTTTGTCATCAAACAATTTGCCCAAAACCAAGGCCGGCACCACCGCACAAGCCAATTTCACATACAAACCCAAATTGTTCTTATCAAAAAACTTGCGCCAATACATCACCACCACCGACAAAATACTGCCCAATTGGATGGACACCATGAACATTTTCACAAAAGCATCTTCTTGGATGCCAAAGAACGAGCTGGTGAATATCATGTGAGCGGTTGAAGACACCGGCAAAAACTCGGTCAAACCTTCAACGATGGCGATAATGATTGCTTCAAAAAAATTCATTTATTCTTAACCTGTAATAGCGGCCTGTAACAACAAACAGGCAGCCTATAGCTGCCTGTTCTGCACTCACATTATTGGTTTGCTTGGCTGGCCAAACGTGAACCTGTGGCTTTCACTTTCAACACTGGTTTGGCTTGCGCCGCTGGCATGCCGCGCTCAGTGCGCACTTTTTGCACCAGCTCATCCAATTTGCCCATGTCTTGCGATTGCAATTGGTATTTGCCACCCACAATAATGGTCGGCGTGCCTTGGATTTTGTATTTGGTCGACAATTCGGCCATGTTTTTGGCTTCTACTTGGTTTTGAAAACCATTGTAAGCGGCCAATAATTTTTTACCGTCAAACGAGGTTTGCTGTTCAGCCCATTGTTTGAAGGTATCGGGATTGCTCAAATCCACACCATCATCCATCACTGCTTTGAAAATGGCCGGATTGGCTTGTGCTTTCAAACCCGTGGCATTCACAGCGGCGGCAATGCGCGCCAAACCCAAGTGTTCAGGACGCCATACCACGTGTTCGCCGCGGAAGTAAGTATCGGTTGGGAAGGTTTTCACATGCGCCGACATCGTTGGTTCCAAATGCTTACAATGGATACAGAAGTAACCAAAAAACTCCAACACTTCAATTTTATCTTGTTGCAATTGCGGAATGGCTTCTGGCAAAACAACGTAATCGGTTCCTTCTACCAAAGCAGCTTGAGACACGCCGACCATACCCACCGTCATCACCGCTGCTGCCATTAATTTTTTAAACAACATACACATTCCTTATCTTATGGACTAATTTGCACCAACGGCAATCGAGTCTATGCCATTATTGCTTAATTGTTTGCGCACTTGCGCGGCTTTGCCTTCATTCATGCGGCCTGTACGCACACGGTGTACCGGTTTGCCGTTTACTTGGGCACTTTCCACTTGCGCAGAAATGCCTAACAAAGCCAATTTGGCACGCTGTGCTTCTGCTTGTTCTTTGCTGCCAAATGAGCCGGCCTGTAATTTCACACTGCGACCACCATCGGCTTTGGCCTGAGGTTTTTCCACATGTTTTTCAGCTGGCTTTTCAACCTGTTTTTTCGCGGCCTCTTGGTTGGCGGCGCGGGCTTTTTCTACGCTACCATGTTCCAAAATTTGCTCAGGCGTTGGCTTGGTACTTGGTTTGTGTTCTGGAGGCTGTTTGCCCTCAGGTTTTTTGTCTGGATGCGGCGTGTGCGGTTTTTTATCGCCTGGTTGCAATTTAGAGCCGCCATCGCCTTTGATTTCAGGCACTTTAGGCAATACTGGTTTTTGTGAGCCCTCGTCCTCGCCACCATCCACTTCACTGGCAGCGCCCTGTTCACCTTCTGAACCTGCGCTTGCAGATGCCGCAGACGCATTCAGATGCTCAGGCAGCTGCGCCTTATTCGGCACGATGATTTCGGTTTGGGTCGGTTCAGAAGCCTTAGGCGGCTCGGTCGGCATTTTTTGTTTGTTCAAAAACCACAACAAAATTGCGATGATGATGGCACCTAAAATCAATCCGATTAATATGCCATTTAAGGTTTGCCCCAAAGATTTGGATTTACTTTGGCGCTGGTACGTCTTTTTAGCCATGTAATGAAACTTTCTCAACGCTTATGCGCATAATATTACCAAGATTTGTGCCCCAACTGAAGCTGATTGCTCCAAGCCCGTCGGAACTGTATGGCCTCAACAATGTGGCTGGGTTGAACCACGGCATCGCTGTGCAAATCTGCACAGGTTCGTGCCACTCGCAGCAATCTGTGGTAACTGCGGGCTGACAAGTTTAAATCATTCATCAATTTGGACAAATACTGCGCCGCATCGGCACCGATGGCCGCGACGCTGTCCAATTCATCCACATTCAAAGCCGCATTGCTTTTGCCTTGACGCTGCCATTGCGTCTCATGCGCTTGCAACACCCGTTCACGCACTTGGGCACTGCTTTCAGGCCGCTTGGTACTGGTCAAATCCTGCTCACTCAATTGCGGCACTTCAATAATCAAATCAATGCGATCGAGCAACGGGCCGGAAATCTTATCGCGGTAACGCTGTATCGTTTCCATAGAGCAACGACAAGGCCGACTGGCATGGCCAAAATAGCCACACGGGCATGGATTCATCGCCGCCACCAACTGAAACCGCGCCGGAAACACCGCATTGCGACTGGCCCTGGAAATGTGAATTTCACCACTTTCCAAAGGCTCGCGCAGCGCTTCCAATACCTTGCGGTCAAACTCAGGCAGCTCATCCAAAAACAACACGCCACAATGCGCCAGCGAAATTGCCCCCGGTCGTGGGTCTGAACCGCCGCCGACCAAAGCCACCGCCGAAGCCGAATGGTGCGGCATTTGAAACGGCCGCGCTTGTGGCAACACTTCGGCACTGCCTTGCATCAGCAATGAGCGAATGCTGGCCACGCTCAAGCGTTCGTCCAACGACAGCGGCGGTAAAATACTGGGCAAGCGTTGTGCCAACATCGATTTACCAGTACCGGGCGGCCCCAACATCAACAAATTGTGGCCACCAGCGGCAGTCACTTCCAAGGCACGGCGCGCGCTGTACTGGCCTTTGACCTCGCTCAAATCAGCCATCGCACTCAAATCCAGCACGGGCTCAGTCACCTGCACCACACTCAATGGCGTGACGCGATTCAAATGCGCCGCAACTTCAGCCAAACTGGCGGCTGCGTAAATATCTGTGTGCTGCAACAAGGCTGCTTGCGCCGCACTGTCACTGGGCAACACAAACGCCCGTCCCGAATGGGCACACGATACTGCCATTGCCAGCGCACCGCGTATGCCACGCAAGCGGCCTGAAAGTGCCAATTCGCCAGCAAATTCGTATTGCGCCACATCATCGGCCATGACTTGCCCCGATGCGACCAAGATGCCGATTGCTATCGGCAAATCAAAGCGGCCTGAATCCTTGGGCAAATCGGCAGGTGCCAAATTCACGGTGATTTTTTTGGCGGGGAAATCGAAACCCGACTGCAAGATGGCTGCCCTGACCCGATCGCGGCTTTCTTTCACCTCGGTATCGGGCAAACCAACGATGTTAAATGCGGGCAAACCATTGGCCAAGTGGGCTTCTACCTCCACCAAAGGTGCGTCCATACCGCTCAAAGCGCGGGAACACACCGTGGCCAATGACATGGTTTGCCCCTAAAGAGTATTAAGCCTCTTTATTTTGCTGTTCTTCGGCCACTACCTTGGCGGCGGCAGCTTCTGCGGTCTCAACCGCGTCTTCAACGGTAGCTTCGGTGAAGGTTTGTGCCGCTTCTAAGGCCGCCACACGTTGTTCCAATTGCGTCAGCAATTCGCGTGTTTTGATCAACACCTGTTGTTGGATATCAAATTCTTCGCGGGTCACCAAATCCATGCGATTGAAAGCCGAGCCCATCAACGATTTGACATTTTTTTCGATGTCTTTGGCTGGGCTTTGTGCAATGGTGTCGCCCAATTTAGACGAAATCTCTTCAAAGATTTTTTTGGCTATCATGTCGTGCTTCCTTTATCAAATTGTTGGTTTGCAGCCATTGTAATGGAAAACTGCGCTGCAGCGCATCAACGGTTCACATTCAACGCTGTTTGGTATTTTTGTTCACCCACCCGCCAAGTGGCGATGTAATCGGCACGGTTTAAGGTGCAAATCGGCAGGCGAATTTCCGCTTGCCAATGTTTGCCATCGTCGCTGATTAATTTGTAGCGGTTGTAACCGATTTCCATGTCCACCATGCTGAAACTCACCGACACCTCAGGCACAGCCTCGGCCGTGGTCAATTCGATGTAAAACGGTTGGTTCAGCTTCAGTTCGGCGCGGCTTTTTACTTGCGTGTTGGCGCCCAAGCGGCAACCTTGTTGCAATTGGCAAGGTACCATCGGTGCATCCAAGGCTTGGCCTTCTTTGATGTCTTCAAACGCCAATACCGCCACCACTTTGGCAAACACAAACGCCACCACCACGATGGCAATCAGCAAATACACATGTTTTTTCATGCAGACAACACACTTTCAGCCGTCGTGTCGGCGATGTGCACACCAGCAGCCTGTAAACGCGCCGCCTGCGTTTGCAGCGACTCTGGCAATAATGCCACTATCGGCACCGGGCAACCTTGATGCAACCGCGCCAACAATTCATTTACCTCAGCCTCTCGCTGCGGCTGCCACCACCAACCATCGGCGTTGCAAGCGGCCAAGTCAGAGTCGGCCTGTAAACACTGCAATTGCAAACCCGCATCATCGGTGCGTTGCGTGTTAATTGGCAATAAGCGTATGTCTTGATTTGTAAAGCCCATGCTGACCTTGCCCAATCCATTCACGCCCGTCCAACCTTGTGCCGCATTACCACGTAAACGCAGCGGCAAGCTCAAAGCCCGCAAAATCGGGCCATTGGCTGGCAACATCGGTTCCACATCAAAGCGACCGGCTTGTTGCCATGAGTATTGTTGGCGCTCACGACACACCACCTCACCCTGCCATTCATGCGGCAACACACGGAAAAAACGCAGCAACACACTGGCGTGTTCGTAATGGTGGATTTTGGTCAACCATGGTGTGGCGGCGGTAATGCGCAAACCCAATTCTTCATACAGTTCGCGCTGCACAGCCTGCAATTCGCTTTCACCGGTTTCGACTTTGCCGCCAGCAAATTCCCAATAACCTGCATACGCCTTGCCTTCTGGGCGCGAGCTCAATAAGAATTCGCCTTGCTCATTCAAGATGACGGCGGCCACCACATGCACCAGCTTTTGCGTCATTGCTCAGCCACCACAAAAGCCACACTGTAATGGTCTTCATCGGTCAAGCTCAGGTGCACGTGTTTGATGCCACGCTCGTCCATCCATGCTTGCAAAGGTTCGGCCACCCAAAATTCAGGTTTGCCCATTTCATCATGGATTACGCCTATATTGCCCAGTGTCACCGGATTGCGTATGCCAGTATTCACCGCCTTACTGAACGCTTCTTTGGCGGCAAAACGCTTGGCCAAAAACGCCACCGGTTGTGGATGGCTTTGCCATTCCAAATACTCAATGCGCGACAAAATTTTCAAGGCAAACGCATCGCGGTATTGTTGATACAAGCGTTCGATGCGTTTGATGTCCACCATATCGGTGCCTATGCCGTAAATCATTCCTTCTATAACCCTTCTGTGATACCGGCACTGATGCGCGCGCGGTACATGACTTCTTTCATTTGTTTAATCGCCTCAGGCAAGCCCAAGAACACCGCTTGTGCAATCAAGGCATGGCCGATATTGAGCTCACGAATTTGCGCCAATTCCGCCACTTCCGACACATTGTGGATGTTCAAACCATGACCTGCGTTCACCACCAAGCCCAACTCATCGCCCAATTCCGCACCGGCGGCAATGCGCGCCAATTCATGCGTGTGCGCAGCGTGATTCGGCGCATCGGCGTAAGCGCCGGTGTGCAATTCAATCACGGGCGCACCGACATCGCGCGCGGCAATGATTTGGTCGGCATCGGCATCGATGAACAAAGACACACGTATGCCAGCTTCAGTAAGCTTGCGTGTGAATTTGCTGATTTTCTTTTGGTATTTGAGCACGTCCAAACCGCCTTCGGTGGTCACTTCTTCGCGCTTTTCTGGCACCAAACACACATCGGCCGGCTTGATTTTCAACGCGTGTTCCAACATCTCATCGGTCAAAGCCATTTCCAGATTCATGCGTGTTTTCAACGCTTGCTTGATGATGGCCACATCGTCATCTTTGATGTGGCGGCGGTCTTCACGCAAATGCAAGGTAATCAAATCCGCACCATGCGTTTCCGCCAGCAAAGCAGCCTCTAACGGACTTGGGTAAGTGGTGCCACGCGCATTGCGCAATGTGGCGACATGATCAATATTGACACCTAATAACATGACGACTCCTACAAATGAAAATTGAGCTGTTGCTTCCACTCATTTAATTGTTGCAATACTTCACGACTGCGTAATCCATACGGCAAGCGAAATTGAATCAAACTGCGATTGAGGCGCAGCGCTTCTTTGTGCACCTCGGGCGTCCACTCGTGTTCGCCTTGCAAGGCCAACAAAGTCGCGCCGCCCACTTGCACCGCCGCGCGCACATGGCTGAAACGGGCATCTGAACCGAGTTTGAACGGCGCGTGTTCAGGCCGCATCCAATACTGCGCGGCCGCATCCAAGCCTTGCTCGTGTGTGTCCATGCTTAAATCTGGCGCCAAACCCAAGTTTTGCAACAGCTGCCATTCAAACACGCGCAAAGCCTCGGCCGTGTCTTGTTTGTGGCTCAAGGCGCGCATCACCACCATCAGCGCATCGTACAAACGCGGCATCGCGTCTTCACGCGCACTCAGATTGAGCAGCAATTCATTCACATACCACGCACTCATCAATTCTTGTCCGGTTGGCTGCGCCCAACCCCCGCGCCAAGTGGCGGTGTGCAAGGTATAGCTGTCTTGCTGACCAAACCATGCGGCGTCAAGCGGCACAAACGGCGTCAACACGCCGCGCAAATCGCTTTGGCGTTTGCGCGCACTGCGAGCAATCAAGGCCACGCGCCCATAATCGCGGCTGAACACTTCCAACCACAAACTGGATTCGCGCCAAGGGCTGCTGGAGAGTATAAAAATCGGTTGGGCATCAACGCGAATTTTGGCAGTGGAACGTCGACTCAAGACTGTAGACTTACCGTAATCATATCGCCGTCGATTATAGCAAAGACCCAGCTTTACTGCTGCAGCTCAGCCTGTGCCAACTGCATAATCACCGGATTTAATCAGAATTTGCATTTCTCAACCTTTGGTGGTCGGCATTTTCTGCACCCAGTTCCATAAGCGGCCTGTAAACACAGACCAAGATTCTAGACCAAGCTGCTGGCAAGCAGCACGTGTTGCTGCCCTTCATACCAACACTTAGCCTTATCAATTAACACTATATCTGTGTTCATATCTGAGCAAGACACGCATTTGCATTGCTCAACCTTCAGCAGACCGCATTTTATGCACACGAACTTACAAGCGGCCTGTAAACAGATATACAGATTCAAAACAGCGCACTGGCAAGCGTGCTGAGTGGATGCCATTGATACCAACACTTGGCTTCATCAATCTCACGCTATCTGAGCCAGCCACACCTTGGTTTACAGGCCGCTTGTATGGCATGATGGCTGTTTCCTTCTTTACCTTGAGTCTAAGCCATGAGCATACAAGCCGTTCCTCTTGCCAAAGCCTACCGTTTACTCAATCACGGCCCGACTGTGCTGGTGTCGGCACAACACGGCGACAGCGTCGATGTGATGGCGGCGGCATGGGCATGCGCCTTGGATTTCACTCCGGCCAAAGTCACGGTGGTCTTGGACAAATCCACGTACACAAGGGTTTTAATCGAGCAAAGCGGCCAATTTGTATTGCAAATCCCCACCCGCGACCAAGCGGCGATGGTGTTGGGCGTGGGCACGCAAGGTTTGCTAGAACATCCGGATAAATTAAACGCCCACGGTGTGCAATTGTTTCAGTACGATGCGCAGCCACTGCCTTTGGTACAAGGCTGTTCGGCATGGCTGTTGTGTCGCTTAATACCTGAGCCGCACAACCATGCGGCGCACGATTTGTTCATAGGCGAAGTGGTGGCGGCGTATGCCGATGATGAGGTGTTTCGCGATGGCCATTGGCATTTTGAAAGCGCCGATGACAAATGGCGCAGCCTGCATTATGTGGCGGGTGGCCAGTTTTATGTCATCGGTGACTCACTCAATGTCAGCGCGGCCACGGCTTAAATCAGCACATGGCTTATTTCATGCGGCCTGTAAACCTTACAGGCCGCTTGTTTTAGCCGCAAACACCGCCCTCACACCACTGCAATCTATCTAAATATGCTTAGGCACACAGCTTGTGCGCAAATTACCTGCACACCAGTTCAGCCATTAAAAATGCGGCCTGTAACAGTTACAGGCCGCATTTGTGCTGTTTAATGTTGTGTTTAATGCAAACGCTGTAACACACTGCTCAAAAAGGCATCGCATGCATCCAATTGGCTCAAGGCCACATACTCATCGGGTTTGTGCGCAACATTGATGGAACCGGGGCCGCACACCAATACCGGACAATCCAAGGCTTGCGTGAACAAGCCGCCTTCGGTGCCGAAAGTGATTTTGCCGACTGGATGTGGCTCAGGCAAACAGTCTTGCAAGAAGCGCAGCGCGTCTACCGTGATGGGCGTGTCCAAACCAGGGTATTGGTTGGTCGCGGCGATGTCCAACCACGGCAAGGCGTGGGCATGGTGGGTTTCGATGTGCGCATGCACCTCCTCGATTAAGGCTTGCGGCTCATCCACCGGCAAATGGCGGATTTCAAAATCGACCACACACTCGTTCGGCACAATGTTCAAAGCCTTGCCACCATTGATTTTGCCGATGTGCAACGTGGTATACGGCACATCGTAAGCCGCATCTTGTGCGCCTTGATTCGCCAAACGCGTTTGCGTGGCGGTAATGCCGTCGATGACACGGCTGGCGATGTGGATGGCATTGGTGTATTGCGGCGCCATCGCCGAATGCCCTTCTTGGCCGCGGCACACCGCTTGATACACCGCCTTGCCTTTGTGGCCGGTGGCGATGCGCATCAGCGTGGGCTCGCCAATGATGACCAATTTGGGACTGATGAGCTGCTGCTTAAGCACATCCAAAATCCCGCGCACGCCGATGCAGCCGATTTCCTCATCGTAAGACAAACACAGGTGTAACGGCGTGTGCACCTCCAATGCAGCGGCCTGTAACATCGTGTTGATGGCGCAAGCGATAAAGCCTTTCATATCTGCCGTGCCGCGGCCATACATCAAGCCCTCGCGCACTTCGGCCTGAAACGGATTGCTGCTCCATGCTTGTCCTGCCACTGGCACCACATCGGTATGACCCGACAACACAATGCCAGCGCGCTCTTTCGGGCCGACCGACGCAAACAAATTGGCCTTGGTGTGCTCGGCGTTGTAAACCAAATCCACGTCTATGCCCGCTTGCTGCAAGCGCGCGGCCACAAAGCGGATGAGTTCCAAATTCGACAAATGAGAAGTGGTGTCAAACGCCACCAATTCGGCGAGCAAAGCGGCACTGGCAGACAAAGCCATGAGGGTTCCTTATGCGTTCTCAGAGATGTGGTTTTCAATGACATGTGGGCGCGGATCGAAAAAGGGCGCACTCATGCCAGGGATGTATTGATCGGAAATGTAGGCGCGGCAACGGCTCATGAAGGTTTCGGTAACATTGTTAAGCGAATTCATTTTATTGGTGGCCAGCCCAATGAGCATGGGGCGGTGTTTGCCCAGCAAGGGAATGCGCACCAAGCGTTTGCCATCGAGCGAGTAATTGAGCTTGGGACGCACATTCAAGATGGTATAGCCCAAATTGTTCGCCACCATCGCCCGCACCACGTCGGTAGACTTGCCCGACGCCACCACATTCGGGCTGAGGTGTTCTTGTCGAAACAGCGAAATGAAATACTCATTGCTGTACGGCATGTCGAGCAAAACCATCGGATACGGCGCCAATTCTTCCAAGGTGATGTTGGCAGCCGAGGCCAACGGATGCGCTTCTGACACCAACACATGCGGCGGCAATTTCGCCAGTGGCTCAAACTGAATCACTTTGTCGTCTATGTTCAAATCGTAAGTCAGCGCCACATCCAGCTCTTGGTTAATCAGTTTTTCGATGAGGCCGCTTTGGTCTTCTTCCACCAGTTTCACATCGACTTGTCCATACAGACGGCTGAAGCCATGTATCACTTCGGCATACACCATAGGGGCAAAAGCGGGAAAACAACCAAGTTTCAATGGCCCGCGCACCATGCCGGCATAATCAGACGCCAAGCTGTACAAATTGCCGGCTTGATTGATGATGGATTGGCAAGCTTGCATCAATTGCTCGCCCACAGGCGTGAGCTGCAAGCCTTTGGCGTGTTGGCGGATGAACAATTGCACTTGCAATTCGGATTCGATGTGCGCAATCGCCGCCGAAATCGACGGCGACGACACATGGATTTTTTCAGAAGCATTGATGATGCTGCCACTTTCTGCGGTTGCCACAAAATACTCCATTTGCCGCAGCGAAATTCGATTCAACATCAACAACACTCCTGTCTTATGAAAACGCCATCTTAAAGCCTACATGTCGCCCGGTACACCATAACTTTCGGCCAAACTAGGATTGAGGGCGCGCTGCACATAGCTGTCGATTTGCGGCGCATACACTTGCCACGCGGCATCCAGCAAAGCAATCGGATCGTCCTCGCTCCAGTCTATGCGCAAATCCACCGTCGGCCAGCTCAATTTATCGACTACCAATAAACCTGCCGAATGCACTGGTCCAGCCTCGCCACCGGCGGCCAAACCTGCCTGTAAAGCCCGCATTAAACGCTCGCCCAAATGGCCGCTGCTGGCTTCAAATGCCGCCAACATCGCAATCGGCACTTCGGTATTGGCAAGCAAATTGCCAGCACACACCGCATGCTCACCCACAACCGCATGGTGCACGCCCAAAACCTCGCTGCCGCTAAAGCAAGCTGGCGTGTCTGCCGCATTCATCACCGCCAATTGGCGGTATTGAATGAATTCCACGCTTTGCTGCAATTCTTGCAGCGCTTGTGTGGGCGTGATGTCGTATTTGATTAAGTCCAATAAGGCATGGCCCAATTGCGGGTCGGTGATGTTTTGGCTCGCCGCCACGCCGACGCCAGCGCGGGCGCGGATGCAACGCGAGGCCACCGCTGGCGACGATGAGGAAATCGCCGCGCCAAACTGACCCGTCTTAGGACAACGTGCAATGATGGAAAAAGTCATGGTATTTCCTCGCAGTCTCAACAATCAGCATCAATCCGGAATCACCGCAGTGGCGTCCACTTCCACCATCCATTCAGGGCGCGCTAAGGCCGACACCACGATGCCGGTAGACACGGGATACACGCCTTTTAACCATTTGCCGACGATGCGGTACACGGTTTCACGGTAGCGTGGGTCGATGATGTAAATGGTGATTTTGCAAATGTCTTCCAATTCGCCGCCGGCTTCTTTGAGCAACATGTCGATGTTGTACATCGCTTGCTCGGTTTGCGCCGCCACATCACCGACACCGACGTTTTCCGACGTGTCCAAGTTTTGACCGATTTGGCCACGCAAAAACACGGTGCGACCACGCGCCACCACCGCTTGGCACAAATCATTGTCCAAATTTTGTTCAGGATAGGTTTGTTTGGTATTGAAGGTACGGATGCGAGTGTGTTTCATCGGAATGTGCTCCAAGGCGATTAAGTGCAGCCATTATCAATACAATCCACGCCCGCACTCAATTAGGCAATTTCTAGCCTCATCTTCAAAAAAACCGTATCAAGTGGCCTGTAGACTCTATTCCCCAATCCACAGCTTGATGCAGCTTGGTTTTGCGCGAGAAAGCGGCAGTGATTAAGTTTTTCTGAGGGGGATGTTTTGCATATTCTATTTTCGCGCCCGCAGCGATTTGCCTATATTCGCATTCAGCAACGCAATACTGCGCTGGCACACCGTTTACAGGCCGCTTATTTTCCAAGTCGCTCAACCAGGTGTTGCACAGCCTTCAACACACAGCGGGATACCCTTGATAAGGAATGAAAAATGACTGCCGAAACCATCAAAATTGATACTTTAGTTGTGGGCGCTGGCCAAGCAGGTGTCGCCATGAGTGAACACTTAAGCGCCTTGGGCGTGCCCCATTTGGTCTTGGAAAAAAACCGCATCGCCGAAGCTTGGCGCAGTGGTCGCTGGGACTCTTTGGTCGCCAATGGCCCTGCTTGGCACGACCGCTTCCCGGGCATGGAATTTGATGCCGACCCCGATGCCTTTGTGGCCAAAGAACAGGTGGCAGCGTATTTCGAGGCCTATGCCCAAAAATTCAAAGCACCGATTAAAACCGGTGTCGAAGTCATCAAAGCCGTGCGCAAACAAGGCGAATCGGGCTTTATCGTCGAAACCTCGGCCGGCACCATAGACGCGCAGCGCATCGTTGCCGCCACTGGCCCATTCCAAAAACCGATCATTCCTGCCATCGCGCCGCAAGACGAAGCATTGTACCAAATCCACTCTGCCCATTATTACAAGCCTGAACAAATGCCCAAAGGCGCGGTATTGGTGGTCGGTGCTGGTTCTTCTGGCGTGCAAATTGCCGACGAACTCAATCGTGCTGGCAAAAAAGTATTTTTATCGGTCGGCCCTCACGACCGCCCACCACGCGCTTACCGCAACCGTGACAATGTGTGGTGGTTGGGCGTATTGGGCTTGTGGGATGCCGAAGTGCGCACCAAAGGCAAAGAGCACGTGACCATCGCCGTCAGCGGCGCGCGCGGCGGCCACACCGTCGATTTTCGTGAATTGGCCAAACAAGGCATCAATTTACTGGGCTCAACCCGCGCGTTTGAAAAAGGCCATGCCATCATCTCTGACGATTTGGCCACCAACATCCGCGAAGGCGATGCCAATTACCTCGAGGTTTTGGACATGGCCGATGCTTACATCGCCCGCCACGGCTTGGACTTACCGGAAGAGCCGCACGCACGCGACTTTTTGCCCGACCCCGAAGCAATGTTACACCCGATTTTGGACTTGGATTTGCACGCTGCCGGCATCACCAGCATCATTTGGGCGACCGGTTACGGCGTTGATTACAGCTGGTTACAAACCGAAGCGGCTTTGGACGCGCAAGGCAAACCGCAACACCAACGCGGCGTTTCTGCCGAAGCCGATGTGTATTTCCTAGGCTTGCCGTGGCTGTCGCGCCGCGGTTCCAGCTTTATTTGGGGCGTGTGGCACGATGCCAAACACATCGCCGGCCACATCGCCACCCAACGCAGCTATTTGCAATACCAAGACGCCGATCAACGCCAACAAGCCAGCAGCAAGGCCAGCGTCGCTTAATCTTCGTTGCAGTAACATCCTCTTCTTCACGCCCAACGCCGCAAAGCTTTGGGCTTTTTTTCATGTTCAGCACCGCATCAAACTGACGCAACTCACCTCAACATCACATTTACAGGCCGCATTTACAGGCCGCATTTACAGGCCGCATTTACAGGCCGCATTTACAGGCCGCATTTACAGGCCGCATTTACAGGCCGCATTTACAGGCCGCATTTACAGGCCGCATTTACAGGCCGCATTTACAGGCCGCATTTACAGGCCGCATTTACAGGCCGCATTTACAGGCCGCATTTACAGGCCGCATTTACAGGCCGCATTTACAGGCCGCATTTACAGGCCGCATTTACAGGCCGCATTTACAGGCCGCATTTACAGGCCGCATTTACAGGCCGCATTTACAGGCCGCATTTACAGGCCGCATTTACAGGCCGCATGAAAAAACAGCCTGTTCTGTGACAGAACAAGGCTGTTTTTTCTATCCGACCTCACCGCATAGGCTTCACACCGTCAGCAAAGACTGGGCAAGACTCGCATGTTGTGCCACCACCGCGTCGACCATGTCGCGTTGCAAGGCTTGCAAGTCTTGGCCGGCGGTGGCTTTGTGCGCGGCCAAAGCAGGATCGCTAATGCCGCTGTGCAAACCCGATAAGGTTTCGACCACGCTCAAGCCCAAATACGGCGTGGTCATCGGGTTATAACCGCCTTCGTGGATGACCACCAAGCGGTCGTCACACAATTCGTGCGCCGCATCCATCAACATTTGTGTCAACATGGCATAGCTGTCGGCATGCAACATCATCCGTCCCAATGGGTCTTCGATGCTGGAATCAAAGCCGCAGGCGATGATGATCAAATCTGGCTCAAATTGCTGCAAGGCTGGCAACACCACGCGTTCAAACGCATAGCGGTAAGCGCCATCGCCGCTGCCTGCTGGCAACGGAATGTTGATGTTATGGCCGATGCCTGCGCCCTCACCCATGTCTTCTATGCGGCCGCTGTCTTGCGGGAACAAATTGTCTTGGTGCAAGGAGATGGTAAGCACACTGGGGTCGTCGTAAAAACACGCTTCGGTGCCATTGCCATGGTGCACATCCCAATCAATGATGGCGACTTTGTCCAAACCATACACGGCTTGCGCATGGCGCGCGGCCAAGGCGGCATTGGCAAAGATGCAGAAACCCAAACCTTCATCTGGGGTGGCATGGTGACCGGGTGGACGGGTTAAGGCATAGGCGTTTTGCACCCGCCCTTCGGCCACTGCCGCCACGGCGGCCATCGCACCACCAGCGGACAAGCGCGCAATCTTCACCGACGCCAAAGCCACTTTGGTCTCGCCATCGAGCACGCCGTGTTTGCCATCCAAAGCCTTGACCTTGTCCAAATACGCACCCGTGTGCACGCGCAGCAAATCGGCATCCGTAGGCTGCACCGCGTTAATCGGCAACAAGCCCTCTAATACCCCACTCACTTCCAATAAATTGCGGATGCGGCGCTTGGCTTCCGGTGCTTCGTAATGTCGGTATGGTTGGATGTGCTCATTGGCCTCGAACAAGCCGGCGTAACCTGAGGTGTCATGCCACATGTAAATCTCGTGCCACACAAAACCTGTGCGTGCAGTTTCTGCCATTTTCTGCTCCTTGATGGGTCTGATTTTTTTCATAGCGGCCTGTAGGCGCTGATGTCTGCAATCTAAAGCAAGACTGTGCTAACGATAATTTCTTTTTCCCGAAGAGCTGCATCATTTTTTACGAATGTTCAGTTGATGTGACTGCGTTTATAACTGATGGCAAGTTGATAAGGAGCAAAGACAAATGGAGAAAAACTGGCAAGAGCTGCGCGCGCGTTTGACGTTACCGACACAGGCATTCGTGAATGGTGTGTATGAGAAAAATCATCAAGATGGGGTGTTTGACGTCATCAATCCCGCCACCGATGAAACCTTGGCACAAGTGCACAATGCCGGCGAAGCGTGTGTGAACCGTGCGGTAGCGGCGGCCAAAAGCGCGTTTCAAAACCGCGTGTGGGCTGGCTTGAGCATAGACGAGCGCAAAGCGGTATTGTGCCGTTTGGCCGATTTGATTTTGGCCCACGGCGACGAGCTGGCCTTGCTCGACTCCATCAGCATGGGCAAACCGGTGAACGAAGCCTTGAACATAGATGTTGCTGGTTCTGCTTACATTTTGCGCTGGTATGCCGAGGCTTTGGACAAGATGTTTGACCAAGTGGCACCGACGCCTAGCAATGCCTTGGCCACCATTACCCGTGAAGCCATAGGTGTGGTCGCAGCAGTCGTACCGTGGAATTACCCGTTGGAAATGGCGATTTGGAAATTGGCACCGGCTTTGGCTGTGGGCAATTCGGTGGTGTTAAAGCCAGCCGAGCAATCACCGTTCTCCGCCTTGCGCTTGGCCGAGTTGGCGATAGAAGCCGGTATGCCGGCGGGTGTGTTCAATGTGGTGACCGGCACGGGTGAGCTTACAGGCCGCTTATTGGGCTTGCACATGGATGTCGATTGTTTGACTTTCACCGGCTCAACCGCCGTGGGCAAAATGTTCATGAGCTATTCGGCGCAATCGAATTTGAAACAAGTGTGGCTGGAATGCGGCGGCAAGAGCCCGAACATCGTATTCCAAAACTGCAAACACTTGGAACACGCGGCGCAAAAATCATTGGCAGGCATCTTCTTCAACCAAGGCGAAGTGTGTTCTGCCAATTCGCGTTTGTACGTAGAACGCCCGATATACGCGGAATTCTTGGCCTTGCTTGAGCAACACGCGGCCACATGGCAACCATCGCAACCATTACAGGCCGATGCCAAAGCCGGCGCCCTCATCAGCCGCAGCCATGCGCTGTGGATAGAAGAACAAGTGGCCGCCGCCGTGGCTCGTGGTGCCACTGTCTTGACTGGCGGCAAGGTGTTCAGCATAGACGGCAAAGGCACGTTCTTCCAACCGACCATCCTCATCAACACCACCGTCGACGACGACGTCAACCAACAAGAGTTGTTCGGTCCGGTGGTATCGGTATTGCCGTTTGACAGCGAAGACGAAGTCATCAATTGGGCCAACGATTCTGTGTACGGTCTCGCCGCCTCGATTTGGACCGATGACATCCACCAAGCCCACCGTGTGGCCAAGCGTTTACAGGCCGGCACAGTATCGGTAAACACCGTCGATGCCTTGGGCGTGACCACGCCGTTTGGTGGCTACAAACAATCGGGCTTTGGCAAAGACTTGTCTTTGTTTGCCTTTGATAAATTCGTCAACCTCAAAACCACTTGGTTTCAGATTTTGTAATACCCCAATCTACAAAGAGAACACAATAAAGGAAAAACTCCCCATGCAAAACCACCATGACTCCCTAGGAGGGCGGCCTGAAAAACAGGTCGAAAACCTCGAAACCCACACCATACAACCCATTTCCTTGGACAACCGCCACGGCACTTACCGCGATTTGTTCACCATTTGGTTTGGGGTGAATTTAACCGTGCTGACCATTTTCACCGGCTCTTTGACTTACTCGCTGTTCAATTTGCCGTTTGTGACGGCGGTGATTTCCTTGCTCATCGGTCACTTTGTTGGCGCCATCTTCATGGCTTTGCACGCGGCGCAAGGCCCACAATTGGGTGTACCGCAAATGCTGCAAACGCGCAGCCAATTCGGCTCGTTCGGTTCTTTGTTTGTGGTCGGCTTGGTGGTGTTGATGCATTCAGGCTTCTTCGCCTCCAATGCGGTCTTGGGCGGCCAAACCATCAATGTCATCAGCCCCAGCATCCCGACCAATGTCGGCATTACCTTGGTGGCGGTAGCGAGTTTGATTGCGGCGATTTTTGGTTACAAAATCATCCACATGTACGCCCGCTTGATTTCAGTGGTATCAGGCATCGCCATGTTGGCCATCTTCGTGTTGATTTTGTTCAAAGGCCAATTGCCGAGTGACTTTTTTGCCCGCGGTGAAAACTCCATGGTCGGCATCATGGGCACCATTTCCATCGGCGCTTTGTGGCAGTTGGCTTACGCTCCGTATGTGTCGGACTACACCCGTTACATGCCCAAAGACACCGGCGTAAAAGCGGCGTTTTGGGCCAGTTATTGGGGTTGTACCTTGGGCAGCGTGTTGCCAATGATTTTGGGCATCATCATCGCCATCGGTTACACCGGCGACATCACCCAAGGCATGTTGGCTTTGTCACAAAACAGCCCGATTGCCGTGGTCGCCATCATTGCCTTCAGCATTGCCATCGCTGGTTCGAATTCTATGAACATGTATTGCGCATCTATGTCGGCGATTACCTGTGCGCAAACCATCGCGCCACGTTTTTACCCTACCAGCCGCGCCCGCGCCATCACGTGCTTGATTTTGTTTGCCATCACCTTGTCGGTATCGATTTTGGGCAAAGACAATTTCTTGGTGAATTATTCCAACTTCATCATGGTGTTATTGTATGTGTTGGTGCCTTGGACCGCGATTAACTTGGTCGACTACTACTTGGTCGAACACGGTGTGTACGATGTGGATTCGTTCTTCCGCCGCGACGGTGGCATCTATGGCTACTTTAACTGGGCAGCAATGGTGTCGTATGTGTTCGGTATCTTGGTACAAATCCCGTTCATGGCCACGGTTTTGTACACCGGCCCTGTGGCCGAAAGCATGGGCGGCGCCGACATCTCATGGATTGTGGGTCTGGTATTGGTCAGCCCCGTGTATTACGCCTTAATCAAGATGAAGAAAAAGCAAGATGCAGCCAAGGCACGCACACGTGTACAAGCCCAAGCTTAAGCTGCACTGAAAACTGATTGTTTAACCCTATGGTACACAGCGGCCACACCCGTAACACTTTACAGGCCGCTGGTGTACTCAGACAGAAAGAAAGAGAAACTGTGATGACGCAATTGAACAAAGCTGCGATGCAGCACAATTTACACCCATTTTCTAACAACCAAGAGTTGATTGACAAAGGCGTGCGCGTGATTGAACGCGGCGAAGGCATTTACATTTACGACACCGACGGCAATAAAATCATCGACGGCATGTCGGGCTTGTGGTGTACCAACATCGGTTACGGTCGCACCGAATTGAGCGATGTGGCCAAGGCGCAAATGGACAAGCTGGCGTATTACAACACCTTCTTCCAAACCTCGAATACCGCGGTCATCGCCTTGGCGAACAAATTGGCCGAAGTCACGCCCAGCCAATACAACCATGTGTTCTTCACCGGTTCAGGCTCCGAGTCTTGCGACTCAATGATCCGTTTGGTACGTCACTATTGGAGAAGCGTTGGCAAACCACAGAAAAAAATCCTGATTGGCCGCTGGAATGGCTACCACGGTTCGACCATCGGCGGCACCAGCATGGGCGGCATGAAATCCATGCACGAACAAGGCGATTTGCCCATCGCCAACATCACCCACATCGAGCAACCAGCGTATTACGAATTGCACGAAGCCGGTGAAACGCCAGAAGCGTTTGGCCTGAAAGCCGCCAACTGGTTGGAAGAAAAAATCTTGGAAGTGGGCGCCGACAATGTGGCCGCGTTTGTGGCCGAGCCGATTCAAGGCGCGGGCGGCGTCATCATCCCACCATCGACTTACTGGCCACGCATCCAAGAAATCTGCCGCCAATACGATGTGCTGATTGTGTCTGACGAGGTGATTTGTGGCTTTGGCCGCACCGGCAATTGGTTTGGCTTTGAAACGTTTGGTTTTGAACCCGACATCTTCACTTTTGCCAAAGGTGTGACCTCGGGTTACCAACCATTGGGTGGCGTGATGTTGAGCGACCGCGTCGCTGCTGGCGTGTTACAAGGCGGCGAATTGCAACACGGCTTTACCTACAGCGGCCATCCAGTGACCTCGGCCGTGGCCTTGAAAAACTTGGAAATCTTGCAAGAAGAGCAAATTGTTGAACGCGTGCGCGACGACATCGCCCCGTATTTCCAACAACGCTGGCAAGAAACCTTTGCCCCGTTTGCCCATGCCGATGACGTGCGCGGCTGCGGCATGATTGCCTCGTTCAAAGTGGTGAAAGCCAAAGGCGAACCGTTCAGCGACCCTGCACGCGCCGGCTCTTTGTGCAAAGACATCTTCTTCGGTAACAATTTGATTTTCCGTTCTACCGTCGACAACATCATTTGCGCGCCACCATTGGTAATTACCAAAGCCGAAATCGACGAAATGTTGGCCTTGGCCGCCAAATCTTTGGCCGAGTTTGAACAAAACGTCGTGCCTACGCTGTTGGCAGAAGAAGCGGCTACCGCTAAATAAAGCCTTTCATCTTCAATATTGAAAAGCGGCCTGTAAGTGTTTACAGGCCGCTTATTTACATGCAATTTGATAAACAATCACAGCGTTCATGATATTGAAACTGATAGACGCTTGAACCATTGAACCCATGCCGCTGTTTCAATCATGCGGCCACATGCGCCACTCAAGCTTAACCCTCTATTGCTTTGGTATTCACTCGCCCTAATCAAAGAAAAAAGACTCATACATCACCCAAGTGGCGCGTTCAAAAAACGCATTCGCATCGTCCATCATCAGCTGTAAAAACGCCTCAAAACTGTCGGCCATTTTCAGCACAAATTGGTCGCAACCATCGTGCAAAAACAACCATACCTGCCCTTTGAGCCTGCCATCGGTCAGCAATATAAAGCGCTCGGGACTGAATTCAAAACCGCCAAACACCAACACATGCTCGACGTATTGCGCGATGACTTCTCTGATGTCGTCAAAATACGCATCGTCATCCAAATCGGCCATGATAGGCTGCAACCACTCCAGCAATTGTGCTTTCTCAAACGCCAACTCCTCAATGCCAAACAGCAACACACTCGCGTCTATCACATAGTCTTGCAGGCGCTGCTCGGCCATAAACAATGCCGCGCCATTCATTTGCGCATAAAACGCCACCACACTGTTGGGAAGATTGGCACAGTGCTGCTGCAACAGCACCAACTGCGCAGGCGTGGCTGCCGCGTGCACAACATGACGCACTGGCAAACACACTTGCTGTTGCCCGTCGGTGGCTTTGTTTTTGACAATATCAATGTGGGTATTGGTATGGGCAAACGCCTTAAAGTCTGCGGCGAGGGTCATGGCTGCGCTCTTGGTATCATAATTTTAAAACTATAGCCTATTTTCCAAACGCAATATTCAATCTAAAACAAAGACTTGCATCCAATATAAACACCATGATTGTGCAAATTTCCTGTCAATCAAACAATAAAAAAGCGGCCTGTAAATCTTTACAGGCTGCTTAGATAAACAATTTTATATATTGGGTATAACCATGCTTGGTACTTTTACACAAATATCTAATTTTCTATGAAGCATCGAGATGAAAGTTAAATAATCAATCGCATCTACTTCACCATCCCACAAAATTTTTGCTTTTGGTTCATGTGCCAGTGGGTTTCTTATCGCCATTGCACACCCCTTAAGTAGCTGTGCAAATCCTGTATATTCTGATTTTTCAGTTACTGTTTGCAAACTATTAAAAATCAATATTGGATTTTGTGTAGAGAAAACTTTATCTATCAAGTTAGCCCCATCTGCTTCTATGCCTGACATTTTTCTAATTCGTTCAAACAAGCCTTTTGCCGCTTCAAATGACGCATGAAAATAGTTTTCTTGTAAAATTTCTACCGTACAATATTGATAAATTTCATGATGTATTCCCCTAGCCTCCAGTTTTCTCTTGAAATTATTTACTCGCTCTTGCACCTCATTTAAAGTTGTAGCTATTGGAACAGATTTAAATGTGCCTTCTTTTGTATATTCCAGTCCTTCTAATACTAATATTGCATTCAAGTCCATTCTAATTGTTTCAAACTCAGACATGCGATTATGAAATCGGCTCAATGCTAAAAAAGACTTAATAAACGCAAGTACTTGATTACAACATTTTGTACTATTCTGGCATTCTAGAAATACAGAATTAAGTCTCCTCCACTTTGTGGAGTGCCCTGAATTATCCACTAAGTGATTCATTATTAAATATGAACTAATCTCACTTCCAGTGCCAGAATCTCCTAAGAGTTTTGAGATTGATTCAATTGTTCCCAAACTTAATGATGAATATGCAGCCATTTACCTTCCCCTTACCTTACATCCATTGCGTAGATTTCATTTAATCTTCATTGTAAACAAAAAAGCGGCCTGTAAATCTTTACAGGCCGCTTATTACATTCAAATCAATGTTGCAGACTTATTTGTCCAAACCTGCCAACAACACGTATTTGATTTCCACATAGTCTTCGATGCCGTATTTAGAACCTTCGCGGCCCAAGCCGGATTGTTTCACGCCACCGAATGGTGCGGCTTCGTTAGACAAGATGCCGGTGTTCAAAGCCACCATGCCGTAGTCCAAACCTTCAGACACGCGGATGACGCGGCCGATGTCGCGGGTGTAGAAGTAAGAAGCCAAGCCGAATTCGGTGTCGTTGGCATAGCCCAACACTTCTTCTTCGGTTTCAAACTTGAACACTGGCGCCAATGGGCCGAAGGTTTCATCTTTGGCAAATTGCATTTCTTGCGTCGCGCCAGTGACGATGGTCGGTTCAAAGAACAAGCCGCCCAAAGCGTGTGGGTGACCACCAGCCACCACGGTAGCGCCTTTAGCAGTGGCGTCGGCAATGTGCTCTTCCACTTTTTTCACTGCATTGGCATCAATCACTGGGCCAAAGTTCACGCCAGCGTCCATGCCGTTACCAATCGACAATTTCGCCACTGCGGCTTTGAATTTCTCCACGAATTGGTCGTAGACACCGCTTTGTACATACAAGCGGTTGGCGCACACGCAGGTTTGACCGGCATTGCGGAATTTACAAATCATCGCGCCTTCAACCGCTGCATCCAAATCGGCATCGTTGAACACGATGAATGGTGCGTTGCCGCCCAATTCCATAGACACTTTTTTCACTGTAGACGCACATTGTTCAATCAATTTGCGACCCACTTCGGTAGAACCGGTGAAGCTGAATTTTTTCACGCGGTCGTCTTTGGTCAACACTTCGCCGATTTGGCTAGAGCTGCCGGTTAACACGTTGAACACGCCTTTCGGAATGCCAGCGCGCTCAGCCAATTCGGCAATCGCCAAGGCTGAGAATGGGGTTTGTGACGCTGGACGGATGACGAAAGTACAACCGGCTGCCAATGCTGGTGCGGCTTTGCGCGTGATCATCGCGTTCGGGAAGTTCCAAGGGGTAATCGCAGCGCACACACCAATCGGCTGTTTGGTCACCAAGATGCGTTTGTCCAAACCAGTCGATGGAATGATGTCGCCGTAAATGCGTTTGCCTTCTTCGGCATACCATTCGATGTAAGACGCGCCGTAAGCGATTTCGCCTTTGGCTTCTGCGAGTGGTTTGCCTTGTTCCAAGGTCAAGATTTTGCCCAAGTCTTCTTGGTGCGCCATCATCAAATCAAACCATTTGCGCAAGATTTGGCTGCGCTCTTTGGCGCTCTTATTGCGCCAAGCTGGCAAGGCAGCTTGAGCAGCGGCCACGGCACGGTCGGCTTCGGCTTTGCCCATTTGTGGTACGGTGCCGATGACTTCGCCAGTGGCGGGATTGGTCACTTCAACAGTGGCTTTATTGTCGGCATCCATCCATGCGCCATCGATGTAACATTGGGTTTTAAATAAAGCGCTGTCTTGTAATTGCATCATATTCTTCCTTCATATCCTCTAGAAAATAAAGGCGCCCTGAACTGACAGGACGCCTTATTTAAATCAGCATTAAGCTTCTGCAGTTGCAGCTGCGTGAGTTAAAGCGGCTTCCAAAATACCCAAAGATTCTTCAAAGATTTCGTCTTCGATGGTCACTGGGAACAAGAAGCGCATCACGTTGTAATACATACCACAAGTGAGCAAAATCAAACCGTTTTCCAAGGCGTGGGTTTGCGCACGTTTGGTGAATTTTGGATCAGGCTCGTTGGTGCCTGGTTTCATGAATTCTACTGCAATCATGCCGCCCAAGCCGCGTACCATGCGGATTTGTGGGATTTTGTCTTTCAAGCTTTCCAAACGAGCGCGCAATTTGTCGCCCAATTGTTGTGAGCGTTCGCACAATTTTTCTTCTTCGATGACATCCAACACCGCCAATACCGCAGCCAAAGCCAATGGGCTACCGGCGTAAGTGCCGCCCAAACCACCGGCCGCAGGCGCATCGATGATTTCAGCTTTGCCCACCAAGCCAGAAATCGGGAAACCACCAGCCAAAGATTTGGCCATGGTAATCAAATCAGGTTTCACACCCGTTTGCTCAGTAGCGAACAAAGTACCGGTACGCGCAAAGCCTGTTTGCACTTCATCAAAAATCAACACGATGCCGTGCTCATCACAAATGTCGCGCAAGCCTTGCAAGAAGTCTTTAGGCGTGACATTGAAACCGCCCTCGCCTTGAATCGGCTCGATGATGATCGCAGCCACTTCTTTAGGGTCGATGGTGGTTTTGAATTGGCGTTGCAAGCTGGCCAAGGCTTCGGCTGAGCTCACACCGTACAATTCATTCGGGTATTGTGCGTGCACGATATCAGCAGGGAATGGACCAAAACCCAATTTGTATGGAGCCACTTTACCAGTCAAGCCCAAAGTCAAATTGGTACGACCATGGTAGCCGCTTTGGAAAGAAATGATGCCAGGGCGGCCTGTAAATGAGCGTGCCACTTTAATCGCGTTTTCAACCGCTTCTGCACCCGTGGTCAAGAAGAAGGTTTTGGCTGTACCGTTGACAGGGGCTTTGGCATTGATGCGCTCAGCCGCTTCGGTATAGCTTTCGTAAGGAACCACTTGGTAGCAAGTGTGGCTGAATTTGGTCAATTGTTCTGCCACAGCAGCCTGTACTTTAGGATGCAAATGACCGGTATTCAATACACCGATACCACCGGCGAAATCGATGTAACGATTGCCTTCGGTGTCCCAAAGTTCTGCATTTTTCGCTTTGTCGATATAAAAATCGCACATGATACCCACGCCACGGGCGGTGGCGGCCAAACGGCGTTGGGTGATTTCTACTTTACTCATTTTGTCTCCTAACTGACTTGTGCTGTAGTGTGTCGTCCTACAGTGGGCGGCACACACCTAAATGACTGGGTGGATGCTTGCTACCAACTCAAATGTGTTTGTTTGCTTATTTTCGATATCCTTAGAGCCTCTCATAACCACAGCAAGAAAGCAATATGCGCCACAAAAAAAATTTCACTGAGCAGACCTAAGTTCCACTAAGTGAAACAAAATCACCAGCGCGGTCATTGTTTTGCTGTTAATAAGCGCGCTGGCTTGATTGCTGCTTACCCTGTTATCACTACTGTTTACAGCTTATGTCGAATTGATTAAGCCTCAGTGGCCGCATTTTGATGTTGCTGAAAAAAGGCCACCACATGATTGGCAAAACGTTGGTTGTGCAGCTTGGCATGTTCGGTTTTGACTTCGGCGATGTCGGTGGTGCTCTCGCCAAAATCACTGCGACCGCGTGCTAACAAATCCATCACCAAGCCTTGGGTAAATTCTGGGTGAAACTGTACTGACAAGGCTGGGAAATCGTATTCCAAAGCGCCGTATTGGCAATGGTCGGAATGGGCGCGCACGTGCGCGCTTTCAGGCAGGCGCACCACTTGGTCTTGGTGGAATACCAACACGTCTTGCTCCATATTGGCAAATTGGTAATGGTCAACACCAACGCCCCAACCCTTATTCGATTTTTCCACCTTGCCGCCAAATGCCTCGGCCATCAATTGGTGACCAAAGCAAATGCCAAACATCGGGATTTTCAAGGCCGCAACCTGATTCAAAAATGCCTTGGTCGCGTGTATCCACGGCAAATCTTCGTAAACACTGAATTTGGAACCTGACACCACATAGGCATCAAAGTCGGCTGGCGCTGGCAAAGCATCGCCATTACACACCACAAACTGGCTGAATTCCAAGGCCGCGTCTTGCTCGCTGTGGCCCAACCAGTTGCGTATCAAATCAAAAAAACTGCCGTGTTTTTGCGCCATGGTTTCTGGCAATAAACCCATTTCTAAAATTGCGATTTTCATTTCTAAACAAGTCCATGTGTGTGAATTGAACAAGCATGGTCTGCTTCTCCCAGACCAAAAGACATACGCATGAAATATAGCATTAAAAATCAATTTATTACAAACACACTAACCGATACTTACACTCTAAACCCGCAGTGATTTACAGGCCGCATGACATAAAAAAACCCTCTTGCAAAGAAGAGGGTGATCAAAAAGGACAGCAATTACAAAACTTCGATTAAGCCTGCCGCGCCCATGCCGGTACCGATACACATGGTCACCATGCCATAGCCGGTTTCGCCGCGTGCACGCATACCGTGTATCACGGTCGCAGCACGGATGGCGCCGGTCGCGCCCAATGGGTGACCCAAGGCAATCGCGCCACCATTTGGATTGACGATGTCGGTGTTCAAATCCAAATCGCGTATCACCGCCAAGGCTTGCGCCGCGAAGGCTTCGTTCAATTCCATCCACTTGATGTCAGCCAAAGTGCGGCCAGCTGATTTCAATACCGCCGGGATGGCTTCTTTCGGACCTATGCCCATGATTTCGGGTGGCACACCGCGCACGGCAAAACCATCGTAGCGCGCCAATGGCGTGAAGCCATAACGCTTTATCGCTTCTTCAGAGCACACCAACAAAGCGCCAGCGCCATCGGACATTTGTGAAGAGTTACCCGCAGTGACCGAACCTTTGGCCGCAAACACCGGACGCAATTTGGCCAAACCTTCCAAAGTGGTGTCAGCACGCGGGCCTTCATCGGTATCCAATAATTTGCGGATGGCCAAGGCTTCGCGGGTTTTCAAATCGGCAGTGCGGTAAATCGCTTCAATCGGGCTGATTTCGGCTTTGAATTTACCTGCCGCAATCGCCGCCAAGGCACGGCGGTGGCTTTCTACCGCAAACGCGTCTTGGTCTTCGCGCGAAATCTTCCATTGGTTGGCGACGTTTTCAGCGGTCAAACCCATGCCATAAGCGATGGCCACGTGTTCGTCGTTTTCAAAAATCGCGGGGTTCAAGGCCACTTTATTGCCCATCATCGGAATCATGGACATGGATTCCACGCCAGCGGCGATGGTGATATCGGCTTCGCCAGTGCGAATGCGGTCGGCGGCGATTTGCAAGGCATTGATGCCAGACGAGCAATAGCGGTTGATGGTGATGCCGCCCACGGTATTAGGCAAGCCAGCGAGCAAGGTGCTGATGCGCGCCATGTTCAAGCCTTGTTCGGCTTCAGGGAAGGCACAGCCAGCCACCACATCGTTGATGTCGTGCAAATCGAATTCAGGTACTTGGCCGACCACGCTTTTGATCACGTGAGCCAACAAATCGTCAGGACGGGTGGTGCGCAACATACCGCGTGGGGCTTTGCCAACGGGTGTACGGGTTGCTGCAACAATATAAGCATCTCTAAATTGAGTCATTTACTATCTCCAAATTTGGGGCTACAAGCGGCCTGTAAACGGTTTACAGGCCGCTTTCAGGCATCAGTTACGCAATGGTTTACCGGTAGACATCATGTTTTCGATGCGCTCTAAGGTTTTCTCTTGTTGCAACAAGGAAACGAACACTTTGCGCTCCAAATCCAAAATCCACTGTTCATCCACCACCGTACCCGCATCCACATCACCGCCCGTCATCACGTCGGCAATTTGGCTGCCCAAATACATGTCGTATTCACTGATGAAACCACCTGCTTTCATGTTCACCAATTGGCCTTTGATGGAAGCCGCACCAGTACGACCTGCCACCGCAAAGCTTTGTGGGATTTCTGGACGCCAGCCGCTGTCAGCCAAGGCACGTGCCTCGCTCAAAGCCACGTACAGCAATTCGTAAGTGTTGAACACCACCACGGCGTCTTCGTTCAAATAGCCCAACTCTTTCGCTTCCAAAGCCGACGTGGCCACTTGTGCCATCGCCAAATTCATGTAGCGGTCTTTCAAAGCCGCGAGCAAATCGCCTTGGCTGGCGCGCGCTGCTTTCAAGGCAAACTCTTTGCTGCCACCGCCAGCAGGAATCAAGCCCACACCCACTTCTACCAAGCCGATGTAAGATTCCAAGGCCGCAACCACTTTGTTGGAATGCAAAATAAATTCGCAACCACCACCAAATGCATAGCCTTGTACCGCCGATACGGTTGGAATTTGGCTGTAACGCAAGCGCATAGAGGTGTCTTGGAACAATTTCACCATCGCTTCAATCGCGTTCATGTCGCCCGCAGCAAACACTGGCATCATCGATTTCAAATCGGCACCAACTGAGAATGGTGCATCTGGCGCCCAAATCACCAAGGCTTTGAAGCGCTCTTCGGCCACATCCAAGGCTTGGTTAATGCCTTCCAACACATCGCGGCTGATGGCGCGGTTTTTGTTGGTGTTTTCAACGATCAATACTTCGTTGTCCAAGGTAAAGGCATGAATGGCCTCGGTTTTGAACACGGTTTCGCCCAATACTTTGGCCGATTCACCGAACAATTTCGCTGGTGCGTATTGGCGTTGGTACACGTCCAAATCGCTCCGACCTTCGGCGTGTAAAGTCGTGAAGTTCAAGCTGCCGGCATCAGAATGCACGCCGTCACGGCCATCGACTACCCAAGCTGGCAGAGCAGCATTGCTCAAAGTTTTGCCCGCAGCGATGTCGGCATTAATCCACTCAGCCACTTGTTTCCAACCCGCGGCTTGCCAGATTTCAAACGGGCCCATGTCCCAACCAAACCCCCAACGGATGGCGAAATCAATGTCGCGCGCATTGTGGGCAATGTCTTTGGCGTGAACAGCGATGTAATGGAACACATCGCGCATACACGCCCATAAGAATTGTGCTTGTGGGTGTTCTGAGGCACGCAAAGCGGCCAATTTCTCACCCCAAGTTGGTGCTTTTAACAATTCGGTCACGGCTTTGTCGGCTTTTTCATTGGAAGCCACATAATCGCCGGCTTTGGCATCGAGAACAAAAATGCGTTTGCCTTCTTTTTTGAAGATGCCGGCCTTGGTTTTTGCACCCAAAGCGCCTTTTTCAATCAAGCCGGTCAACCATGTTGGCAAACCAAAATGCGCATGCCAAGGGTCGGCCTGTAAATTGTCTTGCATGGTTTTGGCCACGTGCGCAAACGTGTCCAAACCCACCACATCGGCGGTGCGGAAGGTGGCTGATTTTGGACGACCCAAACGCGCGCCCGTCAAATCATCGACCACATCAAAACGCAAATCGTATTTCTCGGCATTGGCCATAGTCGCCAACATCGAGAACACACCGATGCGGTTGGCAACGAAGTTAGGCGTGTCTTTGGCGCGTACCACGCCTTTGCCCAAAGTCGATACCAAGAAACGCTCTAAATTGTCCAATACCGAAGCGTCGGTTTCTTGGCAAGCAATCAATTCCACCAAGTGCATATAGCGTGGTGGATTGAAGAAATGCACGCCGCAGAAGCGGTCTTTCAATTCTTTGGAAAACACGCTGGCCAAGGTTTCAATCGACAAACCTGAGGTATTGGTGGCAAAAATCGTTTTCGCGCCCAAATGTGGCGCTACTTTGCTGTACAAATTCTCTTTGATATCCAAACGCTCGGCCACGGCCTCAATCACCAAATCGCACTCAGACAACAAGGCCAAATCATCATCGTAATTGGCGGCCTGTATGTACTGTATGGCCGTTTTGCTGGCCAAAGGTGCGGGTTTTTGCTTTTTCAATGCGGCCAAGGCTTTTTCAACGATGGCGTTTTTAGGACCTTCTTTGGCTGGCAAATCAAATAACACAGTTGGCACTTTGGCATTGGCCAAGTGGGCTGCAATCTGAGCACCCATTACGCCTGCGCCCAAAACGGCCACTTTGCGTACCACGAGCTTGTTTGAAGACATAAGAAAACCTCTTTACTGACAGGGTTGTAATTCATGCGAGTGGGTTGCCCCACCCGCGTTGACTTGATTAGAATTTATACGTGTATTGCACGCCTAAGATGTGGGCATTGCTGTCAAACTTAGCAGAACCATTGGTTTTGCTGCTGACGCTGGCAGAAGTACCTGCACCCCAAGCGTTTTTGTCGGTACCATAGCCATTGACATGCGCATCTGAGTCTTTGATGTAAATATAGCTGTAAGCCACGTTCACACTGTGGTGTTTGTTGATGTCGTATTTACCACCCAAAGAGAACCAAATGCGGTCATTGTCTGGCAAGGTCGACATGCGGTATTCCGAGCTGCGCACTGGTGATTGGTCGTAAGCCAAACCAAAGCGCAATTGCAACGGCTCGGTGATTTGGTAAGACGCACCAACACCGAATTTCCAAGTGTCTTTCCAGTTTGGATTCAACACGGTTTTATTGGATTTGTTGCCATCAGCGGCTGGCAAAACGGTTTTCATGTTTTCGTATTGCAAGATGGCTTGGTTAAAGCGTGAGTGACGGGTCCAAGTGGCATCGGCAAACAAATTCCATTTTGGATCGACTTTCCACATACCATGCATAGACAAAGATTCTGGCGTCACGATTTTCACGCTGGCGGTTTCTTTGGCCACATAGCCACGGTCACGGATGGTTTGTTTGATGGTGCCACCCAAATATGGGTTATTGAAGGCGCCGTCTTCCAAATACCATTCTGCATGGCCTTTTAAGGTGTGTTCCACTTTAGAACGGTAGTTCACACCAACACGCACGGCGTCATTGATGTCCCACATCCACGCCAAGTTATAACCAAAACCCCAGTCATCGCCCTTGATTTTGGCATGACCATCGGCGCCACCATTACCGCTTTTACCCATTTGCGCCAATTGCGCATCCACCACTTGTTTTTGTTGGGCCACACCGTCGCGTTGGGCTGTGTATCCTGCAAGCTGGGTTTGCAAGCCAGTGCGCTCGGTCACGGCTTTATCGCGTGCGGCTTCGGTCGCCGCCAATTGTGCTTGTAATTGGGCATTGTTCGGATTGGCTTGCAATGCGGCCTGTAATTGCGCAATACCCGCTTCTGCTTGGGCAATACCCGCATCATACTGAGCAATACCGCCGTTCAATTGCGAAATACCGGCGTTTAATTTGGTCAGGCCAGCCGCAGCCTCGCCTGATTTTTCTGACAAACCCGCAGCCACTGCTGGGCCAAAGTTCGCGTATTGGCGCAATTCAGCCGAGGTGTTTTGTGCCACCAAACCCACTGCAAATGAGTGTTGGTCATTCAGTTTGAACGCCAAGGTGGGTTGAATGGCGATGGTTTGTAAGCCCAATTCGTTTAAGTTGTAGCGCAATACCGAATCGCGCTCGTATTCAGTGCCCGAACCAAACGGTACAAACACGCCCAAACCCACGGCCACGCGGTCATTGATTTGGTGCGACGCGTAAGCATGCGGTGCAAAGGTCAAACCTGGGTCTATGCTGTTTTTGCGACTGCCTTTAATCGCTTCGCCCTTGCCCGCGCCAACAAGATTGCCATTGGCGTCGGTTGGGTAATAGCCTTTTTGATCGTATGAATCAATGCTCGGAATCACCAAGTTCAAATTGATGGTGGCTTGGGTGCCTTCCAATTTGGTCAAACCAGCTGGGTTATAGAAGATGGTAGACGGATCTGCCGCTTCTGCAGCAGACGAGTTAGCAGTGGCTTGTGAGCTCACCGATTGTGAACCAAAGTGATAACCCGAAGCATGAGCTTGTGCGGCAATACCGGCTGTAATCAAAATGGTGGAAATTTTAATCGAAGTGAAAACGTTTTTATTCATGCTTTATTTCTCCTTGG
This sequence comes from Vitreoscilla massiliensis, assembly GCF_001457815.1. Lineage (GTDB taxonomy): Bacteria > Pseudomonadota > Gammaproteobacteria > Burkholderiales > Neisseriaceae > Vitreoscilla > Vitreoscilla massiliensis. The sequence continues at coordinate 158,936 of NZ_LN898216.1, forward strand.
CACATGCCAATGCGATACAAAAAAGGCAGCCATTGTATGTTTTTTTCGCTGCCCAGTCAGACAAATCCCCAACTGGCTGGCATGCATAGTGCCGCCAGCGGGGTCTTAGGCATCAGAATATGTGACGCTCTAACAATTTATCATCATGTTGCTCAAGCTGCATATCGAAATCATCAACCATAATCACTTGACGTTTTAAGCCACGGGCTTTGTTGATTAAATCGAACTCATCTTGCGTGATTAATGACAATTGCAATGCCTGTTCTAATCGCAAGTTAGGCGATGGTGCAGAAAGCTGATCGTTGCGTTCTAATTTGCGCAATTTTTTCTCAGCATCGGCCGCTGCAATCACCGCTTTGTGCGCTGGCGCCAACACTCCAACAGGATCACTTTCCTCGCTAGGCTTGAACATGAAGCGGGTCAGACGTTCCAACGCTTCTTCGCCTTTCATTGCCTCATTGGCCACTTGCGTACCCAATTTGTCGCTTGGTGCCTTGATGGCGTGACCGGTAGGCATGGTCAAACCGCGCAACAACCACGCCAATGGGCGGTTAGGCAGGTTTTTCAATACCCCATCCATCGCTACTTGTGCGTCATACAAAGCCTGTTGCGCCGCGTATTGCATAATTGCCACATCGGCTTTAGGTGAACCATCGCGCTCAAAGCGTTTCAGTACCGCTGAACAGATGTACAGATTGGCCACAATGTCACCCAAACGGGCAGACAATTTCTCACGGAATTTCAACGAGCCGCCCAAACTGAACATGCACATGTCGGTTAACAAGGCGAAGTTGGCTGCCAAACGGTTCATTTGTTTGTAATACGGAGCAGTCACACCACGTTGTGGGGCACGGCTCAAGCAACCGTTGGTCAAACCCAACCAGAAGCTGCGCGCCACATTGGTAATCACGAAGTGCACGTGTTGACCAAAGACTTGTTTGAACGAAGCCGCATCGTTATTGGTTGCCGCCATCATTTCACGCAACACATAAGGATGGCTGCGAATGGCGCCTTGACCGAAGATCATCAAGCTGCGGGTCAAGATGTTGGCACCTTCCACCGTGATTGCAATCGGGATGGCTTGGTAAGCCGGCACCAAATAGTTACGTGGGCCTTGTACCACGGTGCGACCGCCATGAATGTCCATCGCATCGTTCAAGGTTTTGCGCATGCGTTCGGTATTGTGGTATTTCAACATCGCTGAAATCACACTTGGTTTTTCACCCACATCTAAGCCGGTCAAAGCCAAGTCTTGTGAGGCTTCCATTTGGTAGGTATTGGCAATGATGCGCGCCAAAGCCTCGTCCACACCTTCAAATTTACCAATCGGCAAACCGAATTGGTCGCGAATGCGGGCATACAAACTGGTGGTATACGAGCTGACCATGCCTGCGGCCACAGAGTTGGCTGGCAAGGAAATACAACGGCCGACAGACAAGCATTCCACCAACATTTGCCAACCGCGACCGGCAAAGTCAACGCCACCAATAATCCACTCCAAAGGAATGAACACATCTGCGCCCCAAGTTGGGCCATTCATAAACGCACTGCCAGACGGCCAGTGACGTCGGCCAATTTGCACACCTTCATGGTGGGTAGGCACCAAAGCGCAGGTAATGCCAATTTCTTTTTTGTCGCCCAACAAACCATCAGGGTCGAACATTTTGAAGGCCAAACCCAAAACGGTGGCCACAGGTGCCAAAGTAATCCAGCGTTTTTCCCACGACACGCGCACGCCCAACACATCTTCATGGCGCACACCAGTGTGCGGATCGGTATATGAACCACGTGTTACCACGCCAAAGTCAGGAATGCCACCGGCGTCAGAGCCTGCAGAAGGACTGGTCAAAGCAAAGCAAGGAATGTCTTCGCCTTTGGCCAAGCGTGGCAAATAGAAATTCTTTTGGTCTTCGGTACCATAGTGTTGCAACAATTCGCCTGGGCCCAACGAGTTAGGCACCATCACGGTCACGGCCGCGCTGCCACAACGGGTGGCGATTTTGGTCACCACTTTGGCGTGGGCATAGTTAGAGAATTCCAAACCACCGTATTGTTTCTTGATGATCATGCCCAAGAAACCGTGTTGTTTGATGAAGTCCCATGCCTCTTGTGGCAAGTCTTTCAACTCATGGTTGATTTGCCAATCGTTGAGCATGTTGCACAATTCTTCGACTGGGCCGTCAATAAACGCCTGTTCTTCGGCAGTCAATTGTGGGTGTGGGTAGTTCAACAGTTTTTGGTAATCAGGTTTGCCTGAAAACAATTCACCATCCCACCACACCGTGCCTGCATTGATTGCATCTTGTTCGGTTTCCGACATCGGCGGCGTCACTTTTTTGAACAAGCCAAACACGGTTGGCATGTACAAACTTTGCACAAATGGCAAACAACACACCACCCCCGCAACCAAAGGCAACAAAGCCCACCACACTGAACCACCGATGAGCGCGCCTATGAAAGCGGCCAAGGCAATGATCCAGCCTTTGGCACGAAAATAAGCGGCAATTCCACCGAGCAGTAGCATTAAGCCCAAACTTAACATTACTTCTTCTCCTTAATTGACTGCGCCCGAGTTAAGGCGCGACTAAACCTGCGACCACAAATGGCACCACATAGCGCGCCACTTGTTCAGGATTCTTGGCATTGACCCACTCACGGCGAGCCAAGGCTTTTAAAACATCGTTACCGGCAAAACTGTTGAACAAAGTGCTCAGGGCGATGTGCATGCGCCAACGCACGGTTTCTTTGTCCAAATGCGGCAAAGCCTGTTCAAACAAATGCAAAATGCTTTCGATGATGTCGCTGTATTCCTGCGCCAATTGCTCGCGAAACACCTTATATTCATCCACCATCAAACGGGTGACCAAGCGCGTGACCAAACCGGCTTCGCGGTCAAAATCACGCACGTATTGCAAACACACATCGACAAAAGCCTGTACCAAGTCTTCAGGCCGCACACTGGCGTGCAGCTGGGCTTTTTGTTTCATATTGTCGAGCACCATCAGCACAAACGGTGCGATACGGCGTTTTAACACCGCCAAAAACAAGGCCTCTTTATTGCCAAAGTGGTAATGCACTGCCGCCACATTCACATCGGCTTCACGCGTCAATTGGCGCATGGACGTTGCGTAATAACCATGGACGGCAAAGTGCTCTTCGGCAACTTTGAGGATTTTTTCGATGGTGAGGCTGTCGGCTTGGCTCATGGCATTTAGAATTTCAAACAAGTGTTTGAAACATACGTTTTAAACACTGTGGTGTCAATGCTTTTTTCACAAATAAAACAGTGCAAGCTATCCAAAAACGGTGACTGCGTTTAAACTGTCAGCCTTTGTTTTCATTGGAATGAACGCCGTGCGTGGATTAACTTCTGCCGTGCCTGTGTACGTGGTTTTGGCCGATTTGTGGTATGGCTTGGTCTTGAATGTGGCGCAAAGTCTGGACGAACCCAGCCGCAACACACCCAATATCATCCCCACCGTACCGGATGTGGCGTTTAACTGGCTGCAAGTCTTGGCCAATGCTGGCATGGTGTTGGTGATGACGTTTGCCTTGTGGCAATTGCTGCAATTGAATAAGGCTGTGGCGCGCAAACAGGTGTTTCACATGAGCGCGTTTCGCGTTTTGGGTTTGGTACTGACCTTGGCATTCAGCCTACCGGCCTTGTACGGCATCATCTTAAGCCTGTTGCACTTGCTCACGGGTCACATCACCATCTCTTTGGCCAATATTCGCTATTTTGTCACCGCGGTGTGCATCGCCTATTGCGCAGCGCTGTGTTTGCGCCGTTTACTCGGCTGGCGACGCACGCGCAAGACTTTGGTCATTGCCACGCCAGCCAAAAATGCCGATGTCGAATTGGTGCGCGAGGCCGAATCGAATTAAACGATACAATTAATGTATTCATTAAATCATTGTGTCTTTAAGAGCATGACACATTAAGTGTGGTAAAAAAGCGGCCTGTAAATGTTTACAGGCCGCTTTTTATTGTGGGTTTGCCTTGATACCCTCGTTGTGTTGCAAACACCGCAACACACTCACCCGTCATTGCATGCTTTTCTGTGCCTCTATTGATGCAGATACAAACTCTTGTGAGCGCAATGCGCTATGGTTGTTCATGCAAGACCATCACGACAACCATCATGAGGAGTGCCCTATGAAAGCAGCCCGTTTTTACGACCGCGGTGACATCCGCATTGAAGACATCCCTGAACCTATCGTTGCCGCAGGCACCGTCGGTGTCCAAGTCGCATGGTGCGGCATTTGCGGTACCGATTTGCATGAATTCATGGAAGGCCCAATTTTCATTCCGCCTTGCGGCCATCCACACCCGATTTCAGGTGAATCGGCACCGATTACCATGGGACACGAGTTTTCTGGCGTGGTCTATGCCGTCGGTGAAGGCGTGGACGACATCGAAGTCGGTCAACACGTGGTGGTCGAACCGTATATTGTGGCCGATGATGTGCCCACTGGCGAAGGCGACAACTACCATTTGTCCAAAAACATGAATTTCATCGGTTTGGGCGGTCATGGTGGTGGTTTGTCCGAAAAAATTGCGGTCAAACGCCGTTGGGTACACCCGATTTCAGACAAAATTCCGCTGGACCAAGCGGCATTGATCGAGCCTTTGGCCGTCGGTCACCATGCATTTGTGCGCAGTGGTGCCAAAGCCGGCGACATCGCCTTGGTTGGCGGCGCGGGTCCAATCGGTTTGCTATTATCGGCCATCTTGAAAGCCAAAGGTCTCACCGTCATCATCACCGAGCTCAGTGCCAAGCGCAAAGAAAAAGCCATTGAATCGGGCGTCGCCGATTATGTGCTCGACCCGTCACAAGTGGACGTGCATGCCGAAGTGATGAAAATCACCGGTGACGCCGGCGTGGACGTGGCCTATGAATGCTCTAGCGTCAATGCCGTCTTGGACACTTTGGTCGCCGCCACCAAACCGACTGGCGTGATTGTCATCGTGTCGATTTGGAGCCACCCCGCTACCGTCAATGTACACAGCGTGGTGATGAAAGAATTGGACATGCGCGGCACCATCGCCTATTGCAACGACCACCAAGCGACCATCAAACTGGTGGAAGAAGGCAAAATCGACTTGGCGCCATTCATTACCCAACGCATCAAACTCGACGATTTGATTTCGCAAGGCTTTGAAACGCTGATACACAACAACGAATCGGCGGTGAAAATCATTGTGAATCCGAATTTGTAATGTATTGAATCACCAATAAGCCAAAAAGCGGCCTGTAAATGTTTACAGGCCGCTTGTATATTGTGATTATGGCTGTAGACATTTCAACAAACCTGCATGCAACTTTGCACTTCTGTATCTATGTGTCTTTATAGCCTGTGTCCGATTGAAGACTTGCCTATTCTTATCTCAACCCCAAGCAGACTCTGTGTTATCCAATGACTGCAACATCACCGCTATCAATTTGGCATCGCCACTACAAGGTTGCCAGCTCAATTCGCCATGCATCCCTTGCCACCACAAGCCTTGTCCTGTTTCCAAGGCCAGCACTTCCTCACCCCACTGACATTGCGCTGCCCCTTGCCACAGCATCACCAAGCCCGTATTAGCAGCGATGGTACTGGCTGTGTGCCATACGGTCACCTGCGCTTGCCACGCATCCCGCCGCACCATCACATTGAAATCACGCACCGGCCCAGCCAACAATAGACTGTCCATGTCTGCTTCACCGGCAAACGCCAACACCTCGCCATCGGCATGCAAAGTTTTGTCGATGTTTGCTTCTTGGCTGTGCAAACACACGCCCTCGCCTTGCAAAATTAACAAATGCCGGTCTATGCCAATAAAGCGTGAAAACGGCCCTGTTTGGGCGATGTCGGCGACACTGATGCGCCATGCAAAATCGTCCAAACTCGCGTGTTCAGGAAAGCGCACCAATTCGCGCGTTTGCCCGCCGCCGTTTTTCCACGCGGCAATCGGCAAGTGTTGTAAATCAAATCTGTGTAATGTCGCCATCTTCACCTCTGGGTGATGAAACCATGTTTGCCCATGATAAAAGCGGCCTGTAAACATTTACAGACCGCTTCCCTCTCTTCCACTGCTTATTATGTCAGCTTGGCTGCTTTATATCATGCCTTGTGCTTTGATGCGCTCATCCGGTTTTTGCAATTTGTTCAAAGCCGAAATATACGCTTTGGCACTGGCCACAATCACATCGGTGTCTGCACCCTGACCGTTGACGATGAAACCGTCCTTAGACAAACGCACTGTCACTTCGCCTTGGCTCTCGGTGCCTTCGGTAATGGCATTCACGGAATACAATTGCAGTTGTGCATGGCTAGGCGCCACAGATTCAATTGCTTTGAACACGGCATCCACTGGACCTGAACCTTGGCTGGTAGCGCGGTGTTCTTGACCTTGTTCACTGATGACGATTTCTGCTTGTGGCAGCTCACCGGTCTCAGTTTGGATTTTCAATGACAGGTATTTGTAACGGTCGGGAGTGATGTTGACCAATTCGTCAGACACCAAAGCATGCAAGTCTTCATCGAAGATTTCACGCTTTTTATCGGCCAATTCTTTAAAGCGGGCAAAAGCAGAATTCAATGCTTCTTCCGAATCCAAATGGATGCCCAATTCGGTTAATTTGGTTTTGAACGCATTGCGGCCAGACAATTTGCCCAAGGTCAGGCGGTTGTGTGACCAACCCACAGACTCGGCCGACATGATTTCGTAAGTCTCACGGCATTTCAAAATGCCGTCTTGGTGGATGCCAGACTCATGTGCAAACGCATTGGCGCCAACAATGGCTTTGTTTGGTTGCACAGGATAGCCGGTAATTGTCGATACCAATTTAGACGTTGGTACGATTTGCGTGGTGTCTATGCCAGTTTCCAAGCCAAACACATCGTGGCGGGTTTTCAAGGCCATCACGATTTCTTCCAAGCTCGCGTTACCGGCGCGCTCACCCAAGCCATTGATGGTGCATTCCACTTGGCGCGCACCGCCCATCACTGCAGCCAAAGAGTTGGACACAGACAGACCCAAATCATCGTGGCAATGTGCCGACCAAATCACCTTGTCACCACCTTGGGTACGGGTAATCAGTTCGCGGAAAAATTTTTCGGTTTGGAATGGAATCGCATAACCAACGGTATCGGGAATGTTAATCGTGGTCGCACCCGCAGCAATCACATCGCTGCAAATTTCCACCAAGAAATCAATGTCTGAACGCAGTGCATCTTCGCAAGAGAATTCCACATCATCGGTGTATTCACGCGCAATTTTCACCGCTTTTACTGCCGCTTCACGCACTTGCGCAGGCGACATTTTCAATTTGTGTTCCATGTGCAATGGACTGGTGGCGATAAACGTGTGGATGCGTTTTTTCGCTGCTGGCGCAATCGCTTCACCTGCTGCGCGTACATCGCGTTCATTCGCACGTGACAATGAGCACACTGTCGATTTGGTGATGGTTTTGGCGATGGTTTGGATGGCATCAAAATCGCCAGGACTGGCAGCGGCAAAACCCGCTTCAATCACATCAACACCCAACTTCTCTAACTGGCGCGCAATACGAATTTTTTCTTCTTTGGTCATGGCTGCGCCAGGCGATTGTTCGCCATCGCGCAAAGTGGTATCAAAAATGATGACTCGGCTGTTGCTAGACATGGTGGTACGCTCCAATTGAGGTTGGTGTTGTATAAAAGCATTCAAATCCAAAGGTCTGCCCTGAAGCTCGGCCAAGGCAGTCAATTTTTGTAGCTGCGCCAATGGCAAAGACGCACGTGCGCGCCATTTGTAAATGGCTGCTGTCGATACCACCTCTGTGGGATAATGCTGCTTCCACGCGGCAGCGAGTGCATTCACACCGCCAAAGTAATCAATTAAACGTGCAATATCCAGTTGCATAATAGACCTTTTGTCTAAAATTGTTATCAAAACTGCTAAACCAGCAAAACGTGTCTCCATTGTAGCCACATTTTGGACAAAATCAAGACTATTTTGCAGAAAGTTTGCAATTATTTCGCAACGCACAACACAATTTTATACATAATGTCCAAAAATATCCCAACCCTAGGCTTGCAACAACACGACTTTGACCACCAAGGTCAAACTTTGACTTGGCTCAGCCACAGCCACATCAAGCCGCCACAACAATTACAATACCTAGCCAAGCAGGAACACCTGTCTGCCGACCAAGCCTTAAAACTGTGGCGCGACAAAACCGCCACCGTGTGGCAAGGCGATTACCACCAAGCCAAAGCCTTATTGGATGCGGTCAAACGCCGCTTGCACAAGCCGCTTAAACCTGCCGACTCAACATTGGAAACCTTCCACAAATGGCGTTTGCAACAGCAACAGCGCAGCCAAGTATTGAGCCATTTGTTGGTGGAAGTAGCGGCGGGATGGCAATTGAGCCTGCCCCGCGCACCGAACATACAGGCCGCTTGTCAGCAAGCGTTTGGCTTTGACAACGAGCACACGGCGTTATTGCCGCTGCACGCATTGCTAGGCTATATCGGCGCGGAGCAATGGCATCAGCGCGGCATCGCTATTTCTGCCTTGGACGATGCCCACATACATGTGCCGTTTGGGGTGTTTTCACCGTTGCGTGGCGAGTATTTGGACTTGCTGTCCAATGCAGCCTTGCCACAGCCTTGCCACAGCGCTTGGGACATAGGCACCGGCTCGGGCGTGTTGGCAGCGATACTGGCCAAACGCGGCATCAGCGACATCATCGCCACCGACACCAATCCGGTGGCCATCGCGACTGCCAAGGCCAATTTCACCCGCTTGGGCGTACAGGCCGCCATCCATGTTGTTGAACGAGATTTGTTTCCAGAGGGCCAAGCCGATTTAATCGTGTGCAATCCACCATGGTTGCCAGCCAAGCCCAGCGCCATGATAGAAACCGCCTTGTACGACCCGAACAGCCAGATGTTGCGGGCATTTCTAGACGGCGCAGCCGCCCATTTATCCGTACATGGACAGGCGTGGCTGATCATGTCCAATTTGGCCGAGTTAATTGGTTTGCGCGATGCCGATGATTTAAACACGTGGATTACAGCAGCCGGTTTGCGCATCGTCGCCAAACACAACACCGCGCCCAAACACGCCAAGGCACAAGACGCTAACGATGTCTTACATGCGGCGCGCTCGCAAGAAGTGACCAGCTTGTATTGTTTGATGGCAGCCAATTAGACACTGTTCTGTATTCATGCGGCCTGTAAGCCTAGAATGTGGCTTACAGGCCGCATATTTGTGTGCATTCAGCGCATCATTAGCAGCAAATTGATATGCCCAATACAAGTCTACACGGCAGGCATGTTAAGCTCGAATTCTGACCATGCGTAGAGACTTGCCCATGTACCATTGCAAAATTGCCGACACTGTCGCCGAATTCACCGCCATCGCCAGACTTAATTACGCCACGTTTGTGGAAGAAATTCCGCAACACCCTGCCAATGCCGAAAAATTGTTGGTGGACAAATTCCATGCTGAAAACACTTATGTGGTGCTATACCAAGACGATGAGCTGATTGCGATGTTGGCGTTTCGCGATGTGCGGCCGTTTTCTTTGGATGGCAAAATCGGCGCCATCGAGCAGCATTTGGATGCAGCAACGTGCCGAAAACTGTGTGAAATCCGCTTGCTGGCCGTCCAGCCTGAGCACCGTCACAGCTTTGTGTTTCTGCGTTTGGCACAGGCTTTGTACGTCTATGTATTGGACAAAAATTACAGCGCGTGTGTGATTTCCGGCACCACCCGCCAACAAAAACTGTACCACCACATCGGTTTCCAAGCCTTTGCTCCTGCGGTGGGCACAGCAGCGGCGAGTTTTATTCCCATGGTGTTAAACGCCATCGCCGCACGCGATTTTTATGCACAGTTTCAGCGCGCACAACACTGCTTCTACCCCGGCCCGGTGGCGCAAACCAGCGCCCTAAGCCACACCCATGTGTCGCACCGTTCAGCCGAATTCACGGCTTTGCACAGCGAGGTGTGCAGCCGTTTACTCAAGCTGAGCGGCGCGCCCAAAGTGGCGCTGCTACTGGGCAGCGGCACGCTCGCCAACGAGGTGATGCTGAACCAACTCAAGGCCAAACATGGCACAGCCATGGGCTTGATATGCAGCAATGGCGAATTTGGCACACGCCTCATCCAGCAAGCACGTGCGCTTGGTTTGCGCTTTCGCGTGTACGAGGTTGCATGGGGACAGGTATTTGATGCCCAAGATGTGGCCGAGCAAGCGCAAGACTGTGCATGGCTGGCAGCCGTGCACGGCGAAACCTCGACCGGTTGTTTGAACGATGTGGCGCTATTCAGCGCGTATAAGGCACAGCGCGGTGGCGACTTCTCCATCGCCTTAGATTGTGTGTCTTCTTTTGGTGCAGTGCCGTTTTCCTTGGCTGAAGTGGATTTCGCCAGCGCCACCTCGGGCAAGGCCATAGGCGCTTTAGCTGGCTTGAGCTGGGTGTTTTACCAACAGGCCTATGCCAAACTGGCAGAACAAGGCACTTATGCCCAATTGGCACATTACGATGGCCATATCCCGTTTACCCTGCCAGCGTATTTACTCGCCAATGTGTGCGATGCCTTAGTGGCCTATCCTGAGCGTTACACTGAGCTGGCGCAGCGTTTGCACACACTGTTACACCATCCACTGTTACAAGCCCATTGCCTACACACCAACCATTATCCTACCGCTGTCAGCTACCAATTCCCAAGCACATGGCGGCTGAATACCGAGCTCAATGGCTTACACCTGCACCAACACAGCACCTATTTGCAAGCGCGCGCATGCTCGCAAATCAGCACCATACAGCCGACATTTGCACAAGATTTTGCGGCATTGAGCGCGTGGCTGGCGCACACAGAGCGCGTAATAGATGCTGCTGTATCGGTTTAATTGACCACCGCTCACAAGCACAAAAAAGCGGCCTGTAAATGATTTACAGGCCGCCTTTGATGGTGTTTTTACCATTATTTAGCAGGTTGATTTTGTTGTTGCAATTGCTGTTGCTCTTGCATGATTTGCTGCATTTTTTGCTCCAACTCTTTGGTGTCCAGTTGTCCGGCAATCATGAACATGCTCAGGATGAACATCATAGCCAGTATGAAAGACAGCATGGACAACACATACGACAACAAGACTTTCCAAGGTGAAATCAAGCGACCGGCCACATTGAACAAGCCAAAGATTTGCACCCAAAATGTCCAAATGCCAAAGAAACTGGCAACTATCATCAATTCCTTGGGCAAGTACATATAGGCAACAGTAAACATGCTAAATGCCTGTGTCACCAACATATAACCCCACAAATTCGGCACTTCAGCGCCAAAATGTTTCAATACTTTGGGCAACACAAAGCTCAAGCACCACCATTGGGCAGCCACATAGAGCACATAAAACACCACCATGCCAACTTGACTGGTAAACGGCAATGTTATTTCGGACTGAGCACTGACATTGAATTGCGCCACCGCCGCCATGCTGATACCGCACACCACGGTCACAACCACATACACCCACGCCGGGAATTGGTAGGTTTCAAACGGGCGATAACGCAAACGCAGCGTGTCCCACATATCACTTAAAAGCTGGTTCATTGGCACTTATCTGTAAACAAAAAAAGCAGAAAAAGAACAAGCTTACAGGCCGGCCTGTAAGCTTGTGGTGACGCGAATCAATCGTGCAATTCGCAAGCGTCTAAGGTATTTTGCATCAAGGTCGCAATGGTCATTGGACCGACACCACCCGGAACAGGGGTAATCATGCTGGCGCGCTCTTTGGCAATTTCAAACTCCACGTCGCCACACAATTTGCCGGTGTCCAAACGGTTGATACCGACATCGATCACCACCGCACCGGGTTTCACCCATTCGCCTTTGATGAAGTTCGGGATGCCCACGCCGGCCACCACGATGTCAGCACGACCGACTTCTGCCGCCAAATCTTTGGTTTTGGAATGACACACCGTCACTGTGGCACGCGCCAACAGCATTTCCAACGCTTGTGGACGACCGACAATATTGGAAGCACCGACAATCACCACGTCTTTGCCCATCACATCCACGCCAGATTGCTCCAACATGATCATCACACCGCGTGGCGTACATGGGCGCATCAATGGCATTTTCACTGCCAAACGGCCGACATTGTAAGGGTGGAAACCGTCCACATCTTTGTCTGGGCGGATGCGTTCGATGATTTGTTGCACATCTAAGTGCGCTGGCAATGGCAATTGCACCAAAATGCCGTCTACTTCGTCGTTGGCATTCAGTTCATCCACCAAAGCCAACAATTGTTCTTGGGTAAAATCACTGCCGTATTCATACGACAAAGATTTGATGCCCACTTTTTCGCAGGCTTTTTTCTTATTATTGACATACACAGCACTGGCAGCATCACTTCCGATCAATACCACTGCCAAACACGGCGCCCGTTTGCCCTCGCTGCTGCGTTGGCTCACTTTGGCTGCCACATCGGCCAACAATTGTTGTGATATGGCTTTGCCGTCTATTAAAGTCGCACTCATGAATCTGTTTTCCTAAAAGTGGTGCACACCGCACCCAATGCAAAGGTGGTATTTTGCCATTTTTTGTCGTTTTCCGCACCTATTCGATGCAGAAAAAAATCCAGCGCCGCACGCTGGCGCGCGCAAAATTCATTTTCATCGTAAAAAAATTTCACTGTTTTTCAATCTCCTATTGAATTCTGCGCATTTTCTTCAGGGACAGCGCTTGACACATTTCAGGGGACTGCGTATAGTTCGGATTCTCAGTCGGGGCGTAGCGCAGCCTGGTTAGCGCATCTGCTTTGGGAGCAGAGGGTCGTGAGTTCGAATCCCACCGCCCCGACCACAGAATAAGTAGTAGCATTCGACAGTCTCTTTGAGCGCCCGTAGCTCAACCGGATAGAGCACCGGCCTTCTAAGCCGGGGGTTACAGGTTCGATTCCTGTCGGGTGCGCCAAAATTTATATGCAGTAACGTTTTATCGGTGGTGGCTATAGCTCAGTTGGTAGAGCCCCGGATTGTGATTCCGGTTGTCGTGGGTTCGAGCCCCATTAGCCACCCCACCCATACAAAAACGTCACTCCTTGTGGCGTTTTTTTACCTCCTTCGTCGGGGCGTAGCGCAGCCTGGTTAGCGCATCTGCTTTGGGAGCAGAGGGTCGTGAGTTCGAATCCCACCGCCCCGACCACCATACAAAAAACCTTAATCGTAAGATTAAGGTTTTTTGCTTTTCCAGCCTTCATTCTCAACCAAGCCTTGCAACCATCTAGCACCGAACGAACCTTTTTTACGACATTATTAACTTAAAAATAACTGTTTTCATTGCTCCAAAAAAATCCTTGAAATAACTGACTTTTTTATTTCAATAACTTATGGCATAGTGTGGTTTTTATCATGAAGCACACGACGATGCAGCGACATTATTTCTTGGGATGCATATTGGTGGTCATCGCCGCCTGTTGTTGGGGTTTGATCGGTTTAATGGGCACCCAGCTCAATCAAGCCGGTTTTTCTGGCTTGGAAGTGGCCAGTTTGCGCATCGCCTTGGCTTCATTGGTGTTGATTGTCAGCAGCCCATTGGTGTGGCACAGCTTGCGCCAGTTTCAATTCAAACAATTGCCCATGCTCAGCCTGCAATCCCTACTGGGCGTGTTGATGATGACTTTGTTTTATTTCTTGGCCGTGCAATCGATAGGTGCGGCCTTGGCAGTGGCCTTGTTGTATACCGCACCGGTGTGGAGCGTGATTTTGGCGCACTTTTTACTCGGTGAACGCATTACCCCCATCGGTGTGGTGTTGACGCTGGTCACGGTATCCGGCGTGGCCATGTGTTTGAACAGCGCCGCCCCAATGAATGGCACCGGCATTGTGTATGGCTTGTTGGCCGGATTCAGCTATGCGTGTTTTGGGGTATTGGGCAAGAAAGCCGTCAACAACAACCCACCGAGCTTGGTGTTGTACAGCAGCGTGCTCATCAGTGGGCTGGCGATGCTGTTCACTCCCTTCTTCCACACTGCGGTGGACAAAATGCTGGCAGGAGTAGCGCCTAGCGTGTGGGTGGTGGCAGTGGCGATTGCCGTTATCGGCACTTTGGTGCCTTATGGCCTCTACACCAAAGCCTTGCAATGGATGCCGGCCACACGCGCACAAGTCTTGACCATCTTCGAGCCTTTGACTGCGGTCTTATTGGCCGCAGTGATTTTGCGCGAGCCTTTGGGCTGGTCACAATATGTGGGCATCGCCATGATTTTGGCCGCCGCCTTGTTCAATGCCTTGAATCAACCCAAGCCGAGCATGGCTTTAAGCAGCCAACAAGCTTGATTAATGCATAAATAAGCGGCCTGTAAACTGTTTACAGGCCGCTTTAATCTATTTAAATGAAGGTGATTAAGTCGGTGTGGCCATGCGCAATATCAATACCGGCACACCCGCTTGGCGTATCACGTCTTGTGCCACCGAGCCCATCAACAAATGCTTCACACCGCTAAAACCGTGCGTGCCCATCACCACCAAGTCGCAATGCCATTCATTCAGTTTGCTCACCAGTAAAGACGCCACTTTTTCGCCCACCGCTTCCAACACCGTGTGCTCGGCCTGTACATCACTGTACTCGGCCATAATCGGTTTGGCGCGTTCAAACACCGCTTTGGCCGTGTCGGCGCTGGCCATGGCCAATTCTTCGCTGCGCAGAAAACTCGCGCCCGACCATGAAAATTGCGCCAAATCGACCACATGCACGATGTGCAAGACCCCACCGGTCATGCGCCCCATCTTGCAAGCCTCAACCAAAGCCAATAAAGCGGCCTGACTGTCATCAAAAGGAACCAGAATGTGCTGATACATATTGACCTCCTTGCGCAAATAGCATAAAAACAGCTTAACATATTTCGCACCCCCTGCCAGCCACAAGGACAGCAAACATGAGCCGCGTCAAAATTGATTTACCCAATACTTGGCATTACCAAACCCAAATCACCGTGCAAATTGGTGACATCAATTATGGCAACCATTTGAGCAACGATGCGTTTTTGCGTTTGGCGCATGAGGCGCGTTTGCGCTTTCTCAAACACCACCATTACACCGAGATGGACATAGACGGGATGGGTTTGATTATGGCCGATGCTGCGATACAATTTAAGAATCAAGCGTTTCACGGCGATGAACTCAACATCCGCGTCGCCGTTACCGACATAGGCCGTGCCGGCTTTACCCTTATTTACCTGTTTGAGCGTGCATCTGACGCGCAACAAATTGCCCGAATCAAAAACGGCATGGTATTTTACGACTATCAACAACAAAGTGTTGCCAACACGCCCGCAGCCTTTCAAGCGGCGTTTGCCACTACCGACTGAGGAAAAACCCATGCGTTCGTATCCTGAAAACAGCCCCCAAGCCCGTGCCCGCATTTTAGCCATGTGCTTATTGGCTGACAGCGATTTAGATGAAGAAGAATTGGAACGTTTAAGCGAAAAAAACGTGTACCAATTGGTGGATTTGACCCCATTGGAATTCATGCAAGTGTTGCGTGATTATTTGCACGACTTGAGCAACAAACTCAACACAGCGGAAGCTCGCGTGTCCATGCTTGAGCCTGAGCAAGTGAACAAAATTTTGGCCGAAGTCACCGAGCGCCCAAGCCGCATCGCGGTATTGGCCACCGCCTTGTCCTTATGCAAAGGCGACCATGCGCTAAACCCTGCTGAATTGGCCTTGTTCCAACACATCATGGGCCAATGGCAATTGGACTTAACCGACTTGGAAATCGAAGTCTCTCGATGAGCACCCCGCACACATTGGCCGCATTTCGCGCCCAGATTGCGCCGTTCCTAGAGCGCATGCAGCAACGCAATCTGTCCGAACTGAGCATCAATGCCTATCGGCGTGATTTGCAGCAATTGTGCAGCCTGTTGGCAGAGAAGTTAACTGAAGACCAAGAACTGGCGGCTATGCATTTGCGCCAAGTGTTGATGCGTTTGAGCCAAAAAAGCTTAAACCCTCGCAGCTTGGGGCGCAAAATCAGCGTGTGGAAGCAATACGCGCAGTTTTTGCGCCAGTTTCACGATTGGGAAATTGATTTGAGTGTTGGCCTGAAAGCACCCAAAACCAACACCCGTTTGCCCAAAGCCGTACCAGCCGAACCGCTGAACCAATGGTTTAGCCATGGCGCCGACAAAGACGATGCCATGGCCATCCGCGACCAAGCCATGTTTGAACTGTTGTATGGTTGCGGTCTGCGCCTGTCTGAATTGCGCGCGTTGGATTTGAAAGATGTGCAATTGGAAGCTGGCTGGGTCAGCGTGCAAGGCAAAGGCAATAAGCAGCGCCAAGTGCCATTGGGCTTACAAGCGCGCTTGGCAGTCGAAGCGTATTTGCCTCTCAGGCAAGCCAACAGCAATGAAAACGCCTTGTTTACCTCACGTTTGGGCGCGCGCATCGGCCAGCGCCAAATTCAATTGCGCCTCGATGCGTGGGCACAGCGCCAAAACAGCGACCGCCATTTGAGTCCGCACATGTTGCGTCACAGCTATGCCTCGCATGTGTTGCAAAGCTCGCACAACATCCGTGCCGTACAAGAATTGCTCGGCCACAAACAGCTGTCCACCACCCAAATTTACACCAGTTTGGACTTCAGCCACCTGTCTGAAGTCTACGATGCCGCCCATCCGCGCGCCAAAAAGCACAAGCCCAAATAAGCCGCATCGCTTATAATGGCGGCTGTTCATTGTTTTCAGGCCGCTTTTTATATGTATTCGCTGATTAAACCGCTGCTCTTTCAATTTGACGCTGAAAAAGCCCACCATCTGACCCTAGACAATCTGCAACGTGCGCACCGCTTTGGTTTGCTCAGCCATTTTGGCAACAAAGTAATGCCTTGCCCCAGCACCTTAATGGGTTTGTCTTTGAAAAACCCAGTTGGCTTGGCCGCTGGTTTGGACAAAAACGGCGAATACATCGATGCCTTGGCCGCTTTAGGCTTCGGTTTCATCGAAATCGGCACCATCACCCCGCGTCCACAAGACGGCAATCCCAAGCCACGCTTGTTCCGTCTGCCCGAGCACCAAGCCATCATCAACCGCATGGGTTTTAACAACCACGGTGTCGATGCCTTGATTGCCAATGTCAAACGCGCCAAATTCCAAGGCGTGCTCGGCATTAACATCGGCAAAAACGCCACCACACCGATTGAAAACGCCGTCGATGATTATTTGACTTGCCTGACCAAAGTCTATGATTACGCCAGTTACATCACCGTCAATATCTCCTCGCCCAACACCAAAAATCTGCGTGCCTTACAAAGCGAGGACGAATTGAGCAAATTATTGGGCGCTTTGAAAGACGAACAAGCGCGCTTGCAACAGCAACGCGGCCGCTATGTGCCTATGGCGGTGAAAATTGCCCCAGATTTGAATCTGGAAGAAATCGAAGCCATCGCCCAAGTGGTAACGCAAGTGGAAATGGACGGCGTCATCGCCACCAACACCACCATAGACAAATCGTCGTTGGGCAATCACCCTCTCGCCGGAGAAGCCGGCGGTTTGTCAGGTTTGCCCGTGCGTGCGCAAAGCGAATATGTGTTGCAACACTTGGTGTACGCCTTAAAAGGCAAGCTGCCTGTCATCGGTGTTGGCGGTATTGTCGCTGGCCAAGATGCGGCCACCAAAAAACGCTTGGGCGCCAGCGCCGTGCAAGTGTACAGCGGCATGATTTACCAAGGCCCTAGCCTCATCGCCGACTGCGTGCGCGAGTGGGTGCACACACGCTGATTCAACCCATCTCCCATTTGTACCAAAGCGTCTTCTGCCCGTCAGAAGACGCTTTTTGAACATTTTGGCTAATTTTTTGCCATAAAATTGCCGATTCAAAATTTAGCCAAATGTTTAAATAATTTAAAATCAAATACTTACTAAATTTGAGTTTACTTGTATAGACAAATTCATTGACTTGTTGCAGTGCTCACTCCTAGCATGATTTCATATTTTGAAATCGTCAATGCATTGCAAAGGAAGAAAAATGAATTCTGTTGTGATTGCTGTCTTTATTGTCGTGATTTTAAGTTTGATGCGAGTGTCTGTGGTGTTGTCACTGATGGTCGGTGCCATCATTGCCGGTTTGCTCTCAGGCATGGACATCAAAGCCGTGGTAGAGGCTTTCAATGCTGGTTTGGGTGGTGGCGCGCCCATCGCCTTGGCTTATGCCACGTTAGGTGCGTTTGCGGTGGTGTTGTCACGCACAGGCATTACCCAACACCTGTCCGATTGGCTGATTGGCAAAGTGAATCACAAAGTCACTTTGGGTCAATCGCCGAACAACATCAAATGGGCCTTGTACATCGGTTTAATCTTGGTGGGCTTTACCTCAGGCACCATCATCCCCGTGCACATTGCCTTCATACCCATTTTGATTCCGCCGCTTTTGCATGTGATGAACAAATTGCAATTGGACAGACGCGCCGTTGCCTGTGCCATCACGTTTTCTTTGATTGTGATGTACATGACGTTCCCCATCGGATATGGGGTGATTTACCTCAATGACATCATGATCAGCAACATCAATAAAGCAGGTGCCGCCTTAAATTTCAGCGTGGACAAATCCATAGCCACACCTGCCATGTTGATTCCGTCTTCTGGCATGGTCATCGGCTTAATCATCGCCTTGTTCATCAGCTATCGCAAAAAGCGCACCTATTCCGATTTGCCCATTGAAGGTTTGGACAATGCTGCTGCGCCGCGCGTGCTACAAACATGGCAAAAAGCCTTGGTATTATTGGGCATCGTGCTGGCCTTGATTACCCAACTTTGGACAGGCTCGATGATTTTCGGAGGCTTGGTCGGCTTTGCCATT
The DNA here is from genome assembly GCF_001457815.1 of Vitreoscilla massiliensis. GTDB lineage: Bacteria > Pseudomonadota > Gammaproteobacteria > Burkholderiales > Neisseriaceae > Vitreoscilla > Vitreoscilla massiliensis. The sequence continues at coordinate 177,779 of NZ_LN898216.1, forward strand.
GTGTCGATGAGCGGTGTCATCAAATGGCAAGAACAAGACCATGTGTTCACACAAGGCATGCGCCTAATGGCCATGGTAGGATTCATCATGATTACCGCCACTGGTTTTGCCGCAGTGATGACGGCCACCGGCGATGTGCCTGCTTTGGTGGAATCTTCCGTGGCCATCATCGGTGACAACAAAGGTTTGGCCGCCTTTATGATGTTGCTCATCGGCCTGTTTGTCACCATGGGCATCGGTTCGTCTTTCTCGACCGTGCCGATTTTAACCGCCATTTATGTGCCCTTATGTGTGTCGTTTGGTTTCTCACCCATGGCGACAGTTGCCATCATTGGGGCGGCGGGTGCCTTGGGTGATGCAGGCTCGCCCGCTTCAGACTCTACCCTCGGCCCCACAGCCGGCCTGAACGCCGATGGTCAACACGACCATATGTGGGACACGGTCGTGCCCACCTTCATACACTACAATTTACCGTTGATTTGTACCGGCTGGATTGCCGCCATGGTTTTATAAAGGAAAACACCCATGTCTACCTCTGTATTTGCAATAGAAGACCAATTGATAGCTGACTTCGCCCGCGATGGCGTGGTGGTGGTGCGCGGCTTGGTGAAGCCCGAAATGATAGAACTGCTGGCCCGTGGCATAGACAAAAACATCGCCACACCCAGCCCGCGCGCCAAAACCGCCAGTCAAGCCGATGACCCCGGCTGGTTTTTTGAGGATTTTTGCAATTGGCAACACATACCCGAATACCGCGAATTCATTTTCAACACACCAATAGCCGCAGCCGCAGCGCAACTGATGCAAAGCCAACAAGTGCGACTGTATCACGACCATACTTTGGTCAAAACCGCCGGTACACAACAGCCAACACCATGGCACCAAGACCAGCCGTATTACAATATTGATGGCCGCCAAAACATCAGCATGTGGTTGCCGGTCGATCCCGTGCCACGCGCCGCGACGTTGGAATTTGTCGGCGGTTCCCACTTAGGCCCTTGGTTGATGCCACGCTCGTTTATGGACAAACAGGCCAAATGGTTCCCCGAAGGCAGCTTGCAAGACTTGCCCGATATTGAAGCCGACCGCAGTGTGCACAATATCTTGGGCTGGGAATTACAACCTGGTGACGCGGTGTTTTTCCACATGTTGGCACTGCACTCATCCCAAGGCTCGGCCACCACCCGTCGCGTCTTTTCGGTGCGTTTCTTGGGCGACGACATCACCCATGCGCCAAGGCAGTGGGTGACGTCACCGGAATTCCCCGGCTTGGCCGAGCGCTTGCCCGCAGGTGCTGCAATGCACGATGAGGATTTGTTCCCCTTGTTGTACAGCGCCTAAAACCCATCTGTTCGTATGTTCGATGCGGCTGCCAGCTATGCTGTTGGCAGCCTTTTTCTTTGTCTGTGAGGCTGTTACCATGTCGTTTTCTTTCTGAAATGTCAGACCATGCCCGCCCTACAATTTGAAAGCAGCTCCATGGTGTTGGTGGCCTTAATTGGCCTCGGCGTCTTGAGCCACAATGCTTCCATCACCATCGCCGCCTGCGTGTTATTGCTGTGCCAACAAACCGCCTTGGCGCAATACCTGCCGTGGATACAGAAGAACGGCCTTAACATCGGCATCATCATCCTCACCATAGGCGTGTTGGCGCCCTTGGCTTCCGGCAGTTTGAAAGTACCCGGTTTTATGGCCATCGTGACCAATTGGCAATTATTGGTGGCCATCAGCGTCGGCATCGTCGTTGCTTGGCTGGGTGGTCGGGGTGTGGGCTTGATGAGTGCACAACCCTTGCTGGTAACCGGCTTGCTGCTTGGCACCATCATTGGTGTGGCGGTATTCCGTGGCGTACCGGTGGGGCCTTTGATTGCCGCAGGGCTGTTGTCTTTATTGGTGCAACCCCATTAAACCACTCCTATAAGCTCTCAATGCGGCCTGTAAATGTTTACAGGCCACTTGTTTGTTTACTTAGCCTTCTTTTCAATGCCCTGTTTGAGCAGCGATTTTTTGCACACAGCGCTTACATCGCTCACGCGCTTGGTTATATACTCAAGGTCAGCTTGTTTACCCATCCCTCTTTTTTCGCAGGACGATGACACATGGCAGACACTCATTACCAAACCTTGGGCGTGGCACGCGATGCCGATGCCGACACCATCAAAAAAGCCTACCGCAAGTTGGCGCGCAAATACCACCCTGATTTAAGCAAAGAACCCGACGCGCAAGAGAAAATGCAGGCGATTAACATCGCCTACGAAACCTTGAGCGATGCTGACAAAAAAGCCGAATACGATTACCTGCTCGACCATCCGCATGCGTTTCAAGGCGGCAGTAGCGCAGGTGGACAGAGCTTTGACAGCAAGGCCTATGAACAACACTTTCACTATGGCGATGGGCAAGATTTCAGTGGTTTTGAAGACTTGTTTGGCCGCTTTGGTGCCGGCTTTGGTGGTGGCAACAGCCGCGCGCGCACGCAGCGTGAGCCACAATCATGGCGCGGCGAAGACCAACACGCCAGCATAGAAGTGGATTTGAGCGTGGCTTACAGCGGCGCCACCCAACAAATCGGCCTCAACATTCCCACTTACAATGCTTACGGTCAAGCCGAAATCCAGCGCAAAACCCTGCAAGTGAAAATCCCCAAAGGGGTGAAACAAGGGCAAAGCATCCGTTTGGCTGGCCAAGGCCAAGCCGGTGTCAACGGCGGCGACCATGGCGATTTGTACATTGAAATCCACTACCGCACACCAGAAGGCATCAGCGTTGATGGTTTGGATGTGCTGGTCAATACCCATGTCTTACCGTGGGAAGCAGCGCTGGGCGGGCCGATTACGGTTAAAACCCCTGCCGGCGAGCTGCAAGTCAACATCCCCGCCGGCAGCCAAAGCGGCAAGAAATTGCGCCTCAAAGGCAAAGGCATACCCAACAGCGCCGAAGCCGGCAATTTGTATTTGGTGTTAAACGTGGTGGTGCCGCCAGCGGTGACCGAGGCGCAAAAACAGGCTTATGCCGATTTGGCGGCTGCGTTTCCCAATTTCAATCCGCGCTCAGCCTAAGGAGGCCGTATGAAACACGTGAGTTTACACCACATCACCATCAGCGAAGTGTGTTATGCCGAAATCGTCGACGGCGCCCACACCTTGAGTTTCGAGCAATTTGTGCACGCCAGCGGCCAGGAGGCGGCGTGGGTATTGCAATTGTTTGAACACGATATTTTAAGCAGCGACACCGCGCCGCAAAGCCACCAATTTGTCAGCGATGAATTGGCGCGAGCGCGCACCGCCTTCCGTTTGCAACGCGATTTCGACGCCAGCTTGCAGGCAGTGGCGGTGATGTTGGATTTGTTAGAAGAAGTACAAGACTTGCGCAAACGCTTGTCTTAAGTATTTGAATAGGCATCAATGCGGCCTGTAAGCCCGATATTAAGGCTTACAGGCCGTTTGTATTGTTATCAGTGCTTTACTTTGAAGCTGCAAGATGTCCACATCAGCAACATCATCAAAGCGCGCCAAAATCAGCGCGCTTCGCTGCGTTCAATCTCTCGCTGTCAGAGCTTCAGCCCAATGGTTAACACATGCACTACTCCATTACAACCCATCAGCCTAACCCATTTTACAGGCCGCTTAAACCCGGTTTAAGTGCCTTGAAACGCCAACATCCGCCATTGCCAATCGCCTTCCAAATAATGTTGCCATGTCGGCACAAACACTTGGTAATCCAGCAAATACACCATGTCTATGGTGTTAACAGCGTGGTCGTTGGGGCGGGTTAAACATTGCACACTTTGGGCGCGGCCTTTGATATTGGGATGGATGCGCGTGGCTGCATACGGCTCACTGGCGCTGCACTCGCCGGTACTGCTGCGCTCAGTACTTGGCACATCCCATAAATAGCGGTAAGCAGTCACGCTGGATTCACGGTAATGCCGTGGCAAGGAGCCATCGGCCAAATAGTCCACTTGCTGCTGCGACAGCGTCGTGCTGATTTCTGAATGTTCACTGCTGTCCATCCACGTGCTCACCAATCCCATGGCAGGGTGGTATATCGCTTCGGCCTCAGTGCGAAAACGCTCCCCACCCATACGGCTCAACACCTGCATTTGCCACAAAGTCGCTTGCCCATTGGGCAAGGGCTGTAATTGGTGTGACATGCGCACGCTGAACGGCACGTTGCCGATGCGGCGTTCGGTGAGGGTTTGCGCCGACAACATGCGGTATTTGGGCGCAGGATAGCGCTGAGTACGCGTGGCCAAATCCTGTTGCAATGCCGGTGTTTGCGCAGCCCAAGTGAACGCGCGCAGCTGCGCCTGAGCACGCGCCCGAAATTCAGCCCGAGCCGGCAGTTTGGCCGTTTGTTGCAGTTTTTGCCAAGTGCTGGCCAACGGTGCAGGCACTGCCAGCTGCCGCCATGCCGCGTCCAACTCCTCCGCCAGCGCCATCTGCTGCCACAACAGCAATCCCACCATCACCCAACTGCGTATCATCGCCAACCCTCCCTCTGATCTGTGCTGCTTCTTATATCACAGTTTATGATTGCCCAGCAGCCAAGCGGCCTGTAAACGCTGATATCAGGTTTACAGGCCGCTATATTATTCAAACATCGCTTAAGGAATGTAGGCGTATTGCCCTATGAATGGCAGCTTGCACGCTTCAGGCGTGCTGATGCGGTTGGGACTGAACACGCAAATCACCGCATTGGCGCTGACATCGGCCGGCAAACGACGCAACCACTGTTCGCCATAAGAAGTCCCATCCAATAATTCAGCCAAGGGCAACACCTCACCTGCCTCCAACAATTCCGCCTCTATGCAATCGGGCTCGTAATCTTGCAAGCCCACTTCGCGCATAAACGCCGACGCTTGCGCATTGACTTGGGCATCGTATACTGGCTCGATATAGCGCTCCAGCGCCTCCCAGCCATCGAAATCGCCGCGGCCGGCAAACACCCACACACTGGCAAAACCTTTCATCGTCTTCCTTTCTGCTGTGGCAACGCCTTAAAACAACTCACGCTGCACCATGTCTTTAATCGGTTTGAAGCCAACGCGGTGTTCGGCCAACACGCCGTATTGTTCCAAAGCGGCCAAATGCTCGGGCGTGCCATAGCCTTTGTGGCGGCCAAAGCCGTATTCAGGATACAGCTTATCCAGCGCATACATTTCGGCATCGCGCGCGGTTTTGGCCAAGACCGAAGCGGCGGAAATCACCGGCTCACTCAAATCGCCTTTAACAATGGCACGCGCCGCATACGGCAATTCGGGCGGTACACGGTTACCATCTATCAACACCTCATGCGGCGCCAGATTTAAACCCAGAATCGCGCGTTTCATCGCCAACATGGTGGCGTGCAAAATATTCAGCGACTCGATTTCGGCAACATTGGCCGAAGCAATCGCATAAGCCAAGGCCTGTTCTTTGATTAAAGGCGCCAGTTCATCGCGGCATTTTTCGGTCAGCTTTTTGCTGTCGGTGAGTTTGGGCAAATCATAATCGGCGGGCAAAATCACCGCGGCGGCAAACACACTGCCGACCAACGGGCCACGCCCTGCTTCATCCACCCCTGCAAACAATAGGGTCACGGTAAGGCTTTCGCTTCTGCCAATACGGCATTGGCAGCGAGTTCATCGGTATTCAATTTTAAGCTCAGGTGCAGCTCGGTGAAAGCGGCCTGTAAGTCTTGCACTTCTTCCGGATGGTCTAGCCAATGCACCACTGCTGCGGCCAGCTTGGTCGGCGTGGCATCTTTTTGCAACAATTCTGGTACTGCACCGCGACCGAGCAAGATGTTCGGCAGACCGACATGTGGCACTTTGATTTTGTGTTTGACCAAACGGTAAGTCAAACCGGAAATCTTGTAGGAAATCACCATAGGTCGTTTGCACAAAGCCACTTCCAGCGTGGCCGTGCCACTGGCCACCAACACCACATCGGCGGCGACACAGGCCAAAGTCGCGTGTGCCGACATCACCCGTACTGGCAGTTTTTTATACTGATCTTTGTCCAACAATTCCAATAAACGCTGGCGCGTCGCTGTGGTGGCGGCCGGTATCAAGAATTGCGCGTTGGGGTAGGATTCCAAAATCAATGGGATGGTATCGAGAAACACCGTGCCCATGTAATCAATTTCGCTGACACGGCTGCCCGGCATCACCGCAATCACTTGCTCGGCTTCTTCCAGCTTTAATTGACGGCGTGCGCCCTCTTTGTCAGGCTCTAAAGGCAGAGTCTGCGCCAACGGATGGCCAACAAAATCGGCTTTGCCACCGGCGGCTATGTACAGCTGCGGCTCCATTGGAAACAGGCACAACACACGATTGACTTGGTGCACGATTTTGTTCACGCGCTCGCGCCGCCACGCCCACACCGATGGACTGACATAATGAATGGTCGGAATACCGGCGGCTTTAAGCTTTTCGGCCACACCCAAATTGAAATCGGGCGCGTCTATGCCAATAAACACATCCGGCCGCATGGCGGTTAATTGCGCCACCACGCCTTTGCGGATTTTCAAGATGCTCGGCAGGCGTTTCACCACCTCGGTAAAACCGCGCACCGCCAAGGCCTCTTGTGAATACAGGCTCTCGCAGCCCTCTTTTTGCATCAAAGGCCCAGCGATGCCAACAAAACGACAATGCGGATAATGCTGTTTCAATGCCGCAATCAAATGCGCACCCAGCAAATCACCCGATGCTTCGCCAGCGATTAAGGCGATGGTAAGAGGACGTTGTGTACTCATGTAGCCTAGACTATCCGAAAATAATCCGCCATTTTAACTGAAATTTACTTCTGTGGTTTTGTGTCCGCTTAAATTCGCTTATGTTGTGGCAACATCGCGCAATAAGGCTTTGCATCCACTCACAAAAATGTCATTGAAATATTGTCACTCGGATGGCTTGCCTAGAGTTCAGTCTGATGAATTCACCAATCATAAAGCAGGCGCTGACTCTAATGCCCAAAATCCGTACACCTGTGCGTTCCTATGTGTTCATATGGCAATACTGCCATTGTTCATGGCCAACAGTGCCGCCCACCATCACACAGACACTCCTGCTTGCGATGCAACCAAGTTCTCATAAGCGGCCTGTAAATCACTTACAGGCCGCTTGATACGATGCATAAGTTCCAACGTGACGGCGATTCATCCATATGTGTATCATGCACTCCTCTTGACCGTTAATTCTGCCCACCCAACACCATGACCCAAGCCCACACCCTCGCCACCGCTGGCCTCATCATCGTGCAGCATAAAGCTTTGCTCTTGGCCTACAGCAAACACAAACAGGCGTGGTATTTGCCCGGCGGCAAAATCGATGCCGGCGAAACCGCCGAACAAGCGCTGCTGCGTGAAATCAACGAGGAATTGTCTCTGAACTTAGACACCACCCGCCTGCGCCATTACACCCACATCAGCGCCCCCGCTTATGGCGAATACCCAGCCATCACCATGGAACAAGACTGTTTTGTGTATGACTTAGGCTGCGACACCTTCCAAGCCCAAGCCGAAATCGGCGCCGCCCGTTACTTTACTTGGGATGAATTCCAACAACTGGATACCCAAGTTGCCGGCGTGATTCAAGTGTATGCGCACTTACGCGCAGATGGCTGGGTATAAAGCCTGTGCCATAGACACAAACAAGCGGCCTGTAAATCATTACAGGCCGCTTAAAATACAGAGCAAGGTATGTATTAAACAACTAATTGCTTGCAGCCACCAATGAAGGTGTGTTGTTACTATTACTCACAACAGCACTGCTACCACTACCGGCACTAGAACCCATAGCACTCATAGCAGAAACCAACATGGCTTTCACTTGATCAGCACTAATGGTTTTATCATCAAATACAAAACGCTTACTATCTGCGCTTAAGGTTTCATTAAAAAACTCACGCACTGTCACTTTGGCTCCACCACCGTAACCATCTATGACCAAATTATCACCAAATTGGCTAAACCTTACGACACTACTATTGGTTTTCAAAAACCGTAATGTATCCACTGCGGTGGTATCGTCCGTATCTATGACTGCATCAATACCATGACCACTGGCAAAATTATAAGTATCGGCATCATTGCCAGTTCCGCCGTACAACAAATCGTTCCCCATTTGCCCATTTAAAGTATCACTACCCGCATTACCATTCAAACCATCATCACCATTACCACCATTAAGAATGTCATTGCCATCACCGCCTTGTAAGACATCATTGCCCTCCAAGCCATGCAATATATCATTGCGACCATTACCTAGTAAGATATCAGCAACATTACTTCCCATTAAAGTATCTGGATCATCCGAGCCAGTAATACTAAAACGCAATGCTCCAGACTGCATATACTTCAAATCCAATAGCATATCCTTAAATTGAAATTGCTTGGTATGTGCAAACAAACTGGAATTAAAATAGTTTTCAACCACCACCTGACTCGAGGTATCGTATTTGATGATAAGATTTTGATTAGCACGGGAAAATGTTGCATTAGTGCGATTGATATTGTCAAACACCAAAGTATCTACGGTAGTTTTATCATCAGTATCTATAAGCAAATCCACACCATTGCTTTGATAAGCGGAGAAATAATAAGTATCGGCATCGTTGGCAGCTCCCCCATACAACACATCATTGCCAGCACCTCCATACAACACATCATTCCCCAACCCACCATTCAAGGTATCGGTACCCAAATCCCCATACAATACATCGTTTCCGTCCTCACCTAACAACACGTCATTACCAATCTCACCATACAAAGTATCGTTACCTATACCTCCAAATAGTTGATCATTACCACTACCACCATATAGTTTGTCATGCCCAACTTCTCCTTTTAAGATATCGTCGCCTAAGCCACCATATAAGGTATCATCCCCCCATCCACCTGTGAGTATATCGTTCCCAGAACCTCCATCTAAAACATCATTCCCCAAGCCTCCGAATAATTGATCCGCACCTGCATACCCATAAATGGAGTCATTTTCGCTGGCACCTTGCAAAATATCGTCTAATAAAGTACCCCAGATCACAGCCATGATTAACTCCTTTAAAATCAAACAACAACCATAATAAATGCACTTTATTTGATTCTAATCAAAGTTATTTTAAAATACAACCAATTGATTTGATTTATATTATAGAGAGTAAAAATACTATTTTCATAATTTATTTTATCTATTTTTATCTATTTTTATCTATTTAAAATTGAATGTATCCTTCAAATACAAACGGCCTGTTACAATGTACAGGCCGCTATTTTTAATAATAGATGATGATTTACACTGCTGCTGCCATTGTATTGGCTGGAAGAGTATTAATACTCGCACTGGCAACAAGCGTCGTATCGCCACTGCTCAAACTCGCCACAGCCGTTTTCAAAGCTTGTGCTTGCTGCAGTAATGCAGGCACTTGCGCGGCGGTAATGGTTTTGTCGGCAAATTGGAATTGCTTGCGCCCGGCTTTGACGCTGGTGTCGTAAAACTGTTTAACCGTTACTTGATCGGTCGCGCCATATTTAACGATTAAATCCTTGCCGGACCTACTGAAAGTAGCGGCGGCGCTGTTGATGTTACTGAAGCGCAAAGAATCTGTCGCGGTGGTGTCGTCCGTGTCTATCACCACATCACGACCTGCACCAGCTTGAAACAAATATAAGTCGATGTCATTGCTGCTACCACCGTATAAAACATCATCTCCCGTACCACCACCCAAGGTGTCGTTGCCAGCATTACCATTCAAGCCATCATTGCCGGCATGACCAATAATATTGTCATTGCCATTGCCGCCCTGAATGACATCATTACCCTCGTAACCATAAATAATGTCATTGCCATTCAAACCGTATATCGCATCGGCAACTTTACTGCCATACAGTGTTTCAGCTGCCGCCGTGCCATTAAGGGGAACGCGGATGATACCCGACTGCATGTCACTCAAGGTCAAAGTCTTGTCGCTGAAGACGAATTTTTTGTTGTGGGCATTAACAGTATTGTCAAAGTAGCGCCACACCAACACACCATCATTGTCTGTACCATAACCACTGATGGTTAAGTGAGTATTCACCCCTGAAAATTTCACTTGAGTACTGGCGATGCCACTGAAGCGGATGGTATCTGTCGCCGTCGTATCATCAATGTCATAAATCTCATCCGCACCCGAACCTTTAGACACTATGTAAGTATCGCTGTCATTGCCCTCGCCACCCTCTAGCTCGTCATCACCCAATTCTCCTATCAAAGTATCATTGCCGAGTCCACCGACCAGATAATCGCGCCCACCACCACCATATAAGGTATCGTTTCCAGCTTCACCATACAAATCATCAACGCCCAAATAACCGTATAAGGTGTCATTACCAGCTCCCCCATACAAATCTTCAGACACATTGGAGGCCCGTATCACATCAGCGCCACTGCTTCCTTGCCAATCGGCGAAAAAGGCAAAGAGTTGCATTTCCTGCAATGAATACATATGCCCAGCAAAATTTAAATTCTTACGGTAGGCTTGATTGGCATAATTGAAAAAATCTTTGATGACGGTGGTGTTATTGGCATCGTCTGCATCAAGTACGCGCAAATCAAATCCCACTCTTTGAAATGAGTAGTCAAAACTGTTGATAAAATTAACCGTATCAATGGCAGTGGTATCGTCACTGTCTATGACGGTGTTATAGCCTTTATCCAGTGCATACAAATCAGTGTCGTTGCCACTGCCACCCAATAATTGATTCGTGCCATCACCACTTCTGAGCCAGTCATCACCAGCACCACCATCTAAATAGTCATCTCCCTCTTCCCCAAACAGTGAATCTACCCCTGCTCCCCCACGCAAGACATCATTGCCAAGGCTCCCCACAAGATAATCATCACCCGTGTCACCCCATAACACATCATTGCCAGCGCCTCCTTCTAACCTATCATCGCCGTCCCCACCGTACACGGTATCGTTTCCTGCTCCAGCATCAAAATAGTCTCCACCATCATACCCGTACAAAACATCATTTCCCGCATAACCATACAGATTGTCACGCCACCCTGTACCCTTTAACACATCGTTATTTTCCGTACCATAGTAAGAACTCATGATGCCACTCCCATTCAGTTGGTGATTAAAATCAGCTGCTTGTAGTGTTGGCTATTTTAATTGGAGTAATCCATCCAATTCAAGCCATGTTTTTGTTTTAGCTGGCTTTAGAAATAAATACCTAATCCCCTGCCTTACCTGTGGCAGATATTTTTGCTCACTCACAAGCCTACGCAATAAAAAAAGCGGCCTGTAATGATTTACAGGCCGCTTTTATTGAAACTGAATGCATTACCAACCTTGCAACACGATTTTGCCTATGCTTTTGCCGCTTTCGATGTCGCTGTGCGCTTGTTTCAGGTTGGCAACATTGATGGGGCTGATGACTTTGTTCAGCGTGGTTTTGATTTTGCCTGCGTCGATGAGCGCGGCGACTTCGGTCAGTATTTCATGTTGGCGCTGAATGTCGGCGGTGACGAACATACCGCGGGTGAACATGGATTCCCAGTTCAGTGAGATAGATTTGGCTTTAAACCATGTCAATTTTAAATTTTCAGGCTCATCTATCATCACCAATTTACCCTGCGGCGCCATCAAAGCGGCCAATTGTTCAGCGTAGTCGTCAGTGTGTTGGGTCGAGAATACCCAACTTGGGGCCGGCAAACCGGTTTTTTGCCATTCCTCCAGCAAATTATTGCGGTGGTCTATGACCACGTCCGCACCCAATTCTTGGCACCACGCTTGGCTTTCAGGGCGCGAGGCGGTGGCGACCACGGTCAAGTCGGACAATTGTTTGGCCAGTTGGATGATTTGTGAGCCGACACCACCTGAACCACCGATGACCAATAACACCCGATTGCGCATGTTACTGCTCACATTCACTTGCAAACGGTCAAACAAGCCTTCATACGCGGTCATACTGGTCAATGGTAAGGCTGCGGCTTGGGCAAAATCCAAGCTGTGCGGTTTTTTGGCGATGATGCGTGCGTCTACCGCTTGGTATTCGGCATTGCAACCGGCACGGTTGACCACGCCAGCGTAATACACCTCGTCTCCCACTTGAAAACCGCTGACATCTTTACCCACCTCGGTGATGACACCGGCGGCATCCCAACCCAAAATACGGGTTTCACCGGCAGGCGGTGCACCAAAATTACGCACTTTGATATCAATAGGATTAACCGCGATGGCGGCGATTTTCACCAATACCTCATGGGCGGCGATGGTCGGCATGGCGGCCTCAAAGGCAAACAATGAGCGCTCGTCAGCGATGGGCAACGATGTTTCAAAACCTATGGCTTGCATGGCAATACTCCTTGATGGACAGTGCTGCTATCATAGCGTGAACCCTGTGTTTGCGTAAGAACGCACTTAATCGACAGCCAGTGTCTTATCCGACACCATACAAGAGAACACCATGAGCAAGTTAAAACACGAACATTTTGATTGCGCCGTTGGCTGCAGCGTCGAAGCGACGTTGGAATTGATAGGCGGCAAATGGAAAGGGGTGATTTTGTACCATTTGCTGCAAGAATCGGTCTTGCGCTTTAGCCAATTGCAAAAGCTGTTTCCCAATTGCACCCAACGCACGCTCACCAACCAATTGCGCGCCTTGGAGGCCGATGGTTTTGTGCTGCGGGTGGTGTATGCGCAAGTGCCGCCCAAGGTCGAGTATTCGCTGACCGAACGCGGGTTAACTTTGGCGCCAGTAATATTGGCGTTGAAGGCTTGGGGTGATATGGAATTGGGTAAAACCACCGCCACCGAACACGCAAGCGGCCTGTAAACACTCTCAACCTGAAAAAACCCTCTGACAATGCGAGCCTTATGGATACACCACAACGCCTTTTTGCCTTTCTTGAGAGCAACCGTGTTTACAATCACGAAGTACAGCAAAATTACTATCGGCATACCTTGTCCCAACACACCACGTTGACGCAACGGTTGTATTGTTTATTGCACAGTGTTGTTCACACACAAAGCCGACCTAAAATGGATGCCATTGGCCCATTTTTTAAACAGTATTTTGCTTGTCACAGCAGCATTGAAACTTTTACCGATTTTGTTCGATTTTTGGAGCAAGGCACTCCGCCTAGCAAAGCAAAAATTGACCCCAACACCCAGCCTTATTTACACCTCTATGATGTTGTAAACAAACAAAAAGGTTGGGGGCCCAAAACTGCTGCACTGTTGGTTAAAGCACTCTACCACCTTCATTCCGACCACTACGCACCCGAGCTGGCTATTTTTGCAGCTTTCCCTGAGTTACAAACAGATGACCGACTGTTTTTACCTGTTGACTCCGTCATCACCCATGTTTTCAAAGTGGATTTAAAAGTGGATTGCCCTGCCAACTTCAATGGCATCAATGCATTTTTACAGCAGCGCTACAATGCAAAACAGATGGAAGTTTGGGATGATTTGTGGTTTTGGGGATACATCACCCAATCCACCAAAAACTCGTCAAGATACAGCTCTGGCTTCAACGAAAATAAATACTGGAGCAATCTCTACACCAATAAGCAACTGGATTTGCCTCTGCTCAAACTTAAAATTGATGAGTACCTGGAAATTATTAACGCGCCCTCTGCCCAAGCAATCACAAGCGGCCTGTAAACATTTACAGGCCACTTGTAGGATACAACCAGTTAAGCTGCGTCTTTGCTTTTATATTCCACATCGGCAAAACGGTTGGCATGTCTGAGGCTGGGAAACCATTTCGACCACAAGCCCACCACCAGCAAAGTACACACCCCACCCATCACCGCTGCAGGTATCACCCCAAACGCGGCCGCGCTGGAGCCGGCACGAAATTCACCCAATTCATTCGATGAGCTGATGAACAAGCTGTTGACCGAATTGACACGGCCACGCATGCTATCGGGCGTGGACAATTGCACCATGGAGCTGCGGATGTAGACGCTGACCATGTCGGCTGCGCCCGCCACAAACAAGGCTGCACACGACAATAAAAATAGGTGCGAAAACGCAAACACCAAATTGGCGATGCCAAACACCGTCACCGCAATAAACAGGTTGCGACCGATGTTTTTATTAAACGGATGGGTACTCAAATACAGGCCGCACAAGACCTCGCCCACGGCCATGGAGCTGCGCAAAATGCCCAAGCCGGAAGCGTTCACATGCAATACCTCTTGCGCGTAAATCGGCAATAAGGCGATGACGCCACCGAGCAAGACCGCAAACAAATCCAAGGAAATCGAGCCCAACACCACCGGATGGCGCCAAATAAAGCGCATGCCTTCGCGCACCCGTTCGACCATAGACGAAGTCGCTTGTCTGGCCAAACGCATCGCGGCTTTCACGCCCTCGGGGTCGAGCAAAGGCACGCGTGTGAGCAAGCTGCTGGCCAAACCAAAACACAGCGCGCACACGATAAACGTGGCACTGCCGCCGCCATAGGCATATAAGAAACCACCGACCAAAGGGCCACCGATGGCAGCGCCACGCATCAGCATGGAGTTGGCGGCAATGGCGGCAGGCAATTGTTCGCGTTCCACCACTTGTGGCAACAAGGATTGCATTGCTGGCGCGGAAAAGGCGCGGCTACAGCCATACACCATCAACACCGCATAAATGCCATTGATGCCCGATTCACCATGCCCTGCCAACCACCACAACATCAGCGAACAGGCACAGCCGACCAACCAACTGCCACCCAACACCCATTTGCGGTTAAACCTGTCTATCCAATCACCGGCGGGCAAAACCAATAGCAACATCGGAATAAACTGTGCCAAACCAACCAAGGCCAAAGCCATGGGGTCACGGGTCAAATCATACACTTGCCATGCCACCACCACAGACTGCATTTGCGTGGCCAAAACCGCCATTAAACGGGCACTGACAAACGCCACAAAACCTTGATGCTGGTATACCGACTTGCTCATATGGATACTTTTTCTGAATAAACAAAAGCGTCCTGTAATTTACAGGACGCTTGTACTGGAGTTCAAGACCTCAACGAATCACACCGCGCGTCGACTGGGCAAAGAAGTCGGCAAATACCTGCACTTCTTCTTGGCTTTGCGCCAATTCGATGATTTGCGCTTTGGCTTCGTTGTAAGCCAAACCTTGGCGGTAAAGGACTTTGTACACGTGTTGCACGCGTTCAATTTGCTCTGGACTCATGCCACGACGGCGCATGCCTTCGGTATTCAAACCTTTGGGTTCGGCACGGTAACCGGCTGCCATCACATACGGTGGCACGTCTTTGTGCACGCCGGCGGCAAACGCGGTCATGCAATAATCGCCTAGGATACAAAATTGATGCACCAAGGAATAACCGCCCAAAATCACCCAGTCACCGATGGTGACATGGCCAGCCAATGAGGCATTGTTGGCGAAAATGGTGTGATTCCCCACCACGCAATCGTGCGCCAAATGCACATAAGCCATAATCCAGTTGTCGTTGCCCAAGCGGGTTTCGCCTATGCCTGTGACCGTACCGGTATTGAAAGTGGTGAATTCGCGGATGGTGTTGTTGTCACCAATAATCAATTTGGTGGGTTCACCGGCGTATTTCTTGTCTTGCGGCTGCGCACCCAAAGAGGCAAATTGGAAAATCTTGTTGTTTTTGCCTATGCTGGTGTGGCCATCTATGACCACGTGCGGACCTACTTCGGTACCGGCATCAATGCGCACATTCGGGCCGATAATCGAAAACGGACCAACGCTCACGCCTTCGGCCAATTCGGCTTTCGGGTCAACAATGGCTTGGGGATGGATGTTGGTTGCTGCCATGGCTTATCCCACTACTTTTTTGGCACACATGATTTCGGCTTCGGCCGCCACTTGACCGTCCACTTTGGCCACGGCCTTGAATTTGCCTATGCCGCGTTTGCTTTGCAACAATTCCACTTCAAACACCAATTGGTCACCTGGAATGACTTGGCGTTTGAAACGGGCATTGTCTATGCCAGCAAAGAAGTAAATTTCTTTGTCGTTGCGACCGCCTTCCGACAAAATCGCCAAAGTACCACAAGCTTGCGCCAAGGCTTCGGTAATCAACACGCCAGGCATCACCGGAAAATCAGGGAAATGGCCTTGGAAAAACGGCTCATTCATGGTGACGTTTTTGATGGCGGTTAAGGTTTGGTTGGCTTCAAAAGCAGTGACGCGGTCGAGCAACAAAAAAGGGTAACGATGCGGCAATAAGGTTTGCAAAGTCTTGGCTTCGATGGGTAATGCATATTCGGTCATGCTTGAGTGTCCTCAGTTATTCTTTTGCGCCGCCAAGTGCAGCGATGTGTTGTTCAAGTTGTTTGATGCGACCATTCATGTCGGCAAGGCGGCGCACATACACCGCGTTTTTGCTCCATTCTTTGAAGGTCTGCATCGGATAGACAGAGGCATAATGCCCTGCTTCGGTTATGGATTTGGTGATGTTGGTGCCACCGCCAATAAAGGTTTTGTCAGCTATGGTCAAATGACCGGCCATGCCCACACCACCGGCAATCACCACGTGATTGCCAATTTTGCAACTGCCGGAAATGCCGGTACAAGACGCGATGACGGTGTGTTCACCGACTTGGCAATTGTGGGCAATTTGCACGAAATTGTCGATTTTACTGCCACGACCAATGCGGGTATCTTCCAAAGCACCACGGTCTACGGTGGAATTGGAGCCGATTTCAACATCATCGGCCAAGGTCACCCCGCCGGTTTGCGGTATCTTAAACCATGAACCATCGGCTTTCACCGGGGCATAGCCAAAACCATCGCCACCGATGACGGTGCCCGAATGGATTTCAACGCGTTGACCCAAGGTACAGCCATGGTACACAGTGACATTGGGATGTATGACGCAGTCGTCACCCAACACACAATCGTGTTCAATCACCGCACCAGCCAACACGCGACAGTTCTCACCCAATACCGTGTGTTCACCCACATAAGCATGAGCGCCAATTTCACAACTGGCCGGCACAATCGCACTGTCTGCCACCACCGCACTAGGATGGCGCTGGTGATTGGCTTGTGCACGAGGATGAAACAACCATGCCAATTGGGCAAAATACAGGTAAGGGTCGTCACTGCGAATAATGCTCAAGTGCTCAGGCACATCGACCACGCTGGGGTGAACAATGACTGCCGCCGCTTGGGTGTCTGACAATTGGTGGTGGTATTTGGGATTGCTCAAAAAGGCGATGGCCGTGCCATCTGCGCTTTCTAACGGTGCCAATTGCCCAACTTCCACATCGACCCCAAACAGCTCACCACCGATTTTTGCAACGATTTCAGATAACTTCATCTTAATTACGATTCATGATTTGTATCAGTTTATCGGTGATATCGAATTCAGAGCGCACATACACCACATCCTTCACTATCACGTCATAATGTTCCGCTTTGGCCAACTCAATCAAAGCCTGATTGGCTTTTTGCTGCATGGAAGCGAATTCCTCATTGCGGCGCAACGAGTATTCCTCATCGGTCGCAGACTTCAATGCCAAATACTCTTTGTTGATTTTGGCCATGCGTTCTTGTTGATTTTTTTGTTCAGCAGGCGGCAATTTATTGGAAAGCAACAGCTTTTGTAACTCTATGCCTTGCTTTTCCAATTTGCGCAACTGCTTAAACTGCGAGCCAAACTCTTTTTCCAAGGTTTTGTTTATGGACTGCGCATCTTTGGATTCACGATACACCTTATCGGTGTTCACAAAACCAATTTTTTGCACGGGTTCAGCCCATGCTGAAGCCGTGCTGGCCATTAAGGCCACTGTCATACCCGTTGCCATCAACCATGAACGCATCTTCACACACCTTTCTAGAAGGTTGTACCCAATTGGAATTGGAAGCGTTGTTCTTCGTCGCCGTCTTTTTTATTCAAAGGATAGGCATAACTGAATTTCAACGGTCCCATAGGTGACAACCATGTAAACGCAGCACCTGCAGAATAGCGCAATTCTTCAGTAAATGTACTCTTATACTTCGTATTATCATGTTTATCGTGTAAATCGTTATCCCATACCGAACCGGCATCGGCAAACAAACTCAAGCGCACCGAACGTTGGTCTTTGATGCCTGGCAATGGGAACAACAACTCAGCATTGGCCACGGCTTTCATATTACCACCCATGTAGTCGTAGTCATTGTCATAGCCATTCGGCTCTTTCGGGCCCAAGCTGCTGCTTTCATAACCACGCACCGAACCCAAACCACCGCCATAGAAGTTATGGAAGAATGGCAATTCATCGGTTTTGCCATAGCCATCGGCATAACCCACTTCACCGTTAAGCATCAAAGTCAGGTTTTTGCTTAGTGGGAAGAACCACGTTTGACCATGCGTCAATTTGTAATACTGAATGTCGCCACCTGGCAAACCGATTTCGGCATTGGCTTTCATGATGTAACCACGAGTCGGCCACAAAGCACTGTCGGTTTTGTTACGGCCCCAACCCACATTGGCTTTCAAAGTCAAGAAATCCGCACCCATAGAGCCTTTACCGTCGTATTTTTCCACGAATTCGGTATAACGAGCTGGCGCACCTTCGTACAACTTCAATTTCATCCATTCAGGCGTGAAACCAAAGTTAACACGGTCGTATTCGGTCACTGGCACGCCCATGCGGATGCCCACACCCGCAGTCGAGGTTTTGTAATTGCTGACCTCGGCTTCGCGCGCATCGTACTCACGGTAAAACACGTCGTAACCCAAGCTCACGCCATCGGGGGTGAAATACGGATCGGTAAACGAGATTGCCGCAGCTTTGGAAGACGAACTGTTAGACAAACGCAAGCTGGCCGACTTACCAGTACCAAACAAATTGTCTTGGGCAATACCACCTGACAACACGATGCCATCGTCTTGCACATAACCCAAAGCAGCATCAATTGAACCGGTTGAGCGTTCGGTCATCGCCATGTCCAAGTTCACTTGGTCGGGTGAATTTTGTACCGGTACCGCATCCACTTTCACATTGTCAAAATAACCCAATTGTTGGATACGCTCTTTGGAACGGTTGATTTTGGCTTGGTCGTAAGTGGCGTTTTCCATTTGACGCAATTCTCGGCGCACCACCTCATCGCGGGTTTTGTTGTTACCGGCGATGTTAATTTGGTTCACGTAAATCTTACGCCCTGGATTCACCATCACGGTAAAGTCCACAGTTGCGTCTGCGGCATTTGGACGCGGCTGTACTTCCACCGAGGTATAGGCATAACCATAATTGCCCATGGTCGATTGCACATCACGCACCAGCTCCATCACTTTATTGCGCTCATACAATTTACCGGCTTTGATTTTGTTCAAATCATTGATTTCTTCAGCCGGAACGTCTAACAAATCACCTACGATATCGACCGTACCAAAGCGATAGCGTTGGCCTTCGTTCACCGAAATTTTCATGTTCAATTCGGTTTTGTCATCAGGATTGGGCAAGACTTCGGCATTGGTCACTTTGAAATCAAAATAACCGCGGTTTTGGTAGAAATCGCTCAGGCTTTCCAAATCAGCAGGCATTTTTTCTTGCGAGAAACGGTTGCTTTTACGGAACCAAGTGAACAATCCGCTTTCGGTATGGCTGATTTGGTTGCGCAAAGTACGGTCTGAGTAATGCTCATTGCCGTCAAATTCAATGTTTTTGATGGTGGTGGTTTCACCCTCATCAATGGTCAATTCCACCTCAACACGGTTGCGATCTAAACGGGTCACTTTTGGGGTGATTTTGGCATCGTATTTACCGCGGTTGGCATACTCGCGTTTCAAACCTTCCACTGCTTGTGCCAAAATCGCCTCATCAAACGTTTGTGAAGTGGCCAAACCAAAGTTTTGCAAATTGGTGCGGATTAAGTCGTTTTTAATTGCCTTGCCACCGCTGACACGCAAATCGGTCACTACAGGCCGCTCTACCACGGTTAACAATACCTGATTGCCCATGGTTTCCACTTGCACATCGTCAAAGAAACCGGTGGCATACAAATCTTTAATGATGGCTTGCGCTTGCGCATCACTGAAACGATCACCTACTTGTACTGGCAAATAACTGAAAACCGTGGTGGGCTCAGTTCTTTGCAAACCCTCGATGCGAATGTCTTGAATGGTAAATGGCTCAACCGCCCAAGCCGCTGTAGACATGCCCAAACCAACAATACTTGCAGCAATTAATTTTAATTTCATAAAGTTTTATCCAAAAATTCGCGTGAAATCGTTAAAGAAGGCCACGAGCATAAACAAACCCATAATGCATAAGCCAATTTTCAAACCCACGGTTTGCACGTGTTCGCTCAATGGTTTCCCACGCACCCACTCAATGATGTAATACAACAAATGTCCACCGTCCAAGACGGGGATGGGCAGCAAATTCATCACACCCAAACTGATGCTGATGACTGCCAAGAATTGAATGTAGGTTTCCAAACCCATCATCGCCGACTTACCTGCCATTTCACCGATGGAAACAGGACCGGAAATGCCTTTGATCGAAGCTTGGCCGGTAATCAATTTGCCCAAGAATTTTAAGGTTAAGGCCGATAAATTCCAAGTTTTGCTGGCAGCCAAACCCACGCTTTCCAATACACCAACCGCGCGTTGGCTTTTGACTTGGGCTTCCCAGTCTTTATCCAAAGTCGCCGCCACACCGGCCTTGCCCACCAATTGCTGACCTTGGTCTTCCGAATCTGGACGCAACATCAATTGCAAAGTCTGATTTTGACGCTGCACTTCCAAAGCCAAATCCTTACCAGGGCTAGCCTTAATCACGTCTACCCAAGCATTCCAATTGGCCAATTTTTGACCATTCACCGCCAAGACTTTGTCACCGGCTTTTAAGCCCGCGCGTTCTGCGGCGGAATTGGGCAAAATTTGGCTGATTTCAGGTTTAACCTTCACGGGCCAAATGCCCACACCTTGTCCTTGCGTTGCCGCTTCTACCGCAGCTGGATTCGCTTCAGCATTCAACACCCGCGTTGTGGCTACACCATGAGCATCTTGCACGCCCACGTTAACATTGCCGGCCTGTAAAGCGATAACCAATTCGGTTTGCGCATCCATCCACTCGTGCACGGCTTTGCCATTGACACTGGTGATGCGATCGCCTTCTTGGAAGCCCGATTGCGCCGCAATCGAGCCACTTTCTACTGAACCTACCCACGGTTTGATTTCGGTCACACCAAACAGATTGAAGCTGGCCACATACAACACCACAGCCAGCAGCAAATTCACCAACGGCCCTGCCACCACGATGGCAATGCGTTTTAGCGGTGGTTGTTTGTCAAACGCATATGGCAAATCGGCTTCCGCCACTTCGCCCTCACGCGTGTCGACCATTTTCACATAGCCGCCCAGCGGAATCGGCGCCAAACACCATTCGGTGTCACCGCGTTGCTTTTTCCAGAATGGCTTACCAAAGCCCACACTGAAACGCAGGACTTTAACGCCACACCAGCGCGCAACAATGTAATGGCCAAACTCATGCAAGCTGACCAAAAACAAAATTGCCACCACAAACGCGACCAAATAAATCAGTCCTGTCATCTCATTTTTCCAGATTAAACCCGCAACACTTGCTGTTGCGCGGCAATACGGGCCCAAGCATCTTTGGCCAATAAGTCGTCGATATTATGGCTGATTTGCGTATTTGCTTCAGCCAGAACCTGTTCAACCACCCGTGCAATGTCGGTAAAACCGATTTGCTGTTGTAAAAATGCTGCGACTGCAACCTCATTGGCGGCGTTCAACACACACGGTGCATCACCACCACTGGCCAATACTTGCATCGCCAATTTCAAACACGGAAAACGCTCCAAATCCGGCTCGGCAAACGTCAATTGGCTCAAAGTGGTGAAATCCAATGGCTTCACCCCAGAGTCGATGCGCTCAGGTTCGCCCATGCAATACGCAATCGGCGTGCGCATATCGGGCGTACCCAATTGTGCCAATACCGAACCATCGCGGTAGCGCACCATGCTGTGGATCACGCTTTGCGGATGGATGACGGCCGTCAATTGCTGTGGCTTGGCATTGAACAACCAACGTGCCTCTATCAGCTCCAAGCCTTTGTTCATCATGCTGGCCGAATCCACCGAAATCTTTTGCCCCATAGACCAATTCGGGTGTTTCACCGCTTGTTGCGGGGTAATGTCTTGCATCGTCGCCACATCGCGTTGCCAAAAAGGGCCACCCGACGCGGTTAAAATAATTTCGTTAATGCCAAAATCGGCCAAGTCTTGCGTAATCGGACGGCCGTGTTGGGTCAATTCATGTGGCAACACTTGGAACACCGCATTGTGCTCACTGTCCACCGGTAACACGCGCGCACCATGTTCGCGCACCGTGTCCATAAACAATTGACCCGAAACCACTAAAGTCTCTTTGTTGGCCAATAAAATGGTTTTGCCGGCTTTCGCCGCTGCCAATGCCGACGGCAAACCTGCTGCACCCACTATGGCCGCCATCACCATCGTCACTTCGCTGGCGCTGGCCACCTCACACAAGCCTTGTTGCCCCAATAACACTTGCGTAGCACAAGATGCGGCCTGTAAGCCTTGTTTTAAGGTTACGGCAACGTCCTCATCCATCACCACCACGTATTGTGGTCTGAACTCGGTGCACAACTCGATTAATTTTTGCCATTGACGGTTGCCCGCCAAGGCGAATACTTCATATTGGTCACGGTGGCGACGCACGATGTCCAAAGTGCTGTCACCTATGCTGCCGGTGGCCCCTAAAATGCTGATTACCTGTTTCATAAGCCCCACTGACTGAACACCCAATACACGCTCAATACCGCAATCAAGGAGTCCACTCGATCAAACACGCCGCCATGTCCTGGCAGTAATTGGCTGCTGTCTTTCACACCAGCCGTGCGTTTTAACATGGATTCAAACAAATCGCCGCCTATACTCACCGCCGTTAACAGCGCCGCCAAAATCCACGTCAGAAATAAACTGTCTGGAAAACCGCTTAAGGCACTGTGTGCCAAAGTCACATATACCAATACCGCGGCCAAGCCGCCCAATGCACCTTCCACGCTCTTACCCGGGCTGATGCTGGGCGCCAATTTGCGTTTGCCGTATTTTTTACCGACAAAATATGCACCGGTATCGGCAATCCACACCAACACCATCACCGCCAACAAAGGCAAGGCATTATCGCCATCATCGCCGCGCAAATTCACCATCGCGCCCCAGAAAGGCAGCATCAACAGCAGGCCCAAGGCGTATTTTTGCCAAGGCGTACTGATGGCTTGTTTGCGTTTTAACAAATACGGCATGCCGATAAACCAGAACAGCAAAATCAACCATTGCCACAAGCCGCTCAAGTCATCGGTACGGATGATGAACAAACCCCAAAACGCGGTTAAGCCCAAATACAGTTTTTGATGCAAACCGACGATGCCCACCAAGCGGGTGTATTCCCACAAAGCGGTGATGGCAATCACGCCACTGAAGCACAACCACACTGTGTCATTTGACCAAAACAACATGGCCATCATCAATGGCACCAGCACCATGGCAGTGATGAAACGCTGTTTTAACATATCGATTAATTCCGTTGTTCGTGTTCAGGCAGTTGTTCACTGGTGCGGCCAAAACGGCGCTCGCGCTGACCAAATGAATCAATAGCGGCCTGTAAAGCAGCCAAATCAAAGTCTGGCCACAGTGTTTCGGTAAAATACAATTCGGTATACGCCAATTGCCACAATAAGAAATTGCTGATGCGGGTTTCGCCGCCGGTGCGGATGAACAAATCCGGCGTGGCCACATCGTTCAAACTGATGTGCGCTTGGATGTCGGCCTCGGTCAGCTCGGTTTTACCGCTGGCAATGGCCTTATTGGCGGCCTGTACGATGTCTTGATGACCACCGTAATCGACGGCAATGGACAATAATAAACCGCTATTGCCCGCTGTCAATGCCTCGGCTTCGGCGATGCCATCACGAATGTCGGCACCAAAACGGTCACGCTTACCAATGACGCGCAAACGGATGTTGTTGTTGTGCAGGCGTTTCACCTGTTTTTTCAACGATTGCAAAAACAAATTCATCAAAAATCCGACCTCATCGGCCGGACGACGCCAATTTTCGGTTGAGAAGGCGAAGACGGTTAAGCACTCCACCCCCAACTCTTGGCAATTTTTTACCGTTGCTTCCAGTGCATCCAAGCCCCGTTTATGCCCCATCACACGGGGCAATAAGCGCTTTTTAGCCCAACGCCCATTGCCGTCCATGATGACGGCAACATGCCTTGGAATCAAACGTGTTACGGTGCTGTCTGCACTGCTCATACTCAACCTCTGGCTTAAACCGCCATCAAATCCGCTTCTTTGGCAGCCAAAATTTTGTCTACTTCAGCAACGCTTTTATCGGTTAATTTTTGAATCGCATCTTCACCACGGCGCGCATCGTCTTCAGAGATTTCTTTGTCTTTTAACAAGGCCTTGAATTCATTGTTGGCATCACGGCGCACATTGCGCAAAGCCACACGGCCGTCTTCCGCTTCGGCACGCACGATTTTAATCAAATCTTTGCGGCGCTCTTCGGTCAACATCGGCATAGGCACACGAATCAAATCGCCCATAGAAGATGGATTCAAACCCAAATCAGAATCGCGGATGGCTTTTTCAATTGGGCCAGCCATTTTGCTTTCAAATGGTTTCACACCGATGGTGCGCGCATCCATCAAGGTAATGTTCGCCACTTGGCTAACAGGCACGGGCGAGCCGTAGTAATCAACGCTCACTTGGTCTAACAAACCGGTGTGGGCACGGCCAGTACGCACTTTGGCCAAATTGTTTTTCAATGCTTCCAGCGATTTTTGCATCTTGCTTTCAGCACTACTTTGAATTTCATTAATCATGTCTAACCCTTAATTAAACTGCACTTACAGGCCGCTTATCGACCCTAAAGTTTAGCAATGCACCAACGTACCTTCGTCTTCACCTTGTACCACGCGTTTTAACGCGCCATCTTTGAAGATACCAAATACTTTGATGTTCAGTTTTTGTTCACGACACAAGGCAAATGCCGTTGCATCCATGACTTTTAGATTTTTTTGAATGGCTTCATCGAATGTCACGGTTTGATAACGTTTGGCATCCGCATTTTTCTTAGGATCGTCGTTATACACCCCATCCACATTGGTGGCCTTGAGCATAATATCACAATTCATTTCGATACCACGCAAAGCAGCGGCGGTATCGGTGGTGAAGAATGGATTGCCTGTACCGGCACCGAAAATCACCACTTTGCCTTCTTCCAAATACTGCATGGCTTTGCCACGGGTATAGGTTTCGGCAATTTGTTGCATGCTCAGTGCTGATTGCACACGCGCTTTCACGCCTATGGATTCAAAGGCTTCTTTCAAAGCCAACGCATTCATCACGGTGGCCAACATGCCCATGTAGTCGGCAGTGGCACGTTCCATGCCTTTGGCCGATTGTGCCATGCCACGGAAAATATTGCCGCCACCGACAACCACCGCCACTTGCACACCCAAATCAACCACTTCTTTAATCTGGTTAACGATTTGCATGATGGTATCACGATTAATGCCAAACGCATCAGAACCCATTAAGGCTTCACCAGATAATTTGACCAATATGCGTTTGTAAGGAAGAGCGGCTTCAGCCATGAGAACACCTTTAATAGAAAGTCGTTTTAAACGAAAGAATTCAAGCTGAGGCAGGATGTTAAAGCAATCGCTTGCTTGTGACAAACCGCCGCGCTGAAATTACAAAAATTTTACCTAAAAAAACACCCTGACTCAGGGAATCAGGGTGTTCATTGCCTTAACAGGCTTAGATTTTAGCGGCAGCAGCCACTTCAGCAGCGTAATCTACCACTGCTTTTTCAATGCCTTCACCCACGTGGTAAGCAGTGAATGCTGACACAGAGGTGTTTTTCTCTTTCAAGAATTTTTCGATGGTCAAGTCTGGATTCATCACGAATTGTTGACCCAACAAAGTCACTTCAGCCAAGAATTTGCGCACACGACCTTCAACCATTTTGGCAACGATTTCAGCAGGTTTGCCTTCTTGAGCCGCTTGTTCTTCGTAAATGTGACGTTCTTTAGCGATCAAGTCTTGGTCTACTTGGTCAGCAGACACACATTGTGGACGCGCAGCAGCGATGTGCATGGCCACTTGACGAGCCACTTCAGCGTCGCCTTTGAATTCTACCATCACGCCGATTTTCGCGCCGTGCATGTAAGACACCAATTGGTCAGCAGTTTCGTAACGAACGAAACGGCGTACAGTGATGTTTTCGCCCAATTTAGCGATCACAGCTTTACGCAATTCTTCAACAGTGGTGTCACCAGAAGCCACGTCAGCCAATGCAGCAACGTCAGCAGGGTTTGCAGCAACCACAGCGTCAGCAACGGCTTGTGCAAAGCCTTTGAAGCTGTCGTCTTTGGCAACGAAGTCGGTTTCGCAGTTGATTTCTACCAAAGCACCTACTTGGCCATTGATAGAGCTAACCACGATACCTTCAGCAGCAGTACGGCCTGCCAATTTACCGGCTTTGGCGCCAGATTTGATGCGCAAGATTTCTTCTGCTTTTTCGAAATCGCCATCAGCCTCAACCAAAGCTTTTTTACATTCCATCATGCCCAAGCCAGTAGCTGCGCGCAAATCGCCAACCATTTTTGCAGTAATTGTAGCCATTGTTTACTCCTTAAATAAGTGTTCGTTTTGTTCAGGCCGCTTGTTTGCACAATACGGCCTGAATTTTAAAAAAGGGGCGAGAGCCGCCCCTTTTTCAGATGTGTCGCAACCAGCTATTATTCAGCAGCTTTAGCGTCAGCTACCGCAGCTTGAACTTCTTGCAATGATTGTGCTTTGCCTTCCAATACCGCGTCAGCGATACCACGGCAGTACAAACGAATGGCTTTAGCAGAGTCATCATTACCAGGAATCACGAATTTCACGCCATCTGGGCTGTTGTTGGTATCAACCACACCGATAACAGGGATGCCCAATTTTTCGGCTTCAACGATGGTACCTTTTTGGTAGCCAGTGTCGATAACGAAGATTGCGTCTGGCAAACCTTTCATGTCTTTGATACCGCCCAAAGAACGTTGCAATTTGTCTACTTCACGTTGCAAGTCCAACAATTCTTTTTTGTTCAAACCGCTTTGTTCAGCGTTTTCCAAAATCGCGCTTTTTTCTTCCAAGCGTTTGATAGATTGTTTCACGGTTTTGTAGTTGGTCAACATACCACCCAACCAACGGTAATCTACATAAGGAGCACCTGCGCGAGTTGCTTCTTCTTGTACGATTTCACGAGCTTGACGTTTGGTGCCCACGAACAATACAGTGCCTTTGTTAGCGGCCAAACGGCGTACAAAGTCTTGAGCTTCAGTGAACAATGGCAAAGTTTTTTCCAAGTTCACGATGTGGATTTTGTTACGCGCACCAAAAATGTACTCAGCCATTTTAGGGTTCCAGTAACGGGTTTGGTGACCAAAGTGCACACCAGCTTCCAACATTTGACGCATAGTCACTTGTGACATAATCTTATTCCTCAAAGGGTTAAGCCTAACACCGCAGCGACAGAACCCGAAGGCACCCTTTGACGCACGGCGTGAGCATTAAAAAGTTAATGCTTTTCTACTGAAAAGCGGCCGCTATTGTAAAATAGTTTCAATCACTTGGCAACCACATCGCTGTTTTCGGTGGCATTTTGCTGTTGCCATTTCTCCAAACGGTTGCGCCGGCGCGTGCGCAATACCCATGCCACCAACAGTGTCGGCAATACCGCCAGCAACACAAACAACACCGCCCCACGCAGCAAACTCTCTTGTGCAAAGCAAAACATCGTGATTACAAATAAATAGCCCAACCATATAATGTGCACAGTTTTCCCCTTTCACACACCTCACACACAGCCCATAAGGATGGACATGCACGACAAAGCCACCTTGCGCCGCCATTTGCGCCGCCAACGCTTAAACCTCACCGCCACTGAGCGCCGCAGTGCCCAAGCGCAAGTGTGTCGCCTGCTCAAGCCCTTGCTGCGCCGTGGCAAAAACATCGGCATGTATTTGGCCAGCGGCAGTGAACTCAATATCAGTGCCATTTTACCCGACGCGATGCGCCAAGGTTGCCAGTTATACACGCCTTATATTGAGCCAAATCAACGTCGCTTGTGGTTTACCCCTTACCCTGCCGCGCCGCAGCATGGCCACCATGTGTTGAACATTTTGCAATATGAAGGCAAAAAGCGCCGCCTGGAACAATTGGACATCGTGCTGATGCCTTTAATCGGCATAGACCAGCGCGGTATGCGCTTGGGCCAAGGCGGTGGCTTTTACGACACCAGCCTGTCGTTTGGACGCGCACAGCAACCGCTGCGCATCGGCATCGGCTTTGCCGTGCAACAATACGACCACATCCCCAATGAAGCGCACGACCAAGCGCTGGACGCTTTTGTGTGCGAAAACGGCATCACCGTCTTCAGCACCCGTGCGCGCGCCTGGCTCGCGCCTTATGTTTAAAAGCCGCTTAAAGTCTGCTTTACAACGGTTAAATCTGATTAAGCCGCTTGAAATAGCGGCCTGTAACACTATTTATCAAGCATATCCACTGTCTAAGGTTACCCTCTTGAACACGCTTTATTCTTACGCCGCCCAATACCCACACACCTGTAACAAAGCCTTGTACATCGCCATGGCCTTGCTGTTTGGTTCTTTTGGCATACACAAATTCTGTGCTGGGCGTTTTTGGATGGGCTTGCTGTATTTGGTTTTCAGCTGGACGTTTATCCCCGGCTTGGTCGGCATTATCGAAGGCATCTTGGCCGTCTTCAAAACCAGCGACGATTTGGGCGCCATCGTGGTGTAAATCGCCATACCCGTATGGCTCTCCCGCGTCCATGACATAACATGCATTAAGCTGCATCATGGCCAAACCAGCCAAGCATACATAAGCGGCCTGTAAAACTTACAGGCCGCTTTTTGACTTAATGGCATACAAATGCGCATTGCCCAGCTATGCAACTCACAACATTCTTACAACCCTGTGCCCCATTCCGCGTATTCCACTGCACGCTGACTCAGCAAATAGCGCAGGCCTTACCATTTTGATGATTCAATATGGCAAGTCATATTTTTTTGCACACATAAAAGCGGCCTGTAAACACTGTCAAGGTTTACAGGCCGCTTATGATGGTCTGATGCAAACAGTCATCAACCGACGCTATATCACACTACCGCCACACTTACTCCGCAGTTTTGTTAACGGCAGGTACAGCTTGCAATTTGATTTCACCTGCGGCTGCCATAGGCTGCAAATGCAAGGTATTCAACACATCAGCGTTTTGATGCAACCATTTGCCCCATTGCTCGGCCGTGGCCGCGCCTTTTTCGGCGTACACCGCACGGATGGCCGCGCGCAAAGCCTCTTTGTTAGGAGTCGCGCCCAATTGGTCGATTTGTTGCTGTGTTGCCGCTGAGATTGCCGTATTGACTACTGCCGCCACTGGAGCTGCTGGCGTTTTGGCCACTGCCGCAACAGGCTGAGCTTCTGCCTGATTGGCGACCACAGCTTTGTTGGCTGCCTCTTTCGCCACTGCTGGTTTGGCAGCGACAGGTTTGGTCTCAGCAGCTTTGCTTGCCACTGGCTGTGCTGCCACTGGTTTAGCGGCAACAGGTTTGGCCTCTGCTGCTTTGCTTACTGCCGCAGGAGCGGCTGTTTTTGCCTCTGCGGCCTTAGCAACAGGCGCACTGGCAGTGTTTGCCGCGTTGGCTGCCGGTGCAGCAGCGGTTTTGGCAGCTGTTTTCGCCGCAGGTGCCGCTTTTTTCACCGCAGCGGTGCTGGCTTTGGCCGCAGGTGTGGCCGCTTTAGCGGTCGTTGTCTCTGTGCTTGCGGCCGCTTTCGCTGGCGCGCGTTTGGCTTTGGCCGCTGGTGCGGTTTTGGTTTCAGCGGTCGCGGTTTTGGCAGCAGCCGGTTTTTTCACTGCGGTTTTTTTCACCGCCGTTTTGGCTGCGGCTTTTGGTGCCACTGCGCTGGCTGTTGTAGGCTCGGCAACGGGCTCAGCCTGTTTCAATACTTTGGCGGCTGCCGGTGCTGGCACAGGATTTACCGGCACACTGCCCACACGCACTTGCATGCGAAACAAGGGCTGATTGGCATCCAACCATGGCCACCACAACTTCCACAACACCGGTACACCTGTTTTGGGGTCTAAACCCCACAATTTCATCCATTCATTCATGTTCAACATCCCCTACCTCCAATCACATGTGTTTTCTTGCAGTCATTCAAAGATTTCAAGTATTTAGTTTTGCTATTTAGCATCATATCCAAGTCATTGCTGCAACGCAACATTTACACTCTTCACATTGTTTTCACTGTACAAAAATGTCACGCCTCGCTAATCTGAACACCTCAACGCAGCATCTGTGCAGTGCACAAAGTTGCAAGATTTTTTTAATTTAAGGAGTCTTACTATGAAATTATGGTTATTGCCTTTGTTGGCTGTTTTTGCCGTTGCTGCTTGCTCACAAGAAACCCAAGAAAAAGCGGCTGAAACTGCCAGCTCTGTAAAATCTGATGCCAAAGAAGCGGCTTCTGCGGTGAAAGAAGGCGCGGACAATGCGGTTGAAAACGCCAACAAAGCTGCTGAAACTGCGGGCAACAAAGTAGAAGCTGCCGGTGACAAAGCTGCTGAAGCCACCAAAAATGCGGCTGAAGATGTCAAAGATGGCACCAAAGAATTGGCCAACGACGCCACTGCCGCTGCACGTGAAGCCGGCCAAAAAGCCAAAGAAGGCGTGAACGATGCTGCTACTGCGGTGAAAGAAAAAACCGAATAAGTTTTTTTTACCCCTTTCTAGTCGGGAAAAGCCCTGCAAGGCAACTTGCAGGGCTTTTTCTTACTGCTTACAGGCCGCTTAGATTTCGCGACGCATTTGTGGGAACAAAATCACATCACGAATGGTTTGTGAATTGGTGAGCAACATCACCAAACGGTCGATACCAATGCCACAACCGCCTGTTGGTGGCAAACCAAACTCCATCGCACGGATGTAATCGGCATCGTAATGCATGGCTTCGTCGTCCCCAGCATCCAATTGCGCCACTTGCGCTTGGAAACGGCGCGCCTGGTCTTCTGAATCGTTCAACTCTGAGTAGCCATTGGCCAATTCACGGCCGACCACAAACAATTCAAAACGCTCGGTGATTTCAGGATTGCTGTCGGATTTGCGCGCCAATGGCGACACTTCCACTGGGTAATCAACGATGAATGTCGGTTGCCACAATTTGCCTTCGGCCACTTCTTCAAACAAGGCCAATTGCAAACTGCCCAAGCCGCCAGCCATAGGCAAGGCACCACCTTGTTTTTTGATTTCGGTTTTCAACCATGCTTCGTCTTGCAATTGCGCATCGTCGTAATGCGGATTGTGCGCTTTAATCGCTTCGACGATGGTCATGCGCGCGAATGGTTGTTCCAAATTCACTTCTTGCTCGCCATAGGTCACGATGCTGCTGCCGTTCACTGCCATCGAAGCGGCACGAATGACGTTTTCAGTCATGTCCATCATGCGGTGGTAATCGGCATAGGCTTCGTAGAATTCCATCATGGTGAATTCTGGATTGTGGCGGGTAGACATGCCTTCGTTACGGAAATTGCGGTTGATTTCGTACACGCGTTCCAAGCCACCAATGACCAAGCGTTTCAAATACAACTCAGGCGCCACGCGCAAGTACAAATCCATGTCCAAGGTATTGTGATGGGTCACAAACGGTTTGGCAGTGGCACCACCGGGGATGGTGTGCATCATTGGGGTTTCGACTTCCAAGTAACGCTCTGACGCCATGTAATTGCGCACGGTTTGCACGATTTGGCTGCGTTTGATGAAGGTGTCGCGTGAATCGGCATTGGTCATCAAATCAACATAGCGCTGACGGTATTTCGCTTCTTGGTCGGCCAAGCCTTTGTGTTTGTCTGGCAACGGACGCAATGATTTGGTCAACAAACGCAAACTGCTGGCGCGCACGGTCAATTCACCGTGGTTGGTTTTCATCAACTCGCCTTCGCAAGCAACGATATCGCCCAAGTCCCAGTGTTTGAAAGCATCGTGCACGTCTTCGCCCACGCCTTGGTTATTGATGTACAGCTGAATCTGACCGCTGACATCTTGGATGGTGGCAAAACTGGCTTTACCCATATTGCGCTTGAGCATCATTCGACCAACAACCTTCACGTGCACCTGCTTCTCAGCCAAGCCTTCCTTATCAAACTCACCGTAAGCGTCTTGTAAATCGCCTGCAAAGGCGTCGCGACGGAAATCGTTTGGATAAGCATTGCCTGCTTGTTGTAAAGTGTGCAACTTCTCACGGCGCAAGGCCATGATTTGGTTTTCGTCTAAATGTTCGGTCTCAACCGAATGGTTTGCTTGTTCGCTCATGCCACTTCCTAATGAAAAATGCAGCCTGTAATGTTTTTACAGGCCGCCTACTGAATTAACGCGTTATTTTAACGGATTTTCTGCCGCAACACACGGTTAAGTGCCGATTTAAACCCACAAGCGGCCTGTAACAGCCGCCGTGGTATGGGCAATACGGTGTTTTACAGACGCCGTGTGCTCACACGCGTTCGTATATCACATACACTTTGCGCGTAGCCTCAACCACTTCCCAAGTGCCCGAAAAACCAGCAGGAATGACAAAATGGTCGCCCGCTTGCACGGTAATGCTGTCGCCGTCGGTATTGGTGACCACGTTCTTGCCTTCCAAAATAAAGCAATACTCGTCTTCGCTGTAACTCACTTGCCACTTACCGACATCGGCTTGCCACACACCGGTGTGAAACTCATTGCTGGCATTGCTGTAATGTGGCCACATTTTTTGGCTGGGATTGCCAGCGATGATTTTGGCGGCATCGGGTAAAAACGCTGCGGTAGCGGTGTTGACGTTTGTGTCTAAAGGCAAAATTTTCTGACTCACTCTATCACTCCATGTTTATAAGTAATGTTATGGAGTCAGCATCTTGGCTGAAGCGCCTTGGAATAACAAGTCAAATCACGGACACACATCTTGAAAACCCACCGCCGGCAAAGGCAATAATTGCCGCTGCGACACAAATTCGCATGCTTGTTGGCTGATGGGATCGGTAAAACGTATCGACTTGGCCAATAATTGCAAAGGCTGGGCATAATCACCCGTGTTTACAGGCCGCTTATGCGGATACAAGCTGTCGTATAGCAAAGGCATGCCCAAAGCCGCCATGTGCACGCGCAATTGATGGCGTTTGCCACTGATGGGCGACAAGACATAGCGCGCCCATGCATCATTGTGTTCCATCACTTCAATGATGGTATGCGAATTGGCCTCACCCGCCACTTCTTGCATGCGAAAAAAATCCGTACTTTCTTGCATCCGCGCCTGATGCTCCAGCGGATACGCATATTCAGGCCGCCACGGCGCAAGCGCTTCATAGTGTTTGTGGATACGCCGTTCACGAAACAGCGCTTGATAGGCACCGCGCACGCTTTCTTGCTTGGCAAACATCACCAAACCCGCGGTTTCACGGTCGATGCGGTGCAGTGGCGTCAACTCAGGCAAATCATATTCACGCCGCAAACGCACCAACAGCGTTTGCTGCAAATACTCGCCTGCTGGCATCACTGGCAAAAAATGCGGCTTGTCCGCCACCAACAAATGTTCATTCTCATAGATAACGCTGGCTTGAAAAGGAATCACGGTTTCATTGGGCACATCGCGGTAATAATACAAATGTAAGCCCAAACGCCCAGCCAACACATCGTCTGCTCGCACCGCCACGCCATGCTCATCCACCACTTCACCTGCGCCCATGCGCGCTAACCACACCTCGGTCGCCACATTGGGAAAGCGCTGCTGCAAAAACGCCAATACCGTGCCGCCTTGATCCAGATTGGGCAAGGCCACGCAACTGGCATTAACACCATCGCGCATTGCTAAAGGAATAAGCGTCATAGAAAATCAACATCAATCAGAAAATAAATCACATCTTAATACGAATCGCGACTGCACGTGTTTTTAGGCGCTTTTTATCGTTCAAAAGGTTTACAGGCCGCTTATGCTTAGATTGCAAGCGCGACAATAGGACACACCATCACTAACGGTTATCAATAGGAAATCAATACAATCATATGGATGACACTGTGGCATTGTTACAGAAAATCAGACTCTGCCCATGTGGACAGGTAAATGGTGGGTCGTGAGGGGGTCGAACCCTCGACAAATAGATTAAGAGTCTACTGCTCTACCAACTGAGCTAACGGCCCTGACAAGGAATGGATGAAACGATACGCTTATGAAATCCAAATGGCAAGTTATTAACTTGGTAATAGAATGCAAAAAAGCCCGTCTCGAAAGACAGGCTTTTTTGTTTTTGGTGGGTCGTGAGCGATTCGAACGCTCGACCAACGGATTAAAAGTCCGCTGCTCTACCGGCTGAGCTAACGACCCGGTAAGGGCAGTTACCTAACACTGTTAGATAACCTAATTGGTGGGTCGTGAGCGATTCGAACGCTCGACCAACGGATTAAAAGTCCGCTGCTCTACCGGCTGAGCTAACGACCCGGTAATGCAATCAACTGATTTCGCAGTCAATTTAAATCTTGGTGGGTCGTCCGCGACTCGAACGCGGGACCAACGGATTAAAAGTCCGCTGCTCTACCAACTGAGCTAACGACCCAAGAAAGACGCGTATAATAAAGCGATTTTTTGCAGTCGTCAACACATGCGCGCAACTTTTTATTTAAATCATATCGAAGATATTTAGAAAACTTTTAAATTTCAAGCAAATAAATTCGGGAATAAATTTTTCAGGCCGCCGGCAATAATCTCGATTGATACCGCTGCCAACACCATGCCCATGATGCGGTTGATGATGTTAATCCCAGTAGCGCCCAATAATTTGCTGAGTTTGGTTGCGGCCAACATGCCAACATAACAAACAATGGCTACCACCAAACCGGCCAACATGATTTCGGCAATGCCCCACCAATTTTTGGCGGTAGACGCGTAAATAATCACCGTGGAAATCGAACCAGGGCCAATGAGCATCGGTATCGCCAAAGGCACGACGGCAATGCTGTTGCGCTGCCCTGCTTCTTGTGCTTCTTCCTCATTGTGTTTGGTCGGATTGGGCTGTGCATTCATCATCGCAATCGCAATCAACAAAATCAAAATGCCGCCACCGACTTGGAATGAACCGATACTGATGTTCAAGAAGCGCAATATCAAATCACCGACCAAGGCAAAAATACATATGGTAATCGCCACCGTAATTGAGGCGGTTTGAGCGATTTTGCGGCGTTCGCGCGCAGAGTTGTACGGGGTGAGGCTTAAGAATATCGGCGCTGCACTTAAAGGGTTGATCAACACCATCAAGGCGATGATGATTTTGAAGATTTGGATGTGTTCCATCGAGCGTGAACCATAAAAAAGTGCTATTGCGCGAACAATAGCACTGTTAATCCATTTTAGATACGGCAACTACGCAGCTTCGCCCACTAACATGCCGCTGTGACGCAATAAAGCATCAATCTTAGGCTCACGGCCACGGAAGGCTTTGAACGAGGCCATGGCATCACGACTGCCGCCTACGGCCAAGATTTCATGCCAGAACTTCTGCCCCATTGCCGCCACATCTTCGGTTTCTTCAAACGCGCTGTAAGCATCGGCCGACAACAATTCCGCCCATTTGTAGCTGTAATAACCGGCAGAATAACCACCGGCAAAAATATGGCCGAAGCTGTGGGCAAAGCGGTTGTATTCCATGCTAGGCAATACCGCCACTTCACGGCGCACATCCAATAAGACCGAAGCCCAGTTTTCCGCCGCACCTTGTTGGTAAATCAACATATCAAACAGGCCAAATTCAATTTGGCGCAAGGTTTGCAGGCCGCTTTGGAAGTTTTTCGCTGCAATCATTTTGTCGTACAAGGCTTTAGGTAAGGCGTCGTGAGTGCTCTCATGTTCACTCATGCCTTGCAACACGTCGTATTCCCACACGAAGTTTTCCATGAATTGGCTCGGCAATTCCACCGCATCCCATTCCACGCCATTAATGCCTGACACACCCAATTCGTCCACTTGCGTGAGCAAATGGTGCAAACCGTGGCCCATTTCATGGAATAAGGTCACGATTTCATCGTGGGTGAGGCGCGATTCTTTGTCGCCCACCGGTGGGGTGAAATTGCACACCAAATAAGCAATCGGTGATTGCGTGCCGTCTTTGAGCACACGGCGACCGCGGTAATCGTTCATCCATGCGCCGCCACGTTTGCCTTCGCGCGCAAACAAATCCATGTACACGCCGCCAAACACTTTGCCGTCGCGCATCAATTCGTAATAGCGCACGTCTTTGTGCCAAGTCGGCACGGTTTTTTGTTGTAAGCTGATGCCGTACAAAGTCTTGATTTGCGCAAACAAACCTGCAATGACCTTGCTCACAGGGAAGTATTTTTTCACTTCTTGCTCTGAGAACGAGTATTTGGCTTCACGCAGTTTTTCGCTCACATAAGTGAAATCCCATGGTTGTGGGTCGTCCAAAGCCAAGCTTTCCTTGGCAAACGCCCACACTTCCGCCTTGTCTTGTTCGGCAAATGGGCGCGCTTTGGCAGCCAAATCGCGCAAGAATGTGGTCACTTGGTCTGGGGTTTCGGCCATTTTGGTGGCCAAAGACAATTCGGCGTAATTGGCAAAACCCAATAATTGCGCTTCTTGCGCGGCTATTTCCAAGATGCGTTTGATGTTGGCGGTATTGTCGAGTTTGGCATCGCCCAATTCACTCGCGCGTGTCACATAGGCTTGGTACATTTGCTGGCGCAAGGCACGATTGTCCGAATATTGCATCACCGCCAAATAATGCGGGATTTGCAGGCCGATTTTGTAACCCGTTTTGCCTTCGGCCTCAGCCGCCGCAGCGAACATCGCCAAGGCATCGACAGGCAAGCCTGTGAGCTGGCTGTCGCGTTCCAACACCTCTGTCTCAGCATCCGCGCTGCAAGGCGAAGACGCGGATTGACTCAAACCTGCCAATGCGTGACCATCGTCAAAATACAGCGCAAACGCATCGGTCGCGTCCATCACGTTTTGGCTGAACTGTGCCGACAATTGCGCGCTTTCGGTTTGCAAGGCCGCAAAAACCTGTTGTTGTTCTGGGTTTAATTCGGCACCCGACAAGACAAAATCGCGCAAATCGTTGTCGAGTTTTTTCTGCTCGGCCGCGCTTAATTGGGCAAATTCAGGCGCGGCTTTGATGGCTTTAAAGCGGCCATACAATTCGATATCGAGGGAGATTTCGGTAAAAAATTGTGTCACTTCTGGCATCAAGCCGTTGTACACCGCACGCAATTCGGGTGTGTCCACCACCGAGTTCAGGTGCGCCACCACGCCCCAAATGCGCCCCACTTGTTCGGTAATGTCGGTCAAACGGGTAACGGTATTGTCCCAAGTAATGTCTGTTTGTGCTTTCACGGCGGCGATGGCAGCGCGCGCCTCGGTCATCGCTTGTGTCATGGCAGGTTCAATTTGTGCCACTTCTATCGCGTCAAAACGCGGCTCATCCTGCAATTGCAGCAAAACATTGTCTGACATAATCGGCTTTCTGTGCTTTTAAGATTCAATAGGATTTTAAATAAGGCTAGACGCGCCAATTTCAATATCGGCGCTGGAAACATCTGTGGCCTTACTGTAAGCAATCTGCGGCAGACACTCAAGCTACTTGTCGCTATCGAGCCGATATGCACAGCGTGAAAATGCCTGCACAAACACACAAAAGCGGCCTGTAAACATTTACAGGCCGCTTTTTAATCTCTACAAACAATCTACTGGCTTAAATCATATTTATTGCAATTGTATGCTGCCGCTGACATTGACGGTGATTTCGGTTTCGCCCGCCATGTCATTGGCGACACCACCGCTGTTGTCCATTTCCATTTTGGCCGAAGCCGCCAACGCATACATGCGCGGTGGGCGCACATTGACATTGGCATCGCCAACATTCAATTCCACGATTTTGTAATTGCGCGCACCCAACACGCGGGTGATGTGCGCCGCTTGTTGTTGGAAATTGTGTATCGCTTGTTCGGTTAATTGCATTTCATACTGACGGCGTGCGGCAGTGGTCAAACCATAATTTTGCGATTCCAAACGCGCGTCTTGCTGTACTGCAGCCACCAATTGGTTGACCTTGGCCGTGTCTTCACTGAAGACGCTGAATTGGGCGTAATCGCGCCAACCGCGTTTTTCCATTTTGTTGTTCACATACTCGTTGTGTTCGTTAACAGAACGGTTGAGCAACTGCCCTTTCAGGCCGGCTTGTTCGATGGCCGCCATCACCCGATTGAGTTTGACCGTGTTGTCACGACTGGCATCGTTGCGGTTGGCGGCGGTGCTTTCCACCACCAAAGTCACGTTCAATTGGTTTTGCGGCACATTCATTTGCGCGCTGTCGCTCAATTGAATGATGTTGTAATGGATGTCTTTGGCCTGTGCCAACGAGGCGGCGCCCAATGCCACGCCCAAAACTGCCACGGTTTTCCAAAATGCCATAGGTGCTCCTTAAACTTAAGAATGGGGGGTATGTTCAACAATGACCGGCAAGATGCTTGCCAATGGCTGTGTCACCACATCGGCCAAGCTGTATTGATTCAGAAACAGGTAAAATTGTTCCAATGCTTGTTGCAAGATGGTTGGCAAACCGCAAGCCGGCAACAACACGCACGGTGGCTGTTGGCAATTGACCAAGCGCTCACCGTTAACGCTGTTTTGCTCCAACGCTCGCACCACATCGCCTATGGCATAGTTTACAGGCCGCTTGGCCAAGGCAATGCCACCGCTTTTGCCGCGACT
Source organism: Vitreoscilla massiliensis (assembly GCF_001457815.1). GTDB lineage: Bacteria > Pseudomonadota > Gammaproteobacteria > Burkholderiales > Neisseriaceae > Vitreoscilla > Vitreoscilla massiliensis. The sequence continues at coordinate 216,608 of NZ_LN898216.1, forward strand.
GGTATTGAGCCATTGCTGTTGCGCCATAAAGTGCACCACTTTGACCAAGTGGTTTTTGGAAACCTGTAAATCCTCAGCCAAACGCGCAATGGTGACGCTGGGCGCGTCGGTACTGCTCAAATACATCAAAACGCGTATGCCCAAATCCGTGAAGCGATTTAACTGCATGCTGCCAACCCAATTGTGTCAAACAAGTCAGCAGCATACCTTAAATCGCTGATATCCCCCAAATCTTATGCCATCGCCGCCGCAATACCACCGGTATTGAAGGCTTCCATGTGAATTTGTGCGGCAGGAATGCCCAAAGCCTGCAGGCTTTGGTATTGCGCACGCATAAAGCCAACCGGACCACAAACATAGTAATCGGCATCTGCTGGCAACAAATCGGCATCGACTTGCTGCAAATCCAAGCGGCCTATCGCTTGTACTGCCAAATCGGATTGCGGCGCCGCTTCACACGCTAAATACGTGTGCAATTGTGGGAAGCGCTGTTTGATGGCGGTAATGGCATGGCTCATGCTCAAGCTCGCCTCATCGCGACAGGCATGGATGAAACTGGTGGTGTGTGGCATATTGTGCGCCGCGACCTGACCCAACATCGCCATCATCGGCGTAATGCCCACGCCGGCGCTGATGAAGACATTGGCTTTGTCCGCGTTTAGCAGCACAAAATCACCATTTGGATGCGACACTTCCAACACATCACCCACTTGCACATGTGCATGCAAGGTATTGGACACATAACCTGCGGCATAAACCTCGCTGGCGCTTTCGCGCTTCACCGAAATGCGCCATTCATTGCCATTGGCCGCTTGTGACAGCGAATATTGGCGCGGTTGTTTGATGCCCAGTTCAGGCACTTCCACGCGCACCGACACATATTGTCCCGCTTGATAATCTGGCAAGGCAGCACCATCAACAGGCTGCAAATAAAACGAGGTGATGACATTGCTTTCAACTTGTTTGCGCACCACTTTGAAACCGCGCCAACCATTCCAGCCACCTTGTGTCGCCGCTTGTTCGGCATAGCGTTGTTTTTCAGCTGCAATCAAAATGTCGGCCAATTGGCCATATGCCGCCGCCCAAGCCGCAATCAAATCGCTGTCCATGGGCACGTTCAACACCTCGCTGATGGAATGCAATAGGTTTTCGCCCACAATCGCATATTGGTCGGCCTGTATGTTCAAACTCACGTGTTTGGCGACGATTAAATTCACCGCATCACCCAAAACCGCCAAATTCTCAATGTTTTCTGCGTAAGCCAAGACCGCACCTGCCAAGGCTTTGGCCTGAGCGCCGCTGCGTTGGTGCCCCAAATTGAAGGTTGCTTTCAATTCAGGATGCTTGTTCAACATGCGTTGGTAAAAATAATCGGTTAAGGCCACACCGCTTGCGCGCAAAACAGGGACAGTGGCTTTGATGAGTTCAAGTTGTTGTGTGTTCAACATGGTGATGCTTTCATGGGTGTTTGTTTAAAGATGTATTTAAAATACATTATTAATATTAACACAAAAGCGGCCTGTAAACTTACAGGCCGCTTTTTATTTAATGTGAATCAATCAGCGCGTTTCGATGGCATTGAAAAAGCGGCGCAAACCTTGTGCAGCCAACGAAGGCTCGCCTTGTTCCACCAACACCATAGGATGCTCAGTACCATCGGCATAACCCAACCACGCTTCAGCTTGGTGCGCTTGTGAGATCCCTTTCACCACTTGATACGGGATGTCGAAATACTGCACCGAACCATTTTTGCGCCCTGCATTTTGAATGGCTTCAGCAGGCCACGTCGCCACATAATCGTAAGCAGTACCATCAATATCGAAACGAATATTGGTCATGTCTTGCGCACGCACACGGTGGTACACATACAAGCGCACAGTTTGTGGCGTGGTATTGTGCCAACGCGCTTCGATTTCGCGGCTTTGGTCCAATACCCCTTTGCCTTGCAAAGTGGCATATGGCAACATCCAATAATAAGTACTGCCATCTTGGAAATGGCTGCGCGTGTACACACCGCTGCTGTCACTGAACGAAGGTGGCGTTTGCATCAAACTTGAACTTTCGGCCACAGTCTCGTTTTGCAGCGCATCGGCCTTACTGGTTTCAACGATGCCTGTGTGCCTGTCCACATCCGCCACGCACGGACGCGCAAAATGTTCGCCATAGCGTTTTTTCACTTGCTCGTAATTTTGATGACAGGCGCGACCGTCTGCATCTTGCACCAAAATCGGCGTTGTACATGCTGATAATAAGCACGCTGCCAACAGCATGCCTCCTATGTGTCCAAGTTTCATAGCATCTCTTCTCAATCGGGTTACCCGGTTCAATGGGAACACATGGTAAGTTAAATGACATCATTTTGTGTAAAATTTGATGTGATAGCACCGCAATTCGCACCAAAAGACCAACATCGGCACTTGCATTGAATCTTAACGCTCAGCTGCAATTTTACCTGTTAGTCAAACTGTGGTAAAACGCCACTTTAGCGAGCGTTGTTTCGCGCTTCGTGCCACCTTAAATCTTACAAAGACATATGCCATGACCATAATGAATTTACTCAAACCTTTGTGTGTGTGTGTGATGAGCGGCTTGATACTGACAGCCTGTAGTTGGAATACCTATACCAAAGAAGATGGCACTACCGGTTTGCGCCCCACCAATAAATTTGGTCAATCAGTGTATTACGAAGATGGCACTTACGCCCGCGATCAGCGTTATAACGAATATCGCCCCATCCGTCGCGTGTTGAGCGAAGAGCCTGCAAGCCCAAATGATGAGCGTGTGCGCTGGCAGTAAGCCCGCCATAGAGGCATTGTTTTTGCTTCGCAGACCCAGTTTATTAATTTATTCATTTTAAAGTGCTTGTATGAATGCTTCATTGCATATTGTGATTTTAGCGGCCGGTAAAGGCACGCGCATGTATTCCAAACTCCCCAAAGTATTGCACCAAATCGGTGGTTTGCCCCTAGTGCAACATGTGATTAACACCGCCCAAAGTTTGGATCCTGCCTCGATACAAGTGGTCATCGGCCACGGCAAAGAATTGGTACAAGAACAGATACACAGTGATGTTACTTGGGTGGTACAAGACCAACAATTGGGCACAGGCCACGCCGTTAAATGTGCGTTACCGCACTTGCCCAAAGATGGCAAAACCCTGATTTTGTACGGCGATGTGCCGTTAACCGATGCCGAAACCTTACAGCAATTGTTACAACAAGCCGGCGATGAAGTCGGTTTGCTCACCGATGTGTTGGAACACCCGCACGGCTATGGTCGCATCATCCGCAATGAAAACGGTATATGTGCCATTGTTGAGGAAAAAGACGCCAACGCCAAACAAAAAGCCATCCGTGAAATCAATACCGGCATCTTGGTCTTGCCCAACAGCCATTTGGAAAAATGGTTGTCTACCTTGCAAAACAGCAATGCCCAAGGTGAGTATTATTTAACCGATGTGATTGCCTTGGCCGTGGCCGATGGCATTACCGTGCATGGCATGACCGTGCGTGAGAGCTATTTGGCCGCCGGCATCAACAACAAATTGCAATTGGCCGAAATCGAACGCGTGTTTCAATTGAACCAAGCGCAGCAACTGATGACTGCCGGTGTCACTTTGCGCGACCCCAACCGCTTTGATTTGCGTGGCAGCTTAAGCCACGGGCAAGATTGCATCATTGATGTGGGCGTGGTCATCGAAGGCGCATGCGAGTTTGGCGACGATGTCGAAATCGGTGCCCATTGTGTACTGAGCAATGTCAAAATCGGCTCAGGTTGCCAAATTGCCCCATTCAGCCATTTGAGTGATTGTGTGATCGGCAACGACGCCCGCATTGGCCCGTTTGCGCGTTTGCGCCCAAATGCGCATTTGGGCAACGATGTGCACGTAGGCAATTTTGTCGAAGTGAAAAACAGTACCGTTGGCAATGGCTCCAAAATCAACCATTTGACTTACATCGGCGATGCCAGCATAGGCACAGACACCAATGTCGGTGCCGGCTCCATCACGTGTAATTACGATGGGGTAAACAAATTTAAAACCGTGATTGGTGACCATGTGCGCATCGGTTCAGGCACGATGATGGTGGCGCCAGTCAACATAGGCGACAAAGCCACCACCGGTGCAGGCAGCGTCATTACCAAAGACTGCCCAGCAGGCCAGTTGACCATAGGTCGTACCCGTCAGGTGACGATAGAAAAATGGCAACGTCCTGAAAAAACCGACAAATAACACCCAATCACACCTAATAGCAATCTTAGAATAAGGAAGCAGTATGTGCGGCATTGTTGGCGCCATTCGCCAGACTTCAAACGCAGTAGAATTTTTAGTAGAAGGTTTAAAACGCCTTGAATACCGTGGTTACGATTCTTCAGGCATCGCCGTCGATACGCCCAATGGCATAGCACGTGTGCGCCGTGTTGGCCGTGTGGCCTCTATGGAAGAAGCCGCCAACGAAGTGGGCTTAAGCGGCTATTTGGGCATAGGCCATACCCGTTGGGCCACCCACGGCGGCGTGACCGAGCCAAATGCCCATCCACATGTTTCCAATGATTTGATTGCCGTGGTCCACAACGGCATCATTGAAAACTTTGAAAGCGAACGCGCACGTTTGCAAGCTTTGGGCTATGCCTTCAGCTCACAAACCGACACCGAAGTGATTGCACATGCGGTGCATTACGAGTACACCCACGCGCATCAAGGCCAGTTGTTTGCTGCAGTACAAGCGGCCTGTAAACACTTCCACGGTGCTTACGCCATTGCGGTGATTGCACAAGACCAAAAAGACGAATTGGTGGTGGCGCGCATGGGCTGTCCATTGCTGGTGGCTTTGGGTGATAGCGAAACCTTTATTGCCTCTGACGTGTCAGCTGTCATTGCCCACACCCGCCGCGTGGTGTTCTTGGAAGACGGCGATGTGGCGCGTTTGACCACAGCTGGCATCGCCGCATTGGTCGATAAAACTGGTAACAGCGTGGAACGTGCGGTGCGCGTGTCTGAATTGTCATTGGCCTCGTTGGAATTGGGCCCTTACAACCATTTCATGCAAAAAGAAATCCACGAGCAGCCTAAAGCCATCGCCGACACCGCTGAAGTGTTGATAGACGACGCCTTCCATCCCGAAATCTTTGGTGAAAAAGCCGCTGAGGTGTTTAACGACATCCACAGCATCAAAATCTTGGCTTGCGGCACTTCGTTTTATGCCGGTTTGACCGCCAAATACTGGTTGGAAAGCATCGCCAAAATCCCGTGTGATGTGGAAATTGCCAGCGAATTCCGCTACCGCGACGTCATCGCCGATCCTAAGCAATTGATTGTGACCATTTCCCAATCGGGCGAAACCTTGGACACCATGGAAGCGTTGAAATACGCACATTCCTTAGGTCAAACCCACAGCTTGTCGATTTGCAATGTGATGGAAAGCGCCTTGCCACGCGAAAGCGAATTGGTGTTTTACACCCGCGCTGGTGCCGAAATTGGCGTGGCCTCAACCAAAGCGTTTACCACCCAATTGGTGGCCTTGTTTGGTTTGTCTGTGACTTTGGGCATTTTAAAAGGCCATGTCGATGCGGCCAAACAGCAAAGCTATTTGGAACAATTGCGCCAATTGCCAGGCAGCATCCAACACGCGTTGAATTTGGAACCGCAAATCGTGTTGTGGGCACAGCAATTCGCCAAAAAATCCGATGCACTGTTCTTGGGTCGTGGCATCCATTACCCAGTGGCTTTGGAAGGCGCGTTGAAACTGAAAGAAATCACTTACATCCATGCCGAAGCCTATCCAGCCGGTGAATTGAAACACGGCCCATTGGCCTTGGTGGATGAAAACATGCCAGTGGTGGTGATTGCGCCGCACGACAAACTGCTCGACAAAGTCAAAGCCAATATGCAAGAAGTCAGCGCCCGTGGCGGTGAATTGTTTGTGTTTGCCGATTTGGACAGCAATTTCACCGAATCGGAAGGCGTGCACGTCATCCGCACACCGCGTCATGTTGGTGATTTATCGCCGATTTTGCACACCATTCCGGTGCAATTATTGTCTTACCACGCCGCTTTGGCGCGTGGCACCGACGTCGACAAGCCGCGCAATTTGGCCAAATCGGTAACCGTCGAATAATCCGCTGACACCGCCGCCAGCAGCGGCTGGTAATCCTACAACCACAATGTGTGTTCATCACATTGTGGTTTTGTTTTTTGGTTTGCATCACACCTGTTGATACATTTACAGGCCGCATCAGTGATTTGATGCGGCCTGTAAAACCAATACCCTGCTCGATAGCAGGGTATTGAAAATGTGAAAGTAAACTGGGTTATGACTTCCACCACAATGGCGAACGGTTTTGTTCGGCCTCATGGTCGGGGCCCAAAGGGATGTTGCTGCGGTCGCGCAAGGTCAAGGCTGCCAATAAGGCCAATACCGTCATCGCGCCCAAATACAGGGTGACCGCTACGGTACTGCCTGTTTTGCCGATGAGATAAGCAGCGATCATTGGAGAAAACGCGCCGCCAAAAATTGAACCCAAGGCATAGGATATCGACACGCCAGAGAAGCGGATGGAAGCGGGAAACAATTCCGATGCAAACACCGATTGCACGCCATATGTCAAACCGACACCGACCGACAACAAGACCAAGGCCAGCAACACTGTCCAAATACTGCCCATGTTCACCAACCAGAACAAGGCCGCCACACCGATAATTTGCACCAAAAAGCCAACGATGTACATATTGCGACGGCCAAACTTGTCTGACCAGCAACCTGATAACCACGTGAACGTCAGCCACACCAAAGCCGAGAAAGTCACCACCAACAATACGGGCGTGCGCTCCATGCGCAGCAAACCAGCCGGATCTGTAGTATAGTTTTGGATAAAGCCACCGGTAGTCATATAACCGACGGCTGTGGTGCCTGAAAACACCAGCGCTGCCAACAATACCGTCGCCGCATGGTGTTTGAACAATTGTGCTATCGGGGTTTTGGAAGCGGATTTGCGCTCTTTGATTTCCTCAAATACTGGGCTTTCATCTACCGAGCTGCGTATCCAATGACCGATGAACAATAAGGCGATACTGAACAAGAACGGCACGCGCCACCCCCACTCCATAAACGCCTCTCCTGGCGACACCACTCCCGTCATCAAGGCCAACATCGCCGACGACAATAACAAGCCCAAAGGCACACCCAATTGTGGGAAAGCACCAAAGCGGCCACGTTTGCCAGTGGGCGCATGCTCAACCGCCATCAACACTGCCCCGCCCCATTCACCACCGGCGGAGATGCCTTGCAAGATGCGCAGCAAGATTAACATCACCGGTGCCAACACACCGATGTTGGCATACGTCGGCAACAAACCGATTAAGGCAGTAGAACCGCCCATCAACACCAAAGTCGCGACCAACATCGCGCGTCGGCCCAATTTGTCACCAAAATGGCCGGCCAAAAATGCGCCCAACGGGCGGAACAAAAAGCTGATGCCGACTGAGGCAAAGGCCAGCAAAGTCGCCATGCCCGCACCAGCGGGTTGAAAGAAAATTTGATTGAACACCATGCCCGCGATCGCGGCATAAATGAAATAGTCGTACCATTCTATGGTGGTGCCAATGATGGTGGCGTAAGCGACACGCTTCTCGTTTTGGCGTGCGTGGTCGGCCTGCTGCACAGTGGCAGCCAAGGTTTTTTCCATGTTTCTTCCTTCTTTGTAGGTGTGAATGCGTGGTTCACGTCGTTATTATGTTGAAACCAAGGTGAGGCAGTTTCTGCCCCACTGGCAGCACGCCCAGCTCTGTGGCGAGCGTGCTGCGGTGACTGCGGCCTTAGGCGACTGCTGCCAATTGTGCCTGCCACCACGGACACACTTCTTGCATGGTGTGGTGATTGCCGGCCATCACTTGCACCAATTCGCGGTGGCCATCACGAGCGGCCTGTATGCGCAAATCGCGCGCTTCGCGTTTCTTGTCTTCGGTGAGCCACGAGCGCTCATGCCCCCACAGGCTGGGGCCATATTCGCATTCAAATGGCTGCCACGTCGCAGGTTCAATCTCGCGCCCGCCCCAACCGTATTCAATCATCACGCCAGCCGGACTTTTGAAGTAAAACGAGGTCATGAAATCATTGGTATGGCGACCCAAAGTCACACCAACCAACTCATCGCGCTGCGCCAAATCATAGGCTTGACCCACATCGTCGAGCGAAAACAATTCCATCATCAAATGGTGCACACCGTTGACACCGGTTTCCACCATTGCCAAGCTGTGGTGGCGACTGTTGGTGTGGAAGAAATAAGCGCGAAACGGGCGCAACGCATAATCGCTGAGTTGAAAACCCAAGATGTCTTCATAAAATGGCTTTACCGCGTCTATGCTGCTCACCGTGAGCACAATGTGGCCCAAGCCTTGGGTGCCGGTGCGAAAACCCGAAATATTGCGACTAGGCACAAACAGCGTGTCAGCCACCGCCGCGCCGTAAAACACCTCCAACGGATTGCCCAATGGGTCTTGCAAGCACACCAATTCGCTCACATGGCGCTGTGCGGCCAAGGCGGCCGAGCCGCGGCTGAACGCCACATCATGCGCATCCAAATGGCTTAAAAATGCCTCAAACGCGGCCTTATCGGCCACTTCCCAACCAAAAAAGCGCTGCGCCGCATCGCCATCGCTGTCTATCACCACACGCTGCTTGCGGTCGTCCATGCGAAAGCTCAAGCTGCTGCGAGCTGCGTCCTGTAATTGCAAACCGATGTACTCGCTGGCGAAATACTGCCATTGCTGCAAATTTTGGCCTTTAAAGCCGACATAGCCCAAAGAATGTAACCACATCCTGCTCTCCTTTATGCCGGCGCATACGCCTCAACTGTTTGTTCTATCGCGCCAAAAATACTATCGCCATTGGCATCCAAAGCCTCAATGCGCACCACATCGCCATACGTCATAAACGGCGTTATCGCCTCGCCCGTGGCAATGGTTTCGAGCATGCGAATTTCTTGCAAACACGATGAGCCGACTTGTTCAGGATTGCGGTTGGACACCGTGCCCGAACCGATGATGGTGCCAGCTTTTAAATTGCGGGTTTTGGTGGCATGGGCAATGATTTGGGCGAAGTTGAAATTCAAATCGGTGGCGGCATTTGGCGCGCCCAATTTTTGGCCATTTACATGGCTGACCACGCTGGCATCCAGGGCGCTGTTGCGCCACAAATCGGCCAATTCATCCGGCGTGACCGCCACTGGCGCAAACGCGGTGCTGGGTTTGGATTGGTAAAAGCCAAAGCCTTTGGTCAATTCAGGCTTCATGATCAGGCGCAGGCTGACATCGTTGACCAGCGTCACCAATTTGATGTGCGCATGCGCTTGCTCCACGCTCACACCCATCGGCACATCGTCGGTAATCACCGCAATTTCCGCCTCCAAATCCAAACCCCAGTCATCGGCAGCAATGTAAATGGGGTCGTGCGGGCCACTCAAATCATCCGAGCCACCTTGGTATAACAAAGGCTCGTGGTAGAGCATTGCCGGCATTTCGGCACCGCGGGCTTTGCGCACCAATTCCGCATGCGACAAATAGGCCGAGCCATCACACCACTGGTAAGCACGCGGCAACGGCGCGGCAGCGTGTTGGGCAGAAAAGGCTTCACCACTGTTGGTATCGGCATTCAAAGCGGCAGAAGTGGCCTGTAACAAAGGTTCACAGCGGCTCCAATGCTCTAATGCATATTGCAAGGTAGGAGCAATGTCGCTGACCACGGCATAACGGCTTAAGTCTTGGCTGACCACCACCAACACGCCATCGCGTGAAGTGGGGGTTTTGATGCTGGCTAATTTCATGTTGTTTTCCTTATGGCGGTGTAGATGCATGAATATAATTATCGTATTTTGATAATAAATCAATATAAATTTTACTTTTATTGTGTAAAAATTTAAGTTAATTCCTATACAATATTGGTGAATATAAAAAATTAACGGTTTTTGTTTACTTTATATTTTTATCAATATACGATAATTTAAACCAATAAATCACACAATAAGGCCAACAGCCTACACATGGGAGACAACAATATGGAACAAACACAGATTTTTGACGTGGCCATCATCGGCATGGGGCCAGTGGGCGCGACTTTGGCCAATTTACTCGCTGGTTTGGGACACAGCGTGGTGGTGTTGGAACGCGAAAAAGCCATTTTTGCCTTGCCACGCGCCATCCATTTCGATGGCGAATGCATGCGTGTGTTTCAAAACATCGGCATCGCCGCCACACTGTTGCCCAAAATCATCCCCAGCCCTGGCATGAAATTTGTCGATGTCGCTGGAGAACCCATCATCACATGGGAGCGCTCTACCGATTTGGGCAAACACGCGTGGTGCGAAAGCTATAAATTTTACCAACCGGAATTGGAACAAGCGCTACGCGAGCAGTTGCAGCACTACCCCCGAGTCGATGTGCGTTTACGCCATGAAGTCTTCAGCGTGGAGCCACAAGACGACAGAGTCACACTGAGATTTGAAGACACTGCTTCCGGCAAAATCGACGCCCTCAGCGCCCGCTATGTGATTGGCTGTGATGGTGCGCGCTCGACGGTGCGCCGCTTTATGGGGGTGGAATTGAACGATTTGCAATCACACAAGCAATGGGTGGTGGTAGACACCGTGTTGCACCAAGACAAGCCGGAATTGGGCTTTCATTCCATCCAATATTGCGACCCGAAACGCCCATGCACATATTCGCGCGGCCCCGGCTTGCGCCGCCGCTGGGAAATCATGTTGGTAGATGGCGATGATGCCAAACAAGTGACCAGCGATGCGTGGTTGTGGCAACAATTGCAAGCATGGATTACGCCTGATGAAGCGGTGTTGCAGCGTGCGGCCTTGTACACCTTCCACTCAGTGGTGGCGAAACAATGGCGTACAGGCCGCTTGTTCATTGCCGGTGATGCCGCCCACCAAACGCCACCGTTTATGGGCCAAGGCATGGCAGCAGGGATTAAGGACGCGGCCAATTTGGCATGGAAACTGTCGGCCGTGCTAATGGGTGACAAAGACGCGGCTTTGTTAGACACTTATGCCAGCGAGCGTTTGCCGCATGCGCGCGAATTCATCGCCACGGCGGTGAAGCTTGGCAACGTGATCCAAGAACAAAGATTGGATGATTTTGGTGAGCACATCGGCGACTCTTTGAAAAACTTCCGCACCCCACAACCGCATTTGGGTGCGGGCCATTTCCATTCCACACCGTCGCCGCACAACGGTGAAGTGGCACCGCAATGCTTCTTACGCAGTGGCGAGCGTGTGGACGATGTCGCGCCCTATCAAGCAATATTATTGTTACACCCTGATGCCTCTGCAACAGATGCGGCCTGTAAACCCGATGTGCAGATGATTCGTACCGATAGCGACAGCAGCTTGGCCTATTTACAGCACCTCCAAGCGCGAGCGGTGTTAATCCGCCCCGACCGCTATGTGTACGGCATTGCCAGCCAAGACAGCGACATTGTGTCTTTACTGGCATCATGGCAACACCAATGCGCGCCGCAAACCGCCGCCGTTTCTGTTTAAACCCAAGGAAGACTGATGACTACCCGTTTAACCCCCGTATCGGCATTGCAATTGGATGCCGAGCAACAAGCCATTTTGGACAAAATCGCCGCTTCGCGCGGTGGCAACCTCAACGGCCCCTTTCACGCTTGGATACGCAATCCCGAATTCGCCGATTTGGCGCAAGCCTTGGGCAAATATTGCCGCTACGATTCCAGCTTGAGCCTGCGTCAATCGGAATTGCTGATCGTGGTGACGGCTGCTTTTTGGCACAGCCAAGCCGAGTGGGCGATACATGCGCCCATTGCTGAAAGCGCGGGCGTGTGTCCACGCGCCATTGAAAAAATTCGCACCGGCATCACCCCGAATTTCCGTCAAGACGATGAGCGCTTGCTGCACATCGTGGCCAAAACCGTGCTTGAGCAAAAACAATTGCCAGACGATTTATACGCCGAAGCCTTAGCCTATTTTGGCGAGCACGCATTGGTCGACATCGTTGGCATCATCGGCTATTACTCGATGGTGGCCTTAACCTTGAACGCTTTTGACATCCGCGTGACCGCGCCGCAAGCTTAATCGCAAGCAAAACAAAACCATGCTGCGGCAATACTGGCGATGCCTAGTCAAGCCGCAGCAGTTTTGCTACATTGCTTGACACCCCAAACCGATTTTAAGACCCCCACATGGCTGCCGATTCCAAACTCCTGACCATACTCGATTTGTTTGCCCACGATAACAGCACCCTCAGCATAGACGACATCGTGCAAGCCCTCGATTGCAGCGTGCCGCAAGCCTACCGCTATGTGAAAACCCTGCTCGATTTCGACTATTTGGCCAAATTCAATGCCCATTACATTTTGGGGCCGAAAATCGTCCAGCTCGATGCCATCATTCGCTTTCACGACCCTTTAATCCAATTGTGTTCGCGCAGCTTGGAACTGATTAGCAATGAGTACGACATGGACTTGGTGTTGATGTCGCAAGTGGGCAAAAAAATCATCTCGGTTTACCACCAAAAACCGGCCAACCACGACAATCCCATCGCCTTTGGCCGCGGCACCAATATGCCGCTGTTGCGCGGCGCCGGTTCCAAAGCCTTGTTGGCACAATTGAAAACCAAAGAGCAAAACCAATTCATCAAACTGGCCTTGGAACATGGCGAAACCTCGCCATTGGGCAACGATTTTGATGCCATCAAACACGGCTTAAAAACCATCAAGCAACAAGGTTATGCCATGTCGCATGCGGAACTAGATCCCCACAATGCCGCCATCGCCATTCCCTTGCAATTGAATGAGCACTATCTGCCCACGGCGTTGACGGCGATTTTTTCACTGCAACGGATGAAAACCATAGACACCGCCTTAATCATCCGCATTTTGCAGCAAAGCCAAGCGCAGATTTTGCAGCAATTGGCTGAGCATGAAACTTTGGCCTAAGCATGGCAAAGGCTGAACAAACACCTTAGCAACGCTTGCATCAACAGCTTACAGGCCGCTTAATGACCATCAATGCGGCCTGTAAACACAAACACCACAACAGCATAGGCTGTTGTGGCTTTTAATGGCTGCGACCCTGCCCATGATGAGTTACAGGCCGCTTACTTTGAGCTTACTCAGTTAGGCCAACCGCTTGGCAATGAACTCCCCGCTAAACTGAATAACTTGCACAATGGCAATCAATATCAACACCGTAATCAACACCGCGCCGGTGTCAAAGCGTTGGTAACCATAAGAAATCGCCAAGTCGCCAATGCCACCCGCGCCCACTGCCCCTGCCATGGTGGTAGCACCGAGCAAGCCTATGGTGGCAGTGGTGAGGTTCAACACCAACGATTGGCGCGCTTCGGGCAATAAGAAATGCCACACAATTTGCCAAGTCGATGCGCCCAAGCTGCGTGCGGTTTCGATAATGCCATTGCCCACTTCCAATAAAGACGTTTCCACCAAGCGGCCGATATACGGGCCGATGTACAAACTCAAAGGCACCACTGCCGCCATCGTGCCTATGCTGGTGCTGACGATGAATTTGGTTATCGGAATCAGCGCAATCAGCAAAATAATGAATGGCACCGAGCGCAAAGTGTTGATGATGGGCGTGAGAAAACGGAATAAGGCCACGTTTGGGCGCACGCCGTTTTCGCGTATCAACACCATCACCGTGCCTTGCACCAAGCCCCACAAACCGCCTATTGCCAGCGACAAACCCAACATCACAAACGTCTCATACAAGGCTTGCGTCACTTGCGCCGCGCTTAAACTGGTTTCAAACATAAGCCACTCCTTGGTCTACCACCACATTTCGGTCAATTAAATACTGTAAGGCCACCTTGCGCTCGGCCAAGCGGCCTGTAAGCTGCACAAACATGCTGCCGATGACTTGGCCATCAATTTCAATCATATTGGCAAACAAAATATTCGCTTTGACGGTGTGAGTGAGCAACATGTCGTTCATCACCGTTTGCTGCGCCGATTGCTGCAAAAATTCCAAGCGCACGATTTGGCTGTCTTGGTTTTTGGCCGAGTGCAATTGCTGCACCAGCTTCAATGGAAAGTCTTTTTGAATCACGGTAGCAATGAATTCTTGCGTGACCGGATGCTTAGGGTGTTGGAAAATGTCGGCAGTATCACCGCTTTCAACGATTTCACCGCCACTCATCACCGCCACTTGGTGGGCGATCTTCTGTATCACTTCCATCTCATGCGTGATTAAGATGATGGTGATGCCTTGCTCTTGGTTAATGCGTTTGAGCAGTGCCAAAATCGAGGCGGTGGTTTGTGGGTCTAGCGCCGAAGTGGCCTCATCGCACAACAAGATTTGTGGCCGATTGACCAAGGCACGGGCGATGCCCACACGCTGTTTTTGGCCGCCTGAGAGTTGATTCGGGCGCACATGCGCTTTGTCAGCCAAACCGACGTATTCAAGCAAATCCATCACTCGCTCTTCGATTTCAATGCTGCCGACCTTGTTTAAGCGCAGCGGCAAGGCAACGTTTTCAAACACGGTTTTGCTGTCGAGCAAATTGAAGTGTTGAAACACCATGCCAATTTGCTTTTGCAAGGTTTTGAGCGCAGACGCCGATGCCTGCCCCAAGTCTTGCCCTAACACGCTTAAGCGGCCTGTAGTCGGTGCTTCCAAGCCATTAATCAAACGCAACAGCGTCGATTTGCCGGCGCCACTGTGGCCGATGATGCCAAACACGCTGCCCGCGGCAATGTCCACATTGATGTGTCGCAACGCAGCCACGCTGCGCCCATTTTTTAGGTAAGTCTTGTCGACTTGTTCAAACCGCACCATAGCCTTATCCACAGCAAGTAAAAATCGCACTGTAACAAAGCCACATCAAATTAAAAAAGAATTAAAAATTTAATTAAAATAACTGAAAGGCATAAATACATATTACTTATGGTTATTAAATTATCATTTAATATTATTTTTTAAATTTTGACAGGCCGCTTATGCTGTTTGCACACACAAAACCGCAATCTACACACGGAGACCAACAGATGACAACCCGCAGTGAACAAACATTGAACTTACCGATTTTGGATTTGCAATTGCTCGATAACGCCGACACCAAAGCTGCCTTCTTACAAAACCTGCAAGATTTGGCGCGCAATACCGGTTTCTTTTATTTGACCGGCCACGGCATCAGTGCCGAGCGCATCCACGAAATTGAAGCCTTAAGCCGCCAATTTTTCGCCCAAGACCAAGCGCAAAAAGACGCGCTGTCCATGACCAACTCACCGCATTTTCGCGGCTATTCCCGCGTCAATGAAGAACACACGCGCAACAAACCCGATTTTCGTGAACAAATCGACATCGGTGCCGACTTGGAAGCGGTTGAATTTGATGCGCACACGCCGCTGTGGTTAAAACTGCAAGGCCCGAATCAATGGCCCGCAAACTGGCCTGAATTCAAAACCATTGTGACCGCATGGCAAAGCGATTTGCGCCAGATTGCGATTAAATTGCTGCGCGCGTTTACGCTGGCTTTGGGTTTGCCTGAAGACGCACTCGACCGCTTTGTCACAGGCAAACCCAATGAATTACTGAAGCTGATTCACTACCCCAGCGCTGAACACAATCAAGGTTCTACCCAAGGCGTGGGCGCGCACAAAGATGCCGGCATTTTGACTTTATTGCTGCAAGACCAAGTCGGCGGCCTGCAAGTATTGAGCAAACAAGATGGCTGGATAGACGCGCCGTATGTCGAAGGCGCGTTCATCGTCAACATCGGCGAGATTTTGGAACTGGCCACCAATGGCTATTTGGTTGCCAATATGCACCAAGTGGTGTCGCCGCCAGCCCAGGTCGACCGCTATTCCATCGCCTACTTCATTACCCCGAATTTGTACGCCGGTGAAGTGCCGATTTTGGAACTGCCAGCAGCCTTGCAACAATTGGCCACTGGCCCGCAAAGCGATCCGCTCAACCCTTTATTGAAAAACGCTGGTGAAAACACCATCAAAGGCCGCTTGCGCTCGCATTTGCAAGTGACCGAGAAATTTTACCCCGAAGAATACCAACGCATACTCAACCAACGCCAACAACAAGAGGTGACCGCATGATACACGCCATCAAAAAATCAGCCGCATTATTAACTCTTTTGGCTGTGGTGGCTTGCTCCAACAGCGCCGCCAACCAAGCCAGTACCGACGCCAAAGCGCCAGCTCAGGCCGAAACCACCAAAATCGTCATCGGCTCCATGGGCGCAGACTCTGACATTTGGCGCTACATCGCCAAATCGCAAGCGGCCAAAGATGCCGGTTTGCAAATTGAGGTCAAAGACATCAACGATGGCATTACCTTGAACAAGGCCACCGCCGAGGGGCAAGTCGATGTCAATGCCTTCCAATCATGGGCTTACTTCAAGACGTTTAACAAAACCAATGGCGACTCTTTGGCAGCCTTATCGACCACGTATTTGGAACCGATGGGCTTGTACTCGAAGAAATTTCAAGACTTGAAGGCCTTGCCACAAGGCGCCACGGTAGCGATTCCGAATGACACCGCCAACACCTCACGCGCTTTGCGCTTGTTGGAAGAAGCGCAATTGTTGAAATTGAAAGCCGATTTCGACCCTGTAACCGGCACGGTACAAGACATTGCCGACAACCCGAAAAAACTCAACATCAAATTGGTGCAAGGCGCTTCTGGCCCGCGCGTGTTGGGTGATGTGGATTTGGCCGCCATTGGCAATACCAATGCCTTGGAAAGCGGCCTGAACGTTACCAAAGATGCCTTATTCCATGAACAAGTGGGCGAGCGTGTCATCAACAACATCAATATTTTGGCCACCAAAAAAGACCGCGCCAATGATGCCGCCTTGCAAAAACTGTCGGCGCTGTACCACCAGCCTGCCGTCGATGCCTACATCAAAGAGCATTTCGGTGGCACCAAATTGGATGTGAACCAACCGATATCCTCATTGAATTAATCCATTTGCAAGCGCTCTAAGCGGCCTGTAAGCCTTTTACAGGCCGCTTATTATTGCGTTTCCTCCATTTAAACCCATTATGGAAAACAAAGTCATGAGTTCATCCCCTTACCGCCGTGATTTGGACGGCCATACCTTAAGTCCCGAAACCTTGATGATGTCGTACGGCTACGACCCTGCGCTGTCGGAAGGCTCGATTAAGCCACCGATTTTCCTCACCTCGACTTTTGTGTTTCACAGCGCCGAGGAAGGCAAAGAGTTTTTCAATATTGTCAGCGGCCGCAAAGCCGCGCCAGCCGAGCAAAAAAATGGCTTGGTGTATTCGCGCTTTAACCAACCGAACAGCGAAATCGTCGAAGACCGTTTGGCACTGTATGAAAATGGCGAAGACGCGGCGCTGTTCTCGTCGGGCATGGCAGCGATTACCACCAGTTTGTTGGCGTTTGTGCAACCGGGCGATGTGATTTTGCAATCGCAACCGTTGTACGGCGGCACCGAAACGCTGTTTTTGGGCTTGTTCAAACGCCTCGGCATAGACAGTGTGCATTTTGACGATGGCTGCGATGCCGACTCGGTGCGCGCCGCCATCGCACGCGTGCCCACAGGCCGCCGCATCGCCGCCATTTATGTGGAAACGCCGTCCAATCCCACCAATACCGTCGTCGATTTGGCCTTGCTCGCCGACATCGCACGCGAATTGGGCAGCCAACAAGACCAACCGCCCTTGCTCATCTGCGACAACACCTTACTCGGCCCGGTGTTCCAACGCCCGCTGGAACACGGTGCAGATTTATCGGTGTATTCGTTGACCAAATATGTGGGCGGCCATTCCGATGTGGTCGCCGGCGCCGCCATCGGCAGCAAAGCGCTGCTCAAAAAAATCAAAAGCCAACGCAGTGCCATAGGCACACAGCTAGACCCGCATTCGTGCTGGATGCTCGGCCGTTCCTTGGAAACACTGGCGCTGCGCATGGACAAGGCCAACAGCAATGCCGCCATACTGGCGCGCTTTTTACAGCAACACCCGAAAATTAAGCGCGTGCATTATTTGGATTTCCTGCCCGAAGGCAGCGCTGAGCAAGCGGCACATCGCCGCCAAAGCAGCGGCGCGGGTTCGACGTTTGCCATCGAAGTGGGCGACGATGAGGCAGCGGCATTTCGCTTTCTCAACCATTTGGCCATCTTCAAGCTGGCGGTGAGTTTGGGCGGCACCGAATCCTTGGCCAGCCACCCCGCTTCCACCACCCACTCTGGTATAGACGCGGCGGTGCGCCAGCGCATCGGCATAGGCGACAATTTGGTGCGCTTGTCGATAGGCATCGAAAACGCGGCGGATTTGCAACGGGCACTGAGCATCGCCTTGGACGCGGTGTAAACCCAGCGCTGACACGTTATCATCCATACCAACAAGCGGCCTGTAAACGCCATCTGGGTTTACAGGCCGCTTATTTCAGCGCCATCGCTGTGCTGGCAGTGGGTTTGGTGTTTATACTTAAACCCTATTCAGTGCAGTTTTTGCAAACTAAGCCTTTAAGGTCAAAACGTTGCCATGCTCGCCAAACTCAGACGTGACTTGTTTTTATTGCCCACTGCCGCACGCACGCTGTTGTGGCGCATGAGTTGGCGGCCATTGTTGGTGTGTTACGGCGTGATGTTATTGGTCAGCCTGTTCCGACTGGGCGTGGATGTGGCACGCCATTCCAGTGTGACACAGATGGGCTACGACACTTGGACGCTGTCGCTGTTTCATTTGCAGCTATTGCTCATTTGTTGGCTGTACTTGCTGGTGTGGGTGCGACCGCGACTGCTGCCTGCGTGGCAACAAGCACTGTACCAACAGCCGCTGATCCAAGCGGGTTTAAGACAATTGCACGCACAACCCGCGCGCACGTTTTATGCCATTACCGTACCCAGCTTGGTACTGCTGGCGGTGATGATGGTCGTGTTGTGCTCTTATGGTTTCACCATGATGATGCTGGATGATTTTGTGTACACCGGCTTATGGCCGTGGTTTTACACCCATGCTGTGTTGTTTGCCCTGCTAACCTTTGCGCTGGCTGGCGCGTATTGGGTGATGATGTATTTGTGCTTGAAACAGCGCTTGCTGCACACTGGCCTTAAGCCCATAAGCGGCCTGTAAACCCATATGATGGCCGTTGCTGCATCATGGACTGGCCGCTAGCGTTAAACCCCAACTCCATCACCGATAAGGCGCGCGATGAAACTGCAATGGCTGATTTTGATACTGGCGTATTTTGGCATTTATTTGCTGGTATTGGCGCTGTATTGGGCATTCAAATACTGGGGCGGCTGCGCTGGCGAGCTCGCGTGTGTGTTCGACGAAGACCGCATCCTCGGCATCCTCACCATCACCTCGTACATGCTCACGCCAGCTTTGGGCATAGGCGGTTTTTTGAGTTGGAAAATCCAACACAACCGCGGCCTGCTCGCCGAAGAAGCCAAACACATTTTTTTGGCGGTGAACAACGATTTGAAAAACCTCAAACAGCTCCAATACCTGTTAAAACAGCAAAGCCAACACGCCAACATCAGCGATTTGTCCGAACAAATCAACCACACTTACCAAGCCATACGCAGCGCCAATCTCGACATATACGCCGATGCCTTGGTCTTGTATGAAATGTCCAACGACGAAGATTTGGCGCAAGTGCGCGATGCTTACCACGATGTCGGTTTGCAATTGCTGCAACAATTAAAACCGTTGGTTCACGCTAACAACGCCACGCCCGCACCCAAATTGGAAAAAACCCTAGAGCACAAAAAACAACTGAACCACCAATTCAAACAAATCCTGCGCCAATACATTATTTTCAAATAGCCATTTAGAGACACAAAAGCGGCCTGTAAACCATATATGGGCTTACAGGCCGCTTATTTTGACCAATCTACACACTCATCCGCATACAGCAATATTTGCAATGGCATGAAACACAGCCACCCTATGTTTAAAAATGAATGTGTTGCTTATTCGCCGCCACTATGTCTGTCCACGCTTGCGCGGCGGGGCTTAAGGCGGCGGTGGTGTTCCACGCCATGCTCAAATGCCAATTCAATTGCGGCTCAACCAACTTGGCTTGGTTGATGTGCAAGTGTGCCACTTGTTCGGCAAACACTTGCGGTAATAAGGCGATGCCCATATTGGACTCGACCATTTTGACGATGAATTCCCATTGGCTGGATTTGCACACCACTTTCGGCTCAAAACCGGCACCATGAGCGGCCTGTACGATCAGATTGTTCAAGGTAAAGGTATCGGAATACAGCAAAAACGGCTCGTGTTGCAATTCGCGCAAGGCGATTTGCTCGCGTCCGCGCCACTGCGCATGCTCGTGCGACAACACATACATCGGCGACTCAATAATGCTGATGCCGGCAAAATCAGGCCGCAATTGCGCCCCCAATAAGATGCCCACGTCTATGCTTTTGTCGGCCAACGCTTGTTCGATGCCATTGGCGCCCACTTCCAAAAAAATCAATTGAATATCCGGATAGCGCTCATGAAAGCGCGCAATCAAGGCGCTGAGCAAGACCGAGCCCAACGGCGGCAAGCCCAGCGTCAGCTTGCCTTTTTTCAAACTGCCCACTTGCGCCACCGTCGCATACAGTTTTTGCTGCTCGGCCAAAATATTCTGCGCGTGTTGGTATATGAGTTCGCCCATATAAGTGAGCGTGACCTCGCGCTTGCGCCCCGATTCGCCTTTTTGAAACAGGCTCACCCCCAATTCTTGCTCCAAGCTGTTGATGGCCTTGCTGATGGTCGGCTGGGTAACAAACAGGTGTTCGGCGGCGGCGCTAAAGCTGTGTCTGCGCACCACTTCCACCAACATGGTGAGGGTTTTGATGTCGACCATTATGCTTATTATTCATAATTATGAGGAGAATATTCATAATATGCCAATACGGCTGGGCATACAATCTGGCTATTGAAACTTATGAAGCACTTACTCATGAACACGCATCTCCCCCCAAACTGGGGCCACACCTTGCTAAAAACCACCGTGCAATTGGGCGCATTGCTGCTTTTTTGGTATTTGGGTTTGCTGTTGCAACAGGCGCTGCACTTGCCGATTTCGGCCGGCGTCATCGGCTTGTTTTTGACCTTGGCCGCCTTGCTCAGCGGCATCTTGAAATTGAGCTGGATTAAGTCAGGCGCGGATTTTGTGCTCGGGGAATTGGTATTGTTCTTCATACCCTGCGTCGTTGGCTTAATCAAATACCAAGACTTGTTTCGCAGCCAAGGCTGGCAATTGCTCAGCACCATTGCCATCGGCACCGTGTGTGTGATGGTGGCCACGGCTTACGCGGTGTATTTGGGTTTTAAATTGGAAAGCGTGTTGAAACAGCGCTTGCATGCCCACAAACCCGTCATAGAACACGAGTAAATCATGAACAGCATCGCTTTAATCAGTTTATTAGGCACGGTATTGGGTTATTACCTGATTAAGAAATTGCACCAACACCACCACCATTTGTACGCCGCACCCGCCATTTTATTGCCCATCATCATCATGGTGGTGATGACGTTAAGCCATGTCAGCTATGGCCAATACATGCAAGACACGCATTGGATTGTGTGGCTGTTAAGCCCTGTGACCGTCGCTTTCGCCATCCCGATTTACGAATACCGCGCCTTGGTGTGTGAACACGTCTTGGCGATCGGCATGGGCATCATCTTGGGCATGAGCGCCGGCGTCTTGAGCGCTTGGTATTTGTCGCAGTTGTTCCACTTCAGCCCTGAAATCACCTACAGCCTGATGTCGCGCTCCATCTCCACCCCGTTTGCGGTCGAGCTGGCCAGCCACATCCATGGCTCAGCCGAGTTGACCACTTTGTTCACCATCATCACCGGCATCGTCGGCATGTTGGTGGGGGATGTGGTGTTGGCGGTATTGCGTTTGCGCTCCCACATCGCCGAAGGCGCCTCTCTGGGCAATGCCGCGCACGGTTTTGGCTCCAGCAAAGCGATGCAACGCCACAAAGAACAAGGCGTCATCGCCAGTTTGACCATGGTCTTGGCCGGCATCTTCATGGTCTTGTGTGGCCCACAATTGATTGGTTTGTTGACCTCGTTCAGCGCCTAAGCCCATACACCAACAGTTCGCAAACGGCTCACAAGCGGCCTGTAAATACCCATCCTACTGGCAAAGCGGCCTGTAAGGGGTTTACAGGCCGCTTTCTATGCTTTAAATCGCTTGAAACAAGGCTTTGATGTCGACACCGAACTTGTGCAGGTATTTGCGCAAGCGGTCGCTGTCGTTGCTCGTTGCCTTGTGCAAACGCGATTGGTTGAACAATACCCGTCCGGCTGCGGCCAAATTGGGTTGGTGTTGGCACACGTTCAACACTTGCGCCAATTGGCTTTGGTCAAAATAATCCAGCTCATGCCAAGTGCTGACCAAGGCGCTCATATCGACTGTTGCTGCTGCATCCTCATCATCGCGCCGCCATAGGTATTGCAAACGGCCAATTTCGGCATCAACCAATTCCACGGTGATGCGGCCATTTTGCGCCAAGGTGGCCAACCGGGTGATGCTGGCAGCCAAATCGCGGAAATTGCCGCGCCATGCTGCCGCATGCGACAAGGCAAAGGCCAAATAGCGCTGCCGCGCTTCTTGGTTAAAGCGCACATAACGCCCCAATTCCTGCCCCACCCACAACAATTGTTGTTCTATGTTCGGCTCTATGTCTTCACGGCGCTCGGCCAAACTTGGCAGTGTGTATTGCCAAATATTGATGCGCGCATACAAGTCTTCGCGAAACCGCCCAGCCGCCACTTCGGCACGCAAGTCTTTGTGTGTACCGGCAATCAATTGGAATTGGCTGCTGCTGGGCGTGTCGCTGCCCATGGCAAAAAATTCTTTTTCTTCTATCGCCTTTAAGAGCATCGCTTGCTCGTCCAAGCCCAATTCGGCGATTTCGTCCAGAAACAACACGCCCATGTCGGCGGTTTTGAGAAAACCAGCGCGGCTGGTGGCAGCGCCAGTAAACGCGCCCTTGCCATGTCCAAACAAGGCCGCCGCCGCCATATCGCCGCGCAACGTGGCGCAATTGACATCGACAAAGCGGCCTGTGACCAAATGGCGCGCTTTTTTCAATTCGTAAATGCGTTTGGCCAACATCGATTTGCCCGCGCCAGTCGCACCATTGAGCAAAATCGGCGATGGCGACGAAATCGCCACCTGTTCAATTTCGGCTATCATGTGGTTAAAGCGCTGATTGCGCGTGGCAATGCCGCTTTTTAAGAAGCGCTGCGCATCGCTTTGTGCCAAAGACAGGCGCGCGGCGATGTCGTCATAGCGCGCCAAATCCAAATCAATGATTTCAAATCGGCCTTTGTCCAGCTCAGACACGCCACGCTTGTCTTTCGGTGGCGAGGTTTGCAACAACACCCCCGGTATCAAGCGCGCCTCTACCAATAAAAACAGGCAAATCTGTACCACATGTGTGCCGGTGGTGATGTGTATCCAATACTCATACGTGTCGGTATCAAATGGGTATTGCTGTGCCCAATCGAACAACTTGCCATACACCTCGGAAAAATCCCACGGATTGGCGATGTCGAGCACATGCAAATTCACCGCTGCCTCGGGATTGACGCTGTGGATATCGGCACGCACCACCAATGCTTGGCGCTCATACTCGCTGTCGTGCAGCAACTCCACCACATCAATGTCGCTGCCCTCAGTTTGGTGCACATTCACATTCGGTCGCCAGCGCTCCCAGCGTTTGGCATTGTAGCCACCATCGAGCACCGTCCCCATAAAACCCATTAACACGCGCTGTTTTTGCATAGATAATTTTCTATATAGTTATTATATCGGATAGTTTTAACAGAAAATCTGTGCAGGCGTCAAGCCGCAAAACCCATGATTTAAAAATAAATTTCTTTTGTATTCAATTAATTAAAAACATTTCCTGCGAAAAATTCCGCCCTTGGCACAAGGCTTGCGATAGTAAACAGCAAGCAACAACGAAAAAATCCGATAGCAGGAGTAGAAAAATGGCTAACAAACAATTATTTGCCCAACGTGGTAACAACGCTGCCAACACTTGGAATTTAGCCGGTGGGGTGGCCTACCAATTAAATCCCCAAGCCGCATTGGCTCAGCTTGCCGCAACCGGTTGTTTGAACCAAACTTATTACGCCACTGCTGAAGACCAATTGACGCACATCTTGGAATTGACGCAAGACTTGCCCGCCGAATTCATCGCCAAAACCGCACTGTTTGCGCGCAAACAAGGCCATATGAAAGACATGCCAGCTTTGTTATTGGCGGTGTTAGCACAAAAAGACGTGGCCTTGTGTGCACAAGTGTTTGGTGCGGTCATCGATAACGGCAAAATGCTGCGCAACTTTGTGCAAATCATGCGCAGCGGTGCCGTCGGTCGCCAATCTTTGGGAACCCGTCCTAAAAAACTGGTGCAAAACTGGTTATTGAATGCGAGCGAAGCGCAATTATTGTCTGCCAGCGTCGGTAACAATCCGTCGCTTGCCGATGTGGTGAAAATGGTGCACCCGAAACCGACTGATGCATGGCGCGCGGCGTGGTTTGCCTGGTTAATCGGTCGCGCTTACGACGCCCAAGATTTGCCCGAATTGACGCGTGAATTCGAGCGCTTTAAACGCAATACAGGCCGCATGGTGCCCAATGTGCCGTTCCAATTGCTCACTGCTTTGGATTTGAACAAAGCCTCATGGCGACAAATCGCTGAGCAAGGCTCATGGCAAATGCTGCGCCAAAACCTGAACACGTTTATGCGTCATGGCGTGTTGGTAGCTGGAAAAGACAACAAAGAAGCCAATATGATTGCCCGCAAATTGGCGGATAAAGACACCATCGCCAAAGCGCGCGTGTTGCCTTACCAAATCATGACCACGCTGCAAGCGGTGAGCACGGGCATGCCTAAAGTGATTACCGATGCGTTGGAAAGCGCGTTGGAAACCTCACTTTCCAATGTGCCGCGCTTAGAAGGCAATGTGTATGTGTGCATGGATGTGTCCGGTTCGATGACGGCGCCGGTGAGCGGTTACCGTGAAGGTGCCACTTCGGTGACCACGTGTTTGGATGTGGCGGCTTTGATTGCTGCGGCAGTGGTCGCGCGCAATCCGCATGCAACCGTGTTGCCGTTTGATGATATGGTGCGCTTGAACCACAAAGTCAGCGCCGATAATACGGTCATGCAAAATGCCCGCAGCTTGCAAAAAATGCTCGGTGGCGCTACCGATTGCTCGCGCCCACTGCGCTATATTAACGATAAAAACTTGCCTGTGGATTTGGTGGTGTTTGTGTCGGACAACCAGTCTTGGGTGAACAACCAAGACTATCATTCAGGTACCACCAAGATGCAGCAATGGACCAAAATCAAAGCCAAGAATCCGCGTGCGCGCATGGTGTGCATTGATATTCAACCTTACACCAGCGTACAAACGCAGCCTTGTGAGGACGTGTTGCACGTGGGCGGTTTCAGCGATGCGGTGTTTAACGTGTTAAGCCAATACGCTCGCGGTGAATTGGGGAGCGAGCATTGGGTCGGGGTGATTAACGCCATTCCTTTGCCCAATTGAAGTCTTAAGTTTTTTGGCGAATGCAGATGGAACTACATCCTTCGGAGGACGATGTACGGGTTCGACTCCCGTCGCCACTGCTGAATGCTTGAAATTAGTGTTGATTAAGACACAACGAGTCTTCAGCGGTGGCGTAGCTTAACCGGTAGAGCGCGTAACAGGTTTCATCCCCCCTAGTCGCCAACCCTTAACCAAGCGGCCTGTAAGCAGCAAAACAGGTTTACAGGCCGCTTAAAAACACGCAGTACACAGTTTACGCAACGAATGCCGATGGGATTACATGGCTAAAACGGGTGTTGCAGGTTCGAGTCCTGCCCCACGCGAGTGGGTAGTTCAAGCGGTAGAACACCGGCAATCTCATCAACCCTCGTCGTTGCACCCTTTTAATCCGTGGTCTGTTCACTCAAACCACAACAGTTAAGACAGTGAATGCGTTCGGCACTACACAGGTATCGCTGGTTAGCATCCAGCCTGCCGTTCACGGCAGCGTGTCGACATTCTGGTCACTGTCACCTTTTTTGGCGAATGCAGGTGGAACTACATCCCTACTAAGGACGAGGTCGCGGGTTCGAGTCCCGTCATCACTGCCAAGTGTTTCAACCAGAATATTTGGCAGTGGTGTAGCTCAGCAGGCAGAGCGCGTAAACCGTTTCACCACCCCTAGTCGCCAACCCTTTGCAAGCGGCCTGTAAGCATCAACAACAGGTTGACAGGCCGCTTCAATACCAAGACTTGATTGCAACAGCTGCACCACTGATTTGAACAGCAACACACAACAGAAAGCAGACACCCACCATGTTTGGACAAAATACACAGCGCTCCTACCCTGTATTTGGACAAATGACCTACCGCAGCCACTATTGGCTGGGCACACTGGCCTTGCCTGAATTCGATGCTGAGGTGGAAACCATTGTTCGCACCCATAAAGACGGCATCAGCGATGCCCAAATCAGCGCGATGCAAGCCTGTTTAGCGCAGCTCACGTTGATTAAAGCCCAAGCCACGGTGGCCATGGAACAATTGTTTAACGAATGCGATGTACCGCTGCCAGCCTTGGGTACAGACATTTGGACCGACATGCACTTAGACAGCATCGAAGTCACCGATGCGACTTATGACGCAGACAGCGGCAAAATTTCGGTATTGCTGTTGTGTAGCAGCCAGTCCATAGCCGAATTTTTCCCTGCCATAGAAGTGATAGACGGTGAATTTGTACAGGTATTGAGCGCCACTTAAGCAACACCACCGCCACAGCATCAAGACCAGCACCAAATGAAGGTCTGTTACAACAGCCTGCCCTAAGCGGCCTGTCAGTTTGTACCGCAGCCTCTCGACCTTGGCAAATCCGCTGCGGTGCAAACACCTTATTGATAAAAATGATAAAAGTGAGAACGATATGAATTACAACGAAATCATCAGCGAGCACAGCGTGCCGATTAAAATGTGGACGCAAGGCGTGCCGGTAGAGGCCGCCGCCGAACAACAATTGCGCAACATCGCGTCCTTGCCGATTATCTACAAACACATTGCCGTGATGCCCGATGTGCATTTGGGCAAAGGTGCCACCATAGGCTCGGTGATTCCGTCGTATAAAGCGATTATCCCAGCCGCCGTCGGCGTGGATTTGGGTTGCGGCATGATGGCGTGCAAAACCACTTTGGTCGCCGCCGATTTGCCCGACAATTTGTTGCCGCTGCGTTTGGCCATCGAACAAGCGGTGCCACACGGACGCGAATTCAACCGCAAACAGCGTGATACCGGCTCGTGGGGTCGTCCGCCCGAAGAAGTGAATCAGGCATGGGCGAAATTAAAAGGCGAATTTGAGGTTTTGTGCGTGAAAGAGCCGAAACTGGCCAACACCAATAACCACAACCATTTGGGTACTTTGGGTACGGGCAACCACTTTATCGAAATTTGTTTGGACGAACACGGCAGCGTGTGGGTGATGTTGCATTCAGGCTCACGCGGCGTCGGCAATGCCATTGGCAACCGTTACATCGAAAAAGCCAAGCAAGATGCCGAGCGCAACAATGTGCACCTGCCCGACCAAGATTTGGCCTATTTTGAAGAAGGTTCGGAACATTTCCACGATTACGTCGAGGCCGTGGATTGGGCGCAGCGTTTTGCCCAAGCCAACCGCGAGGTGATGATGCAGCGCGTGATTGCGGTGATGCAAAAAATCATCACCAAACCATTTCAAACCCATATGGAAGCGATTAACTGCCACCACAATTATGTGCAAAAAGAGAGCCATTTCGGTGAGGACGTGTATGTGACGCGCAAAGGCGCGGTATCGGCAGCCAAAGGCCAATTGGGCATCATCCCCGGCAGCATGGGCGCAAAAAGCTTTATTGTGCGCGGTAAAGGCAATGCCGACAGCTTCAACAGCTGCAGCCACGGCGCCGGCCGCATCATGAGCCGCAACGAGGCCAAACGCCAATTCACAGTAGACGACCAAGTTGCCGCCACACTAGGCGTGGAATGCCGCAAAGACAGCAATGTCATCGACGAAATTCCGATGGCGTACAAAGACATAGATGCAGTGATGCAAGCGCAAGCCGACTTGGTGGAAGTGGTGTATACCTTGAAACAGGTGTTGTGTGTGAAAGGCTGATTTAAAGAAACTAATGATATTCAACACAATGCACAATAAGGGAAAAATATGAATAAGAATCAGATACTCCACAATCTAAAAGATAATTTGGCAATTATTTTTGCAGATAGAATTAAAGAAGAGAAACTTACGTTCAATGGAGATAGCAATAATTACGTACAAGTTGCTTTAAGATGGCTCGATTATAACTTTCGCTACATTAAACAGAGACCACGAAAAATTTATTACACTCAATCATTTCCTAACAAACTCAAATTTCATACTGAGAGAGCATTGATTGGATTTATAAGACAAGCTCAATATGGATTGAATATAAATCCGTATTTATCCAATACACTGAAAACAAATGACACTAGTAACGCAAGGAGTCAACAACGAACAGACAAATTTCTTGCACATTTTGGAATTCATCATTTTCATTTACCAACCGCTAATTTCAATAACACCTCAGATTTTTTAAACAGTCGCAAAAATAATTGCTGGCTTTTTGCAATTGTTTCAGATGAATGGATTGGCTTAATTGATATTTTGCCTCATGATTCAGGGAATTTTTACAATTTCAGCCTCTTGGAATCCATCTATGACTCCTGGCCAGGCATACTTGAACCATACCGCTTAAAAAATGTTAGGGAATTGACTCATGACATCTGCTCTGTGGACAGTGTAAAACTTCTTAGAAATGCTGATATTAATACGCCATTACTAATAAGAAATAACTATTACATGTCGCCATTTGGTGTTTCTGGTAGTGGCACAAACTCAATAACCACGGGTATGTTTATAGATATAAATGAATTATTAAATAATTTAGCAACATCACTTATGGAGCCCAATTCATTAATCACTCAAGAAATTCAATTTAAGTATTCCCAAGGCAGTAAGCTAAAATTAACAATGTGTGATGATAAATTATGTTTATCCTACGGTAGAAAAATTTTAGACCTTACGTACCTTAAACCGTACAACAAACTTCATCAAATTATTAAACTTTGTTAGTTACTATTTAATATTAATATTAATATTCTTAACTACTCCCCCCAATTTATTAGCTAATGATTCAAAAGCGGCCTGTAAATCCTTACAGGCCGCTTTTAGATATGTAGCTACACGTTACATTAACGCTGCGGCAAACCCGCTTCCAAGATGCGCACTTTCATGTGCTCCACATCGTCGGCCACTGCGGCTTGGTAGGCTTGCATGTGCGGCGTTTGCAAATGCGTGTTCAATGCGGCCATGTCTTGCCAATGTTCGAGCATGATAATGACATTGCTGTCGCGGCTTTGGTAGTCGACGCCACCGTCGTGATCGAGCAGCAATTGGTAGCCATGACAGCCCGGCTCTTGCAATACCGTCGGTATCATTTTGGCAAACGCGTTTAACACGTTTTGTTTGTGCGCCGCACCGGCGTGCACGGTGATGTCTGCGATGACGGTTAACATGTGCTCTCTTTCGTCTGAGATGTTATTCGGCATGAGCCACAGCAAACACCTGTTGCAAATGCGCCGTGTATTCGGCTTGGAAGCGCTCAACTTCCGGCACTTTCATCACATCGTTGGCGATGAAAGTGGGCAAGGCGCTCATGCCGATAAACTCATTGGCTTTGTGAAACGGCAAATACACGCCATCAACGCCAAGGCCGTGGAAAAACTGTTCGGGGTCGGTAAACGCTTGCAGTGGTGCGTTCCAAGTCAAGGATAACATGTAAGTCTTGCCTTGCAACAAGCCGCCTGAGCCGTATTTTTTGGCGGCATCGGCGCGGCTGCGGCCATCGCTGGCATATAAACTGCCATGGCCTTCGGTAAACACTTCATCGATGTATTTTTTCACTGTCCACGGCGCGCCCATCCACCAGCCGGGCATTTGGTAAATCACCGTGTCTGCCCACAGGTATTTTTGCACTTCGGCGGCGATGTCGTAATCGCTGTCGGCGCGGCTGATTTGCACTTGATGGCCCAAATCGCTCAATACGCGTTCTGCCAAAACGGTTAAGGTGTCGTTTAACTCACCATTGGAATGGGCAAATTGTTTGCCGCCATTCAAAATCAAAATTTTGCTCATGTGATATTGCCTATATCGGTTGGGATTCATTATGGATGTGCACTGTAACAGCATTATTTCATGAGAAAAATGCAACAATACGCAAAATAATAATGACTGAGAATCAACAATAAGCAGCTTAAACGGCGACACACAAGGCCAAAGCCAGCTTACAGGCCGCATCTTCACTCTGCATCAACCCCAATAAGCAAGCGCATTATGCTTGCAGATGAATGACTTAGATTGCGACAATCCGCATCTTCACTTAACATCAACCATGTTGTGCCCCTCTATACTCAGGAGTCGCTATGAAAACCATGCTTGCCTTGCTGGCGGTTGCCGCCCTCACCTTACCTGCGCTGTCCAGCGCCGAAGGTTTGAAATTCAAACGCAATTCTGACGGCATTTATGATGATTACACTGGCCAAATCACCGTCAGCGGCGAATACTCGCGTGATTTTGACGATGAAGTGCAAGGAGATGTGGTGTGTTTTGTCGCCAAAGGTGCCAGCGCCAAGTTGATTCCGCGCAAAAAAGGCGATGAACGCACGCCATGGTTTTGCTTTCGCAACCAAAAAGCCGCCGCGCAAACCTTTAAAATCAGCAAACGTCCTGCCCAAAAAGGCTATTGCGGCTATAAAGGCACGGCCACGGTCACCGTCAGCCAATACTCGGTGTACCGAGAAATCAGTGAGGGCTCAGATTTGGCCCACATGATCAGCGCCAAGAATGTGTCTGCGCCCAAGCCAACCAAGTGCTACAGCTATTAAACCTGCTGGTTTGTCGTTCCAAGCGGCCTGTAAACAGTTACAGGCCGCTTGTGCATTATGGGGTATTGCCCTCTGGTACTGGTACAGAACCGCCCCACAAGCGCTGTTGCAAATAGCCCCATTCTTTTTTCACATCCGGACGGTCTTGGATTTGCACCGGCGGGCTGAGCTCTTGCCACACACCATTGTGTAAGCGTGCAATGGCGAAATTAAAGGTGTAATGCGGCGCTCTGCCCATGCGCACATCGCTGATGATGAGTTGCCCATCTTGTTCGTGCGCAATGAAATAGCCTTGGTTAAAGCGGCGCAAACGTTGCAAAGCCACGTTGTCGGGTATTTTGGTGAGCACTGCGGCATCGCTGGCCGTGTGTTGCAAGGCAATCGGCGCATCTGCCGCGTCTTGGCTGATGGAGTAGCTGCCGCTTAACACGCCATCGGGCTGCATGACTATCACTTGCCACACCAGCGTATTGAACGGCGTGGCCGTGACCAAACGCGGTGCGTCTTCTAAACCCAGTTCGGCCAGTTGCGCATCGACTTTGTGCATCACCCACATTTGCGCCGCCAGCGACCACGCAAAATACAGCACGCTCAAACCGATGGCGCCGTACATCACCTTGCCGGTGTAACGCGACAGCGGCTTAATGGCAATCCACACAAAGCCCAACAGCAGCGGCAAGGTAAACAAAGGGTCGATGACAAACATATTGCCCCACATGATGGCCTCCTCGCCCAGCGGCCAAAACAGCCACGTACCATAAGCGTTAAAACAATCGAGCAAGGGATGGTTAATCAGCCCCAAGAAGATGGCCCACCACCATGCTTTCGGTGCCTCGGCCACCCGGCCGTTGCTGCGTTTGCACCACCACCAAATCAGCGTTGCCACCCAAGGCAATATCAATAAGCTGTGGGTAATGCTGCGGTGCGCCGTCATTTTCAGCACCGGATCGTCGTTGAGCAAACTCAAGGGCAACACATCCAAATCGGGCAAAGTGCCCAAGGCCGCACCGGCCCACAAAGCGGCACGGCGGTGTTTCGCGGGCACCACTGCTGCTGCCAGCAAGGCGCCAGTCACCAATTGGGTAACAGAATCCATGTTTCACATCCACTTTCTACAAGACTTGCGCTGACAGGTTTACAGGCCGCATCTAGCCCGCTCGCGCAAAAACACTTACACTGCAACACACTGAGCATAACCCATACCCGCAAACGAGACGACATGGATTTCAATCTCATCAGCCAACATTTGGCGCAATACCAAGGCGAACGCCGCATTCCACCGCTGGAACAATGGCAACCACCGTTTTGTGGCGACATGGACATGCTGATTAAGGCCAATGGCGAGTGGTGGCACGAAGGCCGACGCATGACGCGCCAAAAACTGATTGATTTGTTTGCCACGGTGTTGTGGCGCGAAGGCGATGCGTATTTTCTCAAAACGCCGGTGGAAAAAATTGGCATTCAAGTCGAAGACGCGCCGTTGTTCATTGCCGAAGTGAATTTGTTAACGCTGGCCGATGGCCATTACATCGAGTGCCTCACCACCAATCAAGACCGCATCGTGCTCGATAGCGAGCATGTATTGCAAATGCGCCCATATCAAGGCGAGCTCAAACCCTATGTCACCATCCGCGCCAATCTGGATGCCCGCATCGCCCGCCATGCGTTTTACCACATCGTGTCGTGGAGTGAATTGCAAGAACACGGCCAGCAAACCGTGTTGCGCATCCCCATGGGCAACAGTGTGCAAACCCTCAGCTTGGACAACAGCGCATTTTAAGCCTGTGTATCATTTACAGGCCGCTCAGTAGCAGCGCGCAGATAATGCCACCATTGATACAGCGCATGCACGATAGGCAAGCCACACAACAACATGTGCAGCAGCAACGCATGTTCAGTGCGATACACCTCCCACACCACATCAGCCCCCGAATCAAACACACTCAAGGACAACGCCACATTCAGCATTGCCGCCAGCGCACAATAGGCAATAAAGCGGCGGCTGGAAAACTTGGCCAGACTCAATAACAGGTAAAACGCAAACACCGCCGCCGTCATCGCCCAACCATGCCACAGCCACTCCAAGCGCACATCCGCAGACCAGCGATAGGCCTCACCTGCCAACTCCGCACCTCCACAACCACAAGCAGCGGCGCTGCCCGTCAACAACAGCCAGCCCAGTGCCAACAACCCATATTGGTATTTCATGGCCGTGCTCCTGTGGTGTATATATTCACCATCATAGCCATGCCAAGCGCCAAACGGGTGAAGTGGGCGTGAAAATACGTGCTGTGTTTTACAGGCCGCTTTTACTGAGTGCACGTTTTGAAATATGGGGAGAACTGATTTAGAAAGCTGGTTTAAATCAGATGCAGTCATCAGTGACTAGTCATTTTGGGGATGGAAATCATCAAAAGCACAAGTTAGATATGGCAATTGTATGGTCTTAAAGTAATTTAATCGTGCTCAACATCTCAAACTGATGCAAATACTGGTTTACAGGCCGCTTCCATACTCACAGACGGCCTGTAAGTATGGATAAACCAATACTTAGAATTCAAACACTCTATTCAGATGAGTGGTTTGGCAAGCAAGCGCCATTCACATCCTACAGACGTCAAAAAACCCAGTTTTTGCAAACTGGGTTTTTATATTTGGCTCCCCGACCTGGGCTCGAACCAGGGACCTGCGGATTAACAGTCCGTCGCTCTACCGACTGAGCTATCAGGGAATAGGAAAGTATTATAGGGTCACATCAGTAACTCGTCAAGCACTTTCTGCAAATAAATCACAAATAATCGCGATTTGTTTCAATCTGTACCATATCTGCAGGCGCAACTGCTTCATTCGCCTCGATTTTTGGCACATCTGCGCGGCGCAAACCGGTGATGGCAGCGGGCGCATACGAATACGGCTCAACCAAATCGGCCTGAGTTTGTACCCATTGCAAGTCGCCCAAATCAATGCCCGCAGCCACAGCAGCGACATCCAAAGTCACAGGCGTAATGGTCGGCAAGCTGGCAACAGCCGCTTTAGCAGCTGCGGCAACAGGTGTTGCGGTCGCGGCTACGGCCACAGGTGCAGCCACTTTCACTGCTGCGGCAGCTTGCGCCACCACAGATGCGGCCGTTGCCACGGGCGCAACCGCTTGCTCGGCAACAACAGCCACTGCCGGTGTTGCCACAACTTCGGCACGATTTTCAGCCACAGCTGGCGCTACCGGCGCTTGTGGCTTGGCCACTGGCACAGCGACCTCCGGCTTAGGCAAACCCAATACCTCAGCGGCAACCACTTGTACGTGGGCAGTAATGGCATTGATGTCTATCTGACCCGCGCCACGTTGCTGACCACCGCGCTCATGGCGACGCTGTGATTTAGGCACTATCAAGCCTTCATCCACCAACACCGTGTAAGCAGTAGAACGTACACGACCGGCAATTTGCTTCACATTGATGCGACGCATCACATCTTTGGCGCGCACAGGACGGTCAGTACGCTCATTGCGTTGGTTGCGGTTTTGGCGTTTTTGGTTATTGCCTTTGCCTGCTGCCTCTTGCTGTTCACCATTCAAATGAATCACCAATGGTTTTTGCTCTTGCGACACCTCATTGCTGTCGGTGGCATTGGCTTTTTGCGGGTGATTGCCACGCTCTTGCTGTTGGCCTTTACCGCGTTGGTTGCGACGGCGGTTGTTATTCGGCTTGCTTTCGCTGGCTCCAGCCTCCGCAGCATCTGTGGCCACAGGTGCAGCCACGGCCTGAACTGCTGTCGCTGAGCTCGCGGCTTCAGTCACTTGCTCGTTTTGCTGACGGCGGTTTTGACGGCGTTTGTTTGGATTGTTGCCACCTTGTTGTACTGATTTAGGCTCCATATTCACTGGAATATCGGCTTCAGGACGGATGGTTTCAATCTCGTCGTTGGCATCGTCGCGGCGGTTTTGCTGGCGGCGTTGGTTCGGACGTTTTTTATACGGCTGCTTGTTGTAAGAGCCGCTGTTGCTTGCTGGCGCAGGCGCTTTGGTCGCTGCTGGCGCGGCTTCTTCTACCGCAGGCGTTTCGTCAGCACCATTAAACAAGCCTTTAAACCAGCTCACCAAACCGGCCCAGAAACCTGATTTGGCTGGCTCTTCCACTTTGGCCGCTGGTTTCACTTCTGGCGCAGGTTCATCGTGTTTCACGCCTTTGACGGCAGGTTCTGGTTTTTGGATTTTGGCTTTTTGGGCACTTAAAATAGGCTCAGCCTCAGGAGCTGCCTCAATTTTGCGGTAGCTTGGTACTTCGTCTTCGATGGCATCATCGATGCGGATGCGTTCGATTTTGTAATTCGGTGTTTCCAGCTGTGTGCTTGGAATCATCACCACATTCACATCCAAACGCTCTTCAATACCAAACAATTCGGCGCGTTTTTCATTCAATAAGAAGGTCGCCACATCCACAGGCACTTGTGCATGCACAGCGCCAGTGTTGTCTTTCATCGCCTCTTCTTGAATGATGCGCAAAATGTGCAACGCAGAAGACTCTACGCCACGGACAAAGCCGGTGCCGCCGCAACGCGGACAGGCCGAATGGGTCGATTCGCCCAAAGAAGGTTGCAAACGCTGACGTGACAACTCAAGCAAGCCGAATTTCGACAATTTGCCCATTTGCACGCGCGCACGGTCCAAACGCAAGGCGTCGCGCAAAGTCGCTTCCACATCGCGTTGGTTTTTCGGGTTTTCCATGTCGATAAAGTCGATGACCACCAAGCCACCCAAGTCGCGCAAACGCAATTGGCGCGCGATTTCTTCCGCCGCTTCTTTATTGGTGCGGAAAGCGGTGTCTTCAATGTCAGCGCCTTTGGTAGAACGCGCCGAGTTGACGTCTACCGATACCAAAGCTTCGGTATGGTCGATGACGATGGCGCCACCAGAAGGCAGACGCACTTCGC
Source organism: Vitreoscilla massiliensis (assembly GCF_001457815.1). Lineage (GTDB taxonomy): Bacteria > Pseudomonadota > Gammaproteobacteria > Burkholderiales > Neisseriaceae > Vitreoscilla > Vitreoscilla massiliensis. The sequence goes on from NZ_LN898216.1 coordinate 252,505, forward strand.
GTGAAAACGCGGTTTCGATTTGGTGTTCGATTTGGAAACGGCTGAACAACGGAATGCTGTCTTCGTAACGCTTCACACGGTGCAAATTATTCGGCATCACATACGACATGAATTGTGACACTTCGTCGAACACTTCTTGCGTGTCGACCAAGACTTCACCAATGTCGCCTTTGAAGTAATCGCGGATGGCGCGGATGACCAACGAGCTTTCCAAGTACAACAGATACGGATCGTGGTGTTCTTGACCGGCTTGGTCGATTAACTCCCACAAACGCAATAAATAGTTTAAGTCCCATTGCAATTCTTCGGTGCTGCGACCTATGCCGGCGGTACGGGCAATCAAGCTCATGCCTTGTGGCACGTTCAAATCGGCCATTGCCGCTTTGAGTTCTTGACGCTCTTCGCCTTCGATGCGACGAGAGACACCACCACCACGCGGGTTATTAGGCATCAACACCAAATAACGACCAGCCAAGCTCACAAATGTGGTTAAGGCCGCACCTTTGTTACCGCGCTCGTCTTTTTCAACTTGCACGATGACTTCTTGGCCTTCTTTGAGCACATCTTGGATGCGCGCACGACCGCCTTCATAACCATGGAAATACGAACGGGAAACTTCTTTGAACGGTAAAAAACCATGACGGTCAGTACCATAATCGACGAAACAAGCCTCTAAAGAAGGCTCGATGCGGGTGATGATACCCTTATAGACATTGCCTTTGCGTTGCTCTTTACCGAGCGTTTCGATTTCTAAATCAACTAAATTTTGACCGTCGACAATCGCAACCCGCAGCTCTTCCGCTTGGGTTGCGTTAAATAACATTCTTTTCATGAAAAACCTCGCTTTATGCACTCGCGAGGCACACGCAATCAGTATTTGACAGTGGCATTACCGGCCACCCGACCTGAAGAAGTTTGCCTAAAAGATCGATGCGCAAAGCGCTAAAATATTACAAGCTGATGTGGTAGGCGAAGATCAACGACCGCCCGTGCTCACCATGCTTTACCTGTCTTCTTATTACTTAAGTTTGATTTCTCACTCATCCGCGCGCTTCAGCGTCTTACGACCAGAAAAATCAAATGTTTAAGGGGTCAAACTTAATTACTTAATGCCATATTCACCGGTAGCAAATATGTCATAGGCTGATTCGAGTGCATTGATTGTTGTTTATATATAAATACGTTAACATCAATGTTTTCGCCGCGCTGTGACAGCCCAGCGAACAATATCATTTTTAGCCTTTTAAAAACACAATGTAAATATGCTTTCAAAATACACAGCCTGTTTGCAGTTTTGTTGGGATTACTTAAAAGACTAACCACACACAAGCTGAAAGATTATAAGCAAGATGGTTTCAATAAGCAAAGACTTAGTTAATTTTTTAACCATAGCCGATGAGGATGCGGGTCAACGCTTGGATAATTACTTGATTAAAATCCTCAAAGGCGTGCCCAAAAGTCACATCCAACGCATCATCCGCGCTGGTGAAGTGCGCGTGAATAAGAAGCGTGCACAAGCAACCACGCGTTTGCAAGACGGCGATGTGGTGCGCATTCCACCGGTACGGGTGGCTGAACGCAGTCAAACCACTTTACAGGCCGCTCCTGCCAAAGAATTCGACATCGTGCACGAAGACGAATGGTTATTGGTGATTAACAAGCCCAGCGGCGTGGCGGTACACGGCGGCAGCGGCGTGAATTTTGGCGTGATTGAACAATTGCGCCAAGCGCGGCCTGAGGCGCGCTATTTGGAATTGGTGCACCGCTTGGACAAAGACACTTCTGGCCTGTTGATGATCGCCAAAAAGCGCTCGTGCTTGGTGAAACTGCACGAATTGCTGCGCGACCACCATCCGTACAAGAGCTATATTGCCTTGGGCGTGGGCGTGTGGCCAGACAAAGTGCGCCATGTGAAGCTGCCTTTGTTTAAATACACTGGCGCGCAAGGCGAGAAAATGGTGCGCGTGGCCGAAGATGGCCAGTTTGCGCACACGGTATTTGAGGTCTTGAAGCCATTTACCCTGCCCAATGCCTTACAGGCCGCTACCTTGGTACGCGCCGTGCTCAAAACAGGTCGTACCCACCAAATCCGCGTGCACATGCAAGCGCAACACTGCCCGATTGCGGGGGATGAACGTTATGGCGACTATGAGGTGAACAAGAAGCTGGCCAAAGCCGGCCTGAAACGCATGTTTTTGCATGCACACCAATTGAAATTCACCCACCCCATGACCGATGAGCCGGTGCAATTTACCGCCCCTTTGCCCAAGGCTTTAACCCAGTTTTTAGAAAGCATCAGCGATGAAAAAACCGTATCAAGCCTTAATCTTTGATTGGGACGGCACACTGGCCGACTCCACTTCCACCATCGTGCATGCGGTGCAACAGGCGTTTATGGAAAACGATTTGGCCGCACCAAGCGAGCACGAAGCCCGTCACATCATCGGTTTGGCCTTACCCAAAGCGATGCAATACTTGGCACCCAAAGCCACGGCCACTGAGATTGAAGCCTTGTCCGAGTCTTACAAACGCTTGTTTTTGCATCCTGACAACACCATGACGCTGTTTCAAGATGCGCAAGACTTGTTGCCGAGTTTAAAACCCGATTACTGGTTGACCGTGGCCACAGGCAAGAGCCGCCGCGGTTTGAACCGTGCCTTGACCGAAGTGGGCTTAGACGGTGGCTTTTTTCTGGCCACACGCACCGTGGATGAGTGTGCATCCAAGCCTGCGCCTGATATGATTTTAAGCATTTGTGATGAATTGGGTTTGGCGCCGCGTGATTGCTTAATGATAGGCGACACCACCCACGATTTGAACATGGCTGCCAACGCCGGTTGCGATGCTGTTGCCCTCACCTGTGGCGCGCACGACATCCCGACTTTGCAAAGCGCACCGCATGTGGCGATGTTTGCCAACTTCCAACAATTGACCACTTGGCTGCATGTTTAATGCGGCCTGTAACCCAGAAAACGGCTTATGAAAATCAAATTACCGAATGGTGACATCAAACAAGTCGGCTCTGACGCCAGCACTTGGGAGCAACGCACCCTCGAAAAACTGTTGCTCGAAGTCTACAAACAAAACCAACGCGCCAATCTGTGGAAATGGATATGGCGCGGCGTGTGGGTATTGTTGTTTCTCGGCCTCATCAGCGCCATGGTCAGCGGTAGCAAAGACATCGGAGCAGTGGGCAAAGCGCACACCGCTGTCATCGACATCAACGGCACCATAGACAGCACCAATGACACCGCCACCAAATTGGTCGAGGGCATGGAAGCGGCGTACAAAGTCAAAAACGTCAAAGGCATCATCTTGCGCGCCAACAGCCCTGGCGGCTCGCCAGTGATATCCAAAGTGGCGTTTGATGAAATCCGCCGCCTCAAAGCCTTGCACAAAGACATTCCTGTGGTGGTGGTAATGGAAGACGTGTGTGCGTCTGGCTGTTATTACATCGCCAGCGCCGCCGATACCATTTATGCCAACCCCGCCAGCATGGTCGGCAGCATAGGCGTGATTTCTGGTGGCTTTGGCTTTACCGGTTTGATGGACAAACTCGGCGTGGAGCGACGCATGAAAACCGCCGGCGCCAACAAAGGCATGGGCGACCCATTCTCACCAGAAACACCAGAGCAAAACGCGATTTGGCAATCCATGCTCACCGACATCCACAAACAGTTTGTCGACGCGGTCAAACTCGGTCGCGGCAAGAAAATTGATGAAGTCAAAAACCCCGATGTGTTCAGCGGCCGCGTTTACACCGGCGACCAAGGCAAGCAAGTCGGCTTGGTAGATGAGTTTGGCAGCGTTTACAGCGTGTCGCGCGATGTGTTCAAAGCACCTGAGATGGTCAATTACACCCCGAAAGACAGTTTCTCGACCTCGTTTGGACGCCAATTCGGCATGCAAATGAAATCTGCGGCAGACACCTTGACCTTACCATCGTGGTAAACCCTATAATCTCTATTCAAAGCGGCCTGTAAGCTTACAGGCCGCTTTTTTAACATAAAAAACACACTTATCAAGAGGAGATTCTCGCCATGATTAAAGGCTTATTGGCAGTTGCCGCGGCTTTGGCAACTGGAGAAGCCATCGTTTATTTCACCCATTGGCCACTACCGGCCAGCGTTTTGGGCCTTATCGCTTTGTATGTGGCCTTGGCGTGTAAATGGGTGCAGGTAGAAGATTTGACTGCCATCACCGACTTTCTGATGCAACACTTGGCCTTATTCCTGATTCCGCCGTGCGTGGCCTTGATTACCCATTTGGATTTGATCCAAGCCGACTTCTTGCCGCTGCTCGCGGCCAGCGTTATCAGCTCTATCTTATTGCTGTTGGTGGTAGGTCGGGTCGAGCAATGGTTACAGAAAGGCAAGCAATCATGAATTTCTTTGCCCAACCGTTGTGGATATTGTTTGTCATCATTGCCGTCTACCAGTTTTCGCTGTGGCTGCGCAAAACCACTGGCAGCGTGTGGTTGCCGCCGATTTTGACCTGTACGGTGCTACTCATCGTGTATTTAAAGGCTTTCCAAGTCGATTACCCGTATTTTCAAAAAGGCGCTGAAGTCATTGATTTTTGGCTCAAACCAGCGGTGGTGGTCTTGGCCGTGCCTTTGTATCAGCAACGCCAAAAAATCATCCAATTGTGGCTACCGATTACCGCCTCGCAAATCTTGGGTTCGATGGTCGGCTTGGTGTCGGGCGTGTGGTTGGCGCGTTTGTTTGGTGCGGCCGATGTGGTGGCGGTGTCGTTGGCGGCCAAATCGGTGACCAATCCCATCGCTTTGGAAATCACCCACAGCCTCAATGGCATCCCTGCCATCACCGCCGTCGGGGTGATATTTGCCGGCTTAACCGGTCAAATTTTGGGCTTTAAAATCTTGGAATTACTCGGCATCAAATCCATGAGCGCGCAAGGCTTGGCCTTGGGTTCGGCTTCGCATGCGCTCGGCATCAATGCCGCATGGCAGCGTGGTCCCGAATACGCCGCTTACGCGACACTGGGCTTGATTTTGAATGGCATCTTAAGCGCCATCATCGCCCCGTATTTAATTCCATGGCTGTTTGCCTAAGTCTGCTTAGACACAGCATTAAAAAACCTCGCTGCGGCGAGGTTTTTTGCATGGTCACTGCTTATCTGAGCAGCTTATTTATTCGCCGCGTTTGGGCGCATTCGGATCAGGCTGTAATGGCGCATGCTCAATGATGTCGTCTTTGGCGGCGGTGTGTCCTGCCTGTTTTTCCATCAATTTCTTCGCCAACAAACTCACACCCACACCGGCAATGGCGCCATAGATCGAACGCTTGCCCAAAAATTTGGCGATGGTAATGCCCGTGGTGGCGGCGGTAGCGAGGGCGGCGGCTTTGGATTCGGGATTGCGCCCCACCATTTTAATCAAACTTGCCAATTTACTCATACAACACTCCTTATCTGCGGCCTTTGTGAATGAAAAAACAGCGTTTACGCTGGTGTTTGCTGCGGGTTCGTGTCTGTATCACCATGCGCTTCGGTAATATGTGCCTGACTTGGGACTTTTTCAATGTCCCATTCGTTCACTGCCCAAGCCAACAATTCGGCGCACGTCATGTCGTTTACAGGCCGCTTGGGCAAGCCCAAGATGTCCAACACCTGATTCAATAAGCATTCTTTGTGCCGCACGTCCAGCGCTGGCGCGCGCGTTTGCTTAGACCATTTTTGTCCCAGCGCATTGGTTAAAAGCGGTAAATGTGCGTAGTGCGGCTGTGGCAAACCCAATAATTGTTGCAAATACAATTGCCGCGGTGTCGACACCAACAAGTCTTGGCCGCGCACCACATGGCTCATGCCTTGCGCCGCATCGTCTACCACCACCGCCAATTGGTAAGCCCACCAACCATCGGCGCGCTTGAGCACAAAATCACCAACGTCGTGCGCCAAGTTTTGCTGGTAATGGCCGACAATCGCATCATCAAACCCATATACCGCATCGGGCACGCGCACCCGCCACGCCGGTGTTTTATCGGTATGAGGCGGCCTGTAAGCCTTGTCGGCGCAAATGCGTGGGTATACCCAACCATCCACGCCATGCACAGGGTTTAAAGCCGCAATGTCTTTGCGGCTGCAATAACAAGGATAGAGCACATCAGCGGCCTGTAAAGCCTCCAAAGCCGCTTGATACGCGTCATTGCGCTCATGTTGGTACATGACTGCGCCATCCCAATACAGCGCAAACGCTTCCAAGGTGCGCAAAATATCGTCGGCAGCGCCGGCCATTTCACGCGGCGGGTCCAAGTCTTCCATGCGCACCAGCCAAGTGCCACCGTGTTGGCGTGCATCCAAATACGTTGCCACGGCGGTGAGCAGCGAGCCTATGTGCAAGCGCCCGGTCGGGCTGGGCGCAAATCTGCCGATATATGGTTTTGAGTCTGATATAATCATGTTTTTATTGTAGCGTTAAACCGCTTGGCTTCAAATGAATGTTGATTTTTCCCGCCCTATCTTGGCGATAGACACCTCGACCTCGTATTTGTCATTGGCGATTTTTGCCAAGGAACAAATGTGGACCTTCCACGAAGCCGTTGGCACCAAACAATCTACCCTGATTTTACCCACTTTAGACCGTTTATTGGCCGATGCGGGCTTGGCGCGCAGCGACATTGCCAGCATTGTGTATGCACAAGGCCCAGGCGCGTTTACAGGTCTGCGCATTGGTTTGGGTGTGGCTCAAGGCTTGGCCTTGGCGCAAAACCTGCCGATGATAGGCATCCCGTGCTTGGAAGCCGTCGCCAGTTTATTGCCTGAACAAGCATGTGTGTTGGCCGCCACCGATGCGCGCATGGGCGAGGTGTTTTATGCGTGGTTTAACACGCAAACCCACAGCCGTTTAAGCGACGATATGGTGGGCAAAGCCGCCGATATTGCCGTCTTGCCTGAACAGGCGCAAGCGCAAGGCATAGGCAATGCCTTTGATTTGTATGCGTCTGCAATGCCGTTTACAGGCCGCAGCGACATGCCCACTGTCGCCGATTATCTGCGCTTGGCCATCAGCGGCCGCTATGAAGCTTGTGGTGCAGAATCTGTGCACCTGCGCTATGTGCGCAACAAAGTTGCCTTGACCGCTGCCGAACAAGCAGCGCGCCATGCATGATTAAGCGCACTGCTACCAGCGCGGATTTGCCGCAATTAAGCGCTTTAGAAGCGGCCTGTAACCCACATCCGTGGAGCAGCCGCCAATTGGAAGCGAGCTTAAAGCAAGACAGTGTCGATGTCATCGAGCATGAGGGCCAAATTGTGTCCATGCTGGTGAGCAAAAGCCTGTTTGATGAAGCCGAAATTTACTTGGTCGATACCTTGGCGGCGTTTCGACGCATGGGCTTGGCCAAACAATTGATACACGGCTTACAGGCCGCCAATGAACGCATTTTCTTAGAAGTACGCCAAAGCAATGTCGCCGCCCAACACGTGTATGCCGCCTTGGGCTTCAGGCAAATTGCGGTACGCCGTGCTTATTATGTGTGTGATGAGGGGCGCGAAGACGCGCTGATACTAGAATGGTCACGTTAAGTGCACGCCAAATCCAGTTAAGCCACGCCTTGGGTTTAGGCCCAATGTGGGTAAGCCGTGACGCACGCATCGTCGCGCGCGCAGCCGTGCCCAACGACATCAGCGTTGAAAACAGCGACATTCCTGTTCCCGCTATCGCCTCCAACACGCAGGCGCGCACCGAGGCAGTTATCCCACGCCAAAGCCAAACCAGTGCGCCTGTTGCCAAAACCCACACACCCGCAACACCTGCCGAAGCCGCACTGCCCGAAGCTGTGCAGCACAAAGTGTCCAAACGCGCCGCCGCCCTGCTCGCCCACATTGCCCAAGCACAGCAACACCGCCCCAGCAACAGCGACAGCGCCCAAGCTTCGCCTGCTGAACACACAATGGTGGTACAAGACCACAGCCAAGACACGCTTGCGGGTTTGCGCAGCAAAATCGTGCAATGCAGCGCCTGCACATTGCACAGCGAACGCAGACAGGCTTTTGCGGGCGAGATACGCCACGATTGCCGTTTGATAGTAGTGTTGCCACACCCATCGCCACAAGACGATGCCGCCGGAGCGCTGCTCAGCGGTGAAGCCGGCGCATTGTGGTTGAAAATCCTCAAGGCGATGCATTTACAGGCCGATGAGGTGTATGTGACCAATGCGATTAAGTGCGCGCCCAATGTCAGCTTGGTGCCAAAACAACACCACGCCGCCGCGTGCATCGGCTATTTAGAACGTGAATTGCAATTGTTGCCGTCCGTACCGGTGGTATTGCTGGCAGAAAACCAGCGCAGTTTATTGAAAAAACTGCAAGCGCAAGTGGGCGAGGAGCGCGTGTTCCGCATTCCACACCCATCAAAAATGCTGCGCAATCCAGACACCAAACGCGAGGCGTGGACGGTATTGCAAGAGGTGATGCAACACCTGCCAGCGGCGCAAAACGCAGCGACTTAATTTAACTGGCTGTTTAGTACCCTGATACATGCTTACAGGCCGCTTATCAAAGCGGCCTGTAAACTTTCATGTACCTTATTCAACCACTCAGTCAACACATTACACACAGCTAAAACACATCATCCTCTTTGAGGTGGTAACAATCAATTACCAATATTACAGGCCGCTTAATGCGACTTGTAAGCTTTGCGACACCGTTTTAAATCACTCAGCCAAAACATCACGCATATGGCTACAACGCTTCATCTCGTTTTGAGATGGTATCAACTAATACCCATTTACAGGCCGCATCAAGCGGCCTGTAAATGGTAATGCTCCGTGTGAAACCACTACACAGAAAAACCGCACCCGCCATTTATGCACACCATGGCTTTGATGAGAATGTATACACAGCCGCAAACAATACAGACCGCTTTAAGCGGCCTGTAAATGATGATGCACTGCGTGAAACCACTGCACAGTAAAACCGCTCTCGCGATTTATACACACCATCGCTTTGATGAGAATGTATGCACAGCCACAAACAATACAGACCGCTTTAAGCGGCCTGTAAATGATGATGCACTGCGTGAAACCACTGCACAGTAAAACCGCTCTCGCGATTTATACACACCATCGCTTTGATGAGAATGTATGCACAGCCACAAACAATACAGACCGCTTAAAAGCGGCCTGTAAACGGTAGCATTGCGTAAAACCACTGCACAGTAAAACCGCAATCGCAATTTATGCACGCCAGTGCCTTGCTAACATTGCATGCACCCGCCACAAAAAATACAGGCCGCTTATAAGCGGCCTGTAACATTACTTGACGATTTTTAAGAAGCTGCTGCCACCAGCTGGCGGCGGTGTCTTATCCTCATCGTCGTGGCTGACGGCTTTGCTGTCTTCATGTTTTAACACATGTAAGCTGGCTTCAACTTCTGGCTCTACACCCGCAGTCGCGTCGTCAGGTTCGTAAGCTTCCACTTCAAAACCCATGCCACTGCTGTTTTCGCGGGCGAAGATGCTGACCACGTGGCCCACCGGTATCCAAATGTCTTCTGCCTTGCCACCGAAGCGGGCTTCAAAATGCACCCACTCATTGTCTATGGTCAAGTCTTTGCACGCGGTCGGGCCGATGTTGAGCACGATTTGCTCGTCTTGCACAAATTGGCGCGGCACTTGGGTGTAATTGTTCACCCACACAGCGATGTGTGGGGTCAAACCATTGTCGACACACCATTCATACAGCGCGCGCACCAAATACGGCTTGGTAGAAGTCGTCATCACTCGTCCTCTTAACGACGCATCGCTTTTTCAGCTGGGGTCAAGGCTTCGATGAAGGCATCGCGTTGGAACAAGCGTTCGGCGTATTTAAGCAAAGGCGCAGCCGATTTGCCCAATTTGATGCCGTAATGGTCTAAGCGCCACAATAATGGTGCCAAAGACACGTCTATCATGGAGAATTCTTCGCCCAATACAAATTTTTGTTTGGTGAACACAGGCGCAATCAAGGTCAAACCTTCGGTCAAGGCTTCGCGGGCGCGTTCTTGTTCTTTTTTGGTGCTAGCGGCGTTTTCCAACACTTGCACGTGGGTGAACAATTCGCGTTCCAAACGGTATAAGAACAAACGGCCGCGCGCGCGTTGTACCGGATCGGCTGGCATCAATTGTGGGTGTGGGAAACGCTCGTCGATGTATTCATTGATGATGTTAGACTCGTGCAAAACCAAATCGCGTTCAACCAAAACCGGCACTTGGTTGTAAGGATTCATCACTGCCAAGTCTTCAGGCTTGTTGAAAATGTCCACGTCTTTGATTTCAAAATCCATGCCTTTTTCAAACAACACGATGCGGCAACGTTGGCTGAATGGACAGGTAATACCTGAGTACAGAGTCATCATAATAAAGCATTCCTAAAAGGTTAATCTTTTGTATTATAAGCAATTTTTACTAAAAAAGCGAATTTAATAGCCTAAGATATTGAAAGCATTAACAAAATAAGCAAAACGCACGGTTTTGCTTATTTTGCACTGCAACAGATGCTGATGGGATTTAAGCGGCCTGTAAACCTTGTACATAGTGCTTGAGCAAGGCAAATTGCTCAGCGCTGTAGTCTTGTTGGCCGCGCAGAAATTTTTCATACAAATTGTAATAGCAAATCAACACATACTCATGATTGTGGTGCTCGGGAAACACCTGTTCGGGCAAATCCTCCAAATCGGCACCGTCAAAATATGCGTTCATTTTGTCGAAACTGCGGATGCGATAGCCGCGCTGCTGCATTTCTTGCATCACCGCGCGGCTGTACACATACAAATGTTTTTTGTCATAGGCGTAGACATAATTAATGAGCACATGCTGGTCTTGTTTGGCAAAAATGCTGTTCAATTCGCGCCACTGCGCCAACAATTGGCCGCGAGGCAGGAAACGTAACAAATCATAATGCCACAAGCGCATGTGCTCACCTTTAGGGGTTTTAATCACAAAACCCCGAGTGTACGCGGTTTAATGCACGTCTTTCCAGTACTCTTTCTTCAAGAAATACGCCAGTGGCAACATGATCGCCACCAAGAACATCAATACCAAATAGCCGATTTGATGGCGCTTCACCTGTGCCGGCTCGGCCATGTACACCATGTAATTGGTCAAATCCAATGCGTATTTGTCGTATTCCACCGCAATCACCTTACCGTCTGGCGTCATGCGTGAGTGCAAACCGGTCGTTTCCCAATACAGCTTAGGCACTTGCTTGCCATGGCCATCGTCTACCATCACCGGTTGGCCTTTGGCGTCGAGCTCCACCGCTTGCACCCCTTGTTGCTCCCACAACACGTGTGGCATCGCGGCTTTGTCCAAGACGGTGTTGTTCCAGCCGGTTGGGCGGGTTGGGTCTTTGTAGAAACCGCGCAAATACGCATAGATGTAATCCGCGCCGCGTGAGCGGGCAATCACCGACAAATCAGGCGGTGCGGTGCCAAACCACTCTATCGCGTCTTTCGGGTCCATCGCCGACATCATGGTAGAACCCACTTTATCGGTGGTGAACATCATGTTGTCTTGGATTTGCGCTTCGGTTAAACCCAAATCTTGCAAACGGTTAAAGCGCATGGCGCTGGCCGAGTGGCAAGACAAACAGTAGTTGGTGAAAATCTGCGCACCGCGTTGCAAACTGGCTTGGTCTTGCAAATTGATGTCGGCTTTAGGATAAGCCCCACCGCCAGCGGCGACTGCGCTTGCCATCGGCACCACCAAAATCAGCGCCGCTAAGGTTTTTTTCCAAATTCGTTTCATCGTCGCGTCCTTAAATAATGATGGCAAATACATAGGCACCGATTAAGGTCAACGCCACATACAGCAAGAACATCCATTTTTGGCGCGGCGTACTCATGGTGACACGCTCAGGTGGGGTTTTGCACTTGTCTATCTTGGTGTAAATCGGCATGCCCAAGAAGAAGATGAAGTACACCACTGACAAGATTTGCGCCACGATGGTGCGGGTATCGGTGGCCGGAATCGCGCCCAAGATGCCCAAACCAATAAACGAGATGATGAACAAGACCAACATGGTTTTGAAAATCGGACCACGGTAACGCACAGACTTCACTGGCGAACGGTCTAACCACGGCAACAAGGCAATCAACACCACGGCTGCACCCATGCCTATCACGCCCCAAACCTGTGTGCCCAAGAACGATGGAATGGCACGCAAAATCGCATAGAATGGGGTGAAATACCACACTGGCGCAATGTGCTCAGGCGTTTTCATGGGGTTGGCTGGGTCGAAGTTAGGCTTCTCTAAGAAATAGCCACCGCCTTCTGGTGCGAAGAACAACACCGCACAGAACACAATCAAGAACACCACCACACCCAAAATGTCTTTGACGGTGTAATACGGGTGGAACGGAATGCCATCCAATGGAATGCCATCAGCGCCTTTGTGTTTTTTGATTTCAATGCCGTCAGGGTTGTTCGAGCCCACTTCATGCAAGGCAATCAAGTGTGCCACCACCAAGCCGAGCAATACCAATGGCAAGGCAATCACGTGTAAGGCAAAGAAGCGGTTTAAAGTAATGTCGGAGACGTTAAAGTCACCGCGTATCCAAGTCGACAAATCCGGGCCTATCACGGGAATCGCAGAGAACAAGTTAATAATCACTTGCGCGCCCCAGAACGACATTTGTCCCCAAGGCAATAAATAGCCCATGAACGCTTCGGCCATTAAGGCCAAGAAAATCAACGAACCAAACACCCACACCAATTCGCGTGGACGGTGGAACGAGCCGTAAATCAAGCCGCGGAACATGTGCAAATACACCACGATAAAGAACATCGACGCGCCGGTTGAGTGCATGTAGCGGATGATCCAACCGCCCGACACATCGCGCATGATGTATTCCACCGAGGTAAAGGCCACAGGCAAGTGGTTCAGGCCGGTGGTGCCATCAGGCTTGTAGTTCATGGTCAAGAAGATGCCGCTGACGATTTGGATCACCAACACCAACATGGCCAAAGAGCCAAAGAAATACCAGAAGTTGAAGTTTTTCGGCGCGTAGTATTTGCCCACATGGTCGTTGTACATTTTAGTGAGCGGGAAACGGGCGTCTACCCAACCCAAAAGCGCGGTAAGTTTGTTATTTGCATTGTCTGCCATCACGCTGCCCCTTAAGCATCAGCACCCACCAAAACGGTGGATTCGCTGGTGAAATGAAATGGCGGTATGACCAAATTGGTTGGTGCAGGTACGCCTTTGAACACGCGGCCAGCCAAGTCAAATTTGGAGCCATGACATGGGCAGAAAAAGCCGCCTTTCCAATCTGCGCCCAAATCAGCAGGCGCCAAATCGGGACGGAATGTGGGCGAGCAACCCAAGTGGGTGCAAATACCGATGGCCACCAACAGATTGCTGTGTTCCGCGCGTGAGCGAGTAGCGTTTTTGGCATATTCAGGTTGGTGTTCAACGCTGGAGGCTGGGTCTACCAATGCCCCTTCCAAGCTCACCATGTCTTTGATTTGTTGTTCGGTTCGATTGACCAGCCAGATAGGTTTGCCTTGCCACTCGATGGTGACCATTTGGCCCGCTTCTATCTTGCTAAAATCCACTTCCACTGGCGCACCAGCGGCCTTGGCTTTCTCAGAAGGAAACCAGCTTCCTACCAATGGCGTTGCCACGCCTACCACGGCCGCAGCCCCCGCGCCTGCGGTTGCCATGGTTAAAAAGCGGCGGCGACTCTGATTTATTTGTTGATTATCCATGTATCAGTCATCCTAATTAAGGGTGTTCCAGCAATCTGGACACGCAAGCAATGCTTGCGCATCACCCTGCTCCATTAAGCCCGAGGGTAAAATAACTGATATTGTTAAGAAGTGTTTTGATTTTAAGCAGGGTTTTGCTCATCAAAGAATTGGAAGCCAATGCCATGATGGGTTTCGATGTATTTTGCCAACGCTTGCACGCCGAATTTTTCGGTAGCATGGTGACCGGCAGACACAAAGGCCACGCCAGTCTCGCGCGCCAAATGGTATTGAGATTCAGAGATTTCGCCCGTGATATAAGCGTCTACACCCGCATCTATCGCCTCTTGGAAATAGCCTTGCGCACCACCAGTACACCATGCCACGCGCTTGATAGACTGCGCAGGATTGCCAATGACGGTAGGCGTGCGCGCCAAGACGTTTTCTATCTTATTTGTTAATTCTTGCAAAGATTGCACCTCAGGCAACACCCCTTCGGCGAGCAAATTTTGGTGGCCAAACTGGCTGAGCAGCTCCAAACCCAAGACTTTGCCCAATTGCGCATTGTTGCCCAGCACCGGATGGGCATCGAGCGGCAAATGGTAGCCAGCAATGTTCAGCCCCGCTTGCATCGCGGTTTGAATGCGTTTGAATTTCCAATCGGTAATCACCGTCGGCTCGCTCTTCCAAAACCAACCGTGGTGCACCAACAGCAAATCCGAGCCGTTTTCTATCGCCGCCTCTATCGCCGCCAAACTCGCGGTCACCGCGCAAGTGATGTGGCCGATTTCGGCCTTGCCTTGCAATTGCAAACCATTGGGCGCGTAGTCTTTGAACATGTCCACAGCCAATTCTTGCTGTAACCACGTCATCAATTCATTACGTTGCATCGTCATCCTTTACAGGCCGCATTTCATCACAGCCACAGTCTTTTTAAAATAAAACAGTGATTCAGGTAACATCACCATCATGAAGCGGCCTGTAAACCTGTTGCGATCGCTTACAGGCCGCATTGAATAGACATCGCCAACGATTGTAACAGCACCGCTTGTCTTGGCAATACCGGTAACGCCTTGCCGCTGCTTCCTTACGTCAACACCAACAGCTCGACACCCAGATGCGCTTATATGGGTTTACAGGCCGCATATCAGCTCTTAAACACGGATATGGCAGCTCAGGCTATCAAGCCATAAATCCATTGATGCTGCCATGCATCCACGCAGGCTTTACCCTCACGCTATTGAACAACACACCAAGCACACAGCCATAAAAAAACCCCGCCGAAGCGGGGTTTTTTACCAACATGTGACTGCGTGAATTACATCATGCCGCCCATGCCACCCATGCCGCCCATATCAGGCATAGCAGGTTTGTCTTCAGGGATTTCGGCTACCATTGCATCGGTAGTCAAAATCAAGCTGGCGATAGACGCAGCGTGTTGCAAAGCAGAACGGGTCACTTTGGCTGGGTCCAATACGCCCATTTCCAACATGTCGCCGTATTCGCCTGTGCCGGCGTTGTAACCGAAGTTACCAGTGCCTTTCAAGACTTCGTTCACCACCACGCTAGGCTCGTCACCGGCGTTTTGCACGATTTGGCGCAAAGGCTCTTCAATCGCACGCAACACGATTTTGATACCGGCGTCTTGTTCAGCGTTGTCGCCTTTCAACTCGGTCAAAGCAGCACGAGCGCGCAACAAGGCCACGCCACCACCGGCTACCACACCTTCTTCAACTGCAGCGCGGGTTGCGTGCAAGGCATCGTCCACACGGTCTTTTTTCTCTTTCATTTCCACTTCAGTGGCAGCACCGACTTTGATCACGGCAACACCGCCAGCCAATTTGGCCACGCGTTCTTGCAATTTTTCTTTGTCGTAGTCGCTGGTTGACACTTCGATTTGTTGGCGAATTTCTTTCACACGCGCATCAACCACTTCTTTAGAACCCACACCGTCAATCACGGTGGTGTTTTCTTTGCCCACTTCAATGCGTTTGGCTTGACCCAAGTCTTCCAAAGTGGCTTTTTCCAAAGACAAACCCACTTCTTCAGCAATCACAGTACCGCCAGTCAAAATCGCGATGTCTTGCAACATGGCTTTGCGACGGTCACCGAAACCAGGAGCTTTCACAGCCACGGTTTTCAAAATGCCACGGATGTTGTTTACTACCAAAGTTGCCAAGGCTTCGCCATCAACGTCTTCTGCAATGATTAACAAAGGACGGCTGGTTTTGGCCACTTGTTCCAAAACTGGCAACAATTCGCGGATGTTGCTGATTTTTTTGTCGTAGAGCAACACAAATGGGCTGTCTAATTCAGCGATTTGTTTTTCAGCGTGGTTGATGAAGTAAGGAGACAAGTAACCGCGGTCAAACTGCATGCCTTTAACCACTTCTACTTCGTTTTCCAATGATTTGCCGTCTTCAACGGTAATCACACCTTCTTTACCCACTTCATTCATCGCTTGAGCAATAATGTCACCGATAGAAGTGTCAGAGTTGGCAGAAATAGACGCCACTTGCGCGATTTCTTTGGATTTTTCTGGTACGGCTTTAGAAATGTTTTTCAATTCGCCCACCAAAGCCGCTACGGCTTTGTCGATACCGCGTTTCAAATCCATAGGATTCATGCCCGCAGTCACGTATTTCATGCCTTCAGCCACAACCGCTTGTGCCAATACGGTCGCAGTAGTGGTACCGTCACCGGCGATGTCGTTGGTTTTAGAAGCGACTTCTTTCACCAATTGCGCGCCCATGTTCTCGAATTTGTCTTTCAATTCGATTTCTTTGGCCACAGACACACCGTCTTTGGTGATGTGTGGGCCACCGAATGCACGGTCCAATACCACATTACGGCCTTTAGGGCCCAAGGTTACTTTTACAGCATTGGCCAACACATTCACGCCTTCAACCATTTTTTGACGGGCGTCGTTGCCAAATTTAACTTCTTTTGCAGCCATGTTACATCTCCAAAATTTAATCTATGAGTTTGTTAATTGAAATTCATTAAGCGGTAAGCCACTTCATAATGGTCATCAGCTTTGACAGGGCGCACGGCCAAATACCAAGTGCCGTCAAATGGAATTTGGAACAAATGGCGGGCAGAGGTAATGCCAAAGCCGCCTATGTATTGATGCTGTTGACCGGTTTTGAAGGCTTCAAAATTGGCTTCATCAAAAACGAACATGTCTACTGGTGCGCCATCGTGGCCCACTTCGACACCTTGAACTTTGCCTTTAAGCTCACCCAATTCCCAGAAACGAAACTCAAACGTTTGTTGAGCATCGCCGGAAACCGAAGTTGCGTTTTGTTCGTTACTGTGTAACTTTTCTGAGGGAGTGTCCTCAACCTTGACGCTGTTTGTTGCTTCAGTGCTGACAGTTTCTGCCACCGGGGCAGTGTCTTTCTTGGTTCTTGCAGTAGTGGTTCGTTTAGCCATAATGATTAGTCCATGATTGCGAAAACTTCGTCTTCTTTCATTACCAACAACTCTTGGCCGTCTACTTTAACGGTTTGGCCAGAGTACTTGCCGAAAATCACTTTGTCGCCCACTTTAACATCCAAAGCTTGACGTTCGCCATTGTCGCCACGTTTGCCCGCGCCTACCGCAACCACTTCACCCATATCAGGTTTTTCAGCAGCCGCGCCTGGCAATACGATGCCAGAAGCCGTTTTTTCTTCCGCTTCAACACGTTTAACTACGATGCGATCATGTAAAGGACGAATAGCCATGTTTTCATTCTCCAAAAAAAACGTATGCGGACTGTGCCGCGTTCCATCAAAATAAATGCGTCTGTTATTTAAACACACGCTAACAATCTTACTGGGGGAACAAATAAGGCTGATACAGCAAAATTCAAGCCCCAAAATTTAAAAAAAATTACATTGTATTTCAATCATCTGGTTTTACAGGCTGCTTAATCCAGACTCAAAACCTTGTCCAACTCTATGAAAGGCGTGGCTTTTCTCTGTGAAGGGGTTTAACATCATTAACCTGTTCTTGAAGGAAAGCCGTATGCTGTTACACTCACTGCTCAGTAATCCCAAAGATGCACCCCTGCTCGCCGATGTTTCGTATTTAAGCGGCGCTTTATTGGACGTGTTACAACACGAAACCAATGCCAATGTGATTGCGGTTCTGAACGAACTGCTCAAAACCCAAGATGCCACGGCAACGCTACACAAATGGCTGCCGCAACTGGATGGCACCCAAACCGAACAATTGATACGCGCATGCAGCTTGTTTGCCCAAGTGTTCAACATCGCCGAAGACGCGCACCACGAACGCCGCCGTTTGAGCCACGAGCAATCGGGCAATAACGAACGCCAAGGCAGCTTGCGTGCCACCGTCAAAGCCTTAAAACCGCATTTGAATACGGCACAATTACAGGCCGCTTTAAACCAAACCCAAGTGTCTGCGGTTTTGACTGCGCACCCAACCGAGGTGCAACGCCAAACCATCTTGGGCATTAACCGCCGCATCCGCACCATTTTAGACCAGCGCGGCCATACCTTAAGCCGCCAAGACAGCGAAGATTTGGACTGGGACATCCGTGCCACCTTGCTGACTTTGTGGCAAACCAACGAAACCCGCCCCTTCAAGATCAGTGTTGAAGACGAAATCAGCAATGGCTTGGGCTATTTCAATTTGAGCTTCTTGCAAGCCTTACCCAAGTTATACCGCAATATGCAACGCACTTTGCAAGACGCTTACCCCGACATCCAATTGCCAAACATTTTGCAAATCGGTGGCTGGATCGGTGGCGACCGCGATGGCAATCCAAATGTGTCTGCCGACACCTTGCGCTTTGCCGTACGCAAACAAGCCGATGTGATTTTCCATTATTACCGCGATGAATTGGCCGGCCTGTACAAAGAATTGCCATTGTCAGAACGCCGCATCGACGTGTCTCCAGCGGTGCAAGCCTTGTCTGAGCGCTCGCCCGACACCGAACGCGCGCGCGCAGAAGAACCTTACCGCCGTGCCATTGCCACCATCGTGGCGCGCATCGTCGCTTCAGGCCGTGCCTTGGGTTTGACCTTGGGCTCACGCGTGGGCTTGCTCGAGCCTTACGAGAACGTCGAAGCCTTTATCGCCGACTTACAAGCCATCGCCGACTCACTGGAGCAACATGGCAGCGCCTTATTGGTACACGGCCGTTTGCAACAATTGATTCGCTCTGCTTCGGTGTTTGGCTTCTATTTGATGCCGCTGGACTTGCGCCAACACGCCGCTTTCCATGCCGACACCGTCGCCGATTTGTTTGCTCACGCCGGTTTGGAAGACTTCTTAAGCCTCAACGATGCCGAGCGCAGCCAAGTGTTGTTGCGTGAATTGTCGAACCAACGCCCGTTGTTCAACCGTTTTGTCACTTACAGCGACATGACCCAACGCGAATTGGCGATTTTTCAGGCCGCTCACGACATCAAAAACCAATTTGGTGAAAGCGCAATCAACCAAGCAATCATCTCCAATTGCGAAACCGTCAGCGACATGTTGTGCTTGGCCTTGTTGTTAAAAGAGTCTGGCCTATTGTCGGTAGACGACGCCGGCAAACCGAGCTCACGCATCAACATCGTGCCTTTGTTTGAAACCATCGAAGCCTTGGAAGACTGCATAGGCGTGATGGACACCTTGTTCAGCATAGACTGGTACCAAGCCTTGCTCGCCAGCCGCGAACACCGCCAAGAAATCATGCTCGGCTATTCCGACAGCAATAAAGACGGCGGTTATGTCACCAGCCAATGGTCGCTCTACCAAGCGGAAGCGCAATTGGTTGAAGTCTTCGCCAAACACAATGTCAAAATGCGTCTGTTCCACGGCCGTGGCGGCAGTGTCGGTCGTGGCGGTGGCCCGTCTTTCCAAGCCATCTTGGCACAACCTGCCGGCTCGGTGGCCAGCCAAATTCGCATTACCGAACAAGGTGAGGTGATTTCGGCCAAATACACCGATGTCGCCAATGCCGAACGCAATTTGGAAACCTTGGTGGCGGCCACTTTGGAAGCGTCTTTGTTGCCACATGCGACCGAAGAGCCGGATACCGAATTGATGCAAGCCTTGTCGGACACCGCGTTTGCGCATTACCGCAAATTGATTACCCACCAAGGTTTCATTGATTTCTTCTTGCAAACCACGCCAATTGAAGCGATTGCCAGTTTGAACATCGGCAGCCGTCCAGCTTCGCGCAAGACTTTGGCGAAAATCCAAGATTTGCGCGCGATTCCGTGGGTATTCTCATGGACACAAACGCGCTTGATTTTGCCGGCTTGGTACGGTTTCGGCACAGCAGTTGCCAGCGTGTGCGAACAAAACCCTGCAGCGTTGGCAAGCTTGCGTCACCAAGCCAAACACTCGGCGTTTATCCAAGCGATGTTGTCGAACATGGAGCAAGTATTGGCCAAAACCGATTTGGACATTGCCCGCTCTTACATCGCTTTGAGCCAAGACCAAGAGCAAGCGCAAGCGATTTTTGACTTGATTGAGCAAGAATACCACCGCAGTCGTCAGGCCTTGGCCGACATCATCGGCTCGACCGAGTTGTTAAAGCAAAACCGTTCATTGGCGCGCTCGTTGGCGCTGCGTATGCCGTTCTTGAATGCGCTGAACTGGTTGCAAGTGCGCTTATTGCAAGACTTGAAACAAGCGCCGCAAGACGCGCAATTGTTGGCGATGGTGCACTCCACCATCAACGGCATTGCCCAAGGTTTGCGCAATACCGGTTAAGCTTTAAGCGGCCTGTAAATTGACCTACCAACCCTCCAACACCCAGCCTAGGCTGGGTGTTTTTGCATCGCCAAATCTTGTGCACGCTGGATACGCACGCTTGAGCAACACACTAAACTACCCGCCTCTCATCCACAGCATGCTATAGGCAAATCGCTGCGTTTTCGCTACAGTAAAACCCTTACCCACCGACGATAAGGACTGGCTATATTAGATTTGCAGCAGTATTCGGCTTTGAGTTTTGATGTGTATGGCACCTTGATTGATTGGGAAGCGGGCATCGCCTCCGTGTTGCGACCGTGGGCTGAGCGCCACGGCGCGGGTTTGGACGATGAGGCATTGCTACTGGCCTATGCCGACAATGAGGCGGCGGTAGAGCGTGATTGCCCGCAATTGGTCTATCCCGAGGTGTTACAGGCCGCATTTCGCCGCACCGCCAAGGATTTAAACCTGCCTGTAAACGATACCGACATTCAAGCCTTGGGACGCTCGGTGCCCGATTGGCCAGCGTTTGCCGACACCCACGAGGCCTTGAGCCGCTTAAAACAGCATTACCAATTGATTATTTTGTCCAATGTGCACGCAGAAGGCGTGGCCGGGAGCATCCAGCGCATGGATGTGGTCTTCGACCAAGTGCTTACCGCCGAAGCCATAGGCTCGTACAAACCCAGCGCGCGCAATTTCCAATTCTTATTGCAAAAGGTGGGCGAAGCGGGACACCGCCCAGCGCAATTGCTGCACGTGGCACAGTCTTTGTTCCACGACCATGTGCCGGCCAAAGCCGCGGGTTTGGACACGGTGTGGATTAACCGCCGTCACGACAAACCCGGCTGGGGCGCGACTCCCAACCCTGGGGTAGCAGTACAGGCCGATTTGACCTTCCCAAGTTTGGCAGCGTTTGCCGATGCGGTGGATGCAGCGTTTGCGGCAGTGTAATCGTGGTTCAGTGCGCTCAGTCGGTTTGCAACGGCTTGAGCGCAACTCATGCTGTATCAGTATTACAAAACACAAACGTGTTTGCGACTCACTTTGCCATATTGAAGCGGCCTGTAAATCATTTACAGGCCGCTTGTGTTTCATCCGTATTGTTTGCCGCTTTTGGCTTTTTTATCCAGCAGTTGGTGTTTGAAGTGTATGCCTGAAAACACTTGGTATTCGTCCAAGCTGCGTTCAAAACCCAAGCCGTATTGCTCCAATTGATGAATGGCGCGCACATCGTCGGCTTTTTTGATGCGCAGCAAATGGCGGCAGCGCTGCTGCGCCAATTCGTCTTTCAGCGACCATTGCTTGTGGTCTTGCCAATGCAACGGGCGCTTGTTGAGGTTTTTGTAGTCGTGCCACATGAATGGCTGATTGGGCAAATACAGGTTGTAACCGTGCGTCCACAAACGCGCCGCATAGGTGATTTCCTCACCGTGAAAATAAATATACGGGTCGTACGGCACTTGCTTGAACATGTCGGCGCGGCCAAACAAACTGCCGGCGGCAATAAACGCGGTTTGCGCACATTGTTTTGGTGCGGCCTGTACCTCTATTGCGCCAGAAGTGACTTCGGGCAATTGCGTGGCACGAAAGCTTTGCACATTGAAATACGTGTACATCTGCTTATCGAGTTCGCCCGTTTCGGTATCAAAACCCATAGGATAATGGGTAATCACCGCTTGCTCATCGCCGATGTTGGCATACATTTGCAGCAAATCCGTGTCCCAATGGCGGGCAAAACGGCTGTGGCTGTCGATTTGCAAAGCATAGTCTTGTTCGGCCAATAATTTGTTCCACACATAACCGCGTGCCCAACACGCCCCTTGCGCCTCGTTATAATCGAGCACATGTTGCAACATATTGGCGCGGTCTGCCGCCACGCAGTCTTGGTCTTCTTGCAAATGAATTTGATTGAACACGCCAACAAACACCCGCTCAGGGTGCTCGGCTTGCTCAAACAAAGACGCCACCGTCAGCGGCAATTGCGCATCGCGGTAAGAGGCAATGGAAACAAAAATAGTGGCTTCGGATAAGGGCTTCATCATTAACTGGGTGAGCTACACTCTCAAAAAAAGGGGAACGGGCGATGCATCTTGCGCCCTCGTATCATGTGCATGAACACAAATTGGTGCACACACTATAAAACACCCACTGCGGTAATGCTGGGTTTTTACCTGACTTTAAGTATACTGAATAGCAGCAAGCACTTGAGCCATTCCGTCGTTTTGCCAATCTACAAGGAAAACCATGTCATTAAATCAACAACAAATCACCGCCCTGTTGCAACAACACTTCCCGCAAATTCAGGATGAAATCAGCATCGACGCCTTGAATGCCACCGAAGCCATTGTGCGCTTGAGCGTGAACAACCGCCATTTGCGTCCGGGTAACACGGTGTCAGGGCCATCGATGTTTTTGCTCGCCGATGTCGCGGCCTATATTGCCATCTTGGCACAAGTGGGGGCACGCACACAGGCAGTCACCACCTCGGCGCACATTGATTTTCTGCGCAAGCCCCAAGCCCATGCCGACATCCTCGCCACCACCAAGGTATTGAAGATAGGCAAGCAATTGGCTGTGGCCGATGTGTATTTGTATTCTGAGAACGATGAGCACATGGTGGCGCGCGCCAACATGACTTATTCTTTGCCGCCGACCACAGCATGAGCAGACTCGCTCACCAAAGCGCCACGACTGAGCACGGTACTGTGACTGTGCTCGGCCTGTAATTCGGCGCGCAGCAATTGCAAAGCCGCTTCGATGCGGTGGTGTCCACACATGAATATGTCTATGGCGGCGTAAGCGTTTTCGGGCCAAGTGTGGATGCTGAGGTGGGATTCTGCCAACAACAACACGCCCGTGACCCCGCCTTCACCCCCAAAAGTGTGAAAATGGCTGCCCAAGATTGTGGCCTCAGCCGCCACGGCGGCGCGCCTGAGCAAGGCTTCAATCTGTACCGCATCGCGCGCCCAAGCGCTGTCGATGCCATACACATCAAAGAGACAATGTTGACCCATAGCTTGCATGGACTACCCTTATTTGTGCCAACTGCCACCGCCACTGCGGATGATGCTGCTGCCAGTACCATTGCTGCGGCTGCTGTCGATGACCATCCAATAATTGAGGCCAGTGCTGATGACCAATAAGGCAATGGCATACCAAGAAAAAAAACCTTTCACATTAGCCCCTTATTCTTCACTGTTAAACGGCAAGTTCAACAGCCAATACACAATAAAGCTGACAATGACCACGCCAAAAAAGCCATCGCCGACCAAACCCATGAGCATGGCGGGGAAATTCACCACCCCATAAATCAACAACCATATCAGCGGCGATGCGGCTTTGCCGCCGCCATTTTGTTCGGCTTTGGTGCGCAATTTGTCGGCCATATTGCCATTAAAATGGCTGGCTTCTAGCCGCAGCGCCTGTCTGGCCAATTGGTCGGCAGCGCTGAGCTCCATAGGTTTGACCCCCAATTGGCTTTGCTTGAACCATGCCGCTACTGCGGCTGCCGGTATTTCGGTAATCGCCGACCATGATTGTTCTTCGCGCATTAAGCCGGTAGAGAGCTTCTGTTTTTCACGCCCGAAATCCACATAATAAGTGGTGTCGCGCGGCCCAACCTGCCAGTAAAACGCACCAGTGGCATACTGCACTTGGCCACCGTAATCGTATAATTCCGGCACCAAGCGATTGTTACCGTCTACAGGCCGCAATGGTTGCTGCAATTGTGGCCACACATCCAAAGTCTTGGCAATGGCCCAACGTTTGCCCGCCAATTCGGTTAACCACAAAAAGCCTTCTTTGGGCGAATACAGCAAGTATTCAAACCACGGCTCACCCGCAGGCACCAATATTTTGGGCTCGTTGTAAGAAAAAGCGGTGTGACTGGCTTCATCGCCGCGAACTTCTGATTGTTTCATCGCACCAATGACCCACCAATCTATGGCCATGATGCGCGCCTTGCTGCCTATCTTCAGCGTCAAAGCCTCATCTTGGGCGGTGCGCATATTGTTGGCCGCCACCAAGCGCACTTGGTCTTCGTGAAACTCTATCTGGCTTTGGCAATACTCACACACCACATGCGTGGCCACACCAGTGACCCAGCGCACGGGGCCGCCACAATTGGGGCATTTGGATTGTTGGGCGCTGCCTTTGAGTTTGCCGGCACTGTCTTTGATTTGCTGCAAATCGCGGGTGTTTTGCAAACGCAGCGTGTTGAGGCTCACACCCTCGCCGATGAAGATTTCTGGCTTGTTCTCGTCTTGGGTGTAATCCAAAGTCATGAACACATCGCCGCTGCGACAATCGACCACCCGCGCGCTTTCATGCTCAGGCACCAAATAAGGCAGCTCGCCTTCCGCGGCAAAGCGACCGCGATTGACGGTGCGCACATCGGCGGCGGCAAATTTTTTCGGGCCATAGGCAAAAAAAGTCCGGCCGATTTTCATGTCGGCAAACTTGGGGATGATGCCCAGTTGTGCCTTGGTTTCCAAACGCGTGAACACAAAGCGGTCGGACGATTCAGACAACCATGCACTGCTGCCATCGGCCATCAACGCATGCCATTCGTTCCAGCCGCCGCCCTCGTATTGCACTTGCAAGCGCCCAATTAAGGTGAACAACTGCCCTTTCCATGAACCGCTGGTGCCCAGTTGTAAAGGTGAAAAGTCGCGCAATACGGCCGAATGGCGGCCAGACTCGGTTAATGCTTGTCCTTCAAGAATTAACATCGAGTGGCAATAGCCACACACTTCAGTGACTGCGGTCGCTGAATGGATTTCGATTTCAGCGCCGCAGCTGGGACAAGGAGCATGGAACAGACTGGCCACATCAACCCTTCAAAAGATTATCCGGTGATTTTTTTGATGACTTCGGCTTTGGCAGTATCGTAATCCGCTTGGCTGATCAAACCTTGGTCGAGCAAAGTCTTCAATTGGGTCAATTTGCCTGCCAAATCTTCACCTGCAGCAGGTGCCGCGGCCACAGGTGCCACAACGGGAGCGGCCTGTACCGGCTGTGCTGGTGGCGCCACTTGTTGTCCCATCATCGCTGCCGTCATCGCATTGCCCATGCCCATGCCTGCGGCCAAACCCGCACCGATACCGGCCACGCCGCCTTCATTTTGGGCGGCAATGGGAATGGCTTGGGCAGTTTGGTATTGGGTGTAGCGGCTTAAATCGCCGACGATGCCCATGCCCATGCGTTCGTCCATGCGTTTTTGCAAGGCTTCCGGCAAGGTCACGCTTTCGACATTGAAGCTTTCCAACAACAAGCCCATGGCTGCAAACAAGGGTTGCAACAACTCGGTCATTTTTTGTGACAACGCCACTTGGTTGGCCGCCATGTCCAAGAAAGGAATATTGGATGTACCAAATGCGGTCGCCAATTGGGTGACCGCCACATTGCGCAATTGTTCTTCCAATTGTTCACCGCGGTATTCGGCCGTTACACCGGTCACTTCTTTGAAGAATAACGCTGGATCGGCAATGCGAAACGAGTACATACCAAACGCACGCAAGGCCACTGCGCCAAAATCGGCATCACGCACCGTCACCGGTTGCGAAGTGCCCCAACGGCGCGACAATTGTTGGCGCAAGTTGAAGAAATACACATCCGATTTAAACGGCGACTCGAACAGTTTCGACCAGTTTTTTAAGTTGGTCAGCACCGGTAAGTTTTGGGTGGTCAGCTTGAACGTGCCGGCCTGAAACACATCGGCAGTCACACCTTCATCCACAAACATCGCTGCTTGCGAATCACGTACGGTTAAGCTGGCACCGTTTTGAATTTCTTCATCTTGAATCGGGAAACGCCACATCAAGACTTCGGGTTCGGGATTGGGCCATTGAATGACATCAATGAATTGTTTTTTAATAAACGATTTAAACACCATGGTCTTCAGTCCTTTAGCTCAAAGAGGCGGCATTCAAAATGCCGATAGACACAGACAAGCCGAAAAATAACACGCCGACCGCGACGTTGTTGTTCAACAACTCCGCATTGGCATCTTTAATCAAATGGGTGGCGGCGAAATACACCAAAATCTGGATGACAGCAGCGGCCACACCCCAAATCACAAAACTCAACATGCCGACAGAATGCAACATGCTCGACACCAAGGTAATGCAAAAGCCTATCATCGCGCCGCTCAAAGACAGGGCGCAGGCGATGTTGCCATTTTTAATCAATTCCAATTCACGCGCAGGGGTGATGCGCAAATAGACGAAGGCGAACACCACCAACATCACCAAAGCGACGCCAAAATACTTTAAATACAGCAAATATTGCCAAACTGCGATATCCATGGTCGTACCCGTGTCTGTGTTTTAGGCCTCAATGTAACGTAAAACCTCAGTTTTGTATATGCAATCAAGCTGAGCGCTGTTTGGCTGTGACACACATGCCAAATCGTTAATTCTTGCCATGAGGCGCCGCCAAAACAAATGGTTTGTGTTAGCATGCTCGCACTTGAGTTTTTGGACTATGTGTGTGAATCCAGCGCTGATTGTCTCGGTTTTCATTGTGGCCAGTTGTGGCCTCGCCTATGAATTGATCATGGCGGCACTCGCCAGCTATTTGCTTGGCGATTCCATCTTGCAATTCTCGTCCATCATCGGCCTGTATTTGTTTGCCATGGGCATAGGCGCCCACTTAACCCGCTACATCAAAGACGAAGACGCTTTGATGCGCTTCATCGAAATTGAAATTTTGGTCGGCATCATCGGCGGCATTTCTGCACTGGCTTTGTTTGTGCTGTTTGGCTTTTCGGCCGCGCCATTTCGCATCATCTTATACGGCTTGGTGTTAATCGTTGGCACGGTGGTGGGCATGGAAATCCCCTTGGTGATGCGCGTGCTCAACCAACACAAGGCCGATTTTAAGGAAATCGTCAGCCGCGTGCTCACGTTTGACTATCTGGGCGCACTGGCGGTATCGCTGTTGTTCCCGTTGGTATTGGCACCGAAATTGGGCATGGCACGCTCGGCCTTGTTGTTTGGCATACTCAACGTCGCCGTGGCCTTAATCACCGCACGCATTTTCAAAGCCGATTTGCCCAAATACAATCGCTTGCGCTGGCGCGGTGGCTTGGTGATGTTGGCCTTGCTGGCCGGCTTTTGGTATGCCGACAACATCACTTACAAAGCCGAACAAAACTATTTTGGCGACCCTATCGTTTATTCCAGCTCCTCGCCTTACCAACGCTTGGTGGTGACGCAATGGCACAAAGACACGCGCTTATTCATCAATGGCAATTTGCAATTTTCCTCTGCCGATGAGGCGCGTTACCACGAGGCCTTGGTCTTGCCGATTATGGAACAATTGCCTGTGGTCAAAGACGTGTTAATCCTCGGTGGTGGCGACGGTTTGGCAGCGCGCGAAGTATTGAAATACCCGCAAGTCGAGCACATTACCTTGGTTGACCTCGACCCCGAAATGACCAAGTTGTTTCGCACCTCCCAAGCCTTAAGTAGCCTCAACCAACAATCGCTGAATAATTCCAAAGTCCAAATTCACAACACCGATGCGGCCAAATGGCTGGAAACTTCCCGCCAACAATTCGACGTCATCATCATCGATTTGCCCGACCCATCCAACTTCTCGCTCGGCAAACTGTATTCGGTACCGATGTACCGCATGGTCAAACGCCACCTCAAAACGGGCGGCAAAATCGTGGTGCAATCGACTTCGCCGTATTTCGCGCCGCAAGCCTTTTGGTGCATCGTCACCACGCTGGAAACAGCCGGCCTGAAAACCTTGCCTTATCATGTGTACGTGCCGTCGTTTGGCGAATGGGGTTATGTGATGGCCTCCACCACAGACGATTTTAAAATTCCTACAAGCTACCAAGTCCCCACCCGCTTCTTGGACAAAACCACCACCGCGCAAATGTTTGTGTTTCCCAAAGACATGCCGCGTTTGAATGTCGAAGCCAACCATTTGAACACGCAAAAACTGGTCGAGTATTTTGAATCCGACTGGCGCGCGGTGATGCGCTGATGATGAAACTCAGTCGCCGCCGTTTTCTTGGGCATGTATTGGGTGCAGGCTTGGTCAGCGCCGCCGCCTATGGCACTTACCGTGGCTTTGTGCCCGGTTATCCGAAAATACTTGTAGATTATCCGGGTATGGAGCTGGGCCACGCCATGCGCGATGCCATGATTCAGCGGCCTGTAAATATCCCCAGCATGGATGTGAACGTGCTCATCGCCGGCAGCGGCGGTGCGGGTTTGTCGGCAGCGTGGACGCTGTCCAAACATGGCATGCACGATTATGTGTTGCTCGATGGCCCCGAGCGCAATGGCAATAACCGCGGCGAACAACACTTGGGCGTGACCTACCCGACCGGTGCGCATTACCTGCCCTTGCCCGCGGCCGAGTCCACCCACATCCAACAATTACTCAGCGACATCGGCCTGTACCACAACGGCCAATACGATGAACGTGCCATGGTCAATGCCCCCAGCGAGCGCCTGTATTACCACGACAAATGGCAGCCCGAAATCATTCCCGACCACGATGGCGACAGCGAGCGCTTTTTCCGCCACATGCACAGCCTCAGTTTGCAACGCGGCAGCGATGGCAAGCGCTTGTTTGCCATGCCCATCGTCGCCTCCAGCAGTGATGCCAATTGGCGTGCGCTCGACCAAATCACTTTTGCTGCGTGGTTGACACAGCAAAACTACCGCAGCGAATCGCTGCTGTGGTATTGCGATTATTGCTGCCGCGATGACTACGGCCAAGGCATACAGCAAGTGTCGGCATGGGCGGGTTTGCATTATTTTTGCGCCCGCAACAGCGATGGCAAAGACAGCCACACGGTGCTGACGTGGCCACACGGCTTAAACGAATTGTCTGAACGCATGCGCCGCTATTGTCGCTTGCAAAATCATGCCGATTTAAACACTTACAGGCCGCTTATCCACACGCCCACTTCTTTGGCCGCCAGTGCCTTAAGCATAGAAGAACACGCTGAAGGCGTGCGTGTATTGTGTCGCGATGGCAACGGCGCGTTGATGTGGCTGAACGCCAAACAGGTGATTTGTGCGATGCCGCTCTACATCGCCGCGCGCGTGGTGAGCAACGTCTCGCAATACGGTTTTGACCCCAGTCGCCACCTGCCTGAATACGCACCGTGGCTGGTGAGCAATTTCATCTTAAAAGGCTTGCCCACCGAAAAAGCCGGCGCACCGCTGGCATGGGACAATGTCGCCTACCAAGGCGCAGGCTTGGGTTTTGTGCTCGCCACCCACCAAGAAATCTGGCGGGGTGCACCGCCTTATACCTCATTCACCGCTTACAATGCCTTAAACCACGACAGCCCCAAAGCGGTGCGCCAGTGGCTCATCAACAGCAGCCCCGAAGCCATATACCAACACGCCGCCGCCGAAATCGAACACATGTACGGCTTGCAATTGCGCCGCCACATGGTCGAAGCGCGCATCACTGTGCGCGGTCATGCGATGGCCGCACCGACACCGCATTATTTGAACAACAGCGGTTTACATGCCTTACAACAACATACAGGCCGCTTGTGTTTTGCCCACAGCGATTTGTCTGGTTATTCGGTGTTTGAAGAAGCGTGTTGGTGGGGCAAAGCGGCTGCAGAAAAAATCCTGCCACCAAGTCGCTAATGACCTAGCCTTTCGGCCTCATACACACTACCAACCTTTATCGATGATGACCACAAAGCTGGCACATGTGTGGCACGCAGCCTCATTTGTTGGTGTTGCGCTGGCGCTGGTTGCACCCACATCATCTCAATTTCAAACGCCATCTCGCTCAATATAAGCAGTTGTATGTGCGTTAAAAATGACACACATTTGCCGCAAGCCATGCGAATTAAATATTTATTCTAAATAGATTGTCAGACAATAAGAATCCAAGTATTGTATCTAAACTTTTTTATTCTCTCGGAGTGACCATCATGACTAAATTGAGTATGTTGTACTTGTGCAGCATTTTGGCCTTGGCCGCTTGTGGCGGTGGCGAAAAAGCCGCCAGCGACAAACCAGCAGAAACCACCACCAGCACTGCTCCTACGACGCCTGCTGAAACAGCCAAATCGGGTGGCGACCCAGCATTGGACAAAGAAATTGATGCGGGTTTGGCACAAGTAAAATCACAATTGCCAATGAAATTGGGTGATGCCATGGAAATGACCTCCATGGAACGCAATGGCACCGACATTGTGTATACCTATACCTTCTTAACCGATGCGGTGAAAAAAGACAATTTCAAACTGGAAGACGGCAAAAAAACCGGTGCCCAACAATTGTGTGCCAATCCTGAAACCAAAAAATACTTGGATGCAGGTTACAGCTTCAACTTCAAATACAAATTCAAAGACGGTTCTGATTTGGAAGTGCCATTTAAAGCGGGCGATTGCTGATAGACAGCCCCATCAAAAACAGCCATCTAGTGTGGCTGTTTTTTGTTTACAGGCCGCTATCCAAACAGTGTGAGCTTTAAGGAGCAGATGATGAACGCAAAATACGCCACCGCAGTCGGTGTTTTATTGTTGCTGACAGGTTGTGATTATTTTTCTGAACAGACGGATAAACCAACCTTAGCAGGCCCCAAACCCGATTTGGATGCCTTAATGGACGCCGAGCTATCGGTATTGCGCCAAGACTTGCCGCAAAAAATGGCCGACAACCTCGACATGACTGACACCCGCCGCATTGGTAAAGACGTGACTTATACCTACCAATTTCAAGATGAGGTCACACATGCAGGCAATTTTGATGTCGCCGCCGGCAAGAAAGTCGCCATACCCGAATTGTGCAACACCGCATCCACACGCCAATATCTGGATGCGGGTTACCGCTTTGTGTTTACCTACCGCTTTAAGCAAGGCGCCGATGTAGTGGTACATGTGGTGGCTGCCGATTGCAAAACCATTTAACCATCTGCAGCCACGCATCACACCAACACTTGTTGCTATTTATCGGTTTACAGGCCGCATTTATTGAATTTGCGCCAGATATTGCTGCAATTGCTCAGGGCTTAATTCACCCAAACTGTGCGCCACCACTTCGCCGTTTTTGTTCAAGAAATACGTGCTCGGCAAACCTTGGTAAGGCAAGGCGGTGCGCGCTTGCATGGCCTCATCCAACCACACATGCGGCATGTTCAACTGATTTTGTTGCAAATACGCGCTCACCGCCGCGGCTTTTTCACCTTGGTTGAGCAACACGAATTGCACCTCATTATGGCTTTTTTGTGCTTGTTGCAACAAAGGCATTTCACGCCGACATGGCGCACACCACGTTGCCCACATATTGATGACCACCGGCTTGCCCTGCAGGGTTTGCAGACTCACTTGTTGACCACGAATGTCTTGCAAAACCAATTCAGGCTTGGGTTTGGACTCACCACAAGCCGTCAATACCAGCGCCAAGCACAGCGCACCACACCACTGAATTTTTCTCACTACTTTGTTACCTCAACCACACTCAAGCGCCGTTCATCACAAGAATTAACCTTGTTTGCACCGTTTTACGTGGATTCATTTTGATGAAAACAGAATTGTCGTATAATAACATCATTCGATGTCGCTGTTTTTTATAAGGATAACACCATGAAACATGTCATCAGCTTAGTCGCATTGCTGGCCGTCAGCACCGTTGCCTTAGCCAATAACAACCCTGCGCAACGCTGCAAACGCTATGCAGAAGCCAATGCTTTTCAATCCACTGTGGCCCAATTGTGTGGTGGTAACACGCAGTCTGAATTTGCCGGCGTGATGCAAGGTCAAGCCTGCGAAGAAACCGTGGGTAAGGAAAAATTAGCAGGCCAAGGCAAGACCCAAAGCAATGAATTACAGGCCGAGTACAACCGCATTGGCCACCAACAGTTTTGTGCCAAATATTCGGGGCGCCAATAAAGCTTGAAATGGGTGACATTAGCCCCATTTTCCAGCCTGTGGCACACCCACTTAAAGTAAAGGAAACACAATGAAACATCTGTTAGGTAGCTTGTTGGCCGTGGTCGCTTTGGGCAGCAGCAGCTTGGCTTTGGCCGATGCCGCTTGCACCAATATGGCGCGCGATTTGTACTCTGCCCAAGGTTACCAACAACGCTGTGGTTACCAATTGAAACAAACCCCGAATTTGTCTGCTCAGTTCAAAGCACAAAAATGTGACCAAACCCTATCTGGCGCCGACAAAAACAAAGTACTGAATGAAGTGAACAACAGCTTGAACCAAAGCTTTAATGCTTCCAAAAGCAAAAGCTGCGACGAAGGCAAATCCCGTTTCAATTAATTCCCTCCTTACAATGTCATCAGGGCAGTGAGCAAACTGCCCGCGTGACAGGACGCACCAGTTTATGTTTGCACGTATGTTGTGGACAAGCGCCTTATTGGCCTTGCCTCTTGTGTCTTGGGCACAAACCCACCCTTGTATGAACCTCCTCACCCAATCCGCCCAAGCCGGCGTGGCTGCCAAGATTTGCAACAAGCAAGTGAATATGGAAGCCATCACCCAATTGCATCAACAAAACCAATGTGCGGCTTTTTTTGCGCAAGATGCGGTCAAAAGCCAGCTCAACACCATCGCCAGCCAAGCCAGCCATCAAGCGGCTTTGCAAGCCAAGCAAAGCGGCAGCCAAAATTATTGCCAACAAGCGGCCACCGATTTGGGCAGCCTGTTGAAATAATGGTGTGATTTACAGGCCGCCACTGTTATGCTGAGTCATCACTGTGATGGGAGCAGACCATGTGGCGCACACGCATATGCAGCATCTTGGGTTTCTTAGTGTTAAGCAGTCATGTCAGTGCAGACGTCAACGACACTTGCACGCAATTGGCCATAGGCATAGGCCAATTTGAAAAAGTCCGATTGCAATGTGACACCGGTGGCATAGACTCGGCTTTTTGGCAGGAGCAGCTTAAATCCCTCAATTGCAGCCAAGTCTTGGGCGACGATGTGCTCACCCAAATCATCAATACCGCCAATAACGATGCCGGCTATGCGGCGGCAGCCAAAGGCCGTACCCAGTTTTGTGAACAAGATGGCACACGTTTGCTACAGCAATTGAGCACCCCCATGTAAGTCATCATCAAGCAGTTAAACAGACAAAAAAGCGGCCTGTAACGATTTACAGGCCGCTTTCATATGAATCTTAACTACTTAACCGAAGACTTTGAAACGATCAGCGCGTGGCATAAAGGTTTTGGCATCGGCAGCTTTTTCAATTGAGCCGAATGGCATTTGCGCACGCAACGTCCAAGTGGCTGGCAAATCCCAAGCCGCGGTCACCGCATTGTCGATCAATGGGTTGTAATGTTGCAAAGTCGCGCCCAAACCCAATTGCGCCAAGGCAGTCCACACAGCAAATTGCGCCATGCCTGCGTGTTGTTCAGAGAATTCTGGGAATTTGTCGGCATACAAAGCAAACATTTCTTGTTGGCCTTTGATGACTGCTTGGTCTTCAAAGAACAAGACTGTGCCCACGCCAGCCGCAAAACAGCCATCGACTTTGGCCTCGGTTTGCGCGAATTGCTCAGCAGGGATCATCGGACGCAAAGTGTCTTTGACGATGTTCCACAATTTTTGGTGCTCTTCACCAAACAACACCACCACGCGAGAAGATTGGCCATTGAATGCAGAAGGGGTTTGTTCCACCACGTCTTCAATCACGTTCACAATCTCATCGTGAGAGAGATTCACATTTTTACCGAGGTTGTAAATAGAACGACGGCGGCTGATGCCTTCCAAAAAGTTTGCTACGCTCATGTTGATTCCTTGATGTACAAATTGAGGGGGTTTCATCAATTGATTTGATGTGGGGCAGTATAACGACTCCAACACACAATTTCATTAGCTTTACAGTCAATGACGATTTACTGACAGTAAACAATGCGTCAACAAGTAGCGTGTTTTGCACCGATGTAAATCCACAAGACATAGTCATACAAGCTTGCGTATACTGGCGCTTACTGACTAAATACTCACCCATACCAATAGAGGCAGAGCATGGCCAAGTTCCAGTCCAAACACATCAAAATGGCGGTGGGCGGTGTCTTAATTGCCACAGTGGCCATCGGCGGTTGGCGTTTTGCCCAAAATCGCATGGGCAGTTTGAGCCAAGTAGACGCCATCAGCATCGATATGGCCAAGCCTGATGTGGTGATACAGTCAGACCAATTCAACCAATTGCCAGCCAAACTGCTGACCATTCCTGTCGTTAAAGACGTACTCACCCAAGAGGTGGTGTTTTACTACCAAGAAGCACCGAGCAAACTGTCTTTACAGGGCGCATTACAACGCCTTGCCTTTGATCACCAACTGCGTTTTGAAGACAGACTCATAGACAAGATGCTGGCGCGCTCTGGCGATTTGTATGTGTGGAAAGGCCATACCAACAAACCCGATCATTGGCTGTTTGTCGGCAACAGCAATGCCATGAGCAGGTTTTCCGAAGTCTTGGCCAAAGTGGCTATGGACGACAGCCAATTGATCCAAGTGGGCACGCTTAAAGTCGATGGCGACAAAACCCCGTTGTACGCGCTGCATTACCAAGGCAAGACTGGTTTGTTTGCCGCCACAGCCGAACGCATCGCCTTTTTGTCTGATGCCGGCATGTTGATGGACGTCAAAGCCAGCCCGACCAAAGAGCTGCAATTGGAAGCCAAAATTGTGACCGATAAAAACGACAAAGAAACCGTCATCCCCTTGCCCATGCCCAAAGCCGCGCCCGTCAATGGCAAACTCATCTCTGAACGGGTGGCGATGTTGGAAAAACTGCTGAGCAAGCGGCCTGAAAGCCAACAAACCATCAATCAAGGCTTGGGCTTAAGCAAAAACGCGCAACACCCACATTCGGTGTATTTCTCAGCCGCCATGCTCACCTTGTCTTACCAAGATTTCATGGGCGGTTTTCAAGGCAGCCGTTTTGAATTTGATGGTCAGCAATGGCAACAAGCGCTGGCGATCAAGCGCAGCCTCTTGCCCGGCCAAGATTGGAATAGCAACGACTTGTTTTCCCACATGCCGCACAACGCCGCCTTCTGTGCCAACACCCCGACACAATGGGACAGCGTCAACCAACAAGCCAAAAAACTGCCCACCACCACCGATGCCGTTGGTTTGAACCAATTTAACAGCCCTGTGCTTGCTTGCTGGTATGCCGGCAGTCCTGCTGCCGCACCGTTGTTCCTCACCAAGCTGCCCAAAACTGAGCAACGTGCAGCGCAATTGGCGGCTTTGCAGCAAGTGTTCAGCGATGTCATCGGTGCCAAGGAATACACCCACAAACAGCGTTTTGCAGTCAGCCGCACCGAAACCCAAGGCGCAGTGGTGAGCGAACGCATCGTCAGCGCCCGTTATGGCAGCCACGACATGGACGACTTGCCCGCCCAAACTGCCAAAGAATTGTCGGCCGAGAGCTACTTCCCCGTGCGCTATGCCGTCAGCGGCGATTATGTGTGGTTTTCACCCAATGGCGATTTGGTTGAGCAAGCATTAGCCGTGAACTCGCAACAAGCCCCTGCTCTGTCCGAACAAATGAATTTACAAGGCAAACCGCTGCTGTGGCTCAATGGCCCAGAATTGGCGAAATGGCTGCAACAGCAAACCAGCGCCGTGATTGCCGACGACAGCGACATGCGCATCGTGTTGTCACAACGTTTAACGCCTAAATTGCGCCTCATCAGCAGCAGTGGCTCATGGCAAGCGCAAGCCGATGTAAGCGGCCTGAACCATGGCAACACCACCGCATGGATACCCGTGACATGGCAACACCAGCCTTAAGCCGCCGCGCTTGTTTGGGCCTGTTGGCGGCGCTGAGCATCAGTTCACCCGTACACGCTTTAAGCGGCTTGGGCGCAAGCCCCAACAGCGCGCGTTTGGATGCCGAGCAAAGCCGCCGTTTTCGCTTGTGGTTTGCCGCCATTGTGCGCCAACAAGTGGCGCAAGGCCCATCGGCACGCTGGCAACACCGCGACTGTGCCGGCTTGGTGCGCTTTGCCGTGTTTGAAACCTTGCGCAGCCACGATGCCGCGTGGCGCCGTGCCAGCGGTTTTCACAGCCAAAACCTGCCGCCAGAAATGCACTTGACCGCCGCTGAGCAAGCCTTGCGCAACCAATGGCAAGTCAGCGACGGTGGCAGCAGTGCTTATGTCAGCGCCATTGATTTAATTGGTCGCAACAGCGTGGCCTTGGGTAAGGCCAGGCAAGCAGCGCAAAGCGGTGATTTGCTGTTTTTTGACCAAGGCGACCACCAACATGTGATGGTGTGGTTGGGCGATTGGGTGATTTACCATACGGGTACGGTTACCCGCAACGACAATGGCTTGCGCGCCGTGCGCCCGCAAGCGCTTTTAGAGTGGAAGGATACGCGGTGGCGCATCAACCCAAGCAACCCCAATTTTCGCGGCTTTTACCGTTTGGCTTTGTTGTCGCGTTGAGTGTGCATGGTGTGAGCCATGCCCAGCCAACCGAGGCACAAAAGAAACTCTTCAACCGTTTGCCGCAAACCGCCGACATCAGCGAACGCAGTGCGGTAACGGAGCCGTTTTACGTGCTCACCGACCGCAGCTATGGCAGCAATGAGCCAACGTTGGTGCGGGTGGAAGTACCGAAAAGCTATGCGCAAGGCGACACGCCGTTGGAAGTGGACATGCGCGTCTACCGAATCGACAATCCGCTCGACTTTTTGGCCAAGCAGCCGGATTTGCACCGCATACAGCTACAAGGTCTGCCCAAAAGCGCGCCCTTGATGCCGATATTGGAATATGTGTGGGATGCCAATCTCAAGCGCAGCCGCATGTCATGGCAACGCATTTTCTCGGCCGAAACCCGACAAGCAGTGGTGAAAGAGCAGCCACAGCTGCGCATTCCGGCCAAGACTTTGCTCAGCGCCACACCAATGCAGCAAAGCATCCGCTTTGACGCCTTGAAAGACTATCCGCTGCAAGCGCAGTTTCGCTATCCTTTGTGGCAGGCCAAACCGATACAA
Organism: Vitreoscilla massiliensis; assembly: GCF_001457815.1. Taxonomy (GTDB): domain Bacteria; phylum Pseudomonadota; class Gammaproteobacteria; order Burkholderiales; family Neisseriaceae; genus Vitreoscilla; species Vitreoscilla massiliensis. The sequence continues at coordinate 289,860 of NZ_LN898216.1, forward strand.
GCACCGGCCGATGTGAAACTCGATGGCAGCTCTTCGCATTTTATTTCGCCGCGCTTGGGCAATGCCGAAGTGAATATTGGCACCTTACCGGCCGGCCTGTACGTGGTTGAGGCGATGGTGGAAGAACAACGCGCCACCACGCTGGTGTTTGTGTCTGACACTGTGGCGGTGACCAAATCGGGGCAAGAGCAGATGTTGGTGTGGACAGTGAATCGCAGCACGGGTCGCCCTGTCAGCAACACGCAACTGCGCTTGTCTGATGGCGTCGGCGTGCTTGGAAGCGGCAACAGCAACATCAATGGCATTGCCGAATTCAAACAAAACCTGCCTGAGAAAAACTATGTTTATGGTATGGATGGCCAAGGCGGTGTGTTCATCTCTGAGCAGTTTTATGAAGACAGCGCAGCGGTATTGCCAGAAGTGCTCACCGTTACCGACAAGCCTTTGTACCAAGCCGGTGAGACGGTGCGCTTTAAAGCCATCGTTAAAAATGCCAACGCGGGCAGCGGCGCGTGGTCTTACCAAGTCAAAGACCCGAATGGCGATGTGATGGCGCAAGGCAGTTTACAGGCCGCATTGGATGGGCAATTCAAGCTGCCAGCTCTCGCTATGGCCGGCGGTTATGAATTGGCCTTGAACCAAGGCGACGATGTGTACAGCGCCGAATTTCGGGTGGCGCAATACATCAAGCCACATTTCGACATGTTGCTCTCAGGCACCGATGCGCTCAAAACCAACCAGCCCATCGAAGCCAAACTGAGCCTGCGCTATCCCAATGGCGAACCGGTGAAAAACGCGCAAGTGCAAGTCGATGTAAAGGCGCAAAAACTGTCTATGGTCGACGGCCAACTCGATTACGCCGGCCTGTTCCCAATTCAATTGTCACAAAAAGAATTCAGCACCGACAGCAGCGGCGATGTCACCCTAAAACTGCCTGCTGCCACTGAGCCTAGTCGCTATGTGCTCACCATCCTTGCCAGCGACCAAGCCGCTTACCGCGTGCGCATGACACGCGAAGTCTTGGTGGAACGCGGTCCCAATCTTTACCATGTGCGTGCGGCCAAACAATTTGGCGCAGTCGGTGAAAACGTGCGCTTTGCCTACAGCTTGGCCAATGGCAATGGCGGCCAACAGCCAGTACGTTACCGTGTGGTGCGTTTGGAAGACCAAAGCGATTTCGGTGGCAAACTCGGCACGGGCACAATGTTTGACGTCAGCTTCAAACAAAGCGGCTCTTACAGCGTGGAATTGTTGGACAAACATGACAACCTCATCGGTGCCACCAATTATTGGGTGCAGGGCAAGGATTTACAGGCCGCTCCTTTGAGCGTGGAAATCGTGCCCGACAAAACCCAATACAACATCGGCGATGCTGCGCAAGTCTTGCTCACCTTCCCTGTACCGGTACAAGACGCTTTGCTCACCTTAGAGCGCGAAAACGTTGCCCAACACGGCTTGCTGTCGCAAGCTGGCGGTTGGGCACAGGTGAAAAAACTGTCGGACCAGCAATACCAATTGTCCATCCCCGTCACCGCCGACATGGCGCCGAACATGGCGCTGTCGGTGTTATACCAACACAACAACCAATATGCGTTTGAAAACGCTGGCTTGGTGGTGGCCAAACCACAATTGGGCATCAACATACAGGCCGACCAAACCACTTACAAACCCAAGCAGCAAGTCAGCCTCGACATCTCGACCTTATTTGATGGCGAGGGCGGCGTGCCGGCGGATTTGACCGTGAGCGTGGTCGATGAAATGGTGTATGTGTTGCAACCGGAAATCGCGCCGAGCATGGGCGAATTCTTCAACCACTTGCGCCGCAACCAAGTCACCACCGAATCCAGCCTCAACTTCATCACTTACGACCAATCGGTCAGCGCCAAAGGCGCACCGGAAGACAGCAGTATGGCGCCGCGCGAACGTGCCGTGAAGGTATTGGAGCGGCCGCGCCGCGACGACCAAGACACAGCATTGTGGCAACCGAGCATCAAAACCGATGCCAGTGGCCACAGCAAGCTGACCTTTACCCTGCCCGATGCCTTAACACGCTGGCGCATCACCGTGCGCGCGCAAGACAGTCAAGGCCGTGTGGGGCAAAAAGTCGCTCACATCACCTCCAGCCAACCGTATTATTTGAAATGGAGCTCGCCCAATGTGTGGCGCAGCGGCGACCAAATGAGCGCCGATGTGTTGGTGTTCAATCAAACCGCACAGAACAGCACCATGCAATGGCAAGCCTTAATCGACCAGCAAGTGGTCAAACAAGGCGAGTTGGAAGTGAAAGCCGGCGCCAATTATTTGCGCCTGCCAACCGCAGGCTTGAACGGCGTGGTAACACTGCAATTGCTACACAACGGCCAAGTGGTCGACAGCCTCAACCAACGCGTCAGCAGCGTCGCCGCCACTTGGGACATCCCGCAACAGCAAACCGTCAGCCTGCAAGAAGCACAAGCCGGCCTGAAACTGCCTGCCGATGCGCGCAACATCCGCGCCAGCGTGCTTGGCGATGGCGATTTGGCTTTTAACCGTGTGCTCGATGGTTTGGTTGATTACCCATATGGCTGTGTCGAGCAAACCGCCAGCCGTTTGATTCCGTTGAATCTGGCCGTCAAACGCCTGCCGACCACCACGCCACAGTGGATACAAAACAGCTTGCGCGAACGCTTGACCAACCAGCGCTTGCGTCTTATCAATATGGCCGGCGAAGGCGCGCAATTCTCATGGTGGGGCAACCAAGCCGACGGCGATTTGCTGATGAGCAGCTATGCTTATTACGCCGACTTCCTCAGTGGCCAAACCTTGGGCTACAGCCGCAATCCTGACGATGCCAATGTGTTGCTCGAGGTGTACAAAAAACAGGCCGACAACACACCCGTGACTGAGGTGATGTTGAGCCTGTGGCTGATGCGCGAAATGGGCTTGCCAGTGAACAACTTGGCCAGCGGTGCCAAACGCCGTTTGCTGCACGAATGGCAGCTTGCCAGCGAGGCCGAACACGCCAGCGCCGTGTTTGCCAATAACAAACAAAGCTTGGCCTTGGCCGTACTCATCAGCCAAATGCTCGAGAATAAAGCCGCACCAGCAGTGAATAAGCGGCCTGTAAACACCACCGTAGCACCAGCAAGCCCAATCAGCACGGTCAACACCGCTTCTGCGCCTGTTAACACCGACACAGCAGCAAGCGCCAGCGCGCCAATTAGCAAAGCCGATGCCACCACAGTTGCCGCTTCCGCCGTGGCAACACCTGCCGTGAGCAGCGCCCCCATCGTCAGCACCGGCTTAGACAAGGTCACGGCCGAAGCACTGGCTTTGGCACAGAACTCGCCGTCCATCGTGTTACAGGCCGCCTTAATCAAATTGGGGCACGGCCAAGCAGACCTAGCGGCGCTGTTATCCAAAGCCAGTTTGGAAACGCCGACCATAGACCGCGCCTTGGCCTTGCTGTGGTTGCAACAAGCGGTCAGCAGCCAAAGCGCCAGCTTTGCCGATTTGAAAACCAATAGCAGTGCATGGGCGGCCATAGCCCCAACCGGCAGTGGCCAATGGCAATGGGCTTGGCGCGGCGCTGGTGTGCCCACTGGTTTTGCCCTGACCCAAGCACCGAGCAATGCATGGCTGGTGTTGCGCTACGATTCCAGCGCCGCTCCGGCGCAAACCTTGCCGGTCACCGTCAGCCGCCAATTGTACAAATTGGAAACCACCAAGCTGGCCAAAGACAAGGCCGATGCTCCCGACAACCAATTCTTGGGCTTTAAAGCAGTGAAACTGGGCGCGGCCGAAGCGGTGTACAGCAACCAATTGTATGTGGATGAGGTCACCTTGCTGCCGCAAAACAACAGCGTGCCAGTGGCCTATGCCTTGGCCGAAGTGGCTTTGCCACCAGGTGCCAGCGTTGAAGGCTCGACTTGGGGCATGTTGATTGCTGGTTTGGGTGCGGCCGATTTGAAACCGTTTGCCAACCCCACTTATGAAGACGGCGTGTTGTCTTACCGCATGCCGGTGCAAAAATTAACGGGCAAAACCGTCTTGCGCCAATTGGTGCGCTTTGGGCAAAAAGGCCGCTTTGATTTACCAGCGCCACGCTTGTTCAATATGTACGACCCCAGCCGCGTCAGCTTGGCCCAGCAAAATACGGTGTTAGAGGTACATTGATGCGGCCTGTAACACCGATTGGATTGGCGCTGTTGGCACTAATCACCCTGATGGCTGCGTTGCCAGTGCATGCCGCCACCGTCTGGCCACAAGGCGAACAGGCTTTGTATGCCGAGGCCAACGGTGAGCGCATGCAAGCGTGGCAAGTCAACACGCGCACGGCGCGGTTGCAAACGCAAAACCTCAACGACTTGGCCACGCCGCTGGGCAGCACTTGGAAGCTGTTTGTGTATGCGTATGCCGTCGATAAGGCCTTGCCGGACACACCGTATCAGTGCACGGGTGGCAACAGCGAAGAAAAGTATTGTTGTGACAAAGGCGGCAGCATCGGTCGCGACCAAGCCTTATTGCAATCATGCGGCCTGTATTTTCAGCCGCAGCGCTTGGGCATCCGCGCGCAAGACTGGCGCTATTATTGGTATTTGCAACGCGCGCCCTTGTGGCTCACCGAACTGGGCAATTTAAAAGAAGACACGGTGTTGCCGGTGCGCGATGTGTTGTGGGGGCTGCAACAAGTGCCGAGCGCGCCCAAGTTACAGGCCGAACAAGTGTTGCTGAATGTGTGGCTGCGCACTGACAACCGCAACAGTTTGAATCCCATCGGCAGCCATTGGCGCGGCAAAACCCTGACCATGCCGCACCCGCTGGATAAGGCGCAGCGCATCGGAGGCATGGCTGGCTGGACTGGCGACGGCGCGGCATTTTGGTTGCTGGCACGCGGCAACAGCCACGAGGTGTTGGCGCGCAGCGGTGCATGGTTGCCCAAATTGAGTGCGTTAAAATCGAACCAGACAGAATTAAGCCCGGAAACAACGCCAAGCCAACCTGTACAGCCTTTACAGGCCGCTTGTGTGGAGGTGGATTATTTGGCGTTTATGACCAACCCCATCGTCAGCGTCAAACGTGCGGGCACACAGCAAAACATCTATGGCGGCGTGTTGCCACGCGGCGATTATGTGGTGGCCTTGCACAACGGTCGGCAGGTCAAGCTGCACAGCGTCGGCGACATCAGCGTGTTTGCGCAAGACGCGCATTACCGCCTGCGCGCGCGCATGGACATGAACGAGTATGTGGCGCGGGTATTGGAGCGCGAAGCGGCGGCCGTGCCCGAACAAGCGGCCAAGGCCTTGAGCGTGGCGATACGCACTTATGCTTTGAACGAAGCCAGCGGCAGCGGCGCTTGTTTGCTGATGCGCGACAGCACCCAGCAACAGCGCGTGCTCACCCAGCCGGCTTCAGCATCGGCCAAGCGCATCGCCATCAGCACCGATTTATTGGTGTTAAACGGCGCGCACGGGCGTTTTCAGGCCGACTCCAGCAGCAGCGGTGTGTTGGGTTGGCAACAGGCGGTGGCGTGGGCGCAGCAAGGTTTGGGCTTTAAAGATATTTTGGCACGCGCCTATCCACAAGCCAACCTTGGCGTACAAGGCAAAGACATGGGGGAGCGCTGTCGCCCGATGCTGCAAGCGCAAAAATGGTTGCAAACGCAAATGCCACGTTGGCACAAGACGTTGCAACGCGAGGCCGGTTACAAGCCGCTTGCCCAAGCGGCGAGCGTGTGCCAATTGTCGCGCGGCACACCGTATGCCGATGTGGCTGCCAATCGGGTTTACATCCGCCGCCTGCACAGCGAGGCAGAACAATTGACGCTCACGCACGAGTATTTGCATTTGCTGTTGCAACACCACCCCAATGGCCGCAATGAACGCTATATCGAAGCGCTGGCGCAGCGCTTATTGAAAGGACTATGACATGCAACGCTTGATTTTGGCCGCTGGCAGCTTACTGCTCATCGGCTCTGTTGCTGCCGAAAGCGGCATCCAGTTTTCCACTCCCAAAGGCGGTTGGCGCCATGCCCAAAGCCAAAGCCAATACACGCAATCGGTGCAATACCCCGCTTCGCGCGTCAACAGCGACAATTTCACCAAGCAAACGCAATTGATTGCTGGGCGGATTACAAACCACCGTAAAGACGACGCCACACCGGCACGTTTAATCGTCAACGGCATTGCCATGCCGCAAGCGATAAACGACGATGGCAGCTTCAGCCGCCCGTATGCGTTTGGCCGCGGCAGCAACAGCGTCGAATTGCGCAGCGCCACTGGCGACAAGAAACGGGTGCAGTTTTACGAAACCAACAAGGCCATGACCAGCCCAAAATTGCGCGTGGTTTTGTCTTGGGACAGCAATAACACAGATTTGGACTTGCATGTGGTGACACCCGATGGTGGACACAGCTATTATGGCAATCGGGTATTGAAGAACGGTGGTGCTCTTGATGTGGACGTGACCACCGGTTATGGCCCAGAAATATTTTCCGCGCCTTCGCCGCAAAACGGGACGTATTTGGTGTATTTGAACTATTATGGTGGCGACAGCGACCAAGTCATCACCACTGCCACCATCACCATCATCAGCAACGAAGGCCGTGCCAATGAAAAAAAACAAAGCTTCCGCGTGCCCATGCGTGCCGCTGGTGAGCTGACCTTGGTGAAATCTTTCCATTATCGCGGTTAAACGCGCTTAACCTATCAGGGAAACGACGATGAAACTGCTTTTGAACATCACACTCCTCAGCTTGAGCATGGCGGTCTTGGGTGCTTGCAGCACCAGCGCCACACCGAATGCCAGCGCCCAAGTCGCGCACAAAGACGCACGCACACTGGGCTATTTCTCAGAACGCGGCGCCTACAGCCGCGACAAAATCGCCAATGGTTTCGAGCGCAAACTGCTCAGCACCTCGCGCAAACAGCATTGGGTGTTGCAAGACTTTTACAGCATCAATGGCCAGCCGCAAACCGCGCCGTTTACCGTCATCGACGAACGCGCCCTGTATGACTGGGACACCATGCGCTTCATTGATGGGTCGGTGCATTTCTTCTATCCCGATGGCAAAAAACAATCGACCATCCAATTGAAGCAAGGCGTGGTCAATGGCAAGCGTGAGGTGTATTACCTCACCGGCGAGGTGTTCCAAGCGCAGCAGTTTAACGACAAGGGCGCAATTACCGAGGAAACCTTCTTCGAGCGCGATGGCAAACGCATCTTCACCTTGCATTACAACCCCAGCAATGCTGAACAATCGTCGTTGGTGTTTTACGATGCCAACGGCAAAGAACAATACCCAAATGCCAACAACCGTGAACAAGCGCGCGCTTTGGCCGAAAAAGTCCAAGCCATCATGATGGAATTGGAGCGCGAAGTTTACCAACAAGCTGGGCAAACGCCGCCTTTTGCCGATGACAATATGGCGAGCAACCAACACCAGCACCCCTGATTGGATGCGGCCTGTAAGCATTTACAGGCCGCATTTTTTTGTTTGTTTTCAAGAGGAACCACCATGTCATTCACACGCATCAGCGCCGCCGCCCTTATCTCCATCGCCATCTTAAGCGGCTGTGCCAGCACCACCGCAGCTACTGCCAAAACCGAAGCTGTGAGCAGCGTTAAAATCGCCCAAGCCGATGAGCGCGTGTTGGGCTATTTCAATGCCGATGGCGAATTTGGACAAGAAAAAACCAGCAATGGCTACATGCGCAAATACTTGGGCAAAACCGCCGACGGTAAATCGGTATTGCAAGACTTTTACGCCATCAATGGCAAGCCACAAACCAGCCCGTTTGTGTTGTTTGACGATGCTGGCTTAGAAGATTGGAACAGCTTGCAATACACCGATGGCGACATCGTGTTTTACAATGCCGACGGCAGCGTTTCCGCCCGCACTTCTTTGCAAGACGGCCAATACGTCGGCAAACACACCCAATACCACGGCAATGGCAAAGTCTTTGTCGAAGAGGTGTACAACCCAGACAGCGAAATCACCGCCACCTCGTATTACGATGAAGCCGGCAAACCCCTGTTCGCCTTCCACGTCGACAACAGCGACGATTACAAAGTCACGGTGCAAGTCTACGATGCCGCCGGCACCGCCTACCCTGCTACCGAAGACCATGCCGACAAAATTGACGCAGTGACTGAAACCATCGTCAGCTTGATGAACAAACGCGCCGCCACCGAAGCCAAGCTCGCCGGCCAAGCAGCGCCAGAAGCACAAGAATTACTGTTGCCGCGCCAACCTGAAGAATAAACCTCAGTATGGTCAACCGATGCGGCCTGTAAACCTGCTATCGCTTTACAGGCCGCATATTTGATTCACGACAGGAGTTGCGATGATTGTGTGCGTGTCTGCTTGGCTCAAAATATTGAGTATCTGCGGCGTGGTTGTGGCCTTGGCCGCCTGCCAAACCCCCGTCGCCACCAACCATACCAGCCTCAACACCCCGTCTTTGCCACACGCCGCCCAAGTGCAGCGTGCCCAAGCGCAAACCATAGGTTATTTCGATGCCAATGGCCGCTTTAGCCCCAACCAACAAGCCAACAGCGCGTATGTGCGCCAACAACTGGGCTGGGATGCGCACGGCCATCCTGTGTTACAAGACTTTTATGTGTGGCAACACCGGCCGCAAACCAGCGCTTACGCCATCATCAACACAGAAGCCTTACACACATGGAACATAGACGATGCCGGCGAAGGCGAATTTGTGTTTTACGACCCGCAAGGTCAGGTCTCTGGCCATGTGCGCTACCAAAATGGTGCACCGATAGGGGTGCAACGCCATTACCATGCCAATGGCACGCTGTTCAAACTCAGCCGCTACGACTATTTTGGCAATCCTTTGCAAACCACGTTTTACCGAGGCAATGGCGTGCCGCTGTACCAAATCACTTATGACTTGGCGGCTGGCGATGAACGAGCATTGGTGCTGTTTGACCCACAAGGCCAGCCTTATCCGCCAGCACAATTGAACGCCGCGCTGGTGCATGCTGCCGAAGCCGACATCGCCGCCACCATCAACTCCATGCAAGCGCGCACTGCCCAACTCGCCCACATCACACCGCCACCAGCCGTCGCCATCAAACTGCCGTTCAAACTGGCAGCAACAGTGGCAGGGCAATGCCAACAACACAGCGTGCAACAACTGATGGGCATGCAAAACCTCAGCGATGCGCAAATCCTGCACATCAGCGGCGCCACCCAAGTGCGCCGCGCCGCCGATAATGAGGCCGTCGAAGACGATGTGCGCACCGAACGCGTGACCGTGTTCATCAATCCCCAAACGCAGCGCATCAGCGGTGTATTTTGTGGTTAAGAACCAAACAAGCGGCCTGTAAGCTGCGATTGGGTTTACAGGCTGTTTGAAGCACATCAACCACGCGGTAAAGACAGAATGCACATAGAACATGCAGCACCCTATCCATGGAGCAAGCCCTATGAACACAGATGAATTCGCCAAACAGTATTTGTGGCAACTGGCCGATGCAGAGGCATTGCACTCGTTTTACCAACACATCGGTGGCACAGCGGCGCCAAGTGCGAAAAAAGATGACCCCGATTTTTATTTTGAGAGCAAGAAGTTTCTGCTGAATCTGCATTTTGTGGATGAGGATTATCTGCTCAAACGGGATGTCCCAAGCTATGGCCAGGCCGCGATGCGTTTGGTCAGTGCGGAAATTCCTATCGCAACTGCCACCAGCAAGCGTCAGCCCTTAATCGCATTACCCTTCGATGTTCACACCATTAGCAACCGGGCACAACTGCTCGCAGCCATGCCCAAAGCAGCCGATAAAACCTTTGAACTCAAAGGCAGCGTGCGCAATGATCAATGGTTCTTCCCCGATTACCGCTTGGTCTGCATCTACAAACCCGTAGACCTGAGTTTAAAAAGCATTCAAATCATTTCTCAGCATTATTGACCAAAGCGCTGCCTCATGCTTAAGCCCTGTTGAATCTGGCATGTACATCTATAATGCATACAATGCGGCCTGTAAACCATCAAACAAGGTTTACAGGCCGCATGTCGACGCTGAGATTACTTATTTCAATTCGGTTTCTGCGGGCCATAGGAAATAAGCACCATGCGGACCAGTGCGAAATTCACCGCCATTTTGCTTACCCGCTTCGGTAATAAAATGTTTGTCGCCTTTCAACTCCAACCAACCTTGCTGTACCAATTTGTCCAGCAATTCTGAGGTTTTCAGCTTCAATTGCGTCGCCAATTTGGAAGTGGTGAGTTTTTCATGTGGCGGTTTGCTGCTGGCTTTCACCTCATTGGTATTGCTGACACTGGCTTCGTCAATTTTTTCCATGCTGATGCGCACCTCATCGCTGACACGGATAATGCGCTGTGCTTCTTCATACGCATCTTTGTACACCTCACCGTCTTCTTCGCGGCTTAAAAAAATGCCCATTTCATTGTTGTTGATTTGACTGAATTCGTACAAATTCAAGCTGGTGATGATGCAAGAGTCTTCATTCAGATAACACTTGGCATGCAGGTTTTTGCAAAAACTGGTACGAATATAGTCTTGCGATTTCAGCCACTGAATTTCTTCCGGTTGCAATTCGCTTTTGCCGTAGACGATGCGGATGTCGATTTTTAAGCGGTTTTTGTCTTCCAGCAATTCTTTAACGCGGTCGTTGAGCTTCAAAAATGGGCTAATCAATATCACCCGCTCTTTGGCCTGCTTAATCAATTCTTCCAAAAAATAATTGGTGGCACTGGTGTTTAAAAACTTGGCCATCTCTCCCCCTGTAAATATGTCATGGAAATAAAATATGACTTATTCTAAATTAAAAACAGCGGCCTGTAAGCTTTATGTCTTGCTTACAGGCCGCTTGTTTATTGGCTGTGCTGCTGCATAAAATCCACCGATTGCTGCAATACCGTGTGGCTGGCGGCGAAATCCATATTGAAATGGAACACATGCGGCAGTTTTTCGGCGTGGGTTTTGGGATAGATTTGCGCCTGTACGGGCACGCCGTGGGCGCGTAAAGCAGCGATAAACGGCTCGGTTTGGCTGGCGGTAAGGCTGTCGTTGGCGCTGGCTGACACATACACGGTGGATAAGCACGGTTTAGCCACGGCGTTGCCGACATGTTTTTCAGTGTCTGCGCTTGTGGTGGGTTTTCGCCGCTGATGGCGCTGACCACATTGCCGACGCTCCAAGCGATGATTTTTGGGCTGTGTTCTCGTGCGGCGTACAAGGCATGCAGGTCGAACACGCCGCTGTGTAACAGCAAACCTCGCACGTGCTGGCTTTGCAACACGGGCCGCAAACCCAAGCGCTGTTGCAAATCGGCATTGCTGATGGCTGCGGCATAGGTGGACACCAAGTTGGCACCCGCCGAATCACCGCCAAAAAACACCTGGCGCATATCCAGCGGCCACTCGGAAGCGTGTTGCAACACATACGCCAGCGCTTAATTGAGCTCGTGCAATTGCTGCGGATGGTAGGCTTGCGGCGCCAGCGTGTAATCGACATTGACCACGGCGATGTCTTGATTGGCATACAAGGCCAAATACGGGCGCGCATCGTTTTTGCTGCCCGCTACCCATGCACCACCCTGCACCCATACCAGCACTGGCAGTTTGCGCCCCGCTTGCGCAGCGGCTTGCGGGTAGAGGATGTCGATGCGGGAGGGATACGCGCCGCCGACGTTTATGTCTGCATCCAGTTGTAGCGTTTGCTGGACATGGTTTTGGGCATACTCGTGTAAAGCGGCGGTGGTTTTGGCGGTTTGGTGCTCGAACAAACGTGCGATGGTGCGGGTGCCAGTGTGTGCGCACGCGCTCACTGCCAAGATGATGGCCAAACTGCATCCTAGGTGTGCGCGCAACATGGCTGACCCTCACAACAATACGATGCTGAAATCATAAAATAACAAGCGGCCTGTAAGCCCTATCTTGGCTTACAGGCCGCTTGTGTGTCTGATACAATGATTAATGTGACGCCAATTTCATCAACACCAAACCGCTGACAATCAACACAGCGGCGGCGATGCGCATGGCGCTGACTTGTTCGCCCAAAAACACAATGCCAACGATGAACGCACCAATCGCACCGATGCCCGTCCATACCGTGTATGCCGTGCCCAAAGGCAGGCTGCGCATGGCGGTGGCCAATAAGCCGAAACTGGCCAACATCGCCACCAAGGTAATCATGCTTGGCCACAAGCGGCTAAAGCCGTGCGACTCTTTCATAAAATACGCCCACACCACCTCGAGCACACCTGCCACCAATAAAAACATCCAGGCCATCTTGGCCCTCCTTTCGGTAAGAGCCAGGACGTCCTGGACATGATTCCCAATTGTGGGGGAGGCCGTTCCTCCTAAGTGGTTTGCATCATAGCAAATCCTAGCCTGCGGTCAAGACTTGCGCCCACTTGTTACCTACTGTTACACAAGGCTTTACAGGCCGCTTATTGGCTGATGGATTCCAAAGTCTTGCCTTTGGTTTCTTCACCCAAGATGAACACCACCGCCGCCACCGCAAACAACACTGCGGTGAACATCATAAAGACATTGCTAAAGCCATTGGGCATCACCATCATGCTGGTCACCACCATAGGCGCGACGATGCCGCCGATGCGCCCTACTGCCGAAGCCCAGCCCGAGCCAAAGGCGCGGATATTGGTTGGGTATTGCTCGGGAGTGTAAGTGTATAACACGCCCCACGCGCCCAAATTGAAGAAGGACAACAAACAGCCCCAGACGATGATTTCGGCTTCCGAACCGGCGCCACCAAAGAAGTACGCACACACCGCGCACGCAGCCATAAACAGCGCCAAAGTGGTTTTGCGACCGAGTTTTTCAATCAACCATGCCGCCGCCACATAGCCGGGCAATTGCGCCAAGATGAGCACCAAACTGTATTCAAACGATTTGACAATCGGATAGCCTTTTTCCACCAACAAGCTCGGCAACCACGTGAAAATGCCGTAATACGAAAACACGATGCCAAACCAAATCAGCCACAACATCAAGGTGCGGCGGGCAAAAGCCTTAGACCACAATTGCCCAAAACTGATGGTCGATTTTTCCGCCACCGGCGCCACTTCGATTGTGTCTATCACGTCCACGCCCGCATCGCGCTCCAATTTGGACACGATGGCATGCGCTTCTTGCAAACGGCCTTTGTTAATCAAATATGGAATGGATTCGGGCACCAATTTCCACAGCAAGAACACATACAAAGCGGGAATGCCGCCGACAAAGAAGGCTGCATGCCAATCGTGGTGCGGGATGACAAAATAGGCAATCAAGGCCGCGGCCAACCAGCCCAAGCCCCAAAAGCTTTCCAACAACACAATAAAACGCCCACGCACTTGCGCAGGCACATACTCACTGACCAAGGTCACCGCCACCGGCAATTGTCCCCCCAAGCCTATGCCGACAATAAAGCGAAACACCAACAGCCACGTCAAATTCGGTGCGATGCCACACAAAGCGGTAGCGACGCTGTAAATGACCAAAGTGCTGGCAAACACGGTTTTGCGGCCAATTTTATCGGCGATTGCCCCCGCCACCACCGCGCCTATGGCCATGCCAACAAAACCGATGCTGACGATTAAGCCTTTCTCTGCCGGCGCCAATTGCCAATCGGTGGCCAAGCGCGTCATGATAAACGCAATCAAACCCGTGTCCATGGCATCGAACATCCATCCCAAACCCACCACCACCAATAAGCGATAATGAAACTTGCCTATCGGTAAACGCTGTACGCGTGCAACCAAATCCATTGTGTGTTTCCCAGTGTGTAGTCAAAAAGACCAAGCTTAGTCATGGCTGACCTTGGCTTGGTTCACTTGCCGAAAATATATACTCATTTTGAGCATATATCAAATAAAAAATACAGCGGCACTGAGCCGCTGCGGTGGTAATGCTTTGTCCAGCCATCCGGTGTATTCAAATACCGCCAACACGCCCGTCAACATGGCTATTTGTTCAGCGGCATCTTGCCGCGCGCCAAGCTTTGTTCTTTTAACACATTCGGCTTAAAGCGGTATAACTGCGCCGGCCGGCCACGGTCTTGCATCACGCTGTCACCAGTGGGTTCAATCAAATCTTGGTGTTGAATCAGGCGGCGGAAATTGGGTTTGTGCAAGGTCAACCCGGCCAAGGTTTCGATGCTTTGTTGCAATTGCAATAAGGTAAATTCGGCCGGCATCAAATCAAAAATAAGCGGCCTGTATTTGATTTTGGCGCGCAAACGGCTGATGGCAGTGGCAAAAATGCGTCGGTGATCGCCCTGCATCGGAATACCGGTATACGGCAATAAGGCATCATCAGGCTCAGGCGACTCGTGCAACATACCCGTTTCATACATCAACTCATAGCGTTGCAAGGCCAGCTCTTCCGACCACGCCCATTCGCCTTGTCCCCAATACATGTCCACCCGTTGCTGGCGAAATTGTTGGGTTTCCGCATCATCGCTGGCTTCTATCCACGCTTTTAAGGCCGCTAAGATGACTTTATCGCGCCCGGCTTGGGCGGCGCGGCGATCTTCCCATGGGAAAAACGCATACCAATCCATCCATTTGGCCTGTAAATTCAGATTGGACGCTTCCACTTCTGTCACCAAGCCGACATAGCTGACCGACAACCACAACTGCTTGGCCGCCTGTCCGCGCTGGGTGTCGACAAAGGTGTACAGCTGCTCCAAATAGCCCAACGGTTGCGCCGTTTGCTCTTCCACCCACACGCGCACGCCTTTTTGCAAAGAGCGGTGTAAGGGTGACAAAACGCCGGCAGGCAAACTTTGGCCTTGGTGGGTGGTTAACACCCGCGCTTGACCGTTGGTGACGGCCACCAAAACCGCCACCAATTCGGTTGCGGCGGTTTGCTTGTCGTCGATTGTGTGTGGTGTCGTGGTGTTTGTCGTATTCATACTGGCTGTTGTTATTGTGAACATGCTAAGCATACCATGTTCAGCAGCCTGTGGTGGTTTCAGGCCGCTTTGATTTTAGGGGAAATGCCCAATTCAAATTCATGCCCGCCACCGACAACAAAATCAAACCCGCGGCGAGGATTTGCCACATGTTTAACACATGATTGAAGACCCACCAATCGAGCAACACCGCCACCAATGGGTAGACAAACGACAAGGCGGCAAACAAATACGTTGGCAAGCGACTGATGGCGGCATACACCAGCGACATCATCACCGCGGTATTGACCACGCCGAGCATGATCACACTCAACCATTGCACCGAAGTCTGGGGCACGTTGCTCAAAGCCCCGAACGGCAACATGATGGCCATGCCCACCAACACCTGCATCAAGGTCACACTGGTGGCCGGCGTTTTGGGCATGCGTTTGGCGATGAGTGTGCCGGCAGCGTAAAACGTCGCCGCCGCCAAAGACAAGGCAATGCCGAGCACATAATGGTCGCCGCTCAAGCTCACACCACCGCGCGCCAATACCAACATCACCATGCCAATCAAACCCAAGCCCAACCACAGCCAGCGGTTCAGCCCCATCCGTTCTTGGAAAAATGCCATGCCACCGACCACCACCAATAAGGGCTGCGTTTGGTAGACGATGGTGGCCACGCCTATCGACACATAATGAAAACTTTGGAAGAAACACACCCAGTTCAATACCAGCGTCGTGCCAGCGGCCACAGACCACAACAGTTGCGCACGCGTGAGCCAACCCTTATGAATGCGGCCTGTAAACAGCATAAAGCCCAATAAGGCGACAAAGCCAAACAGGCAGCGCCAAAACACCACGCTGAAACTGGGCAGTGCCGCCCATGTTGCCCACAAACCCACCCCACCCGATAAAGTCATGGCGGTGGTCATTTGTGCCACGCCGACTTGTTGTTGATTCATCATGCTCTCCTTTAACTATGTGCACAGTATCATGCATAGGCGCGCCGGCGACTATGGAGCGACTAAGGAATTTCTGCTATCTTGCTTGGGAAAATAAGGAATTTACAGGACGCTGCTTTGTTAGATAAGTTAGACCAAAAAATCATCTCCCTTTTGCACCAAAACGCCCGCATTGCCTACAAAGAAGTGGCCGCACAAGTGGGTTTGTCTGCGCCGGCGGTGACTGAGCGCATCGCCCGTTTGCAAGAACGCGGCATCATCCGAGGCTACCATGCCGAATTGGATTTTTTGGCCTGCGGCTACCCGTTGGAAGCGGTGTGGTTGGTGCGCACCCACCACCAGCAATTGTTCGCCGCCATAGACTTGGTCAAAAGCCTGCCGGAAGTGGTGAGCTGCGACACTGTGACCGGTGAAAACTGTCTGTTGGTGCGCTTGTTCGCCACCAGTGTGGCCCATCTCGACCAGCTCACCTATCAAGTGTTGGCTTATGGCGAGGTCAATACCATGATCGTCAAACAACACGTGGTCAGCCCGCGCTTGCCACCATTGCAACAGCCATAAAAAAACAGCATGGGAAACATGCTGTTTTGGGTTTACAGGCCGCTTAAGCCGCTTGTGCTTGCAACATCTGCGCGCGTTGGCGCTCTGAGCGTTTCCAAGCCATCAAGCCTTGCACTGCCAACACCACGAAGATGGCGTATTGCAATGAGGTAATGCCATAGCCTTTGTACAACATCAGCGGCACCATCACCACATCGCCAACAATCCACATCGTCCATGAATCAATTTTGCGCTGTGCTTGGAACCACATGCCGATGAAGAACACCGCCGCAATGCTGGCATCCAAATAGTCTACCCAACCAAAATGGTGCACGCCGATTTGTGTCCAACCGGCAGCGCTGAAACCGTCTTGTATCCAAGGGCGGAAATAATATACCGTCAATACAAAAGCAAAGCTGGCAATCCACACCACCGCCGCCCACAGCCAATCGCGCTTGTCCGCCCATGTCACTTGCACGTGCACATGGTCGGTATCGGCTTGCTGGTACCACAATACCCAACCGTATATAGACATGGCAGTGTAATAGAAATTGATAATGGTTTCGCCATACATGCCCCAGCGGAAAAACAAATAAGTGTAAAGCACGGTTGAAACGATGCCAGTCGGAAAAATACCAATGTGGCGGCGCTGCGCCAACAATACCGAAATCACCCCGAATACCGCGGCCAAGCTTTCGACGATGATTTGCGCGCGCGTGTAGCTTTCGTATGGCGCCAATAAATACTGCACGATGTCTGTCATGTTTGCTGTTTCCATGCGGGTTGTGTCTGAAAAAATAGGCGCACGCAGCAAAGGTGCGGTGCGCCGTGCACTATATACCGATATGCAGCCGTGCACCAAGCAGGTTTAAAGCCAGCTTGGTGGATTTACAGGCCGCGCTTCAGCAAAATCTCAGCGTTTGCGCAATTTGGTCGTATGCCCTGCCCGCGGCGTGCGCAACCCAACCACATTCAACACCGCGCCCACAATGAACAACAGCCACAACAGCGGCACCAAGATAATCAGCTGTATCCCGCTGTAACAGCCCGTGCAATCCTTGGCCAAATATGTCATTAACTCCACACTGCCCACCGCCAACAGCACACTCAAGCCATGCAGTGCCATGCCGAAGTAAAACGGCTTGCGCTGAGGAATGGCGGTTTTTTTCAAGGCCAATACCAGCCACACCACCAAAGCCAACAGCGATGGACAAAACAGCAACACCACTTGCAGGGTCAAAACCATGTCGCTCCATCCCATTTCGCACCTCCTTTGTGTTGTTCCACTTTCAGACCTCAATACCTGCTTGAGATTCACCATGCAAACTAACACAGCACGCACACAAAAGCGGCCTGTAAATGCTTTACAGGCCGCTTATTCATGCTTTAAGTAGCAAGATTACTGTTGCTGCAAACGCGCATGCAATTCTTGTACGCTGTACACATCGGTATCGTTCAAAGACTTCACGCCTTCACTCATGGCTTCGCCACCGGCGATGGTGGTGTACAGCGGAATGCGGTTGTTCAATGAAGTTCGGCGGATGGAATGGCTGTCTTTAATCGACTGCACATCGCTGGACACCGTGTTGATTACCACTGCCACGTCGCCATTTTTAATCATGTCGACGATGTGTGGACGGCCTTCCAACACTTTGTTCACCACTTGCACGATGATGCCTTTTTCTTTCAAGTAAGCAGCCGTGCCGCGGGTGGCACACAAACCATAGCCCAACTCTTGGAAGTTGCGCGCGGTTTTTTCCACATACGGTTTGTCTTGCTCACGCACCGACAAGAACACTTTACCGACGCTAGGAATGCGTTCACCCGCACCCAATTGCGCTTTCAAATAGGCTTCTGAGAAGTCCACACCCACACCCATCACTTCACCAGTAGAGCGCATTTCTGGGCCCAAAATGGTGTCGACACCTGGGAATTTGATGAATGGGAACACCGCTTCTTTGACGCTGTAATACGGTGGAATCACTTCTTGGGTGAACTGTTGTTCGTTCAAGCTGATGCCGGCCATCGCACGCGCGGCGATTTTCGCCAATTGCACGCCAGTGGCTTTGCTGACAAACGGTACGGTACGTGAAGCACGTGGGTTCACTTCCAACACATACACCACATCATCTTGTACGGCGAATTGCACGTTCATCAAACCCACTACTTGTAAGGCTTGCGCCATTTCTTTGGTTTGGCGACGGATTTCGTCTTGGATGTGTTGTGGCAATGAATAAGGTGGAATTGAGCAACCTGAGTCACCTGAGTGCACACCGGCTTGTTCAATGTGTTGCATGATGCCACCGATGACCACTTGTTCACCATCGGCGATACAATCCACGTCCACTTCAATCGCGTGGTTCAAGAAGAAGTCGAGCAATACTGGGCTGTCGTTAGACACGCTTACTGCTTCGCGCATGTATTGACCCAATTCGTCGGCATTGTTCACCACTTGCATGGCGCGACCGCCCAACACATACGAAGGACGTACCACCAATGGGTAGCCGATTTCGGCAGCCAAGGTAATCGCTTCTTCATTGGTACGCGCAGTGCGGTTTTCTGGTTGGCGCAAGCCCAAATCTTTCAAGATTTGTTGGAAGCGTTCGCGGTCTTCGGCTGCGTCAATGCTGTCAGCAGAGGTACCGATGATGTTCACGCCGTTTTCCACCAAGGCATTGGCCAATTTCAATGGCGTTTGACCACCGTAATGCACAATCAAGCCGTAAGGTTGTTCAACCTTCACGATTTCCAACACGTCTTCCAAAGTCAAAGGCTCGAAATACAAGCGGTCTGACGTATCGAAGTCGGTAGACACGGTTTCAGGGTTACAGTTGACCATGATGGTTTCAAAGCCGCTTTCACGCAAAGCCAAAGCCGCGTGCACACAGCAATAGTCAAACTCAATGCCTTGACCAATGCGGTTAGGGCCACCGCCCAAAATCATGATTTTTTTGCGGTCGCTTGGATTGGCTTCGCACTCTTCTTCGTAAGTTGAGTACATGTAAGCGGTATCGGTAGCGAATTCGGCCGCGCAAGTGTCCACGCGTTTGTACACGGGGTGCAAATTCAAACCATGGCGGTGAGCGCGCACTTCGTCTTCAGACACATTCAACAAAGCCGCCATGCGTTTGTCGGCAAAGCCTTTGCGTTTCAAGCGACGCAATACGGTGTAATCCAAGTCTTGCAATGAGCCTGCAGCAATCTTGCTTTCTTCTTCAATCAAGTCACGCAATTGCGCCAAGAACCAAGGGTCGATTTTGCTGATTTCGAAGATTTCTTCCAAAGTCATGCCAATGCGGAAGGCATCTGCCACATACAAAATGCGTTCTGGGCCAGGAGAACCCACTTCACGGATGATTTCAGATTTGTCGCGGGTGCGGCTGTCGAAACCTGCCAAGCCAGTTTCCAAACCACGCAAGGCTTTGTGCACAGACTCTTGGAAAGTACGGCCGATGGCCATCACTTCACCCACTGATTTCATTTGTGTGGTCAAACGGTCGTCGGCTGCAGGGAATTTTTCAAACGCAAAACGGGGCACTTTGGTCACGACATAGTCGATAGAAGGCTCAAACGATGCTGGTGTGCGGCCACCGGTGATGTCGTTGTGCAATTCGTTCAAGGTGTAACCCACGGCCAATTTCGCGGCGACTTTGGCAATCGGGAAACCTGTGGCTTTCGATGCCAAGGCGGATGAACGTGACACACGTGGGTTCATCTCGATGACGATCATTTCACCGGTTTCTGGGTTGGTGGCGAACTGTACGTTAGAGCCACCAGTGTCCACACCGATTTCACGCAACACCGCCAAAGAGGCATTGCGCATGATTTGGTATTCTTTGTCGGTCAAGGTTTGTGCCGGTGCCACGGTGATGGAGTCGCCAGTGTGCACGCCACAAGGATCGAAGTTTTCAATCGAGCAAATGATGATGCAGTTGTCCGCTTTGTCGCGCACCACTTCCATCTCATACTCTTTCCAGCCCAAAATCGATTGTTCAATCAACAATTCGTGTGTTGGAGAAGCGTCGAAACCACGCTCACAAATCGCCAAGAATTCTTCTTTATTGTAAGCAATACCGCCGCCCGAACCGCCCATGGTGAATGAAGGACGAATCAAGGTTGGGAAGCCTACTTTTACTTGCGCTGCCAACGATTCTTCCATGGTGTGGCAGATGTACGATTGTGGGCAATGCAAACCGATTTTTTCCATCGCCAATTTAAAGCGACCACGGTCTTCGGCTTTGTCGATGGCGTCTTCAGACGCACCAATCAATTCCACATTGTATTTTTTCAACACGCCATTGCGCGCCAAATCCAAAGCACAGTTCAATGCGGTTTGGCCACCCATGGTTGGCAAGATGGCATCAGGGCGCTCTTTGGCGATGATTTGCTCAACAGTTTGCCAACGGATGGGCTCAATGTAAGTCACATCGGCCATGTCAGGGTCGGTCATGATGGTGGCTGGGTTGGAGTTCACCAACACCACTTTATAACCTTCTTCACGCAAGGCTTTACATGCTTGTGCGCCAGAATAGTCAAACTCACACGCTTGACCGATGACGATAGGACCTGCGCCTATGATCAAGATGGTTTTTAAGTCGGTACGTTTAGGCATAGTAATCTCTTATCTTTCAGGCCGCATACAAGCGGCCTGTACATATTAAAATCTAATTGGCAATCGTTGCTGTCCACAATTTGACAGCAAAACTCATGAACAAAGCACCTACAGAGGCAAGGCCGGTGGCCGCAATCTTGTGACGGCTGCGAAACCAGCGCACCAAATGCGCCCCTGAAAAAATCAACACGCTTAAGTAAGTCAAACTCACCACTTGCAAAATGCCTGCAAGCACAGCGAAACTCACCACAGGATACGGATAGCTTGGATCAACAAACTGCACGAAAAACGAAATAAAGAACAAAATGGCTTTGGGATTGAGCAAGCTCAAAAACAGCGCCCGTCCAAACACATTCGGGTTTTGCAAACTCGGTTCAGCCACGGTCTCAGAAACCGGTTTCATCCAGCCTTTGATGGCGCCGATGATCATCTTCGTGCCCAAATAGGCCAAATAAGCACCGCCGACATATTTAATGACATTAAAAATGGCCGGATACTTAATCATCAATGAAGCCGCGCCCAACGCCGAAAAAGTCATCAATACCAAGTCGCCGATGAACACACCGGCCGCAGCGGTATAGCCTTTTCTCACCCCGTATTGCGCACCCACGGTCAGACAAAACATGGAATTGGGCCCAGGCAACAAAATGATGGCAATCACACCAATCACATAAGTCGGTAAATCAATCACACCTAACATGATTCCGTCTCCTTAATCGCTTGTGGCACACTCAAACTGCCATGACCCACCACGATGGTTTCACCGCCCACATAAATCAAACCTGCGGCGCTGGTACGCAAATGCAAACGGTTGGGACGGCGCAGATAATCACCTTGCTGTATCAACCATTCCACATCGCTCAAACCATGGGCCAAACACCAACCGCCCAAATTGGCACAGGCTGAACCTGTACCAATGTCTTCGGTCAAGGCATTGCCCACGGCGCTGAAAAAGCGCACACGCACATAGCGGTTTTTCTCATGCCACAAATACACCGCTGCCCGCTTGCCTTGCTTGGCAAACCACGCCGACAATTTGGCCGCATCGGGCTTGATGCTGCCCAATACCTCGGTCTGACTCACTTCCAACAACAATTGTTCGCTGCCAGTATTGACCCAAGCCGGCGCGCTGGAGATGGACAATTCATCCAAACCCAAAGCCGCCAACAATTCAGCCACCTCAGCACTGTCCACATCGCTGCACACACCTTGCTCTCGGGTAAAGGTGTAGCGCATTTTGTCGCGTTGCAATTGGGTCATGCCCGCTTCGGTTTGCACGCTGAATTCCGCCGGCAAGCGCTTCAATTGATCCAATACCCGTGCCGCCCCAATAACAGGGTGTCCTGCGAACGGCAATTCATAATCAGGCGTGAAAATGCGCAATTTAGCCACCGCTTCCTCGCTTTTAAACGCGAACACGGTTTCGGCCAAATTCATTTGTATCGCGATGGCTTGCATGTCAGCATCGCTCAAACCATCGGCATGCGGAAACACCGCCAATGGGTTGCCAGCAAAATGACTGGGTGCAAACACATTCACCAGCACATAAGCGTAATCATGTAATTCCGTAGGCAAAGACATGGCATTCATGGTTTACAGGCCGCTTTCTGTTTAGGATTTCGCTGACATCGCGTTGATGAAACGGTCAAACAAGTAAGCCACATCGTGCGGGCCAGGGCTCGCTTCTGGGTGACCTTGGAATGAGAACGCTTCTTGGTCTGTCAATTCTATGCCTTGCACCGAACCATCAAACAATGAACGGTGGGTCACACGCACATTGGCCGGCAAACTGGCTTCATCCACTTCAAAACCGTGGTTTTGGCTGGTA
Source organism: Vitreoscilla massiliensis (assembly GCF_001457815.1). Classification (GTDB taxonomy): domain Bacteria; phylum Pseudomonadota; class Gammaproteobacteria; order Burkholderiales; family Neisseriaceae; genus Vitreoscilla; species Vitreoscilla massiliensis. The sequence goes on from NZ_LN898216.1 coordinate 312,669, forward strand.
ATCATCACCTTATTGGCATCCACATCTTGCACGGGATGGTTGGCACCGTGGTGACCAAATGGCATTTTGCGGGTTTTACCGCCAACAGCCAAACCCAATAATTGGTGACCCAAGCAAATACCGAACAATGGTTTTTTGCTGGCCAAAATTTCTTGAATGGCAGTAATCGCATAATCGCAAGGCTGCGGGTCGCCAGGACCATTCGATAAAAACACGCCATCTGGATTCAAAGCCAACACATCTTTGGCAGGTGTTTGGGCAGGAACCACAGTCAAACGACAACCGCGTTCAGCCAACATGCGCAAGATATTGGTTTTCACACCATAATCATAAGCCACCACATGGAATGGTTGCTGAGCGGGTTTTTGGAAACCATGTTCCAAAGTCCACTCGCCTTCAGTCCATTCATAAGACACAGCACAAGTCACTTCTTTGGCCAAGTCTTTGCCTGCCATAGAGCCAAATGCTTTGGCTTGTTCCAAAGCACGCGCTTCGTCGGCCGCAGTCAAATCATTACCGGTCAAAATACAACCTGCTTGAGCACCTTTATCACGCAAAATGCGGGTCAAACGACGGGTATCAATATCGGCAATGGCAACGGTTTGATTCGCCACCAAATAGTCTTGTAAGCTTTGTTCAGAGCGGAAATTGCTTGCCACGATAGGCAAATCACGAATAATCAAACCGGCGGCAAACACTTGTCGTGATTCAGTGTCTTGTGAGTTGCAACCTGTATTACCAATATGGGGATAGGTCAAAGTGACCATTTGTTTGGTGTATGATGGATCAGTTAATATTTCTTGGTAGCCGGTCATCGCGGTATTGAATACCACTTCACCCACGGTACTACCTTCAAAACCAATGGATTGACCACGGAAAACACTTCCGTCAGCCAATACCAAAATTGCAGCAGTTGTCGTCATTTGGATTCCATTCTTTTCTGCAACAAACAGATAGCATGTTGTTTGTATTGCGTTTTTTAAAGCCATGCGAATTATGGTTAAAAAAAAACACGCCACACAGTGTACTAACAACTGTGTTACGTGCTTTTTTGACATGTCATCCATGCCTTAGAAGCAAGCTATTTTACTGAATTTACGACATTTAAGCAATAAAAAAGCTACCCTATTTCTAGGGTAGCTTTTTTTTCATGCCAAATCAGAAGATTTCACGCCATGACAAGCGTTTGAAACGCATTGCCTCACTAGGATCTTTACGACACTGAGGATCAGTACTATCCACACTATAGGTATCACAACCATCCGTCACACCAGACGTATTGGTTAATGTAATGATTTTTGCAAATGGTTGTATGGTGTCACCAGCCTTGAAGAAACCACCTTTAATATCCAAACTATTAATCACACCATCACCATTTGTATCATAAATAGCTTGATCCAAATCAGCCCCAGTATACGCTTTCACAGTTAAGTCATATGAAGCTCCTGATACAGTACATGGATCACTTACAGTATCTGGCTGAATAACGCGCACAGTCACACTCTTACTTCGTGGTAAGTAATCTACTGTATCTACCACTATTTGATTAGGCCATAAATCAATTTTCCAACCATCATAACCACTAGGCATTGGATTTTTCGTAATACTCCATGTCACAGGATTAGAACTGTCCACTGGATTTACTTGTTGCGACAAAGTTTGATCTAACAATTTCGGTGTAGTAATCGCATTGTTATTATCAAAAACACCATACACCGAATTGGATTGCCCAGTTAAATCAGTACCAGTCAAATATTTACCAGTCCCAAAAAATACCATAACTTGATTGCTGACCATTTGTACTGAGACTTGGGCCGTAATATTCTTACCCACATTAATCAGTGGCGCACCACTAAATGCTGTCATCCAACTACCCGCTGTAGCGTGGTCTACTCTCCATACAGAACCACTTAAATCACCAACATACACACGGTCAACTTTACCATCTCGGTTAGCATCATAAGCAAATGCACCCGCAACACCAGAATTACCTAAAGCGATTTTAAAGTAATTAGAATTAACTGCCCAAGCTTGACCACGTGGCTTATCTAAGTAAAGTACATATAAATAACCATTAGCAGTACCACTGTTATAACCACTGGTCACCAATGCAATAGGGCGCCCTGCTTGATCTTGGGTTAATACAGGCTCACCTATGGTTAAACCCATATCTGCATCAGTAAACTCCCACAATACTGTATTTGCGTTAGGGGTTGATAAGTTGGTTACATCAAATGCATACACACTCTTACCACCACGGCCCGTCGCACCAACCACATACGATGTTGGAGTTGCAGTTGCACCACCTTCACAATAGGTTTTCAAGGTACTACTACCATCATTCAAATAGATATGGTCATAATTTTTATCTGCATACATCTTCAACTCAGCCAAACTGGTGCTCGGTAAATATGAAAATACTTCTTGGCCACTTGAATTAAAAATATGATACATACCATCATTAGCAGCTACACCCACATGAATAGGAGGATTAGCTGGTGCATTAGCTGCACATTCCAATCCAGAAGCATCAGTTGTAATACCTAATGATGGGGAATTTACCAAAGTACCCAGAATAGACTTACGTGTTCTGGTACTATCAGATAATCCTTCATTAGCAGAATTACCCAAAATATATTGAATCAATGTTGTTGCTTCTGCAGTAGTTGATAAACCTAAAGCCGAAGTCAATCCACTTGCATTTGCAGTATTAAACGCAGTTGCCACCCCACCAACAGTTGTAAATACCTGTGTACGATTTGCATAATTACTAGCATTGTGATAATTGCTATCTAAAATATTGGCAGCAGACCAGTTGGGACTCGCTGGTTTCACCCATTTAGTACCTTGCTTGATATATCTAAAAGCTTGCAAATCACCTGTCCAATTTTGTCCATCGTAAAGTGACTGGAACATCAAATCACCTTGAGTACCATCATTTGAAACTTTGATATTCATGGTTGTACTACCACTACCAACTGCAGTTTGTGCGGCCAATCCTGATATTTTGGATTTTTCAAATGCGGCCTTAATTGCACTTACCATGTTATTAGGATTGTTTGCAGCAGCATAGTAATCAGGTACACCATCTGTAAAATCTGCAATGGTAGTTGCACCTACTGCATCTGTGGTCCATTGACTGCGTGCCAATGGCAATGTCAAACCAGTTGTAGTATCAAACCCACCATATTTGGCTGCCCAATAAAATGCATTACCAGCATTTTTATACCGTCCATTTTCTACCACATCTATCATAAAGCTATTGACTGTAATAGGTTTAACACTTGTCACAGTATCACCAGCATAACCACGTATATTATTTACATGAGCCCAATATGCCAATGCCGAAATGCCCGCAGGACTATTTTGAGAACCGTACGAGGTATACAAACTAGGGTTTGCTCCCTTACCCTCAGCTACCAATATCTTTTTAAGATAATCTGCTGTAGGAATATCATCATCAGTAATGGCAACACTTGTGCCTTCAGAACCTACTTCAAAATTTGGTAATCCTCTATCTTGGTGACTATTCGTATCGCCTAAATACATAATCATATTTGATCTACAGATCATTTTAGATACATCGTCATTATCATCATATGCAGTTTTATATGGGTCATTCCATTTCAAATATGCAGGAAAACCGTCCGTTGAAGATGCACTTAATCCATTAATATACTGAGATAAATTTGATTTACCGCGCAAATACCGTAAACTAGCATAATACAACTCAGCCGCTGGATCATAGGTTTTATACCCACTAGCATCACCAAATTTATTAATGTAGTTAATTACACCACTATTAAGTGTACCGTTACTATTTTGTAAATAATAAGTACCAGTTAAACTTGTCGAACTATTCAAAGCCAAATTATCAGGATTCACTGGAAACTGTCCAGTACTTTGATTAACTTCATTATTTAAATATTTCAGCGGCGAACGCATCACGCCACCATCTTGAACATTATTGGCAATATTCAAATAACTGAATAATGAAAATTTAGGCGACTCTTGACGTTGGCTTAAATCAGTAATGATATTTTCCTGCATTTGCCCTTCTGGCTTATACACGCTACCATACTTCTTACAATTGGTCTCTAGAAACCCTGCTCTGCAAGCCTCAACGACAACTGTAACTACTTCAGAACCTGTCCCAGTGGCGCTACCATCATTTTTACCCAATCCAACCTGAAATTGATCTACACCAGAAATATTATGACGAGCATAAAATTTAACATTGGTACCGCTTTTCTCTAAATATACGTAACTGGCGCCACTACCACTGCCAGTTGTGCTTGAAAATTTATCTGGTAACAATGATTTAAGTACAGTACTAACCTGAGAAGCTGGAAATGTTAACGTTTTCAAAGAGGAATTTGGAGATTGATAACGACCTTTACGTAAGAAAGTCGAAGTAGTGGTATCACCTGCATTATAAACAGCTGCAGTGGCACCCAAACCTTTAGCTCGATTACCACCCGTCATGGTTTGTCTATAAATATCCATAGCAGACATTGTGAACCAATTCATGAAATTTCCACTGTAATCATTAGCACCATCGCACCCCCAGTAACCACTAATATTTTTAGCATATCCACTAGGTGTAAAATAACCTAATCGTGTACCTGTTGCATTGGATCCACTTTCTTGCACATAGGTATAACATTTAGCATTATCAAAATAACCGAGAAACCTAGGTGATGTTGTCTTAAATTCATCAAGATTTCCCATTGTCGTAGTTGGATACGCAAAACCTGCAGTCGGATATTCTATCGATAAATCAATAACCACATTTGGACCATAACTGGTTACCGCCCCCACCAGAGGTTTTTCACTTACCAACACATCAGCTTGAGTCGAGGTTGGAATCGCAACGCAAAATGTCGTCAATGCCATTAATACATAATGACGTATTTTTTTTTCTTTAACTTGAGATATTTTCATGACCAATCCCACATTTATTATTTAACTGTGTTACTTACCGATCACAATTGATAAGTAATATAAATTTTCACGCCTAGATTGTGCTATAGATTCTCCAGCCATTACATATAATTTACCAAGCGGGCATAATACGCCATAAATGGAAACACTTCTTTGCAATAAGTAAGCCCTATAAGTCCATCAAATATTAAATGTAATCTATCAGCTCATATACAGTCACATAGACATAGCCCTATTCAAAGTCTTCTCAATTCGTTCTTGAAACATACCGAATGAACTATTTAGTAACTTACTTGGCATAGTGTATGGACTAATGGCTATTTGCACTTGCGCGATTTAGTTTTATGAAAGCATTTTTCTTAGTCATTAGGGGAGATACCGAAAATTTATATACTGCCTACCAAGTTGAACAACAACAATAAACTCGGCTATTTAGAATAGTATCAATTTAGCTGAATCAGACTTTAAAGTTGTAAGCAATAAATCTAGAGACCGTCCTAGATAACTAGGAATATTCAACTTCAGGTTAGAATAGTCCTATGAGAAAAAGCTGTCTTTGTCAGTACAAACAATATAAATTGATTGAACTGTTTGTTGCGGGAGTTACTGCCCGAACAGCAGCAGAGTTGGTTGGTTTAAATAAAAGTACGGCTGCGTATTATTTCCACCGTTTACGGCTACTCATTTTTCAAAACAGCCCTCATTTGGAAATGCTTGATGGTGAAATTGAAATAGATGAAAGTTATTTTGGTGGGCATCGAAAAGGTAAGCGTGGACGAGGTGCTGCTGGGAAAGTAGCTGTATTCGGGCTTTTAAAGCGCAATAGCCAAGTTTATACCGTCGCTGTACCTAAATACTCAAACCACCACTTTATTGCCCATAATCCGTGAGCAGGTTAAACCAGACAGCATCGTTTATACAGACAGTTACAGAAGCTACGACGTATTGGATGTGAGTGAACTCAGCCATTTTCGCATCAATCACAGCACACATTTTGCAGAAAAGCATAACCACATTAACGAAATTGAAAATTTTTGGAACCAAGCAAAACGGCATTTACGAAAATTCAATGGCATCCCAAAAGAGCATTTTGAGCTATACTTTGAAGGAATGTGAATGGCGCTTTAACCACAGTGAAATTAAAGTACAAATTTTCATTTTAAAACAATTAGTAAGAGTGAATTTAACCTAGTTATCTAGGACAGTCCCTAAATCTAAATATTAATAAAAACGGCCTGTAAGCGCCCATTACTGGATTTACAGGCCGCTTTACTGTGTGTTCTGGTGCTTTTGGTGCTTTTGGTGCTTTTGGTCGATCTGCGTCTGAAATGAATAAAGCCCTGATGCATTGCATCAGGGCTTTAGAATGGGGAGTTTGGCGGTGACCTACTTTCACATGGGTAATCCACACTATCATCGGCGCTAAATCGTTTCACGGTCCTGTTCGGGATGGGAAGGCGTGGGACCAACTTGCTATGGCCGCCAAACAAAAAGGGTATTAGAAAGCCGTTTTGTGAAGCGTCTTTGGACTGTTTTCACAAGGTTCGCTTTTTGTAAGTCGCGTATTATGCGCCTTACGTAAACTTAAATCAACAGGTAATGAATTGTATGCTTATTGTAGTAAGCTTCATCATTCGAAGTTCTTCAAATGATAGAGTCAAGCCTCACGAGCAATTAGTATGAGTTAGCTTCAAGCGTTACCGCTCTTCCACACCTCACCTATCAACGTCCTGGTCTCGAACGACTCTTTAGTGTGGTTAAACCACAAGGGAAGTCTCATCTTCAGGCGAGTTTCACGCTTAGATGCTTTCAGCGTTTATCTCTTCCGAACTTAGCTACCCGGCTATGCCACTGGCGTGACAACCGGTACACCAGAGGTTCGTCCACTCCGGTCCTCTCGTACTAGGAGCAGCCCCCGTCAAACTTCCAACGCCCACTGCAGATAGGGACCAAACTGTCTCACGACGTTTTAAACCCAGCTCACGTACCACTTTAAATGGCGAACAGCCATACCCTTGGGACCGACTACAGCCCCAGGATGTGATGAGCCGACATCGAGGTGCCAAACTCCGCCGTCGATATGAACTCTTGGGCGGAATCAGCCTGTTATCCCCGGAGTACCTTTTATCCGTTGAGCGATGGCCCTTCCATACAGAACCACCGGATCACTATGTCCTGCTTTCGCACCTGCTCGACTTGTGGGTCTCGCAGTTAAGCTACCTTTTGCCATTGCACTATCAGTCCGATTTCCGACCGGACCTAGGTAACCTTCGAACTCCTCCGTTACTCTTTGGGAGGAGACCGCCCCAGTCAAACTGCCTACCATGCACGGTCCCCGATCCGGATAACGGATCTGGGTTAGAACCTCAAAGTCACCAGGGTGGTATTTCAAGGACGGCTCCACAGAAACTAGCGTCTCTGCTTCAAAGCCTCCCACCTATCCTACACAAGTGACTTCAAAGTCCAATGCAAAGCTACAGTAAAGGTTCACGGGGTCTTTCCGTCTAGCAGCGGGTAGATTGCATCTTCACAACCACTTCAACTTCGCTGAGTCTCGGGAGGAGACAGTGTGGCCATCGTTACGCCATTCGTGCGGGTCGGAACTTACCCGACAAGGAATTTCGCTACCTTAGGACCGTTATAGTTACGGCCGCCGTTTACTGGGGCTTCGATCCGATGCTTGCACATCTTCAATTAACCTTCCAGCACCGGGCAGGCGTCACACCCTATACGTCCACTTTCGTGTTAGCAGAGTGCTGTGTTTTTAATAAACAGTCGCAGCCACCTATTCTCTGCGGCCCCACATCGCTTACGGAGTAAATCCTTAACGTTATGGGGCATACCTTCTCCCGAAGTTACGGTATCAATTTGCCGAGTTCCTTCTCCCGAGTTCTCTCAAGCGCCTTAGAATTCTCATCCTGCCCACCTGTGTCGGTTTGCGGTACGGTTCGATTTAAGCTGAAGCTTAGTGGCTTTTCCTGGAAGCGTGGTATTGGTCACTTCAGTTCCGTAGAACCTCGTTATCACTTCTCGGTGTTAATGAATTCCCGGATTTGCCTAAGAATTCCACCTACCGGCTTGAACAAACTATTCCAACAGTTTGCTGACCTAACCTTCTCCGTCCCCACATCGCACTTAAATCAAGTACAGGAATATTAACCTGTTTCCCATCGACTACGCATCTCTGCCTCGCCTTAGGGGCCGACTCACCCTACGCCGATGAACGTTGCGTAGGAAACCTTGGGCTTTCGGCGAGGGGGCTTTTCACCCCCTTTATCGCTACTCATGTCAACATTCGCACTTCTGATACCTCCAGCATGCTTCACAACACACCTTCGCAGGCCTACAGAACGCTCCCCTACCACATACGCTTACGCGCACATCCGCAGCTTCGGTTATAGATTTGAGCCCCGTTACATCTTCCGCGCAAGACGACTCGACTAGTGAGCTATTACGCTTTCTTTAAATGATGGCTGCTTCTAAGCCAACATCCTAGCTGTCTGGGCCTTCTCACTTCGTTTACCACTTAATCTATCATTTGGGACCTTAGCTGGCGGTCTGGGTTGTTTCCCTCTTGACACCGGACGTTAGCACCCGATGTCTGTCTCCCGAGGAATCACTTGATGGTATTCTTAGTTTGCCATGGGTTGGTAAGTTGCAATAACCCCCTAGCCATAACAGTGCTTTACCCCCATCAGTGTACCTCGAGGCACTACCTAAATAGTTTTCGGGGAGAACCAGCTATCTCCGAGTTTGTTTAGCCTTTCACCCCTATCCACAGCTCATCCCCTAATTTTGCAACATTAGTGGGTTCGGACCTCCATTACCTGTTACGGCAACTTCATCCTGGCCATGGATAGATCACTCGGTTTCGGGTCTACGCCCAGCAACTAATCGCCCTATTAAGACTCGATTTCTCTACGCCTCCCCTATTCGGTTAAGCTCGCTACTGAACGTAAGTCGTTGACCCATTATACAAAAGGTACGCAGTCACGGAACAAGTCCGCTCCCACTGTTTGTATGCATCAGGTTTCAGGTTCTATTTCACTCCCCTCCCGGGGTTCTTTTCGCCTTTCCCTCACGGTACTGGTTCACTATCGGTCGATGATGAGTATTTAGCCTTGGAGGATGGTCCCCCCATATTCAGACAGGATTTCTCGTGTCCCGCCCTACTTGTCGTTAGCTTAGTACCTTAATTGAGATTTCGAATACGCGACTATCACGCTCTATGGTCATACTTTCCAGAATGTTCTTCTATCTCGACTAATATCACTAACAGGCTTTTCCGTGTTCGCTCGCCACTACTTACGGAATCTCGGTTGATTTCTTTTCCTCTGGGTACTTAGATGGTTCAGTTCTCCAGGTTCGCTTCTCTAGACCTATGTATTCAGTCTAGGATACTCAATAAATTGAGTGGGTTTCCCCATTCGGACATCGCGGGATCAAAGCTTTATTGCCAGCTCCCCCACGCTTTTCGCAGGCTTACACGTCCTTCTTCGCCTATCATCGCCAAGGCATCCACCTGATGCACTTATTCACTTGACTCTATCATTTCAAGAACCTCTGACTTTGTTTAACTGGACAGTTGACGTGTCTTCCTTAAACTTGATTCTCTCTTACAATAAAGCTTACTACTTGGTTGTTACGATTAACGCCTTTTGAATTCGTTAATCGCAGATACAATCATCACCCAAATTACTGTGTTATTTAAGCGGCCTGTAAAGGCTGACTTACGTCTTGCTTAAACAACAACATTGTCTTTTGTTTGTTGATTTCGGCTTTCTAATTTTTTAAAGATCAATGCGTTGCTTTTTATGTGTTTCGCTTTGTACTGCTTATCCGCTCACACGCTTCGCAAATCAAAGACGACTAGTATACCATTTCCTTATTAACAAGGAAACAAATAACAGCCGCAGCTGTTAATCTTCTTTGATTTGCAAAGTTACTACAGCAGTCAGTGGTGGAGGCAAACGGGATCGAACCGATGACCCCCTGCTTGCAAAGCAGGTGCTCTACCAACTGAGCTATGCCCCCTCTGATGTATTGATACTTCGTTGCTCAGTCGCTCACATACATAAGTATGCTTCGCTTCTTCTCGCCTCGTCTGAATACATCATACTCAGCTAACTCCGTACCAACCACAACCATCACCTATAAGTCTTACTTAATAAGTGGTGGGTCTGGGAGGACTTGAACCTCCGACCCCACGCTTATCAAGCGTGTGCTCTAACCAGCTGAGCTACAAACCCAGGTCGTTGCTGTTTCTTCTTGCATCTTCATTTCAGTTTACCGATAAGTGTGAATGCGTCAAGCCTCTTCTATCTCTAGAAAGGAGGTGATCCAGCCGCAGGTTCCCCTACGGCTACCTTGTTACGACTTCACCCCAGTCATGAAGCATACCGTGGTAAGCGGACTCCTTACGGTTATCCTACCTACTTCTGGTATCCCCCACTCCCATGGTGTGACGGGCGGTGTGTACAAGACCCGGGAACGTATTCACCGCAGTATGCTGACCTGCGATTACTAGCGATTCCGACTTCACGCACTCGAGTTGCAGAGTGCGATCCGGACTACGATCGGCTTTATGAGATTGGCTCCACCTCGCGGCTTGGCTACCCTCTGTACCGACCATTGTATGACGTGTGAAGCCCTGGTCATAAGGGCCATGAGGACTTGACGTCATCCCCACCTTCCTCCGGTTTGTCACCGGCAGTCTCATTAGAGTGCTCAACTGAATGGTAGCAACTAATGACAAGGGTTGCGCTCGTTGCGGGACTTAACCCAACATCTCACGACACGAGCTGACGACAGCCATGCAGCACCTGTGTTACGGTTCCCGAAGGCACTCCTCCGTCTCTGGAGGATTCCGCACATGTCAAGACCAGGTAAGGTTCTTCGCGTTGCATCGAATTAATCCACATCATCCACCGCTTGTGCGGGTCCCCGTCAATTCCTTTGAGTTTTAATCTTGCGACCGTACTCCCCAGGCGGTCAATTTCACGCGTTAGCTACGCTACCAAGAGCTTTTAATCTCCCAACAGCTAATTGACATCGTTTAGGGCGTGGACTACCAGGGTATCTAATCCTGTTTGCTACCCACGCTTTCGAGCATGAGCGTCAGTGTTATCCCAGGGGGCTGCCTTCGCCATCGGTATTCCTCCACATCTCTACGCATTTCACTGCTACACGTGGAATTCTACCCCCCTCTGACACACTCTAGTTATCCAGTTTCAAATGCACGTCCCAAGTTGAGCTCGGGGCTTTCACACCTGACTTAAATAACCGCCTGCGCTCGCTTTACGCCCAGTAATTCCGATTAACGCTTGCACCCTACGTATTACCGCGGCTGCTGGCACGTAGTTAGCCGGTGCTTATTCTTTAGGTACCGTCATGACTCATTGGTATTATCAACAAGCTTTTCTTCCCTAACAAAAGTACTTTACAACCCGAAGGCCTTCTTCATACACGCGGCATGGCTGGATCAGGGTTCCCCCCATTGTCCAAAATTCCCCACTGCTGCCTCCCGTAGGAGTCTGGGCCGTGTCTCAGTCCCAGTGTGGCGGATCATCCTCTCAGACCCGCTACTGATCGTCGCCTTGGTAGGCTTTTACCCCACCAACTAGCTAATCAGACATCGGCCGCTCAAATAACGCAAGGTCCGAAGATCCCCTGCTTTCCCCCTTAGGGCGTATGCGGTATTAGCCACTCTTTCGAGTAGTTATCCCCCATTACTTGGTACGTTCCGATGTATTACTCACCCGTTCGCCACTCGCCATCAGGTGCAAGCACCCATGCTGCCGTTCGACTTGCATGTGTAAAGCATGCCGCCAGCGTTCAATCTGAGCCAGGATCAAACTCTTATGTTTAATCTCTAAGCTAATATAACTTCTGGTCTGCTTCTCAAAAGAAAAGAACGAGAAATGATCAC
>NZ_LN898217.1 GCF_001457815.1 Vitreoscilla massiliensis
TCGACTTGCATGTGTAAAGCATGCCGCCAGCGTTCAATCTGAGCCAGGATCAAACTCTTATGTTTAATCTCTAAGCTAATATAACTTCTGGTCTGCTTCTCAAAAGAAAAGAACGAGAAATGATTAATATCATATCTTGTCTTTACTTCTTTAGCAGTGTGAGGCTTTTCGCACTCACACTTATCGGTAATCTGTTTTTAAAGAGCTATGCTACGACACTCAAAGAACCAACCGAAGCGGCTGTTTCGTTGCTGTGTCAGCAGCGAAGAAGCCGAATCTTACGCACATCTCGCCTACCCGTCAACACCCAATCAACAATATATTTACATGAAAATGAAAACCTGCTGATTTACTTGCGTTTTATAGGGAAATTATTTTAAGCAACCGGCCAGAAGCCTTGTATTTACTGCATGAACACCGCTCAATAACAATGCAAAATTCGATAACCAGACCGAAAATAAATCCAATATTCCCCGATACAGCATCACAAACTGCTTTAGCAATGTCTTCACATTCAACTTACAGGCCGCTTTAAGAACTAATATCTGTATATCTATATAGAATGGCTGTATTAAAACTGTATTTAGGACGATCCAAAAATTGCACTTGCCACCAAATGCAATAGCTACTGTTCAATGCTCTATCTATATAAAGACACACAGTATAGTTATAGTACAAACCCCACTGCTCATCATATATAGACAGATATAGGTATTGATTCAGTAGTAACGCCAACACAATACAAATGCGGCCTGTAAACTTATTTACAGGCCGCTTCTTTATATTATGTATATGTATCACTATTGCGTCACCGTCTCAGCATACTCTGCCTGTATGGGGACGACTTGCTCTGCACATTGTGCCAAGCACTGGGCGATTTCTGATTGCGCACTGGCGCCCAATTGCTGGCGGCTCATGCCAGTGCTGTCCAGTGCTGCCAAGATGTGTACTTCAGCCACCGATTGCGGCTGCTGTAATAAGGCCACCAAGGTTTGCCACAGACTGATATCGCCGTGGTAAGCCGGTGCGGGGTTTAAATCACCATTGGGCAATGGGTAACGCACACACAGTGCTTGTACTGGCACACCAGCGCTAATCGGCGCTTGAAACAAGCTGTGTTTAAACGGTTTGAGCTGATGGCCATCGGTAGAAGTGCCTTCGGGGAAAATGGCGATGTTGGCACCGGCCTGTAAGGCATTGCTGATGATATCGTTAGCGGCCAAGGCGGCAGCGCGGTTGCTGCGGCTGATGAAGATGGTATCGGAGCGCGCCACCAGCCAACCGATAACAGGCCAAGTTTGAATGTCGTCTTTGCCGACGAAACGCATCGGCTGTACCGCATTGATGGCGAAGATGTCCAACCACGACACATGATTGGAAACCCAAAAGCGGCCTGTATCTTTCGGTATCGCGGCAATGTCACCCACCACTTGCACGCGCATGCCGCACACGCCCAATAATTGTGCCGACCAATTTTGGATGCGGCGCTGTTTTTGTGCTGGGGTGCTGCGCCCAAAAAACAGTGCGATTTGGGTGCAACCTGACAACAAATGCCAACCCACGCGGCCCATGCGCCATGCCAGTAATAACTTATTGCCTGATGTTGCCATGGTCTTATTTCAAAAAGTGACGCGCATAGCGAGGATTGATGCGCGATATCGGCATCATCACCAACACATCGGCACTGTTAAAATCGGTGTCCCAATGCGGCTCGCCACAGATGTACGCACCGGCACGCACATAGCCTTTAATCAAAGCAGGAAGCTCGACTTCCAAGTCTTGTTGTAAGGCAGCTATCGGTAACGGGTTTTTCGGGAACACGCGGTATTCAGGCGGGGCGTAACACTGTTCTTGCAGGCGTCGGAACATGCTGGCGGCGCTGTGACCGCCGTCTTTCATGCACATGCTGCCGCAACCTATCATGTATTCCAAACCTTGTTGCTGCATGAATTGCATCAATCCCGCCCACAATAAGGTGATGGTACTGCCGGAGCGGTAGTCTTGGTGCACGCAGGCGCGACCGAGCTCTACCGTGTGTGGCAAGATGTGTTGCAAACGGCTTAAGTCAAACTCGCTGGCAGAATACCAACCGCCGACGGCGGCAGCGCCTTCGGCTGTCAACAAACGGTAACATCCGATGATGCGGTCGTTTTCGCGCTCGCGCACCAACAAGTGTTGGCAATGTTCATCGTATTTGTCCACGTCCAAACCATTGTTGGACACGATATTGGCGCCCATCTCTTCGGCGAACACTTTGTAACGCAAGCGCTGTGCTTCTTCTATCTCAAACTCACTGCGCGCAAGCGACACGCTTAAACTACCACCTTGGATGTGAACGTGACTTTGGGATTGCAGTTGTAACATTACTTTTCTCCGTGTTGAGTATGTTAAAGCACGATGCTGCTCACTCTACAAAGTGTGAATGACAAACATGTGTCAGCTGACAAAACATTGAAGCGCTGTGTTGCAGTGATATGACTTAAGACTACCAAGCTTGCTTTAAGTTTTTTACACAATAAAAAGCGTCCTGTAAACCTTACAGGACGCTTTTTGTGCAACTGTTTGCAATATGCGACTTTAAGCAGCGATGCGTGTTTTGACTGCTTCTGCCAATTCTGCCAACAGCACTTCAGTATCGTCCCAACCGATGCACGCATCGGTAATGCTTTGGCCGTAGCACAATGGTTGACCTTCGACCAAATCTTGGCGACCTTCAACCAAATGGCTCTCTATCATCACGCCCATCAAATTGCTTTCACCGGCTTTGATTTGCTCGGCCACATCGCGACCGACTTCCATTTGCAATTCGTATTTCTTGCGGCTGTTGGCATGGCTGCAATCGACCATCAATTTGGTGGCGACTTTGGCTTTGCTCAATTCGGCCACGGCGTTTTGAATGGATTCACTGTCATAATTGGTGTTTTTGCTGCCACCGCGCAAAATCACGTGGCAATCAGGATTGCCGGCGGTGCGCACAATTGCTGAATGACCGCTTTTGGTCACCGACAAGAAATGGTGCGGATTGCTGGCTGCACCTATGGCATCAATGGCGATCTTCATATTGCCATCGGTACCGTTTTTAAAGCCTACTGGACAAGACAAACCTGAGGCCAATTCACGGTGAACTTGGCTTTCAGTGGTGCGTGCACCAATCGCGCCCCAGCTGATTAAATCAGCATAGTATTGCGGCGTAATCATGTCCAAGAATTCGGTAGAGGCTGGGATGCCCATATTGTTCAATTGCAACAACAAATGGCGCGCTTGGCGCAAGCCGAAGTTGATGTCGAAAGAGCCATCCAAATGTGGATCGTTAATCAAGCCTTTCCAACCGATGGTGGTGCGTGGTTTTTCAAAATACACCCGCATCACAATGACCAATTCTTTTTCGTATTTCTTTTTCAATGGCAACAAGCGCTCAGCATATTCCAAGGCAGCTTTGGGGTCGTGGATGGAGCAAGGGCCTACCACCACCAACAAGCGTTGGTCTTTGCCATGGATCAAATCTGAAATTTCAGCACGGGTATCGTGTACCAAAGTGCTGGCAGGTTCTGTTAATGGCAATTCGTATAAGTGGGCAATCGGCGGCAATAATTCTTTTATTTCTTTGATTTTAACGTCGTCGGTATTTTTCATATTGATACTCATGCAAAAACTCTGTTTCTCAAAAAGCAATTAAACTCGAATGAAGCTAGGCTAAACGCTTTGAAACCAAAAATCAAGCGCAATTACGGGCAACAATTGAAATTATATTTCAATACCGGCAATTTAAATAAGTTATATTAAAATTTAATTTCTTAAAAATGAATTTATGACGAAATTTATTTCTTAAAATAAAATTTGGCTTCGTGTTAATGGCGCAAAATCTGTTGCCGTGCAGCAAAATGGCAAAATCACTGTGGTGTCGGCTGGTGGTGATTTGGATTACACTCTGTGTTTCATTTATTCCATTGAAAACACCATGAAAGCAATGATATTGGCCGCCGGTCGTGGCGAACGCATGCGTCCTTTAACCGACACCACTCCCAAACCCTTATTACCCGTGGGGCGTGAACCTTTAATCGGTTGGCATTTGCGCCGTTTGCAACAAGCCGGTTTTACTGAGGTGGTGATTAACCACGCGTGGTTGGGTCAGCAAATCGAAGACGTGTTACAAGATGGCCGCGATTATGGTGTGCACATTGCCTATTCGCCTGAAGGCGCTCAAGGCTTGGAAACTGCCGGCGGCATCGCCACCGCTTTGCCGCTGCTTGGCGATGCGCCTTTTTTGGTCATCAATGGCGATGTGCTCACCGACATTGATTTTGCCCAAGCGACTCGCATTGCAGCGCAAATGGCCACGAATAACGCTTTGGCACACCTGTGGTTGGTTAACAATCCCGATCACAATCCCAATGGTGATTTTGGCTTAGACGGCGAGCATGTTGTCAGCCATGCCGACACGCAATACACCTTCAGCGGTTGCGGCGTCTACCATCCAGCGCTGTTCCAACACACGCCCGCGCATCAAGCCGCCAAACTCGCGCCCTTATTGCGCACTGCCATGGCTGAACAGCAAGTCACTGGCCACAAACACACGGGCTTGTGGTTAGATGTGGGCACGGTTGAGCGTTTGCAACAGGCCAATGCACTGATGCAGCACGCTTAATCACTGAGTAAATCCCATTTACAGGCCGCAGCAAGCATTACAGGCCGCGATTAAGCGGCCTGTAAATTCAAATCACACATCACAATACTTTAAAATCATCTTGGCTGAGTAAATCAATACCGCATTCCAAATCTTCTAACCAATCCAAGAAACGGTTGACCATTTCTTTGCCTTTGAACGAGGCGCCGTGTTGCGGCACAATCCATTCCACATCCAATTGGCGCACCATGTTCACCCAATAACGACAAGCTTTGTTGCCGCTCATATAGCGCTTGTGGAAACCCAACATGCCATTGTTGTGCAAGTGGTGGTCAAAATCGTCTATCGGTTTGCCCGCGGTTTCGGCATCAACCAAAGACGCACCGACGTCACCTGAGAACAGGATTTTGCTGATCGGATCGTAAACATGGAAATTGCCGACTGGATGCAAGAAATGCGCTGGCAACAAATGCAGCTCAGCACCTTGCAATTCCACCTTCATGCCTTGTGCCGGAATGCTGGTCAAACGGCCAGTGGTCGCGCCTTTCAAACAAAAATGCGGAATAAAGCGTTCCCATTCTTTGGCAATCAACACATTCGCGTCGGTAATCAACAACCAACCATTGATGGAGGCGATGATGTCAGGGTCGGCGTGCGACGCGAACACATAGCGCGTGTGCGAAGGCAGGAAGTAATCGGAGATTTCCGCCAACAAATGTTTGTAAGTTAAATTACCACCGGGGTCGAGCAACATGCCATCGCCTTTGTGCACGATGGCAAATTGATTGGACTGTACACCTTCACCGGTAACCAAATCTGAAAAGGCGACACATTTGTGTTCACCGTCGTCGTATAAAACCACTGCCATGATGTGACTCTTTCGATTATTGATTTTATGCTAGAGAGTGCTTTTATAACATAGGCATAATTACAAGTGTTTTGCTAATGTGAATTTGCTTGATATAGACTAAATAATTCAGTAGTTTTCAACCGGTTTTGACAATAAAACCACATAGATACCGACACATAGCCAAACAGGCCGCTTGCCGCCCATGTGTGACACATCAGCGACAGCGGCCTGTAAAACGGCAGGTTTATTTCAACAAGCGAAAATCGTCTTGGGTGATTAAATCTATGCCACATTCCAGCTCTTCAAACCAATCCAAGAAGCGATTGACCATCTCTTTGCCCTTAAACGAAGCGCCATGTTGCGGCACGATCCACTCGATGTCCAATTGGCGCACCATGTTGACCCAATAACGACACGCCTTGTTGCCACTCATATAACGCTGGTGGAAACCCAACATGGAATTGTGGTGCAAATGGTGGTCGAAATCGGTCACGGTTTGCGCCGCTTCTTCAGCATCGACGATGGACGCGCCCACGTCACCTGAAAACAGGATTTTGCTGATGGGGTCGTAAATGTGGAAATTGCCGACCGGATGCAAGAAATGCGCAGGAATGATTTGCAGCTCACCGCCGTTCAAATCCAATTTCATGCCTTGCGGCGGGATGGTGACCATGCGCCCAACCGTCGCGCCTTTTAAACAGAAATGCGGGATAAAGCGTTCCCATTCTTCCGCAATCAACACTTCGGCATCGGTAATCAACAACCAACCATTGACCGAGGCGATGATGTCAGGATCGGGATGTGAGGCAAAAATATAGCGCGTGCGCGATGGCAAAAAATAATCGGAAATCTCTGCCAACAAATGTTTGTAAGTCAAATTGCCGCCGGGATCGAGCAATACTCCCTCGCCATTGTGAGAAATGGCAAATTGGTTGGCCTGTACCCCTTCGCCCGTCACCAAATCAGTGAATACCACACACTTATGTGTTCCATCGTCATACAACACCACCGCCATGTTTATGCTCCGTTTCACAATTGATTGATTAATCACTGCATTGCGATGATTATGGCATAGGCGTTTGGGCTGCTGCGTGGGGATGGGGCAGAATCTGCACCCTTGTTGACATAAATTAAGCAAGCCGCAGATTCGGGCTTGCTTAAGTTTGTGACTTGTTTTTGTGGGCGAATTTATGCCACAGACAACAACTCTACTTCAAACACCAAAGTGGCATTTTTGGGAATCACACCACCAACAGCGCGATTGCCATAAGCCAATTCAGGCGGGATGGTCAGTTTGCGTTTGCCGCCGACCTTCATGCCTTCTATGCCTTGGTCCCAACCCTTAATCACTTGGCCTATGCCCAACACGATGGTCAATGGCTGTTTGCGGTCTAAGCTGGAATCGAATTTGGTGCCATCGGTTAACCAACCGGTGTAATGCACAGTCACTTCTTTATTGGCCACGGCTTCAGCACCGGCGCCAACGCTCAAATCTTCTACTTGTAAACCCATAGCGTTTCTTTCTTGGCAAAAGGCGAATGTACCACAAGCCAAGCGCCATCAGACTCAAGCTTTACAAACTGTGACCACAGCCAAACAGGGTTTTGGGTTTGTCATCGGCGAGCAAGGCGGCCTGTAAGCCACGTTTGGCACGGCGTTTGGCCTCTATGCCTTGCCAGATTTTTTCATGGAAATAGAATACGACGGTATTCACAATCGGCTCGACCAATGCTACGGTACTGGAAATGCCGATGCTGCCTGTGAGCGCATAGGCAACGCTGAATGCCACACTGAAGTGCAAGATGGCAAAAGTCAGGGTTTTAATCATGTTATGACCTCTTTAAAACTGTTGGTGATTTCTATATACAAATGATAACTATTATTATTTGTATTTTCCAACAAAATTTACAAATCATGGAATTGGTTTTCTCTATAAGGACAAATATGAGCAGTTGTCACATCGTGGTTTTGGACCGCGGCACCTTAATGCCTTTACCGTGGACGTTTGATTTTGAACACCACCTCACCGAATACGATGGCACACCCGACGAGGAAGCCATTAACCGTTGCCGCGACGCCGAAATCATCATCACCAATAAGGTCAAAGTCGACCGCGCCACCATAGAGGCCAGCCCGAATCTGAAAATGATAGCCATTGCTGCCACCGGTTTTGAGCATGTCGACTTACAGGCCGCTGCTGAGCGCGGCATCATCGTTTCCAACATCAAAGCCTATGGCAACGACACCGTCGCCGAACACGCGTTCATGTTGATGATGGCTTTGATGCGCCAATTGCCGGCTTACCAACGCGATGTCGCCGCAGGCTTATGGCAAAACTCGCCTTATTTCTGCCATTTTGGTGCGCCCATCCACGACATCAATGGCAAAACGCTGTTGATATTCGGCAAAGGTGGCATCGGTTCGGCCTTGGCGCAACGCGCCGAAGCGTTTGGCATGAAGGTGATTTATGGCGAACACAAAGGCGCGGCGGTGTGCCGTGAGGGCTATGTGCCGTTTGCCGAAGCCTTGCAACAAGCGGATGTGATTTCGCTGCATTGCCCACTCAATGCGCAAACGCGCAATATGCTCGGCGAAGAAGAATTGAAAACGCTCAAACCGGGCTGCGTCATCATCAACGTCGGCCGCGGTGGTTTGGTCGATGAAACCGCATTGATCGCCGCATTGAAATACGGCGGCTTGGGCGGCGCGGGTTTCGATGTGATTACCAATGAACCGCCTACCGAAGGCAATCCTTTGGTCAACACCCATTTGCCCCATTTAATCGTCACCCCACACATGGCATGGGGCAGCCAAGAAGCGATGACGCGCTTGTTCCACATGCTCATCGACAACATCAACCAAGGCATGGCCGGCACGCCCCAAAGCGTGGTCTTGCCCAAATAAGCCCACACCTTGATACACAAGCGGCCTGTAAACCCTAAGAAATGGTTTACAGGCCGCTTTTTATATTGCTTTTATTATTAAGATGGCCAACGCTTTAATACTGCGTGATATACGCCTCACTGCGCCATTGCATGTCGCTTTGGGCAGGCCGTACTTGATAATGACGGCACACCGCCCGCCGCAACGGGTCATCGTCGGCAATCAAGCCACCAAAGCCGCCCATCCATGCCCACACCACGCCTTGGTTCAGCAACATGCTGCGGCGCACATGCGATGCGTTTTGGCCTTCGCGACACGCCATTTGCACTTGCACCAAATGCGCATCGTGCGCCAGCTTGGGAAACATGTCGCTCACGGCCGGCGGCGTGCGCTCATACACCACCCATGCCGTCATCGTTTGCGGCAATACCGCTTCTGGCAGAATTTGGATGCTGTCTACCAACAAGGTCACGCGGCGGTGATTGGGATAGTCTATGCTTTCTTGTACGCTGCGGCGCTGACACACAGATTGCAAAGTGTGTTGTTCCAAGACTGTTAACGGCGGTGGCACGCGCGCATCCAATTGCAATGCCGGCAGCGTCTGCTTGTTCACCGCCGCACGCATATAGGCCAACACATCGGCCGCACGGGGCGACCATTGCTGTGCCGTTGGCGTGTGGCAATCCAAATTCAGCATGTGCGTGCCTTGCTGGCTCACGCTTTCCACATACACTTTGCCTTGATAGCGCACATCGCTGTAAGGCAATAACAGCCGCTCCGGTGCCTCAATCACAGGTTTGTCCGCCGGCGCACACGCCCACACGCTGCCACACAACGCCCACAGTGCCACATGTTTCATCGCCGCCACTCCTTTGCCATCAAGACCTTGCGTCTGAGCGCTACAGATTAATCCAATACAGACTTGTTCACAATCGTGTGCTATAGCATCAGCAAGCGGCCTGTAAACCCAATAGCGCTTTACAGGCCGCTTATTCATATTAATAACTGCCATGCCAATACCCAACGCTTGTTTCGACCGCCATCGAAGCGAGAGTGGATGGCTGCGTTTACAGTATCGTCATCTGCACACCAGTTACTCAGGAACCAGCATGGACGACATACACGTACGTTTGGCCAACCACCCCGGCACTTTGGCGCAATTCGGACAATTATTGGGACAGGCCGGCATCAGCTTGGAAGGTGGCGGCGTGTTTGCCACGGGCGACAGCGCCGAAGCGCATTTTTTGGTGGCCGACGGCGAGCGTGCGGCGCAAGTGTTGCGCGCGGCTGGCTTACACGTCATCGGCCAACGCGCAGTGCTGGTGCGCAAGCTGCACCAAGAGCAGCCCGGTCAATTGGGGAAAATCTGTGCGCGCTTGGCCGCCCACCACATCAACATCCACACCATGTACAGCGACCACCACAATCGGTTAATCTTGGTGGTAGACGATGTGGCCGCCGCTGCCGCACACACTCTTGAATGGCAAGCCTGACATGCACTCCTCCGATCCCGCCGTCCACCATGTGGCAGAACTGGCGCGCGTTTTGGCCGAACCCAAACGCGTGCTCATCTTGTTGGCCTTGATGGATGGCCGCGCTTACACCGCCACCGAATTGGCCTTGATGGCCGACATCGCCCCGTCTACCGCCAGCAGCCATTTGCACAAAATGCGTGAACAAGGCTTTATCGCCTGTGTGTCGCAAGGCAAGCACCGCTATTTCCGCCTCAGCAGTGCCGACATTGCGCAATTACTGGAACAACTGCTGCGTTTTACCGCGCTGCAAAAGCCCAGCATGGTGCCGTCCACGCCGCCGCATCTACGGCAGGCCCGCACGTGTTACCAGCATTTGGCCGGTGAAATCGCCGTAGAGCTGGCGCAAGAGATGGTGACCGCGCAATGGCTGCAAGCGGACAGCTATGATTTGACCGAACTCGGCCACCAAGCGCTGTGTCGCAAAGGCGTGCCACTGGCGGCATGGGAAACTTATCCACAACAGCAATGCACGTGCTTGGATTGGAGCGAACGCCAATTCCACATCGGCAAACGCTTGGGCAGCACACTGCTGCGTTTTTTCATGCAGCAAGGTTATTTCAATACCGTGGCCGAAAGCCGCGAGTTGGTGTTAACGCACAAAGGCAAGCAGCATTTGTTGCAGCAACGCTTTATCCAAACCTGATGCACGGGTTTACAGGCCGCATGCAAGTGGTGATGGCCTCTTATTCCCTCTGTGTTGCAACAGACACAGACACACACCCATTTTTCCGCCCACTGTGGCGGCACAGAAAGCCTCTTATGAGCCTCATCGTTGCATTATTGTTGATTTTCTTACTCGCGGGCATGGTCAAAGGCGTCATCGGTTTGGGCTTGCCCACCATTGCCATGGGTTTGTTGACGGTGTTTTACCCGCCGGCCACCGCCGCCAGTTTGCTGCTGATACCCTCAACCGTCACCAATGTGTGGCAATTGTGCTTGGGCGCGCAGTTGTGGCCTTTGTGCAAGCGGCTGTGGCCCATGCTCGCCGGCATCACCATCGGCACGCTGTGGAGTGTGTTGCCGCCACTTTCGAGCAACAATACTTGGGTGCATGCGGGTTTGGGACTGATTTTGTGTCTGTACGCGCTGTGGGGGCTGTTAGCCAAAAAACTGCCCTCGTCTGCACGGCATGAGCGCTGGTTGTCGCCGCTCATTGGTTATGTTACTGGCACGATTACCGCCGCTACCGGCGTGTTTGTGTTGCCCGCAGTGCCGTATTTGCAAACGCTGTCGCTGTCCAAAGACGAGTTAATCCAAGCGCTGGGCTTGTCGTTCACGGTATCGACGCTGGCCTTGGCGGCGCAATTGCTGTGGCAACAAGGCTTGCCGAACATGAATGTGGGACTGTCGGCACTGGCCATCGTCCCTGCCATTGTGGGCATGTATGTTGGCCAATACCTGCGCCAATTCATCAGCGAGACAGTGTTCAAACGCTGCTTCTTCATCGGTTTGTTGCTGCTCGGTGGTTATATGTTGCTCAGTGATGTGCTGAAATAATCAGCAGAACGATTCAATACAAGCGGCCTGTAAATCTGTTGATGGATTTACAGGCCGCTTATGATTGAGGGTGTAACAGTGCTCAGTGTTTCACATGGTGAACCACGTGTTTGGCTGGCAAACGGTGTTTGTACGCCACTTTTTTGGCTTGAGCATGTTTGATTTGGGCATGGTGTTTCGCACTAGGGTGTTTTTTCACCACCACTTTGTGCGCAGGACGGTGTTGGGCAGTGGGGTTTTTTACCGCCACTTTTTTCACGTGTTTGACTTGGTGCGCCGCTACTGGGTGTTTCATGGGCTGATGACTGGGTACGGTAGCGGCCATGCTCATGGCAGTGAAAGAAGCCAAGACGGTGGCGAAAATGGCGGTAACGATTTTTTTCATGGTGTGACTCCTTGCTGGTTAAGCTGTTTGGATAGACACATCATGCACCGCCAGACTTAGTGGCAACTTAGTACAAGTTTAAGTCTGGTAAACGCTGTGTAAGCGTGTTTGAGTAAACCTTAATTCAGATTCAGAGCCCTGTTTTGACTGGACAATTTTTATCCCTATATGCGGCCTGTAAGCCTATTGCGAGTTTACAGGCCGCTTTCATGTCCATGCACACCCCGCCAAACCGCGTTGATTGCACATTCATATGGAATAGAAGCCCGTCTTTGCTAGTTTGTTTACTTTAAGTTAACAATATATTGAAGATTTGCTAGTGTTTTCAACTCGCAAGAAGCAATACACTGCATCCATCAAATCAATAAACAACAACTTAAAGGCAAACAAAATGAAAAAAACCATCATCACCACCGTATTGGCCGCATTGAGCATCTCTACTGCCATGGCAGCCAACATCGCTAACTTCACCAATGCGACCGAACAACAAAACCCATACGCGCAAAGCAATGCCCAAGTGCAAAGCCAAGCCATCGCTACCGAACAAGTGAATTACGGCAAGGTGAATGGCAAAGTGGTGAACCCATTGTTCAAATACACCGGTGCAACCACTGCCAGCCAAGTGTCAGTTGAAACTTCTGGCGTGCGCGTAAGCCACTAATCTGAATGTACTGCTGTAGCACACCGGTTTATCCCTACTCCTGAAGCCAGTGTGCTGCCCAAAGCGGCCTGTAAACCTGATCTCAACGGTTTACAGGCCGCTTTCACTTGTCTGTGGCCTTGCCTAAGATACCAATGTGACAACGCACGACTTACTACCAGCCATCGATTCATCTTGCAGCCCCAACCCAGACTTGCCTACACTGTATCCCTACCGTAAGCGTTTTTCCCAAACCGCCGCCGACAGGCGCCCATCTGCGCCACCTATCGACTAGGAGCCGTGTATGCGAGACGTCACCGCCGCCATTGTGGCCTTCAACCAAGACCGCCAAGCGCGGTTTTTGCCAAACAAATACACGCTGATGGCCAGCAGCCCGTTTCGCTTTTACCGCGGCTCCTGCCATTTGTTTTACCAAGACTTGGTTGGCGCCCAAACATGGCAAGACCCAACGCGCGCATGGATATGCGGCGATTTGCATGTGGAAAATTTCGGCACTTATCGCGGCCGCAACCGCTTGGTGTATTTTGATTTGAATGATTTTGACGAAGCGGCCTTGGCACCGGTCACATGGGAAATCAGCCGCTTCATCAGCAGCGTGTATTTGCTCGGCCACCAACTCAATATCAACACCGCCGAACTCACCTTGATTGCCTTTTCCTTAATGGAATCGTATTTGCAAGCCATCCACATGGGCAAAGCCTTTGTCTTAGAACGCGAACACAGCTCGGGCATCTTGAAAACGCTGATGCACGCCGCCAACACCACCAACAATAAGGCGTTTTACCAAGCCCGCATCGCCCCCAACAGCAAACGCCAACCGACGCTGCTGACCAATGACAAAAAATACTTTGCCATCAAGCCGACCGCGTTCAAACACGCCTTAATCGCCGCGTTTGAACAGCATTTGAACCAATACGCCGATGATTTGGGCCAATTCAAGGTTTACGATGTCGTCATCCGCGTCGCTGGCACCGGCAGCGTTGGCCTCAAGCGCTATATGTTTTTGGTCTACCACCACCAACAGCAACAATTGCTGTTCTTCGACATCAAACAAGCCAAACCCAGCTCGCTCAAGCCATATTTAAGCCTGCCACAACCAACATGGACGAGCGAAGCCGAGCGCATTCACACCATCCAACACGATTGCGCCTATATGTTGCCAGCGTGGTATTCCGATTTTCAATTTCAAGGCGATGACTACATCGTCAAAGAAACCCAGCCCGAAGAAAGCAAAATGAATTTCGCCTTGTGCCAAGGCAAGCCGAAAAAACTGTGGCGCGCCTGTCACGACATGGTCAGGCTGATGGCATATGCACAACTGCGCTCCAGCGCCCGCGGCCTCACCAACAGCAGCGACGAATTGCAAGCGTTCGCCAACGACCACGCCGCATGGCAAATGCACTTAATCGACTACTCACAACAGTATTACCACCAAGTCTTACAAGACTACCAACACTTTTGCCACGACGTCCCCAGCCTCATCGACAACCTGAACAGCAACACCACCAAATCGCGCAAAAAATAAGCAAATAGACATATTAAAGCGGCCTGTAAACACTTTACAGGCCGCTTTATATTGCCATTGCAGCTTAAGCTTGGGTTTTGCGGCTGCATAACAAAAAGGTGGCGGTTTTCGGGTCGGACAACACGTTTTTGGTTTGCAATTGCTTGCCATTGTCGACCAACGTCATGCTGATGTTCTCCATTACCGCCGCTTGCACCGGCTCACCTGGTTCCAAATACACTCGGCTCACCTTGCCACTGATGTGATTCGGGGTGGACTGTTGTATGCTCACCCAGCGGTTTTTATGGCCGCCTTCGTAAAACCACACTTCGACGCTCTTTTTGGCCGCATGCACATACATCATCACACCGTCGTCGCTGTCGTACTTGCCCGCGCACACTTTGCTGCGCTGTTGTGCATTGTCGGCATACGCCCATTGCCCTTGAAAGCCTGCTGGTATGGTCACATTTTTGGCCTGTGCTGCCGTGGCCAACAATCCCATCAAGACCAACAAAGCGGCGCCTGCGCGCCTGTGTTTGAACCCACCCATATTGCCTCCCCTCAGTATCAACCTCAGTATGGACACCACCGCGCCAGACCCACTGCTGAACACGGCTGCATGACACACCGACATAGAATAAAAAGCTTTTGCACCAAATACATAGGCATCATGACACAGACAAATGCGGCCTGTAAATTATTTACAGGCCGCATGCAATCAACCAGAAATACCCTAGCTTAAGAGCCGCAGCGCACCAATACCCGCGTGGTATTGCGCTGCAACACATTCTTGGTCAGGATTTGACGGCCACCCGCTTGCAACACCATTTGCGCCGGCTCGTTGTAGACGGTATCGGCATCATCGCCCTCATAGCGCGTCTCTGTCTGCAACACCCCACGCACTTGTTGTGCGGTTTTGTCTTTCAAACTGAGCCAGCGCAATTGCGCAGTGTTTTCATAAAACTGCACCTGCATCAGATTGCCCATGGCGTCGATGTGCACGGTGGCGGCATCGTCACCTTGGTATTGCTGGCGACACACTTTGTGCGCATTGGCCACATCCACCGCCGAGGCCCAATGCCCATCAAAAGCCGCCGGCATAGACAAGCGCGGCGTCACCGGAAATGGCGCCATAGACGGCTCCGCCCATGCCAAGATGGGCAATAACAGTGCCAAAGCGGCACCGGTGTTCTTCAAATTCAACATGTGTTTCTCCTTATGACCCAACCCAGATGCTTACCCTAACACAGTCCCAACCCCACACCACGCCAGCAACACCGCTGGGTAAAATATGCGACTGCCAGCAGCATTAAACAACACAGCATTCTGTCACATCGGCAAGGCAGTAAGCATAAAAGCGGCCTGTAAATACTGGCTTATAGGTTTACAGGCCGCTTTTAAAGTGAATACAGGTTTACTGATAAAACTGCGGGGTACGACTACACAACACATACAGAGATGTTTTGTTTTCCTCATCCCAGTTGTAGAGCGCCAACTGTTTGCCACCATTTTTTAAGGTCATGCTCACAGCGATGGCTTCTGGCTGAGGATTCTCATCACCTTGCCCTTGAAACAAATAGCTGACAGTCCCTTTCACTTGAGTGTCACTGATTTGCTGCATGTTCAACCAATGAGCATCACCGCCTTCTTCATAAAATGTCAAACTCATGTGATTATTGTTGACATCAATATTCAAATTGGCCGCATCGTCACTCAAATAATCATCTTTACACGCCTTAGCCGAATTTTTGGTGTAAGAAGTCGTTACCCAATGACCTTGAAACCCTTGTGGCATCACAATTTTTGGCTTACTGGCTTGGGCGCTAGACTTAAACTGAGGCGTTTTTTTATTGATAAAGCCTATGGTCACGCGATTGCCGTCGCGACTTTTGACACCGTAATCACCAAACGGAGTGGCAATCACGCCATTTTGACACGCGCTTAAACCCAATACCGCGACCAGCACGGCCACACTTTGTTTTACCATGGTTCTTCCCCTTCATGTATGGACAGCTACTCCTTGCCAACACAAGCAGTCGTCATACCAAATCTGCCCATGTCTGTGCATGGCCCATATTGAGGCTCTGCATTGCATGGATAAATCCATAACAGCAATCCATCTAAAAACACATCTAAAAGCGGCCTGTAAAACATTTACAGGCCGCTTATTACATCCACTATTGCTGCACACCCATCACAGGCTTTGCTTTAAGAAATGTTCACGCTTGAGCAGTGCCGCTTGCATATTCTTCTCTTTCACATGGCCGTAGCCGCGGATTTGCTGTGGCAGCTGCGCCCATTCCAAGGCCAGAGGCAGGTTGCGCAGATTGAGATTGGCGCTGATTTTTTGCATGTCGGCAATGTAATCGTCTATCCATTGGCGTTCGGCTTTGCGCTCCTCGGTATACCCAAACACATCCAGCGGCGTGCCGCGCAACAGCTTGAACACAGACAGGGTTTTGAACAGTGGCAACATCCATTTGGTTTGGAAGTCTTGTTTCACCAAATGGCCGTTGTTATCGCGTTTGCCCAAGGCCGGTGGTGCCAAATGAAATTGCAATTGGTAATCCACCCCTGGTTCGCCGGCAAATTGCTGGCGCAAATTATTTAAAAACTCAGGACGGCTGTACAAACGTGCCACCTCATACTCGTCTTTGTACGCCATCAATTTGGCCAGATTGCGCGCTACGGCGGTGCTCAAAGGCAAGGTTTTATCCACACCGGCGCGCTGCTCATTGGCACGCACTTGCTGCACCACCTCGCGGTAACGCTGCGCATAGCGACCACTTTGGTAAGCAGTCAAAAACGCGCTTTCTTCGGCGATGATGTCGTCCAAAGTCGGCGCTTTCGGCGCTTCGGTTGGGATGTTCAATTGCTGCATCAAGCCGTGTAAATCGTGGGCGGCAAGGCGGCCGTATTCAAATGCCTGTTTGTTTTTCTCCACTTGCACCGCGTTCAGCGTCATCGCTTGCAAAATCGCCACGCGCGTCAGCGGTATCCAGCCTTTTTGCCACGCATAACCGAGCAACAAGGGATTGGCGTAAATGCTGTCACCGAGCAGTTTTACCGCCAACTGATTGCTGTCGAAAAACTCACAACCATCGCCCAAAGCGGCCTGTAATTCACGTTCTATGCTGCCAGACGGGAAAGTCCAATTGGCATTGGTGATGAATTCGGCCGACGGTATCGGCGCGCGGTTGACCACGGCATGGCTCACGCCTTTTTGCAGCTTGGACAAGGCCTCTACTGAG
The DNA here is from genome assembly GCF_001457815.1 of Vitreoscilla massiliensis. Taxonomy (GTDB): domain Bacteria; phylum Pseudomonadota; class Gammaproteobacteria; order Burkholderiales; family Neisseriaceae; genus Vitreoscilla; species Vitreoscilla massiliensis. The sequence continues at coordinate 17,191 of NZ_LN898217.1, forward strand.
CCGGCCACGATGGCATCGCAACCGAGCAGCAAATCGGCTTCACCGGTGGCGATGCGTGTGGCATGGATTTTTTCGGGACTGGCGGCGATTTGCACATGGCTGAATACCGAGCCACCTTTTTGCGCCAAGCCAGTCATGTCGAGCACGGTCACGCCTTTTTGCTCCAAATGCGCCGCCATACCGAGCAAAGCGCCAACGGTAATCACGCCGGTGCCGCCCACGCCGGTAATCACAATGCCATACGCGTGGTCGAGCTTGGGCAATTCCGGCTCAGGCAAGCCAACAGTATCGAATTTCTGCTCGCTGACCTTCGGTGGCCGCAATTGTGCGCCATTCAAGGTAACGAAGCTCGGGCAAAAGCCTTTCACACAGGAGAAGTCTTTGTTGCATGTCGATTGGTTAATTTGGCGTTTGTTGCCATGCGAAGTTGGTTTCGGTTCGATGGACAGGCAATTCGATTGCACCGAGCAATCGCCACAGGCCTCGCACACATCGGTGTTGATGAACACGCGTTTGGCCGGGTCGGGATAGGTGCCACGTTTGCGGCGGCGGCGTTTTTCGGTGGCGCAGGTTTGGTCGTAAATGATGATGGACACGCCTTCAACTTCGCGCATTTGTTTTTGCAGCGCATCGAATTCGTCACGGTGATGGATGGTAACGCTGTCGGGGATGCCGATGCGTTCGGCGTATTTTTCGGGTTCATCGCTGACAATAATCAGCTTGGCCGCGCCTTCGGCCAACACTTGTTGCGCGATTTGCGGCACGGTGAGCACGCCATCGACAGGCTGACCGCCCGTCATCGCCACCGCATCGTTGTAGAGGATTTTGTAGGTAATATTGGCTTTGGCGGCAATCGAAGCGCGAATGGCGAGCAAACCCGAGTGGAAATAGGTACCATCGCCGAGATTCACAAACACATGTTTGTCGCGGGTGAAATGCATTTGCCCCAGCCACGTCACGCCCTCGCCGCCCATTTGCGTGAAGGTTTCGGTATTCCTGTCCATCCACATCACCATATAGTGACAACCGATGCCCGCCATCGCGCGCGAGCCTTCTGGCACTTTGGTCGAGGTATTGTGTGGACAACCTGAGCAATACCAAGGCTTGCGCTCTACTGTGATGCGCGGCACTTTCGCCTCTTGTTCTTTGGCACGGATGACTTCCAAACGCGCGTTGATTTTGGCGGTGATTTCCTCGGGCAAATCCATGCGCAACAAGCGGCTGGCAATGGCTTTGGCAATGATGGCGGGCGACAATTCATAGCGCGCTGGCAACAGCCATTGGCCGCGCGGTTTCGACCATTCGCCGCCAGCGTGGTCGCGCTCATCAAATTTGCCATACACGCTCGGGCGCACGTCTTCGCGCCAGTTGTACAACTCTTCTTTCAATGCGTATTCCAAAATTTGGCGCTTTTCTTCCACCACCAAAATCTCGTCCAAACCGGTGGCAAATTCACGCGCGTCGCGTGCATCCAACGGCCACACACAACCGACTTTGAACAAGCGTATGCCCACTTGTTCACACACCTCGTCCGACAAGCCCAAATCGGCCAAGGCTTGGCGCACATCCAAATACGCCTTGCCCGCGGTCATGATGCCGAAACGTGCTTGCGGCGAGTCGATTTCAATGCGGTTTAATTTGTTTAAGCGGATGTATTCCAAGGCCGCATACCATTTGTAATCGTACAAACGCTGCTCTTGCGCCAACGGTGTGTCTGGCCAACGGATATTGAGGCCATCGGCCGGCATTTGAAAATCGGTCGGAATTTTGATGTCGACGCGCTCGGGATTGACCTCGACCGAAGCCGACGACTCCACCACATCGGTGACACATTTCATCGCCACCCACAAACCGGAATAGCGGCTCATCGCCCAGCCATGCAAACCAAAATCCAAATACTCTTGCACGTTCGACGGGAACAACACCGGTATGCCCGCCGCCATCAACACATGCTCAGACTGGTGCGCCACCGATGAGGATTTGGCCGCGTGGTCGTCACCGGCCAACACCAACACACCACCGTGTGGCGAAGTGCCGGCGGCATTGGCGTGTTTCAACACATCCATAGAGCGGTCTACGCCGGGGCCTTTGCCATACCACATGCCAAACACACCATCGCGGGTGGCGGTTTCGTACAAATTGGTTTGCTGCGTGCCCCACACCGCCGTGGCCGCCAAGTCTTCGTTCAGGCCGGGTTGGAACACGATGTCGTTTTTGGTTAAGTGTTCTTTCGCTTGCCACAAGGCCAAGTCGACGCCGCCCAAGGGCGAGCCGCGGTAACCAGACACATAACCGGCAGTATTGAGGCCGGCGCGGGCATCGCGCTGCTTTTGCAGCATCGGCAAACGCACCAAGGCTTGAATGCCACTGATGTAGATGCGACCGTGTTCTTGGGTGAATTTATCGTCGAGCGACAAGGCGTTGTTAATCGCCTGAGTATCAGGGGTGGATTGCATGAGATGATTCTCCTCTTACTACATGTTGGTAACACGCGTTGTATTGTTTTTATGTGGTGCGCCATGGGTAGGGCGCTGGGTGTGGGAGGCGCGGATAGACGTCGACCACTGTATTGGTTTGTGACCAATGGCAATGGACAGTTTGTCTTGATTGACATGCGGTATCAAGCATTTACCCCAACAAAATTGGAGTGTGCTTAGCAAAAAAGAACGCGGCCTGTAAACCGTTTACAGGCCGCTTTTACAGGGCTGGCGTTTCATGTGAAACAAGTTGAGGGCTTTACTAGGTTTATTAACCTAAAAAAGCCTATTTTCGGCATTTTGATGGTAAAAATTGTGTCGGTGTGATGTGTATTGTTGAGGCTCAAGTATCACTACGCTTCACGCAATTTTACCAAGACACAACACATTTGCGGCAGCCGATTCCTCAGCTTATGCCTGACCCGCAGCACTTGAGCTGAATGTGGACGCATTTGCAGCCTCTCCCTCACTTCACGCCTTACAGTGCAAATAAGCGGCCTGTAAATGTTTACAGGCCGCTTTTGCAGTGATGCTGAAAGAGGATTAACGCACTGCGCTGTTATAGCTGTCGACCATGTTTTCATAGCGCGATGGGTCTTTATTCGCCTTCATTTCGCGCCAATAGCCAGTAAACGCGGTCAAATTATCGAAAGTGCCTTCAAATTTGTACGAATCGCTGTCTTTGGTTTTGCCATTGGCTGCGTTCAATTCGGCCAAAGCCGCTTCCAACGTTTTTACCTGAGCATCGGCTTGCGCCATTTTGTCGGCATTGTTGATGTCGGCTGGGCTGTTAATCAATTCCAAGATTTCATTCGCCGACATCAAGGCTTTTTCCTGTGCGGCTTCGCGCAATTGTCCAGCCTTGCTAAAGCGCTCTATGCTGGCCAAACGCTGTGCTTTTTCCACTTTGCCCAGCTCCACATTGAACACCTCGTATTCGGCATTGAATTTTTCCCATTGATGCTCAAACGCGGCATTGTCGGCCTTGGTTTTGGCATAGCCATCGTCCATGAATTTCTTGGATTTGAAATAGGCTTCAAGATCGTCGGCCTGTTGTTTCAATTGTGTGCCTGTGGCAAAAAGCTTGCCAGCCGCCGCTTCCAAAGCAGCAAAATCGCCTCCGACTTTGATTTTGCTGGCGCTGTCCAAATTGCCCAACATATTGCGCAACATCGAAGTGTTCAAATACATAATCGGGTCTTTGGGCGTGGCGGTGCTGAGTTTTTGTCGCTTGTACTGCGCCAATAATGGCTCTAGGCCTTTGGTGCTGCCGTAAAACATGCCCACAATATTGTTGTGCGCGCTGACATACTCATTGTAAGCCTCGGCTTGCTTGGCTTCGGCGCTGCTGCCTGCGTCTTCGCCACTGTCCTCGCTCTGGGTTTGCGTTTGCTGTTGCTCATCGTTATTCGCCGCATCGGCACCACCGCCGCACGCGCTCAATAACAAACTGCCGGCGCACAAACACGCCCATAATTTCATTTTGGTTTCCACGCTGCTTCCCTTTCGCTGGCTTTGCCGCCGCATTTCAGCATTCAAGCTGTGAAATACGCCAGCATAAAAGCAATAGACTCTATATTCAAATTGATACTGGTGCAAGAGATGTGTGCAGACTTAATCTGCTGCAATCACTGCGTTTTTCCTTGGTGCGAAAACACCATGTGCATATGAAATATGAATACAACTTCCATGCCAACATCAAAACAGCGGCCTGTAAATCGTTTACAGGCCGCTGCTCAATACCGCGAGGCTTAAATGACTTTGTGCATGTAGATTTCACACGCGGCGCTGTGGCCGGTGTTGCCCAAAGGGGCGGACAAGTATTCAAAGCCCAGCTTTTCATACAAGGCGATGGCGCGGCTGAGGTTGGCGGTGGTTTCCAAATAAAATTCGCCCTTGTCTCTTTGAATGCCAAAGGCAAAACACATCAACAAAAGGGTATTGGCCAAGCCTTGCCCACGCGCCTCGGGCAAGAAATACATTTTTTGGATTTCCAAGATGTGCTCCGCTCCTTTTAAAGGCGCGACACCACCGCCACCCACCACCTCACCGTGCTCGTTTTCCACCACCCAATACGCCGCCCCGTCTTGGCGGTACACCGCATACAAATCGTCTAAAGTCGCATCGGCCACGGCAAAGCCTTGGCTGGGTGCCAAACCAAATTCGGCTGAAACCGTGCGTATCACCGCGGCGATGGTGGCATTGTCTTCGGGCTGTAATGGGCGTAAATACATGGAATTCCTTGGTGTCTAAGATGAATGCAGGTATGCTGAAGCCACATCATAACAAAACACCCCCCACCTCAACACCGCGCCCACTTTGCCCTCTCACTAGGATACCCATGTTGAAATACCCAACCCGCATCAGCGCTGACGTGAATCTTGTTCCACCGCACAGCGAACATGCACGGGTTTTGTTTGACCTCATCCAAGCGAATTTGCCGTATTTGAACGCTTGGCTCACTTGGCCAGCCTTGATGCAAACACCGCTGGACGTGGCCACGTTTTTAAACAAGGCGCAAGAACACAATCGTGACGGCAAGGCGCTGATTTTGCTGTTGCAATACCAAGGGCAAATTTGTGGGGTGATTTCCTACAATGAGTTTCAAGCGAACAACCGCTCTGCCAACATCGGCTATTGGTTGGGCGAGGCTTACCAAGGCTTGGGCATTGTCAGCACCGCCTTGCGCCGCCTCATCCAATATGGTTTTGAAGACTTGGCCTTGAACAAAGTCATCATCCGCGCCGGCGTCGGCAATGCCAAAAGCAGCGCCATCGCTAAGCGTTTGGGTTTTGTATATGAAGGCACCGCCCGCGCCAATGAATTCCTGCACCAACGCTATATCGACCATCAGATTTTTTCGTTGCTGAAAGCGGAGTGGACAACCCAAACCGATAGAGAAGTGTGACACCTAACCCACACTAACGCCTCACACTACAAGCGGCCTGTAAACGATTTACAGGCCGCTTGTATGGAAAATGCCATTTCACGATTGAATCATCCGCACAATTCAGATAAGTTGCCATTATTAGTGTCTAAAATCTAATAAGGGAACATCATGAGCAATCCAAACAATCAAGTTACCACAAACACACTCGCGTTCTGGAGCCAAGACGAAAAATCATTGACCGCCCTCTCTGCACTGGCATGGATGATAAAAATAACCTTAGCCATTTTTGTGGTGATTTTGATTTATGCCACCATCAAACAAGGTTTGGAATACGGTTTATTGGCGGCGTTTGGTTGGGGTGCCGTGTATTTTTTCTTATTGGCCTTGTTGTTCAGCCTCGTGTACAAATGGGGCATCATGAACATCGCCAGAATCATGTTTGCGGCGCGCAAAAAAGACATGGTCAACAGCTTGTCATTGATGAAATTTTCACCCTCAATTAGCCATGCTTGGAGCATGCCCACACCCGGCTTGATTGCCGTAGACCTCCCCCAAAAAGCCATCTTGGCCATCGCACGTGACACACATTACAAACGGGCCTTATTTAAGCCTCATCAAATCACCAATGTCAAAGTCGAACGCGAAACCCATTTACACACCGAAACCAAACACGGTGGCAGTTTTGGTATCATGAGCAGTTCGGGTTTGGGCTATAACTTCGGCAGCCGCTCCCGTTCCAAAACCAAAGTGACCGAAAACATTTTTTTAGAAATTCATTACCAATTACAAGACGACTCAGCACCAGGCTGGATTGCCATTCCATATGGACGCAACCGTCAAGCGGCCGAATCCATGGCCACCACCATACTCAACCTGAAACGCAACGCCTAATCCTCTGTAGCAACAAATAAGCGGCCTGTAACTGGTTTACAGGCCGCTTATTTGTATGTACTCACACTTTTTGGATTAACGAGACCCATCAACGCTTAAGCTGAAAACCGCGCAAATAGCGGCTGCTTTCTACTCTGTCGGTGGCACTGGCCAAGGCGTAGCGGCCGTGTATGCCCAACCAGCGCCACGGTTCGTTTGGCCAAGTTGGGCATTGATAGTCATTCCACGGCAAGGTGGTCAACACGGTTTCTTTGCCCAAAATCTTATCGACCATCAGACGGGCGGCCAAATTGCTCGCCACCAAACCGATGCTGCCCAAACCATACATCCAGCCCAAGCCGGTTTGCGGCTGTAAGCTGACCGACGGCGTGCCATTGCGGGTCATGCCCAACGATGCACGCCATGCGTTTTCAATCACAAACGGATAGTCTGGGAACAAGGCGCTCAAGCGGCGGTACAAATGCACGCTGCTGTCGCTGTCGAGTATGCCCTCGCCGGCATCGGCGCCGCCGTATTGGTAAGGCATGCCGCTGCCGCCAAACGCGATGCGACCATCGCTGGTTTTTTGCGCATAAAACGGCAGATGCGCTATGTCAGCCAACAAATACTGTTCTAGCCAGCCGTATTCTTGCCAAAACGACTCTGGCAACGGTTTGGTCACCAACATCGACGCATTCATGGCGGTGATTTTTTGGTCTTGCAACAAGCGATTGGCATAGGCTTCGGCGCAGCAAATGATGTGGCTGGCGGCGACGTCTTGACCGGCCAAACGGAGTTTGCCCGCTTGCCATGTTTGCACCGGCGTGTTTTCAAACACATGCACACCCAAGGCTTCCACGCATTGCATCAAGCCCATCGCCAGTTTGGCTGGCTGCACGCGTGCGCCGTGTTGGTAATACAAAGCGGCCTGTAAACCGGGGATGCGTATGTGGCTTTGGGCGCTGATTTGCGGCAGCAATTGCAGCTCTTCGTCTTGAAAGCCACAGTCCAATTCTTGTTGGTGTTGGCGTTGTAAACGCACGTGTTGCGCGGCATTGGTCGCCACCAGCAACATGCCGCCGTGTTCGGCATCACAGTCTATTTGTTCACGCTCGGCCACGCGCAATACCTCGCCGACGCTGCCTATCATGTGGCGTTGCAACACGCGCACAAATTGGTTGTCGGTGTGCACGTCTTGCAGCAATACTTGGGCGCTGGAATGCAGTTGCGGCGACAGCCAACCGCTGTTGCGACCGGATGCGCCATAAGTGATGTGGTGGGATTCAAATATCGCGATGCGCAAAGAGGCATCGGCTTGTTTCAGATAATAGGCCAGCCACAAGCCATTGAAACCACCGCCGATGATGGCGACATCGTATTGGTCAGCTATGCGCGGCGCAGTCTGCGGCGGCGCGTACGACGACTCAGCCAAAGACTGTACCCAAAAAGAACAATTGTCTTGTTTGCGTTTGAGCATGGACTCACCTCATGGATTCAAAAACCAACAATGAAAACCACTGTCTGCCCAAGTGCGTCAACCATGACACAGGCAAACAGTGCGCATTTCCGTGACCTTGCCCTGCGTGTTTAAAACGCTGCGGCCATGGTCGGGAAAACCGCCAATTCGTTAATCAATAAAGGGATTGCACTCGTGATGTGTGGGATGCTGTGTTGCGCGATATTGTGTGGTCTGGCGACCTTATTGGATGCGCAGCATGTGGGGGCATTACAGTGTGCCGATAAGCCGGGTTTTGTCGTTGGACAGTCATTCATCTAGCAACATGATTGCTCATGCCGTCAAGCAACCTACCCGAATCCAATGCGAGCCGCATTAACAGATTCTGTTTGGTCTTGCTCCGAATGGGGTTTAGCCTGCGACGCCTTGTTGCCAAGTGCCCGGTGCGCTCTTACCGCACCTTTTCACCCTTACCTGTGCCCTAAGGCCATCGGCGGTTTTGCTTTCTGTTCCACTTTCCGTCGCCTTTCGACGCCCAGCCGTTAGCTGGCATTCTGCTCTGTGGAGCCCGGACTTTCCTCCCCGTGTTGCCACGCGGCGACTGTCTGGCATACTGTAATGCGCGTTCATTATAACATGAATGCGGCCTGAACATTTTACAGGCCGCATCTTCAAGGTAACACATGGGTTGTCACTGCCTTAAAACCCTGATTTATCCACCTTATACATAAGTTATCCACATAATTCACAGCTTATCCACAGCTTATGCAGAGATTTATCCTCATTAAGACAAACCTGCCCAACGCATTAACAATTTAAACAATAAGGTAAAAACGCTGAGCGCGGCGATGCTTGCCATCCAAATGCCCACCAACCACAGATACCGTTGCATGCTTGTCTCCTTAATGTTCATAACCATCGACCACTTTGCCGCGGAACACATAATACGACCAAGCGGTATAGCCCAAGGTAATCGGCAAAATCAACAAAGTACCCAAAATCATAAAGCCTTGGCTTTGTAAGCTGGACGCTGCCTGCCAAATGCTGATGTTGGGTGGAATGATGTTCGGCCATATCGAAATGCCCAAGCCGCTGAAGCCCAAAAATATCAACCCCAAAGTGAGCAAAAATGGCGCCACATGCAGGTTTTGCGCAATCGCTTTGTGTATCCCCCATGCCGCTGCCAACACCAATACGGGTACAGGTAAGAAGAACCACAGATTGGGCAAATCAAACCAACGCGCGGCAATATCGGCATCGAGCAGCGGTGTCCACACGCTGACGATGGCCATCGCCAGCAACAACAATACCGCCAAGCGTCGGCTCCATTGCTGCGCTTTGACATGCAACTCGCCCTCGGTTTTCATCATCAACCATGTCGCACCCAATAAGGCATAAGCGGCCAGTAAACCCACGCCACAAAACAGGCTGAATGGGCTGAGCCAATCGAACGCACCGCCGCTGTAATGGCGGCCTGTAACCTGCAAGCCTTGCACCAAAGCACCAACGACCACGCCTTGGCAAAACGTTGCCACGATGGAGCCGCCAATAAAGGCCTTGTCCCAAAATGCGCGGTGGCTTTCTATGGCTTTAAAGCGAAATTCAAACGCCACACCGCGAAAAATCAACGCGATTAGCATCAAGCCCAGCGGCATCATCAAGGCTTCGAGCACCACCGCATACGCCAGTGGAAACGCGCCAAACAAGGCCGCACCGCCCAAAACCAACCAGGTTTCATTGCCGTCCCACACCGGCGCCACGGTATTGACCATGGTGTCGCGCTCGGCCATGTTTTTCGTCCACGGCATCAAGATGCCTATGCCCAAGTCAAATCCATCCATGATGATGTACATCAACACCCCAAACACGATGATGACAAACCATATCAAAACCAAATCCAATCCCATGTTGGTCTCCTTAATGTTGTGAGTGGGTGTCGCGTGCCACAGCCACATGGCCAGAAGCGGCAATCATGTCAGTGGTTTCTGGTGGCAAACCATCGTCTGGGCCTTTTTTGAGCATGTGCAGCAAGTAATATGTGCCCACGCCAAACACCGAACAGTAAATGACGATGAACACCGCCAAGCTGATGGTCATCGGCAGCGCGCCATGACCCGACACCGCATCCACGGTGCGCTGTACCCCATACACCACCCACGGCTGCCGACCCACTTCGGTGGTAAACCAACCGGCCAATACCGCCAGCAAGCCCGATGGCCCCATCAACACCGCAAAGCGCAAGAACAAAGGCTTGTGGCCCCAACGCTGACCACGACGCAACACATTGCCCCACAGTGCCAATAACAACATCAACATGCCCAAACCGGCCATGATGCGGAACGACCAAAACACAATGGTGGAATTGGGGCGGTCTTCTTTGGCAAACTCGGTCAAAGCCGGCACTTGTTTGTCCAAGCTGTGGGTCAAAATCAGGCTGCCCAAGGCTGGAATTTCCACTTTGTATTGGGTTTCTTCGGCAGCCATATTCGGCAAGCCAAACAAGATTAACGGCGTCGGCTCATCGCCCTCATTTTTAAAATGGCCTTCGATGGCGGCAATTTTCGCCGGTTGGTGTTGTAAGGTATTCAAGCCGTGCATGTCGCCCACCACCACTTGCAACGGCACCAACACAATGAGCAACCCCAAACCCATCGACAGCATTTTGTTCACCGCCGCATCGCGTCTGCCTTTGAGTGCATGCCAAGCGCCGGTGCCGACCACCAATAAGGCGCTGGTAATGAAGGCGGCGATTGCCATGTGGGCCAAACGGTAAGGGAAAGAAGGATTGAAGATGACGGCCAACCAATCGGTGGGCACGACCACGCCGTTTTCAATGATGTAGCCTTGCGGGGTTTGCATCCAAGAATTGGAAGCCAAAATCCAAAAAGTCGACATCAGCGTGCCCAAAGCCACCATGCAAGTGGCAAAGAAGTGCAAACGCGGACCGACTTTGTTCCAACCAAACAACATCACCCCCAAGAAACCCGCCTCCAAAAAGAAGGCCGTCATCACTTCATACGTGAGCAAAGGGCCGGTAATGCTGCCGGCGAATTCAGAGAAGCCGCTCCAGTTGGTGCCGAATTGAAATGCCATCACCAAACCCGAAACCACGCCCATGCCAAAATTCACCGCAAAAATCTTGCTCCAAAACAGATACAATTGCTTGTACACTGGTTTGCGGGTTTTGAGATAACAGCCTTCCAATACCGCTAAAAAACTGGCCAAGCCGATGGTAATCGACGGAAAAATGATGTGAAACGATACGGTAAACGCGAACTGTATGCGCGCCAGCATCAATGCGTCCCAATCAAACATGATGTGTGTTCCTCGTGTGTTGTTGTTTTAAGGTTACTCATTTGATGTAAATCAATTGTTGCTGGCCATTATTGTCAGAAGGCGGCCTGTAAACAATGCGACATATTGCCGCACCACTTATTTTTAATTTGAAATTCAATGTGTTAAAACATGATTAAGAGTTTGCTGTTAGATGAAGAGCGCTTGGCGCAATTGAATATCCACATCCGCTGGCTGTTTATCCTGCTGGCTACCGGTTTATGGGCGGTGTGTTGGGGCGCACAAGTGCCGCTGCCGCATGTGTTGATTGCGCAAGCCATCGCCACCTTGGCCATAGGCAATGGTCTGATTTGGCTGTGGCAAAAAAGCGCTTATGCCAATCCTGCCATCAGCATCCCCATCGGTTTGTGTTTGGATTTGTGGTCGCTGTCGGAACTGCTGTTTCTCACTGGCGGCGCCAGCAATCCGCTGACGTTTTTGTATTTGGTGCCGGTCTTATTCGCCGCCTTGATGTGTTCTGCACGCTTTGCATGGACGCTCAGCGCCATCACCATCGCCTTGTATTTGCTGATTTACTTTTTCCACCTACCCATCGTCAACGCGCATTGGCTGCACCAAAATTTGCAGCTGCACTTCATCGGCATGTGGCTGACGTTTGGCCTTATCAGTACCTTGATTTGCGTGTTGGTCACGTGGTTGATGCACAGCTTGAAAGAGCGCGAGGTATTGCTGCGCTTGGCCTATCGCAACCAAATGCGCGATGAAAACATGTTGTGGCTGGGCATGAATGCCGCCAATTTGGCGCACAAAATGTCGACACCAATGAACAATCTGTATTTGCTGCTGGACGAATTGCGCCAGAACGCACACGCCGAAGACGCCGAAGACTTGGCGCTGATGCGCACGCAACTGGAAGAATGCACCGACATCTTGCACAGCTTGCGCCGCGATGCCAAACGCGAACCGTCACAAGTGGTGTTTGAGGATGCGTTTGCCATCCACTTAGCCCGCTGGCAAAACCTGCGCCCGCAAGTGCAAGTCGAGTGGCAACAGCAGCAAACACCACCAACCACGATGGTGGTCGACCCCTTATTGTGGCCGGCGGTGTTCAATATTTTGAACAATGCCGCCGATGCAGGCGATAATCGCGTCGAAGTGATGACCAGTGTCGCGGAAAACACCTTACACATCGAAATCATCAACCGCAGCGGTTCGCTGCCACAAGCGCAATTGGAATGGGCAGGCCTCAGTGCATTGCCATCGCAAAAACCATCGGGTTTGGGTTTGGGCATGAAGCTATCGCATGCCACGTTTGAAAAACTGGGCGGCAGCTTCAGCCTGTCCAACCAACAACAAGGAGGCGTGCGGGCTGTCATCAGCTTGCCGCTCAACTGATATGAGCCATTTTATTTTAATCGATGACAATGCCACGTTTGCCCGCTTGCTTGGCCGCAGCATGGAGCGGCTCGGCCACCGCCTCACTTGGTGCGAAAACGCCGCCGCCGCCTTGGCCTTAAACGATGGTGGCGACGGCATCATCTTGGATTTGAATTTGGGCGAAGACAGCGGCCTGAAATTATTGCCCGAATTGCACCAACGCTTTCCCGCCACCAAAATCGTCATCCTCACCGGCTATGCCAGCATCAACACCGCCGTCAGCGCCATCAAACTCGGCGCTTGTGAATACCTGCCCAAGCCTGCCGATGTCGACACGATTTTGAATTGCTTTTTCAAAGAGGCCGAAGCGCCAGCCGCCTTGGCGCAAACGCCGCTGGAAAGCGACCCCTTATCACTGAAACGCATGACGTGGGAACACTTGCAGCGCGTATTAGAAGAACACGATGGCAACATCTCCGCCACCGCCCGCGCGCTGAACATGCACAGACGCACGCTGCAACGGATGTTGCAAAAACATCCGGTGAAGAAATAGCAAACACGACACCATACAATGTTTTGAAACACTGGCTGCACGGTAGTCATCAATATCAAAGCGGCCTGTAAACCCATTGCAATGGTTTACAGGCCGCTTGTCATCTCTTGTGTCCTGCATTGTATTGGCAGCTGTGCTCTTGCTGATGTTCTGGTTCAATAAGCAGTCAATATACTGTTATCATGTAGTTGATTTACTTTATTTTTTAAGGGGAGTGAGAAATGCTATTGGTGTTTTTAATGTTCGCTTTGGCGTGGTGGCAAGCCCAAACTTCCGAACCCAAACAGCCGTGGTTTTATGCCGCAGTGTTAACCGGCATCAATGCGCTGCTGAGCCTGTTGTTTGGCACGCCTTTGCTGCCAGTATTGATTTCAGCCGTCATCATGGGACTGATTTTTTGGCTGTATTATTTTTTACTCGACCATTTCACCGACAATGTTGCCCTGTGGTGGCTGATATTGCTGCTTTTCCCTGCCAGCATGCTCATCCTGCCGGTGGCTTTGATTCGGGTCTTGAGCTAGGCATCGGTCGCCAATCTCAGAGCGGGTGACAAATGCCCACTGCTATCCATAGCCGCTCGCACATCTAAGACAAAGCAGCAACAGCTAACCACAGTGGGCAGATTCAAACCAGCGCAGTAAAACCACAATTCTCAATACGCACTAAAGCGGCCTGTAAACCATTGAAATCCGTTTACAGGCCGCTTTTGTATGGTTTCAATCCATAGCTAACAATACTTATGGATTCTTCACCTTAAGCGTCCATTCAAAATTCATCGTCGTCACCACATCACCGTCTTCGTCCACGCCTGTGCCTTGCAGCCACAGCGTCACGCCCTCACGGGTTTGTATGGTTTCGTCTATCGCCGCGGCGATTAAGCCGCCTTGCTCGCAGGTAAAGGTGATGGTGCCGCGGGCTTTTTTGCTGAAATTGGCATTTTGATTCAGCACCAGCATCGAAATCGCTTCCGGCGCAGTGTTCACTGCACGGATGACCATCGCGCCGGTGGACAATTCTGCTGCCATTGCCAAGGCGGCAAAGTAAATCGAACCGAACGGGTTTTGGTTGGCGTGTTGGTGGGTCATGCTGACGGTGCAACGGGTGGCATTGATGGCTGTGACGGCCACGCCGCAAAAATCGGCGGCCGGCAATTGCTCTTTGACCATGTGGTTAAAATGTTCGACGCTGAAAGCTTGCATCTGGCTGTGCTCCTGTAGACATAGGCTGGGGTAATAATGTGTGTGGCGTACGGTTATGGCGCGGCGGTGTCAATCTGTGCCAACTACGCGGCGCAAACCTGAGTCATACTCTAATCCATGCCGATGATACCGCCAATGTGTGGGCGCAAGACAAGCACAATTTTGATGCAAAACCACTAAAACCTTGCTTTATCTCGGCGAAAAGCATACAAAAGCGGCCTGTAAACCATTTAAAAAGGTTTACAGGCCGCTTGATTCAATACGTCACAGCTAGCGAACGCTTACATCAATGCTGGCTTATTTTTCACCACCCACCACCACCACATTCAAGTCGTTGACCTTGATGCGACGCTGCCAAGCCTCGCGGATTTGTGCTGTGGTCAAAGCATTCACTTTTTGGGTGTAAGTGTCCAAATAGTCGCTGGGTAAATTGTAAAAGCCAATGGTGCCCAACCATGACAACAGCTTGGCATTGGTGTCAAAACGCATCGGGAAGCCGCCGATGATGTTGGCCTTGGCCTGTTGCAATTGCGCCTCGGTCGGGCCATTGGCCACATAGGCGCTCACCACTTCTTTGGTCACTTTCAAGGCATCGGTGGCGCTGGCTTTTTTGGTGCTCATGTTGATGCTGAATTCGCCTTTTTGCTGCAAAGGCTCCAAGCTGCTGCCCGCGCCATAGGTATAGCCGCGTTTGTCGCGCAATTCTTGCATCAACAAGCTGTCAAAGCCGCCGGCACCCAAGGTGTAATTGCCGATGAGCAAGGGGAAATAATCCGGATCGTCACGCGTGAACACCGGCAAGCCCAAGGCCAAATGTGCTTGGCTGGCGGGATGGGCAATGGCCGTGGTTTGGCCGCCTTTTACCGGTACGGCCGCAATCGGTGCCAAAGCGATTTTGTCTTGCGGCAAACCAGCTAACAGCGTGGTGGCCACTTGTTCGGCTTGACTGCGGTTCATGTCACCAACAATGGAAATGACGGCGGTTTGTGGGCGGAAATACTGCGCATGAAAACGCTGCAAATCCGCTACCTTGATGGCGCGGATGGTTTTTTCATTTTCCCAAGCGCTGTAACCATATGGATGTTTGGGATAATTCAAGCGCGTCATGGCGCGGTTGCCCAAAAACTGCGGATTGGTTTCGTTTTGCTTCAGCGACAACACCGAACGGTCTTGTTCGCGCTTGAGCACCGCCGCTTCATAGCGTGGTTTAGTCAAAATGGTGTTGGCCAAGGCCAGCGTCGGCTGCAGAGTCTTGGCCTCGCTCAGGCTGCGGATGCGCACACCGGAGCGCTCCAGACCCGCATAACTGGCCACGGTTACCGCCAAATCGCTGCTTTGCTTGCGGATGTCTTCTTCCGACAAATCACCCGCACCCATGTCCATCAAGGCGCCGGCATAATCGGCCACGCCGATTTTGTTGGCGGCATCGCGGCGCGTACCGGCATCGAAGGCCACGTCTATGTCGACCAACGGCAGCTCATGCCGCTCCACCAGCAATACTTTGGCGCCATTGTCCATTTGCCAACGCTGAATGTTGATGTTGTGGCTTTTTACGGGAGAAGCGGCTTGTAAAGGGGTAGCAGGTATGGTGTCAGCATGAGCAACAGCGACCATGCTGCACACAGCCAAGGCCAATAAGGTAGGGGTGTATCTCATTATTTGCTTCCTTTTTGGTTCAAGGCTTCGGGTTTTAAGATGACTTGGGTCACGGTTTCATCACTTAAAAATTGCGCTGCTTGCTGCACTTCGGCCGCAGTCACCGCGTTCAAACGGCGGCGCACTTCGTCTTCGTTTTGGTAGCTAAAGCCTTTGCTTTCCAAATCGCCCATCAATGAGGCTTGGGTGGACATGGAATCTTTGGCATAGGTTTCTGAGGCTTCACGCTGGTTGCGGATGCGCGCCAATTCCTCTTCGCTGACGCCGTTTTTAGCGATGTCGGCCACTTCACCTTTCAAAGCGGCAATCAATTGCGGCACGCTCACGCCTTGCGCTGGCGCGCCAGACAATACAAACAGCGTGTCTGCACGGGTAAGCAGCGAATACGAAGCGCCAGCAGACAAGGCGATGGGTTTGGCCCGCACCAAATTTTTCTCCATGCGACTGGCGGCATTGCCATCGAGCACATCGGCCAAGGTATCGAGCGCATATGGCAGTTTGTCGTCCAATTGTTTCAATTGCGGCACTTGGTAGCCCAAAGCCACGATGGGCAACTCCGATGGCGCCGACACTTCGGCGCTGCGCTCTTGGGTTTGTTTGGGCTCGGCTGGCAAGGCGCGGCTCGGCAATTTCGACGGCTTTAAGCCGCCAAAAGCGCGTTCCACTTGGTCTATCGCTTGTTTGGCATTCACATCGCCGACGATGATCATGGTGGCATTGTTGGGCGCGTACCAGCGCTGATACCACGCACGCGCATCATCGCCAGTCATGTGGGTCAAGTCGTCCATAGAACCAATAATCGGCGATTTATTGCCGCTGGTGTTGAAGGCGGTTTGGTACAGTTTTTCGTATAAGCGGCCTGAAGGGCTGTCGTCGGTGCGCAAACGGCGTTCTTCTTTCACCACTTCCAATTCATTGACATAGTCTTTGTTGCTAAAACCCAAATTCACCATGCGATCGGCCTCCATTTGCAACACTTCAGGCAAGTGTTGCTTGGCCACGGTTTGGTAATACACGGTTTCATCGCGGTTGGTATAGGCATTGAGTTCGCCGCCCATGGCGGTGATGCGTTTGGAGTATTCGCCAGAAGGAACGCTGGGCGTGCCTTTGAACATCATGTGTTCCAATACATGGCTTAAACCGGTTTTGCCCGCTTGTTCGTCGACGCTGCCGACTTTGTACCACAGTTGCGTCACCACCACCGGCGCACGCGCGTCTTCGCGCACGATGACTTTCAAGCCATTGTCCAATGTTTTGCTGAGGGTTTCAGCGAAAACAGGGGCGCTGATCGCTGCGCAGGCCAATGCCAACGTCCAAACTCTTAGAGACATGATTAATCCTTGATTTTTACGCTACAATAGGTGTTACTCAAGCATATATGTTGATTGAAAGCCCTCATGTTCAGTTTCTTTAAGAAAAAATTTAAAAAATCCGAACCGGAACAAAAACAACCGGAATTAGAGCAAGAGTCCCTCTTGCCAGAAGCAAATGATTCTAACAAGGAAGAAGTGCCACAGGAAGCACAGGACAGCCTTGTTAACAAACCTGAACCTAGCGCAACACCGATTGTGGCAGAAGTTGCCACTGTCATTACTGAGCCAGAACAAGTTCCCGAGAGTGTGAATGCGCTGCGCTTCGATGATTTGGATGCGCCAGCGGCCACTGCTGCCCCTGCAACACCTGCACAATCCACTGTTGCCGCACCTATTGCCGAGCCTGAAGTCGAAGTGACGCCTGCGCCAACGCCTGCGCCTACAGTGGCAGCCACCGCAGCACCGACAGCCGCACCGACCGTGGCTCCTACGGTGATGCCTACTGCCATGCCGACACCAGCCCCCACAGCTGCACCCGTGCTTGAGGACATGCAGCCTGTAAACGCAGCAGCGGCAGAAAAACCAACAGCAGAGCTTGCTATCGAAGCAGCAGATGAAATCGCCACTGAGACAGACACCGCAGCCAAAACCACAGAACCACAAGGTTGGGCACGCGGCATTGCCCCGAACAAAGCCTTAAGCGGCCATTTAGACGAGGCTGAAACCAGCAACACCACCGAAGCTGCAACAGAAGAAACCTCGTTCTTTACCCAAAACTGGACGCGCAATATTGTTGCCGAAGACAAGGAAATTGTGGTCAAACCGACCGCGGCTCCGGTGGCAACGGCCGCGCCTGTGGTACAGCAAGACCCGAATCAAAACTTTGAACCCGGCCAAGCCAGCGGCTGGACGGCGCGTTTGAAACAAGGCTTGAGCAAATCGCGCGACAAATTGGGCAAATCCTTGGCCGGCGTGTTCGGCGGTGCCGACATCGACGACGACTTGTACGAAGAATTGGAAACCGTACTCCTCACCAGCGACATGGGCGTGGAAGCCACCGAGCATTTGTTGGAAGACGTGCGCCAACGTGTAAGCTTAAAAGGTTTGAAAAATCCGCAAGAATTGCGCGAGGCTTTGAAAGACGCTTTGGTCGATTTGATTGCACCATTGCAGCAGCCATTGGAAATCCCTGCCGATGCCAAACCGTTTGTCATCATGATGGCAGGCGTGAACGGCGCTGGCAAAACCACCTCCATAGGCAAACTCGCCACCCATTACCAACGCCAAGGCAAATCGGTGTTGTTGGCGGCGGGCGACACCTTCCGCGCCGCGGCGCGTGAGCAATTGATTGAATGGGGTGCGCGCAACAACGTCACCGTGATTTCACAAGCCACAGGCGACTCCGCTGCCGTGTGTTTCGATGCCATGCACGCGGCGCAAGCGCGCGGCACCGACATTGTGCTCGCCGATACCGCCGGCCGTTTGCCAACGCAATTGCACTTGATGGAAGAAATCAAAAAAGTGAAGCGCGTGATGCAAAAGTCGATGGACACCGCACCACACGAGGTGATTTTGGTACTTGATGCCAATATCGGCCAAAACGCGGTCAACCAAGTGATTGCGTTTGACGATGCCTTGGGTTTGACCGGCTTGATTTTGACCAAACTCGATGGCACTGCCAAAGGCGGCGTGATTGCGGCTTTAGCCAAGACCCGTCCGATTCCCATCCGCTTTATCGGTGTGGGCGAGGGCATTGAGGATTTGCGTCCTTTCAATGCGCGTGATTATGCTGAAGCCTTGTTAGGCGATTGATAAGCGGCCTGTAAACACCAATGACCCGTACCCGCGCCTTACTCAACATGCATTTTGCGACCATATTCTTTGGTCTGTCGGGCGTGTTCGCCGCTTTGATACCGTCCTCGGCCATCTCGGTGGTGTGGGGGCGCACCGCCATTGCGGTGGTGGTGTTGTTTTTGGTGTGTGCGCTGAAAAAACGCTTGCCGTGGCAAGGCGTGGCCGCCAAAGAAATCGGCCAATTGCTGCTTATTGGCTGTTTGCTCGGCGTTCATTGGTGGTCGTTTTTCTATGCCATCAAGCTAGGCGGTGTTGCCATCGGCACGCTGGGCTTCTCGTGTTTTCCCGCCGCCATCGCCATCATCGAGGCCGTGGTGTTCAAAGACCGCATCAGCAAACTGGAATTGGCCTTAATCGGCTTGATTACGCTGGGTTTGGTATTGGTCACGCCCAGCTTTAATTTTGCCAACCAAGGCACGGTCGGTTTGTTGTGGGGCATTTTCTCTGGTGTGATTTATGCGGTGATAGCGGCCTGTAACCGTGTGGGCGCGGCCAAACGCCAAGCCTCATCTTTGCAAGCGTGTTGGTGGCAATTCTTTGCCATCACCGTGGTGACGGCATTTGCCGCACCGCAATTGGCTGAGTTAAGCAATATGGGCTGGTTGTGGCTCGCCTGTTTGGGCGTATTGTGTACGGGTTTGGCCTATTGGCTGTTTATCGACAGCCTGTCCGCCATCAATGCGCGCACGGCTGCGATGATATTTGCATTAGAACCGGTGTACGCCATCGCCATCGCTTGGGCATTCTTACACGATGTACCGAGTTTGCGCATGTTGCTCGGCGGCGGTCTCATCATCGCCGCGGTGGTGTTGTCGGCGCGCTTCAAAGCGTCTTGAAAGGCACAGATGATTAAGTTTGAACAAGTCAGTAAAACCTATCCTGGTGGCCATGCGGCCTTAAAAAACCTCAGTTTCAAAATCGACAAAGGCGAGATGATATTCTTGGCCGGTCATTCTGGTGCGGGCAAATCGACAATCTTGAAATTGATTGCCGGCATCACCAAACCGTCTGAAGGCGTGGTGCGCTTGAACCAACATGTGTTGGGCGATTTGTCCGACAACCATTTGGGCTTTTTGCGCCAACACATCGGCATTGTGTTTCAAGACCACAAGATTTTGTTCGACCGCGATGTGCTGGCCAATGTGATGTTGCCTTTGGTGATTTCCGGCGCTTACAGCAAGAAAGATGCGCTGAAGCGGGCGCGTGTGGCGATAGACAAAGTCGGCTTGGCCGGCAAGGAAACCGCCATGCCAGTGACGCTGTCTGGCGGTGAGCAGCAGCGCTTGTGCATCGCTCGTGCGGTGGTGAATCAACCGACTTTGTTGATAGCCGATGAACCGTCGGCCAATTTAGACCGCGCTTACGCGCTCGACATCATGGAATTGTTCAGCTCCTTCCACAAAGCCGGTACCACCGTGGTGGTGGCCGCGCACGATGAAACCCTGATGGCCGATTATGGCCATCGCATTTTACGTTTACAACAAGGCAGATTGATCTGATGAGTCACGCGCTATCCATGCACAAACATGCCGCCGCTCGGGCCTTCAAGACGTTTGTGCGCCAACCTTTGGGCAGTTTGCTGATTTTGGTGATGCTGGGCATCGCCTTAACCTTGCCACTGGCCTTGTATCTGATTGTGCAGTCCAACCAACACATGTTGGGACAACTGACATCCACGCCACAAATCACCGTGTTCATGGCTTTGAGCGCCGAGCAAAAAGACATCAATGCGGTACAAGCCAGTTTGCAAAAGCGGCCTGAATTCAGCCAAGTCGAGTATGTGAGCAAGCAGCAAGCGTTGGCGCAAATGCAAGACAGCATGGGCGAACAAGACTTGGTGTCCATGCTGGACGAAAATCCGCTGCCAGACGCGTTTGTGCTCACGCCCAAGCCCGATACCACCCCAGCGCAATTGCAAGCCTTACAGGCCGAGTTAGCGACCTTGCCCATGGTGGATTTGGCGCAAATGGACGCCGAATGGATGCAAACGCTGTACCGCATCAACCATGTGGTGCGGCAATTGGTGTGGTTCTTGGCCATTACCCTGTGCGTGGCCTTTGTTTTGGTGGCGCACAACACCATCCGTTTGCAAATTTTGACGCAAAAAGAAGAAATCGAAATCACCAAATTATTGGGCGCGCCATCGTCGTTTATCCGCCGCCCGTTTTTGTACCAAGCGTGGTGGCAAGGCTTTTTGGCCTTGCTCATCAGCGTGGGGCTGTGCTGGTATTTGATTCAAGTGAGCACGCCCATGCTCAAATCATTGTTTGCACCGTATGGCATCCAAATGACGTGGCGCTTTTTCAACCTGCCTGAATTGGCAGTGTTATTGGGCTTGATGACGGTATTGGCCATAGGCGGCGCCAGTTTTGCTACCCGCCAACACCTGCGCCATTTCCGCGCCAAAACCCATTGATGTGGGCAGCATCTTGGTTTGATAAAAGCGTTAGACGCTGCGCGGCTTAAGCATTACACTGCCGCTATTACGACACACCCAAAAACAGCGTTCAGGCCGCATCTGAACGCTGTTTGAACTGATAAACCATGAAAAACACCCCCATCCCCATCGTGCCTTGGCGCGCGCCGTCGCTGTGGTCGCTCCAGCCTTATCCCTTGCTGGTCAGCATCGTGTCTTTGTTTGGCTTTGGCATAGGCGATGGCTTGCTGTTGCAGTCGCATTTGGGCAACTCGCCGTGGACGATTTTTGCCGAAGGTCTGTCGCTGCACACACCTTTGTCGGTGGGCATGTCCAGCATGTTGCTCAGCGCCCTCATCTTGCTGTTGTGGTGGCCGTTGCGCATCAAAATCGGCCTGAACACGATATTGAATGCGGTTCTGATTGCCATTGCCATAGACGTCACCCGTCAATACGTCCCAACGCCGACACTGCTGTGGCAACAACTCGCCTTAGGCATTTCAGGCATCGTGTTGGCAGGCATTTGTGGCGCGTTTTATTTGAGCGTCAACATGGGCGCAGGGCCGCGCGATGGTGTGATGGTGGCACTGAGCGCACGCACAGGCATGTCTGTGCCCAAGATACGCACGTTGATGGAGGTGTTTGCCTGTCTCAGCGGTTGGCTGTTGGGCGGCACGGTTGGGCTGGGCACCATCGCCTTTGCCTTGTTAATCGGCCCGGTATTGGGCCTCACCCTTAAGCTGTTTCGGCGTTGCTATCCACACACAAGCGGCCTGTAAGTCCACAAACAGCCACAAAAAAGCCTCGGATGATACCGAGGCTTTGTTTATGCAGTTAAATGAGTTTACAGGCCGCTTATCATGCTTCTGAGCGCTTAAAGTGACGCGGGCGGAAACCCATGATGCCCAAGGCAACAAAATACACCAGTGCACCGATGCCGACCAAACCCATCAATTGCAAGGCACGGATGTGACCTGAGTGATACCAGTCAAACACATACACGGTTTGCGCATGCAATAACAACCACAACACGCCACCCATCGCCGCCACCGCCACCACCAATTTGATGAGGAAGCTGCGCCAGCCGCTTTTCGGTTGGTAAAAGCCTTTCACACGCAACAACACATACAGCAAGATGGCATTCAAGCACGCGCCCAAACCAATGGCCAAGGCCAAGCCCGCATGTTTATAGCCTTCGGCAAACATTTGGATGAAGGTAAAGTTCATGATTTGGGTCACAGTCAAGGTGAAGATGGCGATTTTGACTGGGGTTTTGATGTTTTGACGCGAATAAAAACCCGGTGCCAATACCTTCACCACAATCATGCCGACCAAACCAATGGCATAGGCGACCAGTGCCCATTGCGTATTGACCGCGTCCAAGGCGCTGAACTCGTTGTACATGAACAAAGTCGCCACCAACGGAAACGCCAACACACCCAAGCCCACGGCTGCAGGCAAGGTCAATAACAGACACAGGCGCAAGCCCCAATCGAGCAAGGCGGAGAAATTGGTGGTGTCATTATTGGCAGCGTGTTTGGACAAGGTTGGTAACAAAATCGTGCCCAAGGCCACGCCCAACACGCCGGTTGGCAACTCCATTAAACGGTCGGCGTAATACATCCACGATACCGAACCGGCCACTAGGAACGAAGCGAAAATGGTGTTAATCACCAACGACACTTGCGACACGGATACACCCAAGATGGCCGGCGCCATGTTCAGCAACACGCGTCTGACCGCGGCGTCTTTGAAATTGACTTTCGGCATTTGCAAGAAACCCAAACGCGCCAGCGCCGGCAATTGGAACGCCAATTGCAAGATTCCGCCCACAAACACCGCCCATGCCAAGGCCAAAGCCGGTGGGTCGAAATATGGGGTGAAAAACAGCGCAAACACGATGAACGAAATGTTCAAAAACGTCGGTGTGAACGCCGGTATCGAAAACTGGTGGTAAGTATTCAAAATACTGCCGACCAAGCTCGACAGCGAAATCAGCAAAATATACGGAAACGTGATGCGCAACATCGTCGCCGCCAACTCGAATTTGTCGGCGCTGGTGGCGAAACCGGGGGCGGTGATGTAAATAATCCATGGTGCTGCCAAAATACCGATGGCAGTGACGATGACGAGAATAAAACTGAGCAAACCGGTGATGTGTTGCACAAAAGCCTTGGTGGCTTCGGGCGAACGGGTTTGGCGGTATTCAGCCAATATCGGCACGAAAGCTTGAGAAAATGCCCCTTCGGCAAAAATGCGTCTGAGTAAATTGGGAAGTTTGAAAGCCACAAAAAAAGCATCGGTGGCCATGCCTGCGCCAAACATGCGCGCAATAATGGCATCACGAATAAAACCCAATATTCGCGACACCATGGTCATGCTACTGACCTTGGCTAGGGTTTTTAATAAATTCATCGTAATACACGGGTTAGATCATAAAGGCGAGAGTGTACACCGAAGCGTGTCACAAAGTATCTAGGCATGTTGATTTACAGTGACTTTCATCTGTTTTTACTTTATGTTATTTGTGTGAAAAAGAGCCATATCTCAAGACATGCACTCTAAGAGCGCACAATGCGCGACCTTCACCACGTTTCTTTAAGTCAGGAACGAACGTGGTGGTCATTTAAAACACTGTGTTGGAGAAACAATGATAGATTGGTCAGACGGCTACCATACAGAAGCCTTATACACCTATGGCTATTACAAAGAACTCAGCCCCAGCTTGCAAAAATTGGCGGTCTTGTTGGCTGGTTACGAGCCTTTGCCCAGCAGCGACGACGATGTGCACATGGAGCTGGGCTTTGGCCAAGGCATCAGCATCAACATCCATGCGGCCAGCCAAGCCGGTCGCTACATAGGCAACGACTTCAACCCCAGCCATGTCGCCCATGCACAATGGTTGGCACAAGCCGCACACACGCACATCGAACTCAGTGACGACAGCTTTGCGCAAATGGATGCGCGCACCGATTTGCCGATGTGCAACAGCATCAGCTTGCATGGCATTTGGAGCTGGATTAACGATGAAAATCGCCAACACATCATCAACATCATCCAAAAACACTTAAAACCCGGTGGCATCGTCTACAACAGCTACAATTCCATCAGCGGCCACGCCGGCTTTTTGCCGTGGCGACACATGATGTGGCAGCATTTCCAGCAACAAACCGGCACGGCCTTGGAACGCATAGGCCATACCATCGAGCATTTCTCGGCCATGTTTGAAAAAAATCCGACCTTGCTCGCCAACAACCCGGTATTGAAATCCACATGGGAGCGCATCCAAGCGGCCGACCGCCATTACTTGCTACACGAGTATTTCAATGCCAATTGGGACTGTTTTTCACTCAGCCAAGTCAATGAACAAATGCAAAGCGCCAAATTGCAATTTGTCGGCACCACCGCTTCCAATGCTTACATCAACCATCTGGCCATGGATGAAAACCGCTTGGCACAAGTGCAAGCCCAGCCCAATGTGTTGGCAGCCGAATCCTGGCGCGATGCCTTGCTCGGCAATACCTTCCGCCAAGACTTGTACATCAAAGGCGGCGAAGCCTTAAGCCAACCAGGCATTTTGCGCCGCTTACAACAAGTGCATTTTGTCTGCAGTGTTGAGGCCAGCAATTTCGGCAATTTCTTGTTTTCCACCCAAGACAGCCGCCATTTCAATGCCGATTTGTTTGATCCGGTTAAAGCGCTGTTGGTGGCGGACAATTACGCGCCCAAATCGTTTGCGCAAATACAGGCCGCTGTGGACAGCAAATACTCGTGGCAACACATCTTGCAACTGTTATTGCTGAAAATCCATGTGGGCCAATTGCAACCATGTGTGGCAGCCGCCAGCGACCAAACCCGCCAACAATGCCATGATTTGAATCTGGCCTTATTGGGCAAAATGGATGACAAAGTCAGCGGCGTGTATGTGGCCAGTCCGGTTACCGGCATGGCCCTGACTTTGGAATTCATCTATGCTTGGGCTTTGCGCACTTGGTTGCTCAAACCTGCGGCCAGTCTAGACGACATTGCCGAAAACATTTGGCAAGGTTTGCAAACCCACAATCAAGTGTTGATTGATGAGAACGGCAACAAACTCGTCAGTCGCGAAGAACATATGCAATTAATCCACAGTAAATTGGCGCAGGCGCAAAGCTTGCGTGCCTTGTGGCAAGCCTTGGGTTTATTGCCTTAAGTCAGAGTGCAAACAAAAAGCCCCCAATGGGGCTTTTTTTGATGACCAGATGTAAAAGCGCTAAGTTTAGCGGTGTTGGCGATACGGCTCGTCTACCGCCACAAAAGTCTGCTCTTGTAAGGCGGCCTGTACCCACTTATCCACCGCAGGATGCGCTTGGATGCGAGCCATGTACGCGAGTGTGAGTTCATTCACGGGCAGGGCATAGCTTTTCAAACGCGTCACCACCGGCGCGTAAAACGCATCGGCTATGCAAAATTCACCAAACAAATACTCGCGCCCATCGGCCAAGAGTTTGCCCCACACGCTTTCTAAATACGCCACATCGGCGCGCAAAGCCGCGTTTTCCTGCCACAAAGTCTGACCAATAGCCGCCAAATCGGCATCGATGTTCATCGGGCAGGCATTGCGCAAAGCGTTAAAGCCGCTGTGCATTTCGGCGCTGATGGCACGCGCATGCGCACGCGCTGCCTTATCGCGCGGCCACAAGGCTTTGTCAGGGAAGCTTTCGGCCACGTATTCGGCAATCGCCAAGCTGTCCCATACCGTGATGTCACCATCGACCAATACCGGCACTTTGCCCGCCGCCGAAACCTTGCCAATGTTTTGTTTGAACGCACCATCGGCACTGAAATCATCAAAAGCCAATGCGTGTTCGGTATAAGGCACGGCAAACGCATCCAGCAACACGCCAGCGCGCATAGACCACGAAGAGTAGTTTTTATTCCCAATGTACAAACTCAGCATCACATAATCTTTCTATTAATAAATAATTACTTACATCAACACCATGTTAACAAAAACGGGCTAACATCAACATTGTCCACACAATTATCCACAGCTTGGCGCGTAAATACGATGTTAATTGTATTTCGCACTGCAATAAGTGTGTTTTGCCTAAATCTTAAGCAGCTTAAGACTGGCAAATCTGTGCATAACTTTGTGGATAATACTTTTTAGAAACCGCCACATGTGAGCGCAGACGGCTCTTAAACGAGTTTGCACCCAGTTGATGAAACATCGGATTGTTGGGGTCGGCTTCAGGCCCCAAAGCCAGTTGTTTCAGCTCTGTGGATAAGTTTAAGTGTGGCACGCGACTGTTCAAATGTGGCGCCAAGAAGTAAGCAATCGAATAACGGTCTTGCTGTCCTTGCGGCGTGACCACACGGTGCACATTGGCGCGCAAATAACCATTGGTCGCCAATTCCAAAATCTCACCGATGTTAATCACAAAAGCGTCCTGTAACGGCGGTACGTCTATCCAACCGTGATCGGTTTCCACTTGCAAACCACCGACCTCATCTTGCAATAACAAAGTCAAAATATCGGTGTCTTTGTGCGCGCCCACGCCTTGCGCATCGGCAGCGGCACTGGAAGCGGGATAACGCACCAATTTCAACAAATGCACAGGCGGATCGGCAATCAAATCGTCCAAGGCATTCGCAGGTTGGTCTAAAGCCACCAAGAACGCACGCAAGAGTTTAATCGCCACCGCACGCAGTGTTTGTTGGTAAGCCAATACCGTGGTTTTGAATTCAGGCAAATCGGCCGCTTGTGGCCACAAATTTGGGCCTTGTAAATGCAACCATGGCGCATCGTCGGGGATGTTTTCCCACACAGGCAATTCGGCACCGATGTCAATTTGTTCGCGGTTGTCAGGCTGATTGCGGGTAATTTCTTCTTTGGCGCCGGTATAGCCACGAAATTGCGGGGAGTGTTCCATCGCCAAGGCATTTTTCTGCGCCGCGCTCAATTGGAAGAAAGCGCGCGCTTCGCACTCCATGGCACGAATTTGCGCAATGTCCACACCGTGACCCACCAAATAAAAGAAACCAATGTCGCGCGCGGTTTGGCGCAATTCACGGTAAAAGTCTGCTTGTTGATTGGGGTCGTCAACCCTCGATAAATTGATAACTGGTAGTTGATTTTGCATGGTGATTTGTGGCTGTCGTTGAGGTAAAAAGTAACTTGCAGTATAACGGCAGAGCCAACATTGGGGCAAAGACCCCATTTGACTAAGCTTAGAACCCATATCCACAAGGAAGAGATCATGAGCAGCGATGCATACCGCAATTTCAACCAACAATACATCAATGGCTTATGGCGCGATGGCGCTTCCAGCCGCAGCAGCGACAACATCAATCCTTATACGCAAGAACGCATCAACACCATTGCCTTGGCCAACCAAGCCGATGTCGATGCTGCTTACCAAAGCGCCCAAGCCGCGCAAAAAGCATGGGCAGCCACGTTGCACACCGAGCGCACGGCCTTGGTACAACGCGTCGGCGTCATCTTGCAACAGCGTGCCGAGGAAATCATCGATTGGCTGATCCAAGAATCGGGCAGCACGCGTTTGAAAGCAACGATAGAAGTGGGCGCAGCCCAAGGCATTACCGCAGAAGCAGCCACCTTTCCTGCCCGTATGGTTGGTGCCTTATTGCCTTCCAACATTCCCCACCAAGACAGCCGCTATTACCGTCAGGCTTTGGGTGTGATTGCCGTCATCAGCCCGTGGAATTTCCCGTTTCACCTGAGCATGCGTTCGGTGATTACCGCCATTGCTTGCGGCAACAGCGTGGTATTGAAACCTGCCAGCGACACGCCGATTACCGGCGGCTTGTTGTTGGCGAAGATTTTTGAAGAAGCCGGCTTGCCTGCGGGGGTGCTCAATGTGGTGGTCGGTGCGGGCAGCGAAATTGGCGATTATTTTGTCGAACACGCGGTGCCGCGTATGGTGTCGTTCACCGGCTCTACTGCCGTGGGCAAACGCGTCGGCGCGCTGGCCGTGGGTGGCCGCTACATCAAACGCGTGGCCTTGGAATTGGGTGGCCGCTACATCAAACGCGTGGCCTTGGAATTGGGTGGCAACGCGCCTTTGGTGGTTTTGGACGATGCCGATTTGGATCAAGCCGTTAACATCGCGGCAATGGGGCGCTTCTTGCACCAAGGACAGATTTGCATGTCGACCAACCGCGTCATCGTTGATGCCAAGGTTTACGATGCCTTTGTGGCCAAATTGGTTGATAAAATCAAAACCGTGCGCTACGGCAATCCGGATGAAATGGGTGTGATTGTCGGGCCCATCATCAATGAGTCCCAATTAAGCGGCCTGAAAAAAATCATCGCCCAAGCCGAGCAAGACGGTGCCAAATTGGTATTGGGTGGTGACATCGTCAACAATGTGTTGCCACCGCATGTGTTCATCGACGTTGACCCGCAATCGGCCTTGGCCAAAGAAGAAAGTTTTGGCCCGGTCTTGCCTGTTATCAAGGCGCGCGATGAAGCCCACGCTTTGGAATTGGCCAACGACACCGAATACGGCTTGTCCAGCGCCGTGGTCACACGCAATCACGAACGCGGCGTGGCTTTTGCCTTGCAAATAGAGGCGGGCATGACCCACATCAACGACATCACCGTCGACGACCAAGCACATGCGCCGTTTGGTGGCGAGAAAAACTCAGGCTTGGGTCGCTTCAATGGCGATTGGATTTTGGAAGAATTCACCCGCACCCATTGGATCACGGTGCAAACCCAACCCCGTCCTTATCCATTGTGATGTTGCATATGAATCACTTGTAACATGCATCAATAAGCGGCCTGTAAACATTTACAGGCCGCTTTTGTAACTGTGCATGCTTAATCCACGATCAGCAAAGTCGCACCCGTATCGGTATACGATTGGTGCGCATCGCTGCCATCGCCCACTTGGTAACTCATGCCCGCCGTCAGTTTGAATTCCCGCCCATCTTGCAAACGCGTCATCAGTTCGCCTTGCAAGCAAAACAACACATGGCCTTTTTCACACCAATGGTCGGCCAAATAGCCGGCACTGTATTCCACCATGCGCACACGGATACGATTTTCAGCCTCACCAAAAAACTGTGTGCGCCAATAGGCCATACCGGTTTCGCCTTGGTGTTCGGTGGCGATGATTTCCTGCCAATTGGTGGTAGAAAACGGAAAAGGGAACATCTTCATCACAAGCGGCCTGTAAAAATGGGAAAGCCACCATCTTAGCCTATTCGCGCGCGGCGTGCTCGCTCAGGCCGACCATATGTCCGTACCCAATCTGGCTTCCCATCGCCATGACAACATCGCGCTGCCCACAGCCATAGTCTCCATCTCGCCATCATTGCAGGTGCACATGTTGTTGCAATTGCCGAATTTGCTCCTCAACGGCCGCCACCACCGCAGCATTGTTGTCCCACATGTCCAAAAATCCCCACTCCTCACTCGGGGACAGCAACATGTTTTGCAATATGGCGATGGCCGCTTGCAAAGTGGGCAAGCGCTGTTCTAAATACGCGTATGGCCACGCATACGCAGAACCAAAACAGGCCAATACCACACAAGCCGCCCGCACCGCATCGTATTGTTCGGTATCGGCGCGAAACTCGTGTATGGTGCGCAAGACCCAATCCATGCCACTGCCATTCCAATAGCGAGCAAACCAATCCGCCGCCTCATCATTGTCCCAAGGTGCCGCGCTCCAATCGCCCATTTGCCATCCTTTCATCGTTATTGACCAAGATTTACAGGCCGCTTATCTGTAGCCCATCGCAGCATAGCCAGCGCCAAGTTGGACTTACTTTCAACAAGCCATCCATACAGCAATAAATCTCTGCACAGACAAATATTTATATTTATTTCTGTCTTTACTGAAATAAATATTGACGCTGAAATTTAAATTAATTATATTTCAGTAAAGACAGAAATTTATAAAGGAGTAAATCATGAGAAACAGCGCTGAAACTTTTGTCCATGCCAACCATGCTGTCAACACAGAAACCGTCAGCGATGCTGAATTGCTGCGCAGCATTCCGTTTCATGATTTGCTCAGCCTCAGCCGCAAACAAATCTTCATCAACACCACGTTGTCATGGCCTTGGTTGGGCTTGGGCTTTTTATTGGCCATGCAAGGCTGGTATGTGTTGGCCATCTTGGCCACAGGCATGTTTTACATGTTGGCCTTGCGCCAAGCGCACGATTGTTACCATAAAAACATCGGCTTATCGGCGCGCAATACACAAATATTATTGCATGTTTTGGCGATTACCATGTTGTGCGTGACCCATGCCGTTGGTTTTACCCACTTGCAACACCATCAGCACAAATTGAACGAACACGATATTGAAGGCTCGTGGTCGCGCAAATCGGCTTGGTCGGCCATCGCACTCGGGTGGGTGTTTTTCTACAAAATTCAGCAAAACGGCTTGAAACATGGACCCAAACGCTTACAGCGTCGCGCTTACATCGATTTGGCCTTGATATTTTCGGTATTGTTGCTCACTGCGATTAGCCAACATCCATTGCTGATTTACCATGTGTTGTCGATGTTGGTATGCAGTTGCTTGGTTGGCTTCTTCGCCGTGTGGAGTGTGCACCACGGTTGTGAGGGCGAACACGACATCGCCCGCACCGAGCGCCGTGCTTGGTTGAATTTTGCCACAGCCCACCTGTTATTTCATGTGGAACCCCACCCTTTCCCCGCCGTGCCGTGTAACCATTTGCCCCAATTGGCGCAGCGCATGGACGCCGTGGTGCCACATCTGCTGCAAAAGCGCGTGACTTAAACCATGGTGTTTCACATGAAACCGATAAAAAAGCGGCCTGTAAATATTTACAGGTCGCTTTTTAACACAAAACACATGCTTACACGGTTTCTACCACCACTGCCGTACCAGAAGCGGCCACCATCAACATGCTGTTGGTTTCGCCCAAAACCTCGTAATCCAAATCCACTGCCACCACCGCATTGGCGCCCAATTTGGCAGCACGTTGTTGCAATTCTTCCAGCGCAATGTCGCGGGCTTTTTGCAATTCGCGCTCATACGAACCCGAACGGCCACCCACAATGTCGCGCACACTGGCAAACAAGTCTTTGAAAATATTGGCGCCCATAATGGCTTCGCCATTGACCACGCCGATGTAGCGCACGATTTTATGGCCTTCTAAACTCGGGGTTGTCGAAACAATCATTTTCATTCCTTCTCACAAAACGTAAAAATAAATGCACACAAATTGAAACAAGCTGCCCAATAACACAAAAATGTGCCAAATGCCGTGACCATGCTTGATTTGCGTGTCTTTGATAAACCAATAAATGCCGCCACTGTAGGCTAAGCCACCAGCGACCAACCAAAACAAACCCCAGCCAGCCAAATTTTTCAGCAAGGGTGCAATCGCCACCACCACCAACCAGCCCATTAACACATAAATCACCATCGACAGCCAACGGCTGGGTGAGCGCAAGCCTATGGTCAGTTCTTGGATGATGCCAAACAAACACAGCCCCCAAGACACGCCAAACAAAGACCAGCCCCACGGGCCGTTCAAAGTCACCAAGGTAAACGGCGTGTAACTGCCGGCGATCAGCAAATAAATGGCGCAGTGGTCAAATTTCTGCAACACCGCTTTGGCCAATTTGGGTCTGACACTGTGGTACAAGGTGGAGACCACATACAAAAAAATCAACGCCCCGCCGTAAACACTGGCGGCCACCACCGCCAATTCGCCTTGTCCTACGGCTTTAATCACCAACAATACTGTCGCCAAGATGGCCAACAGCGCACCTATCAAATGGCTATAGGCATTAAAGCGTTCGCCATGGTACATAGTTTTCCTTAAAGAAAATCGCCCCAACGTGCTTGCAAACAGGCAACAGCAGTCATGGCAGCGGTTTCTGTACGCAAGACCCGCGGCCCCAAGCTTAAAGGCACAAAACCGCTGTCTAAAATTTGGGCTTCTTCTTGCGCGCTAAAACCACCTTCAGGACCCGCCATCAACACCGCTTGTGTGGCCGTTTCGGGCAGATGTTGTAAACCTTGTTCATTCACCACACTCAGCAAAATATGCAATTCGCTTGCCGATTTGGAGGCCAAATACTCAGACAATTTTAATACTGGCAATACCTGCGGCACCACCGAGCGACCGCTTTGCTCACAAGCAGAAATCACAATTTCTTGCCAACGCAACAAGCGTTTGTCGGCGCGTTCGCCTTGCAAACGCAGCACACAACGCTCGCTGATGATGGGTTGGAACACACTCACGCCCAATTCCACGCATTTTTGCAAGGTAAATTCCATGCGTTCGCCGCTGGATAAAGACTGTACCAAACTTAAATGTAAATGGGATTCGGTCTCACATGCTTTAACCTCATTTAGCATCACTGTGACCGATTTGCGTCCCATTTCCACAATTTCAGCACTGACATCGTTGCCATCGCCATTGAACAACACCACACGGTCACCGACCTGTAAACGCAACACCTGCACATGTCGCATCACCCGTTCTGGCAAGGCCAAGGTAGATCCAGAGTTCAGAGGCAAGGGGCAGTAAAATCGAGGCATGGTAGGCACTTTGGCTAAATACAAAAACGCTATTGTACCGCAAGCTTGAACACAGTAATTCGTTGACTTATTAACAACATCCCCTAATAATCGTCGTGATAAGTACAGGGCAAGAGGCCCAAAGGTTGGTCATGGTGTTAGATGCATTAATACAATTGGTTAGAGAGGTGGCTGCAACCGAGGTCATGCCTCGGTTTTTGCGCGTCGGTAGCAGTCGCAAAGACGACGGCAGTTTGTTCACGGAAGCCGACATTGCCGCCCAAAATGCTTTTGCACAAGGGCTGACAGCGATTGCGAATTACCCGATGTTGGGCGAGGAAATGGCCAAATGTGACCAAACCGCCTTGTGGCAGCAAAATCCCGATGGTTTGTGGGTGGTAGACCCCATCGATGGCACCACCAATTTCATCAATGGTTTGCCGCATTTTGCCTTGTCTGCCGCCTTGGTTAAAAACGGTGTCAGCCAATTGGGTGTGGTGTTCAATCCCTATACCAATGAATTGTATGCCGCCGAGCGCGGCGGTGGCGCTTACATGAATGACACCCCACTGCCGATTAAGCGCACTCTCAATCCTTTGAGCGAAGCCATCGCCGGCGTGGAAGTGAAATATTTGCGCTCAGGCAAACTCGCCAGCCGCATGCAAACCTTAGCGCCTTGTGGCAGCCAACGCAGCATGGGCAGCTCGACTTTGGATTGGTGTTATTTGGCTACAGGCCGCTATGATGTGTATGTGCACGGCGGACAAAAGCTGTGGGACTACGCTGCCGGGGCGTTGATTTTTGAAGAAGCTGGCGGTCAATTGGCCACATTGGAAGGCGATGAGTTTTGGAGTGGCGAACATGTGTTCAGCCGCTCGGCCATCGCCGCCTTGCAACCCGAGCTGTTCAGCGTGTGGTTGAAATGGATACGCAATAATCAATAAGCATCCAAAAAAACATTAAATCATTCATTTATATGGAATTTATTTCCATGCCATGACACAGGCCAAACAGCAATTGTTTGGCCTGATGTGTATGTTTAAGTTAAAAAATCAATTCCTTCCAACATCTCGCAACTGCCAGTGTAATATAAGCGCTTTCAATCTATTTGGGAGAATAGAAAATGTCCAAATTGCGAGTGGGTGTGGTGTTTGGCGGCAAATCGGCAGAACATGAGGTGTCATTGCAATCGGCCAAAAACATCGTCGAAGCCATGGATAAAAACCGCTTCGATGTGGTGTTATTCGGGGTAGACAAACAAGGCCAATGGCATGTACACGACATCAACGATTATTTGCTCAATGCCAACAACCCCAGCAACATCGCCCTCAATCCTTCTTCTACTGCCGTGGCGCAAGTATTGGGCAAACCGCAAAACCAACTGATAGACGCGGGTAATGCCAATCCCTTGGGCAAAGTCGATGTGATTTTCCCGATTGTGCACGGTACTTTGGGCGAAGATGGCTCTTTGCAAGGCATGTTGCGCTTGGCCAATTTGCCCTTTGTCGGCTCAGATGTGTTGGGTTCGGCCGTGTGCATGGACAAAGACGTGTGCAAACGTTTGCTGCGCGATGCCGGCCTGAAAGTCGCACCGTTCATCACCCTCAATCGCAGCCAACGCCACAGCGTCGACTTTGCTGCCGCCACCGCCAAATTGGGCTTGCCGCTGTTTGTGAAACCGGCCAACCAAGGCTCATCGGTAGGCGTAAGCAAGGTCAAAACCGCCGAACAATACCAGCAAGCACTGGATTTGGCGTTTGAATTTGACCATAAAGTCTTGATTGAACAAGGCATTGTTGGCCGCGAAATTGAATGTGCGGTACTTGGCAATGAGCAGCCACAAGCCAGCACTTGCGGTGAAGTGGTATTGAGCAGCGAGTTTTATGCTTACGATACCAAATACATCAGCGAAGACGGCGCGCGTGTGGAAATCCCTGCCGCCATTCCTGCCGAAGTCAACGAAGCCATACGCCAAGTGGCGGTTGCCGCTTACACCACATTAGGCTGTTGTGGCATGGCACGCGTCGATGTTTTCCTCACCGCTGACAATGAAATCATCATCAACGAAATCAACACTCTGCCAGGCTTTACCAACATCAGCATGTACCCGAAATTGTGGGAAGCCAGTGGCTTGGCCTATACCGATTTGATTACACGCTTAATCGAATTGGCGATAGAACGCCATGCCTTGGACAACAGCCTCAAAAGCTCTATGACGGCTTAAACAGCTCCTAACGATTAAAAAAGCGGCCTGTAAATGTTTACAGGCCGCTTTTTTATGATATTCACTGCTTAAGCAGCATTATTGGGTTTGCACCACCGGATGAAATGCACTGGGCAAGCCTTTGTTGGCAGGGAAAGTCACCCATTCAAAACTGTCAGGTTCACTGAACATCTTTCTGAGCAAGGCATTGTTAATCGCATGACCAGATTTAAAGCCTTCAAACGCGCCTATGATCGGATGGCCGGCAATGTACAAGTCGCCAATCGCATCCAAAATCTTATGGCGCACAAATTCATCGGGATAACGCAAACCCTCAGGATTCAACACATCAAAATCGTCGATGACGATGGCGTTGGTTAAATTGCCACCCAGGCCCAAATTGTGGCTGCGCATCAATTCCACTTCCTGCATAAAACCAAACGTGCGTGCGCGCGCGATTTCTTCCAAATACGAAGCGCCAGCAAAATCAATGCTGTACGTCTGATTGGAACGGTTAAACACCGGATGATCAAAATCAATGGTCAGCGTCACCTTAAAACCATCGTAAGGCAAAAAAGCCACCCGTTTACTTGGGTCTTCCACCACGATGGTTTTTTTGATGCGGATGAATTTCTTTTCTGCCGCTTGATCAAAAATGCCCGCGTCTTGCAGCAAATAAATGAACGGCAAGCTGGAGCCATCCATGATGGGAATTTCTGGCGCATTCAGTTCGATTAACACATTGTCTATGCCCATTGCCGACAGCGCCGACATGATGTGTTCAATGGTGCCCACGCGCACACCACTGTCGGTCACGATGGTTGAAGACAAACGTGTGTCATTGATCAATAAAGGCGATAAGGGAATGATTTCGCCTTGTTCACCTTCCAAATCGGTACGACGAAAACGGATGCCGGTGTCCACATCGGCAGGGTGCAAGTTCAAAACCACCCGTTCACCCGAGTGCAAGCCCACACCTGTGACATGTACCGAAGACGCCAAAGTTCTCTGTAACATAAATCGTATTTACCTGTTTATATGGAATGATTTTAGCCCAGTTTGCGTGAAAACGGGCTTAATTTTAACGCTGACATTATAGTTAAAATTTATGTAATTCTTATCCACATACACACACTTTAAGCCTGCTTGAAATTCAAACTTATACACAGA
This sequence comes from Vitreoscilla massiliensis, assembly GCF_001457815.1. Lineage (GTDB taxonomy): Bacteria > Pseudomonadota > Gammaproteobacteria > Burkholderiales > Neisseriaceae > Vitreoscilla > Vitreoscilla massiliensis. Next base: position 53,439 of record NZ_LN898217.1, read on the forward strand.
TTACTCTTTTTTGAAATTTTACCCACAATTACTGACAAACCCACCTTTTGAGTTATGCACAGGTATTTTTATCCACAAGCCGTTCTTTTTGATCAATAAATGGGCTTATGCACGCCTTTTCTCTGCCTTCATATTCTTCATCTTTTTATTAATAAAAAATTATTGTTTAATTAAAAAAACAATTTCAGCCAAATCATCTACAATCTTAAATTGCACTTCATAAGCACTGATGTTCATGTAATAAATACGATCTGGAATATTTTGATACGCAGGTCTTGGATCTTGCGCTATGGTTTGTTCTACCAATTCTTGATTCAAATCTGAGACTTGTAATTGCTGCAGTGCTTCTGTAGACCATGTCACTTGCAATACCGGAGGTGCACCATCAACAAAACCACTTTTGGCATCTGCTTTGGCTTCCACAAACGGAATATATGGCTTGATATCTATCACTGGCGTACCGTCCAATAAATCGGCACCACTGCAAATCAAGGTAATTGGTTTATCCAGTTGAATTTCTTCAAGTTTCAATAAAGACAAACCCAAATGATTGGGTCTGTGTGGGGTACGTGTTGCGAAAATACCTTTTTTGGTTTTGCCTCCCAAACGAGGAGGACGCACCAATTCTGACCAACCTTCGGCAATCGCATCATGAAATACAAAATGTACCCAAATATAATCAAATTCAGCCAAACCTCTGACCGCATCTTGAGAAAATTTCTGATCCAAAACAATCTTGATTTTGGCCGCAGGAACCAGGCCTGGCTGTCTTGCGATGCCAAACTTTTGTTTGAACTCGGCCTGTACCGTAGCAATGGCTTCAATGTTAAACGACATACTCATGGTCAATTTCCAGTAAAATAAAAATATTATGTTACCTGAAAGCGCCAATGAACATTTTATTGCTGCGTTTATCCAGTATGGGCGATTTGATCCATACCTTACCTGCCATAGAAGACTTATCGAAACACAGGCCAGATGTGCAATTGGACTGGATGTGTGAAGCGGGTTTTGCCGATATTGCTCGTTTGCATCCGTTTGTAAAACGGGTGATACCTATGCGTTGGCGCTATTGGCGCAAACATTTATTGCAAGTTGAAACCAAAAATGAAATCATGGCCTTACGCAATACTTTGATAGGTCGCGATTACCGATTTTCGGTAGACAGTCAGGGTTTGTTGAAAAGTGCATTGTTTGGCAAAATGGCACACGCGCCGATTTTGGGTTACGACAAACACAGCATACGTGAGCCTTTGGCGAGCCGATTTTACAAACAAACATTTGCGGTGAGTCGACAAGCAGATGCGATTTGGCGTAACCGCGCTTTGTTTGCGCAAATTTTTAATTATGAGTTTGCTGCTGAAGAAGTGGTGTTCGGCGCCAAAGTGCCCAGTGATGTGGCCAAACCTGTTGAAGACACAGATTATATTGTTGCATTACATGCAACCAGCCAAGATGAAAAGCTGTGGCCTGAAAACATGTGGTGGGAATTGTTTGAGCGTTTGCATGCTGAAACTGGGCAGGTGATTTATTTACCTTGGGGAAACAATCAAGAGCGTGAGCGTGCGGAAAAATGGGCGATAAAATTTAATTATGTTAAATTATCTCCCAAGCTTACTCTATTGCAAGCGGCACGTTTGTTGGAAGATGCTCAAGCGGTCATAGGCGTGGACACGGGCTTATTGCATTTGGCAAATGCCCTTAATAAACCGACAGTTGGCATTTATTTACATTCCAATCCGGCCTTAACTGGCGTACAAGAGAGCGCCATTTCCACCAATGTTGGCGATGTTGGAAGCTGTCCAAGTGTTGACACGGTTTTTAATGCTTGGCAATATTGCTATGCAGCAAAAATATAACTGAAATATTCATCGTGAAAAACAGCCTATATTTTGCCTTGATTATGGCCTTATCTAGGCATTTTTCATGTTAATGAATCGAACAATTGAGGATAGAGAATGAAAGCATTAGTAGCCGTGAAGCGTGTTGTTGATTACAACATCAAAGTGCGCGTCAAAGCCGATGGTTCAGATGTGGATATCGGTAATGTCAAAATGTCTATGAACCCTTTTGATGAAATTGCAGTTGAAGAAGCCGTGAGTTTGAAAGAAGCGGGCAAATTGACTGAAGTCGTGGTGGTTTCGATAGGCGTGAAACAATGTGAAGAAACATTGCGTACAGCTTTGGCTATGGGTGCGGATCGTGCTATCCATGTGGAAACCGATGGCAAATTGGAGCCATTGGCGGTTGCAAAATTATTGAAAGCGGTACAAGCACAAGAAAATGCTGAGATTGTGTTGTTGGGTAAACAAGCGATTGACGACGATGCCAACCAAACCGGCCAAATGTTGGCGGCTTTGCTGAATGCACCACAAGCAACGTTTGCCAGTAAAGTGGAATTGTCAGCTGACGAAGTGCAGGTAACACGTGAAATTGACGGTGGTTTGGAAACCGTTGCCATCAAATTGCCTGCAGTGATTACCACTGACTTGCGTTTGAATGAACCTCGTTATGTAAAATTGCCTAACATCATGCAAGCGAAGAAAAAGCCTTTGGCCAAAACTTCTCCTGCCGAGTTGGGTGTGGATGTGACTCCGCGCTTTAGCGTTTTGAAAGTGGCTGAACCGAAAGGTCGCAGTGCTGGTGTGAAAGTGGAAACCGTAGCGGAATTGGTTGCCAAATTGAAAAACGAAGCCAAAGTGATCTAAGGGAGACACGCCATGACAGTATTGATTATCGCTGAACACAATAACAACACCTTGAATCCAGCTACTTTGCACGCAGTGACTGCAGCGCAAAAATTGGGCGCAGTTCACGTTTTGGTGGCAGGCAATGCCGCTGCGGCTGTGGCCGAACAAGCCAAACAAGTGGCGGGTGTTGAAAAAGTATTGCTCGCTGAAGCGGCACAATTTGAAAATGCTTTGCCTGAAGAAGTGGCACCGTTGGTGGTATCTTTGGCCGGCGCTTACAGCCACATCGCTGCCACTGCTACTGCGTTTGGTAAAAACCTGTTGCCACGTGTGGCGGCTTTATTGGATGTGTCACAAGTATCGGATGTGACCGATGTTGTTGATGCACAAACCTTTACCCACCCCATTTATGCCGGTAATGCGTTTGAAACCATCAAAACCACTGAAAGCAAATTGGTATTGACCATCCGCGCGACCGCATTTGATGCAGCCGCTGCCGAAGGTGGCAATGCTGCGGTAGAAACCGTGGCGGCCACTCCTGCTCAAAACTTAAGCCGTTTTGTGGGTCGTGAGTTGACCAAATCTGACCGTCCTGAATTGACGCAAGCCAAGATCATCGTCTCTGGTGGTCGTGCCATGGGCAGCGCCGAGAAATTCAACGAATTGTTAACGCCATTGGCAGACAAATTGGGCGCGGCCATCGGTGCTTCACGCGCCGCGGTAGACGCGGGTTATGCGCCTAACGATTATCAAGTGGGTCAAACCGGTAAAGTGGTGGCGCCTAGCTTGTATGTGGCAGTGGGCATTTCTGGTGCGATTCAGCATTTGGCCGGTATGCAAGACAGTAAAGTCATCGTTGCAATTAACAAAGACCCAGATGCGCCGATTTTTGCGGTGGCTGATTACGGTTTGGTCGGCGATGCCTTTGATTTGGTGCCAGAATTGGTGAATGCACTGTAAGCTAGGCTCAAAAAAAATTTTCGAACGCTCCGCACTGCGGAGCGTTTTTTGTTAGCAACACTAACGGTTTTCACAACATCAATAGTTTGATATCGGCACGGGCGCGGCACCTGTGGGTTGTGAATGCTTGTCTGTTTCGGTTTCATGCTAAGGATACGCAGGCAAGAATGAATACTGAATTCTGTTACAACACACATAAAAGCGGCCTGTAAACGATTTACAGGCCGCTTTTTAATGTATTTCAATCACTTACGCCAAATTGGGATAGCCTTGTTGGCGCAAGGCTTCGTAAATCACTATCGCGGCGCTGTTGGACAAATTCAACGAGCGGATATGCTCAGATTGGGGAATGCGCAAACAGTCTTGTGCCCGCGCTTGCGCAAATTCTTTGGGCAAACCAGTGGTTTCGCGACCGAATAAAAAGTAGATGTCTTGGTCTTGATTGCTGAAATCGTGTGCACTGAAAGGCACGTCGCTGTAAGTTTCAATCAAATACACCTTGGCGTTTTGCGCTGCGGTATGGGCGATGAAGGCATCCAAATCATCGTGGTAATGAATGTCGACATGGGCCCAATAATCCAAGCCAGCGCGTTTGAGCATTTTGTCGTCGGTGGAGAAACCCAAAGGGCGGATCAAGTGCAAACTGGTGTGGGTGCCGGCGCAAGTGCGGGCGATGTTGCCGGTATTGGCAGGGATTTCGGGTTGGTATAAAGCAATGTGTAAAGGCATAAAGCAAATCTTTCAGCATAAAAAACAGCCGTGTGCGTGGGCACGGCGGCTAGGCAATGGCGGCTATTTTAATACAAACACAGACGGGTGGTGCTGTTTCACTGCTTGGGTTTTGAGCTTGTTTTAACAGCCATGGCTGGCGGTGGGATTGCTTGCTTGTGCGTCAGCGCCATCAAAACAGAGGGATTTTGCTTGTCGTCATTGCTGGTGCAGCACAGAAAAGTGATGCCAGCAATCTGGATTTACAGGCCGCATTACAGGTTGTTGGCAGCGTTTTAACTTGTATGACGGTTCATCCAGTTGGTTAATTGCTTGGAAAAAAGCCGCTTAGTTTGGTGGTCTGCGCGGCTGCCCGTATAATCAGCGCATGGAATCAACCACTCACATCACTACCATCGCCGCGCCCACGGTCGCTGAACACAAGGCCAAAGGCAGCCGTTTTCTGGCTTACGCTTATCCCATCACGCAAGCAGAGGATTTAAAACCGCTGCTGCAGGCCTTGCATGACGAGCATCACAAGGCTGTGCATTGGTGTTATGCCTACAGATTGGGCCATGAAGGCACCCAGTTTCGCGCCAACGACGACGGCGAACCCTCAGGCAGTGCCGGTATGCCCATCTTGCGGCAAATCGATTCTGCTGGCCTTACCGACGTCGTGGTGATTGTGGTGCGCTATTTTGGCGGTACGCTGCTGGGTGTGCCCGGTTTGATCCAAGCTTACAAACAGGCGACGGTTTTGGCCTTACAGGCCGCCTCTCGTTTGGACAAACCAATCTTGCAAAGCCACCGCTTGCAATTTGCGTATGAAAAAATGAGTGAGGTGATGCGCTTAATCAAGCGCTGCGAAGGGCAGATTGTTGAGCAACACATGGACATGCAGGTGGCGCTGTGCGTGGCTGTGCCCTTAGTGCATGCGGCAGCGTTCACGCAGCAAATACAAGATTGGCATTGGTTGCAAACGGGCGCAGAAGACGAATAAGGCCAGTGGTTAATCGCATTCTTCAGCACTGTGTCGTGTATTGTTTTCAATCAAGCAAGAAAAAAGGGTTTGCCTGTGCAAACCCTTTTTTAGATGCGGCCTGTAATCAATTGGGCACGTGGTATTGCTTTAATTCGTTCAAGCGTTCGCGATTGGCCTTGGCTTCGCAACTGGCCAAGATGTTTTGGCGTTCGGCATCACTGCCACCACCGCTGGCCGCTTGTTGGCAGCTTTGGCTGCGTTTATTGCGCCACTGGCTTTGTTGTTGGTCCAAAGTCTGTTGTACTTCGCTTGGCAATTCCGCCCACATTTGTTCCACTTGCGCTTCAGAACGGTTGCGTTCGCGTTGGTTTTGCGCGATTTCTTCGCTGGAAATGCCCGCTTGGTAACCATTTTGCTGTGCTTGTTTGGCCAAATCTTGGATGACAGCTTCGGGATCGGAGGCGTTTTGCGGTGCAGACGCGCCGCCACTCATGTCCAGTTGCACATCGGGCGTCGCCAACACATCAGAGGCCATGCTTGGGGCGGCAGTTTTGAGTTGGCCCATGGTCAACAAGCGCAATAAGAATTGCGTCAGCTTGGTATCGGCATCGGAGCGCACCATCGGACTCTTGGTATCGACTTCGCCGCTGACTTGGTATTTCACCTCGGTTTGGTAAAAGCCATTGCTGCCTTGCGCCATTTCCGCTTGGAAGGCTTCGGCAGCCAAATTGAAGGTTTGGTTCAATTCATTGGCTTTCAATTGCGCCGCGATGACGACATCGTTGGGAATGGAAACCACCACATCGGCCTGACACATTTGCGGCGTGTCTGTCGGTTTGGATTCGGTGTGTATGCTTTCCAGATTGAACTGGATGCTGTCCAAAGCCTGTTCAATTTGGCTGAAATTCAAACTGCCGTACACTTCTGGTTGGGCTTGGGCCAAGTATTTGAGTTTGGCCATGATTTGTTGCTTGGTACCCAAATCAAACGTGGATTTCACCACATCGCTGTCACAAGCGACGGTGGCCACTTCCTCTTTTTGCGGTTGGCAAGCGCTTAAAACCCCCATCAGCAAAAGCGATAAAGCGAGTTTTTTCATGCAACGGTTTCCCACTAGGTGTCGAAAAAATCATTATCGCCAATAATTTCGATTAGGGGTTTTATTTTTGCGTACTTTGGCATTTAACTAGGCAAGCTTACGACAGCGCATTAAAATAACGCCTTTGTATTCAAGCACTGGGTAGAAGATGAAAGTTTTGGTAATTGGTTCTGGCGGGCGTGAGCACGCATTGGCATGGCGTTTGGCGCAATCTGCGCGAGTTGATGAAGTGTTGGTGGCTCCTGGTAATGCCGGTACTGCCACTGAGCCGAAGTTAACCAATGTTAATTTAACTGCCCACCGTGACTTGATGCAATTGGCGCGCGATCAAGACGTGGCCTTTACTTTGGTTGGCCCTGAAGCGCCGTTGGCCGCTGGTATTGTCGATGAATTCCGTGCTGCTGGTTTGAAGATTTTTGGCCCAACTCAGTACGCGGCACAATTGGAAAGCTCAAAAGACTTTGCCAAAGCCTTTATGGCCAAATACAACATTCCAACCGCGGGATATCAAACTTTCAGCGATGCCACTGAAGCGCATGCTTACATCGCTGCCAAAGGCGCCCCAATAGTGATTAAGGCCGATGGTTTGGCGGCGGGCAAAGGCGTGATTGTGGCCATGACTTTGGACGAAGCCCATGCTGCCATCGACGACATGTTGGTGGGCAATAAAATGGGCGACGCTGGCGCGCGCGTGGTCATCGAAGACTTTTTGACCGGCGAAGAAGCCAGTTTCATCGTGATGGTCGATGGCGAGCATGTGTTGGCGATGGCCACCAGCCAAGACCACAAGCGTTTGCTCGATGGCGACCAAGGCCCGAATACCGGCGGCATGGGCGCTTACAGTCCAGCACCGGTGGTCACTGATGCGGTCTACCAACGCGTGATGGATGAAATCATTTACCCGACCGTGCGCGGCATGCAAGCTGAAGGCCATCCATTCAGTGGCTTTTTGTACGCCGGTTTGATGATAAACGCGCAAGGTGCGCCGTTTACCATCGAATTCAATTGCCGTTTTGGCGATCCGGAAACCCAACCCATCATGAGCCGTTTGGAATCGGATTTTGCCGAATTGGTGGAAGCGGGCATAGACGGCCGCTTGCATGAGGTGGAAGCCAAATGGAGTGACAAAACCGCAGTGGGTGTGGTCTTGGCGGCAGAAGGCTACCCAGAATCACCGCGCAAAGGCGATGTGATACACGGCATAGACGCGGCCAACCAACATGGCAAAGTGTTTCACGCTGGCAGCAAACTGAATGAACAAGGTGAATTGGTGACCAATGGCGGCCGCGTATTGTGCGTGGTGGGCTTGGGTGACAATGTGCAAGGCGCGCAAACTCAGGCTTATGCGGCATTGGCGCAAATTCAATTTGACGGTATGCAATACCGCCGTGACATCGCCAATAAGGCGTTGTAATGGAGTAAGCGGCCTGTAAGTGTTTCACATGAAACGTTTTACAGGCCGCTTGAACAATATGTACACACACAGAATCATGGGCGCTACCGAACAGCGCCGTCTCAAAACCCATTTAAAACGCGGTGGTGTCATCGCATATGCTTGTGAAGCCTGTTTTGGCTTGGGCTGTTTGCCAAACAATCAGCGCGGTTTGCGCCGCGTGATGGCGATTAAACAGCGCCCACAATCGAAAGGTTTGATTGTCATCGGCGACAGCTTAACGCGTTTACAACCCTTGTTAAAACCGTTGACCGCCGCGCAAACCGAGCAAGTGAACAGCGCTTGGCCAGCAGCCAAAACCTTCATCATCCGTTCTTCTGACAAAGTATCGCCCTTATTGCGCGGCAACGGTCGCAACAAATTGGCCGTGCGTGTGCCCGCACACGACGATGCGCGTTTGTTGAGCAAATTGGCGGCATCGCCCTTGGTTTCGACCTCGTGTAACCGCAGCGGCAAGCGTTTTTGTACCAGCACGCGCGAAGTAAAACGCCAATTTGGCCGTCAAGTGATGGTGATTACCGGCTGCATCGGCAAGAACAAAAATCCTAGCCAAATTTACGATTTAGACAGCGGACGCCGTTTGCGCTAGGCGCAGGCGTCGCAATCTCCCGCAGCGCCACACACACACAGAGCATGGCAGCGGTGGCAAATAAATGTTTCAGCGTGTGGCCACTGATAAGGTGGGCACTGGCGCTGAAGATGTGCGCATCTAAAGCCTCGGTGATTTTCGAGGCCACATAAAAAGTGATGGCCCACAATAAGGCGTGGGTGATGTGGCGCGGTGCGCGTGCCTGCCACAACCACAGCGGCAAGGCCAAAATCGTGAACACTTGCAAACCCAAATACAGGCGCAAATCGCCGCTGACATGCCAATACCCAACGCCGACTATTGCCAATAACACCGCTGCACTCAATACCCACGCATCGCTGCGCTGATGCGTGTATTGAAACACCATGCCCAATAAGCCGGCGCATATCAACGAAATCGGCAGCCTGTCCCAAATCAAGGTGAAATCATTCGGTTGCAAATGGTAATAGCCCGAGCCTAATCCCGTCAGCGCAATGGCGCTGGCCAATACATACAGACTGATGCGGCCTGTAAACGGGGTGTGGCTGCGGCGCAAGTCCAGTAAAGCCCAAATGCCTATGATCAATAAGCCCAGATTCGACCACACGTCTTTGCCATTGGGGAGGCCTAACCATGGCTGTTGGTCAGCAAAATCGTGGTAATGCGCCAATTGGTCGATGTGACCCGCGGCCAATAAGGCCAACAGCACGATGGCGAGCAAGAACCAACTGGGGCGGGTGTGCAGCGTCGTTGAGGTATGCATGAGACTTCTCCTAGGTGGATGCAACGATGCTGCCATGCAACGGCGGCGGCGGCGAAGTCTGGCAAACTTTGCGCAGAGCACAGGCTTTAAAGTATCATGTGACGCTACTGTGTTTCATCAAGGGGAGCAAAACATGGAGCAACAACAAATATTTGCGGTGTTGAAGCAGCAATTGCACGCGCAAGGCAAGACTTACGCCGACTTGGCCAAACATTTGGACGTGTCCGAGTCCAGCATCAAGCGTTTGTTCGCCAATCAAAGTGTGACTTTAGAGCGCTTATTGGAAATTTGTCAGTATTTGCAGCTGAATTTTGCCGAATTGGCACGCTTGGTCGATGAACAACGGCCGGTGCTCGACCAATTGACGCTGGCGCAAGAAAAGCAATTGATGCAAGACCCCAAACTGATTTTGGTGGCGGTGTGCATGATGAACCATTGGCCGATAGAAGCCATCATCGAGCATTACCAAGTGGATTTGCCTGAGTGCATTTTGAAGCTGACACAGCTCGATAAAATGGGCATGTTGCAATTGTTGCCGAATAACCGCGTGCGTTTGCGCGTGAGCCAACAATTTAATTGGCAACCGAATGGCCCGATTCAACGCTACATCGAAGAGCAAGGCATAGGCGACTTTTTCGATGCCCACAGCGATGAAGAAGACCATGAAGAAATCCTGTTTGGTCACGGCATGCTCAGCAACGATTGTGTGCACGCGATGCGCACCGCCTTGAAAAAATGCCAACAGCAAATGGCGCAAGCCCACCGCCAATCCTTGCCTGTGCCCCAAAGCCAAAAACGCGGTATGGCGATGGTGTTGGCACTGCGCACGTGGGAGCCAAAATGGTTCCGTCAATTGCGTCGGGTGGAAAAGCAAATCGACAAATAAGTTTGGTGTGAAAGGGTTTGTCAGCTGCACCTGCGCGTAGGTACCGACACAAACATGGCTTAATGTATTTATATTGAGATTTGTCTTAAAGTCAAAAAACACCTGTTTGATGCGGCCTGTAAACGATTGACAGGCCGCATCTGCATGCAAATGGCGCTATGGGCTTGCTTATTCAGGCATTTCTTCCTATAATCGCGCCAACTCTTAAGGGAGTAATCATTACAGGCCGCTTTCATGGCGGTTTGAAATCCCAGTCAACACATTTGCGCCGCAGCGCATGGTTGGGATGTCTGATTCGGTGACGAATGAGGCTGATGAGACTTAAGACTGGATGAACGACCCATGTGGGCGGCGTTTGTCTGGTCTTTTGTACACAATATCAGCCCACAAACGGAACCTCATTCTATGGACGCTTTTCTCTATTCCACCGCTGCCGTTGCTTTGGCCGAAGTGGGCGACAAAACCCAATTGCTTACCTTGTTTTTGGCCGCACGTTTTCGCAATAAATGGGCGATTATTGCCGGCATTTTTGCGGCCACAGTGATTAACCATTTGGTCTCTGGCTGGTTGGGCGCTTGGGTCGGCTCGGCTTTCAATGAAAACATGCTTGCTTGGATTGTCGGCATCAGCTTTGTTGTGGTCGGTTTGTGGCTGCTTGTGCCCGACAAAGAAGACGAAGAAGACGGCAAATGGCTGACTTACGGCGCCTTCTTGGCGACGACAGTATTGTTCTTCTTGGCCGAAATCGGCGACAAAACCCAAATTGCCACGGTCTTACTGGCCGCGAAATACCAAGCGGTATTCTGGGTGGTGGCCGGCTCGACCTTGGGCTTGATGATTGCCAACGTGCCTATGGTGTTTTTGGGTGATTGGTTGCTGAAAAAACTGCCGCTGAAAGTCATCCGCATCGCCGCCTGCGTGTTGTTCGTGGTGTTGGGCTTGATTACCTTATACCAACCAATATTGGCCTTGTTCGGCTAAACCTGTTTTCAAGACATAAAAGCGGCCTGTAAATTATTTACAGGCCGCTTTTGATTAGGCTAGAGCTTAGTGGCTGACGCGCACGCTGTAGGCTTGGCCTTCAGTTGAGCCAGTGGTGGCAGGGCTAACCACTTTGTACAATGGGTTCACTTCTTTGGGATTTAATTTGGTGGGTGTGGCCACCAATTCTACGGTCACTTCATTGCCTTTAATTTGCGCATTGCTTTGGGCAAATGGGTTCAATTGTGCACCATTGTGGTTCACGCCCACGGCGGCTGTAGCCAAAGTTGAAGTCAAAGCCAATACGGCCACGGCGCTGCTCAAGACGATTTTTTTCATTTTGCTTACCTTTATTTGTTAATCTGTTTTCTTAATTTATGGAGCCATTATACTGTTAAGCATTAATGCGAGTAAGAGCGGTTTAATTAAATGATTGTTAATCATTAATTAATGATGTAAGCAAACGTGGCTTGGCGTAAAATTTTAGAAAATAAAAATAGGACATCTTGATGATGTCCTATTTGTCTGTACACAGGTCAGATATGGCTTATTCTACAAAATGGGTGAAATCTTCTGCTTTTACCCTAGGGGTAATGAATTTGTTCACAATCTCGGTTTCATCGGCGTAGCCCAAAGCCATGCCACACACCAATTCTTCGTCTTCGCTTGCGCCGACTATCGGCAAGATGACTTTGTGGTAATGGTTCCACGCCGCTTGTGGACAAGTCGCCAAGCCGCGTGCTTGTGCTGCCACCATCAGGTTTTGCATCATCATGGCGATATCCATTTTCGAGCCTATGCCCATCGCTTTGTTGACGGTGAAAAACAAGGCCACAGGCGCATCAAACAATTTGAAATTGCGTTGGTGTTGCTCGTGCATTTTGTCTTTTTCGCCTTTTTCGATGCCAAGCAAGCCATACAAGCCCCAACCGTTTTCGCGGCGGCGGTCGATGTAAGGTGAAATCCACTGTTCAGGGTAATACTGATACGACTCGGTGTATTGCTCGGCCACGGCTTTGTCGCTGCGGGCGGCATCGTGCAAGGCGCACACTTCGGTCACTATGCGGTCGCGCGCGGCGCCGGTGGCCACATACACCTGCCACGGTTGGCAATTGGTGCCTGATGGCGCACGCGCGGCCACGTTCAACAATTCCAAGATGAGGGCTTTATCGACGGTTTGCGAGGTGAAAGCGCGCACAGAATGGCGGCCTGTAATGGCTTGATAAACGGTTTGGTAATCCATAGATGGTTCCTAAAACGGGTTTAACTGAATTTGCGTAATAATTGCTGCATAAAGCGGTCGCAGCGGTTTAATTGGGACAATTCGATGTATTCATCGGCTTTGTGCGCTTGCACGATGCTGCCAGGGCCGCAAATGACGGCTTGCATGTTCGCCAATTGAAAATGGCCACCTTCGGTGGCGTAAGCGACTTTGCTGCGCTGTTGTTCGTCGACCAAGGCTTCAATTAAGCTGTACAAGGCATTGCCTTCGGCGCTTTGCATCGCCGGCACTTGCTCCATTTGTTTGAAGACGATGGTGGCATCGCCATGCACTTGCTGCATTTCCTGTATCAATTCTTGCAGATAAGCCTTAAGCGGCACCAGCACGGCATCGCTGTTCATGGTGGGCAAATTGCGGTAATCAAATTGCAATTCGCATTCATTTGGGATGATGTTGACGGCGGTGCCACCTTTGATGCGGCCGACATTGAGGGTGCTGAATGGCACATCAAACGCCGCATCTTGTTCATGTTCGGTTTGTAGTTGTTTGGCCAAGCCTTGTAAAAACACGATGATGCGCGCGGCGTAATCAATGGCGTTCACGCCTTGCGGTGTCAGCGATGAATGGGCGGAATGGCCATGCACTTTGCACGAATACACATTGATGCCTTTGTGTGCCACCACCATTTGCATGCTGGTCGGTTCACCGACGATGCATTGCGTCGGCGACAAGCCATGTTCGTGCAATTGTGCCAACATCACCGGCGCGCCCAAACAGCCAATTTCCTCGTCATAGCTGAGCGCTAAGTGTATCGGTTCGCGCAGCTGGGTTTGTAAGGCTTGCGGCACCATGTTCAAGCAGGCGGCGATAAAGCCTTTCATGTCACACGCGCCACGGCCATACAATTTGCCATCGCGTATCTCGGCCTGAAACGGGTCGCTAGACCAAGCCTGCCCATCTACTGGCACCACATCGGTGTGACCCGACAATACCGTACCGCCAGCGATGCTGCCATCGTGTGCGGGCAAGGTGACAAACAAATTGGCCTTGCTGCGATCGGCATTCCAAGCGCGCCAAGCGTGTAAGCCCAAGCCGCGCAAATACTCATCGACGCAATCGATTAACTGGAGGTTGGAATGGCGGCTGGTGGTGTCAAAAGCGATTAATCTGCTTAACCAATCTACGGTATTCATGGCGGCTGCTCAAGGTGAACAAGAAGCATTAACCTTACCACAAACTGCCCAAAACCGTGTGCAATGCGGCCTGTAAAGCAAGATGGTGGCACAGCGAAAAGAGTACGGCTCGATTGAAAATGTGTTTAAGCCTTGATGTTTCACATGAAACCCTAACGCTGTGACACCTAGTGTGTTGGTGCCTGCGCTGTGCTGTGGCTTAGGTGTGGCACATGGCTTGATGTGGTCAGCCGTGACAGGATTTACAGGCCGCATATGGGTGCATTTGAGAGCGTATAGCCGCCATTTACCTGTATTAACTGTTTAAATTGGCCATATCGTGCTTATATGATGTTGATGAACACAGATGAAGGGAGGTGGATGATGAAAACCAAGGTGTGGGCTTTTTTGTTGTGCGCGCTGGCGGTGCAAGCGCCGGCAGACACGTTGCGGCCCATCATCAGCAGCCCGTCTCAAGGCGGCAATCAAGTGGGCAAACCGAATCGGCCCTACCCAGACCGACCGCGCCCGCCGCCGCGTCCTTATCCACGGCCACCGCATCATCATCCTGTGCCGCCGTATTATCCGTATTATCCCGTCTACCCTAGCCAAACCGTGGTGGTGCAACAACCGATGGAACCTGTGGCGATAGAGAGTTTGCGTGTGGGCGACCGCATGCCGCCAGATTACCGTTACAGTGATTACGCTGTCGATGATTACCGTGGTCATGGTTTGAACAAACCGGCATCGCATCAGCGCTGGGCCTTGATTGCGGGACAGTATTATTTGTACGATTTAAAAAGCTGGCAAATCAAAAGCATTGTGCGGCAATGATGTGATGCATGGATAAGCGGCCTGTAAGCATTTACAGGCCGCATTTTCATTTCGCGCCCACTTGGAAACCGTTACAATATCGGCATGGATACTTCATTACTCAAAGGCTTAAATGCCGAGCAATTGGCCGCGGTGACTTGGCCACCCGCTGCCGCTTTGGTGCTCGCGGGCGCCGGCAGTGGCAAAACCCGTGTCTTGACCACGCGCATTGCGTGGCTCTTGGATACCGAGCAAGCCAGCGTGCACAGCATCATGGCGGTGACTTTTACCAATAAAGCAGCGAAAGAAATGCAACACCGCTTGGGTGAGATGGTGCCGTATTCAACGCGGGCGATGTGGTTGGGCACGTTTCATGGCTTGTGCCACCGCTTTTTGCGCATCCATTACCAAGATGCCGGCCTGCCCAGTGCGTTTCAAATTCTCGACAGCGGCGACCAATTGTCGGTGATTAAGCGCTTACTCAAAGGCTTGAACATTGCCGATGAGGTATTGGCGCCCAAGTCTTTGCAATACTTCATCAACAACAGCAAAGAAAATGGCCAACGCGCCAGCGTGTTGTCAGCGAATGATGTGGCCATGCGCCAATTGGTGCAGTGTTATCAGGCTTACGATGATTTGTGTCAGCAAGAAGGTTTGGTCGACTTTGCCGAATTGATGTTGCGCAGTTATGAAGTGATGCAAACCCATGCCAACATCCGCTTGCATTACCAGCAGCGCTTTAACCACATCTTGGTAGACGAATTTCAAGACACCAACAATTTGCAATACCGGTGGCTAAAACTGTTTGCCGGTGACAGTGCCGCTGTGTTCGCCGTGGGTGACGATGACCAAAGCATTTACGCGTTTCGCGGTGCCAATGTCGGCAATATGAGCGCCTTGATGCGCGATTTTGGCATAGACGCGCCGATTAAATTGGAAGTGAATTACCGCTCGGTTGGGCACATTTTGACTGCCGCCAATACCTTAATCGCCAACAATGAACAGCGCTTGGGCAAAAACCTGCGTTTGCCAGATGAGTCTGCCAACGCACATGGTGAAAAGCTGCGGTTTTATTGGGCGGATACCGATTTTATCGAAGCCGATTTTGTGGTCAAAGAAGCGAAAGCACGCGTGCAAGAAGGCGTGGCGTTTGACAATGTGGCGGTGCTGTATCGCAGCAATGCGCAATCGCGGGTATTGGAGCAAGCGCTGTTTGCGGCCGGTGTGCCGTATAAAATTTACGGTGGCTTGCGCTTTTATGAGCGCCAAGAAATCAAACACGCATTGGCGTATTTGCGCATGGCGGTACACCCACAAGACGACAATGCGGTGTTGCGCATCATCAATATGCCGCCGCGCGGCATCGGTGCGCGCAGCATCGAAGCGGTGCAGGCAGTGGCGCAAGACTTACAACTGAGTTTGTGGGAAGCCTTATTGCATTTGGCCACTGAGCCGAAAAACCGCAAGCTGATTGTGTTTGTCGAGTTGATACAAAACCTGCAAATCCAAGCACAAGGCTTGGACTTGGCCGAAACCGTACAGGCCGCTTTGAACCTCAGCGGTTTGGTTGAGCACTATCAAAACGCTAAAGGCGACAATCAAGAACGCATAGACAACTTGCAAGAGCTGATCAGCGCGGCGATGGCGTTCAAACCCGATGAGGTGGTGTTGGACGAATGGGCCAGCCCCGATACCGAAACCTTGCCCTTGGTGGCGTTTTTAAGCAATGCCTCGCTGGAGGCGGGCGAACGTCAAGCCGGTGAAGGTGAAGCAGCACTGCAATTGATGACGGTACACGCGGCCAAAGGCTTGGAATTCGACACGGTGTTTTTAACCGGTTTGGAAGAGGGCTTGTTCCCCAGCGATTATTCCTTGCAAGAACGCGGTGGTTTGGAAGAAGAGCGGCGTTTGATGTATGTGGCGATTACGCGCGCGCGCCAACGCTTGTATCTGAGCGCAGCGCAGCAGCGTTTGCTGCACGGCCAAAGCCATTACGCGATGGTGTCGCGCTTTGTGCAAGAAATCCCCGAAGATGTGGTGCAAGCACTTTCAAGCGGCCTGAAACGGGCACAGCCCAGCCTTAAAACCCGCGAAGAGCCGCTGATTAAGGCCAAAAGCAAACAAGACAGCTTTGCCGGCTTTGCCTTGGGGCAAAACGTGCGCCATGAGAAATTTGGCGTCGGTGTCATCATCGATGCCAGTCACAAAGGCGAACACGCCAATTTGAAAATCAATTTCGGCAAAAACGGCATCAAGGAATTGAACACCCAGTTTGCCAAATTGGAACGCGTGGGCGGTTAAATGGGCGACATCCAGCCAAAGACGCACTACTGCACTGAGGAGGAGCTGGCTCCTTTGGTTGGTGGCCATGTTTTGCACGCTTCTTGTTTGTGTGGTCGCAACTGTGTGCGTTTGCATCTGCCCAGTTTGGCCGTGCCGTATTACCAATGCCATTGCTCTTTGTGCCGCAAACAATCGGGCACAGACAGCAATATGGCGACGCTACTGCTGCACACGCAAGTGCAATGGCTGAACGAGCATAGCAAGGCTTATCGCAAAGACAGCGGTTTTTATGTGCAGTTTTGCGATGATTGCGGTACGGCTTTGCCCAACCGCATAGTCAGCAGCGATTATGTGTGGTTGCCCTTGGGCATTGTTGATGGTGATTTTACAGGCCGCTTGCAAGTGCAAGTGTGTTGGGATTCAAAATGGCCTTGGACGGCAGAGTCGCCTATGGCAAGCTGTTGTTGGCAGGGATTGCCGGGCAGTGTGGATGCTTTATACCAAGGCTTATGGGGCACAGCGTTGCTGTAGGGTTTACAGGCCGCCTTGGCATGGCTGTGGCGTGTAAGCAGCCGATTCGGGTGTTTAGACTAGATTGTATTGCCGAATCAAGGAGATGTGAGCATATTTTATCACCCATTAGCGAAACATTGCCTTATAATAGCAACATCTGGCTGACCTTAGGGTTGGCGTTTGTTTTTTTTATGGAGTGAATTATGTTGTTCTCATCTGCTGTTCGCAACAGCGCGGCCATCTTGGCTTTGGGTTTGGGTTTAAGTGCTTGTGGTGGTCAATCTGCGGATGCTACCAAAGCAGGTAGCAGTGCACCTGCGGCTTCTGCTGCCAGTGGCGCCACTGCTGCCGCAGGTCAAACCTATAAAATCGCTTTGAATGCCGAGTTTGCACCGTTTGAATCCATGTCTACCGATGGCAAAATCGAAGGTTTTGACGTGGACGTGATGAATGCCATGGCCAAAGCCGGTGGCTTTAACGTGGAATACAAACACCAACCTTGGGAAGGCTTGTTCGCCACCTTGACCAATGGCGATGCCGATGCGGTGATTTCTGCGGTAACCATTACCGACGAGCGCAAACAGCAAATGAGTTTCACCGATCCTTACTACGCGATTACCCAAATCGTGTTGGTACCACAAGGTAAAAACGTTGCCAGCGTCGATGATTTGAAAAAATTGGACAAAATTGGCGTGATTACCGGCAATACCGGTGACTTGGCTGCGCAAAAAATCTTGGGCGCAACCAGCGAGAAAATCGTGCGTTATGAAGCCTTCCCATTGGCAGCCAAAGAAGTGGAAACCGGCTCTGTTGATGCGGTGATTTCTGACAGCGCGGTGGTGGCCAACTATGTGAAAAACAACAGCGATAAAGGCTTCACCATGGTGAAAGTACCTGACTTTGCTGAAGAGCATTACGGCATTGCGGTGGCCAAAGACAACACCGAATTGTTGACCAAGTTCAACGCCGCTTTGAAAACCATCAAAGACAACGGTGAGTATCAGAAGATTTTGGACAAATACTTCGCCAAATAATGTGTTTTAATAGGCTGTCTTTGTGACAGCCTATTTTTTTATTAAAACTACATTAAAAACGGGAGAACTCATGTCTTTCACTCAATTGCGCAGCCTTGGTTTGGCCTTTGCAACGGCCAGCTTGTTGGCCGCTTGTGGCGGTGGTCAATCTGCATCCAATACCGCTCCAGCAGCGTCTACTCCAGCTTCGGCCAGTTCGGCTACTGGCGCCGCGCCTGCTACCGATGGCGATAAAGTCTTGAAAGTGGCGATGAATGCCAATTTCCCGCCGTTTGAATCCATGAACCCAAATGGTCAAATCGAGGGCTTTGACGTCGATGTGATGAATGCCATAGCCAAAGAAGAAGGCTTTAAAGTGTCTTATCACCAACAGGCTTGGGACGGCATTTTCGCCAGCTTGAAAGCCGGTGACAACGACATCTTGATTTCGGGTATTACCATTACCGATGAGCGCAAACAGCAAATGCTGTTCTCCGAGCCGTATTACAAAATCACCCAAGTGATATTGGTACCGCAAGGCAAATCCATCAAATCGGTAGAAGACTTGAAAAAAATGGACAAAGTCGGTGTAACTTTGGGCACCACTGGCGATTTGGCGGCGCAAAAAATCTTGGGTGCCACCAGTGAAAAAATCATCCGTTTGGAAAATCTGCCGTTGATGCTGAAAGAAGTGGAAACTGGCGCAGTAGATGCTGTGATTTCAGACAGTGCAGTGGTGGCAGACTATGTGAAGAAAAAAGGCGACAAAGGTTTCACCATGGTGGAAGTGCCTGATTTCACCGTGGAATACTATGGCATCGCCGTGCGTCAAGACGACAAGGCCTTGATGGACAAAATCAATGCTGGTTTGAAAGAAATCCAAGCCAATGGCGAATATGACAAAATTTCAGACAAATATTTCGCTAAATAAGCATTTGGTTTAAGTAGCGGTTTTTGAATCACAGCGTCCTGTAAATTGCACACATCTTGATTGAAATGGTCACAAAATCCATTTTGATGGATAGTCCGATTTACAGGACGCTTTCGTTTGGCTAATATTGATTGACTAGAATCAATGTTCGATATTAATAAGCTCTTGAAAGCGATTTAATTTTTGGGCAAGCACACCTTGTTTTTAGAACTGATGATAGAATAAGCACCGAATTGAATAATTAATCCAATTTTACAGTTAACCTGGCTTAAGGACAAACAATGAAAACGATGTTAAAACTGATGGCAGCCACCGTAATCATGGGCAGTTTATCTGGATGTATTGGCTATGGTTACCAACAAGCGGTGATTACCCCTGAGCAACGTGAGCAAATGGCTTACGATTCACAACGTGTACAAGATGCCGAACGTGTCGAACGTGCTGAACGCCGTGCTGAGCGCCATGAAGAGCGCATGAGCCAAGCAGAAGCTTACCGCCGCGCCACCAGTGGCCAAAACGTTTACATCTTGCATTGATTTACACATCAACAATCGATGACTGACTCATTTATTTTAAGGACTTAATCATGAAAAATTTGCTGATTGTATTGACGGCTTCGGCGGTATTGTTAACCGGTTGTGCGACGGGTGGGTCTGTCGGTGACATGGCCATTGGTGACGATTCAACTGCAATCAAAGCAGGTCGTAACCGTGCTGAAGCGCAATTGTCGCGTGCGGAGTTGGAACAACACCGTCGCCAACGCACCAACGTGTCTGAAGAATTGGATTTGGAACAGAAAAAACGTTCTAACAAGCAACAACAAATCGGTGGCGCCATGGGTACGATTATTGGTGGTGCTGCGACAGTGGGTGCGGTTGCCGGTACCATCAAAGCCTTGGGTTCTTGGTTCTGATACTTGCCAGTGTCAAAAAAGCTGCCTTTCGGCAGCTTTTTTTATGTGGGTTTGTGTTGCTTAACAGAAGTGGCCACATACACAATCACCGCGAGCCAGACCAAGGCATAACCGATGAAGCGCTGCATGTTAAAGGCCTCATGAAACAGCAATAAACCGGTCACAAATTGGGCAGTGGGGGAAATGTATTGAATGATGCCCATTTCGGTCATGGAGATGCGTTTGGCTCCAGCTGCAAACAGCAATAAAGGCACGGAAGTGACGATGCCAGAGCCCACGAGCAAGCCCCAATTCAGTGTGCTTAAGTCCATAAACAAACTGCCTTGCTGGCCTTGCCAGAACAAATACAACACCGCTATGGGCAACATGCACAAGGTTTCTAAGGCCAAGCTCGGCAAAGCTGCCAACGGCGCCAATTTGCGCACCAAGCTGTAAAAACCAAAACTGATGGTCAAACCCAGCGCAATCCAAGGCACGTTGCCATACAGAAACACTAACCACAACACGCCCAAGACAGCGATGCCTATGGCAGCGGCCTGTAAACGGCTCATGCGCTCATTAAAGAAGATGCGTCCCAGTAAAATGCTGAACAAAGGCGACATAAAATAGCCCAAGCTCGCATCCAAAACATGGCTGTTGGTAATCGCCCACAGATATATCAACCAATTGGAGCCCAATAAACAGGCGGAAACGGCAAACACACCCAATAGTTTGGGTGTACGAGCGGCCTGTAACAAAGGTCCAGCTTGGCGCAATACCACCACCAACAATAAGGCAAATACGGTAGACCAGACCACGCGTTGCGCCAAAATTTGGCTGGCTGGCATGGCGGTTTGGGTAATCGGGTACCAATACAGTGGGAATAAACCCCACAAAACATAACAGCTGACTGCGTAGATTAAGCCCTGTTTTTTTTCTTGTGCGGGCAATGATGATGACATGTGTGTTCCTCAGAAAAGTGAAGCCACCTCGCGGTGGCTTATTAGACGGTGGATGGTTTGATTCTAAATCAAATTCAGGTTGTCCACACGTTCAAATACGTGTTTCTTATCGCGGCCCTCTTCCCACAACTTGATCGACAAGCGCAAATCGTTGATGGAGTCGGCATTGCGCAAGGCTTCTTCGTAATCGATTTCGCCAGATGCGTACAAGCGCAGCAAGTGTTGGTCGAAGGTTTGCATGCCTTCTTCTTGGGCACGGTTCATGATGTCTTTGATGCCGCTGATGTCACCTTTGAACACCAAGTCTTGTACCGCTGGATTGTTCAACATGATGTCCATCGCCACGGTGCGGCCTGTACCGTCTTTTTTCAACACCAAGCGTTGGGAAATAATCGCTTTCAGGTTCAAAGCCAAGTCCATGAAAATTTGCGCATGACGGGCTTCATCGTAGAAGTTAATCACACGTTCAATCGCTTGGTTGGCATTGGTGGCGTGCAAGGTACACATACACAAGTGACCGGTTTGCGCCAATTCCATCGCGCGGCTCATCGATTCTTCGTCACGCACCTCACCAACAATCACTACATCCGGTGCTTCACGCATCGCGCTCTTTAAGGCCGCATGCCAGCTTAAAGTATCCATGCCCACTTCGCGTTGGGTGACAATACTCTTGTGGTGGCGGTGCACATACTCGACCGGATCCTCGATGGTGATGATGTGACCTGCCAACAACTTGTTGCGGTGGTCTACCATGCCGGCCATGCTGGTGGATTTACCCGAGCCGGTTGCACCCACCACAATAATCAAGCCGCGCTTTTCCAACGACAAGTCTTTCAGAATCGGTGGCAAACCCAATTCGTCCAAAGTGGCGATTTCGGTATTGATTTTACGCATCACCATGCCGATGCGGCCTTGTTCATGGTAAGCGTTGACACGGAAACGCACTTCGGAATTGGCCTTAATCGCGTAGTTCAATTCCAACTCGTTTTGAAAATCTTTGATTTGCTTCGGTGTCATCGTCGACAACACCGTATCGCGTGTGGTTTCGGCCGAATAGGCTTTCGACGACAGTGGTGTGATTTTGCCGTTGATTTTCACCGCAGGCGGAAATTCGGGCGCGATAAAAATGTCCGACGCGTTTTTTTCAGCCGCGTACAACATGATTTTTTGCAGGTTCAAATATGCTTGTTGCAATTGTTGGGGACCAGCATTGGAAGTGCTGGCATTGGCTGTTGCAGCGGGCATCTCATGATCGGCGTTGGACTGAGCCGCAACATCATTGAGCATGGATAAGAGTTCATTGGTATCGTTAGGCATGGTCGTCACTCAATCAGTTGATTAAATCAGGGTTGGTTGCTTTGCTGCGTGCCATATCCACAGAGATTTGGTTACGGCGCACCAAGTTTTGCAAGCATTGGTCCAAAGTCTGCATGCCGTATTGTTGACCGGTTTGCATCACGGAGCCGATTTGCGCAATCTTGTTTTCACGAATCAAGTTACGTACCGCCGGCGTACTGAGCATGATTTCATGCGCGGCCACACGGCCACTGCCGTCTTTGGTTTTCAATAAGGTTTGTGATATTACCGCGCGCAAGCTCTCAGACAACATCGAGCGCACCATCTCTTTTTCACCAGCAGGGAACACGTCGACAATACGGTCAACGGTTTTGGCGGCACCGGTGGTATGCAAAGTACCGAATACCAAGTGACCGGTTTCGGCTGCGGTCAAGGCCAAGCCTATGGTCTCAGGGTCACGCATCTCACCCACCAGTATCACGTCCGGGTCTTCACGCAAAGCCGATCTTAAGGCATTGGCAAAACTGTGCGTGTGCTCGTGCAATTCACGTTGGTTGACCAAGGCTTTTTTAGACTGATGCACAAACTCGATGGGGTCTTCGATGGTTAAGATGTGGGCAGGGTGGTTTTCATTGATGTAATTAATCATCGCTGCCAAAGTGGTGGATTTGCCCGAGCCGGTTGGGCCGGTAACCAATACCAAACCACGTGGTGTGTCGGAGATTTTTTCAAACACTTTTGGCGCTTGCAATTGTTCTAGCGTCAATACCGTGCTCGGAATGGTACGAAACACCGCCGCAGGGCCACGATTGGACATGAAGGCATTGACACGAAAACGCGCAATATTGGGTAATTCAAACGAAAAGTCGGTTTCCAAGTTTTGTTGGAAGATTTTGCGTTGGTTGTCGTTCATCACATCGGTAATCATGTCGAATACCTGCTCTTGATTGGCCGCAGGCAAGTTGATGCGGCGCACGTCACCGTGTACCCGTATCATCGGTGGCAAGCCCGTGCTGATGTGTAAGTCCGACGCTTTGTTTTTAACGCTAAACGCTAATAAATCAGTAATTTGCATGTTTATCCCTTATGCACACAAACCCCATCTGTGCTACGTTTGCTTTGATTCTCATTCGTGCTGTCAGGCCACGATTGTGATAAGGTTAGATGTTGTTTGTGTTGTTGTTGTCAGTCCATCCGTTACATCGTGGAGCCGTAATATGTCCCAGACCACCTTAATAGAACGATATCAAACGGTTATCGCCCACATTAAGCAATTATCACACCAATACCGTCAAGATGAAACTGCTGTAACGCTGATTGCTGTCAGTAAGACTTTTCCCAGTGACGATATTCGCACGCTTTACCAGCAAGGACAACGTCATTTTGGTGAAAATTACATCCAAGAATGGTCGCAAAAGACCGAACAATTATCAGATTTGGACATAGACTGGCACATCATTGGCCAAATCCAATCGAATAAGAGTCGCATTGTGGCGGAAAAAGCCGCTTGGGTGCACACCATAGACCGCGAAAAAATTGCACGCCGCTTGAGTGAGCAGCGACCAACAGAATGCCCACCGCTCAACGTTTGCATTGAAGTAAATACTTCAGGTAGTGCCGATAAGCACGGTGTGATGGCTGCCGATGTGTTGAATTTGGCGCAGCAAGTGAGCGCATTGCCACAACTGCGTTTGCGCGGTTTGATGTGCGTGCCCAGCCATCCAGAAGACGCGCAACAATTGCAGCAAGAATTTGCATTAATGCAACAGCTATTCAAAGGCTTACAGGCCGCTAATCTGGATGTGGACACTTTATCCATGGGCATGAGTGCCGATATGGAGCAAGCCATCGCCGCTGGTGCGACCCATGTGCGCATCGGTTCGGCCATATTTGGCCAACGCTAAACACCACTAATCCATGCTGTCACACAGCATCAAGAAAGAAAGAACATGCAAAAACTGTATTTTTTAGGCGGCGGCAATATGTGCCAAGCCATCGTGTCGGGTTTGGTGAAGCAAGCCAGCTTTGATATCACTGTTATCGACAACAATGCCGATAAACGCGCACATTTGGAACAGGCGTATGGCGTGCACACAGGCACGGTAGTTCCTGATTTACAGGCCGATGATGTGCTCTTATTGGCAGTGAAACCGCAAGACATGGCTGCAGCCACCGCCCATGTGAAGAGCAATGGTGCGTTGATTTTGTCGATTGCTGCGGGTTTGGACATCGCCACCTTGAGCGCGATGTTAAACAACCCTCGCATCATCCGCATTATGCCCAATACCCCTGCGCAAATTGGCATGGGTGTGGCGGGTGTGTTTGCGCCTGCAAGTTTACAGGCCGCTGACAAACACATTGCCGAACAAATCATGAGTGCTGTGGGGCAAGTGTATTGGCTCGCCGAAGAAAATCGCTTGCACGCCATTACTGGCATCAGTGGCAGCGGCCCTGCATATGTGTTTTATTTGATGGATGCTTTGGCACAAGCGGCGCAAGCGCAAGGTTTTGATGCGGCAACCGCCCGCGAATTGAGCTTGGCCACGTTCAAAGGTGCGGTGGCCTTGGCCGAACAATCGGGTTTGCCATTTGCGCAATTGCAAAAAAATGTCACTTCCAAAGGCGGCACCACTTTCGCCGCGATTACCGCGTTTGAAGCGGCGCACATTGCTGCAGACATACAGGCAGGTGTAGACGCGTGTGTGGCGCGTTCGGAAGAAATGCAAAGCCAATTGGCCAAGGCCAACCACGATGGTTGATGCTGTTTACATGTTGGCATTGGCGTTTGCCATTGTGTGTTTTGCGCGCATGTTGTTGCAAGTGGGGCGTTTGCACATAGACCACCCGTTGGCGCAGTTTTGCATGAAAACCACGCAATGGCTGATTAAGCCCTTGCGCCGCATCGTGCCACCGCTCGGACGCTTTGACATGGCGTCTGTCGTGGCAGCGGTGTTGGTCATTTATTTGGCATACATTGTGGTTGCAATATGGAGATTTCAAGGTTTAAGCGAATTGGGCAATGTGCGCTTTTTGGCGGGCGCGGTGTTTGCCAGCGTGTTGGACACACTCAAAGCTTTCAGCTATGCCTTATTGTTGGGTTTGCTGATTCAATCGGTTTTGAGTTGGCAGCAACGACCCACGCATTTGTTAACCGTGTTGCAGCGCATTTACAGGCCGCTTACCAAACCATTTGCATGGATGCGTTACCGCCAGTTTGATTTTTCTGCCGCGGTATTGGCCTTGATATTGTGGTGGTGGTTGGTGTCGGTATTGCCGTATTTGCAACAAAACTTAAACACTTGGTCTTTACAATAAGCGGTTTATGTGGTTTAAAGTAAGATTCACCAAACCTAATGAGCATTCATCAGGTCTTAAGGCTAATGCGATGAGCCTTAACTTTAAAACATGGACTTAGATTAAATCGGTTGCCGTCAAAGTATGTTACTATGCCGCGCTATTTTTTATAAAAATCAGACCGATTTAACTGACTTGCCGTCTAGCGCGGCGATTGATAAGTAGAGGGGCTAATCATGGCTAAACTTACCGAACAAGACATCATCAACTGGTCAGGACCGGAAGAAGATTACATGAATGAAGATCACTTGGCGTTCTTCAAAGAATTATTGACCAAATTGCAAGAAGAGTTGATCAACAATGCTACGTCGACCACCAATCACTTACAAGAGCAAGTGGTGACGCCTGATCCTGCCGACCGCGCGACTTTGGAAGAAGAATATGCGTTGGAATTGCGCACCCGCGATCGTGAACGCAAATTGTTGACCAAAGTGCAGGCTTCTTTGCGCCAAATCGAAGACGGTTCTTACGGTTTCTGCAAAGATACCGACGAACCCATAGGCTTGAAACGCTTGTTGGCGCGTCCAACTGCGAACTTGTCGGTAGAAGCGCAAGAGCGCCGTGAACAAGTGAAAAAACAATTTGCTGATTGATATCAACAGCATCACCAAGCCGCTGCCAAATGGGGAGCGGCTTTTTTTATTCGCGCAAATTGAGGCAATTGGCATAATTTGTGTTAGTTTCATATCTTGAATTGCCATCACAACAATACATTCAAAAAGAGGGAATAACCATGTTAAGCGCTGTAATCATAGAAGATGAGGTGTTGGCGGCAGAGCGCTTGCGCATCTTGCTGCAAGATTGTCAGGTGACTTTGCTCCACCATTTTGAGCACCCACAAACCGCGTTGGAATGGCTGAGCCAACACCAAGTGGATGTGGCATTTGTGGACATCGGCTTGCCCGAAATCGATGGCTTGCAATTGGTAGAGCGCTTGAATCGCTCATCGGGCGTGCCACCGAAAGTCATTTTTACCACCGCGTATGAAGAACATGCACTGAAAGCATTTGATTTGGCGGCGGTGGATTATTTGTTAAAACCGATCAAAATGACGCGTTTACAGGCCGCATTAGAGCGCATAGAGCCACATAAAAACACCGATGAATTCACCGCATTCAAAGTGATGAGCCGCGAACGCATGGTGGAGATTCCGTGGCAAAAAAGCCGTTATTTGGTGGCAGAAGAAAAAAGCGTGATTTTGGTCACCGCTGATGGTAAAACGTACGACTTACCGAAAACGCTGATTTACTGGGAAGAGCTGCTCGGTGAGCGCGTGATCCGCATCCACCGCAATGCCTTGGTGATGCGACATGGTTTGGATTCATTGGTGCGTTTGCCTGGCAAACACGTGGACGACACCGCCAACTGGGGGGCAAAAATCTTGGATTTGGAAGAGGTTTTGCCTGTAAGCAGAAGACAATTGGCAAATTTGCGCAAGCAAATGCGCGCACGTTAAACGCGTGTACATGAGGACAATATGAGTCAATACATTGACATGCCCCGTTTGGGCTTAGGCACTTGGCGCTTAGAAGGTCAACAAGCCAGTGACACCGTGGCACAAGCCATACAATTGGGCTACCGCCACATTGATACCGCCACCCGTTATGAAAACGAAGCCGCCGTCGGCATCGGTTTGCAACAAAGCGGTGTTGCCCGCAAAGAATTGTTTGTCACCACCAAAATTTGGTACGACCAATTGGCACCAGAGGCAATGCGCCGTTCTGCTGCCGCCAGTTTGGAAAAACTGCAATTGGATATGGTGGATTTGCTGTTGATACATTGGCCCAATCCCGACCCAGCGTGGAACATGGCCGCCAGCTTGGAAACTTTGGCGGAAATCAAACAACAAGGTTGGGCGAAACACATCGGCGTGGCCAATTTCCCTGTCGCCTTATTGCAGCAAGCTTGGGGCATCATCGGTGAGGAATTGAAGGTCAACCAAGTGGAATACCACTTTGCCTTGCAGCAACAAGCCTTGCTCGAATTCACCCAGTCGCACAATATGTTGCTTACTGCCTACAGCCCATTGGCACGCGGCGATTTCAATGACAATCCGGTTTTGCAAGCCATAGCGACCAAACATGGTGCCAATGTCGGCCAAATCGCCTTGGCGTGGTTGTTGCGCCAAGACGGCGTGGCGGCAATACCGAAAGCAAGCAGTGTCGCGCACTTGCAAAGCAATTTACAGGCCGCTGCCATCGCCTTGGATGGCGATGATTTGGCGCAATTGCAAGCCATACCAAAAGACCAGCGTTTGATTAATCCTGATTTTGCGCCGCAATGGGATGCCTAACTGCACGATGATTTACAGGCCGCTTAGCGGCCTGTTGTGTTTCATGTGAAACCAAAGCTTTGCAATACAGCCAATTTCATTCTATACAGGAGAGGATATGAAGCATTTCTTATGGGTATTGACGGTGATGGCCACAATGTCGCATGCAGATGTGGTTCTGTATGGGCCAATTAAAGGTGGTAATGGAGTGACATTTGAATCCACAAATAATAGTGTCGGAGAGATTACCCAAATGGAGGATTACGGTCGACGTATAGCGGATATGGGGTTTTCTAAAGACGCGACTTGCCGTTTGGAATACCGACAAACGGCTAAGGGTAAAGAGATTTGGTTGTTTGGTTTAACCGGAGATTTTGGTATTTGGAATGACACCTATCTGCCCAGTGCTACGGTGCCATGGGAAAAGTGGCCGGCAAAGGTGAAACCAACAGAGATTGCTACTGTGAATGCGCACACCAACGATTGTTATGATTTGCACTTTTGGAGTGGGGACAAAGCCAAAGGTCGCGACTATCCCATTTTAAAAAAACTGCGTTGACTCAGTAAGTGCATCCCGTAAACAAAGTGGCTTCTTATCAAGAGCCACTTTGTTTGCATTTAAAACTTCTCTATACGACAGCCGCGTTGTTTCTTGGCCGTGTCTGCCCACTGCGCCAATTGCGCTTGTTGGTCTGCGCTGGCAGTGCCTGATAAATGCGCTTGCCACACTGGCATAAATTCACTGGCCTTGGTATCGCGCACCACAAAACTGCCCATACACAGGCAATATACTTTGGTATCGACATTGACGCTGGTTTGTTCTTTTAAGCACTGCGCCACATATTGCTGCTCAAATTCGGCACCAAAGCCGTTTTGTTGGGCGGTGGTGTCTTGGGGTTGGGTGGGTTTGCTGCTGGCTTCAGGTGCAGAAGGGGCACAAGCAGACACAATCAGTGCGCTGAGCAAAGACAAGCAGACGGTGGTGTAAGAAGCGTTCATGGTGGTTTTCCTGAGTATGGCGCTATTGTAACGGTTCGCCCGTCGGCTGTTAACCAAGGCCATGTACACACCCATTGTGTTTTATGGAGAACACCCCATTTACAACATGGTATTGCAATACCTTAAGCGGCCTGTAAATAGGTCATCACGCCAATGAATACCGTGCAATACCAAGTTTGATGACGATGCATATGATGGTGTGGCTGCAGCATAAAAACGGCTTGTTATCATGGATGGAAATATGCGGCAAGCAGATGGTGATGCGGTACACACAAGGCGGTACGGTTGGGAATGCTCTCGCTGTTTTGTCGCCAGTGTCGCGCTGCTCAAGCCCTTATCGTGCCCACGCAAACCCTATGTAGCCAAGCTTACAAGCTGTAAGCACACATTTCACGCCTCGCCATCATCTGCCGCAGTGAGCGTAAATAAGTCGGCCTGTAAGCATTTACAGGCCGCTTATGTGTTTAGATTTGCTATAATCTGCCCGTTTACAGGTGTTGAAACACCTGTTTTTTAATGTTTTTGGAACCCAGTCATGACCAGTAATCGCACCGAACTGTTGTATTCACTCTTAAAACAACGCATCTTGCTGTTAGACGGCGGCATGGGCACGATGATCCAGCGCCACAACCTGTCTGAGGCGGATTTTCGCGGTGAGCGTTTCAAAGACTGGCCCCAAGACATACGCGGCAATAATGACATTTTGGTGTTGACGCAGCCAGACGTTATCGCGGGCATAGAGCGCGAATATTACGAAGCCGGCGCAGACATCGTCGAAACCAATACTTTTAATGCGACCAGCATCGCCCAAGCCGATTACGGCATGGAAGGTTTGGTTTATGACATCAACTTTGCCGCCGCCCAAATCGCGCGCGGTTTGGCCGATGAATTCACCCAGCTTACGCCGAATAAACCGCGTTTTGTTGCCGGCGTGTTAGGCCCCACCAACCGCACCGCGTCCATCTCTCCCGATGTGAACGACCCCGGCTTTCGCAATGTGAAATTCGACGAATTGGTGGAAGCCTATTTGGAAGCGATAGATGGCTTGGTAGAGGGAGGCGTTGACTTGTTGATGGTGGAAACCATCTTCGATACCTTGAATGCCAAAGCAGCGGTATACGCCATCGAGAAATACTTCGATGACCACAACATGCGTTTGCCGGTGATGATCTCCGGCACCATTACTGACCAATCTGGCCGTACGCTGACAGGCCAAACCACCGAAGCGTTTTACAACAGCTTGCGCCATGCGCAGCCGATTTCTTTTGGCTTGAACTGTGCCTTAGGCCCTGATTTGTTGCGCCCGTATGTGGAAGAAATGAGCCGCATTTCTGAGACGTTCGTGTCTGTGCATGCCAATGCGGGTTTACCGAATGCGTTCGGTGGCTACGATTTGACTCCAGACGACATGGCGGTAAATATCAAAGAGTGGGCCGAATCAGGCTTGGTCAATATTGTTGGCGGTTGCTGTGGCACCACGCCTGACCACATCCGCGCCATGTGCGCTGCGGTAGAGGGTATCACCCCACGCGCTTTGCCTGAGCTCAAGCCTGCGATGCGTTTGTCAGGCTTAGAGCCGTTCAATACCGATGCCGACAGCTTGTTTGTCAACGTCGGCGAGCGCACCAACGTTACTGGTTCAAAAGCGTTTGCGCGTTTGATTTTAAACGGCCTGTATGACGAAGCTTTGGAAGTGGCCAAAACCCAAGTGGAAAATGGCGCCCAAATCATCGACATCAATATGGACGAGGGCATGCTCGACGCCGAAGCGGCAATGGTGCGCTTCTTGAACTTGGTTGCGGCCGAGCCTGATATTGCGCGTGTACCGATTATGGTCGACAGCTCACGCTGGAATGTCATCGAAAAAGGCTTGAAATGCATCCAAGGCAAGGCGATAGTGAACTCGATTTCCCTGAAAGAAGGCGAAGCCGAATTCATTGCCCATGCCAAAGAAATCAAGCGCTATGGTGCGGCCACTGTGGTGATGGCATTTGACGAAACCGGCCAAGCCGATACTTACCAAAAGAAAATCGACATCTGCAAACGCAGTTACGACATCTTGGTCAACCAAGTCGGTTTCGACCCGAACGACATCATTTTTGATGCGAATATTTTCGCCGTCGCCACCGGCATTGAAGAACACGCGCGCTATGGTTTGGACTTTATCGAAGCCGTCGGTTGGATACACCAAAACCTGCCGCACGCCAAAACCTCAGGCGGCGTGTCTAATGTGTCGTTCTCATTCCGTGGCAATAACAAAGTGCGCGAAGCCATCCATGCGGTGTTCTTATACCATGCGATTAAAAACGGTTTGACCATGGGCATCGTCAACGCTGGTGCTTTGGAAGTGTACGAAGAAGTCGAGCCTGAATTGCGCGAACGCATTGAAGACGTGGTATTGATGCGCACGCCCAAAGACGGCGGCGATGCCACCGAGCATTTGATTGAATTGGCCGAGCGTTACAAAGGCGAAGCCGTCGGTGGCAACAAGCAAGAAGATTTGGCGTGGCGCGAAAAAACCGTGCAAGAGCGCATCACTTATGCCTTGGTCAAAGGCATTGCTACCTACATCGAAGCCGATACCGAAGAGGCGCGGTTGGCCGCCAATCGTCCGATTGAAGTGATTGAAAACACCTTGATGAATGGCATGAACGTGGTCGGCGATTTGTTTGGCGCTGGCAAAATGTTCTTGCCGCAAGTGGTGAAGTCGGCACGGGTGATGAAGCAAGCAGTGGCGTATTTGCAGCCGTTTATTGAAGAAGAAAAACGCTTGCTCGGCTTGGAAGACCAGCCAGCCAACGGCACCATTGTGTTTGCCACAGTTAAAGGTGATGTGCACGACATTGGTAAAAACATTTGCGCGGTGGTGTTGCGTTGTAACAATTACAACGTGATTGACTTGGGCGTGATGGTGCCGAGTCAAACCATTTTGGATGCGGCCAAAGAGCACAATGCCGACATCGTCGCCTGCTCAGGTTTGATTACGCCGAGCTTGGAAGAAATGAGCCACATCGCCAAAGAAATGCAGCGCCAAAATTTCCAAATTCCATTGTTGGTGGGCGGTGCGACCACATCTAAGGCGCACACGGCAGTGAAAATCGAGCCGCATTACCACAACAACATCGCCATGCACTCACTCGATGCTTCACGTTTGGTCGGCGTGGTATCGCAATTGTTGCAAGACGACCAAGCAGCAGTGGAAGCGTTCAAGCAAAGCGTGCGCGATGAGTATGTGGACGTGCGCGAGAAGCACAACAAAAAACAGGCCAAATTGGTGAGCATAGAGCAAGCGCGCGCCAACAAAACCCCGATAGATTGGGACGCTTACCAACCGGTCAAACCAAGCTTCTTGGGTCGCAAAATCATCGACAACATCGACTTGGGCGAATTGGTAGAGCGTTTCGACTGGACCGTGTTCTTCCAAAGTTGGGAATTGGCTGGTCGCTATCCGGCAATTTTAAGCGATGAAGTGGTCGGTGAAGCCGCCACCGATTTGTTTAACAATGCGCAAGTGATGCTGAAACAAATCATAGACGAAAAATGGCTGACTGCTCGCGCCGTCATCGGCTTCTACCCTGCCAATGGCTTGGAAAACGATGACATCGTGTTCAAAACCCCAGAAGGCGACGCCGAAGCGATGCGTTGGCACAGCCTGCGCCAACAATTGCCAAAAACCCGTGGCGCCTACAATTCATGCCTCACCGATTACATCGCGCCAGAAAGCAGCGGCAAAACCGATTACATCGGCGCATTTGCCGTGACCGCAGGCATAGGCATAGACGAGCATGTGCAACGCTTTGAAGACGCTGGTGACGACTATTCTGCCATCTTGCTCAAAGCCTTGGCCGACCGTTTCGCCGAAGCCTTGGCCGAACGCATGCACGAATTGGTGCGCAAACAGTATTGGGGCTACGCCGCCGATGAAAACCTCAGCAATGAAGATTTAATCGACGAGAAATACCAAGGCATACGTCCCGCGCCAGGCTACCCCGCCTGCCCAGACCACACCACCAAAGCCGATTTGTGGAAGCTATTGAACCCAGACGAAATCGGTCTGACCCTGACCGAGTCATACGCGATGTGGCCAACCGCCGCTGTCAGCGGCTTCTACATCGCCCATCCAGAATCGCGCTATTTCGGCACCGGCAAATTGGCCATAGACCAAGTAGAAGACTACGCCAAGCGCCGCGGCGTCAGCATGGAACAAGCCGAACGCGACTTGGCACCGGTGTTGGGGTATTGATGGATTAAGCTGCAACCATATCACTGGTAATAGTTTAATAAAGGGCATCATATTTTATGACTGCCCTTTATATATATATGCTAGTAAATATGCTTATTAAATAAATTAAAGCTTTTTTTAAGGAATCTAAAAATGAGACTGATTTCAATTACAGCAATGAAGATTTTTGGCTATTTAGATTACTATTTAGATTTTAATCAAGATTTAAACTTACTCATTGGAACAAATGGTTCTGGTAAAACTACTATTCTAAAAATGATATTAGCTATTTTTGCAAATAATTTTGTGTATTTAGCTTCGCTTAACTTTAAAGAAATTGAGCTTAAATATATAGACAATAATGGGAAAAATGTAATAGTAACATTGAAGGGTTCTGAGCATACATACAAGAATAAAGGTAAACCAATACTAAGTTCGTTTGAGGTATTTGTTAGTAATCCTGCAGTTGAAATTATAGTTTCAATTCGTGACGGAGAAGTATTTGCCATTGAAGATTTATTGAATAATCATGGAGAATATTTACTTTCTGATCTTGGTCGGCCAATGTTTTTGGGGGCTTGATAGGAAATTTGTTTTTTTAGAACATAGTTTTAATGACTATGTGGATAACTTCTTATTTGATAGATATATTGATAGTGAAACAATTGATGATGATGGGTTATTTTACATTCAAGGCTTGTTAAGAAGTTATCATAATCATATGAAAAATAGATATTTGAAATATTCGACAGGGGTTCGTAATCAAATTTTAGAAATTTTTTTAGAGAAGAAGTCAGAAAAAATAACTAATGATTTATTAGATGATTTAGTAGAAACGGCGGTTAAGTCAGAAAAAATATGGTTACAAATCCAAGAGTCTATTAATCAAGGATTATTACGATTACCTATAAAAGTAGTTGAATTATTGGAGTTAAGAGTTAAAGAGTTCTCAGAAGCGGTTAAAATTTCCTCTCCTCTGTTTATGTATGCAATGAATATGGAAAAGCATGAGGAATTAGCTGAAAATATGGATATGCACTTTAGAGTTTATAAGGTATTGAAAGTATTAGAAAAACTGGAGGATTTTGGTGAGAAAAGCAATAAAAAGATTTTAGAATTTGAAAGAATTATTAATAGTTTTTTGATTGAAAATAATAAAAAAATTAAGATAGATGGTAATGGAATTATTAAAATAAAGCATGGAAATCAACAAATTGATATTGAGAATATTTCTTCAGGTGAACGACAATTAATTATATTGTTTGGAAATGTAATTTTTAATGAAGAAATTGAGAAGCAGCAAGTTTTTATTATAGATGAACCAGAGTTATCACTTCATTTATCGTGGCAAGATAAGTTTACTTCGTCTTTATATCAATATTGCATGGAAAATAATAAAAAATTGCAGTTGATTTTGGCAACACACTCTCCATCAATTATTAATGATTATAGTAAAAAATTGAAATTTGTGAGGGGCTATAATGATTAATAGTTCTATTCCAACACTTTCTAATCGGGCTTCAAATAATCTGCCATATTTGTATGCAGATTTGCAAGATATTTCAATTTTTGTGGAAGATACAGCTGGAGAAACAAAGGCTTTTTATACAAAGTTAATGAGAAAGCTGGTGCCAAATATTAAGATACATTCTATTTTTACGTTAGGTTCAAAAAAATGTGTGATTAAATCAGCAGAAAATACTCAGGATATAACTAATAGACTCTATATTATTGATGGGGATTTGGACTTATTCCATGGTTCAAAAGTTACAGTAAATGGGTTATTTAGAAGTAGTGTTTATTGCGTAGAAAATTATATTTGTAGTGAACAGTCACTTGCAGCATTAATAGAGGAAAGTTCTGGAAAAGTTATATTTGAAGAGGCGTTAGAAATATTGTGTTGGGATGAGTTTGTAGGTTCTATAACTTTAGCATTTGAAGAAATTTTTATTCTCTATGCGATTGCGCACAGACTAAATAAAATATTAGTTAGATGTGATAGGGTTAATGAACAAATAAAAACAATTTCTAGATTTAAAAATGAAACTTGGATAAATCATCAAAGCCAATATAAATCTCCTAACATCAGTGTTATTCAGCAGGAAATAATACAATTAGAAACAGAAATTTTACAATTTATTGAAATTGAGAAATTGGTTAGATGGAAAACTGAAATTTCGATAAAATTAAATGATTTAAGCCCAGATGAAAAAATGGATTTCATATCAGGTAAAAATTATATAATACCATTTATTAGAAATTACTTAATATATAAAGATGTACCAGCTATCAGGAGTGTGCCTCTTGAATCGCTGAAATATAGATTATTGGCTGCTTCAAATCATCCTAAATTAAATGAATTACAATATGCATTAAATAAGGTAGTTACCGAAGGACAGTATATTCATAATTTGCCTTAAAGCTATTCATCATTAGACTAGGCCTGTAAACATTTACAGGCCGCTTTATTATGGTTCCTACACCATTTAAAACATCACCAAACTACTTCACCACCACACCCTGCACCAAACTCCTTAACACCCCACCGCAATGCTCAAAATAATAATCGCTAAGTTCTGGCCAGTGGTTGGCTTGGGGGTGAACGAGCAGTGTGTGGGTGCCGGCGCCGCGGCCGGCGCTGAGGTCGTATTCGTAGTCGCCAACCATAATCGCGTCGTGGCTGTCGGCTTGCCAGTGGTTCAAAATATGGTCTATGCCGGCGGGGTCGGGTTTGGGGGCGGCTTCGTCGCGGCCGAGGATGACGGGCTCATCGAAATAGTCGAGCAAACCGATGGCATCTAGGGTAATCAGCGCCAGCTTTTTGTCGTTGCGGGTGAGGATGGCGAGTTTGCGCTCTTGCTCGTGTAAGTGTTGTACCAAATCGCTAGCGCCCTCGGCTGGTATGGCGTTTTTGGCCAAGTCGACTTCGTAATCCCACAACCACTGGCGCATTTGCGCGGCGTCGTGCTCGCTTTGGCGGGCGACGAAGGCGAGGATGTCCAAATCGCCGTCGGCCATGCCCAATTGGCGGCGCATGTATGGGAAATCGTGACTGGCGATGGTGAGGGTGCCATCCATGTCAAAAATCCAATGGCGTAAACTGTTTAAACCTTGTGCATTCATGGCAATCGTGACGGAAGTGAATAACAGGTCTACTGTAGGATGAATCGGGCGGCCTGTAAACTCTTGGCGTTGTGGCTGGGCAGATAACGAGCATCAATATGGGTGTTGGGCTGCGTGTGCAGCGTTGGCGCTGTGTGAACCAATTTGTCGCTAACGGGTGCCAGCTTAGGTCTTTACGCATGTTGCAATACCCGCGTTGACTCAGACGCTGACGCTACTGAATGGTTAAATACAAGCGGCCTGTAAGCTTTACAGGCCGCTTTATTGTGTACAGCGTTTATAAAATATCGCTGTGGATGCGCTTGAATTTGCCGTTTTGCTCCAACCAGTACTCGCGCCGACACACCGATGGCGCATCGCCGCCTTCTTCGGTCACGCCGGTAAGCACCATTAAGCGGCTGTTGGTTTGGAAGCTGATGTCTTTGTCACGCCATTCGTCGCTGCCCTCTTTCGGTGGGCAATCGTTAAGTGCGCTGACGAATTGGCTGGCGCCGCTTTTGACATCGACCATCATGGCAATGATGCAGCCGGTGCCGCAGCCAGCATAACCAATGGCGTAATGACCGGCGAAATTGGGTTTTTCTTGGGCCAATGCGCGAAAGCGGGTGCGAAAGCTGCGTGTGTCGGCATTGAGTTTGAGCGCGGCATTTTTGCCCTTGTAGACTTTGGCAGGGTAGTGCGCGAATTGCGGCACTGGCGCCGCTTGTGCCAAGGGCAGACACAATATGGCAGTGGTCAGCAGCAAGAGGGTTGGGCAAAGTTTCATACTGGCCTTTCTTTGATATGGGTTTACAGGCCGCTTGTCTGCATAGTTGAATGGCTGGCCATGCGGTTTTGCGCTATTGATGCGGCCTGTAAAGACAATCCGTTGTGTTGATGGACGGAGTGACTTATTCCGACAAGCGTTGCTGTTCCAGTAAGCGTACCTTGCCTTTTTCAGCGATAAACGTCTTGGTGTAGCACGCGCCGCTGGTGTCGCCAGCATCGGTAGTGGCGACGATTTGCAGCCAGCTGCTGCTGGCGGCTTTGCGCGTTTCTGCTTGCATCATCAGATTGGGCTGGTCAGTGCAAGGGGACACCGCGCCTGTGGGCAAGAGTTGGGTGGCGCCGGTGCGGGCATTGTAGAGCAAACCGATGGCACAGCCGCTGCCACAACGGGCAAATTCCAATACGTATTCACCGGCGTAATTGATGCTGTTGGGTGTGCGGTACATGGTACGGAACAGCTTGCGGTAGCGCTGTGTTGCCGTGGTGAATTTGGGCGCGACGTGAGCGCCGCCATAAGCCCGTGCAGGATAGTGGTCGGCCTCGTTGAGCCAGCTGGGAAAACGTGGCTCGGCTTGGGCGGGGGTGATGCCCAAGCAGCTTAAAACCAAGGCGATGGCGATAGCGATTTTGTGCATGTGTGACTCTGTATGTGGCTGGAGAAATGGACGCTGGGTAGGTGCAGACCTTGCTGCACCTGCATACAAGCGGCCTGTAACTTTATGTTTGCTGCCATGCGCAGCAAGGCCAATGCCAGTGTTCAATGCATGGCGGTTTTGTTCAGCAAGCGCACCGTGCCTCGGTCGGCGATGAAGTTTTTGGTGTAACACACGTCGCCTGTGCTGTCGGCATCGTTCATGGTGGCGACTATTTGCAGCAAGCGGCTGTTCGGCTGATAGTAGCGTTCAGCTTGTTCCATCAATGCGGGCTGACCATAGCAACTGGACACCGTGCCCGTGGGCAAGAATTGGGTGGCGCCAGTGCGGGCGTTGTAGAGCAAGCCTATGGCGCAACCTGTGCCACAGCCAGCAAAATCCAGCACATATTCGCCGCCGTAATTGATGGCTTGTTTTTGCAACATGCGCAAAGTGCTGCGAAATTCACGCGTTTTGGGGGTGAATTTGGGGGCGGCGTGTTTGCCGGTGTAGACGGCAACGGGGTATTTGGCGGCTTCGGCCTGCCAGTTGGATGCCACGGGTTCGGCTTGGAGACAGACGGCGCTCAAGCCTACGACAGCGAACAAGAAGTGATGCGTTT
Organism: Vitreoscilla massiliensis; assembly: GCF_001457815.1. Lineage (GTDB taxonomy): Bacteria > Pseudomonadota > Gammaproteobacteria > Burkholderiales > Neisseriaceae > Vitreoscilla > Vitreoscilla massiliensis. The sequence continues at coordinate 91,618 of NZ_LN898217.1, forward strand.
TCATGTGCTTACCCTCCATGCGATGTGGGGTTTATTGTATGCCAAATTTGTTTTGCCTGTGGGTGAAAAACGCGGTTGGGCGCTGATTTGCGGCTGGGCAAACTTTCATCTCACGCGCCGCAAAATAAGCATAGAATATTGCCATACCGCTTTTGGTGACGGCTGACAGAGATGGGTGGCAAGGTGTACAAAGAATTGAAGATGAAATCGTTTTTGCTGGCGATTTCGGGGGTGTTGATATTGTGGCTGCCGGTGCTGTTATTGCATTTGAGCATCGTGTTGTTTGCGGCCTTGATTACCTACAGTGCCAGCAATCTCATTGCCGAAAAATTGCGCACAGTATGGCCGCAAGGTCGACACCTGCCTTTGTGTGGCGTGTTGTTATTGCTGTTGCTGTTGGCAGGGGCCGGCTATGTGTTTGGCGATTGGCTGGTGGACAAAACCGGCAGCCTCACCATCACCAGTTTGCTCACGCAAGCAGCGGTGATACTCGACCAAGTTCACACCCATTTGCCCGCCAGCATCGCCGAACATGTGCCGCATTCATTGGAAAGCCTGAAAGTGAGCCTGTCCAATGCGATGAAAGGCCATGCCGGACAAGTGCAAACCGCGGGTTTGCACACGTTGCGCGGCTTGGGCTATTTGATTGCTGGCTTTGTTATCGGCGCAGTGGCGGTGATACAAACCAGCGGAGAGCGCGCCCAGTATGAAAAGCCGTTAAGTCGCATCGTGCATGCGGAATTCACCGAATTGTTGCACGGCTTTACCGATATTTTTTACGCGCAAATCCGCATTTCTGCCATCAATACCGTGCTCACGGCGGTGTATTTATTGGGCATCTTGCCTTTGATTGGCAAGCCTTTGCCTATGGCCGGCACCTTGGTGATGGTGACGTTTTTTGCCGGCTTGCTGCCCGTGGTCGGCAATTTGATTTCCAATACTTTTATTGTGATTTTAAGTCTCAGCGACAGCTTGGCGGTGACCATCATGTCGCTCATGTGGTTGGTGGGCATACACAAGCTGGAGTATTTTTTAAACGCCCACATCATCGGCCACAAAATCAAGGCGGCGATGTGGGAATTGCTGATTGTGATGATTGTATTGGAAGCGACGTTTGGCATGGCCGGCTTGGTCAGCGCGCCCATCATCTATGCACAAGCCAAACGCAGCTTGCACAATCACGGTTGGATATAGCGCGTATTTGATAAAAAAAAGCGGCCTGTAAACGATTTACAGGCCGCTTTTATCGTGTTGGGCACGATAACAACTTAAGCACCCAAGGCTTTTTTAATCTTTTGGTCGGTTTTGTATTGCGATAAGGCGTAGACCGCCCAAATGGTGGCGGGCAACCAGCCCAGTAAAGTAATCTGCAAAATCAGACAAACCAAACCGGCAAACGGGCGACCTATGGTGAAAAACGTCAACCACGGTAAAAACAAGGCAATCAGCAATCTCATCGTCAGTCCTTCAGTGTTGGTGTTCTCGCTGCTTGCCATCATAACGGAAAGCCAAGACGATACCAAACAGTGCTTTACAGGCCGCATCTCTGCCAGAGATACTGGTTAACATACAATGGCTGATGGCGGCTGCCGCTACCATTTCTGCATACTTCTCTTAATCTTACATCCTTAATCTTATCTTGTGAGTGCTATGAACACATTTTTGCGCCGTATGGCCACCGCCCAACAAGGCTTGGCAGCGGAGACGCGTTTTGCCGCTGGTTCTGTGGGCAGCTTGCAAGCGCTGCAGCATTTGGGCTATGTGCAAATCGACACCATTTCCGTGGTCGAGCGTGCCCACCATCATGTGTTGTGGAGCCGTGTGCCCGAGTACGAGTTGGGGCATCTCAATCAATTGGTGCACGAGCAACACGCGTTTGAATACTGGTATCACGCCGCCGCGTATTTGCCCATGCGCGACTACCGTTATGCGCTGTTGCAAATGGAGGAAGTGCGCGCAGGCAATAGCCGCTATTTCAACCGCGGCGATGCGCACTTGATGCGCGAAATCGTGGCGCGGGTGCAAGACGAGGGCAGCATCCGTTTGCGCCACATTGCCAAAAATCCGCAAGACCAAAGCGGCGGCTGGTGGAATACCGGGCCGGCGCGGCGCTCGGTGGAGCAATTGTTTATGCAAGGTGATTTGATGGTGTGTGAGCGCAATGGCATGGAGAAAGTGTATGCGCTGCGCGAGACGTGTTTGCCGACGGGCTTGGACGTGAGCACGCCGACGCTGGCGGAGTATGCTGACTATGTGTTCGCCACCACGCTGCGCGCACACGGCGTGTTCACGTGGAAGCAATTGCTGCATTTGAAGACCGGCAATGCGCTGCGCGTGGCCATGCGTGAGGTGGTGAGGCAGCAGTTGGAAGCGGGCAAGATTGTGGCGCAGCAGCTGGCAAGCGGCGATGAGGTGTATGTGGATGTGGCGCTGTTGTCGCAAGAGGCGCCAGTAGCAAGCGGCCTGAAAATCCTGTCGCCGTTTGACAATGTGCTCATCCACCGCGAGCGCTTAAGCGCTTTGTTTGGTTTTGATTACCGCATCGAGTGTTATGTGCCGGCGGCCAAGCGCGTGTTTGGCTATTTTTGTTTGCCGCTGTTGTATGGCGAGACGATGGTCGGGCGCATGGATTGTAAGGCGCACCGCCGCAGCAAGACTTTGCAAGTGTTGAGTGTGCATTGGCAAGAGTCTGTGCCCGAGCGCGAGCACTTACTTGCGGCATTGCGCAGCGAGTTGCCGCGCTTTGCGGCGTTTAACCAATGCCATGACATTGATGCGACGGTATTGGATAGGGGTTAAATGCTGGGGCAATGGAAACCGTTTGGATGATTGTTGCTTAGTTTATGAATAGGGAGGTGTGAGTGGATTGTGATGTGGTCGCACTGATTTTGCGTTGAATGGGCAGTTTCAAATCACTGAGCGCATATCACACTTGGGAATTTTAAACCGACTTACAGGCCGCTTGTATGGGCATATGGCATAAAAATTCAAATGCGCCAATGTGAAGATAATTAGAATTTCACATTAACATTAATTTAATGTTGACCATAATCATGCTAAAGATGGTAATTTGTTGTTATGTGTCAAAATAAAATGGCAATCGTCCTGTACACTGTGTTTTTGAAAATGTGACTCAGAAAATGCGATTGTGCCTACAAACTGAGTCATTACCTAAATTTTCAACGCATGGGCCATAATCGGTATGGTTTATGCTACTTGAATCCCCATCATTAACCTCATTGTTTAGTTTTGCCATGGCCATTATTGCATTTAACGACAAAAACCTGCCTAAAAACCCAGCCAAATCCAATGTGTGGATGGAGCGGGCCTTATTGCAATTGGAAGAAATCGTGAGCGTGCTCAATGGCAAAAATGCGGTGATGTTTGAATCCGAAGGCAGTTTTATCCATTTGGCCACCGGCGGCGTTTTATTCAAAGGCAAGCGTCACCAACAATGGCGTTTCAAGCCGTTTCCAGGTGAGCGCACTGTGCGAGTACTCGACAGCGATGAGCTCAATCAGCAAATCAACCGCAGCTTCAGCGCTGCCATGGCCGCTAAAAAAACCGCTTAAGTGCGGTTTTTTTGTATCTGTCGGCAACCAAGCTGCTTCAATAGGTTTCAGGCCGCTCTTTGGGCACTTGGTCGCTGATTTTCAAATACGTGCCGCCGGCATACACGCCAAAGCCAAAACCGCAGCTGCCATTGCCGTCTTGCGTGACCTTGATGCGTTCGCCATCTGCTTTTGAAGGCAAAAATTGCAGGCGGATGTCGCAGCGGTCTGTGCTGCCCGTATCTTGGTAGTGATAGCTGGCGACTTGGCTGTTTTTGGCCATCGTGGTGCTGAAATTGCCCATATTCGGGCCGTTGAGCCAGCCCATCAAGCCCATGCGCAAACCTTCAAAATCGATGTCGTAGCCGTTGCTGCCATCGCGCACAGTCAGGTAACTCCATTGCCCTTGTCCCACATAGCTGACGTATTGGCCACGCTTGTCGCGGCTGGGTTTAATCGCGGGCAATTGTTTTAGATTGAACGGACTCGGTGCCACCTTGGGCATGATTTCATACCAAGCGCGGGCCCAGCGGTAATCGCCTTGTTTGGCATGACTGAGGCCGACATTGTTCAAAGCGATGTTGAGGCGTTTAGCCTTGCTTTGGTCGCTGCTGCCATCGTCGATATTGGACAGGCAAAACGACAGCAAGCCCGCTTGTTTGTTGTAAGCGTTTTCTGCTTGGCGGTAGTCACCGGCGCGGTAGAACTTGTCGCCTTGTTGGGTGATTTGGGGCAATTGTGCACATTCTTCGGCCACGCCCGCAGGCACATCTTGCGCCTGCGCCACGGGCAACAAACAGGCACTGCTCAATAACAGCAAACCGACACGGTAGCAAAACATGGTGAACTCCTTGCGAATAAACGTGCATGGCGCGGCGGCTGTGCACAGAGGGTTGGCAATCAATCGCATTATGATGAGTGCCATTGTTGGCAGCACTGGTGCATTTGTAAACCTCCGTGTGCCATGGCAACAACGGTGCTGCTTGAAGGTGCAAGCTTTGCACCATGTGGGCGGGTTTGGGGTTTACAGGCCGCTTTTATTTGCCATCAGCAAGGTATTGAGGCGGCCTGTAAGCGTTTAAGCCTCGCGCAAAACGTCGCGGATGCTGGCGTCTTTGTCAAATTGGGCTTTGGCAAACGGGCACAGCGGGATGATTTTGAGGTTTTTCTCGCGCGCAAACGCAATTAAGGCGTCGAGCAAGGTGCGGCCGACGTTTTGGCCGCGGTAAGCATCGTCGACATGGGTAGAGTCGATGATGAACATATTGGGGCCGGCCCAAGTGTATTTCATTTCACCGGCGCTGTTGTCGCCATCTTGTAAGCGAAACAAGCCGTGTTTGCCGTCGTCGGTTTGGGAAATTTGCATGAGAAACTCCATCTGTAAAAAGGTGGGGAGGCATGTTGCCACGACAGCACCATCTTAGCACTGCTCTGCATCTTGTAGGCAAGTCTTGCGTCGGCACAGCTGGACCAGCGTCGATGCTATACTCATGCCATCTGTTGACTGATAGTGTGAACCCATGTCTGGAACCCTTATGAAGCGCGACATCGCGGTAGCCCGCCGCATGCACGACATCGAACCCTTTCGGGTAATGGCCTTATTGGACCGCGCCAAAGCCTTACAGGCTGCTGGTCGTGACATCATCCACATGGAAATTGGCGAACCCGATTTCACCACCGCCGCCCCCATCGTCGCTGCGGCCGAGCAAGCCTTACAAGATGGCAAAACTGCCTATACCCAAGCCTTGGGAATACCCGAGTTGCGCCAAGCCATCGCTGCTTGGTATCAGCGGCAATATGGCTTGGACATCTCTGCCAATCGCATTGTTGTCACTCCGGGTGGTTCGGGTGCTTTGCTGTTGTTGTCGGCCTTGCTCATCAATCCCGATGAAGAATTGTTGCTGTCCGACCCCAGCTATCCGTGCAACCGCCATTTTTTGCGCCTGATTGAAGGCCGTGCCCGCCTGATTGAAACCACGCCTGAGACGCGTTACCAACTCAATGCCGATTTGCTGCGTGCGCATTGGCAGCCGCAAACGCGCGGTGCGTTGGTGGCGTCGCCCGCCAATCCAACTGGCGAAATGCTCAGCCGCGACGAATTGCGGGCGCTGGCCGATGCTTGCCGCGAACGGGATGGCGTGTTGTTGGTGGACGAGATTTACCATGGTTTGACTTATGGTGAAGACGCGGTCAGCGTGTTGGAAGTGGCCGATGATGCGTTTGTGCTCAACAGTTTTTCCAAATACTTCGGCATGACCGGTTGGCGCATCGGCTGGTTGGTGGCGCCTGAAGCCTTGGTGCCACAAATCGAAAAACTGGCGCAAAACCTGTACATCTCGGTGACCACGGTGTCGCAATACGCGGCTTTGGCGGCGTTTTCCGACGAAGCGGTGGCGATACACGAGGAGCGCCGCGCTGCTTTTGCCGCGCGCCGTGATTATTTGGTTGGCGCTTTGCGCGGCTTGGGCTTTACCGTGCCGCATGTGCCGGCGGGAGCGTTTTATGTCTATGCCGATGTGTCGGCGTTCACATCCGACAGCCGCCAGTGGTGTTTGGATTTGCTTGAGCAAGAAGGCGTGGCGGTGACGCCTGGTGAAGACTTTGGCGTCTACCGCTGCGATGAGCATGTGCGCTTTGCCTATACCGACGATTTGCCGCGCTTACAAGAAGCAGTGGCGCGCATCCAGCGTTTTATCGCGGCTTAACATCATGACATGCGGCCTGTAAACCTCTAAACAACGTGTTACAGGCCGCTTTTTTTAAGGGTTTGTATGTCTGAAAATTGTGTGGTCATCCAAGCGGCGTTGCCATTGGAATGTGAGTATTTGGTGGGTTTGCTGGCGAACGTGCGCCAAGAAATTCGTGGTGGTTGGGTGTTTTGGCGTGGTGAGTATGAAGGCGTTGACCTCATCGTCTCGAAAACGCGCATGGGCTTGAGCAATGCCGCCGCCGCTACCGCCATAGCCATCGAGCGCTACCAACCGCGTGCCATCATCAACCAAGGCACGTCGGGCGGGCACGACCCTGAGTTGAATGTGTTCGACATTGTGTTGGGGGTGCAAACCGTCAACTGCGGCATGGTGAAAACGCCGTCGGTGGCAGCAGGTGGCGGCAGCAACAGTTTGACATGGGTAGAGGCGTTTGACATGTTGCCCGACGACGAGTCCGACCCCGAACCGATACGCCAGCGCTATTACCCTGCCGATGCCGAACTGTTGGCGGCGGCGCGGGCGCTGCGAGCGAATTATACGCATGGCAAAGTGGTGGAAGGCACCATCGCCTCGGCCGATTGTTGGAACAACGAGCTCGACCGCATCGCGTTTTTGCGCCAGCATTATGGCAGCAGTGTCGAGGAAATGGAGGCGGCATCGGTGGCGCAAATCGCGCAGCAATACGGCGTGCCCATGCTGGCGATACGGGTGGTGTCGAACAACATCACCAATGGCGGCGCTTACAATCCTGATACCGGCAAGGCCTGCCAAGACTTTGTGTTGCAAGTGGCCAAGCGTTATTTGCAGGCGTGATCGTGTTTTAAAAAGCGGCCTGTAAACCCCAAACCGTTGCATTTGAAAGCGAAGGAGCGTGGTATGAAAGCTTGCTGTGTGTTATTGGGCATATTGCCGGTGCTTACTTGGGCCGCACCTGCGATAACAGATTTTGTGCCGCAAGGCTGGACGCTGGAGCAACAGGTTGACGGTGATTTGAATGGCGATGGTCGCGCCGACAAGGTATTGGTATTGCAGCAGCAAGACGCGGCCAATTGGCAAGACAATGAGGGCTTGGGTTCGCCGCGTTTGAACCTGAATCCGCGTACGCTGTTGGTGTTGTGGAACACGCCGCAAGGCTACAAGGAAGCGGTGCGCAATACCACGTTGTTACCGAGTGCAAACAGTGCCGACACGCCGTGTTTGGCCGATCCATTGGATGATGGCGGCATCAGCATACGCAAACAGGTGTTGCTGGTTGATTTGCACTATTGGCTCAGTTGTGGCTCATACAGCGTCAACCACATGCGCTATACCTTTCGCCATCAACAAGGTGCGTGGCCGTTGATCGGCTTGGATGTCGACAGCAGCGCGCGCAACAACGAGGACACTGAGCGCTCGAGTTACAATTTTGCCACCGGCAAGGCGCTGTATACCGGCGTGAAAACCCAGAACACCGCCAGCGGTGGCAGTAAAGTCGTGCGCAGCAGCAAACCCAGTCGTATCAGCAATCCACGCGTGGATTTGGGCCAAACCGATGTGGAGGTTCGATTGGGGCGTTGGCTAGAGCAGCACGCCTTGTGATGGTAGTTCATACAAGCGGCCTGTAAACCCTGTGCGAGGTTTACAGGCCGCTTATGTGTTGGGGCAAACTTATTCTGAGGTTTCGGTGGCGTGCAAGAACGGCAAGGCCACCGGTGAAATCACAAAAGTGTCGCCATCGGCATCGTTCTTAAAAATAAAGCCGCACAGGCAATAGCCTTGTGGGCTGGGCAACCAAAACACATACGGTTCATGGCGCGGGCTGTCGACGTGGTAGCCGAGTTTCTCGGCTTCGATCAAGGCCTCAGCATAGTGTTGGTTGAAATGGTCGATGTGGTGCACGGTTTTGTGTTCCACCAGCACTTCCATGGTGGCATCAAAATACAGATTCGGTTGTGAGGCGATGTTTTGCGAGTGTATGGTTGAAGCCTTGCCCAGCCAAGTTTGGGTTTCGGTTAGGCTTTGCAATGGTTGAAAATCATCCACTGGAAATGGGGCAAAATAACTGTACCAATTGTTCATCTTTTTTCCCTTGTAGCGTTTTTGTTGTGCGGCTATTGTGGTCAGGAAGCAAGGCAGCGTCAAGTCGTTGCACCGGCTCAAATCGCTGACTGGGCGCGAAAATGCATGCAGGTTTGATGGCCATCAAACTTTTGATTTAATTCTCAAAACTGACATAAATGTGTCATCAGGAGGTTGTATGCAAGAGCTGCTGGTGCGCTTGGCGCGCATGGATGAGCGGGCAACACTGTTGCAGATACACCAAGCTTCGGTGCAAGGCTTGTGCACTGGCCAATACACGGCCGAACAAATCGCGCATTGGTTGGATGGGCGCGATGCCACGATGTACACACAAGGCATAGAACAGCAACGGCTGTGGGTGGCGTGTGCGCCTGAGCTGGTGGGCTTTGTCGAAATCAGTACCAACAGCATAGACAAATTGTTTATTGCACCACCAGCAGCGGGTTTGGGCGTGGGCAAGGTCTTGCTCACGCATGCATTGGGCACCTTGCAAGCACAAGGCTTGCGCCAAGTGGTTATTGAAGCGACTTTAACCGCGGCGCCGTTTTACCAAAAACACGGTTTTCGCATCATAGAGACAGCAATTTCGGCGCATGGTGGTGCTGAAGCGCCGTTGCAAGTGGTGAACATGCAATGGGATGCGCCTGTGAATTGACATTAATATGGGTTGGCGTGGGTGCAATGAATCGTGAGAATGCTTACAGAATCAAGCCGCTATGAATGGCCTAGATAAGCGGCCTGTAAGTGTTTTAATCGGTAATTTTGATTGACCGATTAGAGCAAATACCGTTATGGTGACATTTCTGAGCTGACGCTTTGGGGTGTGGGCATGAAAAGAATGTGGTTATTATGGCTGTGTGCATGGTCTGGGGCTGCTTTGGCCCAAGAGGGTGCGATTGATGCCAGCAATGACAACATCGACACCAGCTATTCTCTGCACAGCGACGACGCGCCTGTCGGCATCATCACCACTTACATCAACAAAACCCAACTCGAAACCCCGAATGCCTTGCTCGTTAATCCCGGTACCGAAAGCCAATACAGCTCGTTTGGCATAGGTCCGAGTGTGAAATTGGGCGATTATGTCACCGCTTATGGCGTTATCGGCGCCGCTGGTGATAGCCGCAGCAGCTACCAAACCGCCATTCCGGTGCAAGCCTTAACCTTGGACAACGATTCACGCATGTACGGCGTGGGCATGCAAATTCGCCCGACTCAAGATTGGCAAATCGACATGAAATACCAAAATGCCAATTTGAACAGCGGTGCCGATTCATCGCGCCAAGTGAACTATTTTAATGTCGGCATAGGCTATAAGTTTTGGTGAAGTACATCGCCATCTCTGCGTACAAAACAAGCAAAAGCGGCCTGTAAATGATTTACAGGCCGCTTTTGTATGGCTAAGCACATTAACGGTGTTTCACCACCACGGCTTTTTTAGCCATGTGTTTTTTGGTCACCGGTTTTTTGACAATTTTCTTTTTCGCTACTGGTTTTTTCACCACTTTTTTAGGCGCAGGTTTCACCACGTGTTTGGTGACATGTTGGGCTGGATGTGCAGGAGCGGCGGGTGCAGCCATGCTGACAGTGGTCACGCTGGTGGCGGCAGTGCATAAGATGGCAGCGATGATTTTCTTCATAATAAGCTCCTGCAAAGCGGATACAGGTTTAAGGATTCAACTGATTTCTTGTCTGGAGCCCATCTTACCGATGCAAACTTAGCACAGCCTGAGGGCAAAGTTAGTTTGGGTTAAGTTTCAGGTTTGCATCCAAGGCTGTGAATAAGAAAGCCGATGTATTGGAAAATAGCGGTGTACACGCGATGACTGTGCTTGAATGACTTGAATGGAAGCGATGGCATAGTGGGGCTGACAGCGACCATATGCACTGTGTATAGAAAAAGCCGTGGCGCTAAAGCCACGGCTAATAATTTTTAGTGCTAAGTATTGAATAAGAGGTTCTTTTTCAAGCGGCGCAGAAAGCGCTAGGATGGCAGACATTAACTGACGCCATGCGCAAGTTAATGTTCTCCTTCTAGTTCAATTGATGATGTCTTGCGGCGTTCTGTAGGGTGCAGAACGCCATTTTTTTTGCGCGCTACTTGCCGATGCAAAAACGGCTGAAGATGACGCCGAGCAAATCATCGGCGGTGAATTCGCCGGTAATCTCGTTCAAACACACTTGTGCCAAACGCAGGTGTTCGGCCAACAAATCAATCGCCTCACCACAGTCGGCAGCATAAGCCAATTCCACTGCAGCGGCCTGTAAGGCATGCAAATGGCGTGTGCGTGCCAAAAACAAACCTTCGGCCTCGCCTTGCCAACCAACTTGCTTGAGCAAGGCTTGCTTGAGCTGGTGCAAACCATCGCCTTTTTTGGCCGACAGCGTCATCACGTCGCTGGCGCGGGCGATGTATTGCTGAGTTTGCAACACGGTGGCGTCGAGCAAATCGCTCTTATTGTGGATTTCCAAACACGGCAAATGCTCGGGCAGGCCATCGACGATTTCCTGTGTGCGCGCGTTCACGCCTTCGCGTGGGTCGATGAGGATTAAGGCCACATCGGCTTGTTGTACCGCTTTGTGGCTGCGCTCTATGCCGATTTGCTCGACCACATCATCGGTGTCGCGCAGACCGGCGGTATCGATGATGTGCATCGGCACGCCATCGACGGTAATCATTTCGCGCACGGTGTCTCGGGTGGTGCCGGCGATGTCGGTAACAATGGCGATGTCGTCACCGGCCAAGGCATTGAGCAAACTGGATTTGCCCACATTTGGCGCACCCACCAACACCACTTGCATGCCTTCACGCAAAATCGCGCCTTGCTGCGCTTGCGCCATCACGCCATCGAGTTGTTCGCGTATGTGTTGCAACTTGCCTTTGGCATCGGCTGCTTCGAGAAAATCAATGTCTTCTTCTGGAAAGTCCAAAGTCGCTTCCACCAACATGCGCAAGGTGATGACATCGTCGACCAAGGCGTGTATGTGATTGGAAAACGCGCCTTTGAGCGAGCGCAGCGCCATGCGCGCCGCCGATTGGCTGGAGGCATCAATCAAGTCAGCCACGCTCTCGGCTTGGGCCAAATCGAGTTTGTTGTTCAAGAACGCGCGCTTGGTGAATTCACCCGGCTCGGCCATGCGTGCGCCCAACTCCAAGCAGCGGCTGAGCAACATTTGCATCACCACTGGGCCGCCGTGGCCTTGCAATTCAATCACGTCTTCGCCGGTGAAACTGGCGGGCGCGGCAAAATACAATAACAAGCCATTGTCTATCGGCGTGCCATCGGCGGCGACAAAGTCGCTGTACAGTGCCAAACGCGGCGTGGCGGTTTTGCCGCCGGTGAGGGTGGCAACCAAGGGCAACAGGTTTTGACCCGACAAACGTATCACGCCCACGCCTCCTCGACCGGGAGCGGTGGCAATGGCGGCTATGGTGACGGTTTCAGACATCTTGCATACTCAATCAATAAACGAATACAACCATTGTAACGCAACAGGCGGCTTGTAAGTTTACAGGCCGCCTGTTTCAACACCAATATGGGATTTAAATCAAACCGTTTGCAAACGCTGACGGCGTTTCAATTGCACAAAACCGCTGAACAAGGCGATGGCCCACAAGCCAAACGCGCTGCAGTAAATGATGACGGCGCGGCTCACACCCAAATGGTCGGCCAGCCAACCCAAGACAATGACGGGCATGATGGCACCGAAATAACCCGACACCAAAAACGTCGACACCACGGCGGCGCGGTTGTGGTGGTTGGTCACTTCTTGCACCTTGCCAAAACCGGCCATCAGCGTCAAACCGTGTGCCATGGCTGTGGCGACCACGCTGCAAGCGAACAAGACCATGGAATGCAACTGCAAGGTGAGCACCAACATCACATTGGCAATCAAAATCATCGCCGTGGCGGCGGCGTATGCCTGTGCCAAACTCAAGCGGCGCAAACCCAATTGCGTGGCCGAGGACAAGAACAACACCAAGGCCAACGCGCCACCGCTGACGGCAGGGCCATGCCACGGCAAAAATTCAGCGATGAACGAGCCCGCCAAAGACGCATACAGGCTGAACATGGCAAACGCTGCAAACGCGCCACCCGCGGCCAAGTAAAACTGTTTGCGCCCTAAACCTGCCGCCGGCAAGGCCAAGCGTGGTTTGAAGTCCAACGGTTTTGGGTCACTGGGCGCATGAAACGGAATGCGGCACATTTGGTATAACACCACCGCGGTTAATACAATGACCGGCACATATGGCAACCACACCGAGCCGCCGCTGATTTGTGCCACCACGCCGCCGATTAAAGGGCCCATGCCAAAACCGAAGCCATTCAAAGACGCATACCAACGGGCGGTTTGGCCTTCATTGGGCAAGGGGCTGGTTTGCAACATGCCCATCATGCCCGAAGTGCTGATGAGGCCAGAGGCGATGCCGATGAGGACGCGGGCACTGGAAAGCATGAAGGCGTTTTGCGCCAGCGCCGACAAGATGACGCCGAGCAATACCAGCAGCAAACCGGCGCGCAACACCTTGGCAAAACCCAAGCTGTCGCTCAAGCGGCCCAAAAATAAAATCGATAACAGTGTGCCCGCCATGTAGGCGATGAACATGGTGGTGATGTCGCTGGGCTGCAGTTGCCACAGTTGTTGGTACAGTGGATAAAGCGGGCTGGCTAAGGCCGTGCCCATGGTGCCGCTGATCAAGGCCGCGCACACCCAATAAAATGGTATCCAGCGTTTTTGCATGATGCGTTCTAAACTTTTTGAAAATAAGAATGATGGTACGACAATGTTACAGGCCGAGTATTGATGTTAGTAGCAGTTGTGCACTGCGTCAATTTTGCGCGGCCATAGCAGTTATGCAGGTAAATCAGATAAAGAGGCTGGCAAAATTTGTGCTGCATCAAATGACAAGTCATTTGGCATGTTTTGACCCCAATTGTTTGCGCTAACTCAAAATACACTTGGGTGTGAGGCAGTACATTGCATCTCGTGATGACAGCAAGTGACCACCTTGATGGTTGGGCATAAAAGTGTAGGTGGGGAAATTTTTTATGCGCAAGTCTCAATTTGGCACACGACCTGTTTCACTGATGTGTGTATGAACTTTCTTCATGATGATGTGACTTAAAAACCCGACACGAGTGTCGGGTTCTTTTTTTGTGTTTGCTGCAAAGTTTACAGGCCGCTTAATCGTCTTGACCTAAGAAGCCGCCGCTTTGGCGCTGCCACAGTTTGGCGTACAAACCGTTTTTCGCCAACAATTCCTCATGGCTGCCGCTTTCAACAATTTCGCCCTCATTGAGCACAATCAATCGGTCCATTTGCGCGATGGTAGACAAACGGTGGGCAATCGCCACCACGGTTTTGTTTTCCATCAAGCTGTACAGATTCTCTTGTATCGCCGCTTCTACCTCTGAGTCCAACGCACTGGTGGCCTCGTCCAACAGCAAAATCGGTGCATTTTTCAAAATCACCCGCGCAATGGCAATGCGTTGGCGCTGACCGCCCGACAGTTTCACCCCACGCTCACCGACATGCGCATCCAAGCCACGGCGACCTTGTGAGTCAACCAATTGGTCGAGAAAGTCGCTCACTTGCGCTTGTGCCAATGCGGCCTGTAAATCGGCATCGCTGGCATCGGGGCGACCGTACAAAATATTGTCGCGCACCGAGCGGTGCAATAAAGACGTGTCTTGCGTGACCATGCCGATGTGTTTGCGCAGCGACACTTGGCTGACTTGGGCGATGTTTTGCCCATCGATGCTGATGTCGCCGCCATTGATGTCGTACAAGCGCAGCAACAAATTCACCAGCGTCGATTTGCCTGCACCTGAGCGGCCGACCAAACCAATTTTTTCGCCACCACGGATGTGCAGATTGAATTGCTGCAACAATTGTTTGTGCTCATAGGCAAAATCGACGTTATGGTAAGCAATATTGGCTTGCGTCACTTGCAGCGCCGGCGCATTCGGGATGTCCAACACTTGGCGCTCTTTCGCCAAGGTATTCATGCCGTCTTGTACCGTGCCGATGTTTTCAAACAACTGTGCCGATTGCCACATCATCCACTGCGACAAACCATTCAAGCGCAAGGCCATGGCGGTAGCCGCGGCGACGGCACCGACGGTAATCAAACCGCCTTGCCACAAATACACACACAACACCGCAGTTAAGGCGATGAGCAACATATTGAAGCCATGATTGACGGTGTCGATTTGCGTGCCCAAGCGCATTTGCTTGTGTACCGTGGCCATGAATTCGTCCATCGCTTCTTTGGCATACGCCGATTCACGCTGGTTGTGCGAGAACAGTTTCACTGTGGCGATATTGGCATAAGCATCGGTGATGCGACCGGTCATCAACGAACGGGCATCGGCTTGGTTGCGTGCGGCCGTGGCCATTTTCGGCACGAAATACGCCAACATGCTGGCAAAGGTGCAGAGCCACAAAATAAACGGCAACAGCAAACGCCAATCAAATTGCGCCAAAATCACGCCTATGGACACAAAGTAAATCAGCAAATACACCACCATGTCGGCGAAGATCATCACCATATCGCGCACTGCCAACGCCGTTTGCATCACTTTGGCCGACACGCGACCGGCAAACTCGTCTTGGTAAAAGCGCATGGATTGACCCAGCATCAGGCGGTGAAACTGCCAGCGCAAACGCATCGGCACCACGCCTTGCAAGGTTTGCAAGCGCACCGATGAGCCGCTCAATACCCACAGCGGACTCAACACCAATAAGGCCAACATCGCCAACAACCAGCTTTTTTTCTCCGCCCACAATTGTGCCGGCGCAATGGTGTGCATGGCGTCGACCAATTGCCCCATCATTTGAAACAAATACGCTTCAAATGCGCCGACGCCGGCGGCAAACACCATCATCACCCCTATCCACACGCCACAGCCTTTGAGGCAGGCGCGGATAAATGCCCACATATTGTCGCGCGCCAACGGAGGCAATTCATCGGGGTACAAATTCAAACGGGTTTCAAACCAATTAAACCACTTGTTCATCATGCGGTTTCAACTTTCAAATCAATAGGGTTGTCATAGTTTACAGGCCGCTAGTATAGCAATTGAAGCAGATAAAATGGGTAAAGGCCGACCACGTGGGTCGACCTTAAGTGTGTGTGTAGCTGTGTGGGGATTATTACGCTTTATTGCGCAAATTGTCTAAGGCAAACGCGCCGCTGCCTGCAACAAAGAAGAACAAGAAGGTGAAACACCATTGCACCGCCAATTCACCGCTGTTCAAAATTGGCATCAAGAAGTTGCCACCGTCGGCCACATGGCCGATGAAGTAAGCCGCAGCCATTTGACCTGACAAGATAAAGGCCACAGGGCGGGTAAACAAACCCAAGATAATCAAAGCGCCACCGATCAATTCGATGATGCCAGCGGCACCAAACATTGAACCTAAAGGCACGTTGGCAAACATTTCAATGTAGGGGATTTGGAATAATTTGGTCATGCCATGCATAATAAACATGTAACCTGTTACGATGCGCAATAAACCCAGCGCATACGGTTGGTATTGAGTCAGTTGGTTGTTGGTCGACATTTTGTATTTCCTGTTATTTGATGAATTGTGTGTGAGTTTTGGGCTGTGTGGTGCAGCTAATTCGCATGCAGCGCAGTTTAGCGACTCTGACCCGACCAATCGAGATGCAATTTAGGATAGAATTATTTACTGATGGTTAAAGATATATCATGGACTTACTGACCAGCATACGCGTGTTCCGCCAAGTGGTGATGCGCGGTAGTTTTACCAAAGCGGCTGAAGATTTGGAGATGTCTACTGCCATGGCAAGTAAGCACGTCACCAATTTGGAGCAACACGTGCAAGCGCGTTTGTTGATGCGCACCAGTCGCCGTTTGCATTTGACCGAGGCTGGGCAAATGTATTTTGATGAATCTGGCCACGCCTTAGACATCTTGCAACAAGCGGGTGCGAACGCGAGCTCCGGCGCCAAACAGCCCAAAGGCACGTTGAAAATCACCGCCCCCGGTTGGATGGCGATACCGGGGTTTGCGCGTTGGTTGGCGGAATACCACGCGCTGTATCCCGAGGTGATGGTGCACCTGAGTTTGGAAAACCGCCGTGTCGATTTGGTTACCGAAGGCTATGACTTGGCCTTGCGCGTGTCGCACGACCCATCGCCGTCGCTGATAGTCAAACCAATAGAGAGCATCAATTTCTTCTTGGTCGCTTCGCCCGAATACTTGGCCAAATACGGCACACCGCAACAGCCAGCTGATTTGCTCAATCACAAAGGCGTGTTGCCCACTTACACCAATTTGTCCAACGTGGTGATCCACATGGACAAGGCCGAAACCGAATTCGTGTTGCCGCCGTCTGTGCTCACCAGCGATTCCTTGATGAATTACCAATTGGCCAAAGTCGGCATGGGTTTGGCCTATTTGCCAGAACCAGTATTGTTTGAAGATTTGGCCAATGGCAGCTTGGTGCGGGTCTTGGCCGAATACCAATACGAGCCAGTGACTTTGTACGCCGCTTACATCAACCGCCAGTATTTGAGTGCCAAAGTGCGCACGTTTATTGATTTTCTGGCCGAGAAAATTCGCGAACGCCATGTGTTGTATGGCAAAGATTCTTAGTAAGCAATCTCAGTAATATGCAGTCGTAAGCCCTGACCAGCACACATTGGTAGGGCACACATCACACAAGAGGAGTGTTTATGTTGGTATTGGTAACAGGTGCTTCAGCAGGTTTTGGTGAAGCCACATGTCGCTTATTGGTACAAAAAGGCCACAAAGTCATCGGCGCGGCGCGCCGTTTGGAGCGCTTACAAGACTTGCAACAAGAATTGGGCGCGGCTTTTTTGCCGGTGCAAATGGACGTCAGCGATTTGAACAGCGTTGATGTGGCTTTGCAAAACTTGCCTGAAGCATGGCAAGGCATAGAGGTATTGGTCAACAATGCCGGTTTGGCCTTGGGTTTGGAGCCGGCGGACAAGGCCGACTTTGCCGATTGGCTGACGATGATCAACACCAACATCATCGGCCTGACCTACCTCACGCGCAAAATCTTGCCGGGCATGGATGCGCGTGGTCGCGGCCATGTGATTAACTTGGGCTCGGTAGCGGGCACTTATCCATATCCGGGTGGCAATGTGTATGGCGCGACCAAGGCGTATGTGAAGCAATTCAGCTTGAATTTGCGCGCCGATTTGGTCGGCAAACCGATACGCGTGACCAATGTCGAGCCCGGTTTGTGTGGCGGCACCGAGTTTTCCAATGTGCGTTTTAAAGGCGACGATGACAAAGCGGCCAAAGTGTATGAAAAAGTACAATACCTGACCGCTGAAGACATCGCCAACACCATCGTGTGGGTGGCCGAACAGCCAGCGCACATGAATGTGAACAGCATCGAAATCATGCCGGTGGCGCAAGCGTTCTCACCGTTTAATGTGGCGCGTGAAGCCTAGTGGTGTGAGCACAACAGTCTAGTCAGCGGCCTGTAAATGCTTACAGGCCGCTTTTGTATGCGGCTGAGCGGGGTTTGCTGACCTGCGCAAATTCTCAGTAAAATTGTGCGATTTGGTGTAAATACTGCAATTTTTGCGGCCAATGTGGTTAGAATAAGCCCGTGTCGATAAGACACTTTCCCAACTACTGAGGAGCATGCATGAATAAAGACGTGATTGAAGGCAAGTGGGATCAGTTGGTCGGTAAGGCCAAAGCGAAATGGGGTGATTTGACCGACGACGATTTGACCCAAGCCAAAGGCAATGCGCAAGTGTTGGCGGGCAAAATCCAAGAACGCTATGGCAAGACCAAAGAAGAAGCAGAAAAAGAAATTGATGATTGGTTGAAAGACACCGATTGATGTCAGTAAACTGTATTGAGAATTGAAAAACGCTGCCGATGAGGCAGCGTTTTCTATTGCGAGCGTTTTATTTCAACATATTCTTCAAAGCCAAACGCACGCCCTCGCTGACATCGCAGCCCGCAGGCAAACCTTTACAGGCCGCTTTGGCTTCGCGTTCGTTGTAGCCCAGTGCCAATAAGGTGCTGAGGATGTCGTCGCTGGCATCGGGTTCGGGTGCAAACAAGCCGTCGGCCGCCATAGCTACCGTGCCCGCAATGTGCAATTTGCCGCGCAATTCCAAGGCCAAGCGCTCGGCGGTTTTCTTGCCTATACCGGGGACGGAACTCAATACTTTGATGTCTTCATCGGCGATGGCGCGCGCCAAATCGTCGCTGGACAATACCGACAAAATGCCCAAAGCGGTTTTCGCGCCTATGCCCGATACCTTGACCAATAAGCGGAAGGTTTCGCGCTCGGCAGTATTGCCAAAGCCAAACAGCAAGTGGGCATCTTCGCGCACCACCAATTGTGTGTACACGCGCACTTTCTCGCCGGTAGCGGGCAAGCCGTAAAATGTTTGCATGGACACATGCACTTCATAGCCGACGCCGCCGACATCAATAAGAATAAGTGGCGGTTGTTTGTCGATGATGCTGCCTGTCAATTGACCTATCATGGTTTCCCTTTGTGGATGGGTTTACAGGCCGCTTTTTCTGTATCAATGCGGCCTGTAAACAAGTCAGCGGGTGGTAAAACGCCCGCGTTTCACGCTCAAGCCTTGTTGAATTTGGGCGGCCAAATTATGGTTGCGCAGCGCATGGGTAATCGCCACTGCCAAAGCATCGGCGGCATCGGTAGACGGCGTGCCATTGAGGCGCAGCATTTGTACCACCATGTGTTGCACTTGTTCTTTCGCCGCCTTGCCTTGACCGACCACCGCTTGTTTCACCTGCAAAGCGGTGTATTCGTGCACCGGCAGTTTGCCATGTACCAACGCCGCCACACAGGCACCGCGAGCTTGACCGAGCATCAACGTTGCCGCCGGATTCACGTTCACAAACACTTGCTCGATGGCGCTGACCGTTGGTTGGTAGGTGTGGATGACTTCGGTGATGTGTTCAAACAAGACCGCAATGCGCTCAGACAACACCGCTTTGGGCGGGGTTTTGATGCAACCGGAGGCGACATAAGTCTGTTGGCGACCGAGCAAGTCGATCACGCCAAAGCCTGTAACACGGCTGCCGGGGTCTATGCCTAAGATGCGGATGGGAGTAGTCATGCGCCGATTGTAACGGAAATCAACCCCGAGTCAAAGCTGAGGCTTTACCAAAGTTAAAATCAGAGTGTGTTACAGTGTTTCGCATCTTACATGTGTGGGGCAAATAAGATGGAAGTCGTCAATCTGGGTTATTTGTGTGTGGCCTTGGCTTTGGGTGTGTGTCTGCCGGCAGAGGCCAAACGCGTGGCCAGCATCGAAGCGCCGCGGGTATTGTACCAATGGGCCACACCGGTGGAGCAAAGCGTGAATTTATTTCGGGTAACGCCGACCTTGTTTCGCAGCGAACAATTGCAGGCCAAAGACCGAGCCTTGCTGCCACAAAACAACATCAAAACCATCATCAATTTGCGTTATTTCGACCGCGATGACGATCAAGAAGAGCTGTCACAACCGGGGCTGAAATTGATGAATCACCCGCTCAAATCATGGCGCATCAAACCCAAGGAAATCGCCGCGGTCTTGTATGAAATCGAGCAAGCGCAAAAACAGGGTGGGGTGTTGGTGCACTGTTATCACGGTGCCGACCGCACCGGTTTGATTATCGGCATGCACCGCATCGTGCAACAAGGTTGGAGCATAGACGAGGCCAAACGCGAAATGGTGGAAGGCCCATATGGCTTTCACACGGTGTGGCGCAACATTCCGAAAATGTACAATCAAGACACCGTCAACCAAGTGCGCTTGGAATTGGCACGCTTGCGCGCCGCCCAATAAAGACGCCATAAAGCGGCCTGTAAACGCATCCGTGCAGGAGAATGTGGCTTTTTTCTGGCGGCAATTGGGCGTATCATATCAGCCGTTTGCGTGGCGGTTTTGTACCGCCACCGTCTTGCGATTCAGTTGCCTTGAAGGAAACCCATGCCCAATCCGCTCTATCGCCAACACGTCATCTCGGTCGCTGATTTGTCTGCCGATACCCTGACTCAGTTGGTCAAAACCGCTCTGCATTTAAAACAACATCCCCAACCTGATTTGCTCTCCGACAAACTCGTCGCCACCTGTTTTTTTGAACCGTCTACCCGCACCCGCCTCTCGTTTGAAACCGCCGCCCACCGCTTGGGCGCCGATGTGATTGGTTTTGCCGATGGCGCCAACACCAGTGCCAAAAAAGGCGAAACCTTGGCCGATACCGCGCGCATCATTTCCGGCTATGCCGATGCGATTGTGGTGCGCCACAATAAAGACGGCGCCGCGCGCGTGATGGCGGAGTTTTCCAGTGTGCCGGTGGTGAATGCAGGCGACGGCACCAACCAACACCCATCGCAAACCTTGCTCGACTTAATCACCATTTTTGAAACCCAAGGCCGTTTGGAAAACCTCAACATCGTCTTGGTCGGTGACTTGAAATACGGTCGTACCGTGCATTCGTTGGCACAAGCCCTGAGCAATTGGAACAACACCTTTTACTTCGTGGCGCCGCCGCAATTGGCGATGCCCGATTACATCACCGAAGAATTGGATGAAAAAGGCTGTGCTTACCACATCTTGGACAGCTTTGAAGAAGCTTTGAATCTGGCCGACATCGTTTACATGACGCGCGTGCAACGCGAGCGTTTCGATGAGCAAGAATTCCTGAAAATCCAAGGTTTGTATGTCTTGAAAGCGGCGATGTTGGCGAGCGTGAAACCGAATATGCGCATCATGCACCCATTGCCACGCGTGGACGAAATCGCCACCGATGTCGATGCCACGCCACATGCGTATTATTTTGAGCAAGCGAAAAACGGCGTGTTTGCGCGCCAAGCCATCTTGTCCGCGGTTTTGAATGAGGAGTTGCCAGCATGAATACCCAACAACGCAGCGTGGAAGCGATTTGCGACGGCACCGTCATCGACCACATTCCCGCCGGCTTAGGCTTGGTGATTTTGCGCCAATTTGGTTTAAACGACTTGGGCGAACGCGTGACCGTGGGCTTTAATTTGAGCAGTAAAAACATGGGCCACAAAGACATCATCAAAGTGGAAAACGTGCGCTTCGATACCGCCCAAGCCAATCGCTTGGCCTTGTTCGCACCGAACGCGACCGTGAACGTCATCACTGACTATCAAGTAGTCGAAAAACTGAGTCTGAACCTGCCTGAGCAAGTCAAAGGTTTGTTCCGTTGCCCTAACGACAACTGCGCCTCGCACAAAGAGCCAGTCATCAGCTCGTTCAAGGTCAAAACCGCCAATGGAGAAACCAAATTGCGTTGCCATTATTGCGAAAAAACCTACCCACGTCAGGCTGTGACTGAAAACTAAAACAGTACAGATGAGGTTTGCAACCTACTCAAGCGGCCTGTAACAGTGTTTACAGGCCGCTTTTATCTGTATCAAGCCTTAAAAGCGCATTGAGTTCATCTGCATTGATAATGTACACACTCTTAGAAAGACACACAATGAAATGAAAACCGTTTACGCCAGCCTGTTGGCCATGTGGCTGCTGCCCACATGGGCCAACGCCGCAACCAGCGATGCAGACCATACTAACTGCCGCGCTGATTACCACGCCGCTACCGCCATCATGAGTGCGCGCCAACAAGGGGCATCTTTGCCCAGCGTGTTGGACGAGATGGCAGGGCGCAGTGGTGCCCAAGTCGAAGCCATGGCCATGCGCGCTTACAAATTGCCGCTGCAAGAATTGGTGTACGCGCGCGAAACTGCGGTAAAAGAATTTGGCAATGCCGAATTCATGCGCTGTTTAGAGCTAGAGCAAGTTAAGAGCAAGAAGAGGTGGTTTTAAGCCTGTTTGATGGATGTGTAATGTCATGAATAAGCGGCCTGTAAATCAGTTACAGGCCGCTTATTTGTTTCTGGTTGATGTGTTGGTGTGGATTTAGACCATGCCCAAGCTGTCTACCACGACCCGCAGCAATAAGCACAAGGCCAGGCACAGACCCAAGGTGTCGACGAAAGACATGCCCCAGTTTTCGTGCAATTGGTAGGCAAGGCTGGTTTTGCCGTGGC
The DNA here is from genome assembly GCF_001457815.1 of Vitreoscilla massiliensis. Lineage (GTDB taxonomy): Bacteria > Pseudomonadota > Gammaproteobacteria > Burkholderiales > Neisseriaceae > Vitreoscilla > Vitreoscilla massiliensis. Next base: position 114,002 of record NZ_LN898217.1, read on the forward strand.
GGTGGGCTGAGTATTTGAGCAGCGCAATTAACGGCACACTCAAACACAGGTAACAGCCAAACGCCAATAAAAACACCACGATTAATGGATTGTCGGCAGCCCAAATAAACGTGCTGAGCATAAACGCCAGCTTGAACACGCCAAAGCCGATGCAAATGGCCGCCATCGCTATCAGTATCAGGCCGCGCCGCAGCCATGTTTGCCATGCGGGTACGGCCATGCTCGGTAGCACCTGTACCCGATCAGGGTTGGGGCTGTGTTTGTCGGCATTGGGGTGGTGTCGTTTGTTCCAATAGCGCAAGGCGATTTTCGGGCGCAGATACGGCAGTGCCAAGGCAATGAGGATGACGCCGACCAAGTTTAAGGTCAGGGTGTGGCTGATGTGCAAGTGGAATACCGTTTGTAGCAACCACGGCATGAGCACGGCCAAGGCACTGGCCAATAGCAACACGGCGGCGCTGCGGCGTAAATAAGGGTGTTTCATCAGGTTTCTTAAGGGTAACAGTGCTCAGCATTATAAAACAGATGGCTGAGTCTGCTTACAGGCCGCATGAAGCGGCCTGTAAATGGATGAGGGGTTTTAACCGCAGTTGGCGTGCAAGATTTTCTTGCTGACAGGGTCGGTCACCACGGTGATGCGCATAAAGCGGTAATCCATGGTGGCCATGCCATTCGGTGCCAAATGGCGCACTTCAGTGGCGCCAGTGCGTTGCATGATTTCGGCATCGTTCAAGCCTTGCAAACCGCTGAGCGCTTGCGCTTGTTCGTTGATGCATTTGCCGGGAGCGTTGGCCGCATCGTCGGCAGGGGTGTGTTTAGGGGTGTGGGCGCAAGCGGCGGTGAGGGCAATCACGGCGAGCAAGCTGGCGTATTTCAACATGGCAGTCCTTAAACAAGTCTTGTGTGGACGCCCATTATAGAGGCGGTGTTTTTATTTGGGTGACATAGAAGGCAAGTTTTGCACAGTCTTGCATCTGCATGCGTTTGGGCAACACGGCTGATCATACAAAACACCCATGTTGCGCAGGCACACATGGGTGTGGGGAAGCGAGAGAATTTAAAAGCTTTTTTGCTTGTGCACGATTTTCACTGCCAATTCATAACAGTGGTCGATGTGGCGCTCAATGTCGGCTATGCCTTGGTGTTGCACCAGACTGCAGATTAATTGTAAGGACACATTATTGACTTTGCTGGCGTCTTGCGCGGTTTCGGCGGCCAATTCATTGACCAAGGCATACGATGCACGCCAATCGATTTGCTGCAACAATTCCGGTGCCGAGGCGACAAAATAGCTTTGACCGTGTATCGGTATCCATGAGGCATTGCGCTCGCTGATGGAAGGCTCGTGGTCAAACATAAAAATATCGCCCAAGGCATTCATGGCCACGCATTGGTGGCTGCCCAAATAAGGCACTTCCAAAATAAAACCATAGTAATTGAGTTTGATGGGGCTCATGACAGACCTCGATGATGATGATTTATTGTGTATTTTTTTGGATATAAACAGCGGTGTGACAGCTTTAAACAAGCAAAACACACGCCAATTTAGTGCAAAATACTCAACAATGAATCGCGTTTGAGTCAATAAAAATAGTGATTACAGAACAACAGTTTATGACAGTAAATTTAAAGAGCAATTGCTTTACATCAACAAAAACAGCCTGATTGAAGTCTCAATCAGGCTGTTTTGTAAAAAGCAAATATTCGTGCGGGTGAGCCTAATCCAAACGAATGGCAAATGTGTCGTCGCTGCGGCGCACTTTTTTCATGTGCAATAGCCAATCGTTGTGCTCATCGCGGTAGCCCAAAGGCAACAGCAATGTTGAGCGCAAACCTTGGGCGCGCAAATTCAAAATCGCATCGACTTTGTCCGCTTCAAAGCCTTCCATCGGTGTGCAATCGATGCGGCGTTCGGCCGCGGCCATCATCGCGCACATGGCGGACAAAAACGCTTGTTTGGCAGCGTGGTGGTGGTTTTCGGTTTCGCCCGCATGCAAGACATGTTCTAGCAAGCGTGTGCGGTAAGCATCGGTGACGCTGTCGGGTAGGTTGCGTTCGGCATTTTGGCGGCTGAAAAATTCGTTCACGCGTTCTTCGGTGTAATCGTCCCAAGCGGCAAACACCAATAAGGGCGAGCAGTTTTGCAATTGTTGGTTGCCGTACACACAGTGTGACAATTGCGCAATCAAGTCGGCATTGCGGATGACCAAAACTTGAAACGGCTGCAAACCTGAGGACGAAGGCGCCATGCGGGCGGCTTCTACGATGTAGTCAACGTCTGCTTGTGGCACGGGGGTGCCATTTAAATGTTTGGCAGCATAGCGCCAGTGTAAATCGTCCAGTAAACTCATGCTTCTGTGGTCTTTCAGGCCGCCTCTTCATGAAGGAATAGCCGTGTTGGTGGTTTTAATCATTGCCATCGTGTTGCTGATGGGCAGTGTGGTTTTGTCTGCCATTGTACCGCATCCCATCACTTGGTTGATGACGGTGATATTGGCTGTGGCTATCGCCCTGTTTATTTGGCCCAAATACCAAGCCGAGCAAAGCGTGCGGCAAAACGGGGTAGAAGTGTTGGCGCGCGTGACCCACATTCGTGAGTGGGACAGAAAAATTGGCGATGGCAATTTGCGCAGCCAGTATGAAGTCAGCGCCACCTGGACCCATCCAGACAGCGGTCAGACTTACACTTTTCTCAGCGTACCACACAGCGCGCCGCCGCCGTATCAAGTGGGGGATGAGATATCCGTGCGCCTAGACTGGGATAACCCCAAGCAATACCAAATGCAAGACTGGCGCGATTGAGCGCCGCGTAAGGAACATCACCATGTGGACACAGGCTGTGCAGCAAAGTGTCCACCAAGAAAGCAAAGTATGACGCAAAACGAATTGATACAAGCCTTGCCCAAGGCCGAATTGCATGTGCACATTGAAGGCACGTTTGAACCGGAATTGATGTTCGCCATCGCCCAGCGCAATGGTGTGGCCATTCCTTACCAAAACATAGACGAAGTCAAAGCCGCTTACCAATTTCACAATTTGCAATCGTTTCTGGACATTTACTATGCCGGTGCGAATGTGTTGTTGCAGCAGCAGGATTTTTACGATTTGGCGTGGGCGTATTTTGAGCGCTGCGCTGCCGATCGTGTGGTGCACACCGAAATCTTCTTTGACCCACAAACCCATACCGACCGTGGCGTGGCCTTTGCGACCGTCATCAATGGTTTACAGGCCGCTTGTGACGATGCCAAAAGCAAATTGGGCATAAGCTCACACTTAATCATGAGTTTCTTACGCCATTTGAGCGAAGAAGCGGCGTTTGCCACTTTGGAACAGGCCTTGCCCTACCAAAGCCAAATCATCGCCGTGGGCTTGGATTCAAGCGAATTGGGCCATCCGCCAAGCAAGTTTGCGCGGGTGTTTGCCAAGGCGCGTGAGCTGGGCTTTTTGGTGGTGGCGCATGCCGGTGAAGAAGGGCCGCCTGAATATGTGTGGGAGGCGTTGGATGTACTGAAGGTCAATCGCATTGACCACGGCGTGCGCGCCGAAGAAGACGCACACTTGATGCAGCGCTTAATTGCCGACAAGATGCCGTTGACGGTGTGTCCGCTCAGCAATTTGAAGCTGTGTGTGGTGAACGACATGGCGCAGCACAATATTCAGCGCTTGCTGAAGCAAGGCGTACAAGTGACGGTGAATTCCGACGATCCAGCTTATTTTGGCGGCTATGTGAATGCCAATTTCACCACCATCGCCGAGGCTTTGCAGTTGAGCGCAGATGAAATCAAGCAATTGGCGGCCAATTCGTTTGAATCGGCGTTTATCAGTGCCGAAGACAAGCAATATTGGTTGCAACAGATTGCTGCCATCGCTTAAGAAATCATCCGTATGAAAGCGGCCTGTAAACCTAGTAGATGGGGTTTACAGGCCGCTTTGTATTTGCTGATGAATGTTAATGGCTTTGCCACGGAGCGATAATTAACAACACGCCGCCCAAAATCACAGCCGCACCGAGCATGTCGGTGAAGCTCAGGGCGATTTTGTCTACCAAGCGCAGCCACAACAAGGCACTGATGACGTACACGCCACCATAAGCGGCATAGACGCGGCCTGACGCTTCGGGATGCAAACTCAATAAGTACACGAAAGCGAGTAAACACAGCGCGGCGATGGGCAAGAGCCAAACCGAGCCGTGTTGGCGCAGCCACATATACGGCAAAAAACAGCCCAGTAATTCCATTAAGGCGGTGATGAAAAACAAGAGGAGGGTTTTGAGCATTGTTCGGCCAAAAATTGTTGGTGTTGCGATTGTAAGGCCAAATACAAATCGTGGGCATCGACTGCCAACTCGTCGCAAGCGATGGCGACGGGAGTGTTGAACTTCTTAAAGCAGCGTTTGGCCTCGGCCTTGCGCTCGCCCACTTGCATGTCGATAAAGGCGATGGGGTGGTCGATGTGAATTAAGATGTGCGGGGTTTTTTTGTGCGGCCGGTATTCGATGCGCTCTATCGCCGCCCATGCCACGCGTGAGTCTTTGGCCAAGGCAATGCCGCCACTGCCCCAACGTATGGCCGGACGCTTGCGCACCACTTTGCGCAACGACAACCACGAATACTCGGCAAAGGTGACAAAAATCACCACCAACACGGGATAAAACAACCACGGCGAGTTCAATACGCCAAACAAAAACGTGTCGCGTATCTTGTCGGCACCGTCGAGCAACAAATACAGCGAGCCCACCACAATCAACAGCATGGGCCAGAGCGCAGCAAGCAGTAGCGATTTATTGTAATAAACTCGGGTCATGGTGTCCGTTGTGGGGCAAGATGAGGAACGGTTAAAAATGCATATGGTATTGCATCCATTGCCAAAACTGGCTTGATACAGCACAAACGGTAGTGTTTTCGCGTAAAATACACTTGGTCAGGGGACTTTATCGCCGTTCGCTATTAAAAGCATTGTGCATATAAAAAAATACCAAGCACACATGGGTTTACAATAGAGCCTGTTCAGACCTAACAGAAGCTGTGCCGATTTAAAAAGTCAGCAACCGCCCCCATATGACAGCCACAACATCCATGTCGCCGCGCTAGACGCGACGGCAGCAATAGAAAGCACACCATGAATGAAGTTTTTGATCTGCAAGCGCATGAGCACATTGCCTTGTGTGATTTGTTAAAAATAACCGGCGCTTCCGAAAGCGGCGGTCAAGCCAAGGCGATGATCAGCGATGGCTTGGTCTGGCGCAATGGCGAGGTGGAAACCCGCAAAACCGCCAAAATCAAGGATGGCGAGGTGATTACCCTGCCTGAATTTGATGTCACCATCCGTGTGACCAAAAGCGCGCTTGCATGAGTGGCTTATTGCCCGAGCCAGTAGCGCCCGAGGATTGGGAATGCTGCGGCAGCGATTGTGGCGATGCCTGTGTGTGGGAATTGTATTACCGCGACAAAGCCGCTTATGATGCGCAGCAACGCGACATCGCCCAATTGCAGCAAACAACACAGAAAGATGCAGATGAACATTGATTTGCACTGCCATTCCAATGTCTCCGATGGCGCTTTGCCACCGGCTGAGGTGGTGCGTTTGGCCAAGGAAAATGGCGCGACCATGTTGGCCTTAACCGACCACGACAATTTGCACGGCTTGCCTGAGGCGCGTGCCGAAGCGGCGCGTGTGGGTTTGCCTTTCATCAATGGCGTGGAAGTGTCGATTACATGGAACAGCAAAGTCATCCACATTGTCGGTCTGAACATGCGCGATGACGTCCCTGAGTTACAGGCCGCATTAGATGAATTGCGCAGCGGTCGCATCAGCCGTTTGCAACAAATGTCAGACAAGCTGGAAAAAAAAGGCATCACCGGCGCGTATGAAGGCGCACTGGCCTTGGCCGGTAATCCCGACAGCGTTGGCCGCGCGCATTTGGCGCGGTTTTTGGTGCAAGCGGGCCATGTGAAAAACATGCAGCAAGCGTTTAAAAAATACTTGGGCGATGGCAAACCGGCGTATGTGAAACACGAATGGGCGAGTTTGCAAGACGCGTTGATGTGGATTACCGCCGCAGGCGGTGTGGCGGTGATTGCCCATCCAGCGCGTTATGACATGAGCGCCACCAAGATGCGCGAATTCATTACCGAATTCAAAGCCGCAGGTGGTGTTGGCATTGAAGTCGCTTCCAGTTCGCATACTTTGAGCGAGCGCTTGAATTACGCCATGTTGGCCGAACGCTTTGAGCTGTATGCCAGCGCCGGCAGCGATTACCATGCCTTGCACGAAGGCGGTCAATTGGGCGTGCCGCCCGAATTGCCACCGATATGCAAACCAATATGGGAATTGTTTCACTGACACCGATAAACTGACTTTACAGGCCGCATCATGAACCCAAGACAACTGTATGTATTGAAAATGGCAAGCATGTTTTTTGGTTCTTTGATTCTGAGTTATCTGTTCACAGGCTCTGTTTTCAGTTTGTTTTCAGCCCTGTCTTTGCTGGTGACTGGGGGCATGTCGGTGTGGTGGTGGCGCCTTAATGGACGTGAGCAGCAGCAGGAACCCACAGAAGTTGCCATACCAACCGTTTACCAGTACACCCCACGTGAAAAATCTTGGTTGAAAGGTTTTTATATTTTTGCTGGCGTGATGTTGCTACTGATTGTGTGGATACAATTGGGTAAATAGCATCCGTCACAAAAGTGTTTATTTGAGGAAAACAGTGTATGGCCCAATTTTTTACCATCCATCCGGACAATCCGCAGGAACGTTTGGTGCGTCAGGCGGCGGACATCATCCGTGACGGTGGCGTGGTGGTGTTGCCCACCGACTCATGTTACGCCTTGGTGTGCGCCTTGGGCGATAAAAAAGCGATGGAGCGCATCATTACCATTCGCCACTTGGATTTGCGCCACCACTTTACTTTGTTGTGCCACAATTTGAGCGAATTGGGGCTGTATGCCAAGGTGGACAACAGCCAATTCCGTTTGCTCAAAGCGGCCACACCGGGCAGTTATACCTTTATTCTGCCCGCCACCAAAGAAGTGCCGGCGCGCACGCTGCACCCTAAACGCAAAACCATCGGTTTGCGCGTACCTGACCATGCCATTGCGCAAGCAGTGTTGTGCGAGGTGGGCGAGGCTTTGCTCAGCTGCACGCTGATGTTGCCGGGAGAAGATGAGCCGTTGACCGATGCTTACGACATCCGTGACCGTTTGGAACACCAAGTGGATGCGGTCATTGACGGCGGTTGGTGCGGTACCGAAGCGACCACGGTCATAGACATGACCGATGGTTTGGAATTATTGCGACAGGGCAAAGGCGATGTCGCGCCGTTTGGTTTATAAAGTTTATCAATAGGAAGACATATTTTGGGTGATTTTGACTGGAGCATCATCTTATTGGCCATCGTGCCAGTGTTGTTTGCATTGACCGTACAAGCGGTGGCGCAGGTATTGGCGGCGCGCCATTACGGCGACACCACCGCCGTGCAAATGGGGCGTTTGACCTTGAATCCGATGCCACACATCGATTTCATCGGCACCATCGTGTTGCCTTTGTTCAGCGTGTGGATGTTCGTCAACGCGAATTTGCCTTTGATTATTGGTTGGGTGAAACCGGTGCCGATTAATTACGGCAATATGCGCAACATCCGCATGGGCATGCGCATGGTGGCGGCTTCGGGTTGGATTGCCAACTTTTTGATGCTGATTTTGTGGGCAGTGATTCGTGGCATTACCCTGCATTTTGGCCCAGCCGCAGCGCCTGTAGCACAGATGGCGGAAATTGGCATTATTGTGAACATTGTGCTGTTGGCGTTTGGTTTCATCCCCTTATTGCCGTATGCCGGTGGTCGTTTTATCGACAGCTTTTTGCCGGCCAAATACTCGATTCCGTTTCAAAAAACCGCGATGTGGAGCAGCTGGTTGATTTTGGGCTTGATTGTGATTGCGCCTAAGGTATTGTGGCTGTACATCGCACCGATTTATGCGTTCTTTGGTGCGATAGCGCAAATGATTACCAACTTGTTCCTGTAAGTGAGCAAATGCCAATAAAAAGCGGCCTGTAAATGTTTACAGGCCGCTTTTTTGTGTTCATGGCTTTAATCCAGTTGGTATTGTTGTTTCAAACGCCGCACATCGTTGGCGCGCATCTGTACTTCGGTGCGGGCATCCAAGATGTCCATGCGCAAGAAGCGCAATTGTTGGCGGTAATACAGGTATTGCTCGCGGCTGATATTGTTGCTGAAATACAGATTGGAACTGAGTCTGTCATAGCGGTCTTCGGCGCGTTCTAACTCATCGACGGCGGTCAAATACGCAGCCGGCACTTGCTTGAAGGGGCGCAACTCGGCCTGTAAATCGTTGGGGCACACGCTGACACTGCCCAAGCCTTGCATGGCCTTGCTGAAGATGGTTTGCGGCTGGCAATACTGCTCTAACCCGAGTTGATAACCGTGTTGGTAAGCGTCGACATCGGGCACGATGCCGGCTTTTTGACACGATTTTTGGTGTTGTGCCAAACGCGTTGCCGCATAACCATTGCCACCATCGACTGTGCCGATGTGTTGCCAATCGGCTTGTTGGCATTGCTCAGGCGACAGCGTGGCGCAGGCGCTGAGCAGCATGCACACAGACAAGGTGAAAAGACCCACAGATTTCATCACATCAGCTTTCAAAAACAAGTCGATTGGGTTTACAGGCCGCTGTCACTTAACACGCCAGTGCGGTGTTCTTCTGCGGCGATGTCTTGGCACAAAGCCACCACTTCGGCGCCGTATTTGTCGATTTTGCTGCTGCCCATGCCGTAAATGCCATCCAAGGCGGCCAAGCTTTGCGGCGCGGCTTCGACCAAGTTTTGCAAAGTGCGGTCGGGGAAAATCACATAGGCCGGCACATTGTCTTGGGTGGCTCGCTGTTTGCGCCACACGCGCAAGGCTTGCCACAAACGCTCTTCGCGCTCGGTGCGCAAGACCGCTGTTGCCGGTGTGCTCAAGCCTGATTTTTTATCGCGTTTGAGCGGGCGCAGCCACAGCGATTGCTCGCCTTTGAGCACGGCTTTGGCCGCATCGGTCAGTTGCAAGGCTTGGTTGTAAGACAGGTTGATGCTGAGCAGACCGCCAGCAACGCATTGGCGCACCACTGAGCGCCATTCCTTGTCGGACAGCGTGTCGCCTATGCCAAACGTCGACAGTTTGTCATGCCCCAAGCGCGCCATCCAATCGTTGCTTTTGCCGCGCAACACATCAATCACATACGAAGTGGCAAAGCGTTGCTCGACCCGATACACGCACGACAATAGCTTTTGTACCAAGACCGTGGCATCGAAGCGTGTCGGTGGCTCCAAGCAATTGTCGCAATGGCCACAAGGCTCAGACGCCTCATCAAATTGTGCCAACAGCAATTGGCGGCGGCAGGAAGCGGTTTCGCAAAACGACAATACCGCATCGACTTTTTGCAATTCGATTTGTTTTTGCATCGCTTCGGCTTCGCCGTCTTGGATGCGTTGGCGCAGCAATACCCAATCGTTGAGGCCGTAACACAGCCATGAAATAGCGGGCAAACCATCGCGGCCAGCGCGGCCCGATTCTTGGTAAAAGTGTTCTATGGATTTGGGCATGTCCAAATGCGCGACAAAGCGCACATCGGGCTTGTCTATGCCCATGCCAAACGCGACTGTCGCCACCACGATGACATTGTCGTCTTGGCTAAAGCGCTTTTGGTTTTCCTCGCGTACCGCCATGTCCAAACCGGCGTGGTAAGGCAAGGCATTGAAGCCGTTTTCCTTCAATAATAAAGCCACTTCTTCGACGCGTTTGCGCGACAGGCAATAGACGATGCCGCTGACACTGTGGCCTTGGCTTTTGATGAATTGCAGCAATTGCTTTTTGCCATTGTTTTTTTCGATGACTTGGTAATAAATATTCGGTCGGTCAAAGCTGGCAATAAAGGTCAAAGCGTCCTGTAAACGCAAATAATGGCGGATGTCGGCACGGGTTTCTTCGTCGGCAGTGGCGGTGAGGGCGATGCGCGGGACGTTGGGAAATTCATCGGCGAGAAAACCCAATTGTTGGTATTCAGGACGGAAATCATGACCCCATTGGCTGACGCAATGCGCTTCGTCTATGGCAAATAAGCTGATGTGGATGGAATGCATAAAGCGGATGAATTTATCGCTGACCAAGCGCTCGGGGGCGACATAAATCAATTTCAACACGCCGCGAGCAATGTCATCGGCAATTTGGCGCAATTGCGCCGGCTCTATGCCGCTGTGCACGGCGGCGGCGGCGACACCAGCGGCCTGTAAGTTCGCCACTTGGTCGTCCATCAAGGCGATTAAAGGCGATACCACGATGGCCACGCCCTCGCGCAACAGTGCCGGTAATTGGTAACACATGGATTTACCGCCACCTGTGGGCATCAACACCAAGGCATTGTCGCCATGGGTGACTGCGCTCACAATCTCGGCCTGTCTGCCGCGGAATGCTTGGTAGCCGAAAGTGTCGTGTAAAAGTTGTAAGGCAGTTGCTGAGGTCATTGCGCTAAATCGGGCAGGAAAATGGGTATTTTAGACGCTTTGTGCTGCTAAATACAGTCAATTACTGCTACACTAGGCTTATCTATCAGGCAGTTAATGGACAGGAAATTGTATGTCATATAAAGTATTGGCACGCATCACCGCAATCACCACGCTCTTGGGTCTGGCCGCATGTCAAACCCCTACCGCTGGCAGCAATGATGGTGGCAAGTGGAAAAACATTGGCACTTCCGCCAATCAAAACGTGACGCATGAAATCGATACTGCAAGCATCAAACGCAATGGCGACGTGGTGTCTTACCGCACCCGCATGGTGTTGAAAAACGCCAGTTTGGAATCCACGCCGAACATCCCGGCCTTCAAAACCGGCATCAACCAATACCAAATGTATTGCAAAAACAAGACTTACCGCATTACCGACACAGAGTTGCGCAACGGACAAGGCGCGGTGGTTTACCAGCAAACCTTTGGCAGTCAAGTGCCATTGCAACGCATTACCGCAGGCTCGCCTGCACAAAAACAATTTGATTCAGTGTGCACTTAATGGATTGAGGACAGAGTATGAATTGGGTAGGCAAAGCAAGCATGGGAGTGGTTTTGGCATTGGGTTTGAGCTCGGTAGTGTGGGCGCAAACAGCAGCAGAATCTGAATTGTTGTCGGCTCAAAAAGCCTATCAAGAGGTGTTGCGTACCACCCAAAGTCAGAAATCCAGTCTGAGCACGAAACAAGAACAATTGAACACCGCCAAACAGCGTTTGACCGAGATACAAAACAGCATCAGCAAACTGGAAACAGAAGTGGCCAGTGCGCAAGCGGCAGACACGGCGGCGCAACAAGCCTTACAGGCCGCTGGTGCCAGATTGGATGCGGCTTGGACGGCAGTGAAGTCACAATGAGGAAGTCATGAAATACCGTTATTATCACAATGAGGCCTGTTCTAAATCGCGTGCGGCTTTGGCCTTGCTCACAGCAGCGGGCGTGAGCGTGGAATGCGTGCGCTATTTGGAACAAGTCCCTACGGCAGCAGAAATCGTGGGCTTGGCACAGCGTTTGGCTGTGCCTGTGCACGAGTTGGTGCGCAGCAATGAGGCCGAGTACGCCGAATTTGCCCATATTGATGTGGGCGACGACGCGGCTTGGGCGGCGGCGATACAGGCGCAGCCGCGCTTATTGCAACGGCCGATTTTGCTTAACGATGTGTCTGCTGTCATTTGTCGGCCGCCTGAATTGGCGCTGACATGGTTGGCTCAACAAGGTCATGAACGCGCATAAACACTCTTTTTGGTATTACCTAAGACGCGGCGTGTATATCAGCATACTCGCCGCGCTATTGCTGCAAGCTTGGGCTTTGTATCAAGTGTGGTATTACGCCCAGCCGCGCACCTTACAACCCGCCGATGCGGTGGTGGTGTTGGGGGCGGCGGCATGGGGCAAAAACCCATCGCCGGTGTTTAAAGAGCGCATCAATTACGGCCTGTCTTTGTACCAACAAGGTTTGGCACCGAAAATAATTTTCACCGGTGGCACGCCAGTAGAGGGTTATCCTACTGAGGCGGCGGTGGCGGCGCGTTATGCCGGCAAACGCGGCATGAAACAAGCCGATATGTTGCTGGAAACCCAGTCGCGCGACACCTATGAAAACCTGCTCAATACCCGTGCTTTGGCGGCGCAAAACGACATAGACAGCCTCATTGTGGTCAGCGATCCGCACCATTTGGCGCGCGCGCATTACATTGCCGAAGATTTGGATTTGAAGGTGCAAACCGCGCCAACACCGACCTCGCGCTATAACAACAGCGGCCGCAGCAAGCAGGCCAAGCTGTGGTTGCAAGAGAGCATGTTGTTGGTGTTGTACCAATTGGGGCGTTTGTTCCCCGACAGCCGCGATGTGGCGCGCACGCAATTATTACCATACCGCAATCTTTAGGGGCAAAACATGTATTTGTGGCTAAAATTGCTGCATGTATTTTTCACCATCATGTGGTTTGCAGGTTTGTTTGCCTTGCCACGGCTGTTGGTGAATTTGTCACAACTGACCACCGGCACGGTGGAATACCAACGCCTGTTGGCGATGGCGAGCAAATTGATGCGTTACATGACGCCGATGGGCATTTTGGCGCTGTTGTTTGGTTTGTTAACCGTCATCGTTGGCCATTTTTGGAGTGGCTGGGCGCATTCCAAAATCACCTTGGGTGTGGTGTTATTGGGTTACCATTTTTACAGCTGGCGTTTGCTGCAAGACTTTCGCGAAGGTCGCAGTGCTTACAGCCAACGCTGGTACCGCATCTACAGCGAAGTGCCCATCGTGATGATGGCTTTGGCACTGTATTTGGCGGTGTTTAAACCGTTTTAAGGACACACATGGCAGTAGAGATTGAGCGCCGTTTTTTGGTTAAAAATGAAGCATGGCGCGGTTTGGTTACCCCAAAATTGTTGTACCAAGGTTATTTGAGTGTGGAAAAAGAGCGCACCATGCGTGTGCGCATCGTCGGCGATGAGGCTTGGGTCACCATCAAAGGTTATATATCCGATGTTTCGCGGCATGAGTTTGAATACGCCATTCCCGTACAGGACGCATTGACCATCTTGGAACAAATGTGCCCGTTCAAAATGAAGAAACACCGCTATTGCATTGAGCACCAAGGCCATGTGTTTGAAGTGGACGAGTATTTTGGCGACAACGCGCCCTTGGTGGTGGCGGAAATCGAATTGGCAACGGAAGACACAGCGTTTGCTCGCCCCGAATGGTTGGGTGAGGAAATCACCCACGATGGGCGCTTTACCAATGCGTATTTGAGCCAACACCCGTATACCACATGGTAAGCGGCCTGTAAACCCAGACAGCCTACCCACATCCTCTCAGCGCTTGCGCCGTGACAATGAACATGGCGGCAAGTTGTTTTACAGTAAGCCCATGCGGCCTGTAGGCCCTAATGTGTTTTACAGGCCGCATGGGTATGAAAAATCGTGACTATGGACAATATTATGAATCGCAATGAAGCCTTATTTGAACAAGCCAAACAAGTCATCCCGGGTGGGGTGAATTCGCCTGTGCGCGCATTTGGCAGCGTTGGCGGCGTGCCACGCTTTATTAAAAAAGCGCAAGGCGCGTATGTGTGGGATGAAAACGACCAACAATACATCGATTACGTCGGCTCTTGGGGCCCGGCGATAGTCGGTCATGCCCATCCAGAAGTGATAGAGGCCGTGTGCGAAGTGGCTTTGGATGGTTTGTCGTTTGGTGCGCCTACCGAAGGCGAAGTGCGCATCGCCGAAGAAATCATCAAATTGGTGCCGAGCGTGGAACAAGTGCGCTTGGTCAGCTCAGGCACGGAAGCGACGATGTCGGCCATCCGCTTGGCGCGTGGCTTTACCGGCCGCGATAAAATCATCAAGTTTGAAGGCTGCTACCACGGTCACTCCGACAGCTTGTTGGTGAAAGCAGGCAGTGGCTTGCTCACGTTTGGCAACCCGAGCTCAGCCGGTGTGCCTGCTGACTTTACCAAACACACCATCGTGTTGGCTTACAACGATGTAGCACAATTGCAAAATACTTTCAGCCAAATCGGTGACGAAATCGCCTGTGTGATTTTGGAACCGATTGCTGGCAATATGAACATGGTGCAACCGTCGGCCGAATTCGTACAAGCCTTGCGCGGTTTGACCGAACAACATGGCGCGGTGTTGATTTACGATGAAGTGATGACGGGCTTTCGTGTCGCCTTGGGCTGTGCTCAATCCTTGCACGGCATTACGCCTGATTTGACCACCATGGGCAAAGTCATCGGTGGCGGCATGCCATTGGCGGCGTTTGGCGGTCGCAAAGACATCATGGCCTGTATCTCACCATTGGGTGGCGTGTACCAAGCCGGCACTTTGTCGGGCAATCCTTTGGCGGTGACCGCGGGTTTGAAAACCTTGGAAATCATCCAACGCCCTGGTTTTTATGGAACCTTGAATCACAATTGCGAACGCTTATTAAGCGGCCTGAACGCTGCGGCGCAAGCCGCAGGCGTGCCATTTTCAAGCCAGTATGTGGGCGGTATGTTCGGCTTTTATTTCAACGATAAAATTCCGCAAAGCTTTGCCGATGTGTCTGACAGCGATAAAAATGCATTCAAATCCTTCTTCCACGGCATGTTGGAGCGTGGTGTGAGTTTCGCGCCGTCGGCGTTTGAAGCCTCGTTTATGTCGGCGGCGCACACCGATGCCTTGATAGATGAAACCATCGCCCGCGCACAAGATTGTTTTAAAGCCTAGTTTCGCCTAGCAAAATAAACACTGATGCCAATGTTTGCGAGAACATTGGCATTTTATTTTGTTTGGCATAATTGTTCGATATCTTAATTCTAAAATACTGAATTAATTGCTTTAATATAGCAGATATTGCTTATTTCTTTCTTAATGTGGTCACGGTTTGTGCTAGAATTAAAATCAGTTTGAGTTTTATTGATTTCTAAGTGCTTGTTGCCTCACTGAACCAAGCATCGCTACTGTTTTTATCGTGTTACACAAGGATGTCATTTTGAAATACAGCAATGTGAACGAATTCCTGAATCAGGTCGCCGTTCGAGATCCAAACCAACCAGAATTTTTACAGGCCGTTAAAGAAGTGATGGGCAGTTTATGGCCTTTCATTGCCAAGAATCCCCAATATGGTGAACAAGGATTGCTTGAGCGTTTGGTCGAACCAGAACGTGCCATCCAATTCCGCGTCGCATGGGTGGATGACAACAATCAGGTTCAAGTCAATCGCGCTTACCGAGTTCAATTCAATTCAGCCATCGGCCCATTCAAAGGCGGCATGCGTTTTCACCCATCAGTCAATCTCTCCATCCTCAAATTCTTAGGTTTCGAACAAGTCTTTAAAAATGCTTTGACCACTTTGCCTATGGGTGGCGGTAAAGGCGGCTCTGATTTC
Organism: Vitreoscilla massiliensis; assembly: GCF_001457815.1. Lineage (GTDB taxonomy): Bacteria > Pseudomonadota > Gammaproteobacteria > Burkholderiales > Neisseriaceae > Vitreoscilla > Vitreoscilla massiliensis. The sequence goes on from NZ_LN898217.1 coordinate 129,448, forward strand.
GACCCTAAAGGCAAGAGCGATGGCGAAGTGATGCGTTTTTGCCAAGCCTTGATGGTGGAGCTGTACCGCCACTTGGGCCCGAATACCGACGTGCCTGCGGGTGACATCGGTGTCGGTGGTCGCGAAGTGGGCTATATGGCCGGCATGATGAAAAAACTCAGTAATGACGCCAGTTGCGTGTTCACAGGCAAAGGCATGGCATTCGGTGGCAGCTTGATGCGTCCTGAAGCCACAGGCTATGGCAATGTGTATTTCGCTGAAGAAATGTTGCGTACACGCGGCATGAATTTGAATGGTCAAACCGTGTCTGTATCGGGTTCTGGTAATGTGGCGCAATACGCCGCTGAAAAAGCCACCGATTTGGGTGCAAAAGTGGTGACATTGAGTGATTCCAATGGCATGATTTACGTTAAAGATGGCATTTCAGAAGACATGTTGCAAGAAATCATGGAGCTGAAAAACGTCAAACGCGGTCGTTTGCAGGATTTGGCCAATACCGCTGGGATTGAATACATTGCCGGTCAGCGTCCTTGGGCTGTGCCAGTTGACATCGCCATGCCATGCGCCACCCAAAATGAATTGAACGGTGACGATGCCGCGTTGTTGATTAAAAACGGTGTGAAATGTGTGGCTGAAGGTGCCAATATGCCTTCAACTTTGGACGCGGTGGACGCGTTTGTGGACGCCAAAATCCTTTATGCACCGGGCAAAGCGTCTAATGCCGGTGGTGTGGCCACCTCTGGTTTGGAAATGTCACAAAACAGCATCCGTTTGAATTGGACGCATGGTGAAGTGGATGAGCGTTTACACGGCATCATGAAGGACATACACGGCAATTGCGTGCGCTATGGTAAACAAGAAGATGGTTTCATCAACTATGTGAATGGCGCGAATATTGCTGGGTTTGTGAAAGTAGCAGATGCAATGTTGGCTCAAGGGGTGTATTAATGTGTCGCGTACAACATTAATTTAAATACTTCTTACCAGGCCCAGCATTGCGCTGGGTTTTTTTTTGCCTTATCGTATAATGCTTAAAAATAAATTCTAAAATAAAATTCAAATAGCACACCTTGCAAACACATACAGCAAGTGGGGAAAACACAGATGTTTGACCATAAAATCATCATTACAGGACCTGTTGGCGTGGGCAAAAGCACCGCCATCCGGACCTACAGTACATCTGCTGTGGTGGATACCGACGTGCGGGCAAGCGATGAAACGCGCCAAATCAAAAGCGATACCACGGTGGCCATGGACTATGGCACCATCGTTTTGGATGCAGAAACCAAAGTGCATTTGTATGGCACACCGGGGCAAGAGCGTTTCGATTTCATGTGGGAAATTTTGCGCAGTGGCAGTCGTGGCTTAATCATCTTGGTCAATGCCTTGGCCGCCGATCCTGCGCAAGAATTGCGTTTTTATTTGCATGCGTTTGCCGACATCATTAACAAAGTGCCGGTGGTCATTGGTGTCAATCAAGCGCCGAAAGACGAGCAAACTCGGGCGATGGTGGCAACATTGCAGCAAGTGGTGCAGGAAATGGGTGCAGAAGCCGAGGTATTGATAGTGGATGTGCGCAAACGCAAAGACGTGAACAAATTGGTGAAACGCATTTTGTTTTCTGACAAATTGTTCGCCGTGTAAGCATCAGACCAATAAAACACATAAGCGGCTTGGTTTACAGGCCGCTTATGTGTCATTTAAACCGTCATTTAAGGTTGGTAACGAGGTGTGTAACCATTGGGCAATAATAACCATACTTGTCCAGGATGTTTCATCTTGCCAGCCACTTCTCCTGCCGCATCGCCATAACCCCAATAATAATCGACCCGCACGCCGCCTTTGATGGCAGAGCCGGTATCCTGCGCCACAATCAGGCGATTGTGGGGTTTGTTTTGCAAGGGATGGGTGGTGGCGACAAAGATGGGTGCGCCCAATTCCACATGGTGTTTGTCGACTGCAGCCGAGTACTCACCGGTTAGCGGTGCACCCAAGGCACCGATAGGGCCTTCATCGGCAGCGCCGGTGGTGGTGCGGAAAAACACATAGCTTGGGTTTTGCCCTAACACTTCGGCCAACTTGCTCGGGTTTTGGCGCATCCATGCTTTGATGCCTTGCATATTGGTTTGGGCCAAAGGCAGATAGCCTTTGCCTGCCATATACGTTGCCACCGATTTGAATGGGTATTCGTTTTTGTCGGCATAGCCTAAGCGCACAAATTGACCAGATGGTGTTTGTAAGCGGCCTGAACCTTGAATGTGCAAGAAGAACAATTCCACCGCATCGTTGGCATAGGCCAAAATTGGTGCTTTGCCATTTAAGGCGCCGGCATTGATTTCGGCGCGGGTGTAATACGGCACAAATTGGTTGCCAACCACGCGGCCTTTGATGCTGCGGCTGCGATCGGTAATCGGGAAGGCATTCAAATTGGCGCTGTAACTGCCATTGCCGCTGATGACACCTTGGTTGGCGCCGGTGACCGCCACACGTACTTGGCCTTTGCGAATGCGGTTGTCATCGGATAAGGGCACGCTGACAAAATCAGTGGGGATGCCATAAATCGGGAAACGTGCTTGCGCGGTTGGGTGGGTATCACCCAATAATACCGGCTCGTAATAACCGGTGACCGTACCGCTGTTACTACCGTTGTCGCTCAACTGCCATGGTGTAAACAGGTTTTCAAAAAACAAGCGCGCGGCTTGGTCGTTGAGCGGGGTGATTTTGGCTTGCTGGCACACCGCTTGCCACTGCATTTTATTGCCCAACTGATTACAACCGCGTTGAAAAGACAGCAAGCTGTTTTTTAAAGACTGACCCGACCAATCTGGTACTTGGCTGAATGCGGCCGAGGTATAGCGCACCGCTTGTCCTGGGGTGCCATAGACTTGTCCCGGGGGGGTAGGTGGCAAGGCCGATTTGGGGCCACCGGTGTAAGGGCCACCACCTATTGGTTTGGTGGTTGGGCAAGCACTGAGTAACACTGCCAAAGACAGGGCGGCAGCAAGGCGGAAACGGGTCGAGGTCACTGTATTCATATGGGCTTTATATGACAAAAGCAGCCAAGGCTGCCTTTGTATTCATCGGAAATGAAATCACGCTTTATTTGAATGGCATTGATACTTTCACACCAACACCGGCACCATCATAAGTCGGTACATCGGCGGCGTAGTTGTACCACACGCTAGAATCGACGTTCAAACCATTTTTAAAAGTTTTACCGTAGCCGACTTCAAGCATGGCCATCTTGTCTGAATAAGACAGGATGCGGTTATTGTGGTTGTCGGTTGGGTTGACTTCGGCGTAAGTGACTTTGCCACTGAAGCGTTGTTGGTCAGGAGTGGACACCACCACTTTGGTGGTCACGGTTTGGGCATCGCCACCCAAAGTGTGGCCTAAAGGCGCACCGTCTTGGTAATAACCATTTTTGTAAATGTGGTGATTGTAAGTAGTGCCTTCACGACGACCAAATTCAGTACTGGTGTCTGCCCCTTCCACATACCAATTCAGAGCGTTTTGACCCAAGGCATGGCTGCCTTCTACGCCCAATAAATAAGTATTTTTAGACGGTAAGCCACCGGATTCGTCTTCACCTATGGCTTGAGCATAAACGCTGACTGGCCAGCCGGTCAGGTTTTGCAGCTTCAATTTGGCATCGAAGCCACCCAATTGGTTGCCGGGTTCATTGCGTTGTTGGTCGGCGCCGTAAGCATTGTCACCTTTGCCAATGAAGGCATTCCACAAAGACTTGCCTGATTGCGGACGGCCATCACCGCCCCATTGCATGGCACGGGAGGCACCGAGTTCAAGGTATTCGGTTGGTTGTAGATTCACACGCATGCCGATGAGTTTGGCATCGGGCACGGCTTCGTAATGTGCCAATTGACCGGCAAACACTTGGTATTGCCAACGGCCCAACCATGATAACCATGGGGTTTCAAACGGAGTTTGTTCGGCGCGTTGCAAGCTGAAGCCGGTAACAGGGCGAGCGGTATGACCCATAATCAAGCTGCCTTCTTTACCAGGGCCCCACCAGCGTTGTTGTTGACCAAATGACAGCCATTGGTTGCCCAATTTCACTGCGCCGTAAGAGCCATTGACATTGCCATGGCTGGCGCGGTCTACGCCATCGCCACCGACGGCATTGCCTTGCAAACGCAAGTCTACATAATTGTTTTGGTATTGACCTATGGCCGACAGCTGATGTTGGTCGGTGGTGGTGTCACCCAAGCCTTGACCCAAAGGATTGAAGTCGCTGGCGGTTTGACCTTGGACGATGAATTTGGCTTTCAAGGCGCTTAAGCGCGCGTTGACTTGGTCTAACATCAATTGGTCTTGGGTGGTTTGCGGTTTGGCATCGCTCAAAGCCACGGCGATTTCTTCGCTGCTCATTGGCCAAGTCGACAAGCTGATGTTGATGATGCCGCGATTGCTCAGCCAAGACAAATCTTGTTGTAATTGTTCATCCGGCAAAACCAAACCGTTTGCCATGGCGTGTGCGCCCATGAACACCAGAGAACTTGCCAAGAGAGTGCGTAACCAATGCTGCATAGCCGTCCTTAAATCATCGTAGGTCAAATAATCGCTTGATTATAGCAGTGCGGCGCGACAAGACAGAAGTGGCTTGGGTACAATAAGGCTTAATTTACATTTGTTTTAGCACAGACATGAGCGCAAAACCCACTGTTTCACCGATGATGAGCCAATATTTTGACATCAAACAACACCATCAAGACAAGCTGGTTTTTTACCGCATGGGCGACTTTTACGAGCTGTTTTTTGACGATGCGGTCAAAGCGTCGCAATTGCTCGACATCACCTTGACCAGTCGTGGCCAATTGGATGGCGAGCCAATTAAAATGGCGGGGGTGCCTTACCATGCGGCTGAGCAGTATTTGGCCAAACTGGTGAAACTGGGCGAATCCGTCGCCATGGTGGAACAAGTCGGCGATGTGGGTGCCAGCAAAGGGCCAGTAGAGCGCAAAGTGGTGCGCATTGTCACGCCGGGGACTTTGACCGACAGCGCCTTGTTGGACGACAAAGACAGCAATCGGGTGCTGGCGATTGCCAAATTGAAAAAACAGTGGGCGGTGGCGTGGGCGTCGTTGCAAAGCGGTGAGTTTCGCTGTCAATTGGTGCACAACAGTGATTTAAACCATGTGTTGGGGCGTTTGAATCCCGCCGAGGTATTGTTGGCCGACGGTAACAGTGTTGATTTGGGCAGCTATGCCAGCAAAGCCACACGTTTGAATGCGTGGCAGTTCGATGCCGACAGCGGTCGGCAATTGCTGTTGCGCTATTTTGAAGTGCAAGACTTACACGGCTTTGGTTTGGAGGGCGACGGCTATTTGCCTGCCATCGCTGCCGCCGGTGCCTTGCTCAATTACATCAACATGACGCAGCCACAAATGCCCAAGCATTTGGAAGCCTTGCAATGCGAACAAGCGCAGGAATACATCCAAATCGATGCCGCCAGCCGTCGCAATTTGGAAATCAGCCAGACCTTAAGTGGCAAAGCTGCGCCCACTTTATTGTCGAGTTTAGATTGTTGTACCACCCACATGGGCAGCCGTTTGTTACATACGTGGTTGCATCAACCTTTAACGCGCAAAGCGCACATCTTATTGCGCCAACAAGCGATTAGCGCTTTATTGCCGCATTACGCCGATTTACAGGCCGCCTTCAAACCCTTGGGCGACATCGAACGCATGGCAGCGCGCATCGCTGTGGGCAGTGCACGGCCACGGGATTTATCGGGTTTGCGCGATGGCTTACGCGTTTTAGCCGATTTGACGGTGCCGGCACATGCCGACAGCAGTTTGCTCAATACCTTGGTGCAAGTCTTGCCTGAAGGTTTGCCAGTGGCCGAACGTTTACAGGCCGCAGTCTTGCCTGAGCCGGCGGTATGGTTGCGCGATGGTGGCGTGATTAACCATGGGTTCAATGCCGAATTGGACGAATTGCGCCACATTCAAACCCACGGAGATGAGTTTTTGCTGGATTTGGAAGCGCGAGAGCGGGAACGCACGGGCTTGTCCACGCTCAAGGTGGAATTCAACCGTGTGCACGGCTTTTACATTGAATTGTCCAAAGCGCAAGCCGAGCAAGCACCTGCCGATTATCAGCGCCGTCAAACCTTGAAAAACGTCGAGCGCTACATCACGCCCGAACTCAAGGTGTTTGAAGACAAGGTAATGAGTGCACAAGATCAGGCCTTGGCCCTAGAAAAACGCTTGTTTGACGAGTTGCTGTGCGAATTACAGGCCGCATTGCCCTTGCTGCAACGCATTGCCAAGGCCGCAGCCAGTTTGGATGTATTAGCGGCTTTGGCCAAGACTGCGGCAACCGAGTTGTGGGTAGCGCCGGAATTGGTGGATTTCCCATGTGTGGAGATACGCCAAGGCAAACATCCGGTGGTGGCGGCGCAAGTGGCGCAATTCATCGCCAACGATGCGCGCTTGGATGGCAAACACAAATTGATGCTGCTTACCGGCCCGAACATGGGCGGTAAATCGACGTTTATGCGCCAAACCGCGTTGATTGTGTTGTTGGCGCATGTGGGCTCTTTGGTGCCGGCACAATCGGCGCGCATAGGCATGGTCGACCAAATTTTCACCCGCATCGGTGCTTCAGATGATTTGGCCGGCAACCGCTCGACGTTTATGGTAGAAATGTCGGAATCGGCTTATATTTTGAACCATGCCAGCGAACGCTCCTTGGTGTTGATGGATGAGGTTGGTCGCGGCACGTCGACGTTTGATGGTTTGGCCTTGGCGCAAGCCATCGCCGAATACCTGCTGCAAAAAAACAAATCGCTGACGCTGTTTGCCACGCATTATTTTGAATTGACCAAATTGCCTGAGCGCTTTCAAGATGCGTTTAACATGCATTTGAATGCCTTGGAGCAAGGCCAAGACATCGTGTTTTTGCACCAAGTCGAGGCTGGGCCGGCCAACAAGAGTTACGGTGTGGCAGTGGCCAAATTGGCGGGTTTTCCGACCAAGGCTTTACATTCGGCGCAACAATATTTACAACAATTGGAACAAAAACAACGTGAGCAACAGGCACAATTGGGCTTGTTTCAAGATTGGGAAGCCGAGGACAGCTTGGCGCCGCAGTCGCACAACACGCCTGTCAGCAGCGATGAACCTGAGCCATATGCGGCCTGTATTGAGACTTTGCAGAATTTGCAACCAGACGAGTTAACGCCGCGTGCTGCTTTGGACGCCTTGTACAAATTGCAGGCCTTATTGCCCGAAGTTTGACCTCGGTCTTAGCGTTCCAACCACAGGAGATTTATCATGAATTTCAGCCCGTTTGTGACGTTTAATGGTGATTGTGAGCAAGCGTTTGGGTATTACCACAGTGTGTTTGGTGGCGAATTGGAATTGTTGCGTTACAGTGATGCGCCCTTGTTGGAAATGCCTGAGGCGCAGATGGACAACAAAATCATGTATGCCGAATTGCAAAACCATGACCAAAAACTGATGGGGAGCGATGCGCCCGATGCCATGTACCAAGCGCAACAAGGGGTGTTGGTGGCGTGGCAAGGCGACAGTGTTGCCGAGGTCGAGCGGGTGTTTGCCGCTTTGGCGCAAGGTGGCATGGTCAGACAGGCATTGAATTACGCGTTTTGGACGCCGAAATACGGTTTGGTCGAAGACCAGTTTGGCGTGGTGTGGATGATTTCCTGTCGCAAAGATGGTGTTTAAGCGGCCTGTAAACACAATATTACACACAGCCTGCTTGATGTCAGGCTGTTTTGCCCTTATGTTTGGGGCAAACAAAGGCCTTAGGGTCGCATCAGTTAAGGAGTTAGTATGCAACAATTCGACGGCACTACCATAGTGTCGGTACGTCGTGGTGAACACGTCGCCATCGGTGGTGATGGTCAAGTCACTTTGGGTAACACAGTCATCAAAGCCACCGCCCGCAAAGTGCGCAAATTGTATAACAATCAGGTTTTGGCAGGTTTCGCCGGCGGTACCGCCGATGCATTTACCTTAATTGAGCTGTTTGAAAGCAAATTACAAAAACACCAAGGCAAGTTGATGGTGGCCGCCATTGAGTTGGCGAAAGAGTGGCGTACCGATCGCGCCTTGCGCCGCTTGGAAGCGATGTTAATCGTGGCCGACAAGCATTACACCTTAATCATCACTGGTAACGGCGATGTGTTGGAGCCAGAAGACAGCATTGCTGCCATCGGTTCGGGTGGGGCGTTTGCACAATCGGCGGCACGCGCCTTGATGGAAAACACCGATTTGTCGCCTGAAGTGGTGGTGAAAAAATCTTTGGAAATTGCGGGCGGTATTTGCATTTATACCAACCAAAACCACACCATAGAAACCTTACAAGCATAGCCCGTCTGTGCACAGTTACATGATGCGCCGCATCATTCGGAAAAAGGACATGAGTATGTTGAAACAATTGAGTTTGGGTTTGATGGTATTGGCAAGCACAGGTGCAGTGATGGCCGCAGGCATTACCGCTGAAGATGCGGGTATTTACGAAGTGGTAAAAATCAATAAAGACAACAAACCAGCCAGTTTGTCAGGCATACAAATGCGCATTTACCAAAAAAATGGCGATTGGTTGATGGACGGTAAAGACGACAATATTAAGTCGGGTCCGGCCAAGGGCAAATGGTTTGCAGTGTGCAATCAAGGCACCAAGTGTGAATTCAAGACCTCATCTAAAAGCCAATTGAAAGACATATTCCCAGATTTGGCGCGCATTCAAAAAACCGATGACATCGGTTGCATCCAAAACGACGTGCAAGCGATTTGCCGTTTGGACAGCAAAGTGCAAAAAGGCTATACCGCCTACATGACGGTGGTTTTACAATCCAAACCGCATGTGTACATGACTTTGCAACGCCGCCCATCATAATCATTACAGGCCGCTTGTGAACGAGCGGCCATCAGGAAAGCGAAATACCTATGTCAGCATCAGTGATGACACCTCAAGAAATCGTGCATGAGTTGGACAAGCACATCATCGGCCAAAACGCCGCCAAGCGCTCTGTGGCCGTGGCCTTGCGCAACCGCTACCGTCGCAGCTTGGTCGCTGAGCCTTTGCGCACCGAAATCGTGCCCAAAAACATCTTGATGATAGGCCCAACCGGTGTCGGTAAAACCGAAATTGCCCGCCGTTTGGCGCGCTTGGCCAATGCACCTTTCATCAAAATTGAAGCGACCAAATTCACCGAAGTCGGTTATGTCGGTCGCGATGTCGATTCCATCATTCGCGATTTGATTGAAAACGCGATTAAAAATGTGCGTGAAGTGGAAATCAAGAAAAACCGCGATCGCGCCCAAGATGCGGCCGAAAACCGTGTCTTGGATGCTTTGTTGCCACCGCCACGCCAAGTGGGTTTTGAAGGTGAAACCCCTGAAGCACAGCCTGAAAGCAACACGCGTCAAAAATTCCGCAAAATGTTGCGCGATGGCAGCTTGAACGACAAAGAAATCGAAATTGAAATCGCCCAAGGTGCGGCGGCCATGTCCATCATGGGCCCTCCGGGTATGGAAGATTTCACCCAGCAATTGCAAGGCATGTTTGCCAATATGGGTCAGGGCAAAACCAAGAAACAAAAAATGCGCGTTGACGCGGCGATGAAATTGTTATTGGATGAAGAAGCAGCCAAATTGGTTAACGAAGACGACATGCGTGAAAAAGCCGTGGAAGCGGTGGAACATCATGGCATCGTGTTCTTGGACGAAATCGACAAAATCGCCGGCAGCGACCGCGCCGGCGCCGATGTGTCACGCCAAGGCGTGCAACGCGACTTGTTGCCTTTGGTTGAAGGCACCACCGTGCAAACCAAATACGGCATGATCAAGACCGACCACATTTTGTTCATTGCTTCGGGCGCGTTCCATTTGAGCAAACCGTCTGACTTGATACCAGAATTGCAAGGCCGTTTCCCGATACGGGTGGAATTGGACAATTTATCGGTAGACGATTTCAAACAAATCCTCACTGGCACCGATGCTTGCTTGACCAAACAATACCAAGCCTTGCTCGCCACCGATGAAGTGCAATTGGTGTTTACCGATGAAGGGGTGGAGCGTTTGGCGCAAATCGCTTTCCAAGTGAACGAAAAAACCGAAAACATCGGCGCGCGCCGTTTGCACACCGTGTTGGAAAAACTGTTGGAAGACGTGTCGTTCAATAGCCCACGCGAAGAAGTGGTAATCGATGCCGCTTATGTGAACGAACGTTTGCAAGATGTGGCCGAACAAGAAGATTTGGCGCGTTATATTTTGTAATGACAAAGTGGTAGCATGGTCTACCACTTTATAATCGTCTTATCAGTCAACGTGTGAATTCATGTGTCAGAAAGAGGGGATGCAATGTCTTACCAAGCCGCGGGTTTTAACCCCAACCAAACCGCCATACGTTCCATGCAGCAAATTGCTGCGGGCGCGACGTCTGCCGCTGCGCCTGCCACACCAGTGGTGCAACCGATACGCTATGCCAAGGATTTACAGGCCGCTGTGACCGCGCCAGAAACCGTGGCCACGGTGGATACCGCCAGCCACACTGCTGAAGCAATCGCGACCGCTGCCGCTACCAGTGCTGCGGGTGCTGCGCATTCCAGTGGCAGCAGCGATCAAACGCCAACCCAAGCCTATGCCACCGCGCAAAGCTTGGACGCCGATGTGGCCAAAGACCAACGCGATATTGCGGCGGTGATGTGGTTGTCCAGTTTGATTTTCCTGTTGATCCCGGGCATGTTGGTGTTGCTGAATCAGAATGCCTCGCCGTATTTGAAACAGCAAGCGCGTGAGGCCTTGAATTGGACGGCGACGTTTGTGCTTGGCAGCATCGTGTGCACGATTTTGACCATCATCTTTATCGGTGGCCCGTTGCAAGTGTTATTAGGTGTGGCGCATTTGGTGTTCTGTTTGATGGGTGCTAACGCTGCTCGCAACGGTCATGCCTTCCGCGTGCCGATGACATGGCGTCCGTTGCAAGACTGATTTGAAATCATTAAATAAGCGGCCTGTAAATGTTTTACAGGCCGCTTTTGTATGGTTTTAACACCCTACAGTGTATTTACAATAATTGTTTCAATATGGCGACAGCGCTGTCCAATTGCGCTGTTGAGTAGCCACCAAAACCCAATAGCAAACCCGCTTGCTTTGCTGCACCCACATACGTCGGTGACAAGGCGCGCAGTGCCAGTCCAAGTGGCAGTGCTTGTTCTACCAAGCTGACATCGTTTATCGATGGCGGCAACAGCGCCACCATGTGCATGCCTTGGTCGCTGGGCAGCACTTGCAAAGCGGGAATCTCGGTGTGCAAGACGTGGCGCAAATGCGCTTGGCGCTGCGCATAGATTTTGCGGATGCGTCGGATGTGATTGTCAAAATGGCCGTGACACATGTATTCGGCCAACACATGTTGGTAAAAATCGGCAGTGCTGCGGCTGATGAGGGATTTGGCGCCGCGAAAAGCGGCGATTAAAGCATGCGGTACGACCACATAGCCCAAACGCAACGACGGTGCCAAGACCTTGCTGAACGTGCCTATGTAAATCACCTGTTGCGGATTCAGGCCTTGCAGGGCGGGAAAAGGCAGGCCGTGATAGCGCAATTCACTGTCGTAATCGTCTTCCACTATCCAAGCCTGTTGTTGTCTGGCCCATTCCAATAAGGCCCAACGCCGTGACATGCTCAAAGGCATGCCCAATGGGTATTGGTGCGAAGGTGTGACAAACACTGCCTGTGCCTGTATGCCTGAGGCGCTCAGTTGCGGCACCATCATACCTTGCTCATCCACATCCACTGCATGGATGTGCGCTTGTCTGTCTTGTAATACCGCCAATAAACCCGGATAAACTGGGTTTTCTATCACCGCCGTGTCATGCGCTTGCAGCAAGACTTTGCTGGTCAAATACAGTGCTTGTTGGGCGCCTTCGGTGATGATGATTTGCTCCGCATCGCACACCACGCCACGGGCTTGGCGCAAATACTGCACCAATTGTTCACGCAAACGCTGCTGCCCTTGGCTGGACTCATAACCTGTGGCGGCATACAGCGGCGACACGGCAATGCGTTTGCTCAGGCGTTGCCAATGCGCATCCAAACGCAATTGGTCTTGTGGTACGGCGATGGCAAAAGGCCGATGCGGCAGCGCCATGATGTGTTGTTGTGCCAACACCTGAGCGTGTGCTGGCACTGCACAGGTATGCGGCGGTTGCTTGGCTGGCGTTGCTAGGGGCAAGACCCCATGCAGCGGCAACTCGGCACAGACACGGGTGGCCGAACCTGCTTGGGCATGCACATAACCTTCGGCGATTAACTGCTCATATACGCTAACAATGGTGGAGCGAGCCAAATTCAGCGTGCTGGCCAAATGGCGGCTGGAGGGCAGTGCATCGTTGGGTTGCAATTGTCCCGATGTGATGGCGCGGCGCAAACAGTCGCTTAAGGCCAGTACATTGTTTTTTGGCTGTTTTTTGAAGCTGGCCAAGGCCGGAATAAGGGTGGTTTTGGACATGGGCTTGCCTTAAGTGGTCTGCTTCATTATGACCAAACTGGTACTTAAAAACAAACCAGTACTGGCTATACTGTCACAGTCTGTGATTTGGAGCTTGATATGCACTGTCCTAAAGTATTTGAAGAACACCGCGCCGAGATATTGTTGACCTTGCTACAGCAATACCCATTGGCCACTGTCATCAGCCATGCCGATGCGGGCTTGGAAGTGAATCTGTTGCCGATGTTGTTGCAACAACGCGATGGCAAGGCGTATTTGCTGGGGCACATGGCCAAGAACAATGCGCAATTGCAGGCTTTGGCGCACAGTGACGAAGTCTTGTGGCTGTTTCAAGGCCCCAATGCCTATGTGTCGCCAGCGTGGTATCCGTCTAAGCAAGAGCATGGCAAAGTGGTGCCCACGTGGAATTACATCATGGTAGAAGTGCGGGGCAAGGTGCGCTTGTTTGATGATGCGGAAGCGCTGTTGCAAGTGGTCCAAGCCTTGACGACAGAACATGAGCTCGGGCGAGCACAGCCTTGGCAGGTAAGCGATGCCCCAAGCGCCTACATCACCGCCCAATTGCGCGGCATCGTTGGCATAGAAGTGGAAATTACCAGCATGCGCGGTAAGTTCAAACTCAGCCAAAATCGCTCAGAGGAAGATCAAGCGGGTGTGTGCGCCGGTATGGCAGCCGAACAGCCAGCACATGGTATGTTGGCATGGATGCCGACGCGTGAGGCAGAGTAAGGATGGCGCAGTTGTGTGCGTTCTATTGCGGCATGGTATTGGCTACTTGCGGTTTTGTTATTGGATGTCACAGCCCAAGCACAGACAGCATGAGTATCGAGATAGGTTTGTGCTTCCGATTTATACAGAATGGGATGAGGTGAACAGAGCACACAATAGATAAATAAGCGGCCTGTAAATGTACAAAAGTATTTACAGGCCGCTTATTTATGTCGTTATTAGCAAGACACACCCAAATAGCGCAATTGCTGCGCCACGCTGTCTGCTTGTTGAAAGTGAATACTGTGTATGCCCAAAGCTGCCGCCGCTTCAATATTGGGCAGATGGTCATCAATGAACACGGTTTCATCAGCCTGCAGATGATGTTGTTGCAACACATATTGAAAAACCGCAGGATGGGGTTTGGTCATGCCTGTTTCAGCCGAAACCACCACTGCTTGAAACCAGTGCCAAAAATCGTATTGTTGGAGCAAATACACCATGATTTCACGCACATTGTCGGTTAAGGCATATATTCTGTAACCTGCTTGCGCCAGTTGCGCCACCAATTCCTGGCTTTGGTAAATGGGAATTTGTGTGGTCTTGATGTAATAAAACAAGCGTGCGGTGATTTCGGGGCTTAAGCTGTACAGCGCTTGGTATTGTTGTTGTGCCGCAGCTTCGCTGATGAGGCCTTGATTGAGTTGTTGCCATATTTCATGCTGGAAAATTTTCTGTATCCATGCCTCGGTTTGACTTGGATCGGCAAACGTCAGGTTGATGATTTCACTGGGCGACCATCTGACCAAAACATTGCCCACATCAAAAATAAGATTGCGTATGCTGGTCATGGTGGCTTTCAATATAGTAGATAGAAGTCATCATGGCATGGAGGTTTGCGCATTGCAACAGACAAAAAAGCGGCCTGTAAACATTTACAGGTCGCTTATTAACTTAAGTTTGTGACTTATTGAGCCACTTCCCATTTGCCACCTTTGATGGTGTAAATGGTCACCACACCGTCTTTCAAGTCACCGTTTTCGGTGAAGGCGATTTTACCGGTGATGCCGTCATATTGGCTGGCAGCCAATTCAGGCAAGTATTTCGCAGGGTCGTTAGATTGGGCTTTTTTCATTGCCGCAATCACGACATTGGTTGCGTCATATGCGTATGGAGAGTAAGCCACCACTTCGCCACCAAAGGCTTTTTTGTATTTCTCAGCAAATGCGGCACGACCTGGCATCTTGTCATCAGCGACAGAAGCGGTAGAAGCAAATGCACCGTCAGCAGCATCGCCGGCCAAAGTTGGGAAGTTGCTGGTTTTCAAACCATCCGCACCCATGTATTTGGCTTTCACGCCTTGCTTACGCAATTCTTTCAACAATGGCGCGCCTTGTGGGTCCATGCCACCGTAGAAAATCAAATCAGGCGCAGCGCCTTTCATGGCAGTCACAATCGCGCCAAACTCGGTCGCGCTGGTGCTGGTAAATTCAGTAGCAACTTTTTTCGCGCCAGCGGCTTCAGCAGCGGCGGCGAAGTCATTGGCCAAGCCTTCACCGTAAGCAGTTTTGTCGTGTATCACGGCAAAGGTTTTCGCACCTAAGGTTTTCACGGCGTAAGCACCCAAAGCATCGCCTTGTTGCTTGTCATTAGAAATCACACGGAACACGCCTTTAAAGCCTTGTTGGGTGAATTTCGGGCCGGTTACAGAGTAAGCAACCATAGGAATGTTGTGGTCGTTGTAGACGATAGACGCTGGCAAAGACGCACCTGTTACCAAGTGACCAATCACCGCGCTGACTTTGGCATCCACAAAACGGTCAGCCACTTGTGCTGCGGTTTTAGGGTCGGCCATGTCGTCTTCAGACATCAATTCAAATTTAACTTTTTGACCGTTCCAAGTTAAGTTTTCAGCATTGGCTTCATCAACAGCCAATTTCACACCGTTGGCAGCGTCTTTACCCCATTCGGCAAACGCACCAGTCAATGGGTTGGCAGTACCCAATTTCACCACCAATTCGCCGCCAGCTGGAGCGGTAGCGTTGCTCGCACCTGCTGGTGCAGCAGAAGCTGTTTTGTTTTCAGGAGCGCCGCCACCTTGGTTACACGCAGCCAACAACATGGCTGTGGCTACGGCAAAACCCATTTTACGTAAAGTCAACATAGTCAATCCTAACCTAATCCAATGATAAAGAATTGTGCCTGTAGCCGAGAATCAGTCACCCGTCTGGGAGTGTGTGCTGAAGCTGCAAAACAGTACAAATCGAACGCACTCTGCGGTGCATATCGTTAAGAATTGTTGCGGTTTTTAGATAAGGCGTCAAGTACAGGCCGGTGTTTGGGCACGAAAGTAGCGACCTGTCAGCATTTCTGACACGATTCTGTCATATCTTCTTTATAAATAAACGGTTAATATAGAAAATTGCAAAAAGGCATATTTTATTAGAATAATCATCTTGTATAAATGTGCAGAAATCATCGCGCAGCCATCTGGTGATATTGGTCTGTATCGAGCTAAGAAGGCTGTGGAGGTTGGATTTTTTCAGCCAGTACACACAAGGAAAGTACAGTATGCAGGCGGTATGGGTTACAGTTAAGAATGAGTATTGTTTAAAATTTAATGTCATTAATTATTAAATTATTGGCAATAAATACCGATTATGAGTCGACTGTCTGGAGGTGGAAAGTTGCGAAATTTCCCGTTTACAGCACAGAAATAAATATTTTGTGGCGTTTTAAAATTGCTGCACAAATTGTGTGTTTGAGGCGGTATCTGCGGCATAGGGCAAGGCCAAAAAGGCAAATAAGGCATCGAAATCGGTAAAGCCGATGATGTTGCCCAAGTGCACAATCTCAGCATCGTCTTCTGCCAGTTCGGCGATGCGCAGCATTAAATCGGCCAAATATTGGCGCCAAGAGGCGAATGTGTGTAAGGGTTGCTGCGGCAATTCGATGCTGTATCGATACAGTGCCCCTGTGTGCGGGTGCAGCAAGATGGCGGTATCGAAACTGCCCTCATCCAAAATCGGTATCAACACATTGTTGGTGTATTGGACTTGGATTTCGGGGGTGATGAAAAACACTTCAGGCGGCCTGAAATACAGCTCCATCATGTCAGGCAGGGTTTCTTGCTGATAGCATTGCAAGAAAATTGGGGCGAGATGTAGCGATGCCAGTGCGGTGTAACATTGTTCACGGGTCACTGGCATGATGTCATCCTTACAGGTTGCGACGGAAGTGGTGGCTGGCGATGAAGAAGTCTTTGTTGTAACACAGACTGTGCATGGCGCTGCGTTCAGGCGATACATTGGCATTCAAGTGAATCTCGGTGCAGCCGAGTTTGCGCGCTTCTACCGTTACTGCATCCATCAAGGCATTGGCATAACCACGGCGGCGGAATGTTTGCTGAGTGACGATGTCATCAATGTAAATGTAGCGACCCCAAACCAAGTTGTGAGTCAAACGGAAACCGCACACGGCCACGGCTTCTTTTTGCTCAGGCACAAACACCGCAAACAAACGGTAGCCCGCGCCGCGTTGGATGTTGTCGACTTGGTTGGTATACGATTGCGCGGTTAACAAGCTAGGGCGCAATTCCTTCATCACATCGAAGGTCAAATCGGTATCGGGTGGCAACACTTCTTTGATGGTGTAAGCCGGTTGTACCGGTTTGGGTGCGGCAGTAGGTGCAGGAGTCGCCACCGGTGCGGCTTGGGGCGCGGTTTCAATCACCGATTCGGCTTCGCCCATTTCCTTACAATCGACCAAACGCAAATCATTGTCTTGGGCGAAGTCCATCAAGAATTGGAACATTTCCGGATGCAATTCTGCCAATTTCTTGTCCACGGCCACACAGTTGACATTGTCCACGCTCAAAGGGCGCACATATTGGTGATAGGACAAGCGGCCTGTATTGAATGAAGACAAGATACCGGATAAACGTTCAGACCAGTCGCTGGGACGGAAGCGTTTGCCTTTGGTGGTGATGCCTTGAATCAGAATTTCATACGGATTACATACTTGCATAAGATTCGCTCTTTCAGGACGCGCAGACAGCGTGGGTGATTAGAATGAGCGCTATTATAACGCACTGTGGCACAGCTTAGTATCCAACTGCTGCGCCCAACAGGGGTTTTCGCGACACTTGCGTCCGATAGGCGGAACATCGGGTGGTAAATGACTGTAAAGAGCGCTGTTTGCGGACGAATGTCACTATTGGTCTGTTCATCTTAGCTATCTTACTCGGGTTCTAAACAGGTCACAGAAGCAATGCTTGTTAGCCGAGTCTGGAGTGGTTTTCATACCATGATGAATGCGGTACAGCATCATGTGTTATTGATGTGCAAGAATGAAATAAAGCGGCCTGTAAACCCTATTG
Source organism: Vitreoscilla massiliensis (assembly GCF_001457815.1). Taxonomy (GTDB): domain Bacteria; phylum Pseudomonadota; class Gammaproteobacteria; order Burkholderiales; family Neisseriaceae; genus Vitreoscilla; species Vitreoscilla massiliensis. The sequence continues at coordinate 147,038 of NZ_LN898217.1, forward strand.
AAGGTTTACAGGCCGCTTATTTAGTATTGAATGCGTAATGTGATGAAGATTTAGATGCGTTTAAACGGTGGCAGCGCCGCCAGCATTTTTTTGCCATAACTGGCCGAGGTCAAACGGCTGTCGAGTATGGTCACGCGCCCCATGTCGCTTTCGGTGCGTATCAAGCGCCCCACTGCTTGTATCAGCTTGATGCTGGCTTCGGGCACGGTGATTTCCATAAACGGGTTGCCGCCTTGGTCGGAAATCCAATCGCTGAGTGTTTTGTCGATGGGATTGTCGGGCATGGCAAACGGCAGCTTGGCAATGATGACGTGCATGCAGGCAAAGCCGGGCAAGTCCAAGCCTTCGGCAAAACTGTCCAAACCAAAAATAATGCTGACTTGGTTGGCCTGAATTTTTTGCAAATGTTGTTCCAACAAGGCCGCTTTGGGCATGTCGCCTTGCACCAATAAGGCATCCAAATACTCAGTCGGCAGGCGCAGCGCCACTTCTTGCATTTGCTTGCGCGACGAGAACAACACCAGCGTGCCTATGCCTTGTCTGAGGTCTATCAATTGGGGCAACCATTCAGCTATCATCATGGTGTGGCCGTTGGCGTCTTTGGGGCTGACCGGCAGGCGTGGCAAATACAATTCGCCTTGGGTGCCAAAATCAAATGGCGATTCCAAAGCCAATGTGGTGGTGTCGGGCAACCATTGCAAACCGGTTTGGCGCAGCAATAAATCAAAACTGCCCAAGCTTTGCAAAGTGGCCGAGGTCAATACCGCACCGGCAGCACGGCGCCACAAACGGCTGGCGAGCAGGCCAGCGCTGGAAACGGGCGAGGCGCAAAACAGATAATCAATTTTGCCTTGGCGTTTGGCCACGATCCATTTGGCCAGTGGCGGCTCTTTGTCGTGCGGCACGGTTGCCATCAAGTCCCACACCGCATTGATTTTCTCGGCCATGGCGATGGCCATGCCCAATTCGCTGTTGGTGGTGTCGATGACCATGGTGTCGCTGTCTTTGCTGCGCCGCTGCGCCGCCAAAGCATCGTTCAAACCGTACAAATGTTTCAACACCATGCGCGCGCTGATGGCGCAGTTGTCGACCAAGCCTTCCAAACCTTCGGGAATGAGACCTTTGTCCCACAGCCACAGCGGATCGCTGCCGGAAGAATTCGGCGCCAATTCGTCGGCTTGTTGCACTTGCCACATCCACTCGCTTAAGTGTTCAAGCAGGGCGGTGGCGGCTTCATCGGCCAAATTGGCGATTTCGGCCTTGTCGGCCAAGGCGGCCACTTTGCCGGTTAAGGCGGGCAAGCGTTCCAAGAAGGTTTGCGCTTGACTCAAGCTGTGCTCGGCGGCGAATTGGTTGACCGCTTTTTTGGCCAAGTGGTGCGCCTCGTCTATGCAGTAAAACGCGTTTTCAGGCGCAGGCAAAATCACGCCGCCGCCCATGGAAATGTCTGCCAACAGCAAATCGTGGTTGGCCACCACCACATCAACGGTTTCGAGCACATCGCGCGCCAAGTAAAACGGACATTCAGGCCGGTTTGGACAGCCTTGTTTGAGGCAACCATGTCTGTCGTTGGTGATGCGTTGCCACAAACCATCGTCGATGTTTTCCGGCCAAGTGTCGCGGTCGCCATTGAAACGGCGCGAGGTAAACGCATCAGCAAGCGCATGCAGTGTATCGAGTTCGGCCTGTTTGGGTTTGTGGTCCCACAACGCGGCGGCGCTGTTGTCTTCCAGTCCCAACGAGGTTTGCGCATTCATATTGGTCAATTGGTACAGGCGGTACGGGCACAAATAGCGACCGCGGCCTTTGGCCAAGGCAAAGCTCAATTCCAAGCCGCTTTTTTCCACCACAAACGGCAAATCGCGGTTGACCAATTGTTCTTGCAAGGCGATGGTGGCACTGGTGACGATGAGTTTTTTCTCACGCGTTTGCGCCATGATGCCGCCAGCGAGCAAATAGGCCAAGCTCTTGCCCACGCCTGTTGGCCCTTCGATAACGGCGATGCTTTCGCCATTGCGCTCGATTTCCTCGTCTTCACTGCTGCGGGTTTTGCTGCGGCTGAAGGCATTGGCGATTGCTGCCAACATTTCCCGTTGCGCGGCGCGCGGGCGGAAATTGGGCAGATTTTGGGCAATGTTTTTGTAATGGTCGGAAATGGCGTTTTTTTCGAGGTCGGTGAGCATGGCCACGCACTGGGATGGAGGAAACAGCGCCCAGTATAAAGCTTTCTGAAACAGAAGCCTATGCTTGTGGCACAGATGCGCTTGATTTGTGTAACCAATGTGCATCTGCCACTGGGTTTGTGTGGTCATGGCTTTACAGACCGCTTAAGTGGCCATGCGGCCTGTATGCCGCAGCAACTTGTGGCGTGAGTGTGACTCTGTGCATACTGGGCACACTGTATGGATGCGATGCGAATTTGCTCAAGGAGGGGATGATGTCTGAGGCGATGACGGTGTTCAGCTTGGGTTTTACCAAGAAAAATGCCGAACAGTTTTTTCAGTTACTGCGCGCCAACCAAGTTAAAACCGTGCTGGATGTGCGTTTGAACAATGTGTCGCAATTGGCTGGCTTTGCCAAGCGCGATGATTTGGCGTTTTTCCTGCGTGAAGTGGCCAATATTGATTATGTCGCCATGCCCAATTGGGCGCCGACCGAAAGCCTGATGAAGCAATACAAAAACGGCGACATCGCGGCCGAGCGCTTTGAAGACGAATTTATGGACTTGATGGCGCAGCGCAATATTGAGCGCGATGTGCCGCACGCCTTATTGGAACACGGCTGTTTGTTGTGCAGCGAACACGAGCCATACCAATGTCATCGCCGTTTGGTATTGCAGTATTTGCAACAGCACAGCGATTTGAACTTGGACATACGCCATTTGTTGTAACTGTTTCATACCAAGTAAAAGCGGCCTGTAAACCTGATGTTATGGTTTACAGGCCGCTTTTTATCGGTGTTGTGGTAGCAGCATGGGAATATTAAGTACGGTTTTGTTCTGTATGTCTAGGCGAAAATGGATGAGATGCTCCGTCTTTGCTAGTTCATTTACTTTAAGTTAACGCTGTATTGAAGATTTGCTAGTGTTTTCAACTCGCAAGAAGCAATACACTGCATACATCGAATCAACAAACAAACAACAACTTACAGTTAAAGGCAAACAAAATGAAAAAAACCATCATCACCACCGTATTGGCCGCATTGAGCATCTCTACTGCCATGGCAGCCAACATCGCTAACTTCACCAATGCCACCGAACAACAAAATCCATACGCACAAAGCAATGCCCAAGTGCAAAGCCAAGCCATCGCTACCGAACAAGTGAATTACGGCAAAGTGAATGGCAAAGTGGTGAACCCATTGTTCAAATACACCGGTGAAACCACTGCCAGCCAAGTGTCAGTTGAAACTTCTGGCGTGCGCGTTAGCCACTAAACTAGCTACAACGGTACTGGGTAGCACATGGGTTTATCCCTACTCCTGAAGCCAGTGTGATACCTAAAGCGGCCTGTAAACCCGATATCAAAGGTTTACAGGCCGCTTTTCCCTTATTGGCATTGATATTATTTGTATTGCTGCTTACCAGCGATACGCTGCGCCCAACCAGAATTGGCGACCGACTTCGTAAGTGCTGCTGTATTGGCTGCTGGTGCCGCCAAGATAGGTCGAGCTGGCATCGCTGCCGGCGACTTTGTTGTCCAACACATTGAGCACGTCCAAGGACAGCTCAAACTTCTGCTTGCCGCGCACGGGGATGTCGACCAAGAAACGCCAATCCAAGGTAAACGCGTCTTTGTAGCTACGCTTGGTGTAGTCGTACACACGGCCTTCCCAATCGCCACAGGCTTCCGGCTGGCTGGACTGGGCACACGACAACACCGTGCTGCGGTTGTAATGGGTATAGCCATCGCGGTAATTCAAGCGATGCGTCCAGCGCAAGTGCCATGTGGGGAAATCGGTTTGGATTTCTAAGAAAGCGTTCCACGGCGTGTTGTAATTGAATGGCGGCAAATCTTCGGCCGATTCATAGCGCTTGCCCTCAAACAGGTAATACGGCGTGGTGACTGTGGTCACGTCGGCGAGCAGCGATTCGTCGTAATTGCCTTGGTTATTGGTTTTGGTCTTTTGATAACGGGCGCCAAATTGGTAGCCCAATTGCAACGGCCCCCATTCATAGGCTTGTTTGCTGGCCAAACCCAAACTGAAGGTGTTGGCACTGGTAGCGCCTTCATTGCTCATGATTTTCACATCGTCATCGCGGCGGCTGGATTTGAATTGGTCGTGGCTGTCGCGGTGCACGAATTTTGCGCTGAGCACATGGTTGCCTAAAGTGTAATCAAAGCCGATGTTGGCCTCATCGCTGTACGGTGTTTTCAAATCGGAAGTGTCCCAAGCGACCGAATTGGCGGCGTATTTTTCAAACGTCCAATCCGATTCACCGTTATTTGGGTCATTTTTACGCGTGTACGATTCGTTATACGGCACTTTGGCGCGCAGCGCGTAAGCGAGCATGTTGCCAGCGTAATAGCGGTTTAAGCCACCAAAAACATGCAAGCGCTCATTGCCCAAGGCATCAATATTGAAGGCAAAGCGCGGGCTGATGTTGAAATTGCCCAAAAAATCATCGTAATTGAAGTTCAGGCCGGGAGTGAGGGTGACGCGGCCGAGTTGCATCTCATCTTGCGCATAAAATGAATAATTGTTGACCTGCACGCTGGTGTCGTAAGCACGGTACTTCACCATCGAGTTTTGGTATTGCTCACCGGGTATGCAGTCTTGGCAGCCATTGCTGGTGGGCGGCAAAGCCGTACCGGTATAACTCATGTAGCGGACATCTTGTGGGCGGCTGGCATGTGCTTGAGCGAGGTCTATGTTCCAACCGGCGCTGAAGCTGTGTGCAGCGCTGTCACCTGCGGCCAAGGCATCCCATTGCCAATCTTGTTTCAGCGTCCATGTTTTGGTGGTGGATTCCAAGGTGCCCAAACCGCCTTCGCGTGACCACAAACAATCGCCACTGCTGGTACTGCGCAAAGTGCACCAATCCAAGCTGTTGGAGGCTTTCCAGTTGTAATAATCATAGCCCGCATCGTAGCCTATCTTGTTTTTGTCTTGGGTATAGGCGAGGGCGGTTTCGACCTTGCCGCCGTCAAAATCGTGTTGCCAATTTAAGTTGGCGCGCCAACCGCCGCCTTCACTTTGGTAGCGGCCATTTTTGACATTGTTGGCGTAATAGGTGTTTTCATGTGGCGAGTACATCAAGGTCGCGGTCAAACGGTTGTCTTCATTCGCTTGGTACAAGCCTTTGAGCATCAACGTTTGTGCCAAACGCTTTTCTTCCACGCGTTGACCCAAGATGGTGTGGTTTTCAGGGATGCGTGATTGGGTGCGGTTATAGCTGAGCAATAAGGCGGCGTTGTCGCTTAATGGTTGATTCAAGCTGAGGTTGTAAGTCTGTTTGACAAACTCGGGTTGCACATCGTCAGTAGCGTCGATTTCGCCGTATTTTTCCACTTGCTCATCGGTGTAATGCAGTTGCGTCCAATTGTCGCGGGTGGTGCGAAAGCTGACCGAACCGCTGGCGGCTTGGGTGTCTGGGTCTTTTAATTTGGCATCGACCACACCGCCGGTAAAGCGGTTGTATTTGGCCGGCACATTGCTGTCGTACACGTCGACTTGCTGCACCAAAGCGGTATCGACTTGAAAGGCTTCAGGGCTGCCCGGTGCCAAATACATGCCGGTAGGGCTTTCAAATTCTTCTTCTGATGTGAAGCCGCTGTTGCTGGCACCGGGGTTCATACTGTCGTTATTGGAAAAACCATCGAGCATAAAGGCATTGTTGTAATACGGCTCACCATGAAAAGACACGGTGTCGGAGCTGATTTCGCCGGCTTGGGTAGATGAATTGCTGCTGTTAGAAAACTGCACTGCCGGATTGGTGCGCAGCAAATCGACGATATTGCCATTGCGCGTGGGCAGGCGCTGGATGTCTTGTTCATTCAAATGTTGCACATCGCTTCTGGCCTTGGCTTCGATGACAATCGGTGCTAATTCGGTGGTTTCGCTATTGAGCTCGTCGGCGTAACTGTGGACAGGCAAGAGGCTGAGGCAGGACAAGGCCGTTGCCAAGATGGGTTTTTGAGGAAGCATGATGTGCGTGTATGCGAGTTAAGTATTGTTAATGTTGTAAATGATAATCGTTAATGTTTATAGATACAACTTATTTTAATAATCATTATCATTTATAATAATGATTTTAGGCGATGGCTACAGCAGTGATGAAGCGATATGTGTGGGGTGGGGCGGTAATGGTGGTGTTGGCAGCGTGCCAAACCGCATCAACGCGGGTGTTTGACGGGCAAGGACAAGTGGTCTGTAATGTGGCTGAGCCTGCGTGCTTGCGTGCGGTCTACAGCGCCGACAGCCGTTATTGGCCCAAGCCGCAGATAGATGACGGGGTGGTGTTTCAAGAATTGCAGCCTTTGTCGCCCAATCCGCCGCCCGCGCCTGAGCATCCTGAACAAGTGGCTTTGGGCAAGGCGCTGTTTTTTGAACCGCGTCTGTCTGACGATGGCCAAGTCAGCTGCGCTTCGTGCCATTTGCCGTATCAAGGTTTTGCCGAAAAAAGCGCGGTGTCGACTGGTGTGTACAACCGCCAAGGCCGTCGCAATGCGCAAGCCTTAATGCATTTGGGTTCGGCGCATGGCCTATTCTTTTGGGATGGTCGTGCCAGCAGTTTGGAGCAACAAGCGTTAATGCCCTTAACCGACCACGTGGAAATGAACCAAGATTTGGCCAAAGTGCCGAGTATTTTAAAGCAAGCGGGCTATGAGCCGCGCTTTCAGGCCGCTTTTGGTGAGGGCATTAACATTGCTGCCGTGGCCAAGGCTTTGTCGGAATACCAACGCACCTTGCGACCAGAATCGACCAAGTTCGATGCGTTTTTATTGGGCGACAAGCAAGCGCTGTCGGACGAGGAATTGCAAGGTCTGCACTTGTTTCGCACCAAGGCGCGCTGCATGAATTGTCACACTGGCCAAATGCTCACCGATGGCAAGTTGCACAACCTCAACCAAACCTTGGCAGGGCGCAAATGGGAAGACTTTGGCCGCTATGAAGTGACCCAAAATATCGAAGACTGGGGCAAATTCAAAACCGCCAGTCTGCGCAATTTGAGCAAAACCAAACCGTGGTTTCACCATGGCTTGTTTGTCAATTTGCAAGGCGTGGTGGCGATGTACAACATCGGCATGCGCGAAGGCTTGGCCAAAGGCGCGCCGGCCGAGTCGCACCAGCCGCATCTAGACCCCTTGATTAAGCCTTTGAATCTGACCCCAGACGAGCGCCGCGCCGTGACCCGCTTCCTTGAAACTTTGTAAGAATGCCGTGACAGCAGTGGCGGCAGCGTTACAATGGGCTTCTTTACACATTACAGGACGCATGTCGGATGATTTCCTTGCAAAACGATTACAGCGAAGGTGCCCACCCACGCATCTTGGCTTTGCTCACCCAAACCAATCTGGAACAGAGTGCGGGCTATGGTGAAGATGCGTATTGCTTACAGGCCGCATCTCATATCCAGCAACACCTGAATGCCCCACAAGCAGCCATCCACTTTGTCAGCGGCGGCACCCAAAGTAATACCGTCATCATCAAGTCGGTGTTGCGCCCGCATGAAGCGGTGATCGCGGCACAAAGCGGCCACATCGCCGTGCACGAAACCGGCGCGATTGAAGCCACAGGTCACAAAGTCATCACCATGCCGGTGGCCAACAGCGGCAAGCTCACGCCTGAAGCGGTAATGACTGCGGTCAAAACCCATACCGATGAGCACATGGTCAAACCGCGTATGGTCTACATCTCGCAAACCACCGAAATCGGCAGCGTCTACAGCGTGGCCGAATTACGGGCGCTGCGTGCGTGTTGCGATGACTTGGGTTTGTATTTGCACATAGACGGCGCACGCTTGGGCGCAGCCTTGGCCGCCAACAGCGAATTGAGCTTGGCCATTATGGCCGAAGTGGCAGACGTGTTTTACATCGGTGGCACCAAAAACGGCGCTTTATTGGGCGAAGCCATTGTCATTGTGAATCCAGATTTACAGGCCGACTTTCGCTATGGCATGAAGCAACACGGTGCTTTGCTGGCCAAAGGCCGCATCTTGGGCTTGCAGTTTGTCGGCTTGTTTGCCGAGCAAGTGTTTTTTGAATGTGCCCACCATGCGCACGAACAAGCCATGGCTTTGGCCGATGGTTTGCGCGATTTGGGTTGCGGCTTCTTAACCGCGCCACAATCGAATCAAATTTTCCCGATTTTGCCCAATGCGGTGATTTCTGCATTGCAGCAAAAATTCACGTTTTACCATTGGCAAGACATCCATGACAGCGACAGCGCCGTGCGTTTGGTCACTTCTTGGGCAACGGAACCTGCCAATATTAAAGAGTTTTTACGTGTTACCGCCGAATTATTACGCAAATAACCTAAATACCAACCCCTTAGAATGCTATATTCGAGAAGCATTTTTTTGTGGGTTGGTTTTAAATTTTTTTTAGGCGCAGTCAAGATGAAAAGACCTTGAACGCCATCGTGCTGCATGCCTTGTCTGCTGTGGTTTTCGCCTAAAAATTGAGCAGAAGCACCATGCTCAAATCGCGGTTGCAAACGGCCGCACCCATCACCCATCACACAAAATTGCCAAGAAAAAATCACATGCTGGTATGAGTATTGCATATACAGATAGGGCGGATGTGAGTTTCGCTGGTGGCATGATTCCCTCACCATCAAGCCGCCATGGCGATGGCACAGACGCAATTACATTATGGTAGAAATCCGCTGTTGCGGCAGGTGTCGGCAGACATCATACAAAAGCCCAAACAATGGCAATCCGACTCAGACAAGCAGCAAACACACCCACATGCCCAATATTGAGAAACAACGGGCAGCGTTAAGCAAGTGTGTTCAGGCATTGAAGCACAATGCCCCATCTGTACCTCACAGGTGTGCACACGCTGTTGGTGTGTTTGGCTGAGCTTGTGTCTGACGCAAGGTGGATTTTTACCCATGGAAAACCCGCTAGAGCAGCGGCCATTGTGACCCACTTTAAGGCTCAGCCTACAGACTACACCACACAATGCCGCATCAGTGCTCAGACAGAATAAAAGGACAAAACCATGCGTCACTCTTTACTTATCGCCTTAATGATAGGCAGTTTCAGCGGCATTTCTGAAGCTCAGGCTTATGAAGCCAGCGTACCGCAATTTGCACAAGAGCGTGCGGTGCGCCAAATGCAAAACCAATGGCAAAACATAGGCAAAGTGTATTTGGCCGATGGCAAAACCTTGCCGGCTGCTGCCATCAGCGTCAACAATCCGATGGACGACGGTTTGTTGCAAGATAAGGTTGCATGCACGCCGAAAAGCTGCGATTTGAATGTGAGCCTGACTGCGGCACAAAGCGAGCAATTGCAAGCCTTGCGCATCAGTGGCATCGGTTGGGTATTGGCGCCACGCGGCTGGAAAGATGTGGAAGCGGCGGTGGGTGTGAACGGTTCGCAATCGTTCTTGTTAAAAAGCCCCGATGGCCGTGAATCCATCAGCTATTACAACAGCGGTGCCTGTGTTGGCTGTGCTTACAGTGCCGCCTCACCGTTTTTCCCGCAAGCTTTGAAACTGGCCAAAGAAAATGAATTTGGCTATAACGACCCAAGCGCGGCGATTAAAATTGTGCGCCCTAATAGCACCAATGCCTTGTTCAGCTATACCTTAAAAGGCCAATACACCACCCATGGCAAAGCGGTGTTTGACAGTGGTGAAGACATCCCTTACCAAAACCTGCGCGCTACCTTGAAACCGGCGCAACAAGATTTGGCCGGTTTGATTTTGAACACAGGCATCCATTAATGCCTTGTGATTGCTGAACACAATATTAGTTAACAAGCGGCCTGTAAATGATTTACAGGCCGCTTTCGTATGCGCAAAACTCAATAATCAATGTCGTTCAATGGAAAGTTTTTTGGAGCCACATACTGGCCTTTGGCGGCATTGAAGGGCACCCCATAGGTTTTTTGTGGGTGTTTTTTGCCATTGCTTTGATTGTTGACCTTGAACACCAATGGGTACATGCCCGCAGTGGTTTTGCCTTGGGTGTTGATGTAAAACTTGGCGTCTAAATCGGCGTATTTCTTGCCGGTTTCCGATGCGCCCTCAGTATTGTAAGACGCGCCTAGCCAGCTGCGGGCAACGCCTTGTTTCCATGGGGTGAGGATGACGTAGTGGCTGCCCGCATAGCCGTGGTGCATGTCGGCATGTTGGCTCAAATAGCCATAAGTCTTGGGGCCAAACTGGTGCAAAGACCAAGCCTTAGCGCGCGGCGCCGTGCCATAAGCACCGATGTGCTCAGGTTTGCCCTTGTGGCGCAGCTGCCAAGCATTGCCGACTTTTTGGTACACAAACAGCGCCGCCACGCCGCTGTAAGCATGCGCTTCTATGGTTTGCTTTTCGGCATAATCATAGGCATCGCCCAAGGCCAGTGCATACAAATAGCTTTGCCCATCGATGCGCACTTCGCGGCTGGGGCCAGCAAACAAGCAGTAATCCGTTTGCTGTTCATCGCGGTATTGCAAACAGCTGCCACTGCTTTTAAATTGCTTGGCCAACAGCGCGCGGGTGTCGGTGCTGGCGTGGGCGGCGGGCAACAGGCATAAGCCGCTTAAGGCCAATAATAAGGTGCGTGAGTAAGACATGGGTTTCCTTCAAGTATCCAAGCTGCAAGTATTAAAGTGTGTTTTGTGAGTTTACAGGCCGCTTAAGGGGTGTCGCTGATGGAATCATCATCGAAATGCCAGCGTGACATTTCGGCCAAATCGGCCGCCTTGGTAAACACACAAGCGGCCTGTAAGTCTATCGGCTCTGTGCCTGTTGGCAAGGCCACGTTTTGGGCGATGCGGCGGATGTTGCGAAAGCGTGCCAAACCGGAACAGCGGTAATGGCTGCGCTTGCCTTGCCGCGGCTGAAAATCCAGCCCTTGCCAAGCACCGTGCGGCGGGAAGTCGTCACACACCGCATTTAAAAATTCCACCACCGCATACACCACGGTTTTGTGCGCCATCTGCACCGCCCACTCGCCATGACAATACAGCAATAGCCATCGTCCCGTTGGCAACGGCAGCGCATACACATCGCCGGCGGCGATGTCAGCTTCTATGTGTGGATAACGCAGTTTGGCCGCGACCTTGGGCGCAGGTGCGAACAGCGGCATTGCCCACTCAGGTAGCGCTACTGCTGGTGGTCGCGCAGGCAAGGGCGGCTCGCTGCTGGGTACGGACAAATGACCAAAACATTGCTGTAACAAGGCCTCGTTTAAACCCATGTCGCTTTGCCACCATGCCAAAGGCCCACCCACTTCCACCCGCACATTTGGCCGCGCATCGCGGGCAGCGCCGCTGCGCCATGTTTCCAACAAGCCGGGGTGTTCGGGCACGTTTAAAAAGCCGCAATCGGCCAAGGCTTCGAGCAAGCTGCTGGCGGCATGGGCACGGATGCCAAACAATTTGGCCACAGGTTCTCGCACCTTGCTGTAGCGCAGCTTGGGCGGCAAGGTGCGCAGCAAGTCCAATAATTGCTGCCATTGGTACACATCGTGTGGTTGCGGCTGTGGCCATAGGGGCAGCGGCGTTTGCAAGGCTTGTTGCAACACAAACCAAGTGTGCAGCGGGCCAAAAATCGTACCGTAGTCCCAACTGTCTTGGTGCGCCAGCCACAGTTGTTGCATATCGTAGTCTGCACTGGCGGCGGGCATAAAACACTGGCGGCAAGTGCTGGAATTAACGCTGTAAGCTTGATATTCATGCAGCGGCATCGCCTGCGCCAAGGCCCAAGCCGGCAACACATCGCGCCACCATGCCGGCGCCGAACTGATGGCGGCGACAAAGGCATTACAGGCCGCTTGTTGTGGAATGCGCGCCACCAAGTCTTTGATGTCGGCCAATAGCTCGGCATGTTCAACCGTGTGTTTGGCATCTGCTCCCAAACCAACCGCGTGCAAATGCGCTTGTGCCTGTGCTTGTGAGAGGACATCTGCGGGCACAGCCGCTGTTGGGGTGGTCGCAAGCTGGTTGTCAGCAGACAAGCGGTGCAATAAGCGTGCTTCCAGCGAGTCTTGCGGCCAAAAATAGTCTGGTATCTTGGGACTGCGTGGCATCAGAGGTGCTCCTAGTGCGCATGGCGGCATCAGCCGCAGTGCTTGAGTCAAGACCCCATCTTAACCAGTGTGGCATGTTGTGACCAAATAAAAATGCGGCCTGTAAATGGTTTTACAGGCCGCATGTGCATCTACATCAGGCTTTATACGCTTAAGTAAGACGATTGTTTTAAGCCGTGGCAGAACTCGGCGAAATACACTTTTTCATCGGCATAGCTGAGGCCAGCCAAGCGGATTTTTTCCTCGTATTTGTTGAGGATTTCCTTGGAGGACAAGTGCACATAAGCCAACATGTCTTCGATGGTGTCGTGTTCTTCCAAACCGTCCAAACGCGTGCTGCCGTCGTCGTTCAAATACACATTGACCGAGTCGGTGTCGCCAAACAAATTGTGCATGTCGCCCAAAATCTCTTGGTAAGCGCCGACCAAAAACACGCCCAATAAATACGGCGTACCGTTCAAAGCGTGTATGGGCATGTTGTTTTCGATGGATTGCTGGTCTATGTATTGACCGACTTTGCCATCGGAATCGCAAGTCAAATCTTGCAATACCGCGCGGCGGGTGGGCTGCTCGTTCAAGCGGTGCAGCGGCATAATCGGCAACACTTGGTTAATCGCCCAAGTATCGGGCAGGCTTTGGAATACCGAGAAGTTGCAGAAGTATTTGTCGGCCAGCTTGTCGTTCAAAATGTCGAACACTTGGCGCTGCGAGCGTTGGTTCGCCAACAACAGCAATTGCTTGTGCATGCGTTGGCACAACACCGAATACACTTGCTCGCCCATGGCTTTTTCTTCCAAACCGATTTTGCCCTCGGCATACAGCGCCGTCAGTTCATTGAAATAGACGGTGATGCGGTGGTAAGTCTCGGTGACCATTTCTGAATCGTTGACGCGGGTATAGTCGAGCAATTTGCGTGCAGGAAACGACAGGTTTTCCACATCACCGATTTCCGGCCATTCCGATGGCAAGGTTTCCACATCGGTGACGTTCATCACCAATACCGCGTGGTGGGCAGTCATGGCGCGACCCGATTCGGAGAAAATATTCGGCACCGGCAAATCGTTTTCCAAACAGAATTCTTGCAAGCTGCTGACAATGATGTGCGCGTATTCGCTCATGGAGTAGTTAATTGAGCTGGCATTGCGCGAGTGAGTGCCGTCGTAATCAACGCCCAAGCCGCCGCCCACGTCTATGGTTTCAATCGGCAAACCGAGCGCGCGCAATTCGGCGAAATAGCGCAAGGCCTCTTTAAAGCCCAAGCGGTAATCGGCGATGTTGGCGATTTGTGAGCCCATGTGAAAATGCATCAAGCGCACATACCCAGCCAAACCAGCGGCCTGTAATTTCTTTTGGGCCGAAATCAATTGGCTGGCCGACAAACCAAACTTGCCTTTGTCGCCGCCGGTATCGGCCCATTTGCTGGAAGCCAACGACGACAAGCGCACGCGCAAACCCAAATTGGCGCACATGCCCATGTGTTTGGCTTCTTCAATGATCAAATCAACTTCGGATTCTTTTTCAATGACGATGAACACATTGTGGCCCAGCTTCTGACCAATCAACGCCATGCGGATGAATTCGCGGTCTTTATAGCCATTGCACACAATGGTGCCGCCGATAGGTGAGAATGCCAACACGATCATCAATTCCGGTTTGGAACCGGCTTCCAAACCGATGGACACGCCTTGGTCGTGGGTGGCGATGATGTTTTTCACCACCGATTCTTGTTGGTTGACCTTAATCGGGTAGATGGCGGTGTACTTAGCATCGTAATCGTATTTGTCTATTGCCTTGTCAAACGCGCCGCACAAGCGCTTGACCCGATCTTGCAAAATATCGGGAAAGCGAAACAACATCGGCAAGTCTTGGCCGCGCTGATTCACTTGCGCTACCAAGTCGTACACATCTATAGATTGTTCTTTGTCTGCACGTGGCTTTACCGCCACATGTCCTTGGGCATTAATGCCGAAATAGCCGTCGCCCCAGTGGTTGATGCCGTAGACGCTGGCCGCGTCTTCAATACTCCAACTCATGCTATTTCCTCTCATTGTAGGTTTCATGGGGCGCATGGTAACGTAAAAACTCCCTACTGTGCGGCTTGCATGGTGGCTAGGGCAGGGTTTTTACGGCACAGCTTAGGTTAAATTTGGTAAGTTTATGATTGAATTGAATTAAAAATGCAACTCGTGTGAGCGTGCACTTGTCATTTGCAGACACAATGCATTGGTATAAAGGAGTGTGGGATGAAAAAATACCTCGCAATTTTGGTGGTGGCCAGTGCCATGCCTGTGCTCAGCCACGCGGCAGTGACGTATGGCAATCAGTGGGCAGTTGGGACCAAAAACACCTTCTATCACACCTTGGAAGCGCCAGCGGGCAAATACCGTTTGGACATCCAAGCCTCAGACACCGCTCCCATCACGGTCTACCATGATGGGGCTGGTAAAAAAGCGGTGTTGTTGCGCTTGAATCAAGGGCAACAAGGCAGTAGCGGCAGCGCCGAAATACCGCTGCGCGCCACCAAACCCGGCCTTGCTTATGGCTATGCGCGCATCAGTGTGCAAGTGGGTGTGGGCCAAAAAACCGGCAGCGGCAGCTACCAAATACAACTGATACCGTTGTTTTGATGACTGAACAACGCAAGCGGCCTGTAAATCGTTTTAATAGATTTACAGGCCGCTTTGATATTGCTTACATGCTATTTAGGCGCGCGGTGGGATTTCCAAGCCTTTTTGTACCGCCGGGCGTTTGAGCCAGTTGGCGAGCACGCGGTTGACCTCGGCGTAAGAATTGAAATTGACCAAATGGCCGGCGTCGTAATACTCATTGATGTTGCGCAGCCACGGCAAGATGGCGATGTCAGCCACCGTGTATTCGTCGCCCATCATCCATTGTTTGCCGCGCAAATGTTGGTCGATAACGCCTAACAAACGTTTGCTCTCAGCCACATAGCGCTCCAATGGGCGTTTGTCTTCAAAGTCTTTGCCGCCGTATTTGTAGAAGAAGCCCACTTGTCCCATCATCGGGCCCACGCCGCCGACTTGGAAAAACAACCATTGCATGCACTCATAGCGGCGCGCCGCGTCTTGCGGAATCAGCTGGCCAGTTTTCTCAGCCAAATACCACAGTATCGCGCCCGACTCGAACAATTGCAGCGCCTGACCATCGGGCCCATTCGGGTCGAGGATGGCGGGGATTTTATTGTTCGGGTTTAAAGACAGAAACTCCGCCGACATTTGGTCTTGGCGCTCAAAGCTGACGGTGTGCGCATCGTAAGGCAGGCCGATTTCTTCCAACATGATTGACACTTTGACGCCATTCGGCGTCGGCAAAGAATACAGTTGTAAGCGTTCAGGATGTTGGGCAGGCCATTTTTGGGTAACAGCAAAATCATTCAGTGCTTGCGACATGGTGTTTCCTTTGTGAATGTGCGCGCGCAAGATTTTTTGCGCATGCAAACAGATAAGTAGCGATAGACAGTATAAGAGATACGCTGGCACGGCGCCAATGTGGCGGTGTGGGTTTGCAGTGAGTGAAACGGGTTGAATGCTATGGAGGCTGCGGTGGCTTAACTTTAACGGCTATCAATCCATGTCAGTGCTCGTCAGTGTCTGCAAGCGGTTCCGTCGCTTTGCCATTTGCCTGAGTTCAGATAACCATTGTAAGCGGCCTGTAAATCGCTAGGGTGCACAGTATCAAAACGCCAGCGGCTTAAGCCATTATCCATTGCCCATTATGGCTGTTCTTCAATAGGCCAAACACGTTTACACACTGCCGGCGGTTTCGATCACCAAGATGCGCGCCGCGCCAACAGGGTGCGCCACATGTTCACAGCCGACTTCGGCATGAAAAATATCGTCAGCTTGCAAACGCACACAGTGTTCTTGTCCTGCCTCGCGGTAAAACATGTCAACACTGCCATCGACCACCACAAACACCTCTTGGCCATCGTTGACATGCCACACATACGGCGTGTCGGTCCAATGCAGGCGCACGCTGGTATTGCCAAACCGTGCAATGTCCAAAGCGCCCCAAGCGCGCTCAGCGGTAAAGTCTTGTGGGTGGGTGATGGTGGGCATGGTCGTGCTCATTCAGAAGGGAGCTTCATCTTAAGACCAAACCCTGTTCCTGAATAGCACAATGGCACGCTTGCAGGGTAAAGAATTGTTTTTGAGTTGGTCATCTACAGTTAAATCAAGGAAAATACGCTGCTTTTGCCGCCAATAGCGCCAGTTGCGTGCGCTGCCATCTCAGGCACGGTGGTGATGTTGGTGTGTTTGCTTCTTTATTCATTGGAAAAAGGTTTTGTGATGAAAAAATTCATGTTGTGGATGTGCTTATTGGGCGCGACCCCTGTTTTTGCTGAAAACACGGTCACAGAAGTGTTTAATTACGAGTCGTTGATGGCGCAAGCGCAGGCCAATCCTGCCGAGTTAAACGAAAAACTGGCGCACGACATGGTGTTGGAAATCCAGCCCAAAGACTATAAATTCACCACCTTCAAAAACATCCTCATCCTCAGCAAGGGTGAACACGAAGCCGACCCGCAAAAAATCAAATTATTGGGTTTGTATTTCGATAACAACAGCCGCGCAACCTTAAAAAACAGCAAAACCGTTAGGGTGTCCTGCGCCAATAACCGTGCCAAAGTCGACCAAACCGTGTTAATCAGCTTGGAAGCGTGCAAAGTCTTGTAAGCCTTGCCGTCACCTTGCACATACAAAGTATTGCTATACGATGTGCATGTACAATAATCGCCATGACTGCTATGTATATGCATAAAAAGCGGCCTGTAAACATTTACAGGCCGCTTTTTTATCTCTCAAGCTGTTAAATCCGCATCAACGGTATTTCGCCAATTGCGCTTTGATTTGTGGCAAGGCTTTGCGGGCGGCTTCTTCGCCGAGTTTAATCGCTTGGTCGCGCTGGTTAAAGCCGCCGACCGCGCCCAATTTTTGCACTTGCGGGGTGATGACGACGTTGGCTTTTTTCAACTCATTGTTGAGAGCGGCCACGCTCATGATGTTGAGGCTTTGGTCTAGCTGCGCCAAGAAGCCAGTCGCGCCTTTGGCTGGGCGTTGTGAAATGTCGACGGCGATGACAAAGTTGGCGCCCATATTGCGGGCAGCGGTGACAGGCACAGGAGCGGTGAGGCCGCCATCGACGTATTTGTGACCACCGATGACGGTAGGCTGGAACACATTCGGAATGCTCACCGAGGCGCGCACGGCTTGGCCGGTATTGCCTTGGGTGAAGTTCACCATGCGGCCTGTACCGAATTCGGTGGCCACGGCGCCGAATTTAATCGGCAATTGTTGCAATGGGCGGTTTTTCACCTTGGCATTGATGAAGTCTTGCAGCTTTTGGCCTTTGATAAAACCGCTGGTCGATAAGGTCAAATCCACCAAATTGGTTTGGTCGAGAATTTGCGCTTCCAATTCCAAACGGTCTGGGCTCATGCCTGAAGCGTACAAGCTGCCGACCACCGCGCCAGCACTGGTGCCGGTGACGATGTTGACAGGGATGTTGTTTTCGCGCAGCACCTTGATCACACCGATGTGGGCGAAGCCTTTGCTGGCACCGCCACCCAAGGCCAAACCGACCACGGCTTTGGGTTTGGTTTGTACCACATTGGTTGGCGATTTCGAGGTGTTGGTCGTGCCACAAGCGGCCAAGGCCAGCACCATGGCGGTACTCAGGAATACATTCTTATTCATGTCTACTCTTTATCAATAAACAAACTATTGGGGTTTGGACGGATAAAAGCTGATTAAAGACTCATTCTCAGGCAAAAGCAATTTTTTCACCGCATGGCCAAACACGATTTCCAAGGTCACGCCACTGAGCTCACCGCTCTGTATCGCTTGGTTGACGATGGTTTGCGCGCTTTCTTGCTCATCGTCGCTGATTTGCAAGGCTTGCCAAACTTGCAACACTTCCATGTCGCGCCAGAAGCGTTGTGGGTTTTGGTAGGTTAAGTGGATGCGGTCGACGTCCATGACGGGGTCGTAAAAACCATGGTGGAACAACATGTCGCCCAAGTCGTGCATGTCGATGAAGCGTTTGTCGCTGATGCCGATGCCGTGGCCTTGCAACAAGCGCACGATTTCGCGCAAGGTGTCGGGGCCAAAATGGGTGAAATACAATAAGCCGTCTTTGCGCAACACTTCTGACCAATGATCGAACAATTCGGTTGGCTCATAATGGTGGACAAAGGCCAAATTGCTCCACAATAAGTCGGCGCTGGCGGTTGTGCCAATTTGCAATAACGAGCCTTGCACTTGCACGGTTTTCTTGCCCAACAGTTTTTTCCACATCGAGCGCTTCTTGGCGCGTTCGGCCGCGCTCAATTCCAAGTATTCAGGCCGCTCGTCCAATTCGGTTAACTGCGCTTGTGGGTAACGTTGGTGTAAGGCGTGGTGACTCAAATCAAAGTCGGCACCGATGATGGTGATGTCTTGCGGGGCGTCTTTCAAAATGCTCAAACGCTCATCCATTTGTGCAACCAAACGTTGGTGGATAAACCAATCGTTTTCTTGCCAATCAAGCTTCATGCTGGCTCCAAAATTCTTGTAATGCCGCCGCCATCAATTGCGGATGCGAAATAAACGGGGCGTGGACTGCTTTTTTAATCAATAACAGGCGCGCATGCGCCAAATGCTGGCGCAAATATTCACCCAAGCGCGCAGGGGTAATGGTGTCTTTGTCGCCGTACACGCACAACACGGGTACGCTGATGCGCGCCAAATCGGCGCGCAAGTCGGCATGGCCAGCGTATTCTTGCGCGCTTTGTAAGGCGGTCGGTGCGGCGTAAGCCGTGACCGCTGGCAATATGGCTTGTACCGCCGTCTTGCGCTCAGGTGTGTACAGGATTTGCAATTGCAAAAACTGCGTCATGGTCTTGGGATAATCGGCCTGAAACACCGGAATCATGCCCAAAAGCTTCGATTCTTTTAAACCTGCCTCATAACCATCGGCCTGTAACAATTTCGCAAACGTTGCACACAAACACAGCGATGCCACTTTGTCAGGATGGCGCAGCGCCAATTGCATGGCCACTTGCCCGCCCAAAGACCAAGCCACGACATTGGCAGGCACGTCTATTTGCGCCGCCAATTCATCGGCAAACGCGGCGGCATCAAAGTGCGTGCGCACATCGGCACCGTGACCAGGCAAATCGGGAGCGAGGATGGGAACATCGGGCAAATACTGGCGAAAATCATCATACACATGGTGATTGGCCGCCCAGCCGTGGATTAAGACGATGGGGGAGGTTAGGCTCATGGTGTGTCTTTGCTTAAATCTGGCACTGCACTGAGGCAGACGCCACAACGGCGGCTATTATGCCACGATTTGCTTAAGCAGTTGTATTTGTGTGCGGATTGTGCCACTGTTTTGCGCTGTGGATAAGCTGTTGGCGCCAGAGGGTTTATGCAAACATATTACAAATTATTGCCGCCTTTGTGCACGGGCGAGGTGCTGATACAGACCAGACACAGGCACAAATGGACAGATTATTTTATTGGCGCCACTGACCAAGCACTGGGTTTGGATGGGGCGATATTTGATGCCAGCATCGACCATAGCTTGCTGCAAGCTGGACGGGTGGATTATTTGGATGTGGCTGCGTATGTACCGGCTTTGTCGGAACGGGCAGTATCGCTACTGCCAGCAGACTGTGTGCGTGAATTGGCTTTGCATGAAGTCAATATTGTGTGTACTGGGGGCAGTGCGCGCTTTTACGCCTTCAAAGCCTTGCGCACATTGCCATTGCTGGATGCATCGCGTTGCCAATTTCTGAAGCTTGGGCCTGTGCAGCATTTGCAGAAGCCGGCATTTTTACCTCTAGACAGCGATTTTTATGTGGCCAGAGACGTTTACAGGCCGCAATTCATTGCCTATTCAGCGCCATTCATCGCCTAGATAGCAGCGCAGCAATTGGGCATTGCCTATCTACCATTCCCCTCTTAAAGCATCGTGCGTGTGTTTAGGCGGCCTGTAAGGGTATTGGCTGCGATTGCGGTGGTGCGCAACGCAAGTCATATGCTTATCTTTATCTCCCTTGTTATCACATGCCAGTGCTGCTCTGGTGAACGCGGCTTGGTTCTTGCAATCAGAGAGGAAATAAGGCGTGTGGGTGTACCACCGTCTGATGGTAACTCAATAGATAGGAGGTCGGTGATGGGCTGGACTGGTTTGAAAACTCACATGGCGCAGTGGCTGCCACCGCCACTTTGTCTGTTGTGTGATGGGGTGGCGACGCATGCGCATGCGCATGCGTGTGACGATTGTTGGGCCTTATTACAGCGCCTGCGCACGGGCAGCGATGTGTGCCCTTTGTGTGCCAAACCCAGTTTACAGGCCGCTGTGTGTGGCGAGTGTCAGCGCCATCCGCCGCATTTTGAGCGTTTGTGGGCCAGTTACCGTTTGGCTTGGCCGCTGCACAGCGTCATTGCCGCTTACAAATACCAACAACAATGGGCACATGCCCGTGCTTTGTCTGCATGGATGGCGGCAGCACCGCCGCCGTGGCTGTCTGCTGTCGCCATAGATGAGGTCGTCGCCATGCCTTTGAGCCGTGTGCGCTTGCTAGAGCGTGGCTACAATCAGGCCGCCGCCTTGGTGCAAGGTTTGCAAGCTCAATCGTCGTTAATATGTTCCTACTCTAATTCTGTTTTTATCGAACGCCAACACCGGCCGCCTCAATCTACATTAAAACATGATGAACGCATGCGAAATATCCGCGGTGTTTTTGCACTTAAAACGGATGTTAATAAGCGTAACCTGTTGTTAATCGATGACGTAGTGACCACATCTGCAACACTGAATGAATTGGCGCGAACGCTAAAAACGGCGGGGGCTGCGTCGGTGTCGTGTTGGGTATTGGCGCGGGCGTAAGTGCAAAAAATTTGACCTGAAAAGTGATGTATTGCATAGTGACGTCTGCCTAAGTGATTGATTTAACTGTTTTGCTGTAAAAATTGGCTCTAATTTACACACTGAGAGCCGGTTTAAAACAGGGAAAATTTGGGCATAAAGCCACGTTTTTTTGTTGCAACTGTGCAGCGGATTTTTGCTTAGCAAGCGGGTTTTAAAACACACACCATCAAGCTGATTGTCCATGTTTTAGTTTGTCTCTTGACTTTAGGATGAATGCTCAATCCTGCCTTGATGTACACACTTATCCACTCAAGAAAGTAGCCAAGTTTGTCTAAGAAGAATGTCTTTTTCTGCACAGTTGCCGCCGTTGCAATCAGCAGTACGCTCATCAGCCACGCTGTGGCCGATACCAACAAAACCAGCAAGAACACCATTGCGATGCCTAGCCAAAAAGCGATGGCCACCCAATTGAAACTTGCCAATCAAGCTGGCCGTGTACACATGCTGACCCCCGACTCGGTCATTCGTGCTGAGAAACTTCATCCAAGTGCCAATTTAAGCTATCAGGTTAAAGGTACGCGTTACCAACCGATTCAAAAAGTTTCAAATTTCAGTCAAGAGGGCAAAGCCTCTTGGTACGGTAAACAATTTCATGGCCGCAAAACAGCTTCGGGCGAGCGCTATGATATGAATGAAATGACTGCCGCTCACCGTACTTTGCCGATTCCGAGCTATGCCAAAGTCACCAACTTGGCCAATGGCAAAGAAGTCATCGTGCGCATCAATGACCGTGGTCCCTTCCACAGCAACCGTGTGATGGACGTGTCGTTCGGTGCAGCGAAAAAATTGGGCATGGTCAACACCGGTACCGCCCGCGTGCGCATCGAACAATTGGTTCCTGGCCAATTGGCGCAAGCAGATGCTCAACCAATGTTTGTCAGCTTACAAAAGTTTGATCAAGTGCAAGACGCGCAAGCATATTTGCAACGTGTGAACGCTTTGGTCAGCAAAGACAACCATGGTAAAAAAGTGAGCATGGTGCGTGAAGGTGGAAAATATGTGGTTCAGGTAGGCCCGTTCCAGAGCCAAGAAAAAACTGAACCCATCAAACAAGCAATGTTAACCGCGCTGTAAGGTGTGGACATTGTAGAAGCGGCCTGTAAAACATTTACAGGCCGCTTTTGTATGCGCGTTCGTTGTGGATTGGAGTTTTAAGCTGCAAAAGCTTGGGCAAACCAGCTTAACATGCCTGCGCGTTTGTGACGGGTGTCGTCGGTGTGCAATTGCTGCATGGCGGCGATGCGCTGCTGAATTTGCTTGGCATTGGCAAAGCTGTCGCGCTCGATGTGGGCTTTTAAGGCTTCCAAGATGCTGAGGATGAAGTTGTTCAAGGCATCGCTGTGTTCGATTTGATTGAGCAAGTGTTTGGCCGAGGCATATGCATCGTCCCACAGCGACAGTTTCACCGCGTGTCGGCCCAATTCATACCAAATCACATAGCGGTGCACTGGCTCGTTCACAAACAAGGTGGTGTGCGGCACCGGGTCGGGCAGGGTGATGGCTTTCTTGGCCACTTCCAAACCCAGTTGATGGCGCTCCAACACATACAAATACTCGGCAATCAAGCCCAAGGCTTCGGCGTTTTGCGGCATGGCATTGTAAGCATTCCACCACGCTTCCAGCGTTTTGGCGCTGTCATTGAGTTTGCGGTACTCGGTGCCCAAGGCGATGTAGCTGAAACGCACTTCTTCGCCGACTTTGCTGCACAATTCAATATTGCGCTCATACCAAGCGGCGGCTTGTTCGGGTTGGTTGCAATCGCGGTAAGACTGGCCGCAATAATAGGCATAACGGCGCTTGAGGGCAGGATTTTGCTCTTGCGCAAAGGCCTCTTCCAACATGCGCGCATCGTCCAAATACTTGTTGGGGTTTTGATTGCGCGCGCCAAAGCGGCCTGAAATCACATGGTAATCGCCTTCAATATAGGCTTCGTTGGCGGTGGCGGCATTCTTGGCGGTAATCACCTCATGCAAGACACCCACCCATTCGCACGAGCCATCGTTTTTTACCAGCAAACGCCGTGGATAACGGGTGGTGCGCACCATATTGGTGAGGTAGAAATTGTACAAAGTGGCAGTAAGCGTTTCGGGCAGTATAAACGTACCTTCAAAACGGTCATCGGCATCAAAGAAAAAGGCGTAATCGCTTTTGCCTTGCGCCGCTTGCAAGGCCAGTTCGCGGTTGTGGCCGAAGTTTTTCCATTCGTGTTGCAACAATTCACCGGGGATGCCGCGCTGTTGGAAAAATTCGCGTATCACCTCTTGGGTACCATCGTTAGAACCTGTGTCGGCGATGACCCAATAATCAAGGTGGATGTGCGCCAAGACATTGGTCAAGGTGTCCACAATGATGGAGGCTTCATTTTTGACAATCATGTTAAGACAGATGGTACTCATAAGCGGCCTTATTCGGTTAACTCGAACATGATACACAAATTCCCGCCGCCCAATCGGGTGGCAAGGCGGCGTAGGCTTGATATTCGGGCTGCTCGTCGTATGGATGCGACATCACCAGCGCCAATTCGTGTACGCCACTGGCGTCCCCTTGCTGCGCTTGCTCAATAGCGGCCTGTAACAGGTATTGGCGCAACACATATTTGGGATTGACCGCGTTCATGGCGGTGGCGCGTTCGGCATCGCTTAAGCTTTCGGCCTGTAAACGTTGGCGGTATAAGGTCAACCATTGCTGCAAACCCGCTTCGGGCAGTGGCCACAGCGCAGCCAAGTCGGCCGGAATGTCGTTGCCATCGCGGCTGACTTGGCTCAATAAGCGCATACACAAACTGTAATCCACGCGCTGCGCCGCCATCGCTTTCAATAAACCATCAACCAACTCTTGGTCGCCGTCTACAGGCCGCATCAAACCGAGTTTGGCACGCATGCGCGCCAAATACGCCTGTTTGTATTGCGCCACATAATTGTTCAATACTTCCACCAATTCGTCTTCGGTGGCCAAAGGCAGGAAGCACGAGGCCAAACATGACAGATTCCATTGCACGATGGACGGTTGCGCATGGTAGGCGTAACGGCCTTGGGTGTCGGAATGGTTGCAAATGTGGTGCGGGTCGAAGGCATCGAGAAAGCCAAACGGGCCGTAGTCTATGGTCAAACCCAGCGCCGACATATTGTCGGTATTGAGTACACCGTGACAAAAACCGACGCTTTGCCACGCTGCCACCAATTCGGCGCTGCGCAAACTGATGGCGGCAAACATGGCCAAATACGGATTGTCGGCCTGTAAACATTCCGGATAGTGTTGTTCCAGTAATAAGTCTGCCAACAATTGCCCATCGGTGTTTTGGCCGCGGTGATACCAATGTTCAAAATGGCCGAAGCGCAAAAACGATGGCGCGATGCGCGTGACCACGGCAGCAGTTTCCGCTTGTTCGCGGTAAACGGTATCGGGTGAGCCCATTAAAGCCAGTGCACGCGTGGTGGGGATGCCCAAGGCGTGTATGTATTCGGAACACAAATACTCACGTATCGACGAGCGCAATACCGCCCGACCGTCGGCGCGGCGTGAATACGGTGTTGCCCCTGCGCCTTTGAGTTGGATTTCCCAGCGCTGGCCTTGTGGATCGCTGATTTCACCCAATAACATGGCACGGCCATCGCCCAATTGTCCGGCCCAAATACCGAATTGGTGGCCGCTGTAGACGGTGGCAATAGGCGTTTGTGGCGGGCTTGCCAAGCTGCCAGCGAGCCACAAGCATTTGTCTGCGCTTAATGCTGCAGCACTTGGCAGACCCAGTTCTGCTGCCAAGGCATCGTTATAGGCCAGCAACGTGGGTGCGTGCACAGGCTGGACGGGGATGTGGCTGTAATGGTGCTCAGGCAGGCTGAGCAAACGCGAAGGCAATGTGTTCATGATGTGGACTTTGTGCGGTTGAGGACGGCGGTGACGCCTGACAGATGATAAACAATATGGGGGCGCAGGCGGTGAAATAAAAGCCGCGCTGATGGTGGTCGTGCTAAGGGCTGTGCTTGGCGTTGTGGGCGCCATTGTGGCGGGCTGGTCTAGCGCATTTCGTGTTAATTTAAAATAAATGTTTGAAATCAAAAATTAAACGGTAGTAATGTGCGCTCATCGGCTTGAACTCATGCCACATCTGCCAGTCCTAGAAGTGCATTATTTCCCTTATTTTGGCCGCCGAGTTTGGCGGCTTTTTTTGTTGGTTGAGAGGCCAAATTATGCGGCCTGTAAGCGTTGTCTGATCTGCCATTCAGCAAGATGCGTTTTAACGCGATGGCAGCGTGTATTACAGCATGATGCGCATTTTTTATGGCGATGGGCAATGGCCATAAATCCAATATTCTGCACCAGATTATCGCCTATAATGGCGCCACATATTGATGATTTTTCAACTGAGGATGCATGCCCATGGTGTCATGGTGGTTTATCGGTTTGGTCAGCGGCATTTTGTTTACGCCTGGGCCGACCAATACCTTGTTGGCCACAGCCGGTTTGCAGCGCGGCTGGGGGCAGGCGTTGCGTTTGATTCCGTTTGAACTGCTCGGTTATGTGGTGGCCATCAGCGTGTGGGGTTATGGCATGGCGCAATTGACGGCGTGGTTGCCACAATTGCCAACGGTGATGAAAACCATCAGTGCGCTGTATTTGGCGTTTTTGGCCATGCGGCTGTGGCAACACGCGCAAGCGGCCGATCAGGTGCTGACAGGCCGCATTTCTGCCAAGACCTTATTGGTGGCGACGCTGCTCAATCCCAAAGCCTTGTTGTTTGCCACCGCGGTGTTTCCGGCGGCAACATGGCAGTCGTGGGCAGGATATGTGACGGTAGTGGGCGAATTTGCGCTCATGGTCGCGGTGGCGGCGGTGTGTTGGATTGCTTTGGGGGCGAGCATGCGCCAACCGCAACATCCGTGGTTGAAACAAGCGCATTTGCAACGCGTGGCGGCGTGTGTGTTGTCGGCGTTTGCACTGGCCTTGTTGTGGTCGGTATTGCCGGCTGATTTATTGGTTTGAGTGGCAGATGTAATATAAAAAAGCGGCCTGTAAACGATTTACAGGCCGCTTTTTCATGCTTGCTACAGGCTTATTGCCATTGTTCCCATTCAATCACCGCTTGCGCTTCGTCGCTGATGAGCGTCCATTCGCCGTCCATGATGTTCAATTGCAAGTCCATACCGCGTGTGCACAGCGCTTGCACGGCTTCGGTGGAAGCGGTTGACAAAGCCCACACGCTGACATTGTTCAGTGTTTTGAGTTTGCTGCTTTTTTGATACCAATCTTGGGCGGTACTGCCGTAGGCGACCACGGCCACACGTTCACAGCGGGCGCTGGCTTTTCTGACCTT
Organism: Vitreoscilla massiliensis; assembly: GCF_001457815.1. GTDB lineage: Bacteria > Pseudomonadota > Gammaproteobacteria > Burkholderiales > Neisseriaceae > Vitreoscilla > Vitreoscilla massiliensis. The sequence continues at coordinate 173,487 of NZ_LN898217.1, forward strand.
GTCTTCATCGGGCAAACCGACTTCAATCCACTGCGTTAACATGCCCGTCAAATCGTGTTGCCACAATGCCGGTTCGCCGGTTTCAAACAAGTCTTTGGTGAATTCCAAGCCTTCGCTGTCAGGCGTGGCGAAGCGGCAATACGCCAGTAAGCGCACCATCAAGCGTTCTTCGGTTTCGGATGGGTGGCGCGCCATCGTCAGCGCAAAATCGCCGTAAATGTGCTCGTCCATATTGGCGACGTTGATGTTGGCTTTGTATATGGTTGCTTTGAGTGCCATTGCTGCAGTCCTAAAAAATGTGCGCACAGCATATAAGATTTTGGCGGTGGCGTCAGGTTTAAGTAGCCTAGTCTTGCGAAAACAGCAAGATAGCGTGAGAGACAGATGAAAAAGCGGCCTGTAAATCGTTTACAGGCTGCTTGAATGTGTACAGCAGGATGGCTTATTCGACCACGATTTTTGGGAAGCGGCCGCTGAAGTCACGACCCATATCGGCCACTTTCAAGGCCACTTGCCATGCCGCTTGTTGGTACAAATCGGCAATCGCGTGCTCTTGCGCATGCAATTGCGCGCCCAGTCCGGCGTCCATCGCCTCGCGTATCGGCAAACTCAACGGCAGTTGTGCCAACAAAGGCACGTTTAATTTGTCTGCCAAGGCTTTGCCGCCGTCGCTGCCAAAAATCGCTTCGGCATGGCCGCAATTCGAGCACACATGCATGGCCATGTTTTCAACAATGCCCAAAATCGGAATGTTGACCTTGTTAAACATGTCGACTGCTTTGCGCGCATCGAGCAAGGCGATGTCTTGCGGCGTGGTCACGATGACTGAGGCGGTAACAGGGATTTTTTGTGACAACGTCAATTGCACATCGCCGGTGCCTGGTGGCAAGTCGATGAACAAATAATCAACCTCGTCCCATTGGCTTTGGAACAGCAATTGTTGCAAGGCTTGGCTGACCATGGGGCCGCGCCACACCACGGCTTGGTCGGTGTCTATCATAAAGCCGATGGACATGGTTTGGATGCCGCTTTCAGACACGACTGGGATGAATTTGCCGTCGCGCTGCTCGGGTTGCAAACCGGCCACGCCCAACATCGTGGGTTGGCTAGGGCCGTAAATGTCGGCATCAAGCACGCCAACACGCGCACCCATATTGCTCAAGGCGATGGCCAAATTGGTGGTGGTGGTGGATTTGCCCACGCCGCCTTTGCCCGAAGCCACGGCGATGATGTTTTTCACGCCGGCAATGGTGTTCACGCCTTGTTGCACTTTGTGCACGGCAATATTGCTGTCGATTTGCAATTGAATGTTGGCAGCGGCATGGCCGGTTGCGGCGGCGATGGCGTCGGTCAATGCGGCCTGTAAATGTTGTGCGGGATAGGCAAAGCGCAATACCACATGTAAATCGCTACCGCGCACGTCGGCGCTGACCAAGGCTTTTTCAGAGCCAAGACTGCGTTGGGTATGGGGTAAGGTGATTGCCGCAATGGCGGTTTGTATCGGGTCCACGAGCGTGCCTTTTCTGAAACGGATAGTGAGGATGAATGTGCCCTCAGATGGGGGCAAAATCAGCAGAAACAATATGGTTTTACATTGTAAGCTTTACAGGCCGCTTTTTCCTGTGAGGACAAAAATTTGTTATCCTTACGCCTTGAAATACGAAAGAACATTATGAGCAGCAATATTTTGGTGGTCGGCAGCATCAACATGGATTTGATTACGGTGTTGGCGCGTTTTCCTAAAGTCGGCGAAACCTTATTGGGTGAAACCTTTACCACCGCTTTGGGTGGCAAAGGTTCCAATCAAGCCGTGGCCGCCGCGCGTTTGGGCGCACAAGTGGCGATGATAGGCGCGGTCGGTGACGATGCCAATGGCGACGTTGCCTTGAAAATTTTGCAACAAGAAGGCGTAAATTGCAGTGGCATCGCCGTTAAAACCGGCATGAGCACCGGCATTGCCAGCATTACCGTGGCCGAAGGCGACAACCACATCATCGTGGTATCGGGCGCCAATTTTGCCTTGAACCCAGCCGACATCGCTGCGCACGAAGCCTTGTTTGCCGCTGCCGATGTGGTGTTGTGCCAATTGGAAATTCCTATGGATTGCGTGCTCTTGGCGGCGCAATTGGCCAAACAACACGGCGCGACTTTCGTGCTCAATCCTGCACCGGCGCAAGCCTTGTCAGCAGAATTATTGGCCTTGGTCGATGTGATGACGCCTAACCACACCGAATTAAAACAGGCGTTTACCTTGGCCGAAGCTGCCAGCGATGCCGACATCGCCGCTATCTTGCCAGCGCACATGCAATTGGTGATGACCGCAGGCGCGAACGGTGCCAGCCATTACAGTGCCGCCGGCAAACGCCATTGGCCTGCATTCAAAGTTGAGGTGGTGGATACCACCGGCGCGGGCGATACCTTTAATGCCGGTTTGGCCGTGTATTGGGCGCAAGGCTTGGATGTGGCGATACAGCACGCGCAAGCAGCAGCAGCTTTGGCGGTGCAAAAACTGGGCGCACAAACAGCAATGCCCACAGCGGCAGCCGTGGGCACGTTTATCCAACAACAAGCGCAATAATATTCAATATTACAGACGCGACAATTCAGATTGCATGGCAGAAATGCTGGCGCGACGGTCGGCCACTTGGCGTTCCAATTGGCTGGCATTTTTGCCTGATTTGCGCGCACTGGCCAAATTGCTTTCAGCGGCACGCAGTGCCGCTTTTTCACGGTTCAATTCATTGCGCACGATTTGCGAGCGCGTCAATTGTGGTTTCACTGCCACAGCTTTTACCGGTGCTGCGCGGTAAGCGGTTTTGGTTACTTGGGCCGCAGGCTGGTTTTTCACTTTGGTTTTCACGGCCACAGGCTCGCTGTGACGCAAATCCACTTTCAGCGCCACCTCTTTGGCCACCGGTTTGGGCAAGATGGCCACATCATCGGTTAAGGCAATCAAGGCTTGGTCTACGGCCAAATTAGAAGTGGTAGAGGCGGCCATGGCTTGGTCTGCTGCGGTCGCCGCTTGGGTGCTTAAATTGTGCTGGCGCACGCACACGCTGGTGGTGGCATTTTGCTGGCTGGCAGCACAAGGCAGCTGCGCAGGCTGAGACGCTACTGCACCGGTCAGTGAGAAAGTGGTGAATAAACAGGCCAATACGGCATGGCGACGACGAAGTATGTGCATGATTTTGATTATGATGCTAAAAATTAAAAACCAATGAATTATAAGGCTTTTTTTGTTTACTGGTGCGCCGTTCATGCAAAGCTGCGTTAAAACCTGCCAAATCGGTCGGCTCGTTGTTGCAGCGCCTGAAACTGAGTAATTACCTGTGTTAGAATTGGCCTCATTTGTGGCTTGTATGGACCGGTGATGAGGTTAGAAGTTCGGGAGAAGGTGTTCAAACCAATGCGACGTTTGGGCTTGTTGATAATGCCGGTGGTATTGTGTCCCGTGAGTGCGTGGGCATCCGAGGTGGCTGTCCAAGACGGCTTAAGCGGCATTAAACAAGCCAATTGGGGCAATGTGACCATTACCGCCCGTCCTTTGGCGGTGGCCGAACAAGAGGTGGTGAATGAGCGCAAGAAAGCGGCCGGTAAAGATGGCAAGGAAATTGAATTGCCCAAGCCGAGTGAATTGCAATACCCAATTAGCATCGAAACCGAAGACAAAGTCGCCACCGAGATGTTGAATGAACATTTGCCGCTGATTGTACAGCAGCAAATGAACACCACCATCGATGCCGAACAGTTGCAATTCTTAATTGAAGACACGCCGCAAGACGCCAAAGACATGCTCGATACCTTGGGCTATTTTAATGCCGTGGTGACGGTGGCACCGCATGAAAAAGGCTATGTGGTCAAAGTGGCCTTGGGCAAACGCACCATGATAACAAGCGTGACCATGAACTTGGCCGGCCCGATTTTGGACGATGAGAAATTGGGTGAGTATTACGCCAATGCCATGGAAGGCTGGACGGCGCATGTGGGCGAACCGTTTTTACAGGACGCTTGGAGCAGCAGCAAAAGCGCTGCCGTCAGCGGTGTGCGTCGCAAGCAATACCCATTGGCACGCATGACCCATTCCAAAGCCACCATAGACCCTGTCGAGAATTCGGCCAAAATGGAAGCCGAAGTCACCAGCAATCAAGCCATCTTCTTTGGCGAATTAAAAGTCAACGGCACCGAGCGTTATCCAGAGAGCATCGTGCATAAACTGTCCAAATTCAAAGCCGGCGACCCTTACGACAGTGATCAAATCGTCGATTTGCAAAACGCCCTAGAGCAAGACAGCCATTACAGCGGTGTGTTTGTGACGCCCAAATTCGACCAATTGCAAGGCGACCGTGTGCCCATGGAAGTGACGGTACAAGAAGTGCCGCGGCAAAAATTCGATGCCGGCTTAAGCTACGATTCGGAAGAAGGCCCTGGTATCCGTTTGGGCTATGAGCATTACAATGTGTTTAACCGTGGCTATGTCGGCTCCAGCTTTATGTCGTATAACAAATACGAGCAAAGTTTCGGTGTCGGTTTGAGCCAGCCGCGTGAAGTCGATGGTTCTTACAATACCGCCGCCATCAATTACAAAAATGGCACGGTGCAAAAAGTCAAAATCGCCGCTTGGAATGCGGGGGTATGGCATGTGAAAGAGCGTGAAAACAGCGAAATGCGCTTGGGTTTGGAGTATTACCGTGACGACAGCTATGTGGAAAACGGCCCCGACTATGGCATCAATTACGCCGCGATGTTGACCGCGTCGTGGCGTTACAACACCATAGAAACCAAGGCGCGACCACAGCGTGGCTATTTTGTGTCGGGCAAAGTCGGCAGTACCGTCGGCAATTTATTATCCAGCGCTTCGATGCAAATGGTGAAAGCCGATGCCGCGTATTATTACACCCCTGAAAAGAAAAAATACGGGACATTTATCGTGCGTGGCCAAGGTGGCTTGGTCAATGTCAGCGATGAAATGAATGCACCGCAATCGCTGTTATTCCGTACCGGTGGCGCCAATTCGGTGCGCGGTTATGAATATGAAAGCTTGGGCATACGCGGTTACGATGATGCGGTAATGGGCGGTAAAGTCATGGCCACCGCCAGCTTTGAATACCAATTACCGATTAAGCAAGACTATGCCTTGGCCATTTTCCACGACATGGGTGGCGTGTCTAACAACATCAATGACTTTACCTTGAAACACGGTACGGGATTGGGTGCGCGTTGGTACAGCCCGTTTGCACCGATTGCGTTTGACATCGCCTATGGACACGATGACCAAAAAATTCGTTGGTACATAGGCCTGGGCACCCAGTTTTAATCCCATGCAGTTTTTACAGGCTGCTTATGGGCCTGTGTTCATTTATCAGAGTATTTCAGAGTTTTGAGTATGGTGTATGAGCCAAATCAGTGTAACGAATGAAGATTTAGAACCACAAGCAGCACCCACACCACCGCCGCGCAAACCGGTTTCCAAATGGCGGTGGTTGAAGCGTGCGCTGTGGTCATTGTTGGCGCTGGTGGCGGTGTTGATGTTGACTTTGGTATGGTTGACCAAGACCGAATCGGGCTTGCGTTTTACCTTATTCCGCATCCCCGCTTGGTTTGGGGTGGAAATTACTGCCGACAAATTGTCTGGCTCGGTGTGGAATGGGTTTAAAGGCGAAAACTGGGTGGTGAAAACCGAGGGCGCCAATATTAACTTGCGCAATCTGAACATCGATTGGGCTTCGAGTGAGTTGTTTTCGCGCACCATCCATGTGCGCAAAATCGACATCGGTGAAATGCACATCGATGTGATGGCGGCCGAACCGCGTCCGAAGCAAGAATCGAAATTCCCTGACAGTCTGCGTCTGCCTGCCAATGTGCATTTGGACGAGGTCAACATAGACAAAATTACCATGGGCAAAAACCACGATGTGATTTTGAACCAAGCCAAACTGAACTACCATTACCAGCACGGCCAGCCGCACCGTTTGAACATAGACAAACTCGACAGTGTGTTTGGCATGGCCGATGGCCATGTGTCTTTGGGTGAGAGCAAACCGTTTGCCACCGATGCCAAACTGAATGTATTGGGCAGCCGCGACGGCATTACCGTGCAAGGTGGGGTAGGCCTCAGCGGTGATTTGGACGATACCTTGGTCAAAGGCAAGTTCAGCGGCCAAGGCGTGAATTTGGACATAGACGGCAAGCTGCATCCGTTTGCCAAAACCTTGAATGAGCAGTTCGACCATTTGAATATTGCTGGCGAAGGTTTGAACCCAAAAACCATCATTCCAACCTTGCCCGAAGCCGAATTGAAACTGAATTTGGCCATAGAACCGATTGCCGGCAGTAATGAATTGTCGGGCGTGTTGAATGTGCTCAACAGCAAGCCTTTGCCTGCCGATGGCAATGGCATTCCGGTAAAAAGCGTCGATGGCCAATTCAAACTCGACCACGATGGCAAGCTGGTATTGGCACCATCGCGCATCACCACCTTGCAAAAAGGGGTACTCACTGCCGCCGGCACAGTGGACGTGCCCAAGCAGCAATTGGATTTGGACGTGGGTTTGGCCAGCTTGACTTTGGCAGACGTGATTCAAAACCCGATGGCCGGCACGCTCAATGGCAATATTGCGGTATCGGGTCAATTCGATACGCCGCAAGCCGATTGGCAGCTAAAAACCGAGCGTTTGCAGTCTACAGGCCGCTTTAACATGATTAAAGACCGTGAAAACGGTCAGCAAAGCTTGAAAGTCAGCCATGCTCGCATCGCCACGCCCGATGGTGGCGCATTGGGTGTGGCCGGCACGATGAATTTGTACAAAGAGCAGGAAATCAAGCTGGCCTTGGTCAGCCACCGTTTCAATCCGGCGGCCTTGTCTAAGGATTATCCACAAGGCAATGTCAATTTGGACGCACGCGTGCTTGGTACTTTGGCCGGTGGTCCGGTGATACGCACGCTATTGGACTTGGGCAACAGCACGCTTTCCGGCGCGAAATTGATAGGCAATGGCGATGTGGTGTTCCAACAGCAACACCTGAGCCGCGCCAACCTCAATGTCTTGCTCGATGGCAACCGCATCAAAACCGATGGCAGCATCGGCAAGGCTGGCGACAAATTGAATGTCGACATCCACGCGCCGCGTTTAGACCAATTTGGTTTTGGCTTAAGCGGCTTGCTCACCGCCAAAGGCCATGTGGCCGGCGACCCGAAAAAACTCGACATCCAATTGGCCGGCACGGCCCAAGGCTTGAAATTCCAAGACGCGGTCAATGTGCAGCAATTGCGCTTTGATGTCAGCGCCTCACCCGACATGGCAGCACCGATGAAAGTGGACGTGCACGGTAACACCATGAAGTTCGGTGGCACTGCCGTCGATGTGATTAATTTGGGCATCAAAGGCACGGGTCGCAATCACAGCATACAGGCCGATGGTGGCTTGAGCATGGACAACAAACCGTACAAATTGAACTTGGCTGCGGCCGGTGGTTTGGACGACAAAATGCAGTGGAAGGGCGCGGTGTCTACCTTGGACATCAGTGGTGCTTTCAATGCCAAATTGCGCAACCGCATGCAGCTGGAAGCCGGCAGCGAACGCGTCAGCATGAGCAGCGCGGCATGGGGCTTGATGGGCGGCAGCTTGAATTTGCAAAACTTTGTGTGGGAAGCAAAAACCGGCTTGCGCACCAAAGGCAGCGCTACTGGCTTGGACATCCGCCAAATCGACAATTTGGTGCACATACCGATAGAACAAAACGTCATCATCGGTGGCGATTGGGATGTGTCGTATGGCCGCAATATGGCCGGCTTCTTGCGCTTAAACCGCCAATCCGGCGACATTACCTTGCCACAGCGCAAGCAAATGTTGGGCTTGAGCCGTTTGCAAACCGACACCCGTTTTGCTCCAGGCAGCATCAATACCAAAGTCGACATCGTTACCCAATACGCGCGTGCCAATGGGCAGGTGAACATCGGTCAAAACTATGGCAGCGCCTTCAGCAATGCGCCTTTAAGTGGCGGCTTGAATGTGGTGATTGATGACATCGCCCGCGTGCGCAATTTCTTGCCAGTGGGCATGGAAGTAACAGGGCGAGCGCAAGCCAATATCCGTTTGGGCGGCAGCGTCGGTGCGCCGACCTTGTCGGGGCCGTTTACCGGCAGCAATTTGAGTTATTTGGACCGTTCAAGCGGCCTGTATTTGAAAAATGGCAGCTTGCAATCGCATTTCTCTGGTCAGTCGTGGATTATTGAAGGCTTGACCTTCCGTGAAGGGGCGGGCTCGGCGCGTTTGCATGGTCGCGTGAATTTGATTGGCACCGATCCCGATGTGGATGTGAAAATCACTTTGGATCGTTTTGAAGCCTTATCGAAACCAACGCAGCAATTGACCTTAAGCGGCGAAGCCAATTTGCTGTATTTGCCGGTGAAAGGCTTGACCTTAAATGGCTTGGTTAAAGTCGACCGTGCGCGGTTTGATTTCCCCAAATCCAGTGCGCCGTCGCTCAGCGATGATGTGGTGGTATTGGGGCGGCCTGAAAAAGAACAATCGACCAGTACGCCGATTAATTTGGATTTGACCCTCGATTTGAACAATGCCTTCCGCTTCAATGGTCAAGGCTTGGATGTGTTGATGGGTGGGCAGCTGCGCTTGTTGGCCACGCCGGGCGACGATGTCAAAGGCCAAGGTCAAATCAAAGTGGTGCGTGGTCGTTACAAAGCCTATGGTCAAGACTTGATCATCCGCCGCGGCTACATCACCTTTATTGATGAGTTGAGCAATCCGACCTTGAACATCCGCGCCGAGCGTCGCGCCTCACCCGTGGGTGCTGGTGTGGAGGTGACCGGTAGCTTGGACAAACCAAACACGGTGTTGGTGGCCGATGAAGCGATGAGTGACAAAGACAAATTGTCGTGGCTGATTTTGGGTCGACCGTCTTCGGGCGACAGTGACGATGCGGCTATCGCCGCGGCAGCGGGCGCATGGTTGGCAGGCAATATCAATGATAAAGTCGGTATTGTAGATAATATTGGTTTGGAAACCCGCCGTACCCGCAATACCCAAACCGGTGAAATGAACGCGGCCGAGCAGGTGATTAATGTCAGCAAGCGCTTGACCAACAAACTCAGTGTTGGCTATGAATACGGCTTGACCAGCGCCGAATCGACGGTGAAACTGATTTATTATATCAGCCGTTCTTTCCAAGCCATTGGGCGCATCGGTTCTTACTCCAGTGGCGGCGAAGTGCGTTATACCCGTCGTTTTGATTAATGAATGAGCAGTGTTCAAGCGGCCTGTAATTACAGGCCGCTTGTGTTTCAGAAAGTGGCACACCATGTTATTAGGTGTTTATCAGTTGTTGTGGCGCGTGGCGCCGCCGTTGGTGCGGCGCTATTTGCGCAAGCGTGGGCGTTTGGCGCCGGCGTATTTGCAGCATTGGGACGAGCGTTTCGGCCAGCCTTATCCTGAACCTGTACAAGGGGCGATTTGGATACATGCGGTGTCGGTAGGCGAAACCCGTGCCGCCGCGCCTGTCATTGCCGCTTTGCAACAGCATTTCCCGGCTGCGCCGGTGTTGTTGACGCAAATGACGCCGACTGGCCGCGCCACCGCCGAGCAATTGTTTCCCGACGCGCAATGCCGCTATTTGCCTTATGACCGACCCGATTATGTGGCGCAATTTTTGCAAGAGCACCGCCCTTTGTTTGGGGTATTGATGGAAACCGAATTGTGGCCGCATTGGATTATCGGCGCAGCGCAGGCGCAAGTGCCGTTGTTTTTGGCCAATGCACGGCTGTCAGAAAAATCCTTACAAGGCTATCAAAAAGCCGCGTCTTTGTTCACACCCGTCATGCAAAAACTCACCGCGGTGTTTGCACAAACCGAGGCCGATGCGCAGCGTTTACAGCAATTGGGGGCACAGCAAGTCAGTGTGTGTGGCAACAGCAAATACGACATTGTGCCACCGGCCAGCGCCATGACGTTGGCTGCCGAATTTAAAACCCGCATCGGCGCGCGGCCTGTCATTGTGTGCGGCAGTACCCGTGTTGACAAGCAAGGGGTGGATGAGGCTGAGTTATTGTTACAAGCATGGCAAGGCGCAGACAGCGAGGCTTTGTTGGTGATTGTGCCGCGCCATCCTGAGCGTTTTGAGGCTGTGTTTCAGGCCGCCTTGCAATTGGGTTTCAAGGTGCAAAAGCGCAGTGATGGCGCTGCCGTTGCCGCTGATACCCAAGTGTGGATAGGCGACAGCATGGGCGAATTGTTTGGCTATTATGCGTGCAGCGATGTGGTGTTTGTCGGCGGCAGCTTGGTCGATACCGGCTGTCAAAATGTGATAGAACCGATTGCCTGCGGTAAGCCGACGCTGTTTGGTTTTTCCACTTACAATTTTCAGGCCGCTTGTGCTGCTGCTTTGGAAGCGGGCGTGGCCAAGCAAGTGAACAGCCCTGATGCATGGCGCACAGCCATCTTGGACTTGTTGCAAAACCGCCCAGAACAAGAACAGATGCAACAACAAGCACAAGCGTTTATCCATACCCATCAAGGTGCGAGTGCGCGCATTGCTGAACAAATAGCCTATTGTTATCGCAAGCCTTAGTCTGATAGCATTGATTTGGATGAACACTGCATACATGACAGTGCAGTAAAATAGGCCGTGCTTGATTGTGTCCACACAACTATCACGGTAAACTCTAGCCACTAAAATTAAGCTTTTCTTGTAGATTAGAATGAATTCACTATTTGACGTAAAATCCGCCCGACTCGATGTGCTGTCCTTGCAATTGCGCAATGATGATTTTGGCCAGTTGGAAACCGCCTTAGAGCAGCGTTTAAAGCAATTGGGAGATTTTGCGTCCATGCCATTTGTGCTGGACTTGGAACAAGTCACCAATGCGGCCGATTTGCCCATGGACAAACTCATCCGCATGTTCCGCCGCCATGGTTTGCAATTGGTGAGTTTGCGCCACCACGATGACAGCGTGGCGCAATTGGCGGCCAAGCATGGTTTGTCATTCAGTGTGTTGCCTGAGAGCGCTGCCGATATCCAAGTACGTGCCACTGCGGCGCAAATGGCACCGATTATGGCAGAGCCTGTTGCTGCGGTGGTGACCACACCGGCGGCTGAAATTGCCACAGAAACAGAATCAGGCTTGCTAAGCGACCGTTTGGCCAAAGAAGCCAACATCACCAGTTTCTATGACAAACCGAAATTGGCTGAGCCGATTGCCGATGTGCCTGCCAAACCGACGGTGGTGATACGCCAACCGATACGCACCGGCCAGCAAGTGTATGCGGAAAATGCCGATTTGATTGTATTGGCCATGGTCAGTGTGGGCGCGGAAATCATTGCCGATGGCAATATCCATGTGTACGCACCGTTGCGCGGTCGTGCCTTGGCCGGCGCAGGTGGCAATAAGAAAGCACGCATTTTTGTACAGCACATGCAGGCCGAGTTGGTGTCGGTAGCAGGTGTGTACCGCACGTTTGAACAGGATTTACCCGCTGATTTGCGCAATCAAGCGGTACAAGTGTATCTGGAAGACGATAGGCTGGTTGTGAGCGCACTTAACGCTCATTAAATCGAAGACATGATTTTAAAAACTCAGTAAGGAACGAATTGTGGCAAAAATAATTGTCGTAACTTCAGGTAAGGGTGGTGTGGGCAAAACCACAACCAGCGCCAGTATTGCCAGTGGCTTGGCACTTCAAGGACACAAAACCGCAGTCATAGACTTTGACGTGGGTTTGCGTAATTTGGATTTGATCATGGGTTGTGAGCGCCGCGTGGTGTATGACTTGGTCAATGTGATTCAAGAAGAAGCGACCTTGAACCAAGCTTTAATCAAAGACAAGCATTGCGATAATCTGTACATTTTGCCAGCGTCACAAACACGCGATAAAGATGCCTTGAACCGCGATGGTGTCGGTCGCGTGCTGAAAGAATTGACCGAAAACATGGGCTTTGAATACGTGGTGTGCGATTCGCCTGCCGGTATTGAGCAAGGCGCGTTAATGGCTTTGTATTACGCCGATGAAGCCATCGTTACCACCAATCCAGAAGTATCGAGTGTGCGCGATTCAGACCGCATCTTGGGCATTTTATCCAGTCGCAGTCGTCGTGCTGAAATGGGTGAAGAGCCGATTAAAGAGCACTTGTTGATTACCCGTTATTCACCATCGCGTGTGGTAACCGGTGACATGTTGTCGGTGGATGACATCACCGATATTTTGCGCATCCCATTATTGGGCGTGATTCCTGAATCAGGCGCGGTATTGCAAGCTTCTAACTCAGGTTCGCCAGCCATCCATTTGGCCAATACCGATGTGTCGGAAGCGTACAAAGATGTGGTGGCACGGTTGACGGGCGAAAGCCGTCCAATGCGTTTTTTAAACGATGAGAAAAAGGGTTTGTTAAAACGCTTGTTCGGAGGATAAGGTATGTCTTTATTGGATTTATTGCTGGGCCGTAAGAAGAATACGGCCGCCACAGCAAAAGATCGGTTGCAGATCATCATCGCTCAAGAGCGCGTTCAATCACAGGCTCCAGATTATTTGCCTATGCTCAAGAAAGAGTTGTTGGAGGTGTTGGCCAAATATGTGAATATTTCGCCAGACGACATCCGCATCTCACAAGAGCAACATGACGGCATGGAAATGTTGGAGTTGAACATTACCCTGCCGGAACCTAAGAAAGCCTCTACATGACCTTAACTGAGTTACGCTATATTGTTGCTGTGGCGCAAGAACACCATTTTGGTCGTGCTGCCCAACGCTGTTTCGTCAGCCAACCCACACTTTCGATTGCAATTAAAAAATTGGAAGAAGAATTGGGTGTGGCCTTGTTCGACCGCAGCAGCAATGAAATACGCCCTACCGACGCCGGCTTGCGCATCTTGGATCAAGCGCAACGGGTGTTGGAAGAGGCCGACATGATCAAGCAATTGGCCAAAGAAGAGCAAAATGAGTTGGAAGGTTCATTCAAACTCGGCTTGATTTTCACCGTGGCGCCGTATTTATTGCCGAAATTGATTGTGTCTTTGCGTGATTTGGCTCCGAAAATGCCATTGATGCTGGAAGAAAACCACACCGCCGTGTTGACCGAGATGTTGAAAAAAGGCGAACTCGATGCGATTGTGGTGGCCGATCCATATCAAGAAGCCGGCGTGGTGACCATTCCTTTGTACGATGAGCCTTTCTTTGTGATCACACCCAAAGGCCATGTGTTTGAAGAGATGGATGAGATTACCACGCAAGAATTGGCCGACGAACAAGTGTTGTTGTTGACCGAAGGCAATTGCATGCGCGACCAAGTATTGGACAGCTGTGTGGAATTGGCCAGCCGCCAACGCATCAAAGGCTTGACCAATACCTTGCAAGGCAGCTCCATCAATACCATTCGCCATATGGTGGCGTCTGGTTTGGGCATCAGTGTGTTGCCAGCGACGTCTTTAACTGAAAATGATCACATGTTATTCAGCATCATTCCGTTTAAAGCGCCAGCGCCAGAACGTCGCGTGCTTTTGGCAGCACGTCGTCACTTCGTGCGTCAAAAAGCATTAGACACCATACAAACCGCTATTTTCCATTCGCAATTGGCAGGCGTGAAGTTCGTTAATCAATAAATTTAACAAAAACTCTTGACGCAGTGCAGCAGATGAATTATAGTTACATTTCTGACGCGGGGTGGAGCAGCATGGTAGCTCGTCGGGCTCATAACCCGAAGGTCGTAGGTTCAAATCCTGCCCCCGCAACCAGTTTCTAAAAACCAGCCTAATGGCTGGTTTTTTACATTTCAGGACGCTATTTTGCCTGAGCTAAGTTACAATGAGATGGCAATGCGGTATTGATGCTTTCCCTTTCGACCCAACTTATGCGAAGGAGTGTTATGAATCCCAGTGAGAACAATCCATTTTCTTTGTGGCAGCAGTTTTGGCAAAACGCCAATCCGCAAATGGCGCCTTTCTTGCCACCGATGTCGGCCGAAGAAGTACAGAAGAAAATTTCTGAATTGCAAAGCGTCGAGCTGTGGTTAAGTTTCAATTTGCAAATGGTACAATCCCAATTGGCAGTGTTGGAACAGCAAAAGCTGTTTTTCAACTCTCTCAGTCAAATGAGTGAAAACCTCAACACGAACAAACCAGATTAATCTTGCAGCGGCTTTACAGGCCGCTTTTATTAGGCTGTAACACATGACTTTCCCTCGCTACATTCCACTGCGCATGCACACTGAGTTTTCGATAGAAGACGGCATGATACGCATTAAAGAAGCGGTTAAACATGCCAGTGCCATGGGTTTCGCGGCTTTGGGCATTTCGGATTTGATGAACCTGTTTGGCATGGTCAAGTTTTACAAGGCTTGCCGTGGTGCGGGCATCAAACCGATCATAGGGTTAGACGTGTGGGTGCAAGACGATGCCGAGGGTGAGGGCGACAATAAGCCTTACCGCTTGATGTTGATTGCGCGCAATCAGCCAGGGTTTAAGCGTTTGTGTGAGCTGATTACCCAAGCTTATGTCGATGATGACCGCGATAAAATGGATTTTCGCTTGCGCTATTCATGGCTGAAAAACGGCGATAACAGCGGTTTGATTTGTTTGTCTGGCGCGCACATGGGCAGCATCGGTCAACATTTGTTGGCAGGGCGGCCTGAACAAGCACAGCAAGTGGCGACAGAACTGGCGGCGTTGTTCCCGAACCGTTTTTATTTGGAATTGCAGCGTCTGCCGGAAAAGCCTGAATGGGAAAACGCGGTCGTAGGCAGTTTGCACTTGGCGCAGGCTTTGGATTTGCCGATAGTCGCCACCCATCCGGCACAGTTTTTGAACAAAGACGATTTCCAAGCGCACGAAGCGCGCGTGTGCATTGCCTCGGGCTATGTGTTGGCGGACACCCGCCGTCCTAAGAATTTCTACCCATCGCAGTATTTTGTGCCGGCGGATGAGTTTGAAGCGCGTTTTGCCGATTTGCCCGAAGCCTTACAAAACTCGGTCGAAATTGCCAAACGCTGTAATGTCGAAATCGTGTTGGGCGAGCACTTTTTGCCGCAATTCCCAACCCCAGACGGCATGACGCTAGACGATTATTTGGTGCATTTGTCCAACGATGGTTTGGCCGAACGCATGGCGATTTTGTATCCCGATGAGGCTGAGCGCACGGCGCGCTATCCGGAATACCAGCAGCGTTTGGATTATGAGTTGCACACCATCATCCAAATGGGTTTCCCCGGTTATTTCCTCATCGTCCAAGATTTCATTAACTGGGCCAAACAAAATGGTTGTCCTGTCGGCCCCGGTCGGGGTTCGGGCGCGGGCTCGTTGGTCGCGTATGCGCTGAAGATTACCGATTTGGACCCACTCAAATACGCCTTGCTGTTTGAGCGCTTCTTGAATCCAGAACGTGTGTCCATGCCTGACTTCGACATTGACTTTTGCCAAGCCAACCGTGGCCGCGTGATTCATTATGTGCGCGACCATTACGGCCACGATGCCGTGAGTCAAATTGTGACTTTTGGCACGCTGTCGTCGAAAGCGGTCATTCGCGACGTGGGACGGGTATTGGATTTGCCGTTTAGCCTGTGTGACCGTTTGTCCAAGCTGATTCCTTTGGAGCAAAACAAGCCGCTGAGCTTGAAGAAAGCGATGGAAGCCGAGCCGCAAATTGCCGAAATCATCGAAGCCGAAGAAGCAGATGAATTGATGGTATTGGCGCAAAAACTGGAAGACTTGACCCGCGGTACTGGCATGCACGCAGGTGGGGTATTGATTGCACCGGGCAAACTCACCGATTTCTGTCCCGTCTACCAAGCGCAAGGCGAAGACACCTCACCGGTGTCCATGTTCGACAAAGACGACGTCGAGCAAGCCGGCTTGGTGAAATTTGACTTCTTGGGTCTGCGTAACTTGACCATCATCGAGATGGCGCAAAACTTCATTAAAGAAGTGACCGGTGATGTGGTGGATGTGAATTACATTCCGCTGGATGACGCCGATACTTACCAGCATATTTTCGCTGAGGGCAATACCACGGCGGTGTTCCAGTTCGAGTCGGCCGGTATGCGCCGCATGTTGATGGAAGCCGAGCCGAGCAAGTTTGAAGAGATCATTGCCTTCGTGGCCTTGTACCGCCCCGGCCCTATGGACTTGATACCGGATTTTATCCGCCGCATGCACGGCGAGAAATTTGAATACCTGCATGACTTGTTGTCGACGGTGTTGGAGCCGACTTACGGCATCATGGTGTACCAAGAACAGGTGATGCAGGCGGCGCAGGTGTGTGGCGGTTATACACTTGGTGGTGCCGACTTGTTGCGCCGCGCCATGGGTAAGAAAAAAGTTGAGGAAATGGTCAAGCACCGCGGCATATTCGTCGAGGGTGCGGCCAAAAATGGCATTACCGAGAAGAATGCCAATGAAATTTTCGACTACATGGAAAAATTCGCCGGCTATGGTTTCAACAAATCGCATGCCGCCGCTTACGCCTTGGTTTCCTACCAAACCGCGTGGCTCAAATACCATTATCCGGCCGAATTCATGGCGGCAACGATGTCATCAGAGCTGGACAATACCGACCAGCTGAAAATCTTTTACGACGATGCCACCAGCCGCATCAACAAAATCAAATTCCTGCCGCCATCGGTGAACGAATCTTACTACCGCTTCCATCCCGAAGCGGGCAAGAAAATCCGTTACGCCATGGGCGCCATCAAAGGCACGGGTGAAGCGGCGGTGAACGCGATTGTGGAAGCACGCGAACACGGTGGGCCGTTCACTAGCCTGTTTGATTTCTGCGAACGCGTTGGCAAACAACACGTCAACAAACGCACCGTCGAAGCCTTAATCCGTGGCGGCGCGTTTGATGAAATCGAGCCGAATCGCGCCATGTTGCTCGGCAATGTCGGTTTGGCGATGGAATATGCCGACCAAAAAGCCGCCAATGCCAACCAAGGCGGTCTGTTCGACTTTATCGACGATGCTTCGGCCATGCCTGAAGTGGAAATGGAATACGTGGCGCCGTGGTCGGAATCGGACAAATTGGCCGAGGAAAAACAGGCTTTGGGCTTTTACTATTCAGGCCATCCGTTCACGCCGTATCGCGCCACCATCCGTGGATTTGCCAAAAAAGACTTGGCTGACATCAAACCTGCCGACCATAAGCAGTGGATAGGCGGCTTTGTCACCGGCGTGCGCACCATCATGGGCCGACGCGGCAAAATGGCCATTGTGATGGTGGAAGACGAAACCGCCAAACTGGAAGTGGTGGTGGCCGGCGGCTCGTATGAACAACACCAACACCTGCTCAAAACCGACCAAGTATTGCTGTTTGAATGCAAAGTCGCGCGCGATGAATACAATGGTGGTGGCGGAGTGCGCATCAATTCAGACGGCATTTACGATTTCGATGGCGCACGCAGCGCGTTTGCCCGCAGTCTGTGCCTAACCATGACGCCGCACACCGATGTGGTCAAACTGTCGGCCTTATTGGGCGGCAGCCGTGGGCAAGGCTATGTCGGTCTGAAAGTCTCATACGAACACCCACAAGTGCGCGCAGAATTAAAACCGCAAACGCCGTGGCAAATCGGCATAGACAGTGTCTTGCTCAAGCAATTGAGTGAATTGCTGGGACAAGATGCGGTAGAAGTGGTGTGGTGATGACATAAACAAGCGGCCTGTAAATGATTTACAGGCCGCTTTTTTTGAATGCAATGGGGAGGCGGTGCATGCAGGAGGAATGGGCACAAGAAAGTGCAGGGCAAATGTTGGCTCGGGTTGAATATGCACTGACACATGAGCAGGCATCCATTTCTTGGGGGCTGCCGTCGCCGCGTTGGAGTTTGCAGCAAGACCAGCGCCATCGCCGTTGGGTAGGGTGGCATTTGGGTTTCAGCATCGTGTTGGGCTTGCTGTGCCAGCAATTTGCGCCTGCAGATTGGGACGGCGTGCGGTGGCTGTGTTGGTGGTATGTGTTATTCAGTCTTATGCTGAGCATCTGGTTTTTTGTCTGCCCGTATGTCTACCCTAGGAGGGTGCTGATAACAGACCAAAATTATCCGCGCACTGAAGGAGGCATCATGCGTTTTAGAGAAGATGTGTATGCGTATTGGCGTCATGCACCACCGGCAGGCCATTGCCATTTGTATGTGCACAGAGCCAAGCTCATCATTGAGTGTGGTGCCAAACAACACATTGTTGATTTGCAAGCAGGCCCATACCAATTGGAAATCTGTGGCGGGTATGCACTGATCTTAAAGCCCATCGGAGCGGGAGAGGGTTGGATCATTATGGACACTTGGAGCAAAGACCTAGACCGGGTGGCCAAGCTATTGGCACAGCGGTTTCAGCTGCGTGTGATACGGTATTGATAAATGCGGCCTGTAAATGATTTACAGGCCGCTTTTTATGCATATTTATTTTATGAAAATAAGATAGTTGGATTCCAATTTGCTTGTGATAATTGATTAGAGCTGTGTTGAAGGGGAATGCCATGAAGACCATCCGTACTGCAATCAAAATTGCCCAGCCACAGGAGGTGGTGTTTGATTTGACCCAAGACTATTCCCGTCGTTTGGAGTGGGACCCGTATTTGAGTGAGGCCTACTTGTTGAAAGATGCGCCTGAGCCGGCGGTGGGGGTGGATTCGTATTGCAAAAACCACAATGGTTCGGTGATGGTGTCGCGTTATATTTCGTTCAACCGACCGGCAGTGGCGGCGGTGCAAATGGTCAAAGGCCCGAAAATACTGAAGCGTTTTAGTGGCGCATGGAATGTGCACAAAATTGATGCCAACCATTCAGAAGTGATTTTTACCTACCATTTTGATTTGCGTTGGGGCGTGCTGGGTGAAATGCTCACGCCGTTCGCACGTTGGCATTTCAAGCGCGATATGGACAAGCGTTTGCAGGCTTTGAAACAATATTTGGAGGCTTGAGGATATTTACAGGCCGCATCATGGTCTGTGCATGGGGTGCATGAATCTGGGGAGACGGGAATGGGGTTTTTGCAGAAGTTATTGGGCCGAGATCAGGCCATCGTCGTGAACAATGTGGTCAATGATAAAGACACGTTTTGGGCTTGGTTTCAGGCGCAGTCGCCGCATTTTCATCAAGCGGTATTGCAGCAAGAAGAAATTGAAAGCGTTTTTTTTGATCCCTTATCGGCATGGTTAGACCGCATGCACGAGGGGATTTATTTTTTGGCTGGCGAGGCCGAAGCGGGCGTGGCCGAATTGGTGTTTACCGCCGATGGGGTGTACAAGAATTTCGCCTTTATTGAGGACTTGGTGGCGGCTGCGCCCGACATTGCCGGTTGGCGTTTTGTGGCTTTGAAACCTGCCTGTCACCTAGAGGGTTTTGGCATCAATATGGCCGGACGCACATACAGCGCCGATACCTTACATTTTTACCCACGTGAAAACAGCGCTTACCCGCATGTGGTGGACATTGCCATCGTGCACAGCGATGCCACAGCCACTGAAAACGAACTCAGCAGCGGCGTGTATGTGTACATGGACAATTTGCTGGGAGAATGGGTTTCGGTCACCCACATCGACAAACTCGACATTCTCAGCCCGCGCGAGGCCACCCAAGCTTTGCGACCTATGGCGGAATTGGCAGCGTATTTGGCCAGCAAACACCAAGCGTGGCAACAGGCTTATGGCGATGTGTATTACAACAGCGACCAAGACGAGTTCGCCAGTTTTGAAGGCGAAACCGACAATGGCCAACTCATCGTCGGCATCATAGACAGTACCTTATTGGCATGGCCGCACAAGCCCTCGCATCCGTGGATGTTGACGCTGCACATAGCTTACGATGGCAGCGGCTTGAATGGCATGCCGTCCAAACACATTTACCAACAGATGGAAGCGTTTGAAGAGGCAGTGGTGGCGGCCTTGCCAGAACACGAAGGTTATTTGAATTTGGGGCGAGAAACTGGGGATGACATGCGTTTGGTTTACATTGCCTGCAAACATTTTGTTGAAGCAACGCGGGCATTGGAGCGTTTGATGCCGCAATACAGTCAAGAGATGGACATCAGCTACGATTTGTTTCAAGACAAATACTGGCTGTCGCTGCAGCGCTTCGAGCGCATGGCACATGAAGATGATTAAACCTGCATGTGTGAACAAGAGGATAAAAGCGGCCTGTAATTATTTACAGGCCGCTTTTTTAAACTTATACAGCTTACAAAATACAGCTTACAAACGTTTGCCCAATAACACCACGCTGACCTCGTCTTGGTCCAATTCACACACATTCGGCAAAGTGCCCCACAGGCTGAAGCCGTTTTTTTCAAACATGCGCACGCTCGGAGTATTGTGGGCAAAAATCACCGCAATGACGTTGCGGATATTCAGCGCCGGTGCGAGGTCTAACATGTGTTCCAGCAAGGTTTGTCCCAAGCGTTGGCCGCGTTGTTGTTCGTCCACATACAGACTGATTTCGGCGCTGATGTCGTAAGCGGCGCGGGCATAATAATCGCTGAAAGTGGCCCAAGCCAACACTTGGTCTTGCTCGTTGCACAAAACCATCATGGGACGATGCGGTTTTTGATGGGCATCGAACCAAGTTTGGCGTTCGTCTACGGTGACGGGTTTTAAATCTGCGGTCACTTGGCGGCCGGCAACTGTGCTGTTGTAAATGGCGACGATGGTGGGTAAGTCGGCAGCACGCGCTTGGCGTATCGGCATTGTGTGTATCCTTGTCACAACATTGAAGAGGGAAGACAACAGTATAAGAACTAAGTATGCGGGTAGTTACTCTAAAATTTCAAACACATGTTTGAAAAAACGTGATTCAATAGGCTCAACCATCAAAACCATTCTAAACGGTGGCATGATTTTCCTACATTTGGAGACGAGAAATGATTAAACATGTTTTATTGCTCAGTATGTTGTGTTCCGCCGGCTTGGCCATGGCGCAAGACATCTCAGGCAAATGGCGCACCATCGATGATGAAACCAAAAAGCCCAAAGCCATCGTGCAAATCAGCAAAAATGGCGACAGTTATTCAGGCCGCATCATCAGTTTGGAAGCCGGTGTGGAAAACAAATGTGCGGGCTGTAGCGGCGCGCAAAAAGGCGGCCCGTTGGTGGGTTTAACCGTGGTGCGTGGCTTAAAAGCCGATGGCGATGGCTACAGCGGTGGCAGCATTTTTGACCCGAAATCGGGTAAAACCTACAAAGCCAATGCCGAATTGGCCAACGGTGGCAAATCCCTGAAAGTGCGCGGCTACATTGGCGTGTCGGCTTTGGGTCGCACCCAAACTTGGCAGCGCGTTCAGTAAGCCCGTGCAAAAATAAGTAAGGCCGCCCATCAAGGCGGTCTTTTTATTTGCCCGCAAGCCAAGGCAGACGGTATTATCAGCCACATGAAAAAGACCGCCTTAATCACCAGTTTGTCCGTTGTGAGCGTGTTGCTCATCAGCGCTTGCCAGTCCTCATCCAATGTCGATGTGCGTACTGGCACCGGTTCACAATACAAAAACAACGGCCCCGTGCCCGCCGGCTACCACCGTGTTGTCCGCGGTGAAAACCTGTACCGCATCGGCTTGCGCTACAACCAAAGCGTGGCAACCTTGACGCGCTGGAATGGTTTGCGCGATGCCAGTCAAATTGAAGTGGGACAATTGATCCGCGTCAGCCGCAGTGCGACCGGCAATGTCGCCAGCAATACCTCAAATAAAACCACTGCCTCCAAACCGACTGGCGCTTGGTCTGCACCGAGCTCTGCGGTTAATGTCGGCAATGTGCGTTTGAGCCGGCCTGTAAGCGGTTCGGTATTGGCCAATTTCAATGGCGGCAGCAATAAAGGAGTGGATTTTGCCGGCAACCAAGGCGAGGCGATTAAAGCCGCTGGTGCGGGCAAAGTCGTGTATGTCGGCAATGCCTTGCGCGGCTACGGCAATGTGGTGATGGTGCAGCACAGCCAAAGCCTGCTTACCGTGTATGCGCACAATGACCAAATCAAGGTCAGCGAGGGCGAGCAAGTGAAACAAGGCCAGCAATTGGCCACCATGGGCTCGTCTGGCGCGGATAGGGTGAAATTGCACTTTGAAGTGCGCCAAAACGGCAAAGCCGTCAATCCGAATTTGTATTGGTAGCAGTGGGCTTTCACTACTGCTTATTTTTGATTCTCTAAGGCGATTCACTAAGCGCTTCTCCGCCAAATCACTGTTTACAGGCCGCCTCATTTGAAGCGGCCTTCGTCGTTTTGACCACACATCATCCATAAGCCAGATTTTTTCTGCAAAATCGCAGTGACTGAAAATGCGTATTAAATCAAAATGATAGCAATAATTCTTATCATTTATTCCAAAATCCATGCAGGTAAATGGATAAAAATGCTGTGAAAAACCTTTACTTAACTTTATACTACGAATCTTAAAAAGAATGATTCCTATTTATAAAGTGTTTTCACACAGATGATTAGGAAGCATGCTTGGGAAATTGCTGCCCTGTGCCAATAGTGCACAGCTCAGTCATCTGTCTAGTCTTGAAGGTCACTCAACCATTATGAAAAAAACGAATCGCAAAGCGACGTCGCGTCAAGACGCCGCTCAATACGTTGCCCCAACCATGGCAGCTTTTTTGTTGACCATGCCGTTTGCCACCAGTGCATGGGCAGCGCCTGCAGTGGAAGCAGACACTGAGTTGTCGAATATTGAAGTCACAGCGTCACCAAGCAATCCAGTGCAAGTGAAGGAATCGGCTTCAAACAAATTCACCGCACCACTGCGTGATACCCCTAAAACCGTGCAAGTGATTTCGCGTGAAGTGTTGGACCAACGCGGCACCAATACCTTGGAAGAAGCCTTGCGCTCAACCCCAGGCATCACCTTCGGTGCCGGCGAGGGCGGTAACCCAACCGGTGACCAACCGTACATCCGCGGCATCAACTCACAACAAAGCATTTCCATCGACGGCTTGCGCGACATTGCTGCCGGTTCACGTGAAACCTTTAACGTACAGCAAGTAGAAGTCATCAAAGGCGCAGACTCAGCCTTTAATGGCCGTGGCGGTGCCGGTGGCAGCATCAGCATCGAAACCAAAAAACCACAAAACACCGACTTCACCCACATTGATTTGGGCGTGGGCACAGACAAATACGTCCGCGGTAGCGTTGATACCAACTGGTCTACCGACAATGGCATGGCCTTCCGTTTCAATGCCATGGGCTTGAAAGAAGATGTGGCCGGTCGTGAAGGTCCTGAAAACAAGCACTGGGGTTTCGCGCCTTCGGTGGCATTTGGTTTGGACACCGACACCCGCTTGAGCTTGGCTTATTACCACTACCAAACAGACGACATTCCTGATGGCGGCGTGCCGTTCTTATACCCTGTGGGCAAATTGCCAACATCAGGTGAACATGTGTACCGTCCGACGTTTGGCGGCAACCGCGAAAACTGGTACGGCATGTTGAACCGCGATTTCCGCAAAGAAAAAACCGACCAAGGTACGGTGACGTTTGAGCACGATTTCAGCGAAGACATGAAATTGCGCAACGTCTTCCGCGCCGCGCGTTCTAGCCAAGACTACGTATGGACCCAACCTGACGACAGCAAAGGCAACGTACAAAACGGCATGGTATGGCGCCGTGGTAATGCGCGCAGCAGCGACACCACCACTTACCAAAACGTGACCGATTTGACTGGTAAATTCGACACTGGCGCGTTGAAACACAGCTATAACGTCGGTTTGGAATTGGCTTATGAAAAATCAGACGTACAAAGCATGGCCGTACAATCGGGCAGCAATACCTGTAAAAATGGCACGGGTGCGGCTGGTGACTATATGTGTACCGACTTGAACAACCCTACGCCTAACGACCCATGGTTGTTCGATTACACCTTGCCAGATGCGACCAAATACCGCACCAAAACCACATCTGTGTACGCGTTTGATACCATAGAATTCAACCCACAATGGTTGTTGAATGCCGGTGTGCGTTTTGACCATTATGAGTCTAGCTCACAAGCACCTGATGCGGAACGTTTCAAACGCACCGACAATTTGTGGAATTACCAATTGGGCTTGGTGTACAAACCTTTGCCTAATGGCAGCATTTACGCCAACATCGCTACCGCTTCTACCCCAGGCAACTCATTCTTGGGTCAAGGCTTGGAAGACCAAGGCATTAGCAACAGCACCACCGGTCGTAATCCTGTGAACAATGCCAACGATATGGCACCAGAAAAAACCCGTTCTTACGAAATCGGTACCAAATGGGATGTGCTCGACAACCAATTGTCGTTGACTGGCGCCATCTTCCGCAATGAAGTGACTAACACCCGTATCGTGGAAAACGGCATTGCACGCATGGCCGGTGAAAAAGTGGTCGACGGTTTTGAATTGGGCTTTACAGGCCGCATTACCGAAAACTGGGAAGTGTTCGGTGGCTATACCTTTATGAGCAGCGAACAGAAAAAATTGGCGAAAAATGCTGATGGCTCTGACAACGTGGCGCAAGGCCGTGACTTCTTCAATACCCCACGTCACAGCGGCAGCTTGTGGACCAGCTACAAAATCACGCCTAAATTGACTGCGGGTGTGGGCATGTACGCACAAAGCGATGCAGTGGGCAGCTACACCAAAAACGGTGATGCGGTATTGATCAAAGGCATTCCTGGCTACGCCCGTTACGATGCGATGCTGTCTTACCAAATCAGCAAAAATGCCAAAGCGCAGTTGAATGTGTACAACTTGACCGACAAAGAATACTACAGCTCAACTTACTCTACCCATTACGCCACTTTGGGTACAGGCCGCGCGGCAGTGGCCAGTTTGAAACTGACATTCTAAACATTCTTTGCGTTTAGGATAAAATCACAACCCCATCCTCGTTTAAGATGATGGGGTTGTTTGTATGAAGGAATGAAAATGTTGCTACAAATTCCAGCGCTGCTGAGTGTGACCGAAGCGGCGCGCTGTCGTGCATTATTGGAACAGCAAGAGTGGCAAGATGGCCGCTTGACCGCCGGTCACATCGCCCAACATGTGAAAACCAATCAGCAATTGCCGCGTGACAATGTGGCGGCGCAGCAAGTAGGGCAATTGATTTTGGAAAAGCTGGCGCAAAACCCCTTATTCATGTCGGTGGCCTTGCCGTTGAAGGTGTTGCCACCGCTGTTTAATCGCTATGCAGGCGGCACCACGTATGGCGACCATATCGACAATGCCATCTTCACCATGCCGCATACGGGCGACAAAGTGCGCAGCGATGTGTCGACGACGGTGTTCTTGAGCGATGCCGATGCTTACGAGGGCGGCGAGTTGGTCATCAGCGATACCTATGGCGAGCAACGGGTGAAATTGAATGCTGGCGATGCCATCGTCTATCCTGCCACCAGTTTGCACCGCGTTGAGCCTGTCACTGCTGGCACACGCATAGGCGCGTTTTTCTGGACGCAAAGCTTGGTGGCCTCGAATGAGCAAAGGCAAATTCTGTACGATTTGGATGTGGCCATCCAGCAAGTGTTACAGGCCGATGCCAAGAGCGAAGCTGGCCGCCGCTTAAGCGGGGTGTACCACAATTTATTGCGACAATGGTCGCACACCTAAACCCGTATTGAGGAGAGTATTGTATGACGCAGCCACAACATGCCCATATTTTACAGGCCGCATTGAGGCAGATACCGACCGAGATACAGCATGTGCGTGATTACGAAGTGTGGGCGCGCGATTTTATTGCCGACGACATTTGGCATTACATCCAAAGCGGCAGCGACCAAAACCTGAGTTTGGCCGCCAATCGCTCATCGTTTGATGACATCGCCTTGTTGCCACGCGTATTGCGTTCGGTGCACCAAGGCCATACCGGTGTCGATATGTTTGGCCGCTTTCACCGTGCACCGCTGTTGCTGGCGCCGGTGGCTTACCATGGCTTGGTGCATCCCGAGGCCGAATTGGCCACGGTACAGGCCGCGGTGGCGCTGCAAACGGCGATGGTGGTCAGCACCTTGTCCAGTCGCCGCTTTGCTGACATCCGCCGCACTGCAGAAGCCGCAGCGCATGATTTAAAGCGGCCTGTACCGCCGCTGTGGTTGCAATTGTATTCCCAGCCCACACGGAAGCAGACGGCGGCAGTGTTACAGGCCGCTGCTGATGCCGGTTTTGAAGCCATCATGTGGACGGTAGACGCGCATTACAAGCGCAGCAGTTTGAATCTGCCAGCGGGTGTGAACGCGGTCAATGTCGACATGGATGCGCAACACAAACACACCAGCCAATTGTTGGATGAGCGCTTGGTGTTCGGTTCCAGCTTTACCGAACATGCGCCCACGTGGGAGGATTTGGCGTGGCTGCGGGCGCGCACTGACAAGCCGATTTTGGTCAAAGGCATCGTCGCCCCTGCCGATGCTGTACAAGCCATTGCTGCCGGTGCCAATGGCATCGTCGTCTCCAATCACGGTGGACGGGTACTCGATGGCATGGTGTCGCCATTAACCGTGTTACCACACCTACGCGCCGCCGTGGGTGCAGATGTGCCATTACTGCTTGATGGTGGCATACGTTGGGGCACGGACATGGTCAAAGCCTTGGCGATGGGCGCCGATGCGGTGATGGTGGGGCGGCCGCAATTGCATGCTTTGGCAGTCGCTGGCATGTTGGGCGTGGCGCACATGTTGCACGTGTTGCGGGTGGAATTTGAATTGGCGATGGCGCAAGTAGGCTGTGCCCATGTGCAGGAATTGGATGAGTCGGTATTGTTCCGCGCTTGATGTCCTTATGGATGTGTCACATGCGGCCTGTAAACTTGCTGAATCGGTTTACAGGCCGCTTTGTATGCAGGTATGGCTGTAATGGTATGATGTGGTTTTTTGTGCGGGTGCAAAATGGCAGAAACGTTTTACCAACAAAGCGGCAGCAAACAAGAGCAATACCAAAGCCTGTTGCCACAGATTCAAGCCTTAATCAGCGATGAGCGCGATTTTGTCGCCAATATGGCCAATGTGTGTGCGGTGTTGAAACAGCAATTCGATTGGCTGTGGATAGGCTTTTATGTGGTGCGTGGCGAAGAGTTGGTGTTGGCGCCGTTTCAAGGCCCGATTGCGTGCACGCGTATTGCAAAAGGCCGCGGCGTGTGTGGCAGCGCGTGGGCGCAAGCGCAGACCATTGTTGTGCCAGATGTGAACCAATTTGCTGGCCACATTGCTTGCAGCAGTTTGTCGCAATCGGAAATTGTCGTGCCGATGCTATTGGGCGAGCGTTGTGTGGGCGTGCTCGACATAGACAGCGCCGACTTGGCGA
Source organism: Vitreoscilla massiliensis (assembly GCF_001457815.1). Lineage (GTDB taxonomy): Bacteria > Pseudomonadota > Gammaproteobacteria > Burkholderiales > Neisseriaceae > Vitreoscilla > Vitreoscilla massiliensis. The sequence continues at coordinate 200,714 of NZ_LN898217.1, forward strand.
TGTTTGACGACACCGATGCCGAATTTTTACAGCAAGTGGTGGCGGTATTGTTGGCAAGTTCGGACGTGCCCGCTTAAAACGGGTTGTTCATTGATTCCCGCAGCGCTTTGCGCATGGTAAGAGTTGGCACTGCGGTGCCATTTTCTTTGTGTACGGTTTCGCTGGCCACACAGACAAAACCCAGACCTTGGTAGAGCGCCACATTGCGGCTGACTTCGGCGCGCACTTTGCATTCCATTGCCGTGTAACCGTGCGTCAGTGCGAGCTTTGCTAAAGCCGCTAATAAGTGTTTGACATGGCCTTGTCCACGAAAGCTGGGCAAGACGGCCAAACGCGCAAAATACAGCACATCTTGCCGCCACTGGGTTTTCACCATCGCCACAGTTTGCTGCTGGTGTTGCCACACAAAGGCGCGCATGCCATTGTGTAATTCCAGCTTGATGCTGTCTATGCTTTCATCCAAAGCACTGGAAGGCGAGGCGTCGTGGCGGTATTCGGCAAAAGCCTGTTGCATGATGTGGTGCAGTAATGCCGCGTCTTGGGTTTCAATCAACATGGACTAAGGGCAAGGTCAAAACACATACTGTAAACGCGGAAGATGACAATCGTGTGGGTATTACAGGCCGCTTATTGAATATCGTTTTGAGTAGTGGCGTGGGCGCGACATGGTGTGAGAGTTGAGGCAGATAGGGATGCCAAGTAGATGGCAGCTGCTATCGTTTTTTGCGTTTGCGACAGGCAAAAAAATAACCGCAAGAATGCGGTTTATTTTCCATGGTGCCCAGGGTCGGACTCGAACCGACACACCTTGCGGCGGGGGATTTTGAGTCCCCTGCGTCTACCAATTTCGCCACCTGGGCAGTGGATTTGGCTTACTGAAGACCGACATTATAAAGCATAATTGATGACTGTCAACGCTTTTTTGCGAGAGTTTTTTAAAAAATCGGCACTATTTTTGAAACAGCCATAAAAACAAAATCTTAAATAAATGTCGATATTGGAAATAGTTTTCTTGTGACCAAATTCCGTGCAAAAAAGAGGGATGAACAGATGTGAAGTAAGCAATAAATAAGCAAAAAATAAGGAGAGAAATGCTCAGCCATGGTCGGCAATGTGTCAAACAGTACAGTCATATGCTGGAAATCTGTGTATGAGAACATTCCCTATGCAGAAGAATCAGGTCAGGGCAGATTATTTCTTATTGCGTTGCTAAGAAGGATACTAAACATTCATCCATATGAATGACGTGCCCTGTTGGGCAAAACGAGATACTGACTAAAGAGGGTGGTACTGAAACCGACACCAGCACAATGGGATAACACAGAAACAACAGACAAAAAAATAACCGCGAATCGCGGTTTATTTTCCATGGTGCCCAGGGTCGGACTCGAACCGACACACCTTGCGGCGGGGGATTTTGAGTCCCCTGCGTCTACCAATTTCGCCACCTGGGCAGTGGATTTGGCTTACTGAGGATTGGCATTATAAGCCTATCATTTTTCTTGTCAACACAATGTCACACATTTATTTCGACTTTAATGTTAAACCCAAGTCATATAACTGTTTTTTGTTGGCAGAAAAAGTGCGGTGCACGATGTCACAGGCTTTTTTCAATGGCATGTCGTCCAATAACAGGTTTAATAATTGTTCAGCTTCGGGCGCAATCGCGTCTTCATGGCTGTTTTCGAGCGGGTGCACGATTAACACCATTTCACCGCGGCTTTGGTTGCTGTCTTGTGCCAAAGCGGCCTGTAACTCACTCGGCGTACCGATTAAGAAGGTTTCAAAGGTTTTGGTGATTTCACGTGCCAACATCACCACGCGCTCTGGAAACAAAGCCTGCATGTCGGCCAATGTGGCTTCAATGCGGTGCGGTGTTTCGTAGCTGACGATGGTTTGGGCGATGTTTTGCCATGTGGTTAACACGCTGCGGCGCTCGCTCGGTTTGGATGGAATAAAACCGGCAAAATAAAAATCAGGCGCGGTAATGCCGGCCACAGACAAGGCGGCAATCACGGCACTGGCGCCGACCACAGGTGACACTTTGTAACCCGCCGCACGCACGCCAGCGACCAAACGCGAACCGGGGTCGCACACGGCCGGAGAACCTGCATCAGACACTTGGGCAACGATTTGGCCTGCGGCCAAGGCTTCGATGATTTTGACCGTCATCGCTTGTTCATTTTGTTCGCGCACGCTGATGAGTTTGGCTTTGATGCCATAAGCGGCCAGCAATTGCCCTGTGACTCGCGTGTCTTCTGCGCACACCAAGTCTGCTTTGCTTAAAACTGCAAGAGCATGTAAGGTAATGTCGGATAAATTGCCAATCGGCGTGGCCACCACATATAATGTTTGTGGCTCTAAGCGCTCTTGGGCGCGTTCTATTAGGGGTTGTAACACTGTAGTCTCATTGGGCATTTCAATGGTGTGATACTATCATATGCGGAGAGTGGCATGCGCTTACAACATCCGACAGGCATGGCTGCAGAAGAGCGAGCTGCCCAGTATTTGCAGGCGCAAGGTTGCCGTATCGTGGTGCGCAATTGGCATTGCAAAAGCGGCGAAATAGACTTGGTGGCTTGGGATGGGGCGGTGTGCGTGTTTGTGGAAGTGCGGCTGCGCAGCTCTGAGCAGTTTGGCGGCGCAGCGGCGTCGATTACTGCCAGCAAACAACGTAAATTGCTGTTAAGTGCCCAAACCTATCTGCAAGCCGAACACCAGACCGAGCCCGAATGCCGTTTTGATGCGGTGTTAATCAATGGCGAAGGCCACATCGAGTGGCTCAAAAACATAATTGGAATGTAAATGAATTTAAGCGATCGCGTATTTGACCATTTTGCAGAAAGCATTAAGGCCAAACAAGACAACCAAGAATTATTGGCAGAGGCTACTGCCGCCGCCATCGAGTTGATGTTTGCGGCCTTGGTAAACGATGGCAAGGTATTGGCGTGTGGTAATGGCGGTTCGGCTGCCGATGCGCAGCATTTCGCCGCTGAATTGGTCGGTCGTTTTGAAATGGAACGCATGGGTTTGGCCGGCATCGCCTTAACCACCGATACTTCAGCGTTGACAGCGATTGCCAACGATTACGATTTTAACCGCGTGTTTTCCAAACAAGTGGAAGCCTTGGGTCGCAGCGGCGATGTGTTGTTGGCGATTTCAACTTCTGGCAATTCTGCCAACATCATTGCCGCCATTGAAGCGGCACACGAACGCGATATGCGTGTGGTGGCTTTAACCGGCAAAGACGGCGGCAAAATTGCGCACTTATTGCAAGACCAAGACATCTTATTGAATGTGGCGCACCAACGCACCGCGCGCATTCAAGAAATCCATATTTTGTTAATCCACGCAATCTGTGATGGCATCGATCAACTTTTAATGGGCAATGTGTAAGCGGCCTGTAAGGACTATTGCATGAAAAAAGCATTAACAGCAGCACTCATCGGTTTGAGTTTAACCCAATTGGTCAGCGGTTGCGCGGCTTTGGCCGTTGGTGGCATCGCCGCAGGTGGCTTGTCGGCATTGGATCGCCGCAGCACTGGCGCACAAGCCGATGACCAAATGATGGAATTGCAAGTGAGCAATACTGTTAATGGGTATTTGAAAGAACAAAGCGGCAAAGATGTGTATGTTAATGTCAAAACAGTCAGTTACAACCGCAATATCTTATTGCTAGGTGTGGTGCCGAATCAAGAGGCCAAAGACTTTGCCGAACGCGTGGCGCGTTCACAAACCGCTGTGAACAATGTCTATAACCACATTACCATCGGCCAAGCGCGCGACTTTAATGCCGCCCAAGACACATGGTTGACCTCAAAAATCCGTACCATGTTGTTAAAGCCACAAGGCTACAATCCCAACCATGTCAAAATCACCACCTTCAATGGCGTGACCTATGCCCAAGGCGTGTTGACGCCGGATGAGCAAGCCGCAGTCAGCGCCCAAATCAGCACCACTTTGGGCGTGCAAAAAGTGGTGACTTTGTACGAAACCTTTGTCCCAACTACCAGCACCACTTCGCCTTAAGTCGAGTTATCTGGCCGCTGCGCGGCCAGATACAGACGCATTAAAGTATTTGTGTTAAAGTGGCGGCGATATTTTGTTAATTTATCAAGGTCATATGGACACTTCGGATGTGAATACCATGGAAAACAGCACTGCAACCATCGCCAACAAAACCAAGCCACGCCGTTCGCGCATAGGCAAAGCGTTTTGGGGTCTCATTGGTTTGATGGCCATCGTGTCCATCGGCTTGATCAGCATGGCCGTTGTGGCGATGAACAAATACACTTACGCGACAGAAAACACCCAAAAACCCAAAGACCCAGGTGTGGAAATCATGGATTTGGGCGGTGGCAAAAGCCGCGTGGTCAGCGGCAATACCTTGCCTGCCAAACCGGCTGATGTGGATGAATCAGTAGTAGACAGTGGCACTTCTGGTAAAACTGCTGAAACCATGGCCGAAACCAAACATGCGGGCACGGCTTTGGTCGACAAAGTGGCGGTGAAACCGGTAACAGCGCCTAAGAAACAGCAAGTGGCGGTGGCCGAAGTCAATAATGAAGACAAGCCCAAATCCAAGGCCTCGGTTTCTGCCAACAAAGCAGACAAAGCCGCTGTGAGCAAACAACACAAAGAGTCGAATAAACAAATGGACAATTTGTTTTAAATGCAGCCTGTAACTAAAAAACCGCTGCCTTAGGCAGCGGTTTTTTGTGCATCCAATTGATTGAGTTTCTTCAATAAATCATCGACTTTGTTCGGGTCATCATTGCGCAAAATGCGCCAAACCTGTTTTTCCACCTCATCGGTATTGCTGTGCACAATCATGTTTTTCACCCGCAAAATATTCGATGGGTGCATGGAGAATTGGCGCAAACCCATGCCCAGTAACAAACGGGTATAGCGGTCGTCGCCGGCCATTTCACCGCAGATGGACACTGGTTTTCCTGCTTTGATGGCGCTGCGCAAAATATGGGTCAACAGTTTCAACACCGCAGGATGAGCCGGTTGGTACAAATAGCTGACCGCATCATCACTGCGATCGACGGCCAGCGTGTATTGAATCAAGTCATTGGTGCCTATGGACAGAAAATCCACTTGGCGCAGCAAGCTGGTCACCATCAAGGCGGCTGCAGGGATTTCAATCATGCAACCGGTGGGTATGTCGGCCTGAAACACGATGCCACGGTCAGACAATTGTTGCTTGGCCAAATCCAAATGGGCATGGCACAAACGCAATTCGCTTAAAGAACCGATCATCGGCCATAACATGCGTATCGGCCCATGCACGGCTGCACGCAAAATGGCACGCATTTGGGTACGGAACATGATGGGTTCGGCCAAACACAAGCGTATGCCGGTTAAGCCCAAGGCTGGATTCAAGGCATCGCCGTGGCTGAACCAGCGCGGGTTTTTGTCCACGCCCAAATCGACGGTGCGTATGGTCAGCGGCTTGCCCTTCATGCGTTTGACCGCATCCAGATAGATTTCGTATTGCTCGTCTTCAGTGGGCAAGGTATCGCGGTTCAAATACAAGAACTCACTGCGGAACAAGCCAACGCCGTCTATGGCATATTTGTGTGCGGTAGCGATGTCGGACGGTGCTTCAATATTGGCAAAGATTTGGATGTTGACATCGTCGGCAGTGGTGGCAGCGGTATTTTTTAACTTGTTCAGTTGGCGTTTTTGATTGCGGTAGATTTTGGCGCGTTTGCGGTATTCGGCCAAAATTTTCTCATCAGGGTCGATGATGAGCACGCCGTCTATGCCATCGACAATCACCCACTCATCGTCTTGGATGATTTGGCGGGCATTGTGTAAGGCGATGACAGACGGAATGTCCAAGCTGCGCGCCAAAATAGCGGTGTGGCTGGTTGGGCCGCCGACATCGGTCACAAAAGCAGCGACACGGCTGTCTTTGAAGAAGATGGTGTCGGCAGGCGAGATGTCGTGTGCAATCAAAATGGTGTCATCGAACAAGTCGCTGTTCACATTCAATTCGATTTCATGGCCGCGCAGGTTTTTGAAAATGCGCTCGCCCACTTGCAACATGTCTTGTTTGCGCTCGCGCAAATACTCGTCTTCGATGACATCAAATTGCTGTGACAAACGCTCAAGCTGTACTTGCAGCGCCCATTCGGCGTTGATTTCTTTTTCTTCGATGATGTCTATCGGTTCGCGTGATAAGGTCACATCGGTTAACAACATCAAATGCAAAGAGATGAACGCACCCAATTCGGTGGGGGCATTCTCAGGAATGGTATTGCGCAATTGTTCCAGTTGCCGCCGCGTCAGTTTGACCGCGGTTTGAAAGCGCAAACACTCGTCTTTCACCTCATTCGCTTCGATAGCGTAATGGGGAATGTTGTCCAATCCTTGTTGCAATAAGAGGGCGCGACCTATGGCAATGCCGCCGCCCACGGCGATGCCGTGTAACACGATGCTCATGCTGCTCCTTAGACTATTCTTCCTCGCCGAAGTAGTCGGCAATCAGTTGTTTCAAGGCATTCATGGCAGCTTCTTCGTCCACGCCATCCACTTCCAAGGTAATCACCGTACCTTGTGCGGCCGCCAACATCATCAAACCCATGATGGATTTGCCATTGACGCGACGGTCTTTGCGCGACACCCAAATTTCCGATTGGAATTGGGCGGCGGTTTGGGTGAATTTGCTGGAAGCTCGGGCGTGTAAACCCAATTTGTTTTCTATGGTAAGGTCTGCGCTGATCATGTTCGTGTCGCTTCTTCTGGTTCGTAGGTTAGTGCCATAATGCCGTTTAAGGCCGCTTCTTTCACTTCTTGGGTGAGTGAGTTCAAATCATTGCGTAATGCAGAATACTGGATGGCTTTCACCATCATCGGCGCATTCAGGCCGGTTAACATCATCACATCATCGGATTGGATGAGTTTGCGTGAGATGTTGCACGGCGTGGCGCCAAAAATATCGGTTAAGATTAACACGCCTTGGCCTTGGTTTACTTCATGTATCAAGGCAGAGGCGCGTTCCAAAATGATGTCGGGGGTGTCATCTTTGGCCACGTTGAGCAGCCTGACATTGTCAGGGCAGGGACCAAAAAAATGACTGACCAAAGAACTGAAGGCATGGCCTAAAGTTTCATGGGTCACTATGAGCAATCCTATCATGCTGCTAACTCGCTGATTAACATGGCCGATATCAGCGATATGCGGCCTGTAAGTGGAATATCAATAACCCAAACGTTGGCACACGGTCGACACCAAACCCGCTTGGTTTAAGGTGTAAAAATGCAAACTTGGTGCACCTTGGCTGAGCAGGCGGTCACACAAATCGGTAACCACGTCCAAACCCAAAGCCTTAATCGACGCCGTATCGTCACCATAGGCTTGCAATTTCAAGCGCAACCAGCGCGGTACTTCAGCGCCACACATGTCGGAGAAGCGGCACAAATTGCTGAAGCTGGCGATGGGCATGATGCCCGGCACGATGGGAATGTCTATGCCTTTGGCGCGCACTGCATCGACAAAAGCGAAATACGCATCAATATTGTAGAAATACTGCGTAATCGCTGAGTCGGCACCGGCGCGGCATTTTTGTACAAAAAAGTCTATGTCGGCTTGGGCGCTTTTGGCCTGTGGGTGGTATTCGGGGTAAGCCGCCACTTCAATGTGGAACCAATCGCCGTGTTGTTCGCGGATGAAGCTCACCAATTCATTGGCGTAGCGAAAGCCATCCATCATGCCCATGCCCGATGGGATGTCGCCGCGCAAGGCCACAATGTGTTTGATGCCATGTGAACGGTAGGTGTTCAAAATGTCGCCGATTTCTTCTGGGCTGGAACCGACACACGATAAGTGCGGAGCTGCGGGCGTGTCTTCTGCCATGATGTCGAGCACAGTTTGCAAAGTGCCATCGCGGGTGGTGCCACCAGCGCCAAAAGTGCACGAGAAAAACTCGGGGTTAAATTGGCGCAATTGTTGGCGGGTAATCGCGACTTTTTTCCGTCCTTCTTCGGTACGGGTAGGGAAGAATTCAAAGCTTAAAGGGGTGCGGTTCATTTGTTAATATTTCGCCAGAAGAAAGGTCTTAACCATACCTTAGCATCGTCTTTAGGGCAATCGTTAGCGTTGATAAAGAGTATATGCCAAGTGAGCAAAAAATGTTGGCTTATTCACATACCTGCGGCCAGTCATCAGCATTTGGAGCAAGTGCGGCAACATTCGTTCGATTTTCACGCTGGCCAAGCCAGATTAGAGTCTTCATCATACAAGAAAAAGCATAAGCGGCCTGAATTATTTTACAGGCCGCTTATAGGGGGTTTGAACGGCGCAATCGCAGCCGTAAGAATGCGCTTAATGGGCGTTTTGGTGGTGGGTGTGGGCGTGTACCCAGGCCAATAAGGCGGGTTGGATTTTTGGATTCAAAAAGCCCATGATTTTGCCTATGCTGATGGCAGCCACGGCCGTACCTATGCCGATGGCGCCCCATTGCTGTAAGAATATCCAGCACAAACTGGCCGATACCAGCACATTGATGACATCGCCGCTGATTTTGGCGCGACTGAAAGTGACCTCGAAACGGTTTTTAATCGCAAAACTCAAGGCATCGTAAGGTAAGAGCGGCAGTTTGGCGGTGAAATAGCCGATTAAGCCACACGAAATTACCCACAAGCTGATGATCAAATAAGCGGCCTGTAACCACCATGTGTTCGCTGCAGGCAAGAACGCCAATAACCACAGTGTTGCGTCCATAAAAAAGCCAAAGATGACGCTCAGCATCATTTGCAAACAGGCTTCGCGCAAATCGACACAGCGATTCAAAATCATTTGGATGGCAATAAACACCATGTACACACAGACACTGGCCGTGCCGACCGACAAGGGTGTAATCAAATGAATGGAATAGGCCAAAGAGGAAACAGGCGATACGCCCAGGTGGGCCATGATGGAAAAACTGCAACCTAAGGCCAAGATAAATAAGCCACTCACATAGAGTGTTAATCGTTTGTATATTGTTTTCATTAATACATTATATCAACTTGAAGTCCTAAAGAGTATCAATAAAAACTTTGATTATTATGGATTTTATTTAAAATTGAATGAATTTTACTGAGAATAGGGTAAGAAGCCGGCGCATTGTCCAGTAAATCATGAAAGTATTATATTGTTAGTTTGGTGAATGAATATCGGCCTGTATGTGAGCATATTGTTGCATTTGGTGAACAGCATCATTCGGCAGCTTCTGTGGGTTTACAGGCCGCATCGGGCAAGAATTTTTCTGGTAACACGGTGTGGCATTGCTGGCAGCGCAATGTGTGTTGTTCCTTGCCTATGGGAAACAAGGGCAGGAAAAACACCGACACATACGAGCGCTGAGCCCGCCATTGGTAAGTGGTGGTGGTTTGGCAAATGGGACAATTGAATGCGCCGGTTTGCACCGAGGTTTGCTTGGGGCTGATGCCGAAGATAAAAATCATAAGTAGGCTGGATAAAAAAGAGCGGCAGACGCGACATTTTAGCCTGAGCATGGCTACAATAGGGTATTGTTTTCCAGCATAAGGTAAATGCAACAACATGAGTAGCGAACACACCGCAAGACTGTTAATTCATTGTCAGGACCAAGCTGGCATCGTCCAAGCAGTTTCAGGATTTTTGTTTCACAGCGGCGCCAACATCACTTCTTTAGACCAGTACACCACTGAAGCTGTGGGCGGCGATTATTTTATGCGGGTGGAGTTTGTGTTGCCGCAGTTGCCGCAGCAATTGGACAGCTTGACCGATAATTTTACCCGCAACGTGGCTGAGCGCTATCAAATGAATTGGCGCTTGAGTTTGGTACAAGAGCGCAAGAAGATTGCCTTGTTGGTGTCCAAACACGATCATGCGCTGATGGAGTTGCTGTGGCGCCATGCGCGTGGCCAATTGCCGTGTGACATCGCCTGCGTCATCAGTAACCATGAAGATTTGCGCCACGCGGTTGAACATTTTGACATTCCATTCCATGTGGTGAAGGTACAGGCCGATACCAAGGCCGCGGCCGAAGCGCAAATCAATGAATGGGTGGCCGATTGTGATGTGTTGGTATTGGCGCGCTACATGCAAATACTCAGCGCTGAATTCACCGAACAATGGGCGATGAAAATCATCAACATCCACCATTCGTTCTTGCCTGCATTTGTGGGCGCCGATCCGTATCGCCAAGCGTATGAAAAAGGCGTGAAGCTGATCGGAGCGACCGCGCATTATGTCACCGCCGATTTGGATCAAGGGCCGATCATTGAGCAAGATGTGAAGCGGGTAGACCACCGCTATACCGTGACCGAATTGCGCCAACTCGGCGCTGAAGTGGAGCGTCAGGTATTGGCTCGCGCGGTGTTGTGGCATGTGGAAGACCGCATCATTGTGTTTGGCAATAAGACGGTGGTGTTTGAATAAAACCCGTGATGAGATGTAAAAGCGGCCTGTAAATGTTTTACAGGCCGCTTTTAAATGCATGATGCAAGAGCGTGGTGTATTCAATGATGGGGCAAGCGCCAAATCCAAATTGCCACACACAAGCAGGTGACGCCGCAGGCGCTCCATACCCACACCAATTCAGGAAAACGGTAATACACCATCCAAGTGGACAAAGCCATCATGGTGCTGGAGAGGATTTTGGCCGGCAAGGGCACGGCGCGGTGTTGCTGCCATGCGCTGACAATCGGCCCGAAGGTACGGTGTTGCAACAGCCATTGATGAAAGCGCGGTGAGGCTTTGGCAAAACACACCGCCGCCAATAACACAAACGGGGTGGTGGGCAGCAAAGGCAGGAAGATGCCTATGGTCCCCAGCGCCAAAGACACAAAGCCTGCCACCAATAACAGCCAGCGCAACATATTAAGAGGCCTTATCTTGTTTCCATAAAGCTTGCCAACCTTCTATGCCCATTTGTTCCAGCAAGGCGATGTTGCGCTCATAAATGGTCGCGGCATCGGGAAATGCTTGCATGGCTTTGTCTATGCTGGCTTCGCGGATTAAATGAAACGTTGGGTAAGGTGAACGGTTGGTGTAATTGCTGATGGCATCGGCATCGGCATCGGCAAATTGAAATTGCGGGTGAAACGGGGCAATTTGGATGATGCCGTCCAAGCCATGTTCGACCAATACTTGGTCGGTAATGTCCAAGACCTCATTGAACAATTCAAAGTCCGCAAACAAGTTAGGCTCGACCACCAAGGTGGTTTCCAAGGTGTCGGCAGGGGTGTCGCGCAGCAACAGCAATTCGCGGTCGAGCAATTCTAAAAAGTCGTCTAAATGACGGGCACGGCTGACTTCGATGCGGATCAAATCTTTGTTGTACGCCGCTTTGGCAAACGGACACAGGTTCAAGCCGATGACAGCGGCCTGTAACCAATGGCGCGTTTGGGCGCTGATGTCTTGGATGTCGGTATCAGTCATTGTGCAAATGGTTCAAAGGCAAGGCGGTGGTTTTTTTCACTTCGCGCAGTACAAAGCTCGAACGCGCGTCTTGTACGCCTTCTTGATTCAATAAGACTTCTAAGACAAAGTGGGAGAAGTGTTCCATGTCGACAAAGAAGGCATGCAACATATAGTCGGTTTCACCGGTCAGGGCAAAACAGCTCAAAATTTCTTGCCAACCTTGTACCGCTTCATCGAATTTTTCACGGCCGCCACCGGCTTTGTTCAAAGTCACGCGGATAAACGCTTGCAAGCCCAACTCTATCGCTGCTGGGCTTAACAAAGCCGCATAGCGTTGTATCACGCCCGCGTCTTCCAATTGTTTTAAACGGCGCAAACATGGAGAGGGTGAAAGGGCAACGCGTTCTGACAATTCCACATTGGTTAAGCGCCCGTTTTCTTGCAACACTTGCAAGATTTTCAAATCGATTTTGTCCAATACTATATTTTGCATATGAGTGGCCCCCTTTGCGCGCCATTTCTTCTTAGGTACGAGTAGACATTTATTTTATTTGATTTTGATTGTGCGAGTGTTCACAAATATCACAAATCAACGTTTCAGGAACATAATATGACAATATTTTAACCCAAAAGCCATTATTTTTTATAAAAAATTATGGAAATGCAAAATTGATGTGAAATATTGTTATTTTTTCAGTCTGGCTCAGGCGAAATTGACAGTGGTGGCGCTTGGGTTTGCTTGTGGTCTTGATGCTAGAGCAAAAGTTTGATTTAAAATAAGTATGTTCACCACCTTGCCAAAATATCCGATTCATTCAATAATGGCGGCGTTTGGCAGGAGAACGACGGAAATAGATAAATTTCTGTCTACCGAAGGCGCATACACCCTTAAATCGCTCAGGTAACCGGACTGCTTAACCCTCGTCTTTGCTTATCATATTCATACCAAGACGCGGCAAATCTGGAGAGTGGCTTTTGCCCACCGAAGGGGGGAAGAATGAGTCTATCATTCGAAAATCTCAGGTATCAGGACAGATAGGGAATGGCTTTTGTTACGGCAATGGCATTCTTATATTCTATGGAGTGATGGCAAATGAGTGAACCCCAAAAAACCCCGTTTTATAACGCCCATGTCGCTGCTGCAGGCAAAATGGTCGATTTCTCAGGCTGGGATTTGCCCATCCATTATGGCTCTCAAATCAAAGAACATGAATTCGTGCGTACCGATGCCGGTATGTTCGACGTGTCACACATGGTGGTAACCGACATCTCTGGCGAAAAAGCCAAAGCATGGTTGCAATACCTGTTGGCAAACGATGTAGACAAATTGAAATTCGTTGGCAAGGCTTTGTATTCTCCGATGTTGAATGAACAAGCCGGTGTGATAGACGATTTGATCGTTTACCTCTCTAACGAAGCCGAAACGGCATACCGCATTGTGTCTAACGCGGCAACCCGCGACAAAGACTTGGCACAATTCGCCAAAACTGCTGCTCCTTTTAATGTACAAATCAAAGAACGCCCTGAGTTGGCGATGTTGGCTGTGCAAGGCCCCAAAGCCATTGAAAAATTATTGCAAGCCAAACCAGAGTGGGCTGAGCAAGTGAATGCGTTGAAACCATTCGTGGGCGTGGACTTGGGTGGTGATTGGTTTGTGGCCAAAACAGGCTATACCGGTGAAGACGGTGTGGAAGTGATTTTGCCTGCGGCTGAAGCGGTGCCATTCTTCCAAGACTTACAGGCCGCTGGTATTCATCCTTGTGGCTTGGGTTCACGCGATACCTTGCGCATGGAAGCGGGCATGAATTTGTATGGTCACGACATGGGCGAAGAAATCAACCCATTACAGGCCGGCATGGGCTGGACTGTGGCTTGGAGCGATGAGCGTGATTTCATCGGTAAAGCCGCTTTGTTGCAAGCTAAAGAAACCGGCGTGCCTGAAAAACAAGTGGGCTTGGTGATGGAAACCCGCGGCGTGTTGCGTGAAGGCATGCAAGTGACGGTACCGGGTGTGGGCACAGGCGTGATTACCTCTGGTACGTTCTCACCGACCTTGAAATTATCGATTGCGATTGCGCGTGTGCCTAAAGCCACTACCGATACGGCCCAAGTTGACATTCGCGGCACCATGACCGATGTGCGTGTGATCAAGTTGCCTTTCGTGCGCAATGGTCAAAAACAATTTGATTGATTAGTGTGTAGGCGTCTTGGTGTGACAAGACGCCTTTTGTATGTAGATGAAATCTAAATGTGGAGTTTAACCTCATGAGCAATGTTCCAGCAGAATTAAAATATGTCGCCAGCCACGAGTGGTTGCGTCTTGAAGCCGATGGTTCTGTAACCGTAGGCATTACCGATCACGCCCAAGAATTGTTGGGTGACATCGTATTCGTTGAATTGCCAGAAGTGGGCGCGAGCTTGGCTGCTGATGAGCAAGCCGGTGTGGTTGAATCTGTGAAAGCAGCTTCTGACATTTACGCGCCGATTGCTGGTGAAGTTTTGGAAGTGAACCAAGAATTGGTAGACGCGCCTGAAACAGCCAACAGCGACCCTTACGGTGCTGCTTGGTTCTTCCGCATTCAACCTGCCAATGTGGCTGATTTGGATGCCTTGTTGGATGCAGCGGCATACGAAGCTGAAATCAACTAAGTCGTAATCGCATGACCATGAAGTAGCAAGTGTTGCACTGATGCAGTGAAGTACTTGCTACTTATGCTGAAAAAACACCCACTTACTCAGATTTCCTGCATGATGGGTTTACCTAAGTCGGTAAATCAAACAGGGGAGTGATGAGATGGCTTTACAAGAACCAAGTCGTGCTTTTGTGGGTGCTTCGTGGACAGCGTTGGCTGTCGGCACCATTACCTATTTGGTGGGTTTGTGGAATGCACAAATGGCCTTGAGTGAAAAAGGCTATTACTTAGTATTGCTCTTATTTGGTTTGTTTGCGGCCGTTTCCTTGCAAAAAGCAGTGCGCGATCGCTTAGAACAAATACCGGTAACCGAAATTTATTTGGGTATTTGTTGGTTTGGTTTGATCAGTTCTATCGTGTTATTGGCTGTGGGTTTGTGGAATGCCACCATGGCAGGCACGGAAAAAGGGTTTTACGGCATGAGTTATTTGCTCAGCCTGTTTGCTGCGGTGGCGGTGCAAAAAAATGTCCGCGACACCTTGCAATTTCGCCGTGAAAATGGCGATGATGCGGCAACTCATTCGGGATCGTTTTTACAACGACGGTTCGGCAAAGATGAGGAATAACCCAAGAACCGTTCACTGAACCAATCCCAGTTTCCTACCGGTGACAGCATGGCTGTGACCGGTTTATTTTTTTTGATGGTTAATTCAATTGCAATGACTTATTGCCAATTTGCAGCGACCTTGGCCGCTGACAGTACCGACCCGAATAAGCACTACCACGACCATGTGTATGGCTTTGCGGTAGCGGCAGACAATGAATTGTTTGCCCGCTTGGTATTGGAAATCAACCAAGCGGGGTTGAGCTGGACCACCATACTTAAAAAATGGCAAGGCTTTTACCAAGCTTATGCCGATTTTGACATCGCCACCGTGGCCGCGTTTGATGAAACCGATGTGGCACGTTTGTTGGCAGATGCGAGCATCATTCGCAATCGTTTAAAAGTACAGGCCGCTATATACAATGCGCAGCAGATTTTGGTGTTGCAGCAAGAGTACGGTTCTTTTAAAGCTTGGCTAGACCAACATCACCCATTGGACAAAGACGCTTGGGTGAAGCTGTTTAAACAACAATTCAAATTCGTCGGTGGTGAAATCGTCAACGAATTTTTAATGAGCACAGGTTATTTGGCGGGTGCACATGATGAAGACTGTCCAGTATTGGTACGTGTGCTGGCAAGCAAGCCTTTATTTGCACACACTGATGGACAGGATGATTCAGCATGTTAGGCATAGAAAACTATTTGGGTTTTATCGTGGCGGCCTTGGTGCTGAACATCACCCCCGGTTCGGACACGATATACATTTTGAGCCGCACCTTGGCACAAGGCAAACGTGCTGGCATCGCCTCGGTACTGGGCATTTCCAGCGGGGTGTTGATTTGGGGCTTATTGGTTTCTTTTGGTTTGGCGTCGTTATTGAAAACCATGCCTTCGTTGATGTTGGCAGTGAAATTATTGGGCGCGGCATACATTGTGTGGATAGCGGTACAGATGTGGCGTCACAGTGATTTGGATGCGGCAGCGTTACAGGCCGATGTGCATCACCTCAGTGTGCGTAAGGTTTACCAGCAAGGCATCATCACCAATTTATTGAATCCCAAAGTGGGCTTGTTCTTTTTGGCGTTTTTGCCGCAATTCATCAGCAGCGGCACGGCATCACCGTTGCCATTTTTAGTGTTGACGGCCACGTTCATCATGACTGGAACCATTTGGTGTTTGCTGTTGGTCGGTTTGGCCAGTTTGATCAGCAAACATTTGCAACATCAGCCGCGGATGGCGACTTATATCAGCCGTGGCAGCAGTGTGATATTGGGGGCGATGGGCATACACATCGGCCTGAGCAGTTTGAAAGAGGTGTTATGACCGAGGTGCAAACTGCCGAACGCATCAACATCGGTTTGGCTTTGTCGGTCTTTGTCATCGGCGTGTTTGCGTTTTTGGAAGTGTATGCCATCCAAGCCATCTTGCCGAATTTGATGCACGATTTTCAAGCAACACCGGCGCAAATTGGTTTTACGGTAGGGGCAACGGTATTGGCGGTGGCAATCATGTCGCCGTTTATGGGCATGTTGTCCGACGCCATAGGGCGCAAAAGTGTGATAGTGGCCTCGCTGTTGTTTTTGGCCTTTCCGACGGCAATGTTGGGCTTTTCCGACAGCTTGAGCCAAATGAATGTGTGGCGGTTTTTACAAGGTTTGGCCGTACCGGGCATCACCGTGGTGTTGATTGCTTACATCGGTGAAGAATTCTCCGGCAAAGCCATGACGCGTTTGATGACGCTGTATGTGTCAGGTACGGTATTGGGAGGCTTTTCAGGCCGCTTTATCTTGGGCCATTTAACCGAATACATGTCGTGGCAACACGCGTTTTGGGTGATGGCAGCGATGATGTTGGCCGGTGTGGTGATGGCGGCGACGCAATTGCCTGCCTCGAAAAATTTTGTGGCCAATGCGCATTTGAAGCCAGCACTGCAAGGCTTGTGGTCGCATTTGCACAATCGCTATGTGCTCAGTGCGATGTTATTGGGCTCGTGTGTGTTGTTTTCCTTGGTGGGGTGTTTCACCTTCATCAATTTGCATTTGGCTGCCGAGCCGTATCGCTTGGGCAGTGCGGACTTGGCCAATATTTACATGGTGTATTTGATAGGCATGGTGATTACGCCGCTGTCGACGCAAATCATCAGCCGTTTTGGTGCCAAGAAAACCGTGTTGATGGCGGTAAGCGTGTCCATGCTTGGGGTGGTGGGTACCTTGGCGACGCCTTTGTGGGGCATCGTCTTGGCCTTAGCGATTATGAGCACAGGGGTGTTCATTACCCAAGCGGCGACCATCAGTTACATTGCCAAGAACGTCACCCAAAACCGTTCTTTGGCATCGGGTTTGTATTACATGGGTTATTACACTGGCGGCACCATCGGTGCCACGGTGTGTGGTTTGGCTTATGCGCGCGGGGTTTGGAGCATGACGGTTGTGACCTTGCTCGCGGTACAGGTGTTTGCTTTATTGGTGGCGTCTTACATTATGGTGGCTCGTAAGGCGTCCTGAAAAAACGATGGTTTTTGTAACGAAGGATTCAGTTATGAATTTTAATGATTTGTTCCACGCCGATGAGTTTGTCGGTCGCCATATCGGCTTGAATGCTGACACGGCGCAGGAAATGTTGGCAGTGGTTGGTGCGACCAGCATCGACGACTTTTTACATCAAACAGTGCCCGATTCTGTGCGCATGCCAGGTGAATTGAATTTGCCTGACAGCATCACCGAAACCGATGCCTTGAAACAGTTGCGCGGCTTGGCCGACCACATCACTGTGAACCGCAGCTACATCGGTTTGGGCTATTACCCAACCCGCTTGCCTTACGTGATTCAACGCAATGTGTTGGAAAACCCAGGTTGGTACACCGCTTACACCCCTTACCAAGCTGAAATCGCCCAAGGCCGTTTGGAAGCCTTGTTGAACTTCCAACAAGTGTGCATAGACTTGTCTGGTTTGGAATTGGCTGGCGCGTCTTTGCTCGACGAAGCCACTGCTGCTGCTGAAGCCATGGCTTTGGCCAAACGCATGAGCAAAGTGAAATCAGACCGCTATTTTGTGGATGCACGCGTGTACCCACAAACCTTGGACGTGATGCAAACCCGCGCCAAATACTTCGGTTTTGAATTGGTGGTCGGCGACTTGGCGCAAGCACAAGAAGGCGAATACTTCGGTGCTTTGTTGCAATACGTGGGCAAAGACGGTGACGTGGTTGATTTGACCGACGTGATTGCCGGCCTGAAAGCCAAAGGCGCCAACGTGGCTGTCGCCGCTGACGTGATGAGCTTGGTATTGTTGAAATCTCCTGCCGACATGGGCGCGGATGTGGCTTTGGGCAACACCCAACGCTTCGGTGTGCCTATGGGCTTTGGTGGCCCACACGCGGCTTACTTTGCCTTTACCGATGCAGCCAAGCGCTCGGCTCCAGGCCGCATCATTGGTGTGTCTGTTGACGCCGGTGGCAAACGTGCTTTGCGCATGGCTTTGCAAACACGCGAACAACACATCCGCCGCGAAAAAGCCAACTCCAATATCTGTACTTCACAAGTATTGTTGGCCAACTTGGCTGGTATGTACGCGGTTTACCACGGTCCAGAAGGCGTGAAACGCATTGCTACGCGCATCCATGCCATCGCTACAGCTTTTGCCGATGCCATCCGCGCGACAAGCGGCCTGAAAGTGGTACACGACCAATTCTTCGACACTGTTTTGGTTGAAGCAGGCGTACAAGCCCACGACATCAATACCAAATTGCTCAACAAAGGCATTAACGTGCGCCAAGTGGGCGAAACCGCTTTGGCCGTTGCCTTCCACGAATTGTCTAGCGCCAAAGACTTCGCTGATTTGACCGAAGCCTTCACAGGCAAAGCTGCCAGCTTGCCTAGCGAAGCCAAAGTATCGTTGCCAGACGCGTTGTTGCGTAAAGATGCCATTTTGTCGCACCCTGTTTTCAATAGCTACCACACCGAACACGAGATGTTGCGTTATTTGAAAAAATTGGAAGACAAAGACTTGGCGATGAACCGCAGCATGATTTCATTGGGCAGCTGCACGATGAAATTGAACGCCACTGCGGAAATGATTCCTATCACTTGGCGCGAATTCAGCCAAGTGCACCCATTTGCGCCACGCGACCAAGTGGGCGGCTATTTGCAAATGATTGCCAGCTTGCAAGACTATTTGAAAGCGATTACCGCATTCGACGAAATCTCCATGCAACCTAACTCAGGTGCGCAAGGTGAGTACGCCGGTATGGTGGCGATTCGCCGTTACCAAGAGTCACAAGGCCAAGCACACCGCGACATCTGCTTGATTCCTCGCTCGGCTCACGGTACCAACCCAGCCACTGCCAATATGGCCGGCCTGAAAGTGGTCGTGGTTGAAACCGATGAACACGGCAACGTCGACATGGCCGACTTGAAAGCCCAAGCTGAAAAACACCAAGACAATTTGTCGGCATTGATGATTACCTATCCTTCAACCCACGGTGTGTTTGAAGAAGGCATACGCGAAATCTGCGACATCATCCATGCCAACGGTGGTCAAGTGTACATGGACGGCGCCAACTTGAATGCGCAAGTGGGCTTGATGCAGCCAGCTGAAGTGGGCGCAGACGTGTTGCACATGAACTTGCACAAAACCTTCTGTATCCCTCACGGCGGTGGCGGCCCAGGCATGGGTCCGATTGGCTTGAAAGCACACTTGGCGCCATTCATGGCCAACCACGTTGTGTCTGCTGTGCCACACGCACAAGCAGGTCAAGGCGCTGTGTCTGCCGCTCCGTTCGGTTCAGCCAGCATTTTGCCGATCACATGGATGTACATCACCATGATGGGCAAAGACATCAAGAAAGCCACCGAAGCGGCTTTGTTGAGCGCCAACTACTTGGCAAGCAAATTGGGCGAAGACTACCCAATTTTGTACAGCGGCAAAAACGGCCGTGTGGCGCACGAATGCATCGTGGACTTGCGTCCATTGAAAGCAGACAGCGGCATCACCGAAGTCGACATTGCCAAACGCTTGATGGACTACGGTTTCCACGCGCCTACCATGTCATTCCCAGTGGCCGGCACCTTGATGATTGAGCCAACCGAATCGGAAAGCAAAGCCGAATTGGATCGCTTCATCGCTGCGATGAAACAAATCAAGCAAGAAGCATTGAAAGTGCAAAACGGTGTATGGCCTAAGGACGACAATCCTTTGTGCAACGCGCCACACACCAACTTCAATGTCACCGACGGCGAATGGACCCATCCATACAGCCGCGAAGAAGCCGTATACCCATTGGATTACGTGCGCGAACACAAATTCTGGCCTACCGTAAACCGCATCGACGATGTGTACGGCGACCGCAATTTGATTTGCTCATGCCCTCCTATGGAAGCATATGAAGACTAAGTTTTAAGATGTGTGTGTAGTAAGCAAGCGGCCTGTAAGCAATTACAGGCCGCTTTTTTGCAGTGATTTAGTGATTTTATATACTACAATGAAAAAATTGATTTTTAATTGAATGCTAATTGAGTGAATTAGTTAACAGGGGGAATGATGCATTTGCAACAGATAGGCTTTTTTTTAACTGATATTTATCATTTATTTAAAAAGTATGAAAGAAAGCAAAATAATCTTAGTCATCAGTTTAATCTTTTTTCATTATTTGGTTATGAGCGAAATGAAAATATCCATTCTGATTTTATTGCTGAGTTGTTGAAGCCGAATGGCATGCATGGACAAGGTAGTATTTTTTTGAATTTATTTATGCAAAATTGTATACCAATACTATCAAATAAGAGTGTTAATAATTATCAAACGGCCAGTGTCAATAGAGAATATTATTTAGGAAAGGTAAATTTAAAGAGAGTTAATGGTGGTCAAGTTGATATTAGGGTTCAGTGCCAGAATCAGATATTGTATATTGAAAATAAAATTGATGCGGAAGCGCAAAATTTACAATTAGAGCGGTATTTAGCAGCTTGTAATGATGTGAATCATATTGTGGTTTTATTAACGCTTAATAAAGAATCTGAAGCTAAATATTTAGCTGAGAAAACTGAGCTTACAAATGCTATAGACAAAGGTCAGTTAGTTACTATTACTTATCAACATCATATTATCTCTTGGCTTGAATGTTGTAAAAAAGAAATGGCTGATACTAATGGCATAAGAGAAGTTATTAATCAATATTTATATTGCTTAAAAAAAATAACTAATAGGATTGAGGATAATATGAGTAAAAATGAGCTTATTGATACTATTATGCAAGATGCTCGTAGTATTAAGAGTTTTCTATATTTAAGTCAAATAGAACAAGAAGAAATTTACATCAAACTACATGCAATGGTATTCGATAAGATTATTAATATTGTTGAGGCTAAGTTTAAGACATTAATTACACCTCAATATGTGCATAAAGTTGAAAAGTGTAACTATTTGAATAGAGAACAATTCTATGCAGATAAGCGAAGTTGGCTAGGTTTGAATTTTTATAATGATGATGTTGAAAAGCAAAATTTAAGAATACGTTTTGAGTTTGCGTATCGAGAAAAAGCATGGCCGTTTATTGGGTTATGCTTTACTCCGACAGAATGTGACGGGGTTGTTAGCAAGCAACAACAATTTATACTGTCACAAGTAAAAAATTATTTGAATAGTGGTAGTCGTACAAATAAAAGTTGGCTATATCGTACAGATTTTTTTGAGCATGCAGATGAAAAAATAAATTTTGGTGAGTGGATTTATGAACCTGAACTTTTAGATTATTTATTAAGTACAAGTAGATATATGAATAATGGTTTTTCAGAAGACATAGTGAAATTTATTGAAGTGGTGTTGGAAGCATGTAAAAAATCTAAATTAGTATAAAAAGAGGCCTGTAAAAGATTACAGGCCTCTTTTTTATCTACCTAATTTCAATTCACTTTATTAATTAAACTGCACCCGTCTTTGCTTAAACTCAGCCAAACGCTGTTGTGCAAACGCGGCGAGGGTTTCTTTGATGACTTGGCTGGCTTTGAGGGTGTCGTGTATGCCTAGGCGCAATAAGTGCAGGCGTAGGCTTTGCAATTGGTTGTCCAAATCGGATTCGGATTCGGGGTCGCTGATGTCGTGTTTGGTGAACCACAATTGTTGCGATGGGATGAAGGTGAGCAAATGCGGCGTGGCGATTTGGGCGTTATTCAGTACGGCGAGTTTGATGTATTCGCTGGCGGGCACGGTGGCGGTGGTGAAGCTTAAGTGCTCGATTTGAAATTGGCTGGTCATGTTGTGTCCTTTTTAGCATTGAGGTTGCAATAGGGAATAAATCACCTTGGGTTTTTAAACACGCGGGCATAAAAATACCCACCGTTTCAAGGGTGGGGTGCGTGTGATTGCCGTTACCGGCCGCATCGATTCGTTGGAATCATCCACCTTACTTTGCGTTGCAAAGCAGGTTGGCTTAGGGTTGCCCCCACTCTTGATGTGGTTTCACTATAGGCTGAATAAGCTTGGCTGTCAAAGAAGTCTGTGCTACTTGCATAGAAGCAAATTGCATAAGCAAGCGGCCTGTAAAGCTTACAGGCCGCTTATTGCGGCATGAACACTTGATTAAGGCTGTTCGGTAGGGGCATGGATAACAGCGGCAATGCTGGCCAACACATCTTGAAACACCTCGCCGCGCTGGTGTTCGTGCAAGATTTCGTGGCGCAATTTCGGGTATTGGATGGTATTGACCTCGGCTTGCCAGTGTTGGCGCAGAAAATTGGTTAAGCGGTAGCTGCTTTTGCCAAAATTGGTGCACGGGTCTTGTTCGCCCCACAGCAACAATATCGGTAAGGTAGTGCCCATTTTCAGCAATTCTTGCGGTTCAAAAGCCATGCGCATCAGGTTCAGCATCTCTTCAAAATAGCTGATGGAAATGGGATAGCCGCAATGGGGGTCTGCGATGTAGCGGTCGACATTGTCGGTGTTGAGGCTGAGCCAATCATACGGTGTGCGGTTGGGGGCGAAGAAGTCATTGAATTTGGCGGTTTGGCGGCACAACATCGATTCTTTGTTGGCACCTTTCACCCGTTTTTCAATCACGGCGGTATGGTAGGCCAAATTGAAAAAGCGCGCGCTGCGATACGGTACACCGCTGAGAATGAGGTGGTGCACATTGTGGTGCAATTGCGCATAGCGCAGTGCAATCGCCGAGCCCATGCTGTGACCGAACAAGACATTGGGCAAGCCGTTGTCCCAATAGTCAAAATACGCGGCGATTTGTGCAAAGACATGGGGCAAACCTTCTTCACCAAAATTGCCCAATTGTTCGGCATTGTGGCCAAAGGCGCCGTGGCCAGGCAAATCAAAAGTGATGACATTGCCGCCATGCTCGCTTAAAAAAGTGGCAAATTCATGGTAGCGGCCAGCATGCTCTTGCATGCCGTGCACGATGACGAGGTTAAACGTGGGCGCAACTGTGGCAGGGTAGGCAGTGTGTATGTGTTTGTTCATGGCGTCAGAATTATTATGTGGTGCTCTTATAGATGCACAGGGTATGCCATCAATAAAAATCTGCTCTGATTTAACGCAAACAATAAACAGCTTTTGGTCAACTAAAATAGACTGTGTTTACAAAACTTTAATGACATAAGATTATAAATTTGCATAAGTATTTGATTTTTGGCATGAGCATTGCATATATGTAATTAAGATAAAAAATACTTAAAAGGGTCAATACAATGTTTACCAATATGCACATCGCCAAAGCCAATGCCACCGAATCTCAAATCGAAATGGAATTGTTGTTCTTGTCTGAATCTACCCAAGCCGCTTGCTTGGAATTGATCATGAGCTTGGAAGCCGAAGACCGCATAGCTTACTTAAACCAATTCATGCAAAAAATCGCCGCCATCAGCGCTGCCCAAGAAACTGCAGTGGCATTTGAAATGGAATGGTTGTTGGCCGCTTAATTCCCTCATAACAACAACAAGTTTGACCCTGACTTTTGAGATGGCATAGCCATCTCTTTTTATTTGTCTGTTAGATATGATCAATGGCGCAAATGGGCGCAGCCAGAGGACAGTTCAGCCCCAAAACTGACAGCATGGCGCAGCCAAAAGATGCGCAAGAGTAGATGCATAAAAAATGCACCCGACATGCTAAAAATATTGGCAATGCATTAAGCCACTGACATGCAGATGTGGCGGGAGTTTGCAGAAAATATTCAATACAAATACAGATATTTAATGCAATTAGAGTAAAAATCTTCTTAAGTAATTGATTTTTTGGCATGTGTATTGCATATATTAAAATAACTAACAAACATACTTAAAAGGGTCGAAACCATGTTTACCAATATGCACATTGCCAAAGCCAACGCCACCGAAGCTCAAATCGAAATGGAATTGTTGTTCTTGTCTGAATCTACCCAAGCCGCTTGCTTGGAATTGATCATGAGCTTGGAAGCCGAAGACCGCATCACTTATTTAAACCAATTCATGCAAAAAGTGGCTGCGATGACAGCCACCCGCGAAGCCGCCACTGTGGTGGAAACACACTGGTTGATGGCCGCTTAATAATACCGATTTCCTTTTCGACCCTTGATTGAGATGACATCCGTGTCATCTCATTTTTTTATGGTTTTGCTGCTAATGCGGTTGGCAGGCCTTGGCGGATGAGGCGGGAGTATTCGGCACTGCTCAATGAGGGATAGCTATTAACGCGTGGATTGACATGGGCATGGCGATACCAAGTTTGCATGTCCCATTGCGGTGACAAAGCCTTGAGGTCGTACAGATAATTGGGCAAATAGCCTGAGGCGATTAAGCGGTAATCCAGCGGCAGCTTGGCGCGCGACACCGATTTGGCCATGTCGTAGACCAAGGTGGTGCAATTGCTGCTGAGTGAGTTATACCAACTGGGCTGTGCACGCAGGGCATCGGCTTGCTGCAAATAGGCCAAAAACAAGGCTTGCATTTCTTGTTGACTGAGGTGGTTGATGGGGAAGAAATACACTTGCTCACCGCGCACATTGCTGCGGGTATAGACGATGTCGTGCTCATCGGCGGCAATCAAACTCAATTCAAATTGGCGAAAAAAGCCACCTATGGCCGAAAATTGTTCGTTTTGCTCTTTGCGTATCTCGATGGAAAACACCAATGGCGCTTGGTTTTTGAAATCGAAGCTGACCAAAGTGTGCGCAATTTGTGGCCCCATCCAGTACGAAGTCATCACATTCACGCCGGTGATTTGGCTCAAGTCATAGCGGCGGGTTTCCCAGCGCTCATCATAATGGCTTTCGCTGTGCCAATTGAAATTGCGCACATTGTGTAAGGTGATGGTGTTGCCATCGCGTTCGTAAGACAGTTGTTGCGCCACTTCGG
Source organism: Vitreoscilla massiliensis (assembly GCF_001457815.1). Taxonomy (GTDB): domain Bacteria; phylum Pseudomonadota; class Gammaproteobacteria; order Burkholderiales; family Neisseriaceae; genus Vitreoscilla; species Vitreoscilla massiliensis. Next base: position 225,685 of record NZ_LN898217.1, read on the forward strand.
GTGCCCACTGCCTGTCTTGTTTGGCCGGAATATTGAAATACCACAGCAAACCCAGTCCAAATAAAACGCTGTAGCTCAGCCACAAGCGTGGGCGATACGGTTTGAGTTTGTTTAGGCCGCTGCCCAAAGTCAGCGCCGACAGTGTGAGCCAAACAACCATCACGCTGATGGTCAGAGCCAAAGGCAGAGGCTGCTGTATCCACACCGCCATGGCCAACCACAGGCTACACAATAATATAAGCAAGGTGATGAGCAGATGCTTGCCTACACGTAAGCACAGCGCGGCAACAGAACGCATGGTGTTTACCCCATTTCAAAAGACACTATGGCTGCCATGCATGCAGCCCCATCAATGCGCTTCACTGTAAAACAACAGGCCATACATATACAAGCGGCCTGTAAAGATTTACAGGCCGCATTTGGCTAAGCACGGCTTTAAATCGCTGCCAATTTGAACCACAGGTTTAATAAAAACACCAATATCGCAATGGCGAGGCTGATGTACAAAATGGCCGATGGATGCGGCTTGCGCTTTTTCAATTTGGTGCGGGTGGCCAAGCGATTGGGGGCTGCGGTATAAGCAGGCAGGTCTTCATCTGCGCTAACGCCAGTCCACAAACCATCGGTGGCAAATTCGGCATCGTGTCCCACACTGGCCAAACGCGCATCATGGTGTTGGCGCAAATGCGGGGTGAGCAATACCTGTTTGATGTGCACCTCTTGGGTGGTATTCAATTGGTAAGTCTGCTTTTTGGCGGCGATGGCCGCCAGAATTTCGGCTTCGCTGGCATCGGCGTCTATGCCCAACCACTCATAAATATTGTCCATATGGCTGTCCTTCGATGTGATGGAGTAAGTGATGGCCTTGAAGGTGTGGGTGGTCTCACTGGTTTTTTAGCTGTTATGACAGGAATTTAGCATTGAAATAAGTTTAGATAGTGCTGGTTTTGGTTAAGAATCATTAATAAGCTCTAAACTTTAAAATGACAAAATTGAGCAGATTTGCCGATAATTGCGGCTGAAAGTGGTTACTGATAGCCACAAAACGGATGCTTTATCAGCCCAAGCATCAAAATAAGCAAACGTAAATGATTGCTAATAAACTGGTTTTTGCCACATGGCTGCCCCATGTGTTGCCATATCCCACTATGAAAATACGAAAAGGAGTGATGATGCGTAAAACGGTATGGTTATTGAGTGTTTTGCTGACCAGTGCGGTGGCCATGGCCGACACCGTGTATTTGCTGGACTCTGCCCATCCAAGTGCCCAAAGCCGGGCGCCGAAAAACAGCGTACAGGCCGCTCATTTGGCACCGGCGGCGCAGCAATTGCCTGCGGCACAAGCGCAGTGGTTGCAACAGCAATTTGCTTCGCCATTGGCGTCCTACAAGATAGACCGTGATGAGCGTGGGGTGGTGGTGTTTGAAACCGAGTTGCGCGACGGCTCGGAAGTGGATGTGGATGAACACGGTGTGTGGCGCAAGGTTGAGCGCCGCCAAGGCGTGGCCGCATCGCTGTTGCCTTCGGCGGCGCAGCAATATTTACAACAATATTATCCCAAACAGCGCATCATCCAAATCGAGCGTGATGACGACGATGGTCACATTGAAGTGGACTTGCAGCGCGGCACCGAGTTGAAATTTGATGCTACAGGCCGCTTGCTTCAAGCCAAATAAACCTTATGGCTGGCTGTGCAAAGCCTCAGCCACATACTGTACCCACGCCAGACACCGGGCGCTGGGGCTTTTCGGAAACACCGCATACAAATCGACGGCACTGGCATGGTAAGCATCCAGTGCCGTACTCAATTGGCCATTGCTCAATGCTGCGGCGATGTCCCATGGCGCTTGCAAGCTGATGCCGTGGTGTTGCAGCGTCCACTCCAACAGGATTTGGTTGTCATTGGCGACGCGCTGGCTGTGCACTTTGATGTTGTGGCTGTGCTCACCCTCTTGAAACGTCCACACATTGTTTTGTGCACCGGGCTTGGCAGTGTACAAACACTGATGTTCGGTTAAGTCTTGTGGCTGCAGCGGTTTGCCATGTGTGTGCCAATACTGCGGACTGGCGCACAGCAACATGCGGCCTGTAAGCAAACGCTTGGCGCGCAAACCCGAATCAGGCAAAGGCCCCATCATGATGGCCACATCCAAACGCGAGGGTTGCAGATTGACCTCTCGGTCGCTTAAGAGCAGATGCACCGCGATATCAGGGTGCATCGCCATAAAGCCATCAATGATGGGCAATAAGCTCTGGCGCGCAAACACGCTGGGTGCGGCAATGTGAATGTCGCCGCGCAGCGTTTGCTGCGGCTGCACCGCTTCGAGCGTGTGTTGCCATTGCCGCAGCAAGGTTTGCGCATGTTGATAAAACAATTGACCTTCTTCGGTGAGACTGACTTTGCGGGTGGTGCGTTGCAACAGCGGGCTGCTCACTTGCTGTTCCAATTGTTGTACCGCCAAGGTCACGGTCGATACCGCCAAGGCACGGCCGCGCGCCACGGCGGAAAAACTGCCGACATCGGCCACTTTCACAAACAAACGCAGTGCATCCAAAGTGTCCATTATTCGATTTTCTCCAATGATGATTTCGATTTTAGCCTATTTTTTCAACAATCACGCTGGCTTATCATGGTTTGGATACGCAGCCTGTTGCTGCGAACAAGGAAAAATCATGTCTGCACATCAATACCGCATCAGCGTTGAAAAAATCGAAGCTTCTGCCACCCGTCATGTGATGACGTTTGCAGCGAGCAACCACGACGACATCGAGAAAGTCTTGCAACATTTGCAGCGCAAATTGCCGGTCAGCAAGGCTGAGCAACAAGCATTTGCCGTGGGTTTGAAACTGTTTTCGGAAGTAGTCTTGAAACACCGCAACGAAGCGCCGTTTGACGAGTTGTTTGGCATCATTGGCAGCTTGATGCGCACGGTCAAACAATTGCCGGATGTGGCACCCACTGCCGCAGAATAGGTTTACAGGCCGCTTGTGTGTGCCAAAGTGCTTGTATTGCAAACATATTGTTCTTTATGATGTTTGCACATTGTCAATACAGAGACACAGGAGCACACCATGTTCAAACAGAGTATTTGGGCAGTCTTGGCTTTGCTGGCTGCGGGCTTTTCATGGGCAGAATTGCGGCCGGTAGATTACCGCGATGGCAAACAAGCCTTGCAAGGCTGGGTGGCCGAACCGACGGCCTTGCGCGCGCAAGGGCAAAAAGCGGTATTGATTTTGCCGGCATGGAAAGGCGTCGACAATGAGGCACGGCAAGCGGCCGAGGACTTACAGGCCGCAGGTTATCTGGCCATGGTGGCCGATGTGTATGGCAAGGGCAAGGCACCGACCGACAATGAAGCGGCCAAAAAACTCAGCAGCCAGTACAAAAGCGATTATGCGTTGTACCAAAGCCGCATACAGGCCGGCATAGATGCCTTGGTGCGCCAAGGTGCCGACCCTAAGCACATTGCGGTCATTGGTTATTGCTTTGGTGGCACGGGTGCACTGGAGGCGGCGCGCGGGCAATTGCCCGTGCGGGCGGTGGTGTCGATACATGGCGGCTTGAGCAAGGGGCAACGTGCGAATGGGCCTATCGCGCCCAAAGTTTTGGTCTTGCACGGGGCGGAGGATGCGTCTGTGCCTGAGAGCGATGTCGAAGCTTTACGGCAAGAATTGCGCGCGGCGAACAGCGATTGGCAATTGATTTACTACGCTGGCAGCAAACACACTTTCACCAATCCCGAATCGCCTGATTACAATGCGCTGATGAGCCAACGTGCATGGCAACACACACTGCAATTCTTGGCCGAGGTGTTGTAATGAAAGTACTGTAATGGAAGTGTTGTAATGAAGCACATGCTCATGCACCAAGTGCGTCATCATTAAATGCGGCCTGTAAGGCTGTTGTGACGGTATGCACTGCTGTGAGTGGGCACAGTGTCATTTTGGAGCCAAGATAAGTGGCATGGTTTGCCACTTGGTAGCGCATGCGCTTTGTAGACACACGCCGCCATTGCCACAGCCAAGCAGCATGATTATGCTGTGAACACACACTGACGCTAAAGGAGTTGTCATGAAAGCCGTGAGTCTTGCGCTGTTGTTGGCCAGCATCAGCCCGATGTTGTGGGTACAAACGCCGGAGTTAAAAACCTCGGTCACCCAATTGAGCGGTAAAGAAGAAGCGATTTGCATCATGGAAGACAGCGTGCCTTTTTGTGCGCGCTATGACGTATCGGGTTTGCACACCAATTGGCCGTGGTTAAATGAGCTCATCCGCAAGCGCGTTGAGAACGATCAGCCAGTGTTAACAGCCAAACACCTGCCTGTGCCGAAAGATTTTCCTGAGCAAACCGAGGGCAATAACCAGCGCCAATACGATGTGTCCTTGGGCAGCCATTATCGCGATTTGGTCAGCATACAATATGCGGGTTGGGATTATGGCCAAGGCGCGGCACATGGCAATCCTTACGCTTCTTATGTCACTTACGATGCCAAAACCCAACAAGCAGTGAGTTTTAAAGACATGGTGTTGCCAGAGAAACGGGCGCAGTTGGAGCTGGCATTGGCGCGCAGTTTTGCCGCATGGTTACAAAGTCAAGGCGGTGATGCTGAGGGACAAGAACAGCCGAAAATCACCGATGATGTGGTCTTCACGCCGGATGGGGTGATGTTTTACTACAATGTGTATGCACTTGGCCCGTATGCGATGGGGGCTCCAGAGTTGAAGCTCACTTGGAAACAGGTATTGCCATTGTTGAAACCGCAATGGCGGCAACGTTTGCAATAGTGATTTTTAAGAAGAAAGCGGCCTGTAAATCATTTACAGGCCGCTTTTTTATCCTTCATGATGGTTGCGGTGTTTTAAAACTCAATGTGGCAGTTCATTCATCCGCATACACTCCATATTAAGGCTGTAGCACCGCATTGTGGCCGCGACCACGCGCATCGGAGGCGGCGCTGACTTTGCCGTCTTTCACCTGTATCGCTTGGATGTCGCCCAAGCGCCAGCCTTGGTCTTCAACGGTATAACCCATCAGTTTCAATTGCGCCGCCACTTCGCCAGTAATCGGCGCGTAATCATCGTAGTAAATCACGTCTTTGGGCAGCAATTGGTGGTGGAAGCGCTGCGCGTTCACCGCTTGTTGCAAAGGCAGGTTGTAGTCGTACAAATTGTTGATGACTTGGAAGATGGAGGTGAAGATGCGTGAGCCGCCAGGGGTGCCGATGATGAGATTGACCTTGCCATCGTGGGTCATGATGGTCGGGCTCATAGACGACAACATGCGTTTGCCCGGTTCAATGGCGTTGGCATCGGAACCGACCACGCCAAAAATATTCGCCGCGCCGGCTTTGGCGCTGAAATCGTCCATTTCATCATTGAGCAAGAAGCCCGCGCCTTCTACCACCACGCCATTGCCATAATCCCAGTTCAGCGTGTAAGTATTGGCGACCGCATTACCGTCTTTGTCGAGTATCGAAAAGTGGGTGGTGTGCGCAGGTTCCAAGCCCGGTTTGACGTTTTCGGTGACAGAGATTTTTTCTGCATTCACTTCAGCCGCGCGTTTTTGCAAATAGGCATCGCTGGTAAGTTTTTTCACCGGTGCCTTGGTGTAATCGGGGTCGCCCAAATAATCGGCGCGGTCGGCAAACACGCGTTTTTCAATTTCTGAGACCAAGTGCATGTATTGCGCTGAATTCAGAGGTACATCTTTGAAATCAGCGGCGCGGTATTCTTTCATTGCCAATAGTTGGCGCAAGGCGATGCCGCCAGAGCTTGGCAATGGCGCGGTATGGATGACGTTGTCGCGCCATTTGAAGCTCATTGGTTTGCGCCATTTGACTTTGTATTTGTCCAAGTCTTCGGCACTGATGAGGCCGCCATCGCGCTGCATTTGTGCCACCAATAATTTGGACGTTTCGCCGCGATAAAACTCATTGGCGCCATTTTGGGCAATGCGGCCCAAGGTTTTGGCCAATTCCGGTTGTTTGAAGTTGACGCCGGTTTTCAAATCGCCGAAGTATTTGGAGAAATTGGTTTTACCGTTGTACATTTTTTCGACATCGGTGCGGTACAGCGATTGGGTGTCGGCAACGGTAAAGCCGTTTTCAGCATAGCCTATGGCAGGCTGGATGACGTCGGCCCATTTGAGTTTGCCAAAGCGTTGGTGCGCTTCCCACAAGCCCATGACTGTGCCCGGTACACCGGCGGCTTTGGCACCGACCACGCTCATGTTTTCGATGACTTCGCCTTTGGCGTCCAAATACATGTCTTTGGTGGCGGCTTTGGGCGCGACTTCACGGTAGTCGATGAAATATGGCTTGCCGTTCATGTACACCGTCATAAAACCACCGCCACCAATATTGCCGGCTTCGGGATAGGTCACTGCCAGTGTGAATGCGGTGGCCACGGCCGCATCGACCGCATTGCCGCCTTGTTTGAAGATGTCTTCCACCACTTTGGCGCTGTAGCCATCGGGCACGGCATACGCGGCCTGACCACTGACGGGGTCTTGGGCGAAGGTGAGGGAACTGGCAGAAATCAGAGCGGCAGACACCGCAATTTGCAGGTATTTGGACATGTGTAGCGCTTCCTCTATTGTGCTTTGAGATGACGATGGCGACGGCCATCTGGCAAATATCATAATGAAAACACCATATTCTGCCTAGCAACTTTCATGTGCGTTTGCAAACCGATTGCAAACAATGACTTGCCTCACATGCCTATGTCCAAGACCTCAATCTCGCCACAATATTTTTGCACCGCTGGCATGGTGTGGGCAGGTTTGAAGCTGTGAAACACATAACACACATCGGCCTGAAAACTGTGGGCCGCGATGTGGCCGCTGTCGGCATTGATGCCGCTGGGAATGTCCAAAGCCACGCGCAGCGCCGGTCGTTGTGAGCACGCATGCAGCAAGGCTTGCAAATCGGCGCTGAGTTCGCCGTCAAAACCGATGCCAAACACCGCATCGATGATGCAATCGTATTCGGCCAATACCGCTAACGCCGCTGCTTGTACCACGACGCTAGCGGGCAAAGCGGCCAAATTTTGCGCCGCCAAATCGGTGCTGACCGTGTCTTGCACCAAGCTGACAGTCACGTGTATGCCCGCTTGTGCCAATAAACGCGCCATCACCAAGCCATCGCCGCCATTATTGCCTTTGCCACACAAAATCCACACACGCTGTAAGTTGGCAGGCCGCTGTAGCAAAGCTTGGGTGGCGGCAGTGCCGGCGGTTTCCATCAATTGCGCGAACGAGCTGCCCGCATCTACCGCAGCTTGTTCCGCTGCGCGGGTTTGGGTAATGCTCAATACGGTGGGCTGTGTGTGCATGAAAGCGGCCTGTAAAAATAGAATGGGAATCTGTTTGATTTTACAACAGATTAAGTGCTGCGATTTTAGAGCAGATGTCGTTATACTCGCGTATTCACACAATGATAAGGGAATAAGCATGAAATTCAAATCATGGGGCATGGTGGCGGCTTTGGTATTGGCCTTGCCGAATGCGGCGTGGGCATGGCAACAAGAATGTGAACCGCAGTTTGACAGCTTGGCTCAAGTGCAAGCCCAAGCGAACAAAGGCAATGCCGAAGCGCAATACTGGTTGGGCGAGGCGTATTTTGATGGCAGCAATGTGTTGGAGGCGCCATTGGAAGTGGATTATGTGCAAGCGCGTGCTTGGTATGACAAAGCGGCCAAACAGCAAGACGCTTGTGCCCAACATGCGATAGGTTGGATGTACGACAGCGGCGAAGGCGTGGACGAAGACATGACGCAAGCGTTTGCATGGTATGAAAAAGCTGCCAAACAAGGCTTGAGCAAATCGCAATTCAATTTGGGCGTGTTGTACCGCGATGGCGTCGGTGTAGAACAAAACATGAGTGCGGCCAAAACATGGTTTGCCAAAGCGGCAGCGCAAGGTGATGAAGAAGCGGCGGCCGAGTTGACGGATTGGCCACAAGAATAAGCATCATGGATGCGTGGCAATAGGCTGAAAACACAGTCCAAGCCATGGCAATGCGGCCTGTAAACCTTGATTGGGGTTTACAGGCCGCATTGTTTGAATAGAAGTACTTATTTGCCGCGGATAAACCACCACACCATCAGCAAACCCAACAAATTTAAGCCTAAGGCCAATAAGGCAAACAATTGCTGGCCTTTGGCGCGGTAAGAAACGTTGCGGCTTTGTTGGTTGACCAATTCAGCCATCAATACCATGCCGACCATGGCGGCGATGCCCCAATACACGCCGTATTGAAATTGGCGTGCGCCCAATAAATACATCAAGATGGCCACCGGTAGCAGTGCCACCAGCAAGATGCGGCTGGCAGGGCGGTAGACAGGGTCGCGCAAATCACCGCTAAACACGCAAGCCAAGCCCAAGATGCACACGCAATACAAAGGCCAAGCCAAGGCAAAACGCAGGCCCAACACGCCTTGTGTCCACGGCATCAGGGCGCTGGCCAAGCCGATGAGGGCAAACACGCTGATGAGGATTTTTTGCAAACTCATGCCCATTAACAAAGGTGCGGTGCGGTAATCGGTGGCTTTGACATGGCCGCTGACATCACCATTTTGCGCGGCGATGTAAGCGGGGATGTTGTTTTGTTTGTCGTACAAGCGGCGGTTGCCAGGGTTGACCAACATGTTTTGTGCTTGGCGGATCAATTCTTTGTCGCGGCCTTTGAGGCGGGCATTGCGGATGGCCACTTTGATTTCTTGAAAGCTGGCATCGCCACGTATGCTTAAGAATTGGTACCAATTGTCGCGTTTGAATTGCGGTTTCGGTGCCGCAGTTGGCGCGGGCGTGGCTTTAATAGCGGCCTGTAAATCGGTGTCAGAGCTGCTGTTGATATCGCCATCGTCAAACGATAAGGCTTTGCTGGCGGCGCTGGCGAGACCGCTGTCTGTATCGGGAATCTCGTCTTGCACAGACTCAGGTTGCACGCTGACAGGCGCGGCGTGTTTGCGTTTGCCAAACGACAGCCATTTGGGCAAGCGCAAGCCGGTGTGCGGCAAACGGCTGACCGGTTCGGCCACATCGACGATGGCCGCCGCCGATTCTATGCCATGCTCGGCGTCGTAAGCGGCGCGGGTATCGGGGTCGAGCAAGGTTTCGCGCGCCAATTGGATGGTTTTGCCATTCAAGCCTTCCAATACCGCTTCGTCTATCGCATCGGCCAATTCGGCATACGAGGCTTTGGTGCGCACGCCTAAGAATTGGTACAGGTGTTCGTATTCGAGGTCGGAGCTGCTGGGGATGAGTTTGCTGTCGACATGGTATTGCGCGGCGGCAGGTGCGGCCACCGGTTCTGAAGTCGGTGCGGGGGTGCCAATTTCGGCAAACAATTTGCGGTCGTATTGTTCGCGTATGCTCGGATTGAGCAACCATTGTCTGGCCGCCGCCACGATTTTGTCATCGGCATCATCGCGCAAGCGGTAAATGGCAATACCGGCCTGTATGGATTTCTCAGTGGCTGAGGGCTCGATTTTTAAAATTTCATACAAATTTATCATGGCGGGTCTGAACAAAGACAATTCAATGTGCATCATTATGACGCTTTTTAAGGCAAATACCCAATTTAAATTGCCATCGTGGTAAACAAACGTCATGCCTTGTGGATGAATGGCAGAATTAGAGAATATCCCCCAATAGCCGCTTGTTTATCACCATGATATCAGCGACAATGTGCCAGCAAAAACCATCTTAAGTAGGGAAAACTCGGTGAAAAAACAAATCGCAATGGCGCTGATGTTGTCAGCGATGACTTATGGCGCATCCGCTGCCGAATTTATGAAACCCAATACCGAAATCAACAATGCCGGTAAACATGTGGTGATTAACATTCCGCAATTGCGTCTGTTCGTGTATGAAAACGGCAAATTGGCCAAATCATGGCCCATCGCCGTGGGCAAAGGCCGTACCCAAACCCCACCGGGCGAATACCTGATTGGTGTCAAAGCATTCAATCCGACTTGGCACATTCCCGCCAGTATCCAAAAAGAGCGTGCCGCCAAAGGCTTGCCAGCCATCAAAACCATCCCACCTGGTCCTAAAAACCCATTAGGCCCCGTGTTTGTGCGCTTTGGCGACCCTAAATTGGGTTTAGGCATACATGGCACCAGCGCGCCGTCGAGCGTACCAAGTTTTGCCAGCCATGGTTGCGTGCGTTTGCGCAGTGAAAATGCGTTGGAATTTGCCAAATTCATCGACAAAGGCTCACGCGTGTCGGTGTTGTACAATGAGTCGGCCTTGAATTTGGACGCCAGCAACAATTTGTGGTTGTCGGCTTACAAAGACCCGTACAATTTGAAAAAAATGAATCCTGCCGCGGTCAAAGCACAGGCGCAAACGATTGCGCAAAAATACGGCAAAACCGTGAATGAAAAAATGCTCACCCAAGTGTTGGCCAACCGTTCAGGCCAATTGAATTGCATTACCTGCGTTAAAGGTTCAGGCAAGGTACAAGGCGCGTTGCGCCCTGTGAGCATGACGTTCAAATCGCCACCGCCACCCCCTGCGAATGCCAATCCTACCCCATTGCCTTCTTCTGCGCCGATTACCGAGCCGGGTGACAATGGTGAAGATTACATCAAACCGCATACCCCTGTGGATTGGAGCAGCCAAAACGAAAGCCGCGATTCTTTTGCCCGTTTGTGGTAAATCGCGTTAGCATCAAAAAAAACAGGATGGGTTCTCCATCCTGTTTTTTTTATCATCACATGCGGCCTGTAAACTCAGGCCATACCGTTTAGTGGCCTTTTAAGGCGTAAATGGCAGACAGATTGCGCCAAGCGCCGCTCACGTCCATGCCGTAACCAAACACATAGCGGTTAGGCACATCCAAGCCCACATAATCGGCGGTAATTGGTTTTTCATGGTCGAGCAATTTGTTGGCGAAAACGGCGGTTTTGCATGATTTCGCACCCATGGCCATCACTTGTTCTTTGATGACGCGCATGGTTTGACCCTCGTCCAAGATGTCATCCAAAATCAACACATCGCGACCAGCAATGTTTTTGTCTTGTGGTGCGCGCGTCCAACTGAAGTTGCCGCCTTCCAATTTGTCGCCGTAGCGAGAAACGTGCACATAGTCAAAATCCAATGGGAAGCGCAACAATGGTAATAATTTGCCAGTGAACACCACCGCGCCGCCCATCACAGGCAACACCAAGGGATATGAATGACCCAAGTCACGGGTGATTTCGGCGGCCATGCGTGCCAATGCTTCTTCACATTGGGCCTCGCTGAACAACAAATCAGCGGTATCAAGTATGGATTGGGTTTCTTCGCGGTTGCGTGTCGTCATGGTGTGACTCCAAAATGGGCTCATTATACCGAGCTATGTGTTGAGATGAAATCAACAGGCGATTGAAAAAAAGTATCAATCACGCTCTAAACTGTTTGCGCATGTGCCACAGGCGTTTGCGCAGGCGAACTTCGTACAGCACAGAACTGAATCCCAGCAATAACAGTAACAAAGACAAAGGCAAGACAAAGCGGTATTGCACTTGGTGAAAACCCCAAGTTCCCAGCACGCCGCCGATGACAAAACTCACCACCAAACCGGTGCACAGCTTGAATTTGGACACGTTCACACCGTGCAAACTGAAGCGTCGTTGCTGCATGGAGTGAAACAGAAAGCGGGCGCTTTCGATGCCGATGTCGGTGACAAAGCCAGTCATGTGGGTGGAGCGGATGACGCCATTGGACAACATCGTCATCACCGTATTGTGCATGCCCATGATGAAGCACATCAACACCACCGTAATCGGCACCAACAATTGAAACCGCGCCAAACTGGCGCCAAGTAAGCCAAACAGCAACATATACGCCGCTTCTACCCACAAGGTTAATGCATACGAGCTGCGAAAGCGGGCGTGTTTCGCCCACAATATGCAAAACGCCGCATGGCAGGCGCCAGCGATAAAGCTCAACACCATCACCCCCGACACCCAGGCGATGCGCCATTCTTGCGTGTACAAATGGTCGGCCATGCGCGCCAATTCGCCCGACATGTGCGAGGTGTAGCGTGCCACCGCAAAAAAACCACCGGCATTGATGGCGCCGCCGATTAAGGCCATCACATAGCCAAACACACGGTGCCCAAAAGTATGCACATCGGCATGGCGCAAATGGGTAAGCGGCCTGTAAACCTTACGGCCAGTGGCAGGGCGGTGCATATTAGAATTGCTTGGCGCTGTCGAGCAGCAAGGTCACGGGTCCATCGTTGCACAGCGTCACTTGCATGTGGGTTTGAAATTCACCGGTGGCCACGGTCAAGCCATGGCCGCGCAGCAGCTTGGCCACCAATTCATAGCCATGGGTGGCCATTTCCGGACGGGCAGCTTGGGTGTAAGACGGGCGTCTGCCGTTTCTGGCATCGCCATACAAGGTGAATTGTGACACCAACAAGACCGCGCCATTGACATCCAATACCGACAAATTCATTTTGTCTTCGGCATCGGTAAACACGCGCAAATGGGCGATTTTGTCGGCGATGTAGCGCGCATCGCCATCGGTGTCGCCATTGCCCACACCGAGCAAGACCATCAAACCTTGCTGTATTTCACCGCTGAGGTGGGAATGATTGCCATCGACAACCTCAACTTGGGCATGGCTGACCCTTTGTACCACTGCGCGCATTGTGTTCTATCCATTTGATTCACATGGAATACATTGTAACAGAGTCGCGACGCAAAAAAGCGGCCTGTAAATGCTTTACAGGCCGCTTTCACACACACACGTGGCAACAGGCAATTAACGGACTTGGCTACCAATCACGCCGCCCAAAGCCGCACCGCCCAAAGTTGAGCCAGTATTGCCACCGATTAAGTGACCTGCAGCGCCACCGATGACCGCACCTGCGGCAGTATTGCGTTGTTGACGGTCTAAATTGGCACAGCCAACCAAAGACGCACCTAAGATTCCGATTAAGGCAAATTTTGCCACCAATGTTTTCATTGCTTGCTCCTATGGGCTGTCATCGCATATTCTGGGGCGATACAGCAGGTTGAACTTCTGACAGACGGTCTTATTTTCTGATGATTAGTGAATTTTGTCTGTGTGCCCGCGGTTAATCATGGTTAAAGCTGGCTAAGATAAGTTTAATTATTGCAATTTGAACGATTATTTTAGAGGTTTGTGCTCGAATTCTCACTAAAATGAAATACTCTGTTGATAAGTGGCGCTAGGACAAGCAGCATCGATAGCAAAATGCAGGCCGTGGCCTTACATGGGGAACGCACTGATATCAATGCGCAACAAAAAGCCGCTTGTCATCACAACAAGCGGCTTGATTACAGCAATGAAACGGTTATTGCGCCGACAATACCGGCGGGGTTTCGGTGACAAAGCCGACTTTGGTCAAACCCGCGTCTTGGGCGGCGGCCAGTACTTTGGTCAAAGCCTCGTGTTCCGATACCTTGTCGGCAGCGATGGCCAACACGGTTTCAGGGTCTTTGGCCAAAGCCTCTTTTAAGCGTTGGCTTAAGGCCTCAGGAGTGATTTCTTCGTCTTTATTGATGCCGATGTAGTATTTGCCATCGGCGGTAATGCTCAAACGCAACGGCTCTTTCGGCTGCTCTTTCAGCGGCTCTTGCTGTTTCTCAGCCGCCGTCGGCAAATTCAATGGAATCGAGTGCGTGAGCACCGGCATGGTCACCATAAACACAATCAACAACACCAACATCACGTCTACCAATGGGGTGACATTGATTTCTGCCATAGGCGTGTCGTTACCGCCGTCATTCATAGAGCCAAAAGACATGGTGTGCTCCTAGTGGTTTTTGTCAGCCAATTGCGCATGCAAATCATGGGCAAAGCTGTCGAGTTCGTTAGACAGGGTTTTGTTGCCGCGCACCAAGGCGTTGTAAGCCAATACCGCAGGGATGGCGACAAACAAGCCAGCAGCGGTGGCCACCAAAGCCTCACCGATGGGGCCGGCGACGGCGGCAATGCTCATTTGGCCAGAATTGGAAATGTTCACCAGCGCGTGGTAAATGCCCCATACCGTACCGAACAAACCGATAAATGGCGCGGTGGCACCAACAGAAGCGAGCGTGGTCAGGCCGCTTTCAAACGGGCGCAAGGCCTTGGTCATGGCATTGCGTATGTGGCGCACCATATAGGCATCGAAAGAAATTTGTGCCGACAAATTGCCTTTGTTGCTGCGCTCTTGAAAGGTGTTTTTGCTGTCTATCGACTCGGTAATCATTTGTGCCAACGGTGAGTATTGCGGATTGGCGATGCGCTGTGCTTCTTCAACCGACGAGGCTTCCCAGAATTTTTCCGCTTCGATGCGGTTGGCTTTTTTGGCCTTGATCAAGCGATAAGAACGCCAAATGATGATGGTCCAAGTGGCAATGCTCATCGCTACCAATAATAAGAAGACAAAAATCAGAACACCATCGCCCTTTTGAAATACCAAACCTAAGTTCATTTTAAAAAATCCTGTTTCAAATCATTCGTATTGCTGCCGCATTCCTTAACGGAAGTACCACAGACCTATTTGTTAATCTTAAAGGTATAAGGGCGTGAGTAAGCATTTTGTACGGGCACGCCGCCTTTCATTGCCGGCTTAAACTTACACGTCTTCGCCTTGCGCAGCGCCGCTTTATCCAAACGCGCTGAACCACTGGAACCGACCACCTCTACACTGATAATGCCACCGTCGGCACCCACAACCCAGCGCACACGCGCCACACCGGATTCACCTTTGTCTATCGACTCTTGCGGGTAATCGGGACGCAAACAACTGTCTGAGCCGGCTATTTTCACGCTGGTGGTCGGGCCATCGCCGCTGCCACCACCGGCACCTTTGCCGTCGCCACCGCCTTTATTGCCGTCACTGCCTTTGCCACTGCTATTGTTGCTGTTGCCCGTGCCTTGCGGCGAGTTGCCTTTGCTTTGGTTATTGCTGGCCAAAGCCTGATTGTTGGCTGGCTGTTGGCGTTGCTCCGGTTTTTGCTCAGGCTGTCTGTCTGGCTTGCGCTCAGGCTCAGGTTTGCGCTCCGGTTTCAGCAAAGGTTTGGGGTCGGGCTTGCGTTCGACCACAGTGTTTTCCTGCGGTTTCTTCACAATGGTGCGCTTGATTTCTGGCTCAGGCGGACGCTCACGTTTGGGTTCAGGCTTGGGCTGTACCACTGGCGTCGGTGCGGCCGCGGCAGCAGGGGCGCCGCTGCTGAGCTCAACAAACGTCAATTCCTCTTGCGGCGCCACCAATTCGGCAGGTTTGTCCTCAAAATTGGACAAAGCCCAAATGCCAGCGATGTGCAGCAAGCTTACGGCAGTAATGGTTAAGGCAAAGTGCGTGTTTTTTTTCATGGTGGCCAATTGTAACTGAGAATGGTTTTTATTAACAAGCGATTTGGCACACAATATGGCATCGCAACAGCAAAAATCTGCTGAATATACAAACCAAAGCAGCGCAGGCATCGACAGCATGGATTTGAGGCGGCAAAATAGCGTTTCCGTGTTATCAAGGTGAGCAAGTGGCTGTTTCGCAGTGGTTGTTGTTTGTGGTGAGCACGTTTTTTATTTCGGCTACCCCCGGTCCCAATATGTTATTGGCGTTTCAATATGGTCTGAATTACGGTTTTAAGAAAACCGTGTGGACTTTGGCGGGTTTGACCTGCGGGCTGGTGATTTGGTTGGTCTTGTCGATTTCCGGCGTGGCGGTACTCAGCCAGAAGATGCCAGTGGCGTTTGAAGCATTCAAATGCATGGGTGCGCTGTACTTGGCTTATTTGGGTTGGCAAGCGTGGCAAAGCAAGGGCAGCGAGATGCAAAGCGATGCCGAGCATGTGGTGCCTACGCCGTCGAAATTGTTCCGCATGGGTGTGGCGGTATCGCTGTCCAATCCGAAAGCGATTTTGTTTTTTGCCGCGTTTTTCCCCAAATTTGTCGATGCTTCCTTGCCGCAAGGTCCGCAATACTTGGTGTTAACGCTGTCGTTCTTTGTCATCGAAACCATATGGCAATTGATTTACACCGTCAGCGGCAAGGCCTTGGCGGCGTGGTTGCAACAAGGTCGCCGTTTGCAAAACCTGAATCGTGTCTGCGGCGCCATCTTTATTGTGATTGCCATCAGTTTGCTGTGGGACAGTGCCCATACCTTATTGGGTTAATCTTTATAGACTAACAAGCGGCCTGTAAGCCATATGTGTGCTTACAGGCCGCTTGTTTATTTGGCCCATGGCTAGGATTAACGATATTCACTCTGTTGATGCGGTTAAAACACCATAGGTAAGCACTTTGCCATAGCAAGCGGCCTGTAAATCCATTAAAGATTACAGGCCGCTTATTAATGCTCAACTGGTTTACAGCGCTTCCCAATACTCGCTGTGCAATTGCAATTCGTATTGGCCGCGCCATTCGTTGGCGACCATGCGGTAGACCATGCGGATGCGTTCGGGCAAATCTTCCTCGCAGCGGAAAAACATTGCCTCCACTTCGGCGCTGCCTGTTTTGCGCACGCCGGCTTTCTTGTGGTTCACACCGACCGCACGCTGCCATGTCACCTCAAATTCATCCACAAACATCGGCGGTGCAAAACCTTGCCCCCACACTTCGGCGCGCAATTGTTGCGCGGCCTGTAAGCACAAAGTATCGGCATCCAGCGCGCCATCGGTAAGGTAAGTCTGAGTCAAATCGTCGTGGCTCAACTGCTCGTTCACCGCTTGCTCAAAGGCGGCCTGAAATTCGGGCAAAGCCGATTCGGGCAAACTCAAGCCGGCCGCCATCGCATGACCGCCGAATTTGCTGATCAGATGGGGATGGCGTTTGGAGACCAAATCCAAGGTGTCGCGCAGATGCAAGGCAGGAATCGAGCGACCAGAGCCGCGCAATTCGCCATCGTCACCGGGGGCAAACACGATGGTGGGGCGGAAATAGCGTTCGCGCAAACGCCCTGCGACGATGCCGATGACGCCTTGGTGCCAATCGTCGCGAAACGCCGTGACCGTCATTTGGCTGTCGGCGACTTGGAATTCGGGCAGGTTGAGCGCTTCTTTGAGCATGGATTGCTCGATGCCGCGGCGTTCGCGGTTGAGGCTGTCCAGTTCGGCGGCCAAGGTTTGCGCCGTTAATGCATCGTCGGCGAGCAAACAGCGTATGCCTATGCTCATGTCGTCCAAACGGCCGGCGGCATTGATGCGCGGGCCGATGGCAAAGCCCAAATCAAACGGCTCGGCTTTGCGGATGTCGCGTTTGGCCACCTCAAACAAGGCTTGTATGCCCAAGGCGGCTTTGCCGGCGCGCATGCGCTTCAGGCCTTGCGCCACCAAAATGCGGTTGTTGTGGTCTAGCTTCACCACATCGGCGACCGTGCCCAAGGCCACATAATCCAGCAATACCGCTAAATTCGGCGCGGCTTGGTTTTCATAGCGGCCTGTAGCCTTGTAATGCGCGCGCAGCGCCAACAACACATAAAACATCACCCCACAGCCAGCCAAATGCTTGCTGGCAAACGTACAGGCCGGCTGATTTGGATTGACGATGGTGCAAGCGGGCAAACTGTCGGCAGGCAGATGGTGGTCGGTGACCAACACGTCTATGCCCAATTCTTGCGCCCGCGCCACGCCGGCCAAAGAGGCAATGCCATTGTCGACAGTAATAATGAGCTCGGCCTGGAGGGCAGCGGCTTCTTCCACAATTAAGGGCGTTAAGCCATAGCCGTGTTCAAAACGGTTGGGCACCAAAAAATCCACTTTGGCGCCAAACATGCGCAAGCCTTTGATGGCAATCGCGCACGCAGTAGCACCGTCGGCATCGTAGTCGGCGATGATGAGCAAGCGCTTGCCCGCGTCTATCGCTTGCGCCAATTGTGTCGCCGCCGTGTGTATGTGTTTGAGCTCGCGAAAATGCAGCAATTGCGCCAATTCATGGCTGGTTTCATTAACGCTGTGAATGTCGCGCGCGGCATACAATTGCGCCAACAACGGGCTGATGCCAGCGGCTAGCAAATCGCTGCACAGTTGCTCATTGCGGCTGCGGGTGAGGATGTGCGGTTTCATTCGGCAGATGCGGCCTGTAAATAATGCGCAAAGCCGTCACCGCCGCGTTTCCAAAACGCCAAACGGTTGCGTTTGTGCGCTTCGCACACCAAGCCTTGTGGGCCGTCGGTGATGAGGGTGATGCTTTTGAGGCTGCCGTTTTGCAAGGCCGCGTCCAGCGGTTGCAAAAAGCGCGTGTTCAAGTCGGCAAACGCGTCTTGGTAGCCCCAAATGTCGGCAAACATGCTCGGCGCTTCCAAGCTGTTGAGCCACAGGTGCGCCGCTGCGGGCGTGCCGATTTCGGCCAACCACGCTTGCGCTGCCGCCCAATCATACGGTGCATCGGTTTGCTGACGGGCTTGGCCTTGCAATAAGGGCGCATCGCTCATCAAGGCAATGTCGGCGCTGCACGGTGTTTCAGACGGCAAATCGCGCCAAAACCACACGCCATTCACTTCGGGCTGGTAAGTGGCTTGGCGCTGTTTGTTGACCGGATGTTGTGCCAACAGCATTTGTAACTCGGCCTGTAAAGTCTGCAATTTTGCCACCATGTGCGCATCATCGCTGTGTGGGCGCGGCACGGTTTTCAATTGGCCTTCGATGTCGCACACCGGCGGCAAATACCAACTCGGTTCACTCGGGCAGGTCACCAACCACAAATACTCGCGGTAAGGCAGAAATTTGTAGCCGCTGTCGGCGTTGAAGGCATTGAAGTCGCGGCAAATGTCGACCGCTTCGCGTTTGCTCAGATTCAGATTGCTGCCATCGCTGATGCTCATGCTGTGTAAGTCGACGCGCTGCAACACGGGGCTACAGAAAAACGCGGCTTGATTATCGGGCAAACCCAGCTCTTGTTTGCACTGTGCCAACAAGCTGCTGTGGCTCATACACTGAGCATATAACTGGCTGCGGCTGCACGCGTGAGTGGTGGTGTTGCCAAAACGCAACCAATTGTCCAGTGTTTCGGTTGCCGTCAATTTCGGCGTTTGACCGGTGGCGGCAGTGTGGGGCCATAATAATCCAGGCAGATAAAGCGACAGGTGCATGAGCAAGCATCCCTATGGAGACAAGACCGTCATTCTAACCCATCGCACACACAGCGTGTACTGGCGATGGTCTGGGTTTGGCGGCGGGAATTTGAGCAAACACACCTGCATCTGAATGTTAAGTGTGTTGATTGCACTGGATTAATTTTGGTCACGCTATTGTAAAGTGGTGGAAAAAGATTAGATTCAGGCCGACAAGTGGTCTTATAATTGTCACCATATTAATGAATGATAGATTTGCGCCGCCGAAGTTCGTTTGACGGCGCATTTGATATTGAAGGATAAAACCCCGCGTGTGGAATTTAAAACAATCAGCTACCGTTAAAAAAATGCGTTGGACCGCAGTGCCTGTTGCCATGGCCTTGTTCGGTTCGGTAACGGCGTTTGCGGTCAGTGATGCCAAAGAAACCCACAAGCCAGAATTCACCAAAGTGGTGGAGCGGTTGGCTAAACCGAAATTACAGCAACAACCATTGGTCGAAAGCTATTGGCGTGAAGAGCAAGTGGCCGAAGGTGAAAATTTCAACTCATTCTTAAACCGTTTGGGCATCAGCGATACCGAAGTGCACAATTTATTGGCGCAAAAAAGCTTCAGTCCCGATTTGGTCAAACTGCGTGCCAACCAAATGGTCAGCATCCAAGCCGACAACAAAGGCGGCTTGAGCGCGATACAGTTTTTCAGCGACGATGACGATGGCGAAAAAATCTTATTGGCCTTGGAAAAAGTGAATGGCACATGGCAAGCCTCTGCCAACGAGGTCGAAACCGTCACCTTGCCGACTTTGCGTGCGGTCAATGTGGTGACGTCTGCACGCGGTGCGTTGGCGCAAGCGCGTGTGCCAGTGGAAATCCGAGAAGCCATCAGTGAAATCTTCAGCGACAAATTTGAGCTCGATGATTTGAAAGAGGGCGACACCGTGCGCGTGTTGTACGAGAGCCATTATTTCCGCGGACAAGAAGTGTCTACAGGCAATATTTTGGCCTTGGAAGTCGGCAAAACCGGCCGCTTGTACCAAGCGTATTATTTTGACCACGGCGACAATACCGGTGCGTATTACGACCACCGTGGCAAAGCCTTGAGCAAAGGCGAATTCGCCAAAATACCGGTCAACGCCACCCGAGTCAGCTCGCCTTACGGTACACGTTTCCACCCAATTTTGAAGACTTACCGCATGCACAGCGGCATAGACTATGCTGCACCGAGTGGCACCCCGATCATGGCACCTGCCGATGGCGTGGTGTCGTTTGCCGGCGTGAAAGGTGGTTACGGCAATGCGATTATGCTCAATCACCGCAAAGGCATGGAAACCTTGTACGGCCACATGAGTGCGTTTGTGTCTGGCGTCAGCGCTGGTAAAGCAGTGAAAGCCGGTGATGTGATTGGTTTTGTTGGTTCTACAGGCCGCTCAACTGGCCCTCATTTGCATTATGAAGTGCGCATCAATGGCCAAGTGGTCGATCCGTCTACCGTGGCTTTGCCAGCGCGTACCTTGAGCAATACCGAAGTGGCTGCGTTTAAAGGTCGAGTGAAATCTGCCGACCAAAAAATCGCGGCGATACGCGGTTTGCCAGTGATGGTGGCACAACTGGATTAAGTCCGTATTAACGGTGTTTTAATCGCGGCCTGTAACGCTTTACAGGCCGCTTTTTTGTGTTGTAAACAAGGTGTGATTTACAAACCTTTGAATTTATTTGATAAATTTACAATTACTTAACACACAGCTTGGGTACTATCCGTCCTTTCGTAAATATTTCATTCTTAAGGATAAATCATCAATGCTGAAGTCATGGATGACGGGTTATGTTGCCGCCGCAGCATTGGTAGTGCCCTTATTTGCCCTCGCGGCGCCCAAGCCTATTTCTGCTTTAGAGCGCCACCATTATTTAATGCAAGAAACCCAATCCCACAAACCTTCGCGTTTTTTAAACCAAAACAGCGTCGCTAACAGCAGCGAAGTGGGCTTACAAAAAACGGTGGTGGCTTCCAAAGGCAAAGGCTTGCAAGTGAATGTGGCGCGCGCCACGTCTGAATACGGCACCCGTTTCCATCCTGTGTCCAAACGCTATAAATTGCACCAGGGCGATGATTACGCCGCGCCAGCAGGCACACCCATCATGGCGCCGGCAGCTGGCATTGTGTCGTTTGTTGGGCGTAAAAATGGCTATGGTAATACCGTGATGTTGCGCCACAGCAAAGGCCAAGAAACGCTGTACGCACACATGAGCCGCTTTGGTAAGAATTTGAAAGTCGGCGATGTGGTACAAACTGGCGATAAGATTGGTTATGTTGGCTCTACTGGCATTTCGACTGGGCCAC
This sequence comes from Vitreoscilla massiliensis, assembly GCF_001457815.1. Classification (GTDB taxonomy): domain Bacteria; phylum Pseudomonadota; class Gammaproteobacteria; order Burkholderiales; family Neisseriaceae; genus Vitreoscilla; species Vitreoscilla massiliensis. The sequence goes on from NZ_LN898217.1 coordinate 247,043, forward strand.
ACCTGCATTTTGAAGTGTGGGTGGATGGACAGCGGGTGCGTCCTGCCAGTGTGAAGCTGCCAAGCAAAGCACTCAATGCCAGCGATGCCGAAGTGTTGCGCACGTATTTGAAGCCTACGGGCAAAGCGGCGAAAACCATACAGCTTTAATACCGTATCAAATCTGAGTGTGCGAGTGTCACTATCAGTGTGAATGCGGCCTGTAAGCCATTACAGGCCGCATTTTGTGTTTGTATGCCCATTCATTAACACAGATTTAAACTATTTTAACCACGATACCAGCGTCATTAACATTGGGAGCAGGTATGATGAGGGTGTCTGTCAGACTCCATTCAAATATTAGGAAAATAACATGAATGCATTGAAATCTTCTTTGCTGGGTTTGACCGCGGCTGCGGTTTTGGGTGTGTCTGCAATGGCTGTGGCCGAAACCAAACCTGCTCCGCAACAACGTCCACAACTGACTGAACAACAGAAAGCCCAAATCGCTGACCGCCGTTTTGATCGCCGTTATGGTGATTTGAACTTGAGCAAAGCGCAACAAAGCAAAATCAAAGCGATTGAAGAGCAATACCGTCCACAAGCGCCTGCGCCTGTCAGCGATGCCGAACGCCAAACATGGGCGGCCAATGCTGAAAAATTGCGTCAAGCGCGTTTGAGTGTGATTCAAGGCAAAACCTTTAACGAGGCTGCGGCCCAACAACTGTTCACCCAAGAACAGGCTGTGCGCGCTGAAATGCAACAAAAACACCAACAACAACGCGCCCAAGGCGAGTTGAACCAATTGCGCAAAGAACACGCGATTTTCCAAGTATTGAACAAAAAACAGCAGCAACAGTATTTGGAACAAGCGAAACAACCGCGTCCGATGATGCGCAACAATGGCCCGAAAGGCAAACCACACCACCGTGGCCCAGGCCCACGTCGCATGGATGCCCCACAAGCCGCACCTGCCAAATAAGGCATTGGTCATGACATCCACCCTGTTGTTCATCCAGACAACAGGGTATTTTATTGGGCGCTGCTAGCCTGTGTGCATAAGCAGTTCCATCTTGGACTTGGTCTGCGACAGAACTTACGATGGGCTTACAGGCCGCATTCGGTTACAGTAAGGCATTGCTTCAGGGGCTGAACATGAATCAAGCACAGGTTTACGCATTTGTGGATTTGGAGACCAGCGGCGGCAGCGCCGAACATGACCGCATCACCGAAATCGCCATCATCCGCGTCGACGGCGAGACCGTCAGGCGCTACCAAACCTTGCTCAATCCGCAAACCCACATTCCACCTTTTATCACCGCCATCACCGGCATAGACAATGCGCTGGTGGCCGATGCACCGACGTTTGCGACCGTGGCCGACGAGGTGTGGACTTGGCTGCAAGACTGCATATTCTTGGCGCACAATGTGCGCTTTGATTTTGGTTTTCTCAAACAGGCATTTGCGCATGTGGGCAAGGATTTTAATCCCGAGCAATTGTGTACGGTCAAGTTGTCGCGCCGCCTTTATCCCGAACACAAACATCACGGCTTAGACCAATTGATACAGCGCCACGGTTTGCGCATGCCACAGCGCCACCGCGCCATGGCCGACGCCGATGCGATTTACCAATTTTGGCAAATGGTGCAGCAAAGCTTTGATGCCAAAACCTTACAGGCCGCTTGTCAGAAGGTGATGAATCGGCCGAGTGTGCCGGTGCATTTGCAGGCGCTGAACATAGACACGCTGTACAACGGTTATGGCGTGTATGTGATTTACGGCGACAACGATGCGCCGCTGTACATAGGCAAAAGCAAAACCGTGAAAACGCGTTTGTTGGCGCATTTTCGCAACGATGTGCGCAGTGGCAAGGAAATGCTGTTGGCGCAACAGGCGCGGCGCTTGCAGATTATCGAATGCGCGGGCGAAGTCGATGCTCTCATCACCGAGGCGCGCTTGGTCAAACAGTGGCAACCGAGTTTGAACCGCCGTTTGCGCCGAAAAGATGCGCTGTACAGTTGGCAATGGCAACGCGGCGATGATGGTTTTGATGGCTTGGTCTTGGTGGACGCGGCCACTGCGGTGTTGGATGGTTCGAGCGTGTATGTGGGCTTGTGGCACAGCCGCAGTGAGGCCAAAAAGCAGCTCAAATCGTATTTGGAACCGAGCACGCTGTGTTGGCAATGCTTGGGTTTGGAAGCCGGCATGACAGGCTCGCCGTGTTTTCGTCAGCAAATCAAACAGTGCGCTGGTGCTTGCATCGGTTTGGTTGAAGCGGCAGCGCACAATGCCGAATTGGCTCGGCGCTTAAAACCACATCTGTTGGCAAGCTGGCCAGTGGACGGTGTGGCGGTGTTAATCGAGGAACAGCGCTGGCATGTGTTAGACGATTGGCGTTATTTGGGCACGGTCAGCGATGTGCATGAGGCGACGGCGCTGTTGGCACAGCCACGGCCACGCTTGGACAAAGACATCTACCAAATCCTGTACAAACACCGCGCTTTATTGCATCCGCTGGCCAACATGCTCTAAGCGGCCTGTAAATATTAAATCAGCTGGATTAAGGTCTAAGCAAACCCTTGCACAGCCGCAATTCAACACAGTGCTGAGCCACACAGATGACAAATAGAGCAAATTTCTTTATTCTCACTCGCTTGTTTTGACCATTTTGGGACGCTATGAACATTACCCACATCTTGGCCACGGAGTTGGCGGCCAGAGCCGAACAGATACAGGCCGCAGTTGGCCTGTTGGACGAGGGCGCGACCGTGCCATTTATTGCCCGTTACCGCAAAGAGGTGACTGGCGGCTTGGACGACACACAATTGCGCAATTTGGCCGAGCGTTTGCAATACTTGCGCGAATTGGTGGAGCGCAAAGCCACCATTGTTAAGAGCATAGACGAGCAAGGCAAGCTCACGCCGGAATTGGCGGCGCAAATTGAGGCGATAGACAACAAAACCGCGTTGGAAGATGTGTATTTTCCGTACAAACCGAAACGCCGCACCAAGGCACAAATTGCCCGCGAAGCCGGTTTGGCGCCGTTGGCCGAAACGCTGTGGCACACACCGACCACCGACCCTGAAACCGAAGCGGCCAAATATTGGAATGCCGAACACAATATCGCCGACAACAAAGCGGCTTTGGACGGCGCACGCGCGATTTTGATGGAGCAATTCGCCGAAGATGCGGCCTTATTGGGGCAATTGCGTGAGCGTTTGTGGCAAGTGGGCGAAATACGCAGCGAGGTGGTGGCAGGGCAAGAACAAGGCGGCGAAAAATTCCAAGACTATTTCAAACACCAAGAATTGTTGCGTGCCATTCCATCGCACCGCAGTTTGGCCTTGTTGCGCGGGCGCAATGAGGGCGTGCTCAGCTTGAAAATCGTCTATCAACCTGATGACACGCCGATTACCGAGGCGAGCGAATTTGAGCAAACCATCGCCGCACATTACGGCATTGCCGACCAAAAACGCGCTGCCGACAAATGGCTGAAAGACACGGTGCGCCTGACATGGCGGGCGAAATTGTTCTTGTCTTTGGAGCTGGATGCGTTCAATCGTTTGAAAACCGAAGGCGATGCGGCAGCGATTACCGTGTTTGCGCGCAATTTGAAAGATTTGCTATTGGCTGCGCCAGCCGGCCGTTTGGTGACTTTGGGTTTAGACCCCGGCATCCGCACCGGCGTGAAAGTGGCGGTGGTAGACGATACCGGCAAATTGTTGGCCACCGACACGGTCTACCCGTTTCAACCGCGCAATGACAAACACGGCGCGATGGCGAGTTTGGCACGATTAATCAAGCAACACGGTGTGCAATTGATTGCCATCGGCAATGGCACCGCCAGCCGCGAAACCGACCAATTGGCGGCCGAGGTGATGAAGGCTTTGCCTGAAGCGGGCGTGCACAAATTGGTGGTGTCGGAAGCCGGTGCTTCGGTGTACTCGGCTTCAGAATTGGCAGCGCAAGAATTCCCGGATTTGGATGTGTCTTTGCGCGGCGCAGTGTCGATTGCGCGGCGCTTGCAAGACCCGTTGGCAGAGTTGGTCAAAATCGACCCGAAATCCATCGGTGTCGGTCAATACCAGCACGATGTCAATCAAGTGCAATTGGCGCACAGCTTGGATGCGGTGGTGGAAGACTGTGTGAACGCGGTCGGCGTGGATGTGAATACTGCCTCAGCACCGTTGTTGGCACGCGTGTCGGGTTTGAATGCGACTTTGGCGCACAATATCGTCGCCTATCGCGATGAAAATGGCGCCTTCAAAAACCGCAAACAATTGAAAAAAGTGCCGCGTTTGGGTGACAAGACGTTTGAACAAGCGGCCGGCTTCTTGCGCATTCAAGGCGGCGATGAGCCGCTGGATGCTTCGTCTGTGCATCCCGAAGCCTATCCTATCGTGGCGAAAATGCTTGCCGACACTGGTAGCAGCGCGGACAAATTGATTGGCAATGTGACGGTTTTAAAGACTTTACAGGCCGCTCGTTACATTGATGCGCAATTCGGTTTGCCGACGGTGATGGACATCTTGAGCGAATTGGAAAAGCCCGGTCGCGACCCGCGCGGTGAATTCAAAACCGCCACCTTCACCGATGGCATAGACGACATCAAACATTTGGTGGCGGGCAGCATCATGGAAGGCGTGGTCACCAATGTGGCGGCGTTTGGCGCGTTTGTCGATATCGGCGTACACCAAGACGGTTTGGTACACATCTCGGCCTTGAGCAAGACTTATGTGTCCGACCCACACACGGTGGTGAAAGCCGGGCAAGTGGTGAAAGTGAAAGTCTTGAGCGTGGACGTGGCGCGCAAACGCATCGCCTTGAGCATGCGTTTGGACGATGACATTGAAAACACCGGCGCACGTGGCCAAGGTGCGGGCAACGAGGGCAAGCGCGAACAACGTGGTGCGCCACGCGGCAAACGCGAAGAAGCACCGGCCAACAATGCGATGGCGGCGGCATTTGCCAAACTCAAGCGTTAAAAGAGTTACAGCAGACTTTGCAGCGATGAGCTGTGTCAGTCACCAACAAGCGGCCTGTAAGCATTTACAGGCCGCTTGTTTGATATCAAAGCGATGAGCCTGTGGTTTTAAGTCACAGAAATGTGTGCCATGCGCAGTATCCGTATCAGCACAGTTATTGAGTATTGGTGTGGGAATGAATCAACACCGTTAATGCAGTGGGTGTTTTGAAGCAGAACTAGCGGCCTGTAAACCTTTACAGGCCGCATTTGTATTGATTTGAGCCGCTAAGAAGGTGGTATCTGCCAGTGTGTCATCCTGTTGCCATAACACCGCAAGTGCTGTAACAGCTCAGTTTGGGCGAGGTTTATCAGAAACTGATAACACTGTATTGGATGCAATAGCATGATACAAACCCAGTAAAACACAGCATCGCAACAGCAATGCGGCCTGTAAACATTTACAGGCCGCATATTTAACATCGTTGACAGGCAACAGTTTAAATCGTAAAAAACAAAGTCATCACCAAGCGGCGCACGTCTCTGGCTTCGCGCACATCGACCATCAATACCGGAATGTCGTCGCGAAATTCTTCCGTCACGGCTTGGTAATATTCCAAGTCGTGGTTGGGATTTTTCTTGTCGACGCGGTTGATGCCAATGACCAAAGGGATGTGTTCATCGATGATTAAGCCTTTGAACGCATTCAGGTAAAAACGCAAGTCGGCGGCCGGGTCGGGTGCGGCGGCGTTAATCAATATCGCCAAACCCATACTGCCTTTACTCAAAATCTCCCACATGAAATCAAAGCGCTGCTGACCGGGGGTGCCGTACATGTGCACTTTGGTTTCTTCATCCAATACCACCGAACCATAATCCATGGCGACAGTGGTTTGGTCTTTCATGTTTGCAACATCATCGGACGGTCGCACCTCAGTCAAAATCGGTGCGTCGTCACTAAAAGCTTTAATCAATGTGGTTTTACCCGCACCCACAGGACCGGTAAAAATGATTTTGTGTTCAAACATGCTGTCTCCACCCTTGCTCAGGGAAATCTCAAGTGTGACTTGGACGGCAGTATCAGCTCGCTAGTGTGCCTGACGTCCAGGGTAAAAAGTTACGCGGTACCGGTTTCTTAAACCATTTAAAATAGATTTTATCGTAAGTTCCGTCAGTATAGATTTGTTTCAGGCCGTTATTTAACTGATCACGCAATTTTGTGTTGCCTTTTTTCACAGCGATGCCGATGCTCACCTGCGGTGCATCGGGCAGGGTAAACGCTTTGGTCGGAATGTCGGCATAGCTTAAGGCAAAGTAATCCATCACCGCACCGTCACCAATCACCGCATCGGCATTGTCGGCAAACATTTCTTTTAAAGCCAAAAATTGGCTGTCACGCGTGATGATGTTTTCCGCTGCCACACCGTGTTGGATGGTCATGTCTTTTTGAGACGAACCAGCCAAGGCCGCGACTTTGCGCTGTTTGCTGACCAAGTCTTGGTATTGGTTGATGTCGGTATTGCTGGCTTTAACCAAAAATGTATCACGCATGGTGAAATATGGGTAGGTGAATTCGTATTGTTGCTCACGCTCGGGCGTCATGTTCACGGTGGAGATGATGATGTCGCGTTCGCCGTTGTTGAGCGTGTTCAAAATCCCCTCCCACGGATGGGTTAACACGGTGACATTGAATTTTTGTTTGGCGGCTATGGCATACATGATGTCCATGTCAAAGCCAATGGATTGACCGTTTTCATCGCGAAACTCAAACGGGGCATACGAACCCATGGTGCCGACCAAATAGGTTGGGGCATCTGAGGGAATGCTGCTGTCCATGTATTCTGAGGGTTTGGCGATGTTGGTTTCAGCGGCACTGTTTTTGTCAGCATCCGCTTGGCACGCGCTCAATAAGCCCACACTTAACACCCAACCCAATAATGAACCCAAACGGCGATAGGCAAACATGTTTTCTCCTGTTGTGACTGGCAAGCTGGTGCGAGGCATTAAGATTTACGCAATGAAATCACGATGGCCGCTTGGTGTTTGCGCCATTCCAATGGAATCACAAACGAGCGGTCTTTGCGTGGCAACAAGATTTCATCGGGGATGCCACGGATGACGATGGGCACGGAAATTTGAAACTGCTCACCAAATTCACTGCGGGCATTGCCGGCAATGGTATTGGCCACTTCGCCGACCAAGTCGGTCATATTGTCTTCAGACAGGTCAGGCTCATTGATGCTTTGCAACATGTGCGCCAGCAAGATGCGCGGGGCGGTGAAATACACGATGCCGGTATTGTTGCCAGAAATGCCGATGATGCCGGTGTAATCATGGGCGGCAGGCATGTTGTTTTCCACCAAGAAAGGCGTGCCGACGATGATTTCTTCTTTGTCGATTTGACTGAAGTAAGTCTGCGCGCCTTCAATGAAAATTCGTAATTTGTCTTCTTTCATAATCAATCCTGCACCAATTCGTTTAAGGCTTCAATCAATTCGTCTTCGGTAAATGGCTTACAAATAAAACCACAAGCGCCCAGTTCTAAGGCTTTGATGCCGGTGGATTTGTCCGATAAGGCGGAAATCACCAAAATCAGCGTGTCAGGATTGATGGACATGATGTTGTTGATGCATTCCAAGCCATCCATTTCTGGCATGGTCAAATCCATCGTGATCACATCAGGACTGTGTTTTTTGAATTGGTCTAATGCTTCCACGCCGTTGCTGGCAGTGGCGACGAGTTCAAATTGCATGGCATTGAAGCCACGTTTAATCCGATTGCGGATGATGTTGGAATCATCCACAACCATCAATTTATACACCATGGTATGGCCTTATCGGTTAAGGGTTGAGTGGGAAGGTGAAGCTGAAACGGGTAAATTGGTTAGGCTGTGAATGTATGCCTATCTTGCCGCCCAATTTTTGCACTCGGTCTTTGACCAAGTCCAAGCCCACGCCACGACCTGCATCCTCATCGGTTTGGCCATAGGTAGAGAAGCCTGAGCTGAACAGCAAGCCCAACAATTTACGGTTATCCCATGCAGCGATTTCTTTGGCAGAGTACAGGCCGATGGCGATGGCGCGTTCGCGTATGGCTTCGTAATTGATGCCTTGGCCATCGTCTTCGATGATTAACTGCGCTTGGTTTTCGGTTTGTTGCAATTGAATTTGCACATGGCCCATAGGATTTTTCTTCTTGGTGCTGCGCAGACTAGGCGTTTCGATACCATGCACCACGGCATTGCGCAAAATCTGAATGGCAATGTCACGGATGGCATTGTCTATGGCCGGAATCGATGTGGTTTGCTCCAAGTCTTGCGTGGTCACGCGCACTTGTTTGTATTGGCGTTTGGCCAAGTCTTGTGCGAATTGCTGCAGCTTTTGCGCCATCGCTTTGCGCGGTGCTTGCGTTGGCTCGGCCGCGTGTTGGGCGGCGCTGCTTGGGCTGATGCGTTGGTTCAATTGGTCAATAATTTGCGTGAGCTTAATCAATTCATCCAAAGACACGGCCAAAGGCAAGAAATCATCGCCTGAGAGGTTAGGCTCGGCCTGTAAAGCCTTAATTTTGTCTTCAAACGCATTGCTCACATTGGTAAACGCAAACAGATTCAAGCTGGAGGCAATGCCTTTGACGCTGTGTATCTCACGGAAGATTTGTTTTAATTTGCCATGCAAATCGCTTTGGCTGGTACCGCCGGCTTTTAAGACATTGTTAATGGTGACGTTGTGTTGGTTCACGGTGCTGATGAAGTCGTTAATCAACAAGGCATCGGTGTTCAAAATCGTCGTCAACATGTCGATTTGCAAGTCGTTGTTTTCACGTTCTTGCATCAAACGCTGTTCCAGACGCACGGTGTCGGTAATGTCGGCCACGTTCACCAACACGCGGATGATGTCACGGCCGCTGTACACGCGTGAGAATTGGAAGTCCAAGAAGCGGGTGCGTTGGTAGCCAGACAAATCGTCCACGCTGGTTTCAATGCGCGACAATGGATTCAAGTCGGCAATCAAGCGTTCTTTTACCTTGGGGTTGTACAACTGCTTGATGAAACCACGGGTGGTGGTCATGTCTTCATCCGAAATCATGCTTTCGAGAATGTCGGTAAAGTTGCGTCCACCGATTTCGCGGTGACCAATAATGCCTTCCAATTCTTTGGAGTATTGGTGACCGATCATCAAGTCTTCGTCCAACAAGAACAGGCCGGTTTTTACCGTGTCCAAAATCTCGGTGGTTTCACGGCGCGCCTCATTCGCTTGCGCATCCGAGTTGGTCAGACGGCGCACGAAGTACAGCATAAACACGATGAAATACAAGACCGCCACACTGATGGCGCCCATTTGTAAGTAACGAATCAAGGTCGCTTGTTTGTGTGAGGCCGCATCCACCGCCGTCACAATCGCATTACTGCTGTTGTAAATCGCAATCGACGCACCCTGAGCCGAGTCCACCGCTTGGTCCAGAATCAACACCGGCGCACGCAAATTGGTGGCGACTTTCAGGTATTGGTCGAGTTTGCCATTGAGCAGCGTCCATTGGGTGTCGATGATGTCCAGATGGGTTTTATTCGCTGCGCTCAAGGCATTGACCGAGAAGGTGTCGCCCTCGGCATTGCTGATGTCGCCGCTTTGTTTAAACGCCAACAGAATTTTGGAAAAGCTTTCCTTACTCTTGGACAAGCGTTCTACCGTGGACTGAATGTGCGGGCTGCGGATGTCCTCACCTTGGCTCAGCTTTAAGTCGTATAAGTCACGGGTAATGGTTTGGGTCAGGCCGCGCAATTGCTGTGTCGCCGCCACTTGCGCGGCATTGCGTTCAATCAAATACGAGGTATAAATATTGAATACCAATACGGCAATCACCAACAGCAAGAACAGCAAAATGGATTTAATCAAGCCGCTATAACGTGCAATAGCCGCTGAATTGAATGTAATACGTCTTGCCATAACGGTGAACCTCGGTTTCTATTGTGTGCAAAAAGTGTGTCGCTGTTGGGTAGTGCAGGTGGTATTGCGAGTATGTGTATGTATTTGTTATGAATTAATAATGTTTATTAAGATTATTAATTCATTAACCCTCAAGTTGTCGCAAGAATATGCTATTCAGTTTACTTTTTGCAGAATTATCATTATCTTTGTGTATTCAATTTGAATATCTGCAAGCAGAAAAACTTGGCTATCCTAGTGGGGCTTAAAAAAATAAGCAACCATTAGAATAATTATTTAGTTTCTATAAAACAAAGTCTTGTTAAGTAAAATATAGATTATTAATGACAAATGGAAACTTAAATTGCATAAAATATTTGCGCATGGTCAAACAAAATTGAAAAAAACTTTATAAAGTGGCTAAGAGCATGTAGGGCTGCGCTAAGCTGTTTCATTTCACCAAAACACAATTGTAAAGTTAGAGCAGTTCAATACAATTTTTTACAAATAGAGCCAAAATTTGCAGTATGCTAAGTGGCTAAATGAATCACAGTTCAGCAAAAATACAAGCAGCACCAACTACGACAAGACCCACCATGATGGCTTTCATCGGCAATGATGCAAGGGTCAGACCAGCAGTCCTTCGACACCATGGCAGTAACAACACAGTTGCAACGCGAGTTGATTTTGTGGGCATCGCAAAATGGCTGGCCAACATCAATCAAGACAGGTTTTGCCAACAGCGGCCTGTACCATAGCGAAGAAGGGTGAAATCAACGTTGATGAAGAGAAGTGGATAAGGCAAACATGAACACACTCAAGCTGATATTGGGTTTAGGCGGTTTGGCAGAACCCAACCAAGCCACCATGGCCACGGCGCACACCTTAAGCGACAGCCACACCATTTGGCTGAACAGTCCACACCCGCACGACGCTGCCACTTCGCATCCGAATCATCTTTATACTCACATTGACTTTCCCGCGTTTGACGGCGCCGCTTTGCAAGCGAATGCGCGTGAACGCGGCATGAACATCCCCTTATTCACTCCAACCGTGTGCGCGACCTCGAGACGGGTGGCGCGTTGGTATTTTTGGCAACACCAAGCCTTGCTGTGGTCGGCTTGCGACGAGGTCATTGCTAAGCGGCCTGTAAATACGTTGGTGCAATTCATGTTGCTCATTGATGCCGGCGACCATTTGGCCAGCAGTCTGTATGTGGATTGCCTGTACCAAATTCGCCAGCGCTATCCGCAAGTCAGTTGCCATTTGGTGTTGTTGATGCCACATCCCGAACACGAAGATGTGTTGCTCAAGGCTCGTGCTGGTGCCTTGATGGCGGAATTGAATGCCTTGGGGCAACGCACTTGGCAGCCCAGCGATTTGCACACCAAGCAAGCGTATGTGTTGTCACAGCCATTGTGGGATAGTGCCCATGTGCATGGCTTGCCGCAATACCCCGAAATCAGCACCGATTACTATCAGCTATTGGCCCATGTGCAGGCCTTGATTGCGCCCAAAAGCAGTGAGCACCCGTTACAGGCCGCATGGCAAGACGAGCAGAACAAGCGCCACAGCAAACCCAAAGAGCCGCGTTTGCCGCGCATGGTGTCTTCCATGCAAGTGTCGCTGCAATTGAACATGGGGCGCTTGCATTTGGCTTTGCAACAACATGTGCAAGCACATTTACTGCAAGCCTTGGCCGATGCCGAACACCAAGCCCCAACAGCGACATTGGATGTGGTGGCACAGGCTTGGGCTTTGGATGAGCAAGCCTTATTGCTGAATGTGGCCAGCGGCGACGGCAACACGCCGGCGCCCGAACCCATCGTTAAAGAATGGCAAAAGCGCGGTGATTTTTTCATCCAACAAGCGCGGCCACACGACGGTGCTTGGGACGAGCAAATGCGCAATCTGCACGCCAATTTTCAAAAAGTGTATGAAAAACACTTTCGCGGCATGGGTGCGGAGCTGTATTACTCGTTGTCGCAAACGCGCATGGAAAATTGGGTGGCGCAACACATGTTGAAAGTGGAGCACACGATGTGGTCGCAATGCCTGAGTGGCAAGGTGAGCGTGGCGGTGTTGCTCAACCATTTTGCCGACATCCACAGCCATTACCGCCAATTACAAGAACATTACGAAATCGAGCAACGGCGCTTGGTGCAAGCGATAGACGAGCGCCGCAAACATTGGCACACCATCATGCAGTCGTGGGAGGCTGCGCCCAAACGCGACCGCGCCAAGTTGCAACAAGAATACCATTTGAATTTCATGAACCAATTGTTGGTGGAATGGTTTACCTGGCAATGCGAGTACAAGGCGGTGTCGTTTGCGTTGTATTTCATACAAAGCCTGTTGCCCGAATACCAACACATCCAAGCCAGCTTGCAACACATCACCGCCATGTGGCAAAAAGCCGCTACCAAGCAACAGCAATTGGCACACGGCACTTGGGTAGAACAACAACAGCAATGGCTGCAACAAGTGGGGGTGGAAAACAGCCACCAATACCTGTTGCAACCAGACGCGAGCATGTTGCAAGACTTGCTGCAAACATGGCAGACCCAAGCCCCAACATGGTTACACGAAGTCACCAGCACATGGATGCGCCGTTTGGGCAATTTCGCCACGTTTGAGCAATGGCAATTGTGGTTGCAACAAGGGCAATGGCAAAGTCTGACCGCGCGCATCGCTCAAGATTGCAGCCGTCAATTGATACAAGAACAGTGCACGCCAGCATTTTTACAGGCCGCATTTGCCAAACGCGTGGCCATATTGAGCAACATGCAATGGCAGCAATTGTGCAAACATGCCACCGATACCTTAAGCCGTTTGTACCAGCGCAATATCCAGCCTTTGGGCAAGGTCTTGTCCGAATTCAGTGCCCAGCAAGCGTGCGTGACGGTGTTGTATCCTGCCGCCTTAGAAACCAGCGAGGCAGTGACACAATTGCTAGAGGCGGCGACGCAGCGTTCACCTGCACCGGTGCAAGGGCGGCTCAGCACTTGCGCCGAGCGCATCGAAATTCTGTTGACCAGCACATGTTATTTGCCCGAATGGTATGGCCATGCCGCGCTCAGCGCCGCTTACCGCAGCTGCACACAGGAAGACAAATCGCTGTGGTATTGGCATGTCGATGGTGAGATTCCGGTATTGCGTGAGGCGCTCTTTGTGGCCGAAGCGCGCAACCGCGATTTGATCCGCCAGCAATTGCTGTTGGCGCAAGTGTTCAACCATTTGTATTTTTGCAAAGACCACTACAACCTCAATTTGGCCGATGGCGAGTCCGACATCAGCATTGCTGCCAATCATTTGGCCGAATTGGTCGAGCGCATTCCTTTGACGCTGGTCAGAAAAGTGCTACTTCGCAACCGTGCACTGCGCGATGGTCAAAACATGCCGGCTTTGAAATACATGCACAAGCAATTGGACATGATTTTGGCCGATTTCAGGCAACACATTTTGCCCGCAGGCGTGGATTTGGCCGATGCCGATTGGAAAGACGCTGGCCGCTATGTGGTGTGGGTGCGAGCGGTGCAACACATCAAGCAATATTGGTTGCCGCAAACTGCCAAAGAAACGGCAGTTTCAGCCAGTTCTTAATTTACCTGATTCAAAATGCGGCCTGTAAACAGTTACAGGCCGCATTTTTGGGCTCTAGGCGCTTAAATCAAAATAGGAGTAGAATCGGTAACGGTTGTCTCTGTCTGAAACACGGTCATCACGATGAGCCATCACCGTATGCCACCTGCACCCTGCTTCGGGGTTTCACAGGGGTAATTCATTTAAGTATCTTGCCATGTTCTCGCGACCGCAGTCGCAAAGACGGCACCCAGTCAGTATCGTACACCATGAAAATCAAGAAACTGTGGCAAACGCCACCCGTGACGTATACGTTTAAAAGTCACGAACAACCGGCCATGATAGGCTCTCCGGGGGTGCCGGATCACCCCACCCGACGCAAAGTGTTTTACGCTTTGGTCGGCATCGTCTTAGCCATCACTGGCGGCATGCAAAACGGTTTGCTTACCGCCGTGTTGCCGCAATTACAAGGCTCATTGGGCTTGACACCGGTGGAAGGCGGCTGGATTTTGGTGGCTTACAATATGGTCAATGCCTGCATGAGCATGTTGTTATTCAAGTGTCGGCAGCAATTCGGTTTGGCGCGTTTTATCCGTGCCATCATCTTTGCCTTGGTCTTGTGCAACCTCATCCAAGTCACCACCCACAGCTACCACAGCGAGTTGTTGTCGCGCGGCATCAGTGGCTTGGCCGCCAGCGGCATGAATGCCTTGGCCTTGTTCTATTTCATCCAAGCCATGCCGGTGAAATGGCGGCTCAAAGGCATTGCCTGTTCCATCAGCTTGTCGCAAGTGGCGCTGCCGTTTGCACGCGCCATCGCCCCGGCTTTGATGGACGATGGCAATATCCAAGCGGTGTTTTGGCTGCAATTGGGCATGTCCTTGAACGTGTTGGTCTTGGTGTCTTTATTGCCGCTACCACATGGCTACACCCAAAAAGCCATCAGCAAAACCGATTTGATTTCCCTGCTGTGTTTTGCTTGCGGGGTGGCGGCGCTGTGTGCGTTTTTCGTGCAAGGCCGCATCGTGTGGTGGGACAAAATCGAATTGGGACAATTGCTGTTGGTGGCCTTGATTGGTTTGGGCATCACCTTATTGATGGAGTCTAATCGCAAAGAGCCGATGATTAAACTCGATTGGCTGCGCAGCAAGGAATTGTTGTGGTTGGGTGTGACCGCGGCATTCTTGCGCATGGTGATGTCGGAACAAAACGTCGGTTCGGCCGGTTTGCTCACTGCCTTGGGCATGGGCAACACGCAAATGGTGCCGTATTACTGGGTCTTGACCGCAGGCGCGTTGACCGGTTTGGCGGTGACTTTGTGGTTGATGGAGCCGCAAAATCTGAAACCACCGGTGATGTTGGCGTTTTTCTGCATCGCCGTCGGTGCATTTTTGGATGTCGGTGCCAACAGCTTGACCCGACCCAGCCAAACCTATGTCAGCCAGTTTCTTATCGCCATGGCCAGTGTGTGTTTTGTCGGGCCGTTGATGATAGAAGGGATGTTGCGTGCGTTTTCCAAAAGCCCGTCCCACATCATTACCTTTATCGCCTTGTTTGGCCTGTCACAAACCATAGGGGGTCTATTGGGTTCCGCGGCCTTATCGGCTTTTCTCACCATACGCACCAAAGAGCATTTGACCCGCTTTGGTGAGCAATTGTCCAGTACCGACCCCACGGTGGCGGCGCGGATACAAGCGTATGCAGCGCAATACCAAGGCATCATCGGCGATGGCTCACTGCGCCAAACCCAAGGCGTAGCCTGCATCGTGGCACAAGCGCAGCAACAGGCGACCGTGTTGGCCTACAACGACACCTTTTGGTTATTGGGCTTGGGCGCGACCTGTGGTTTTTTGTTTGTGAGCGCGGAATGGGCGTATTACAAATACCACGGCACCAGCCACATGGCACCGGTATTGGCCGAATTGGCCAGAAAAAAAGCCAAGAAATAATTTTTGGAGCACAAGATGTCAGAATCATCAAACAACAATGAAGCACAGCGGCCTGTAAACGCAGACACAGCGCCGACCAAACCAGCAGCAGACGTTGCAGCCAAATCTGATGGCGCTGCCCAAACCGCCGTGCCAGCCGATGGCGGCAAAAGCAAGACCACAGTGTCGGTGGCCGACAATTGGCACCCACCGAAAAAAACCCGTTTGAAAAACGCCGTCATCATCGCCATTGGTTTGGTCGCCATTTCCTTGGTGTTGTACGCTTGGAAGCTGCCGCCGTTTCAAAGCGCGGTGGTGAGCACAGACAATGCCTATGTGCGCGGCCAGACCACTGTCATCAGCCCGCAAGTGACGGGCTATGTCACCAAAGTGTATGTGCAAGACTTTGAAAACGTCAGCGCTGGCACGCCGTTGGTGCAGATAGACCAACGCATTTACCAGCAAAAAGTCGACCAAGCACAGGCGCAAGTGTTGGCGGCGGAATCGAATTTGAACAACAACCAACAAAGCCTGACCTCGAATCAATCTACCGTGATTGCGCGCAATGCCAGCATTGCCAATGCCGAAGCGATGCTGAAAAAAGCCCAAGCCGATATGGCGCGGGTGCAAGAATTGGTGGGTTTGGGCTCGCTGTCGCCGCGTGAGGGCGACCAAGCGCGCGCGGCTTTGCAACAAGCACAAGCGGCGGTGGCCGAGGCGCGGGCGCAAAAAGCGGTGGCCGAACAAGGGGTGAAATCCACCCATGTTGGCAAACAAGGCTTACAGGCCGCTGTGGCGCAAGCGCAAGCGCAAGTGCAATTGGCACAAATTGATTTGAGCAATACCACCATCAAAGCCCCACAAAATGGGCGTTTGAGCGAAATCAGCGTTAAGCAAGGGCAGTTGGTCAATGCCGGTACACAGTTGATGTATTTGGTGCCCAATCATGTGTGGGTGGTGGCGAATTTCAAAGAAACCCAAACCGCCAATATCCGTGTCGGCCAAACCGCCAAAGTGCGCGTGGATGCCTTAGGTGGGGCCGAATTGACTGGCAAAGTAGAGCGCATCGCGCCGGCGGCCGGCAGTGAATTCAGCGTCATCCGTCCTGACAATGCCACCGGCAATTTCGTCAAAGTGGCGCAGCGCATCGCCGTGCGCATTCAAATTGATGCCAAACAAGACTTGGCGGCACGTTTGTCACCGGGGATGTCGGTGGAAGCCAGCGTTGATACTGGGAGCAAACCGTGAGGCGCGTGTTGGCTGCAGTGGCGGCCGTGAGTTTGAGCGCGTGCGTGCCCAAATTGCCGCCGCAACCTGCCGATGCGGCCTTAAATCCACCCGCACAATGGTTACAGGCCGCTTCTAACTCACATGCGGATTTGGGCGTGACTTTGGCCGAGCCACAAGTGTGGTGGGCACAATTGGGCGATGCGCAATTAAACCAATACTTGGAACTGGCCTTGCGCTATAACAGCGATGTCAACATCGCCGCGGCGCGGGTGCAGGCGGCGCTGGCGCAAGAGGCGATCAACCGCAGCGTGTTAATGCCGAGCTTGTCGGTGGGCGGCAGTGGCAGCACTGGGCGCAGTGTCAATGCGTTTGGCGTGCCGACCGAATCGGCCTCAGCACAACCGGTGTTCCAAGCCAGTTATGAAGTGGATGTGTTTGGCAAAAACCGCCACGCATGGCAAGCGAAAAAATGGCAAACCGCTGCGGCCGAGGCGCAGCAAGGTGCAACACGGCTGAGCGTGAGCACGGCGGTGGTGCGTTTGTATGTGCAATTGGCGGCCTTGCAGGCGCAAAAACAATTGTTGCAAAACACTTTGCATGCGCGTGCACAAGCGCTAAAAATCGCCCAAGACAAGGCGCGCGTGGGTTACAGTTCGCAATTGGAATTGAATCAAGCACAGGCCGAATACGCGGCCACCCAACAGCAAATTCCGGTGAATCAAAAAGCGATTGCGCAAAGCCAACACGCGCTCAGTACCTTAATCGGCACGGTGCCACAAGCCTTGCCCACCGCCACCAGTTTGCAAGCGTTGCGTTTGCCGGCAGTGCCAGTGAGCATGCCAGCGACGGTGCTGAATCAGCGGCCTGACATTGCCGCGGCAGCCTATGCCTTGGCGGCAACAGATGAGCAATTAAAGTCCAGTCGGGCGCAGTTTTTGCCTACGCTGCAATTGAGTGCCAACAGCGGCGTGTTATTGTCGTCGGCCTTGCACATCGACCCTGTCAGCATTTGGTCGCTCGGCGGCAGCGTGTTGGCACCGCTGTTTCAAGGCGGCCGTTTGACGGCGCAATTTGAACAAGCGACCTCGGCGCGCGATGAGGCCGCATGGCAATACCGCGCCAGCGTGCTCAAAGCCTTGCAAGAGGTGGAAGACCAATTGGTGGCCGAACAAGCATTGCGGGCGCAACTGGCGGCGCTGCATGAGCAAGTGCGCGCGGTCAGCTCGGCCTTGCAACACGCCAATAACCGCTACCACGCCGGCTATGCGCCGTATTTGGAAGTCTTGGATGCGCAGCGGGCCTTGTACCAATTGCAAGTACAGGAAATTCAGGTCAACAGTGAGGTGTTGTTGAGCCAAGTGGCTTTGTACCAAGCTTTGGGCGGAGGTTGGACGGGGTCAAAAAATGTTAACTAGAGTGAAATCCTCAGTTTTAGAGTGTTACCCAGTGAACGCTTACAGGCCGCTTGTGGTAGCATAACCGCCTACAAAAATCATCACTTAATCATCAGAGTAAGAACCATGACTTTATTATCAGAAATTTTGGATCACAATCAAGAGTTCGTCGAAGCGGGCGAATACGTACAATTTTTCAGCGATAAATTCCCAAACCGCGGTTTGGCCATTTTGTCTTGCATGGATGCGCGCATCATTGAATTGCTGAACCAAGCCTTGGGCTTGAAAAACGGCGATGCCAAAATGATTAAAAACGCCGGCGCCTTGGTGACCCATCCTTGGGGTTCGGTGATGCGTTCGTTGTTGGTGGCGGTGTTTGAATTGCGCTGCAAAGAAATCATGGTGGTGGCGCATTACGATTGCGGTATGCGTGGCTTGAGTTCGAAACACGTGTTGGAACAAGCCGAAGCGGCGGGCATTTCTGCCACCAGCATCGAAACCTTGCGCAATGCCGCCATCGATTTGGACGGTTGGTTGACCGGTTTTGAAGACGTGGGTCAAAGCGTGCGTCACTCAGTGAACATGATACGCAACCACCCATTGATGCCAAAATCCATCCCAGTACACGGTTTGGTCATTCATCCAACCACAGGCAAATTGGACATGGTTGTGAATGGCTATGACAATGTTTCGGATGACATTAAATGAAATTAGGCTTGTTTGGCGGTACGTTTGACCCGATACACAACGGTCATTTGAGCATGGCAGCGGCGTTTGCGGACGAATTGGCACTGGATCAAGTGGTGTTCATCCCCGCAGGCGACCCGTATCACAAAACCACTGCCACGCGCACTGCGGCCGTCAAACGTTTGGCCATGGTGGAAGCGGCCATTGCGAATGATGACCGTTTCGCTGCCAGCGACATCGACATGGTGCGCGAAGGCGCGACTTACACCGTCGATACGCTGCAAATTTTGCGACAGTATTACCCCAATGCTGAGATGTGGTGGTTAATGGGCATGGACTCCTTGCTCGGCCTACACACTTGGCATCGTTATCAAGACATATTCAAGCTCGCCAATGTGGCGGTGGCGGCGCGTAATGATGAAAAAATCCAACAAGTTGCCCCCGAAATGCGTGCTTTGGTGGCACAAGGCTTAAGTCAAGCAACAAGTGCAAGCAGAGGACAGCTACGTTTGTTACAATGGCAGCCTGAGGACATCAGTTCCACCCAGATACGCAATGCGGTCAAGGCGGGCACACCGATTGACGCATGGGTCCCTAAACCAGTGCGCGACTACATTAGCACCCATGGTTTATACCGTTAACCGCTTTTATGAGTTTTAGAATATGACAGATACCGTAGATTTACAAAAAATGGTCGATGTGGCCGTGAATGCCTTGGAAGACGTGAAAGGCAAAGACATTGTGGTTTTGGACGTGAGCGCCAAAACCTCGTTGTTCCAACGCATGATCGTCGCCAGTGGCGACAGCAATCGCCAAGTGAAAGCCTTGGTCAACAATGTGGCTGTGGATTTGAAAGAACAAGGTTTTGAAATCATCAGCACCGAAGGCACAGACAGTGGCGAATGGGCTTTGGTCGATGCCGGCGATGTGGTGGTGCACGTGATGTTGCCAGCCGTACGCGATTATTACGACATTGAAGCCTTGTGGGGCGGTGAAAAGCCATCGTTCCATTCGGGTCACGCCAAACCTTGGCACGCAGCTGACTAAGCTGCCGTTACCACCGAGCATCAATAGCAGCGGCCTGTAAGTTACAGGCCGCTTTTTTATGGCACACGCCAGCAAGATGGGGAATCAGATGAATTCAAAAACCAGCAGCGCCGTGGCATGTTTGCTGTTGACCAATGTGATTTGGGCGGGCAATGCCTTGATTGCGCGCCACGCCGGTGGCAGCGACATGCAGCCTTTGAGCATGAATTATTTGCGTTGGCTCATCGGCGCTTTGGTGTTGTTGCCGTTTTGTGGGCGCGAAATTTGGCAGCAGCGCAAAGTGTGGGGACAGCCGGCGGTGTTGTGGCGCATGGCGGTGTTGGCCTCTTGTGGCATGGTGGTGTACAACACCTTATTGTATGCCGCCGCGCATTACACCACTGCGATTAATATCTCGCTGCTCAATACCTGCATTCCGTTGGCGACTTTTATTACATCTGGGCTGATTTTAAAGCAATGGCCGAAACCGGCAGCGTGGCTGGGCCTGTTGATTGCGGCGACGGGTTTGCTGTATCTGATCAGCGCGGGGCAATGGCAGGTGTTGGTGTCTTTGAGCTTTAACCGTGGCGACTTGATGATGCTCATCGGCGTACTCGCTTGGGCAGTGTATTTGGTGTTGTTTATGCCGTGGGGCAGCCGCATGGGTTTGTCGGCAATGTCTATGTTGAATCTGTTGATGTGGACGGCGTTGTTCATCATGACACCGCTGTTTGTGCTGGAAGTGAGCCGCGATGGTTTGCCAGCGATGAACCAAGGCAATGTGTTGACGTTTGCCTACATCGGCGTGTTGGTGTCGGTGCTGTCGTATCTGGCTTGGAATTATGGCATCGCCCACATTGGTGCGGCCAAGGCCTCGCTGTCTTTGTACACCATGCCGGTGTTTGCGGCGATATTGAGTTACCTCATCTTGGGTGAGGGCTTAAAAGCCTACCATTGGATAGGCGGCGCCATCATCGTCATCGGTTTGGTGTTGGCGAGTGTGTTGGGCAAACAGCGCACTACATAAGCGGCCTGTAACACGATAGGAGCAAGATATGGCGGTATTTGAACAACACATCACGGTTTTGCCGGCGCATTGCGATGGCTTGGGCCATGTCAACAATGTGCAGTATTTGCATTGGGCCGAGGATGTGGCGTGGGCGCATTCGGCTGAGTTAGGCTTGGGCTTGGTGCGTTATCAGCAATTGGACTGTGCGATGGTGGCGCGTGAGCATGTGCTCACTTACTTAGCGGCCTGTTTTGCCGCAGATGTGTTGAGTGTGCAAACATGGTTGAGTCACAACGATGGTTTGCGCTTGCGCCGTCAATACCGTTTTGTGCGGGTGTCGGATGGCAAAGAGGTGTTTCGCGGCCACACCGATTGGGTGTGCGTGCAATTGTCTACAGGCCGCCCCAAACGCATGCCGGCTGAGTTTCAGGCCGCTTATGCGGTGCAAGAGACGGTATCGTAATCGGCGCGGGTCAGCAAATCCGTGGCAACACACGCAGTGTATCGCAACACGGTGCACTTATGGTTGCGCTGCTGGGCAAGCAAAATGGCTTAAGGAGTAGCTCATGGCAACACCCAATCCATACCAAAGCTCGGTGCTGGCCGAACCAGTGTCAACACTGCCGCGCAGCCGCATAGGTCTGGCGGCATTGCTGTGTGGTGGTGTGGCTTGGTTGAGTGTATTGCTGTGGGTGCTGTCTTGGTTTGGCCTGTTGGCTGAGCGGCTGCGGGTGGATGGGTCGTGGTTGGGGTTGCTCAGTGTGTGTTTGGCTTTTATCGGCACTTTATTGGGCTTGATGACGTGTTTCCAAATTGGTGTGAACAAGCGTCAAGGTGTGGTGGGTTTGGGGTTAAGCAGCCTATTACTGTTGGCTTTGCTGGGCTGGGTATGGTGGCTCGGTGAGGCGGTTTAAGCGGCCTGTAAACCCATGAATGCATGTGGAGCCAAAAGGGTGCATATGAAGGACAACTATCCTTATCGCAGCACGGTATTAAAACCGACGGTCAAGCGCGCTCGCGGCAACCGAACTTTGTCGCAACTGGCTTGGGCATGTGCGCTGGTGGCGGTGGTGTGTTATGTCTGGCGCGAGTATGCGTATGTGGCGTATGGCATTCATAATCTCACGGCTTTGGTGTTGCTGATGATCACGTGGTTTGCAGTGGGGTGTGGTTGGCTGTTGTCCATGCGGGCGCTGCTGCTCAATGCTGCTGGTCAGCCTGCTTGGGCATGGTTGTGCCATACGGCGCTGTTGCTGTGTTTGTGGTTGATGTAAGGGCATATGATGGTTTACAGGCCGCTTAAGCCTTGTTTTGCGCACTTACACCTAAAGCGACACAATCCGCTATAATCACCCATTGCCTCAGAAATGCACAATCAATGAACATCACAGTCTTGGCGGTAGGAAACAAAATGCCGCGTTGGGTCAGCGAAGCGACCGAGGAGTATGCCAAACGCTTTGGCCGCGAAATCCATTTCAGCATCAAAGAACTGAAGCCAGAAAAACGTGGTGCCGGTGTCAATGCCGAGCAAGGCATGTTGGCCGAAGAAGCACGCATCTTGGCGGCGATACCGCCAGGCAGTTTTGTGGTGGTGTTGGATGAGCGTGGCCAAGCGCCGACGTCGGTGCAATTGTCCGAACACATGGGACGCTGGTTACAAGAAGGGCAAGATGTGTGTTTCGTGATTGGTGGCGCCGATGGAATGACCGATAAGGTCAAACAACAAGCGCGTTTGATGATGCGCCTCTCTAGTCTGACCATGCCGCATGGGATGGTACGCGTATTGCTCACCGAGCAGTTGTATCGTGCCGTGTCCATCTTGCACAACCACCCGTATCATCGCGAATAAGCGGTGAAAAACGCGTGAATTTATGTGAACCGGCCGAATCAATTCCGACAAGTGTAGCCGAATCGGCTAAAATGAACCCAAGTCTTAGCACCTTACGATACCAAAAATATGACCACACCTCTATTAGACCAGATTGAATTTCCTGCTGATTTGCGCCAAGTGGCGGAAGCCGATTTGCCGCAAGTGGCGGATGAATTGCGCGAGTTTTTATTGCAATCGGTGTGCGCAACAGGTGGCCATTTCGCCAGTAATTTGGGTGCGGTGGAATTGACCGTGGCCTTGCATTATGTCTATAACACGCCGGATGACCATTTGGTGTGGGATGTGGGTCACCAAAGCTATCCACACAAAATCCTCACTGGCCGCAAGAGTCGCATGGGCACGATGCGCCAACAACATGGTTTGGCCGGTTTCCCCAAACGCTGCGAATCGGAATACGATGCGTTTGGTGTTGGTCATTCGTCTACCTCGATAGGTGCGGCTTTGGGCATGCAAGTGGCCGACCAATTGCAAGGCAAACCCAATCGCCATGTGGCGATTATCGGTGATGGTGCGATGACGGCTGGTCAGGCATTTGAAGCCTTGAACAATGCCGGCGACATGCCCAATACCAACTTATTGGTAATATTGAACGACAATGAAATGTCGATTTCACCCAATGTCGGCGCTTTGCCCAAATACTTGGCGCAATCGGTGATGCGCGATTTCAAAGGCTTGGTGAAATCGGCCAAGTCCAAATCTGAAAAAATGCTCAACAAAGTCCCCGGCATGATGGACGTGGCCAAAAAAGTCGAAAGCAAAATCAAAGAAGCGGTCGACGGCTCGCCTTTAGACCCGCATGTGTCTTTGTTTGAAAAATTTGGCTTTGATTACACTGGCCCAATTGATGGCCATGATGTGGCCTTGTTGGTGAAAACACTGAAGCAATTGCGCAGTCAAAGCGGCCCACAATTGCTGCACATCGTCACCAAAAAAGGCAATGGTTATAAATTGGCCGAAAACGATCCTGTCGGTTTTCATGCCATCAGCAAAATGGACCCAGCAGTCGGCCCCATCAAATCCACCAAAGTCAGCAAGCCCACTTACACGCAGATTTTCGGCCAATGGTTGTGTGACCAAGCCGCTGCCGATGCACGTTTGGTCGGCATTACCCCAGCCATGCGCGAAGGTTCGGGTTTGGTTGAATTTGAAAAACGCTATCCAGACCGCTATTTCGATGTCGGCATTGCCGAGCAACATGCCGTCACCTTTGCCGGTGGCATCGCTTGTGATGGCATGAAGCCGGTGGTGGCGATTTACTCGACTTTCTTGCAACGTGCTTACGACCAATTGGTGCACGATGTGGCGATACAAAACCTGCCGGTGATGTTTGCCATAGACCGCGCTGGCATCGTTGGTGCCGATGGGCCTACCCATGCCGGTGCTTACGATTTGAGCTTTATGCGCTGCATTCCTAACATGGTCATCGCCGCGCCATCGGACGAACAAGAGTGCCGCCTGTTGTTGTCGACGTGTTACCAATTGAATCAGCCTAGCGCGGTGCGTTATCCGCGTGGCAGTGGCATCGGTGCCGAAGTGGGCACGGATTTGCACACTGTGCCCGTGGGCAAAGGCGTGGTGCGTCAGCAAGGCGAGAAAATTGCCATCTTGGCCTTTGGCAGCATGGTGCAGCCGAGTTTACAGGCCGCATCTGTGTTGAATGCAACCGTGGCCGACATGCGTTTCGTCAAACCTTTGGATGAAGCATTAATCAGCGAATTGGCCGCCAGCCATGATTACATCATTACCGTGGAAGAGAATGCGGTACAAGGCGGGGCGGGCAGTGCGGTATTGGAATACATGGCGCGTCAGAAAATCTGCAAACCGGTGCTGAACATCGGCATCGCAGATGTGGTAACCGAGCACGGCGACCCTAGCGCCATCTTGGCCGAATTGGGCTTGAACGCCGCCGGTATTGAAGCCTCAATCCGCGAATTCATTTCATAATCAACTTTTTTGATGGTTTAAAAACAGCAAACTGATTGAATCCGTTTGCTGTTTTTCATTGCTACTGTTGATTTTGGAACCAATACCACAGTTTGCAGAAGCTGCTGATTTTGAATGAAAAATAGCATGTTATATGTTAGTGTTTGATTTTAAATGAAAAATAAAAACATAAGAATGAAACAAGTTTGATATAGGCCAAAACCAGTTGATATTCAGAATGTTACTCTAAAAAATCTCATTTATGATTTGGTTTCATAAGCATCTTAAAAACGGTTAGGGGAACAACATGGAATCTTCATTGGAACAGACCACTGATACCGACATGGCTACAGCAGCATTATTGGAGCAAAGCCAACAAGTGGCTCAGGCTTGGAATCAGCAAGACCCACTGAAAATCGCGCAGGATTTGAATGCCATCATTCAAAACATGATGCACAGCGCCGATTAAACCCTCACCACTGTTTCAGTGGTGTTTTTGTGTGTGGGCTCGGGCTATACCCGTTTGGGCAAGACTCTGTTACGATAGGGCGCACCCGCGCCGTGGTGTTCCGGTGGGAAGTGCGGCGTGGCATTGGGTCATACTAAGACGGAGAAGCAATGAAGAATTATACTTACGATGAATTGGCAGTGGGTCAAAGCGGTGGTTTACAAAAAACCGTGACGGCCAAAGATGTGTTGTTGTTTGCAGCGGTCAGCGGCGATACCAATCCCGCCCACTTAGACCCTGACTATGCCGAACAAACGATGTTCAAAGGTGTGATCGTGCATGGCATGTTCAGCGCTGGCTTGATCTCAGCGGTATTGGGCACGCGTTTTCCTGGTCCTGGCACCATTTACTTGGGTCAAGATTTGCAATTCAAACGTCCTGTGCACATGGGCGATACTTTGGATGTGCAATTGACGGTTGCGAGCAAACGCGACGACAAAAAAATCGTGACGTTTGATTGCGTGGTGACCAACCAAGATGGCCAAAAAGTGGTGACTGGTACGTCTACCATCATTGCACCAAGCATTTCAGTGGAGCACGAGTTGTTGGTATTGGGCGAAGTGGAAGCACCGGCAGCGCCAAATGCCCGTTTTGCAGAATTGTTGAAATAAGCGGTATCCACATTAAAAGCGGCCTGTAAACGATTTACAGGCCGCTTTTGCATTGCGTGTATGTGAATTATGCCGTGCTTAATTCTGTTGGGGCATCACTGCCCGATAAAGACACTGCTTGTGGTTTGCTGATTAAATCAAATTCTGCTGCAAACTCACTGCCTTTGCCGACGGTGGATTCCACTTCCAAACGGCTGCCGTGTTCGGCCAACGCATGTTTGGTGATGGCCAAGCCCAAACCAGTGCCGCCACTGGCACGCGAACGTCCGGCATCGACGCGGTAAAAGCGCTCGGTCAAACGCGGGATGTGTTCGGCGGCGATGCCGGGGCCATTGTCGCTGACGCTGAAACGGGCGGTGATGTGGTCATCCGTGTGCAAGCGTATGTCTATGTGGCCACCTTCGTGGTTGTAGCGTACGGCATTGAAGACCAAATTGCTCAAGGCATTGTACAAATCCAATTGCACCCCTTGTATCCACAAATTGGCGGCAATGTCGGTGCTGAAGCTTTGTTTGCCGGCGGATAAGGTAATGCCTTCTTGGCTCAATTGCTCGACCAAGGCCGACAGATTAATTGGCTGCAATTTGTTGCTGGGGTCGGAGTTTTCCAAGCGCGACAAAGTCAGCAAATCGTCGAGCAAGGTCAACATGCGGTCGCTGTCTTTTTTCATCAGCGCCAAAAACTGCTCGCGTTTGTCGGCCGGTAAATTCGGCAAGTCTTGCATGGTTTCGACAAAGCCATTGATGACTGTCAGTGGCGTGCGCAATTCATGCGACACATTGGCAATGAAATCGGAGCGGGTTTGGTTGAGCTTCTCCATCGGCGTGATGTCTTGGCTTACCAATAACTGCATGTGTTTGTCAAAAGGGGTGCGCTTGATGATGACGGTGCGCGGCAAGCCTTTGCGGGTGGGCAAGGCCAATTTCAATTCGTGCAAGGCATCGGCGGCGTCATTGGCCATGAACTGGTGAAACTCCGGTTGGCGCACCAAATTGGCCAAGATGCCACCCACATCGTCGGTTTGCAGCATGAAGTGCTCGCGCGCCACCGAATTCATCCATTCGATGCGGCCTTCTTGGTTCAAAATCATCACCCCATCGGGCATCACTTCAGAAGCATGGTAAAAACGCTGCAAGGCTAGGGTGATTTTTTGTTTGCGGCGTTTGCGGCTTTTCGCTTGCAGCATCAGTGTATTGAACACTTGCTGCCACACGCCCACGCCGGTGGGGATGGTGGAAGGCTTGGGACGTTCTAACCACGCAATCAATTGGCCGATTTGCCACAGGTGTGCAAACAACCACAGCGACAGCAAACCCAAAAACGCCATCAGGCCGTTGCCTGCACCCCAAATCAAGCCAGTGACCAAACCAATGATGGCGAACACCGCAATGGTGCGCAAGCATTGCCAGGCAAAACGGTTCATCTACGCACTTTCTTTTTGCGAGAAGCGGTAGCCCGCGCCACGCACGGTTTGCACCAAGTTTTCCAGTTGTGCCGGCGCCAAGGCACGGCGCAAGCGGCGGATGTGCACATCGACGGTGCGCTCTTCCACAAACACATGGTCGCCCCAAACCAAATCCAATAATTGGCGGCGGGTGTAGACGCGGTCGGCATGGGTCATGAAGAAATGCAGCAGTTTGAATTCGGTAGGGCCAAAATGAATGGCTTGGCCATTGCCGATGACGGTGCGCTCATTTGGGTCTAGGGCAATGCCGGCCAAGTCTATGACTTCGCTGGTCTTTTGCGGGGCACGGCGGCGCAGCAAGGCATTGACGCGTGCCACCAATTCGCGCGGTGAAAACGGCTTGGTCAAATAATCGTCTGCGCCCAGATTCAAACCCATTTCCTTATCGACATCGTCACTGCGCGCGGTGAGCAAGATGATCGGCAAGTCTTTGGTGCGCGCATCTTGGCGCAATTGCTTGGTCAGCTGTATGCCAGAGGTGCCGGGCAACATCCAATCGAGCAACACCACATCGGGCAGTTTTTCCAATAAATATGGCTTGGTAGCTTCGACGCTGGTACAGCCAGTGACATTGAATCCGGCCTGTTCCAGTGTGAATTGTATCAAGGTGAGGATGGCTTCCTCATCTTCAACCACCAAGACATTAATGGTACTCATCGCAATCATTCCTCAAATAGGCTACAAAGTGTTAAGGCTAGAGCATAATGGGCTGGTGTGACGGTATTGTGACAACGCCGCAGTATTTGTGACAGAAAGCTCAAGCAGGAGTTCGGAATGCCGAGCGTATCACCAGATTGTCACGGTGCAATACCTCTTCCTCAGCCACATAACCGAGTTTGGCCTCAATTTGGTGCGATGGCAGGCGCAGGATTTTCTCGATTTCTTCACTACTGTAATTGACCAAGCCGCGCGCCACTTCTTGACCGGCTTGGTTCAATACCGAAATCACCGCACCGCGGTGGAATTGGCCATTGACGGCCACGCAGCCTATGGGCAACAAACTGGAGTGTTTCTGTGACAAGGCAATGACGGCGCCGTTGTCGATGATGACAGAGCCTGACAATTGCAAATGCCCCATCATCCATTGCTTGCGCGCCGAGATGCGCGAGCGTGCCGGCGTGAGCCAAGTGCCTATGGCTTCGCCTTGGCTCAAACGCTGTAATAAGTTTGGCTCATGCCCCGAAGCAATCAAGGTCGCTGCGCCGCCCAAAGCCGCGCGTTTGGCCGCTACGACTTTGGTGTACATACCACCTGTACCGACGGCCGAACCCGCACCACCGGCCATGCTTTCCAATTCTGGATGGTCGGCAGCAATTTCGGAGATGAACTTGGCATCGGGATTTTTGCGTGGGTCGCTGTCATACAGGCCGCTTTGGTCGGTCAAAATCAGCAGCGCATCGGCTTCAATCAAATTGGTCACCAACGCGCCCAAAGTATCGTTGTCACCGAGCTTGATTTCATTGGTGGTGACGGTGTCGTTCTCATTGATGATGGGCACCACATTCCAGTCCAGCAGCGTGCGCAAGGTCGAACGCGCATTCAAATAGCGCATGCGGTTGCTCAAGTCTTCGTGCGTGAGCAAGATTTGCGCGGTTTGGATGCCAAATTCGGCAAACACCTGCTCATACGCTTGCGCCAAACCCATTTGGCCTATCGCCGCAGCGGCCTGTAATTCGTTCAAGGCTTTTGGCCTTGCCGTCCAACCCAAACGCTTGATGCCCTCGGCGATGGCGCCGCTGGACACCAACACAATTTGCTTGCCTTGGGCCTTGAGTTCGGCAATTTGCCCCGCCCATTTGGACAAGGCCGCCAAGTCTATGCCTTTGCCTTCGGCAGTGACCAAACTGGAACCGACTTTGATGACTAAAATATGCGCGTCTGCGATGGATTTCATGGGTGTGTGCTCACAACAACAAGGCCGTCATGATAATCCATTTAAGCTTTTATCGAAAGGCAAGCACGGCGCTGCAAGCGGCCTGTAAACTTTAAATCTGCTTTACAGGCCGCATACTTACTGACATCAATAACGGGTACGGTATTTGGCGGTGTTGAGGATTTCATCATTCCATTGTTTGGTGGTCATGTCCTTGCCCGGCGCATATTGGGAACCTTGTAAGGCATAGTTTTTGGACGCATCCAACATGCAATCGTACGAGGCTTCAAAGCTTTCGCTTTGCTGCTTGCGTTCACACACTTTCAATGCTTGTTGGTGGTCTTTTTTCAGCTGTTGCAGGTATTTCTTTTGGCTGGCATCTTGGCTTTTTTTCAAACCAGCTTGCACATATTGGTCGCCCAGCTTGCCAAAACTTTCTGCCGCAGCGAGATAGCATTCATTGATGGCTGCTTTACCTTCCATGCCACCATCTTTCAAACAGCTGACGATGTCATTGGAGATTTTTTGTTTGGCATTCAGATAGCCTTGGGTGCTGGCAAAGCTGCCCACAGAGGTAGCAAGCAATAAGGCAGCAAACAGCCATGTCGAAGTTTTCATGGTTTTCATGTGATTTCCCTTAAATAGAAACGCCCATGGCAACAGCCATGAACACAGGCATCACAGCAAGTTTAAGACCATATTCATAAATGGGATGCGGCTTGTAAGCTTCAAATCCCCTTTACAGGCCGCTTGTATTTACTATGCAGTCAAGTCATTTAAACGCGTTTGCAATACTTGGCTGAGGTTGGCGTGTTTGGCGTCGTAGCGGCGCTGGAATAAGGCGCTCAGTTCCGGCGGGTTGAGGCGGGCGAAGCTGACATCGTCGAAATCTTCATCATAGGCATCGGCGTATTGCAACCATACCCACAGCTCTTCGCCTTGGGCATTGCAGAGCAAACCTTGGCTGCGCATGTCGGCAAGCACGTTTAAGATGTGTTCTTGGTAGGTAAGGCGCAAGGCATCGTAAGCCTCATCGTCTAAACCTTCGGCCAAGGCAGTAGCGGCATTGTGCACCAAATTGGGCAAGCCGCGAAACTCGTCGCTGAGCCATTCGGAAATGCTCCAATAATAGTAAATCTTGTCGGCGTCTGTGCTGTCTTCCAAACCATCGGCTAAAGCAGCCAAGCGCTCCAGTGTGTTGCCCACAATGAAAAAGCCACAAATGTCTTCAACCATGCCCAAACCGACGGCATAGAATTGTTCGTGCGCATGGTGGTTGCGCATCCACTCAAAAGCGGCCTGTAAATAGGTGCGCAAGGCGCTATCGAGTTCGGGATGGAATGGGGTTGTGTTCATGTACACATCCTTTAAATATAGGGTATGGATTTAAACGGGCCGAGGAGGGTTTTCAGTAAACTTATCGGCTAACAGCGCCACTGACATGAAATAAATGCCCACTTGTAGAGCGAGGCTGGTGAATAGGGTAAACATGGCTTGGCTGTTAAAGCAATATGGACCGCATTGGTAGTCTGCCGGCATGAGGGAGAGGAACAAATTAATGGCACAACACAGCGGACCAAAGACAAAAAACAGGCAGAGTCGGGAAAAGACTTGTTTGAATTTTTGCTGCTTAAATGAAGGCCGCAAGGATGAAAATTTCAGTTGGCTTTTGGATACATACACAAGCAAACAAAGCGCACCCACCCATACCGGCACATGTAAGGAGTGAAATCCTGGCTCTTGTAATAACAACAGAATTAACAGAGCATTCGTGACCATCGGAATGTAAAACAGCCATTGGTTGACTAGATTGGCATCCAATGTAAGGGGTTGCTGGTCTTGCATAAGCATCTCCAAATCATCTGGTATAAAAAAAGCGTCCTGTAATCATCTTACAGGACGCTTGCGTGCTCAATAAAGTGCGATCACTCAAATACTGCTTATTGAGCGTCTTTGGTCACCAATTTCAATTCCACTGGAATCGATGCGGGGATTTGTTCGCCGCTTAAGTATTTCACGGCGGCATCGATGGCTTGTTCGCCGATTAATTTCGGTTGTTGTTCCACAGTCGCAGCCAATTTGCCTGCTTTGACTTTGGCCACGGCATCGGCGGTGGCGTCAAAACCGATGACCATGATGTCTTTTTTGGCCGCGGCAATCGCTTCTAAAGCACCCAAGGCCATTTCGTCGTTTTGGGCGAACACGGCTTTAATGTTAGGGTTGGCTTGCAAGATGTTTTCCATCACTGACAAACCTTTAGAGCGGTCGAAATCAGCGGTTTGGCTGGCAACGATTTTCACTTTGCCTTCTACTGCTTTGGTAAAGCCTTCGCCGCGCTCAATGGCGGCAGAAGAACCGGCCACGCCTTCCAACATTGCCACATCAGAGCCTGCGGCGATGGATTTCAACATATACTCGCCCGCCAATTTGCCACCGGCAATGTTGTCAGAGGCGATGTGAGAAATCACTTTGCCACCACCGGCTGAGCGGTCAACGGTAATCACTGGGATGCCGGCTTTGTTGGCAGATTCAATTGCAGAAGCGACCGCAGCCGAATCCACAGGGTTGATGATGATCAGTTTCACGCCTTGTTGAATCAAGTCTTCAACGTCGGCCGCTTGTTTAGAGGCGTCGTTTTGCGCGTCGACCACAGTCAATTTGGCTTGCAAGCTGTCGGCTTTGGCTTTGGCGGCGTCGTTCAAAGTCACGAAGAATGGGTTATTCAAGGTAGAAATCGACAAGCCTATGGTTTTGTCGCCAGTCACCGCAGTGGGTTTGGCATCGCTGCTGGCGCCAGAGGCGGCGTTGCTATTGCTGCTGGCACCGTTTTCTAAGGTACAGGCCGCCAACCAAAACAGTGCCAACATGGCCAGCACAGAGGTGAATAATTTTTTCATGGGTTTTCCTTAAGCTGTTTTTTTACGATCGAGCAAGACTGCCAATAATATGACCACGCCTTTGACCACCAATTGGAAGAAAGACGATACGCCGATGAGGTTCATGCCATTGTTGAGCACACCGATGATGAGTGCGCCCACCAAAGTGCCAAAAATCCAACCACGACCACCATTGAGCGAAGTACCGCCCAAAACCACGGCTGCAATCGCATCCAATTCATACGACTCGCCCGCAGTCGGTTGGGCAGAATTCAAACGTGAGGTCAAAATCAAGGCTGAAACAGAGGCGAGCAAACCGGTGATGGCATACACGCCGATTTTGATGCGGTCGATGTTAATGCCTGACAGTTTGGACGCTTCTTCATTGCCACCGACGGCGTAAACGCGGCGACCAAACGTGGTGTGGTGCAAGATGAAATACAAGGCGGCAAACGCCAATACCGTGGTCACGACAGGTACGGGAATGCCGAGCATATAGCCTTTGCCCATCATTTGGAACGCAATCGAGTCGCCCAAGCCGGATACAGGCCGGCCATCGGTATACACCAAGGTTAAGCCGCGGTAAATGGTCATGGTGGCCAAGGTGGCGATGAACGGTGCCACGCGGCCTTTGGTGATGATTAAGCCATTGATGGTGCCTAAAATTAAACCGAGCAACATCGCAGCGCCCATGGCCAAGATAGGATCAGTCCCTGAAGCGAGCAAGGTCGCGGCCACGGCGCCGGTTAAGGCCAAAGTCGAACCGACTGACAAATCTATGCCGCGGGTCAAAATCACAAACGTCATGCCAAACGCGATTAAGGCGCTGATGGATACCTGACGCAACACATTCAAAATATTGCTGGCAGTGAGGAAGCTGGGATTCATCGCGGTGATGACGATGATGAGCAACAACAGCCCAAAGAATGGGCCCAAGCGCGATAACAAGGCTTTGGTATTAGTGGAGGACATATTTGTCACCTCCAGTAGCATAATGCATGATGTTTTCTTGAGTCATATTGTTTTTGTGTACCTCTCCGGTGATGCGGCCTTCGTGCATAACCAACACACGGTCTGCCATGCCGATGACTTCGGGCAATTCCGAAGAAATCATCAGGATGGCCACGCCAGCTTCAGCCAGTTGATTGATGATGGTATAAATTTCTTTTTTGGCGCCGATGTCGACGCCGCGCGTGGGTTCGTCCAAAATCAAGATGTCAGGCTCAGTGCCCAACCATTTGGCCAAAACCACTTTTTGTTGATTGCCGCCCGACAGGCTTTTCACCGCCAATTGTGCATTCGGTGTGCGTATCGCTAGTTGGTCGATGAATTTTTGCACGAATTGGTTTTCGCTGGCGGGTTGGGTAATGCCCATGCGACACGTCTTGTCGAAATTGGTCAGCATGATGTTGTCTTGGATGGAAAAATCCAATAACAAGCCTTCGGTTTTGCGGTCTTCGGTAACAAAGCCGATTTTGTGTTGCATTGCCTGTATCGGATTGTGAATTTTCACCGCTTGCCCATCAATGGTGATGCTGCCACTGCTGGCTTTGCGCGCGCCAAACAGTGTTTGTGCCACTTCGGTGCGGCCTGCACCCATCAAGCCAGCCAAGACCAACACCTCACCTTTGCGCAAATCAAACGACACGTTTTCAAACACATGCGGTGCCGATAAGTTATTGACGCTCAGCTTGATGTCGCCAATGTGGTGGGCGCGTTCGGGAAAACGCTCACCCAATTCGCGTCCGACCATCATCGCCACGATTTCATCGAAGCTGGTGGTGGGAATGTCGCGCACACCGACATAGCCGCCATCGCGCAAAATGGTGATGCGGTCGCAAATGGCGAAAATTTCTTCCATGCGGTGAGAGATGTAGACAAAAGAGATGCCTTTGGCTTTGAGCTCACGCACGGTTTCAAACAAGGTTTGGATTTCGCGGTCGGTGAGGGCAGCAGTGGGCTCGTCCATCACGATGTATTTGGCATCGGAGGCGATGGCTTTGGCTATTTCCACCAATTGCTGTTTGCCCACCGATAAGTCACCGGCGCGGGTTTTCGGGTCTATGTCCAAGCCCAGTTTGCACAGCAAATCATGCGCTTGGCGGCGCATTTCGGCGCGCTTCATGATGCCAAAGCCGTAAGTCAATTCCTTGCCCAAGAACAGGTTTTCTGCCACCGATAAGTCGGGCAAGATGTTCAATTCTTGGTGGATGACATGGATGCCGCAGCGTTCCGAATCGCGTATGGATTTGAACTGCTGTTCTTGCCCATCGACGCTGATGTGACCGCTGTCTTTGTGGTGGATGCCGCTTAAGATTTTCATCAGCGTAGATTTGCCGGCACCATTTTCGCCCATCAAGGCATGGATTTCGCCATTGGCCAGTTCAAACGACACCTCATTCAACACCTGATTGCCACTGAAGGATTTGCAAATCCCCGTCATTTGTATCATGGAGTATCCTTTTAAAAAATCACGCCGCTTTGCAAAATAATATTGGCATACGGCGTGGCTTCACCCGTGCGTATGATTACTTTGGCATGGGCGGTTTGCTGTTTGAACGCCTCGTGTGACACTTGCGAGGGGTTTAAGGACAAGGCTTGCAGGTGTTGCCATAAATCTGCGTTGTGAGCGGTGATTTCATGGGCGCAAACACTGGATTCGACTGCCACATCTGCCAAAACTGCGGCCAATACTTCGGTAAATGAGGGCTTGCCCAGCGCATAGGCCAAGTCTATGCAGGTGACGCCGTCGGGTATCGGCAAGCCACAGTCGGCAATCACGATTTGGTCGGTATGGCCC
Organism: Vitreoscilla massiliensis; assembly: GCF_001457815.1. Classification (GTDB taxonomy): domain Bacteria; phylum Pseudomonadota; class Gammaproteobacteria; order Burkholderiales; family Neisseriaceae; genus Vitreoscilla; species Vitreoscilla massiliensis. The sequence goes on from NZ_LN898217.1 coordinate 281,709, forward strand.
AGTTTCGCAAAAATGCCCGCTAATTCGCGGTTTAAAATGCCGTGTTTTTTCATGAAAATAAACAATCTTACAGCGCTGATGAAAGCCTATGCGTGGGCATGGTTGCATCACCGCTGAGTTTAATCGGGTGGGAAAAGGCGTAATGGTAACAAATTTGAGCATTCTTTGAGTGTAAATTTGCTAAATACAACTGATTAATGGCATTTATTATCTATTTGGAATGTAGCAAGCGCAGTAAATGTCAACGCATGCAAAGCAGTTGTCACAGCAGGCTCAGACGCAATAAAAGCGGCCTGTAAATGGTTTACAGGCCGCTTATGGGTTTTAAAACAACTTATTCTTCTTCTGTTGCTTTTTTGGCTTCTGGCGCTTCAATTTGCTCCGCATAACCACATTCTTTTTGTGGACACACTTTTTCGGTGCCACGGCGTTTGGTGGTTTTGATGGTCAACAGCGGCCATTGACATTTTGGACATGGCTCGTTAATCGGTGGGTTCCACACAGCGTAATCACAATCGGGATAGGTCTCGCAGCTGTAGAACAATTTGCCATAACGGCTCTTGCGCTCAATCAAATGGCCTTTGCCACATTTCGGACAGGCCACACCGGTGTCTTTTTTCTCCAAAGGTTCGATGTAAGTGCATTTCGGTTTGCTGTTGTAATTGCTGCAACCGATGAATTTGCCAAAACGGCCTTTTTTGTAAATCAACTGACCACCACATTTCGGACAGAAACGACCTTCGACTTCGGTCGGCTCTTCCGCTGCTTTGGCGGCTTCTTCGGCGGTTTCGTTGACGTTGCGAGTGTAGTCGCAGTCTGGATAACCTTGGCAGGCGATGAAGCGGCCGCGTTTGCCAAATTTAATCATCAATTTATGATCGCCACATTTCGGGCACACTTCATCGATTTCTTCAGAGGTGATTTGCGCGCGCGGGATGTCTTCTTTTTCTTTGACTTGTTTGTCAAAGTCTTTCCAGAAGGTTTTCATCACCGGTTGCCATTTGCGTTTGCCACTGGCGATGTCGTCCAATTGGTCTTCTAGCTTGGCGGTGAAATTGTAGTCCACGTATTGGCCAAAATGCTCGGTGAGGAATTTGTTGACGATGTCACCGGTGTCGGTCGGCGTGAAGCGCTTCTGATCCAAAGTCACATATTCGCGGTCTTTCAAGGTCGAAATGATGCTGGCGTAAGTCGATGGTCGACCGATGCCAAATTCTTCCAAGGCTTTTACCAATGAGGCTTCTGTATAGCGTGGCGGCGGTTGGGTGAAGTGTTGTTCACCGCGCAGCGCGTCCACGGGCAAGACATCGCCTTCGCTCATGTCTGGCAATTTTTTGCTGCCTTCTTCGCCGTCCTCATCGTCGTCGGTGTCTTCTTCATACACGCTTAAGAAGCCGGCGAAAGTTTGAATTTGACCAGTGGTGCGGAAGATGCCATTGCCCATTGCGATGTCGACCGAGGTCAAATCGAATTTGGCCGGCGTCATTTGGCTGGCCACGGTGCGTTTCCAAATCATTTGGTAGAGGCGGAATTGGTCGTTGTTTAAAAACGGTTTGACCTCATCAGGCGTCCTGTAAATCGAAGTAGGGCGTATGGCCTCATGCGCTTCTTGCGCATTTTTCGATTTGGTTTTGTACACATTGGCCTTGCTAGGCAAGAAATTCTTGTCGAGCTTGTTTTCAATATAGTGGCGAATTTCTACCAAAGCGTCTTCAGACAAAGTCACCGAGTCGGTACGCATATAGGTAATCAAACCAATCGCACCTTGGCCAACATCAATACCTTCATACAATTGCTGTGCAGTGCGCATGGTGCGGTCGGTGGTCATGCCCAATTTGCGCACAGCTTCTTGTTGCAAAGTCGAGGTGGTAAACGGTGCGGCTGGATTGCGGCTGCGTTTTTTCTTCTCGATTTTGATGATTTTGGCTTCTTTGCCCGTCAAATCATCAATCACGCTTTGTTGTGCGGCTTCATTGGGCAGTGCGAATTGCTCGAGTTTGTCACCTTGATAATGGGTGAGTTTGGCGGCAAATTTGCTGCGGCCTTTGTGGCTGTCCAAGTGTACCGACCAGTATTCTTGCTCGGTAAAGGCTTTGATTTCGTTTTCACGTTCACAAATCAAGCGCAAAGCAGGACTTTGCACCCGACCAGCGGACAAACCGCGACGGATTTTTTTCCACAATAATGGCGACAGATTGAAGCCGACCAAATAGTCCAAGGCGCGGCGCGTTTGCTGCGCATCGACCAATTCTTGCGAAATGGCACGCGGATTGGCAATGGCGTCTAACACGGCTTTTTTGGTCACTTCATGAAAGACCACCCGCTCTTTGGGCAAGGTTTTCAGGCCGCGTTTGCCATCCAAAATTTGCTGTAAATGCCAAGAAATCGCTTCACCTTCCCTATCCGGGTCGGTGGCGAGATAGAGGTGTTCGGCTTCACGGGCGGCCTGTACGATGGCGTCGACGTGTTTGCTGTTGCGACTGACCAATTGGTATTTCATCGCAAAGTCGTTTTCAGGGTCGACGGCGCCGCTTTTCGGTACCAAATCGCGCACATGGCCATACGATGCCAACACTTCAAAGTCGGCACCTAAGTATTTTTTCAGGGTTTTGGCTTTGGAGGGAGACTCCACAATCAACAGGTTTTTCGCCATATTTGTCTTATCACTAGGTTATTTTGTGAGGCAAAGTGAGCAAAACGCAGCTTATGGCTGCGTTTTGCGGTAGGTATTTGAGTAGCCTAACCGTTATTGCATCATGGTATTGCCATGCAAGGCAACCAATAATTCATCGCCAATTAAAATGGGCAGTTCGCTTTGGTGCAGCCATAACACCATCAAGGCCAGTAATTTGGTGTGGTCGACGGTAATGTCTTCATCGGGCAATTGGGTCAACATGTGGATGATGAGTTCGCGCTGGGTTGGGCTGATGCCGCCTTCTTCTTGCAAGAAGCTTAACAAATGAATCACTTCTTCGGGCAAGATGTCCAGCTCGTATTGGCTCAACACACGCACATACGGACAATCGTCTAAGACCGAGTTATCCATGCTCAAGCTGCTGGTCAGATTTTCCAGACAGGTCAAAGCATCGTGTATCTCTTCACCGTCAAAACCCGCCTCGGCCAATAAATGACCCAAATCGTCTTGCTTAGGGCAGGTTTCCCAATCTTGGAAATTTTCAATTAAGAAGGCAATGACATCGAACATAATCCATCCACTTTATCAAGTAATTCGTTGGTAACGGCCGCCCGAAAGAGCAGCAATTTTGCCTTGTAACTCTAACTGCAGGAGTTCAGCATACACATCTGTGGCGCTGATGCCAAGTTTATCGACCAGTTGATCAGGATGTATGGGGTCAAAACCCATCGCTTTCAAGAGTGCAGTGGATTCATTAATACATGTGGTTGGGTTGGACGTGGATGCGGTCTGTGAATTTACAGGCCGCATCTGTGGCAATAATGGGCACTCTTCTAATATGTCGTGCACGGTTTCAACCAGTTTCGCACCTTGTTTGATTAAGGCATGACAGCCTTTGCTGTGTGGGTTGTGGATGGAACCGGGCACCGCCATCACTTCTTTGTTCATTTCCAAACCCAAACGCGCGGTAATCAAAGAGCCCGATTCCAGTGTCGCTTCTACCACCACGATGGCTTGCGCCAAACCGGCAATGATGCGGTTGCGGCGCGGGAAATTGTGACTGATAGGCGCGGTGCCCAAAGGGAACTCGGACAATAATAAGCCAGTGGCACTGATTTGATGGGCCAAATCCAAATTGGCAGCGGGGTAGACCCGATCGATGCCCGTGCCCAAGACCGCGATGGTCTTGCCTTGCGCATGTAAGCAGCCTTGGTGGGCGGCAGTGTCTATACCAGCGGCAAAACCTGACACGATGCACACACCATAAGCAGCCAACTCTGCCGCCATGTCATGGGCAATGTGCAAACCACTGGCACTGGCATGGCGGCTGCCAATGAGGGCAACGCTGGGCAGATTGAGCAAGCCCACATCACCGCGCGCAAACAGCAATGGTGGCGGTGAGTCGATTTCACTGAGTGCCAATGGATAGTCATCGTCGGCCAAACACAGCAAATGGTTGTCGGGATGCAGTGCTTGCCAGTCTAATGCGGCCTGTAAATGGCTTAGGCCTTGGTGCTCACGTATGGCAGTCGCGGCTTTGTTGGAAACGATTTGAGACAGGGTAGCAGCAGAGGTTTGCCAAATGTCTTGCACATTGGGAAAGGCTTGCAACAGTTTTAAGAACGTCATGGCGCCGACTTGCGGCGTGAGCGCAAGTTCAAGATGTGCCAAACGTTCTCGCTCTTGCATGGCATACTCCCACAAAAAAGCGCACCCTTAAGGTGCGCTGTGTGCATCAGTATTTGATGTAGTCGCCACGGTTGTAGCGGCCATTGTCATAATAATGTGGTTCTTGCGGATCATTTGGCGCGTGTTCGGTGGTTTCTGGGAAATCATCCAAATCACGACCCGGCTCGCGCACGGTATCGCCTATGCTGATGTTGCGCAAGCTGTCCAAAATCAAGGCATAAGACACATTGTCATTGGCTTGGTAGACCATCGCTAAGGCCAATTCTTCCGCTGGCATAGAGATGTAGCGGTATTTCGGGCCGCTGTCTTTGCCTTTGCGCTCAATTTTGTGGGTTTTGGTTTTGCGGTATATGCTCACGACCGTACCTGGGTCCACGCCTTGCACCGTCCCTTGGTTGATGGCCACGGTTTGGAATTGCGCCGCTTCGCTGACGCCATCAATAATGGACAAGACTTTGGCATCAATCGGCGATGCAGGTGCGTGTGGCATGAAGTGCAAGCCAGTGGTCAAGAAATCCGGTTCTTTCATCAAGTAGTCGTCTTTCAATACCTCAGACGACACTTCACGAATCACCATCGGTTGGGCGGTGGTGGTTGGGAATTTCAACAATGGGTGTTTCTTGGTGTAATACTCATCGTCGTTCAAGCGTTGGTTGACATCGTCTTCACGTTGTTCCCAAGCGGTTGGCTTGAAATTAACCACTTCCAATTTGCCGGTGATGGTGATTTCACGACCGATGAATTTATTGGTGTCTGGGTCGCGGATGTCTTTGGTCACGCGGTAGCTGTAATACGTACCTGGTTCGGTCAAGCCGTAAGCGTAAACGCGGTCACCCGGTGAATAAATCACGCGGTTGTCAGGGCCTTCGATGATGTAAGGTGCGTTTTTGGATTCTTCAGTAGAGATGATTTGCGGGGTGCGCATAAAGGTTTGCGCCAAGTTCATATTGATGGTGTTGATACCATAACCATCAGAAACCGTGCGCACGCCGGGTGTCAATTTAATCGTAGGAATGTTGCCGCCATCTTCATAACCCAATACCGGTTGACCATTGACATAGCGCAACACCAAAGTTTGACCGGGGTAAATCAAATGCGGATTGCGCACTTGGCTGCGATTCGCGCCCCACAGTTGTGGCCATTGCCATGGACTGCGTAAATAATGGCGAGAAATGCTCCACAAAGTGTCACCGGATTTGACGGTGTAACGGGCTGGGGCATCTTTACGTAAAGACAGTGTTTGCGCAAAACTTTGCGTTGAAATGACTAAGCCTGCGGCGCAAAGCAAGGTTATAATGGTTCTTTGCATGATTTTCCCTTATTTGTACTATTTTGACACTGCTGCCAATTTGACTAAATCATAGATTATTTGCATGGATGAAATCCAGTTTTTCAATCATATTACCTTGAAAATAATGATAGTGTCGTCAATTTAGTCATATATCCGCAGTAATTACCGTTTTTAAGGAGTGACAAGATGGCAATCTTGGACATTTTACATTATCCAGATGAGCGCTTACATAAAATTGCGCAACCTGTTGAGGCAGTCGATGAACGCATTCAGCAATTGGTCAAAGACATGGCTGAGACCATGTACGACGCCCCCGGCATAGGCTTGGCCGCCACCCAAGTGAATGTGCACGAACAAGTGGTGGTGATTGATTTGTCTGAAGACAAAAATCAGTTGCAGGTATTCATCAATGCCAAAATCACCGAGCGCGATGGCGACACTGTGTATGAAGAAGGCTGTTTGTCGGTGCCGGGCATTTTTGACAAAGTACACCGCTCTGAAACCGTGACCGTTGAAGCCTTGAATGAAAAAGGTGAGGCGTTTACCTTGCATGCCGATGGTTTGTTGGCCATTTGCATACAACACGAATTAGACCATTTGAATGGCAAAGTCTTTGTCGAACATTTGTCACGCATGAAGCAAGACCGCATCAAAACCAAATTGAAAAAACGCGAAAAAGAAGCCTCATGAAGATTGTTTTCGCAGGAACCCCTGATTTTGCTGCCAGTGCTTTGGCGGCGATACTGGCTGCCGGACACGAGGTGTTGGCAGTATTGACCCAGCCCGACCGTCCCAAAGGTCGCGGTATGAAATTGACCCCATCACCCGTCAAAACCTTGGCATTGCAGCATGGCTTGCCGGTGTGGCAGCCTGAGCACTTGAAAGATGCTGACACGCAACAACAATTGCGCGATTTACAGGCCGATGTGATGGTGGTAGCTGCCTATGGTTTGTTATTGCCAGCAGCCGTATTGAACATTCCGACCTATGGCTGTTTGAACATCCATGCTTCTTTATTGCCGCGTTGGCGCGGTGCTGCGCCGATACAGCGCGCGATTGAGGCCGGTGACAAGGAGTCTGGTGTGTGCATCATGCAAATGGATGTGGGTTTGGATACCGGCGATGTGTTGTTGATCCGTCGCACGCCGATAACTGACACGACCACAGCGGCGCAATTACACGATGATTTGGCCCTATTGGGTGCGGATGCCATTGTGGCGGCTTTGGCAGATTTGACTACATTAATCAAAGTGCCGCAGCCAGAAGCTGGCGTGACGTATGCACAGAAACTGTCCAAAGCCGATGCCCAAATTGATTGGTCACTCAGTGCTGAACACATACACAATAAAGTGCGTGCTCTGAATCCTGTGCCCGGTGCATGGACAAGTTTGCAAGGCAATGTCATTAAAGTATGGGCGAGTACGATGGTGAACACGCAGACACAAGGCCATATTGGTCAAATCATCGCTGCCGACAAGCACGGTATCACCGTGCAAACAGGCGCAGGTGCCATTTTGCTGACCGAATTGCAAGCCAGTGGCAGCAAGCGCATGGCCGCCTCGGCTTTTGTCGCAGGTCACAGCGATTTGCTTGCGCAACAATTTGAAAGACTAGCATGAGTTTGGGAAAAATCCAGTTACAGGCCGCTCAGGTGTATTTAAAAGTAGCGGCAGGTGCCAATTTAAACGATGTGTTGACGCAAGTGCGGGCGCAATATGAATGGACGCCGCAAGAGTGGGGCACCATCCAAGATTTGTCCTATGGCTCACAACGCTATCGTGGCAGCCTCAATGGTTATTTGCGTTTGCGCGTGCCCAAGCCTTTGCCTGAGCCGAAATTGGAAGCCTTGCTCATTGTGGCGATGTACCAATTGATGTACACGCAAAATGCACAACATGCGGTGGTGAACGAAGCGGTACAAGCGGCCAGTAAACTTGCCAATGGCAAATTCAAATCCTTAATCAACGCGGTTTTGCGCCAAGTCATCCGCGAAGAATGCAAATTGCCCAAAGTGGTGTTGCAAGACCCAGAGGCCAAATACAATTTTCCATTGTGGTGGATAGAACGACTCAAAAGCGATTATCCCAAGCATTGGCACAATATCGTCGCCGCCAGCCAATTGCCACCGCCATTGACGCTGCGCGTGAACCGCCGCCACATGACTGCTGAGGCTTATTTGGCGGTGCTGGCCGAGCATGACATAGCAGCCAGTGTGGTGGGTGAACAGGCAGTGCGTCTGAAACAAGCAACATCTGTTGTAAATTTACCACAGTTTTCTGAGGGTGTGGTATCGGTGCAAGATTGGGGTGCACAACAGGCCGCTTTGTTGCTGAATCCACAAACAGGTGAGCGCATTTTGGATGCATGTGCGGCACCTGGGGGCAAAACGGGTCATATTTTAGAGCTGGCCGATGTTGATTTACTGGCCTTGGATGTGGATGCCAAACGCTTACAGCGCGTGGCTGAGAACATTGAACGCCTGCGTTTACCCGCGCATTTACAGGCCGCCGATGCAGCGAAATTGGATGGCTGGTATGATGGTACGCAGTTTGATGCGGTGTTGGCCGATGTGCCATGTACGGCCTCAGGTGTGGTCAAGCGCCATCCTGACATCAAATGGCTGCGTCGCAAAAACGATGCCAACACTGTTGCATTGCAGCAACATAAAATGCTGGATGTGTTGTGGTCTACCGTCAAAGTGGGTGGTCGCATGTTATTGGCTACATGTTCGATCTTTCCCGAAGAAAATCACCAACAACTGCAGGCTATGCTCAGTCGACATGCCGATGCGCGTTTGCGTTTAGAAGAGCAACTCCTGCCGAATGATGCACAAGATGGCTTTTATTACGCGCTTATTGATAAAGTTTAGCCTATTGGCTTTGTGCTTGGGTTGGGCTGTGGCCGCCCAAGCAGAAAGCATGCGCGCTACCCGCGCAGAGGCGGTGATAGGCACGCAAGGGCAGTTAAATGTGAACAGTCGCTTCAATACCACGCTGCCTGCGGCTTTACAGGATGCTTTAAGACAAGGTGTGACCTTGAATTTTGAATTGAATTACCAATTGGTCGCGCCCAAGCTGTTGGCTTACAACATGCGCTTCAATCCTTTGGTGGATACGGTCAAGCCGGTGATTTACCGGCTGTCTTACCATCCCCTTACCGACAAATACCGCGTGACGGTGGGCACGTTTTCCACCGAATATTCCCAGCTGGACACTGCCTTGCGGGCAGTGGGCAGCATTGCCAATTGGCAAGTGCATCCCAAGTCCACATTCGCGCGTGGCGACGCCAATCAAATACAAGCCAATGTGCGCTTGAATCTCAGCAGTAACCAATTGCCCAAACCTTTTCAAGTGAATACCTTAAGCTCCAAAAATTGGAATTTGGATTCGGGCTGGGTGCGTTTGCGGGTGAGGGCGGGCTAAACATGCGCATTTTTGTGTTGGGCATGGCGGTTGTGACCATGTTATTGCTGTACATGTTGACCATTGCCACTGGGCATGCGTCGATTTTGTCTGACTATTTCTGGTGGATATTTGGCTGCAATGCACTGGCTTTGTTGGTGTTGTTGTTTATTGTGGGCAAGCAATTGTGGCAGTTGTGGCAAGACGGGCGCAAACGGGTATTTGGTACGCGCATTGCCAGACGCTTGGCCTTGATGTTTGTGCTGGTGACGGTGTTACCAGGGTTGTTTTTATTCGGGGTGTCGGCACAGTTTATCCGCCACAGCATCAATTCTTGGTTTGGCAATGAAACCGAGGTGGCTTTAGAGCGCAGTTTGAATCTGAGTAAAGTAGCGTTGGAAAACAGCGTGGAAGAGGCTTTGCGCGATGCTGTGCCTTTGCAAATTGAATTGGCCCGCGCCTTGTCTTTTCAAGAAAATGCCACTTCTTTATTGCAGCAACGTTTGCGTCCGCATGACGGTTATCGACAATTGGCGACCTGGGATTTGCACAAACAGCGATGGATGGCCAAAGTCGGTGGTGGGCAGCAATTTGATTGGCCTACTTTAAGCCGTGCCGATATGCAGAAATTGCAGCAACAAGGTGCGATTGGTGGTTTGGAGTCGATACACGATACTTTGTACATTCGTGGTTGGGTTTCGATACCAAATGTTGATAATGCTGATATCATTTTATTTTTCCGCAAACCCGTGCCCAAGGCCATCGCGCAAGATGCGATTTTAATTGAGGCTGCTCGTGGTAAATATGCGGATTTGAGTTATGCTAAACGCGGCCTGCAGACGTTTTTCCTAATGACTTTGCTGATGGCAACCCTGTTGTCCATGTCATTGGCCTTGGCGGCGGCACTGTATTTTTCACGCCGTTTTGTGGCACCTTTATCGGCTTTGGCAGATGGTACGCGTGCGGTGGCGCAAGGCGATTTCAGTCAGAAAAGTCCGGTATTGCGTGCCGATGAAATGGGCATGCTCAGCAGCTTGTTTAACCGCATGACCGAGCAATTGAATGTGGCGCAACAGTTGGCGGAGCGCAATCGTTTGCAACAAGAGCAGGCGAGAGCGTATCTGGAACAAGTGTTGGCCAGTCTGACTACAGGGGTGATTTCGCTCAATGCACAAGGGGTTTTGCGCTCTTATAATGACAGCGCTGAGCACATATTGGGCATGGATTTGTCTGTGGCTGAACACCATGCCTTAAGCGATTGGGGGCATATTTCCAGTCAATGGGCGGTGCTGGGGCAAATCGTGGTACAGGTGCTGGGTAAGATGGATGACAGTGCGCCAGTGCAAATGGATTATGTGGGCCTGGACAAAGCACAGATTTTACTCATCAAAGCCACGCGCATCACTTATGAGCAAATGTCGCATACGGTGATTGTGTTTGATGATGTGACCGATTTGGTGCAAGCGCAAAAAGAAGCGGCATGGGGCGAAGTGGCCAAACGCTTGGCACATGAGATACGCAATCCTTTGACGCCGATACAGTTGTCGGCAGAGCGGCTGGCATGGAAATTGCAGGACAAGCTCGCCGAAGATGATGCTCGCATTTTAATTCGCTCTACCGATACCATCGTGAAACAGGTGGCGGCCTTGAAAGACATGGTAGAAGCGTTTCGCAATTATGCTCGCTCGCCCGCTTTGCGGCCTGTGGTGCAGGATTTGCGGCAAGTGGTGGGTGAGGTTTTGGTATTGTACGAAAGCAGCAACTGTCAATTTCAAGCTGATTTGGGTAAGATGCCTTTAAAAGTGCGCATAGACACTGCCTTGATGCGTCAGGTGTTGCACAATTTATTTAAAAATGCGGCAGAAGCAGCAGAAGAAGACGAACATCCCGTGGTTGGTGTCAAAGCGGAGATTGAAGGGGATGTGGTGTCTTTGGTGATTGCCAACAATGGCAAAAGTTTTAACCCCAGTATTTTGGCGACAGCATTTGAGCCATATGTAACAGATAAGAAAAACGGTACAGGTTTGGGTTTGTCTGTGGTGAAGAAGATCATCGATGATCATCAAGGCAAGATCACCATAGCCAATCAAGACTCTGGTGGTGCGGTAATACGAATCATTTTGCCCAATGTGGAGGAATAATGCGCAGTACAGACATATTAATCGTTGATGATGAGGTCGGTATACGGGACTTATTGTCTGAAATCTTACAAGATGAAGGCTATACCGTAACTGAGGCAGAAGATGCTGAAACAGCTCGTCAACTGCGCAATCAAACCAGACCAGCAATGGTTTTACTGGATATTTGGATGCCGGATTGTGATGGAATCACTTTGTTAAAAGAGTGGGCACAATCGGGACAATTGAATATGCCTGTGGTGATGATGAGTGGTCATGCCAGCATAGACACAGCAGTTGAGGCGACCAAAATCGGTGCTTTGGATTTCTTGGAAAAACCGATTGCTTTGCAAAAATTGTTGACCACCGTGCAACGTGCGTTGAAATACGGTCAAATGCAGCAAGCCAGTACCTTAACCTTAGAAAAATTGGGCAATAGCGCTGCCATGAGCGGCCTGAATGCACAGTTGGTAAAGATACAAAAGAACAAATACCCCGTGTTGTTGACTGGTGAAAAAGGCTCGCCTTTTGAATTGGTGGCCCGAACCTTAGCGGGTAGTGGTACGGCATGGGTGACACCTGCGAAGCCAGAACAATTGCTGGATGCGGGTTTGGAATTGTTACAAAAAGCCCAGCAAGGCGTGTTGTATCTGGGTGATGTGTCGCAATTGTCGATTGCAGCACAACGTGCGGTAGTGGATTTGATTCAAAAAGCCGATCAATATCCTGCACGCATTGTCGCCTATTGCAGTCGCCCACTGGAAGAGATGTTGACCCAGTCTGAGTATGAATCGACCTTAATCAATGCGTTTGCCAATTCTATGGTGGCTGTGCCGCCGCTGCGCGAGCAAGCCGATGATTTGGTATCGGTCATCAATTACTTATTGGCAGAGTTGATTGAAAATCGCCAAATTCCGGTGGTGAAACTGACGGTGCAAGCACAAAATGCATTGCGTCAATACGATTGGCCGGGCAATTTAGAACAGTTAAAAAGCGTGCTCAAGAGTTTGGCCTTGAATGCCGATCACGGTACGGTGGATGCGCCGCAAGTGGTGGCTTTGCTGTCACAGTTTAAGCAGCCGCAAAGCAATCATGTGTCGGGTGGCTTCAATTTTGATTTGCCGCTGCGTGAATTGCGCGAGGAATTGGAAAAACGCTATTTTGAATATCATATTACCCAAGAAAATGGCAATATGAGCCGTGTGGCGCAAAGAGTGGGTTTAGAACGTACCCATTTGTACCGCAAATTAAAGCAATTGGGCGTGCAGTTTTCTAAGCGCCAAGCTGAGAAAGCCGATTAATCACAAGCTGCCTGTAGGCAGCTTTTTAGTTTAAGCAGTATGAAAAACAAACAACACAAACAACAAGTGCGCATCATCGGTGGCAGCCATCGCCGCCGTTTGGTGCGTTTTGATGAGGCAGAAGGTTTGCGACCAACGCCAGACCGAGTGCGTGAGCAGGTCTTTAATTGGCTGGGGCAACGTTTGCATGGGCAAAGCGTCTTGGATTTGTTCGGCGGCAGTGGCGTGATGGCATTTGAAGCGGCTTCACGCGGCGCTGAGCGCGTTGATGTGGTGGAATTAAACCGCCACACAGCAGGCACCATACGCGCTGTGATACAAGAATTGCAGTTAGAGCATGTGTTGGTGCATCAGCAAGATGCCAAAACGTATTTACAGGCCGCATCGCAGGTTTACGATGTCATCATTTTGGACCCACCTTACCGTTGGTTGGAGTGGGATACGTTGTGGTCTTTGTTGCAACAGCATTGCCACGCGGACACCTTGGTGTATGTTGAGGCAGCGCAATTACCACAACTACCTGATTGGTTACAATGGTCTAAGCAAGATGCAGCGGGTCAAAGTCATTATGGTTTGGCATTAGTGCAAGATATTGATTTATAATTGTGCTTAGGCAAATAATTTGCCAATAAGTCCTGAAACTGTAACAATATCAGGTTTGTTATGCTTAATTGATGGAAACAGCAAATGTCTTTGTTTATTACCGATGAGTGCATCAACTGCGACGTGTGTGAGCCAGAATGCCCAAACGATGCCATATACCAGGGTGATGAGATTTACGAAATCAACCCTAGCCTGTGTACCCAATGTATTGGTCACTATGATGAACCACAATGTCAACAAGTGTGCCCAGTGGATTGTATTTTGATTGATGAAGTCCATCCTGAAACTGAAGAACAGTTACAGGCCAAGTACGAAAAACTGCAAGCAGACAAAAATTAATTCAAATTAATTATTATAAAAAACAGATTGTTAATTTATTTTACGGAAATACGCTGAAAATTGATGTTGACGGGCTGCAAATGAAGCATTAATATGCAGCCTCTCTTGTGGAGGGATTCCCGAGCGGTCAAAGGGGGCAGACTGTAAATCTGTTGCGCGAGCTTCGAAGGTTCGAATCCTTCTCCCTCCACCACAAGAATCTTGTAGTTGTTGGAGTTGTAGCGCGGGTGTAGCTCAATGGTAGAGCAGAAGCCTTCCAAGCTTACGGTGAGGGTTCGATTCCCTTCACCCGCTCCAAGAAGACACAAGCCCATGTAGCTCAGGGGTAGAGCACTCCCTTGGTAAGGGAGAGGTCGGCAGTTCGAATCTGCCCATGGGCACCATAATCTTATATACTGCAACACCAATTGTGGTTTTGTTTACTCAATTATTTGCAACAAACAAACTAGGACTTAGGAATAGCCATGGCTAAAGAAAAATTCGAGCGGAGCAAACCGCACGTAAACGTTGGCACCATTGGTCACGTTGACCATGGTAAAACTACTTTGACTGCTGCTTTGTGCACAGTATTGTCTAAAGCATTTGGTGGTGCTGCTAAAGCCTACGATCAAATCGACAACGCGCCTGAAGAAAAAGCACGTGGTATTACCATCAACACTTCACACGTTGAATACGAAACAGAAACTCGCCACTACGCTCACGTAGACTGTCCAGGACACGCCGACTATGTTAAAAACATGATCACTGGCGCGGCTCAAATGGATGGCGCGATTTTGGTATGTTCAGCTGCTGATGGTCCTATGCCACAAACTCGTGAACACATCTTGTTGGGTCGCCAAGTAGGTGTACCTTACATCTTGGTATTCATGAACAAATGTGACATGGTTGACGACGAAGAGTTGTTGGAATTGGTTGAAATGGAAATCCGTGACTTGTTGTCAAGCTACGACTTCCCAGGCGACGACTGCCCAATCATCAAAGGTTCTGCATTGAAAGCCTTGGAAGGCGACCAATCAGCAATCGGCGAACCAGCAATCTTGGAATTGGCTGCGGCTTTGGATTCTTACATCCCAACTCCAGAACGTGCTGTTGACAAACCATTCTTGTTGCCTATCGAAGACGTATTCTCTATCTCTGGTCGCGGTACTGTAGTGACTGGTCGTATCGAACGCGGTATCGTAAAAGTAGGCGAAGAGATCGAAATCGTTGGTTTGAAAGACACTGTTAAAACCACTTGTACCGGTGTGGAAATGTTCCGCAAATTGTTGGACGAAGGTCAAGCTGGTGACAACGTAGGTGTGTTGTTGCGTGGTACCAAACGTGAAGACGTTGAACGTGGTCAAGTATTGGCTAAACCAGGCACCATCAAACCACACACTACATTCACTGCTGAAGTGTATGTATTGTCTAAAGAAGAAGGTGGCCGTCATACTCCATTCTTCGCTAACTACCGTCCACAGTTCTACTTCCGTACAACTGACGTAACTGGTGCAGTTACTTTGGGTGAAGGCGTAGAAATGGTAATGCCAGGTGAAAACGTATCAATCACTGTAGAGTTGATTGCGCCTATCGCCATGGAAGATGGTTTGCGCTTCGCGATTCGCGAAGGTGGTCGTACCGTTGGTGCAGGTGTTGTAGCATCTGTAATTAAATAACGACATAGTTTAAAGGCCAATGGCTCAATTGGTAGAGCATCGGTCTCCAAAACCGAGGGTTGGGGGTTCGAGTCCCTCTTGGCCTGCCAAATCAAGACTAATCGGCCTTTAGGTTGGTTAGTCTTTTTTTATTGTTAGAAAGTGCTTTATGGATAACCAGACTCAGCCTACTAAGGCTGTAAAACCAAGAATCCATTCTAAGGCAGAAGTGAAGGCTCAAGCACAAGCGGAAGCAAAGAAAAACAAAGCAGCTGATTTGGTTAAGATCGTCGTTGCCTTGTTGGTCGTTGCAGCCGCTGTTTGGGCTTTTTACGCCTTACCACAGTTAAATGTGTATGTGCGTGGACTGATTACTGCAGTGGGTGTGGTGATTGCCTTGGCAATTGTATTCTTCGCAACGCACTTGGGTAAGCGTATGATTGCTTACATTAAGAGTGCTTTTGTTGAAGTGAAAAAAGTAGTATGGCCAGAGCGGCCTGAAGCTTTGCGTACAACTTTGTATGTGGTGGCTTTTGTGGCGGTTTTGGCAGGCTTCATGTGGATGGCTGATTCGTTAATTGCGTGGCTGTTCTATGATGTGTTGTTGAAAAGGGGTTAAACATGGCTAAAAAATGGTATGTAGTGCATGCTTACTCAGGGTTTGAGAAGAATGTGCAAAAAACCCTGAAAGAGCGCATTGAGCGTGAAGGCATGCAAGATTATTTCGGTCAGATTTTGGTGCCAGTTGAAGAAGTGGTGGACATCAAAAATGGCAAGCGCACTTTAAGTGAGCGCAAATTCTTCCCAGGTTATGTGTTGGCGGAAATGGAAATGACCGACGACTCATGGCATTTGGTGAAATCAACACCGCGTGTAACCGGTTTCATTGGTGGTACGGCCAACCGTCCGTTGCCAATTACCCAGCGTGAAGTCGATGCCATCATGCAGCAAATTCAAACCGGTGGCGAAAAGCCCAAACCTAAGGTTGAATTTGAAGTGGGTCAACGTATTCGTGTGAACGAAGGTCCATTCGCAGATTTCAATGGTGTGGTGGATGAAGTGAATTACGAACGCAACAAATTGCGTGTGTCAGTACAAATTTTCGGTCGCGAAACCCCAGTAGAGCTGGATTTCACGCAGGTTGAAAAAGTTTAGTTTATTTAACAACTTGTACTTGCAAAATAAAAAAACAAGGTCTATAATTGTAGACCTTGTTTTTTTTGGGAAGCGGATGGTCCGCGTTATACCCACTATCGGAGAATCAAAGTGGCAAAAAAAGTTGTAGGCTACATTAAACTGCAAATTGGTGCAGGTAAAGCCAATCCATCACCTCCAGTTGGTCCAGCATTGGGTCAACGTGGTTTGAACATCATGGAATTCTGTAAAGCGTTCAATGCCCAAACTCAAGGCATGGAGCCAGGTTTGCCAGTACCAGTAGTGATTACTGCGTACGCTGACAAATCATTCACTTTCGTGATGAAAACCCCTCCAGCATCTGTGTTGTTGAAAAAAGCAGCCGGCTTGCAAAAAGGCTCTTCTAATCCATTGACCAACAAAGTGGGTAAAATCACTCGTGCTCAAGTGGAAGAAATTGCCAAAACCAAAGAACCTGATTTGACTGGCGCTGACTTGGATGCAAAAGTACGCATCATCGCTGGTACTGCTCGTTCTATGGGTATTGAAGTGGAGGGCGTGTAAATGGCTAAGATTTCTAAACGTTTGCAAGCTTTGCGCGCTTCTGTAGACAGCAACAAATTGTATGCTATCGACGAAGCCATCACTACCGTTAAAACTGGCGCGACTGCTAAATTTGACGAATCTATCGACGTTGCGATTAACTTGGGTGTTGACCCTCGTAAATCTGACCAAGTGGTTCGTGGCGCAGTGGTGTTGCCTAAAGGTACTGGTAAAACCACTCGCGTGGCTGTGTTCACCCAAGGTGCTAACGCAGACGCTGCTCGTGAAGCCGGTGCTGACATCGTTGGTATGGAAGAGTTGGCTGATGAAGTGAAAAAAGGCAACATGGATTTTGATGTTGTGATCGCTTCTCCAGATGCTATGCGCATTGTTGGCCAATTGGGTACCATCTTGGGCCCACGTGGTTTGATGCCTAACCCTAAAGTAGGTACTGTGACTCCTAACGTTGCTGAAGCAGTTAAAAATGCCAAAGCCGGTCAAGTTCAATACCGTACTGATAAAGCAGGTATCATTCACGCTACCATCGGTCGCGCTTCTTTCGCTGAAGCTGACTTGCGTGAAAACTTCAATGCATTGTTGGACGCTTTGGTAAAAGCAAAACCTGCTGCTGCCAAAGGCCAATATGTGAAAAAAATCGCCGTTTCAAGCACTATGGGCTTGGGCGTGCGTGTTGATACTGCCAGTACCAACTAATTAAGTTTTGGAGCGGCTTGTGAGTCATTTACAGGCCGCTTTATTGGGCTACTTATTTAAGTAGATGTCCAAGACCGTAGGGATCCGCAAGGATTTAAACTTACCCTACGCAGACGGTAGTCCCGAAATTGATTGTGTTACAAACATCTGTTTGTAAAATGTCTTTTTCTTGGTTGCCGAGCTGGGGAAACACTTCGGTGTTTCGATTATTAACAGTGGGAGGTAGACCTTGAGTCTCAATATTGAAGCCAAAAAGGCCACCGTTGAAGGCATTGCAGCTGGTATCGCAAATGCCCAAACATTGGTGATCGCCGAGTATCGTGGTATCAGTGTTGCCAATTTGACCGAATTGCGTGCGAATGCTCGTAAAGAGGGCGTGTACTTACACGTATTGAAAAACACTTTGGTACGCCGTGCTGTAGAAGGTACTTCATTTGCTGCATTGGCTGACCAAATGGTTGGTCCATTGATTTATGCTGCATCTGAAGATGCTGTTGCTGCCGCTAAAGTATTACACCAGTTCTCTAAAAAAGACGACAAAATTGTTGTTAAAGCCGGTGTTTACAATGGCGATTTGTTGGATGTTGCTCAAGTAGCTGAATTAGCCTCAATTCCTTCACAAGAAGAATTGTTGGCCAAATTGTTGGGTGTTATGCAAGCGCCAGTTTCTGGCTTTGCTCGCGCCTTGGCTGCTTTGGCTGCAAAAAACGCAGAAACCGAAGCCGCATAATTTACATTTGATTTATTTGAATTAAGATTTTAGGAGTTTAATAGCATGGCTATTACTAAAGAAGACATTTTAGAAGCAGTTGCTGGTTTGACCGTTATGGAATTGAACGACTTGGTTAAAGCGTTCGAAGAAAAATTTGGCGTTTCTGCTGCTGCTTTGGCAGTTGCTGGTGGCGCTGCTGCTGGTGCAGCTGCTGCTGAAGAAAAAACTGAGTTCGACGTTGTATTGACTGCAGCTGGCGACCAAAAAGTTGGCGTGATCAAAGTGGTACGTGCTATCACTGGCTTGGGCTTGAAAGAAGCCAAAGACATGGTTGACGGCGCACCTAAAACTGTTAAAGAAGGTGTTTCTCAAGCAGAAGCTGACGACATCGCTAAACAATTGACTGAAGCTGGTGCTAAAGTCGAAATCAAATAAGCTGATTTAAGCTGACAGGCTGGCAGTTATACTGCCGGCCTTATTTCGCTTCTTGCATAGGGTTATTAAAACTGGGCATTTCGGCGAAGTGTTTAGTCTTAACAGCCTGCCAAAAACCATCCATTCATTGGAGCTTCTTACATGAGTTACTCATTTACTGAGAAAAAACGCATCCGCAAAAGCTTTGCAAAACGTGAAAACGTTTTAGATTTTCCGTTTTTGCTTGCAACTCAATTGGATTCTTACGCTTCATTTTTGCAGCTAAATACCCCATTTGACCAACGCAAAGATGAGGGCTTACAGGCCGCATTCTCATCGATTTTCCCTATCGTTAGCCACAATGGCCATGCGCGTTTGGAATTTGTACATTACATTTTGGGTGAACCTGTATTTGATATCCAAGAGTGCCAAATGCGCGGCATTACCTTTGCCGCCCCACTGCGCGCACGCATCCGTTTGGTAATCAATGATCGTGAAGCTTCTAAACCAACGGTAAAAGAAGTTCGCGAGAATGAAGTGTACATGGGTGAAATCCCATTGATGACGCCTAGTGGCTCATTTGTAATCAATGGTACTGAACGCGTTATCGTATCGCAATTGCACCGTTCGCCTGGTGTGTTCTTTGAACACGACCGTGGTAAAACCCACTCATCAGGTAAATTGTTGTTCTCAGCTCGCATCATTCCTTACCGTGGTTCATGGTTGGATTTTGAGTTTGATCCAAAAGACTTGTTGTACTTCCGTATCGACCGTCGCCGTAAAATGCCTGTGACCATTTTGCTCAAAGCATTGGGTTACGACGCTGAAACCATCTTAACCATGTTCTATGACAAAGATGCGTTCCATTTGAGCGACAAAGGCATCGAACAAGAGTTGGTATTGGGTCGCTTGAAAGGCGAAGTTGCCAAAATCGACGTTATCGACAAAGACGGTAATTTGATTGTTGCCAAAGGCAAACGCTTCACTGCTAAGTCTGTGCGCGATTTGAGCAACGCCGGTATCGAACGCTTGAATGTTGATTTCGAGAGCTTGATTGGCAAAGTATTGGCCAAAGATGTCATCAATCCATTGACTGGCGAAGTGATTGCCAAAGCCAATGACGAATTGACTGAAGAAATCTTGGTGCAATTCCAATTGCACGAAATCGAAAAAATCGAAACCTTGTTCATCAATGAATTAGACCAAGGTGGCTACATCGCCAATACCTTGCGCGTTGATGAAGTGGAAACCCAATTGCAAGCACGTGTGGCGATTTACCGCATGATGCGCCCTGGTGAACCACCTACCGAAGATGCGGTAGAACAATTGTTTAACCGTTTGTTCTTCAGCCACGACAGCTATGACTTGTCACGCGTTGGTCGCATGAAATTCAACAAACGCACGTACGAACACAAATTGGATGAGAAATCACCATTGTGGTATCGCACCATGATTGAAGAATTGTCTGCGTTGACCAACGACAAAAACTTTGTCTTGACCAATGAAGACATCGTGATTTCGATTGCGACTTTGGTGGAATTGCGCAATGGCCATGGCGAAGTAGACGACATTGACCACTTGGGTAACCGTCGTGTGCGTTCAGTAGGTGAGTTGGCTGAAAACCAATTCCGTTCTGGCTTGGCGCGTGTTGAACGTGCTGTGAAAGAGCGTTTGAACCAAGCTGAATCAGACAATTTGATGCCGCATGACTTGATCAATGCCAAACCTGTTTCGGCTGCAATCAAAGAATTCTTCGGTTCTAGCCAATTGTCTCAGTTTATGGACCAAACCAACCCATTGTCTGAAGTGACACACAAACGTCGTGTCTCTGCTTTGGGCCCCGGTGGTTTGACGCGTGAACGCGCAGGCTTTGAAGTGCGTGACGTACACCCAACCCATTACGGTCGTGTGTGCCCGATTGAAACACCAGAGGGTCCAAACATTGGTTTGATCAACTCTTTGTCTGTTTACGCGCGTACCAATGAATACGGTTTCTTGGAAACCCCATACCGCCGTGTGATAGACAGCAAAGTAACCGACCAAATCGATTACTTGTCTGCCATCGAAGAAGGCCGCTATGTGATTGCACAGGCGAATGCCGAGTTGGACAAAGAAGGTCAATTGACCGATGAATTGGTGACTTGCCGTGAAAAAGGCGAAACCATTTTGGCCACCCCTGATCGCGTGCAATACATGGACGTGGCAACAGGTCAGGTGGTATCGGTAGCAGCATCATTGATTCCATTCTTGGAACACGATGACGCCAACCGTGCATTGATGGGTGCCAACATGCAACGTCAAGCTGTGCCTTGCTTGCGTGCGGACAAACCATTGGTAGGTACCGGTATTGAACGCTCTGTGGCGGTTGACTCTGCGACTGCCGTGGTTGCGCGTCGTGGCGGTGTGGTTGAGTCTGTGGATGCGGGTCGCGTGGTGATTCGTGTGCACGATGATGAAGCGATTGCTGGTGAAGTGGGTGTCGACATCTACAACTTGGTGAAATACACCCGTTCTAACCAATCGACTAACATCAACCAACGTCCAGTTGTGAACAAAGGTGACATCTTGGCCCGCGGTGACGTGGTGGCTGACGGTGCTTCTACCGACTTAGGTGAATTGGCTTTGGGTCAAAACATGACCATCGCCTTCATGCCTTGGAATGGTTACAACTACGAAGACTCAATTTTGATTTCTGAAAAAGTGGTAGCAGAAGACCGCTATACCACCATCCACATCGAAGAATTGAATGTGGTGGCGCGCGATACCAAATTGGGCGCAGAAGAAATCACCCGTGACATTCCGAACCTGTCTGAACGCATGCAAAACCGTTTGGATGAATCCGGTATTGTTTACATCGGTGCTGAAGTAGAAGCTGGCGACGTGTTGGTGGGCAAGGTAACACCTAAAGGTGAAACCCAATTAACCCCTGAAGAAAAATTGTTGCGTGCTATTTTCGGTGAAAAAGCTTCTGACGTAAAAGATACTTCATTGCGCATGCCTACAGGCATGAGCGGTACGGTGATTGACGTCCAAGTGTTCACCCGTGAAGGCATTGAACGTGACAAACGTGCTCAATCCATCATTGATGCGGAATTGAAACGCTACCGCAAAGACTTGAACGATCAAATGCGCATTTTCAATAACGATGCATTTGACCGTATCGAGCGCATGATTGTTGGACAAGTTGCCAATGGTGGCCCTATGCGTTTGGTTAAAGGCACTGCCATTACCAAAGAATACTTGGGCAGCATTGAAAACAAACACGAGTGGTTTGACATCCGTTTGGCCGATGAATCATTGGCAAAACAATTGGAATTGACCAAACTGAGCTTGGCACAGAAGTACGAAGAAGCCGACGCCATGTACGAGATCAAGAAGAAAAAATTGACTCAAGGCGACGAATTGCAACCTGGCGTTCAAAAAATGGTGAAAGTATTCATCGCCATCAAACGTCGTTTGCAAGCCGGTGACAAAATGGCGGGTCGACATGGTAACAAAGGTGTGGTTTCACGCATCTTGCCAGTAGAAGACATGCCTTACTTGGCAGATGGCCGTACCGTAGACATCGTATTGAACCCATTGGGTGTACCGTCTCGTATGAACATCGGTCAGATTTTGGAAGTGCATTTGGGTTGGGCTGCCAAAGGTATTGGTGAACGCATCAACAAGATGTTGGTAGAACAACGTCAAGTGGCCGAATTGCGTGCTTACTTTGAGAAGTTGTACAACACCAGCGGTAAGCAAGAAAACTTGGATGAGTTGACCGATGCTGAAATCATGAACTTGGCGCAACACTTGCGTCGCGGCATGACTTTTGCCTCTCCAGTGTTCGACGGTGCCGATGAAGCCGAAATCAAAAACATGTTGGAATTGGCTTACCCAAGCGAAGACCCAGACATGGAAAAATTGGGCTTTAACAGCACCAAAACCCAAATCACTTTGTACGATGGCCGTACCGGTGAAGCGTTTGACCGTCATGTGACTGTGGGTGTGATGCATTACTTGAAACTGCATCACTTGGTAGACGAAAAAATGCATGCTCGTTCTACTGGCCCTTACAGCTTGGTGACACAACAACCATTGGGTGGTAAAGCCCAATTCGGTGGTCAGCGTTTCGGTGAGATGGAGGTGTGGGCACTGGAAGCTTACGGTGCTGCATACACCTTACAAGAGATGTTAACTGTGAAATCCGATGACGTGGTTGGCCGTACCAAAATGTACGAAAACATCGTTAAAGGTGAACACAAAATCGATGCTGGTATGCCAGAGTCGTTCAATGTATTGGTGAAAGAGATCCGATCATTGGGCTTGGATATCGATTTAGAGCGTTACTAATTGTGGCAAACGCGTTACAGGCCGGCCTGTAACGCGTCAACAACTGGAGCTAAAATGAAAGCTTTGTTAGATTTATTTAACCCCTTGCAAGGTGCAGGTGCAGATGATGAATTTGATGCCATCAAAATTGGTATCGCATCACCTGAAACCATACGCTCATGGTCGTATGGCGAAGTTAAAAAACCTGAAACCATCAACTACCGTACGTTCAAGCCTGAACGCGATGGTTTGTTCTGTGCCAAAATTTTTGGCCCAGTGAAAGACTACGAATGTTTGTGCGGTAAGTACAAACGTTTGAAATTCAAAGGCGTGACCTGCGAAAAATGTGGCGTGGAAGTGACTTTGTCCAAAGTACGCCGTGAACGCATGGGTCACATCGAATTGGCTTCACCTGTAGCGCACATCTGGTTCTTGAAATCATTGCCATCTCGTTTGGGCATGGTTTTGGACATGACTTTGCGTGACATCGAACGCATTTTGTACTTTGAAGCCTTTGTGGTAACCGATCCTGGTTTGACTTCTTTGCAACGCCGTCAATTGTTGACCGAAGAAGACTATTACGAAAACTTGGACGAATACGGCGAAGAATTTGAAGCGAAAATGGGTGCAGAAGGTGTGCGTGAATTGTTGCGTACCCTCGACATCGAAAACGAAATTCAAGTATTGCGTCAAGAGTTGGAATCGACTGGTTCTGACACCAAAATCAAAAAAATTGCGAAACGTTTGAAAGTATTGGAAGCGTTCCAACGCTCAGGTATGAAACTTGAGTGGATGATTATGGATGTATTGCCAGTATTGCCACCTGATTTGCGTCCATTGGTGCCGTTGGATGGTGGTCGTTTTGCCACTTCTGACTTGAACGATTTGTACCGCCGCGTGATTAACCGTAACAACCGTTTGAAACGTTTGTTGGAATTGCGTGCACCAGACATCATCGTGCGCAATGAAAAACGCATGTTGCAAGAAGCAGTAGACTCATTGTTGGACAATGGCCGTCGCGGTAAAGCGATGACGGGCGCCAACAAACGTCCATTGAAATCTTTGGCAGACATGATTAAAGGTAAGGGCGGTCGCTTCCGTCAGAACTTGCTGGGTAAACGTGTGGACTATTCAGGCCGCTCTGTGATTACCGTAGGTCCTTACTTGCGTTTGCACCAATGTGGTTTGCCTAAAAAAATGGCATTGGAATTGTTCAAACCATTCATTTTCCATAAATTGGAAAAATTGGAATTGGCCAACTCCATCAAACAAGCGAAAAAATTGGTAGAGCAAGAAGTGCCAGAAGTTTGGGACATCTTGGAAGACGTGATTCGCGAACATCCAATCATGTTGAACCGTGCACCTACCTTGCACCGTTTGGGTATTCAAGCGTTTGAACCGATCTTGATTGAAGGCAAAGCCATTCAATTGCACCCACTCGTTTGTGCGGCATTCAATGCCGACTTCGACGGTGACCAAATGGCGGTACACGTACCATTGTCTTTGGAAGCACAAGAAGAAGCACGCACCTTGATGTTGGCTTCTAACAATGTGTTGTCTCCAGCCAATGGTGAGCCTATCATCGTACCTTCTCAAGACATCGTCTTGGGTCTGTATTACATGACGCGTGACAAGATTAACGGTAAAGGCGAAGGCATCATGTTTGCCGACGTCAAAGAAGTACACCGTGCTTATCAAACACGCCAAGTGGAATTGGGTACCAAATGTATCGTGCGTTTGACCGAATACGTGAAAAACGAACAAGGTGGTTTCGATCCTGTTGTGAATCGTTACGAAACCACGGTTGGTCGCGCGATTTTGTCGACCTTGTTGCCTAAAGGTTTGAGTTTCTCTCACGTCAACAAAGCGTTGAAGAAAAAAGAAATCTCTAAACTGATTAACGCCTCGTTCCGTCAATGTGGTTTGCGCGACACCGTGATTTTCGCCGACCATTTGATGTACACCGGTTATGCGTACTCAACCCGCGGTGGTATTTCGATTTGCGTAGACGACATGGAAGTGCCTGCAGCGAAAGCGCAATTGTTGGGCGAAGCCAATGCCGAAGTGAAAGAAATCGAAGAGCAATACCGTCAAGGTTTGGTAACCAATGGCGAACGCTATAACAAAGTGGTCGACATCTGGGGCCGTACTGGTGACAAGATCGCCAAAGCGATGATGGACAACTTGTCTGTGGACAAAGTGTTTGACCGCGACGGTAATGAAGTGGACCAAGAATCGTTCAACTCCATTTACATGATGGCCGACTCTGGTGCCCGTGGTTCGCCAGCACAGATCAAACAGTTGTCAGGTATGCGTGGTTTGATGGCGAAACCAGATGGTTCGATTATCGAAACCCCAATTACCTCTAACTTCCGTGAAGGCTTAACAGTATTACAATACTTTATTTCCACTCACGGTGCGCGTAAAGGTTTGGCCGATACGGCGTTGAAAACAGCGAACTCAGGTTACTTGACCCGTCGTTTGGTCGATGTGACCCAAGACTTGGTGGTCATCGAAGACGATTGCGGTACCAGCGATGGTTTCGTGATGAAAGCCGTGGTACAAGGCGGTGACGTGATTGAACCATTGCGCGACCGTATTTTGGGCCGTGTAACAGCTGAAGACGTGGTAGACCCGATTACCAATGCAACTTTGGTAGAGTCTGGCACCATGTTGACCGAAGCCTTGGTTAACGAAATCGACAACTCAGGTGTCGATGAGGTGAAAGTACGCACCCCAATTACTTGTAAAACCCGTTATGGCTTGTGCGCGAAATGTTACGGCCGTGACTTGGCACGCGGTAAATTGGTGAACACTGGTGAAGCAGTCGGCGTGATTGCAGCGCAATCGATTGGTGAACCGGGTACACAGTTGACCATGCGTACCTTCCACATTGGTGGTGCAGCGTCTCGAGCAGCCGCAGCGACCCAAGTAGAGTCTAAATCTAACGGTACGGCACGTTTCTCTAGCCAAATGCGTTATGTTGCCAACAACAAAGGCGAGTTGATTGTCATCGGCCGTTCTTGTGAAGTGGTGATTCATGATGATGTCGGTCGTGAGCGTGAACGTCATAAAGTGCCTTACGGTGCGACGTTGATGGTGCGTGATGGTGAAGTGATTACCGCGGGCCATGTATTGGCCACATGGGATCCACATACCCGTCCAATGATTACCGAGCATGCAGGTCGTGTGCGCTTCGAGAACATCGAAGAAGGCGTGACTGTCGCGAAACAAACCGATGAAGTGACTGGTTTGTCTACCTTGGTGGTGATTGATGGCAAACGCCGTGGTTCACAAGCGCGTGTATTGCGTCCAGCAGTGCGCTTGCTCGATGAAAACGGTGAAGAAATCCACGCTCCAGGTTCGGATACCCCAGTGACCATGGCATTCCCTATCGGTGCGATCATTACCGTGCGTGAAGGTCAGGAAATTGGCAAAGGTGATGTGTTAGCGCGTATCCCACAAGCTTCTACCAAAACCCGTGACATTACCGGTGGTTTGCCTCGTGTAGCAGAATTGTTCGAGGCTCGTACACCAAAAGACGCAGGTATGTTGGCAGAGGTAACTGGTACCGTTTCCTTTGGTAAAGAAACCAAAGGCAAACAACGCTTGGTGATTACCGACACTGATGGCATCGCTGTAGAAACCTTGATCTCGAAAGAGAAACAAGTGTTGGTGCATGATGGTCAAGTGGTGAACCGTGGTGAAACCATTGTCGATGGCGCAGTTGATCCGCACGACATCTTGCGTTTGCAAGGTATCGAAGCCTTGGCTCGCTACATCATCCAAGAAGTGCAAGAGGTTTACCGCTTGCAAGGTGTGAAGATTTCCGACAAACACATTGAAGTGATCATTCGCCAAATGTTGCGTCGTGTGAACATCGCTGATTCTGGTGAAACCCATTTCATTACCGGTGAGCAAGTTGAGCGCGCCGAAGTGATGATAGAAAACGAGAAAATGTTGGCAGAAGGCAAACAGCCTGCACGCATCGACAACATCTTGTTGGGTATTACCAAAGCGTCCTTGTCTACCGACTCGTTCATCTCTGCCGCATCGTTCCAAGAGACTACCCGTGTCTTGACCGAAGCTGCGATCATGGGCAAACGCGACGACTTGCGCGGCTTGAAAGAAAACGTGATTGTGGGTCGTTTGATTCCGGCGGGTACTGGTTTACATTACCACCGCAAACGCCGTCAACACACCCAAGCAGCAGAAACACCTGCAGCAGAATAATGTTGTAAGCGTGTAACGCAATCAGAAGCGGCCTGTAAATGTTTACAGGCCGCTTTTTTGTGCCTGCTGGATATGCATGTGTGTATTTATTGAGCAAGTATCGAATAGGGCACAGCAGGGTAATCTCGTCACAGCTGGCCCAAGCTCACAGCCAGTGCGACCCAATGAGTTAACTGATATTGACATGATATTGATGAATATATTGATTTAAAGCGGCCTGTAAGCCTTACAGGCCGCTTATTTTTGTGGTTTAAGCTGGGCTTCATCAAATCAAGCAAGTTCGTGCAAACCCGTGTTGTGGGGCTTTCTTTCTATGGACTATGGTGAAATGATGTGAGGTCGCCATGTTGTGCTAGGGTGGGTGTAATGCAAACCGTATTTGTGCAAATGCAGTTTTACTTATTGCTGTTGTTTTCGCTGATTGTGCCGGTGGCCATTTATGTGGGGCTGTTGTGGCGGCGGATGATTTCGCGCTATACCGTGTTGATTTTTGGTGTGGCCTTGCTGCTGATTTCTGGTGTGGACATTTACCTGTTGCAAGTGTTGGCGAACATGGCCAAAACCACCAGCTCGCATTGGGACAATACGGTGTTTTTATCGGAGGTGTCGCTGGCTTTGTATTTGCTGCCACTGACTTACGGCGGCATTGGGGTGAATTTGATTTCGCATGTGTTGATTCGCCATTTGAGCCGCGCTGAGCGGCGTTTTGAGCAAAAACATCCACCATCAGATGATGAATGAAGTGGGAATGCACAGACAGGTGAGCCAGATTCAGCCTAAAGGGCAAATGTCTCCCACTAATTTTTACAGGCCGCATGTAATTGAAGCGTGCCCACTTTTTGCTGCTAAGTGGGTTTTCTGCATCAAATTAAGTTAAAAAACAAGCGAATATCGGTGCGGGTATTTGACGCGAGGCTTGAATAGCGTCTATAATTCCGCCCTTGCTGGCATGGTGCCAGTAGTTTTTCAATGGGAACATAAGAAATGCCAACTATCAATCAATTGGTACGCAAAGGTCGTCAAAAACCGATCTATGTGAACAAAGTACCTGCTTTGGAGGCTTGCCCTCAAAAACGTGGCGTGTGCACTCGTGTTTACACCACTACTCCTAAAAAACCTAACTCAGCTTTGCGTAAAGTTTGTAAAGTGCGTTTGACCAACGGTTTCGAAGTGATTTCGTACATCGGTGGTGAAGGCCATAACTTGCAAGAGCACAGCGTGGTATTGATCCGCGGCGGTCGTGTAAAAGACTTGCCAGGTGTGCGTTACCATACTGTACGCGGTTCTTTGGACACTGCTGGTGTTAAAGACCGTAAACAAAGCCGTTCTAAATACGGTACAAAACGTCCTAAGTAATTGGCTTTTGACGTGGGCTGCCTGATGAAGGTAGTCGAGTAAGTGCTTATTTACATGAATAAGCCTGAGCAATGATGCTCAACTGAATAGAATTTAAGGAATTAAAATGCCAAGACGTAGAGAAGTCCCTAAACGCGAGATTTTGCCTGATCCAAAATTCGGTAGCACCGAATTGTCTAAATTCATGAACGTTGTGATGATCGACGGCAAAAAATCTGTTGCAGAGCGTATCGTTTACGGTGCTTTGGAACAAATCGAGAAAAAATCTGGTAAATCAGCTATCGAAGTATTCGAAACTGCTATTGCTAACGCGAAACCAATCGTGGAAGTGAAGAGCCGCCGTGTCGGTGGTGCTAACTATCAAGTTCCCGTTGAAGTTCGTCCGTCACGTCGTTTGGCGTTGGCGATGCGTTGGGTACGCGATGCTGCTCGTAAACGTGGTGAAAAATCAATGGACTTGCGCTTGGCAGGTGAATTGATGGATGCGGCTGAAGGTCGTGGCGGTGCGTTGAAAAAACGTGAAGAAGTACACCGCATGGCTGAAGCGAACAAAGCGTTCTCTCACTTCCGTTTCTAATTTAAAAAGGCGACAACCGTGGCTCGTAAAACCCCTATTTCGCGCTACCGTAATATCGGTATTAGCGCACATATTGACGCCGGTAAAACCACTACTTCAGAACGTATTTTGTTCTACACAGGCATGACCCACAAATTGGGTGAGGTACATGACGGTGCAGCAACTACTGACTGGATGGAACAAGAGCAAGAGCGTGGTATTACCATTACCTCTGCAGCGGTAACCACATTCTGGAAAGGTATGGGCGGCACATTGCCTGAATACCGTTTCAACGTGATTGACACCCCAGGACACGTAGACTTTACTGTAGAAGTAGAGCGTTCTATGCGTGTATTGGACGGTGCAGTAATGGTTTACTGTGCAGTGGGTGGCGTACAACCGCAATCTGAAACTGTATGGCGCCAAGCCAACAAATACAAAGTGCCACGTTTGGCATTTGTGAACAAAATGGACCGTCAAGGTGCTAACTTCTTCCGTGTGGTTGAGCAAATGGCCACTCGCCTGCGCGCTAACCCAGTACCAGTAGTGGTACCTATCGGTGCAGAAGACGGCTTCCAAGGCGTGGTTGACTTGTTGAAAATGAAAGCCATTTTGTGGAACGATGCCACTCAAGGTTTGACTTTCGACTATGCTGACATTCCTGCTGATTTGGTAAGCGTTGCTGAAGAATGGCGTGAAAAAATGGTTGAAGCTGCGGCTGAAGCCACTGAAGACTTGATGGAAAAATACTTGAGCGGCGAAACGCTGACTGAAGAAGAAATCGTGTCTGCTTTGCGTACTCGTACTTTGGCTGGCGAAATCCAACCTGTATTGTGTGGTTCTGCATTTAAAAACAAAGGTGTACAACGCATGTTGGACGCGGTTGTTGAATACTTGCCAGCACCTACAGACATTCCTCCAGTAGCCGGTATTAATCCTAAAACTGAAGAAGCAGACAGCCGTGAAGCATCTGATGAAGAGAAATTCTCTGCGTTGGCATTCAAATTGATGAATGACAAATACGTGGGTCAATTGACTTTCATCCGTGTTTACTCAGGCGTGTTGAAGTCTGGTGATACTGTCATCAACTCTGTTAAAGGCACACGTGAACGTGTAGGCCGTTTGGTACAAATGAAAGCCAACGACCGTGACGAGATCGAAGAAGTACGTGCTGGTGACATCGCTGCTGCGATTGGTTTGAAAGACGTTACTACTGGTGAGACTTTGTGTGCTGAAGATGCTCCTATCATCTTGGAACGCATGGAATTCCCAGAGCCAGTAATTCACGTTGCTGTTGAGCCAAAAACCAAAGCCGACCAAGAAAAAATGGGCTTGGCTTTGAACCGTTTGGCCAAAGAAGACCCTTCATTCCGTGTGAAAACCGATGAAGAATCTGGCCAAACCATCATCTCTGGTATGGGTGAATTGCACTTAGAGATCTTGGTTGACCGTATGAAACGTGAGTTTGGCGTTGAAGCGGCCGTTGGTGCTCCTCAAGTGGCTTACCGTGAAACCATCCGCAAAGAAGTGGAAGTTGAAGGTAAACACGTGAAACAATCTGGTGGTAAAGGTCAATACGGTCACGCAGTGATCAAAATGGAACCTTTGGAACCAGGTGGCGCAGGTTACGAATTTATCGACGAAATTAAAGGCGGTGTGATTCCTAAAGAATTCATCCCTTCAGTTGATAAAGGTATCCGTGATACTTTGAACAGCGGTGTATTGGCTGGCTATCCAGTAGTGGACGTTCGCGTGCGCTTGGTATTCGGTTCTTACCATGACGTTGACTCTTCGCAAATCGCGTTTGAGTTGGCCGGTTCTATGGCGTTTAAAGAAGGTATGCGTCGCGCAAACCCTTGCATCTTGGAACCAGTAATGGCTGTAGAAGTTGAAACCCCAGAAGACTACATGGGCGATGTGATGGGTGACTTGAACCGTCGTCGTGGTTTGGTATTGGGTATGGATGATGATGGTATCGGCGGCAAAAAAATCCGTGCAGAAGTGCCATTGTCTGAAATGTTTGGTTACTCTACTGATTTGCGTTCAGCTACTCAAGGTCGCGCAACATACTCTATGGAATTCAAAAAGTATGCTGAAGCACCAAACAACGTTGCTGAAAAAATCATGGAAAACCGCAAAGGTTAATTTTTAACGAATCAAGCGGCCTGTAAAGCTTACAGGCCGCTTACTGAAGATTCATTGTTCTTTAAAAGGAATTAGTCAAATGGCTAAAGAAAAGTTTGAACGCAGTAAACCACACGTAAACGTGGGCACAATCGGTCACGTTGACCATGGTAAAACTACTTTGACTGCTGCTTTGTGCACAGTATTGTCTAAAGCATTTGGTGGTGCTGCTAAAGCCTACGATCAAATCGACAACGCGCCTGAAGAAAAAGCACGTGGTATTACCATCAACACTTCACACGTTGAATACGAAACAGAAACTCGCCACTACGCTCACGTAGACTGTCCAGGACACGCCGACTATGTTAAAAACATGATCACTGGCGCGGCTCAAATGGATGGCGCGATTTTGGTATGTTCAGCTGCTGATGGTCCTATGCCACAAACTCGTGAACACATCTTGTTGGGTCGCCAAGTAGGTGTACCTTACATCTTGGTATTCATGAACAAATGTGACATGGTTGACGACGAAGAGTTGTTGGAATTGGTTGAAATGGAAATCCGTGACTTGTTGTCAAGCTACGACTTCCCAGGCGACGACTGCCCAATCATCAAAGGTTCTGCATTGAAAGCCTTGGAAGGCGACCAATCAGCAATCGGCGAACCAGCAATCTTGGAATTGGCTGCGGCTTTGGATTCTTACATCCCAACTCCAGAACGTGCTGTTGACAAACCATTCTTGTTGCCTATCGAAGACGTATTCTCTATCTCTGGTCGCGGTACTGTAGTGACTGGTCGTATCGAACGCGGTATCGTAAAAGTAGGCGAAGAGATCGAAATCGTTGGTTTGAAAGACACTGTTAAAACCACTTGTACCGGTGTGGAAATGTTCCGCAAATTGTTGGACGAAGGTCAAGCTGGTGACAACGTAGGTGTGTTGTTGCGTGGTACCAAACGTGAAGACGTTGAACGTGGTCAAGTATTGGCTAAACCAGGCACCATCAAACCACACACTACATTCACTGCTGAAGTGTATGTATTGTCTAAAGAAGAAGGTGGCCGTCATACTCCATTCTTCGCTAACTACCGTCCACAGTTCTACTTCCGTACAACTGACGTAACTGGTGCAGTTACTTTGGGTGAAGGCGTAGAAATGGTAATGCCAGGTGAAAACGTATCAATCACTGTAGAGTTGATTGCGCCTATCGCCATGGAAGATGGTTTGCGCTTCGCGATTCGCGAAGGTGGTCGTACCGTTGGTGCAGGTGTTGTCGCTTCTGTAATCAAATAATTTAGGAATATTGAGATGAAAAACCAAAAAATCCGTATTCGCTTGAAAGCCTATGATTACAGCTTGATCGATCATTCTGCTCAAGAGATCGTTGAAACTGCTAAACGTACTGGTGCTGTGGTTAAAGGTCCAATTCCTTTGCCTACAAAAATCGAACGTTTCAACATTTTGCGTTCTCCTCACGTGAATAAAACTTCTCGTGAACAGTTGGAAATCCGCACTCACTTGCGTTTGATGGATATCGTTGATTGGACTGATAAAACCACCGATGCATTGATGAAATTGGACTTGCCTGCAGGCGTGGATGTTGAAATTAAAGTACAATAATCACACTTGCTAACAATATTTTAATTTAAAACATTGATTTAAATTGGAGTGTTGTAGTATGATTGCGAACTCAGCAAATTTTTGCTGAGTTCGTTTTTTTATTACTGCCAATCAATCGTAATTGGCGCCTTTATATTAAGGAATAAACATGAGTTTAGGTCTGGTAGGGCGCAAAGTAGGCATGACTCGCGTGTTCGACGAACAGGGTGCATCTGTTCCAGTAACCGTGTTGGAAATGACTGCTAACCGCGTCACTCAGGTTAAAACCAAAGACACTGATGGCTATGAAGCTGTTCAAGTGGCATTTGGTTCAAAAAAAGCGAATCGCGTTAATAAAGCAGAAGCTGGTCACTTTGCAAAAGCAGGTGTGGAAGCTGGTGCTGGTTTAATCGAATTCGCAATCGAAGCTGGTGAATTGAAAGCTGGCGACGTAATCGAAGTATCTATGTTTGAAGCAGGTCAGTTGGTAGACATCACTGGCACTTCTAAAGGTAAAGGCTTTGCCGGTACCATCAAACGTCATAATTTCGATTCTCAACGTACTTCTCACGGTAACTCACGTTCTCACCGTGTGCCAGGTTCTATTGGTCAAGCACAAGACCCAGGTCGCGTGTTTAAAGGTCAACGCATGGCCGGTCAATATGGCAACACCAAATCAACTGTACAAAACTTAGTGGTTGTACGTGTTGATGCAGAACGCAACTTACTGTTGGTAAAAGGTGCAGTACCTGGCGCGATTAACAGCGATGTCGTGGTACGTCCTAGTGTGAAAGCGGGTGCGTAATGGAATTGAAATTAATCAACGCTAACGGCGAAGTTGCAGGCAATGTAGCTGCTTCTGATGCTTTGTTTGGCCGTGAATACAACGAAGCTTTGGTACACCAATTGGTAACTGCTTACTTGGCGAATGCTCGCTCAGGTAACCGTGCCCAAAAAACCCGTGCCGAAGTACACCACTCTACCAAAAAGCCTTGGCGTCAAAAAGGTACCGGTCGCGCGCGTTCTGGTATGACTTCGTCTCCAATCTGGCGTAAAGGTGGCCGTGCGTTCCCTAACAAACCTGATGAGAACTTCACTCAAAAAGTGAACCGTAAAATGTATCGCGCTGGTATGGCGACCATTTTGTCTCAATTGGTTCGTGACGACCGTTTGGTAGTGGTTGAAGATTTGACCGTTGACTCTCCAAAAACCAAAGCTTTTGCTGAACAAGTGAAAAACTTGGGTATGGATCAAGTATTGTTCTTGACCAAACAATTGGATGAAAACGTATTTTTATCTAGCCGTAACTTGCACAACGTTTTGGTTTTGGAAGCTCAACAAGCAGATCCTTACAGCTTATTGCGCTTTAAGAAAGTTGTTGTAACCAAAGAAGCGGTTGCACAATTAGAGGAGCAATGGGCATGAATCAAGAACGTTTAATGAAAGTGATTCTGGCACCTGTTGTTTCAGAAAAAAGTAACATGATTGCTGAAAAACGCAACCAAATGACTTTTAAAGTGTTGCCTAATGCAACCAAAACTGAAATCAAAGCTGCTGTTGAATTGTTGTTCGGTGTTCAAGTTGCCTCTGTGACTACCACTACTACCAAAGGCAAGCAAAAACGCTTTGGTCGTACTATGGGTAAACGCAGCGACGTGAAAAAAGCGTATGTTAGCTTGGTTGAAGGTCAGCAATTAGACCTTGAAGCAGCAGCTGCCGCTTCTGCAGAATAAGGAAAAGTATAATGGCTATTGTTAAAATGAAGCCGACTTCTGCTGGCCGTCGCGGCATGGTCCGTGTAGTCACTGAAGGTCTGCACAAAGGTGCTCCTTATGCTCCTTTGTTAGAAAAACAAAACTCTACCGCTGGTCGTAACAATGGTGGTCGTATCACTACCCGTCATAAAGGTGGTGGTCACAAACATCATTACCGTATTGTTGACTTCAAACGCAACAAAGATGCGATCCCAGCGACTGTTGAACGCATTGAATACGATCCAAACCGTACTGCGCACATCGCATTGTTGTGCTATGCAGATGGTGAGCGTCGTTACATCATTGCTCCTCGTGGTTTGAAAGTCGGCGCTAAAGTTGTTTCTGGTTCTGAAGCTGCGATTAAAGTAGGCAATGCTTTGCCTATTCGCAACATCCCAGTTGGTACGACTATCCACTGTATCGAAATGAAACCAGGTAAAGGCGCGCAAATTGCACGTTCTGCTGGTACTTCTGCGATGTTATTGGCACGTGAAGGCATCTACGCTCAATTGCGTTTGCGTTCAGGTGAAATTCGTAAAATCCACGTTGATTGCCGTGCAACCATCGGTGAAGTGGGTAACGAAGAACAAAGCTTGAAGAAAATCGGTAAAGCTGGTGCTAATCGCTGGAAAGGCATTCGTCCTACCGTACGCGGTGTGGTAATGAATCCAGTGGATCACCCACACGGTGGTGGTGAAGGTCGTACCGGTGAAGGTCGTGAGCCAGTTAGCCCATGGGGTACTCCAGCTAAAGGCTACCGCACCCGTAGCAACAAACGCACGAATAATATGATTGTTCGTCGCCGCTTTTCAAATAAAGGGTAATTAGATGGCACGTTCATTGAAAAAAGGTCCTTACGTAGACCTGCACTTGCTGAAAAAAGTTGATACAGCACGTGCAAGCAGCGACAAACGTCCAATCAAAACTTGGTCACGTCGTTCTACCATTTTGCCTGACTTTATTGGTTTAACCATTGCTGTACACAACGGCCGTACTCACGTACCTGTATACATCAGCGATAACATGGTTGGTCACAAATTGGGCGAATTCTCTTTCACTCGCACTTTTAAAGGCCACTTGGCTGATAAAAAAGCTAAGAAATAAGGAGTGAATAGATGAAAGTATCTGCACAACACAAAAATGCACGCATTTCAGCGCAAAAAGCTCGCTTGATCGCTGACTTGATTCGTGGCAAAGATGTTGCTTCCGCTTTGACTATTTTGCAATTTGCACCACAAAAAGCAGCTGAATTGACTAAAAAAGTTTTGGATTCTGCTATTGCAAATGCTGAACACAATGACGGCGCTGACATTGATGAATTGAAAGTGGTTGAAATTTTCGTTGACAAAGGCCCTAGCTTGAAACGTTTCTCAGCTCGTGCTAAAGGTCGCGGTAACCGCATTGAAAAACAAACTTGTCACATCACTGTGACCGTTGGTAATTAAGGAAAAACAATGGGACAAAAGATTAACCCAACTGGTTTCCGATTAGCGGTGAACAAAGATTGGTCTTCAAAATGGTTTGCTAAAACCAGCGAGTTTCCAGCTGTTTTGAAACAAGACATCGACGTTCGCAACTACTTACATAAACGTTTGAAAAACGCTTCTGTTGGCCGTATCGTGATTGAGCGTCCAGCTAAGTCAGCTAAAATCACCATTTTCACTGCCCGTCCAGGTATTGTGATTGGTAAAAAAGGCGAAGACATTGAAGTGTTGAAACGTGACTTGCAAAACTTATTGGGTTTGCCAGTACATGTAAACATCGAAGAAATCCGCAAACCTGAGTTGGATGCACAAATCATTGCAGACAACATTGCAGGTCAATTGGAAAAACGTGTGATGTTCCGTCGTGCCATGAAACGCTCTATGCAAAATGCAATGCGTGCTGGTGCTAAAGGTATCAAAATCATGTCTTCAGGCCGCTTGAATGGTATCGATATCGCTCGTAGCGAATGGTACCGTGAAGGTCGCGTGCCTTTGCATACTTTGCGTGCTGACGTTGATTACGCTACAAGCGAAGCTTTGACTACTTACGGTATCATCGGTATTAAAGTTTGGGTTTACAAAGGTGAAGCTGGTTCTCAACCACAAGTAACTGCAAAACCTGAAGAAAAGAAAAACAGAAAGGCAGGTGGTAGAAATGCTGCAGCCAACTAGACTGAAATATCGCAAACAGCACAAAGGCCGTAACACTGGCGTTGCAACTCGCGGTAATAAAGTAAGCTTTGGTGATTTCGGTTTGAAAGCTACAGGTCGTGGTCGTTTGACTGCTCGCCAAATCGAAGCTGCCCGTCGTGCAATGACCCGTCACATTAAACGTGGTGGTCGCATTTGGATTCGTGTATTCCCGGATAAACCAATTACTGAAAAACCAGCTGAAGTACGTATGGGTGGCGGTAAAGGTTCTCCAGAGTACTGGGTAGCAGAAATCCAACCAGGTAAAATGCTGTATGAAATGGATGGCGTGTCAGAAGAATTGGCTCGTGAAGCATTTGAATTAGCAGCAGCTAAATTGCCTATTTCTACTGTTTTTGTTATTAGACAGGTAGGTCAATAATGAGTGCTAAGAATTTACACGACAAATCTGTTGAGCAATTGAATGAAGAATTGGTTAGCTTGTTGAAAGCTCAGTTCGGTTTGCGTATGCAAGCTGCAACTAACCAATTGCAAAAAAGCAGCGAATTGAAAAAAGTTCGCCGTGAAATTGCTCGTGTCAAAACCATCTTGAGCCAAAAGGTTGGTCAATAATGAGCGAAAAGAAAAATGTTCGTACATTAACCGGTAAAGTGGTTAGTGACAAAATGGACAAAACCGTTGTTGTTTTGGTTGAACGTAAAGTGAAACACCCTTTGTACGGCAAAGTAATTCGTCGTTCAAACAAGTTCCACGCGCATGACGAAAACAATGAGTATGCGGTTGGCGACGTTGTGACGATTGCTGAATCTCGTCCTTTGTCTAAAACCAAAACTTGGGTTGTGACCACTTTGGTGGAAAAAAACAACACCATTTAATTATTAGGTGCTATCGAGAGGCGAATACTTGCTTAAATCAAAAGATTGGGGTAAGATTCGCTTCTTATAGTTTTGTCTCTCCCTTCGGGATCCAAGACTGGTTCATCTGACCTTATGGGTGTTCAAGCAAATGGCTTGAATGATGAGTTGAATTAAGTTGGGTATATAAAGGTAATCTAAATGATACAAATGCAGACCATGCTTGATGTGGCTGATAACTCTGGTGCGCGCCGTGTAATGTGCATCAAAGTTTTAGGTGGCTCAAAACGCCGCTATGCTACTGTTGGCGACGTCATCAAAGTGACTGTTAAAGACGCTGCTCCACGTGGCCGTGTTAAAAAAGGCGATGTATACAATGCCGTAGTGGTTCGCACTGCTAAAGGTGTTCGCCGTGCTGATGGTGCGTTGATTAAATTTGATAACAACGCAGCTGTTATCTTGAACGCAAAATTAGAGCCAATCGGTACTCGTATTTTTGGCCCTGTGACACGTGAATTGCGTAACGAACGCTTCATGAAAATCGTTTCATTAGCGCCTGAAGTGTTATAAGAAGGATTTATCATGGCTAAAATTAAATCAGGTGATCAAGTTGTTGTGATCACAGGCAAAAACAAAGGCGCTACTGGTAAAGTTTTGCGTGTTTTGGGTGAAAAAGTAGTGGTTGAAGGCGTTAACGTTGTTAAACGTCATCAAAAACCTAATCCAATGCGCGGTGTTGAAGGTGGTATCGTTGCTAAAACTGCTCCGATCAATATCTCTAACGTAGCGATTTTTAATCCAGAAACCAAAAAAGCTGACCGCGTTGGTATTAAATTGGTTGAGACTGAAGGCAAAGTTAAACGCGTTCGCGTGTTTAAATCCAACGGCGCTCAAATTGACGCGTAATAAGGTGAGATAAGAATGGCA
The DNA here is from genome assembly GCF_001457815.1 of Vitreoscilla massiliensis. Lineage (GTDB taxonomy): Bacteria > Pseudomonadota > Gammaproteobacteria > Burkholderiales > Neisseriaceae > Vitreoscilla > Vitreoscilla massiliensis. Next base: position 320,086 of record NZ_LN898217.1, read on the forward strand.
CGTTTAAGCGACTTTTACAAAGAAACCGTGGTTCCTGAGTTGATGAAACAATTCGACTACAAATCTGTAATGGAAGTACCTCGCATCGAAAAAATCACCTTGAATATGGGTGTAGGCGAAGCGGTTGCAGATAAGAAAGTAATGGAACACGCAGTTTCAGATTTAGAAAAAATTGCTGGTCAAAAACCAGTTGTGACTTTGGCTCGCAAATCAATCGCCGGCTTCAAAATCCGTGATAACTACCCAGTGGGTTGTAAAGTGACTTTGCGTCGCGATCGCATGTTTGAATTCTTGGATCGTTTGATCACCATTTCATTGCCACGTGTACGTGACTTCCGTGGTGTAAACGGTAAATCATTTGACGGTAGCGGCAACTTCAACATGGGTGTTCGCGAACAAATCATTTTCCCTGAAATTGAATATGACAAAATTGATGCATTGCGTGGTTTGAATATTACCATCACCACCACTGCTAAAACCGATGCAGAAGCGAAAGCTTTGTTGTCATTGTTCAAATTCCCATTTAAAGGTTAATTCATGGCTAAAAAAGCACTAATTAATCGTGAAGCAAAACGTGAAGCATTGGCTAAGAAATTTGCCGCTAAACGTGAAGCGATTTTTGCCGTTATTAATGACGAAAGCGCTTCAGATGAAGAACGTTTTGAAGCTCGTTTAAAATTCCAAAGCATTCCTCGTAATGCCATGCCAGTTCGTCAACGTCGTCGTTGCGCATTGACAGGTCGCCCACGTGGCACTTTCCGTAAATTTGGTTTAGGTCGTACTAAGATTCGCGAAATCGCAATGCGTGGCGAAATCCCTGGTGTGATTAAATCAAGCTGGTAATGAATGAGGGCTTAAGATATGAGTATGCATGATCCAATTTCTGATATGTTGACCCGCATTCGCAACGCTCAACGTGTTAACAAAAACACGGTTGCAATGCCATCTTCAAAAATCAAAACTGCTATTGCGCAAGTTTTGAAAGAAGAAGGTTACATTGAAGATTACAGCGTTGCTGGTGATGTTAAAGCAACCTTAGAAATCAAATTGAAGTATTACGCAGGTCGTCCTGTAATCGAGCACATCCAACGTGTGTCTCGTCCAGGCTTACGTGTGTACAAAGCAGCTAACGAAATTCCATCTGTAATGAATGGTTTGGGCGTGGCTATTGTGAGCACCTCTAAAGGTGTAATGACTGATCGTAAAGCACGTGCCAACAGTGTTGGTGGCGAATTGCTTTGCGTAGTAGCATAAGGAGTATTGTTTAAATGTCTCGTATTGCTAAAAACCCAGTTGTTATCCCTGCTGGTGTAGAAGTTAAATTTGGTACTGACGTTTTGACCATTAAAGGTAAAAATGGTGAATTGTCTTTGCCTTTGTCTCAAGATGTAAACGTTGCTTTGGAAGATGGTCATTTGACTTTCGCCGCTGCTAACGAAAGCAAACAATCTAATGCTATGTCTGGTACTTTCCGTGCCTTGGTAAACAACATGGTTAAAGGTGTTGCTGAAGGTTTTGAGAAAAAATTGCAATTGATTGGTGTGGGTTACCGTGCTCAAGCTCAAGGCAAAACCTTGAACTTGTCTTTGGGTTTCTCTCATCCTATCGCTTATGAAATGCCAGAAGGCATTACCGCTGTGACTCCTTCTCAAACTGAGATTGTGATTACTGGCGCTGATAAGCAAAAAGTTGGTCAAGTAGCTGCTGAGATTCGCGGTTATCGTCCTCCTGAGCCTTATAAAGGTAAAGGCGTGCGCTATGCTGATGAACACGTGGTTATCAAAGAGACTAAGAAAAAATAATTGAGGCTCGATAAATGAATAAAAAAGTTGCAAGACTCCGCCGTGCACGTAAAACCCGTGCCAAAATCGCGGGCTTAGGTATTGAAAGATTGAGTGTATATCGTTCTAACAATCACATTTATGCCCAAATTATCAGTGCTGAAGGCGACAAAGTATTGGCTCAAGCATCAACTATCGAAACTGCAGTACGTGGCGACTTGAAATCAGGTAGCTCAGTTGCAGCGGCTGAATTTGTTGGTAAACGCATTGCTGAAGCTGCTAAAGCTGCAGGCGTTGAAAAAGTTGCATTTGACCGTGCTGGTTTTAAATACCATGGTCGTGTAAAAGCATTAGCCGATGCTGCCCGTGAAAACGGCCTCAGTTTCTAATAGTAATTTTGGAGTTTATAAATGGCAAAACACGAAATTGATGATCGCGGCGATGGCTTAATTGAAAAAATGGTCGCAGTCAACCGCGTGACTAAAGTGGTTAAAGGTGGCCGTATTATGGCTTTCTCAGCACTGACAGTAGTTGGTGATGGTGATGGTCGTATCGGCATGGGCAAAGGTAAATCTAAAGAAGTACCTGTTGCCGTACAAAAAGCAATGGATCAAGCTCGTCGTAACATGATCAAAGTGCCTTTGAATGGTCGTACCATTCATCACGCAGTTGTTGGTAAACATGGTGCTACCAAAGTATTCATGCAACCTGCTAAAGAAGGTAACGGTGTGAAAGCTGGCGGTCCTATGCGTTTGGTATTTGATGCTATGGGCATTCACAATATCTCTGCAAAAGTACACGGTTCTACCAACCCGTACAACATTGTTCGCGCAACATTGGATGGCTTGAGCAAATTGTATACACCTTCAGATATTGCTGCTAAACGCGGTTTAACTGTTGAAGAAATTTTAGGTGAATAAGATGGCTGAGACTAAAAAAATCAAAGTCACTTTGGCTAAAAGCTTGATTGGCTGTATTGAAAAACACCGTGCTTGTGCTCGTGGTTTGGGTTTGCGTCATCGCGAACACACTGTTGAAGTGTTAGACACTCCAGAAAACCGTGGCATGATCAATAAAATCTCTTACTTGTTGAAAGTGGAGGAATAACATGTTACTTAATACAATTAAGCCAGCTGAAGGTGCTACTCACTACGCTCGTCGTGTAGGTCGTGGTATTGGTTCTGGTTTGGGTAAAACTTGTGGCCGTGGTCACAAAGGTCAAAAAAGCCGTAACGGTGGTTATCACAAAGTAGGTTTCGAAGGCGGTCAAATGCCTTTGCAACGTCGCTTGCCTAAACGCGGTTTTAAATCAGTAACTGCTCAATTCAATGACGAAATCACTTTGTCTCAATTGAATAACTTGCCAGTTGAAGAAATCGATTTGTTGGCTTTGAAACAAGCTCAAGTGATTTCTCAAAACGCAAAAGTGGTTAAAGTAATCGCAACTGGTAAAATTGAACGTGCTGTTCAATTGGGTGCTGGTATCAAAGCTACTGCTTCTGCAAAAGCTGCGATCGAAGCTGCCGGCGGTAAACTGTCTGATTAAGGTTTAATATTGTGGCAAACCCAAAAAACTCTGGTTCTACTAAGTTTGCCGACCTGAAACAACGCATCTTATTTTTATTAGGTGCGTTGGTAGTTTTTAGGATCGGTGCTCATATTCCTGTGCCTGGCGTCGATGCAGCTGCTTTAACCGAATTGTTCAGCAAAGCCAACAGTGGTTTGTTTGGTATGCTGAATATGTTCGCTGGCGGTTCATTGGAACGTTTCTCTATTTTTGCTATTGGCATCATGCCATACATTTCTGCGTCGATTATCATTCAGTTGGCTTCAGAAATTCTCCCTTCTTTGAAAGAATTAAAAAAAGAGGGTGAGGCAGGGAAGCGTACTATCACCAAATATACCCGTTATGCGACAGTTCTTTTGGCTGCTGCACAAGCATTTGGTACGGCTGTGTTTCTATACAATCAGCCTGGTATGGTTGTTACGCCTAAAGTTGAATTTTTTGTTTCAACAATTGTGTGTTTGGTTACGGGCACCATGTTCCTGATGTGGTTGGGTGAGCAAATCACCGAACGCGGCATTGGTAACGGTATTTCCTTAATTATTTGTGCGGGTATTGCTGCTGGTATTCCAGCAGGTATCAGCAAATTATTGACTCTGATTAGTCAAGGTTCTATGAGTTGGTTCACGGCCTTGTTAATTGTGGTCGGTGCTTTGGCTTTAACATATGCAGTTGTATTTGTTGAAAGCGCTCAACGTAAGGTGCCGGTGCAATATGCTAAGCGTCAAGTTGGTAATAAAATCATGCAAGGTCAATCGACTTTCATGCCATTCAAATTGAATATGGCAGGCGTGATTCCTCCAATCTTTGCGTCTAGTATTATCTTGTTTCCGACAACCATCTTAAGTTGGTTTGGTGCGGATGATAAGCTTTCTTGGTTTGGTAAAATTGCAGGCTATCTGCAACATGGCCAACCTTTGTTCATCATCTTTTTTGCTTGTGCCATTATTTTCTTTTGTTATTTCTATACCGCTTTGGTGTTTAGCCCGCGTGAAATGGCAGAGAACTTGAAGAAGAGTGGTGCTTTTGTACCAGGTATTCGTCCAGGTCAACAAACATCCGCATATTTGGAAAAAGTGGTACTTAATTTAACATTCTTTGGTGCGATTTACATTGCCATTGTGTGTTTGATTCCCGAGTTTTTAACCAGTGCGGTTAACGTTCCATTTTACTTGGGTGGTACTTCTTTATTGATTATGGTGGTTGTGACCATGGATTTCAGGACGCAAATTGCTTCTTATGTCATGAGCAGCCAATATGAAAGTTTAATGAAACGTTCGCAAGGACGTTTGGGTGGTAAGCGTTAATATGGCTAAAGAAGATACGATACAAATGCAAGGGGAGGTGTTGGAGATGTTGCCCAATGCCACCTTTAAAGTAAAACTGGAAAATGATCATGTGGTTTTGGGTCATATTTCAGGGAAGATGCGCATGCACTACATTCGGATTTCTCCAGGTGACAAAGTTACCGTTGAAATGACACCTTATGACTTAAGTCGTGCGCGCATAGTATTTAGAACCAAATAGTACGAAAGGATTCATCAGATGCGTGTTCAGCCTTCTGTGAAAAAGATTTGTCGTAATTGTAAAATTATTCGACGCAATCGCGTGGTACGTGTAATTTGCACAGACCCACGTCACAAACAACGTCAAGGTTAATTTTTTAAACCTTTTCTGATATAATGGGCAAATTTGCCTCAAGGATAACATATGGCTCGTATTGCTGGGGTTAATATCCCTAACAACGCTCATATCGTTATTGGCTTACAAGCCATTTACGGTATTGGCGCGACTCGTGCTGGATTGATTTGTCAAGAATCTGGCATAGCTACTACTACTAAAGTAAAAGATTTGACTGAAGCTCAGTTGGAATCTTTGCGTGAGCAAGTAGCGAAATTTGAAGTTGAAGGTGATTTACGTCGTGAAGTTACCATGAACATCAAACGTTTGATGGACATGGGTTGCTATCGTGGTATGCGTCACCGTCGCGGCTTACCTTGCCGTGGTCAACGCACTCGCACTAACGCTCGTACCCGTAAAGGTCCGCGCAAAGCGATTGCCGGTAAGAAATAATTAAAAGGAATTTATTGAATGGCTAAAGCAAACACAGCTACGCGTGTGCGCAAAAAAGTACGTAAAACCGTATCTGAAGGCATCGTGCACGTTCACGCTTCTTTCAACAATACGATTATTACCATCACAGATCGTCAAGGAAATGCATTATCTTGGGCTACCTCTGGCGGTGCTGGTTTTAAAGGTTCACGTAAAAGCACACCGTTTGCAGCACAAGTTGCTGCAGAAGCAGCTGGTAAAGTTGCCCAAGAGTATGGTGTAAAAAACTTAGAAGTTCGCATCAAAGGCCCAGGCCCTGGTCGTGAATCTTCTGTACGTGCACTGAATGCTCTTGGATTCAAAATTACCAGCATTTCCGATGTGACGCCTATCCCACATAACGGATGCCGTCCACCGAAAAAACGTCGAATTTAATCCGGAGTTGTTAAAGTATGGCACGTTATATTGGCCCTAAATGTAAATTAGCTCGTCGCGAAGGCAGCGACTTATATTTAAAAAGCGCACGTCGTTCTATCGACTCAAAATGCAAAATTGATACTGCACCTGGTCAACACGGTGCTAAACGTGGTCGTTTGTCTGACTACGGTTTGCAATTGCGCGAAAAACAAAAAATCCGTCGTATTTACGGCGTATTAGAACGTCAATTCCGTCGTTACTTTGCGGAAGCTGAACGTCGCAAAGGTTCTACTGGCGAATTGTTGTTGCAATTGTTGGAATCTCGTTTGGATAACGTTGTTTTCCGTATGGGTTTTGGTTCTACCCGTGCTGAAGCACGCCAATTGGTTTCTCACAAAGCCATTACTGTAAATGGCCAAGTAGTGAATATCCCTTCTTACCAAGTTAAAGCTGGTGACGTAGTGGCTGTTCGCGAAAAAGCGAAAAAACAAGTTCGCATTCAAGAAGCTTTGGCATTGGCAACTCAAATCGGCTTGCCAAGCTGGGTAATCATCGACGCTCAAAAATTAGAAGGTACATTTAAAAGTGTTCCTGACCGTTCTGAATTGTCAGCTGACATCAAAGAACAATTGGTCGTTGAGTTCTACTCTAAATAATAGCTAGATTGTTGAGGAATCGCTTAATGCAAAGCAACGCATCTGAATTTTTAAAGCCGCGTACGATTGAAGTAGAAACTCTTTCCGCTACGCGTGCTAAGGTGTCTATGGAGCCGTTTGAACGCGGTTTCGGACATACGTTGGGTAATGCATTACGTCGAATCTTGCTTTCTTCCATGAATGGTGCAGCACCGACGGAGGTAACTATCGCCGGTGTTCTGCATGAGTACTCCACCATTGATGGTGTGCAAGAAGATGTGGTTGATATTTTGCTGAACCTGAAAGGTGTGGTTTTCAAATTACACAGCCGTCAACAAGTTGTATTGAAGTTGCAAAAAAGTGGTGAAGGTGTTGTAACTGCGGGTGACATTGAATTGTCTCACGATGTTGAGGTGTTAAATCCTGAACATGTGATTTGTCATTTGTCATCTAATGGCGCGGTTGATATGCAAATTAAAGTGGATATCGGTCGTGGCTATCAATCAGTTGCAGGCCGCCGCAATCGCGACGACAACCAAGAAATTGGTGCCATCCAATTGGATGCAAGTTTCTCTCCTGTAAGCCGCGTCAGCTTTGATGTTGAGCCTGCTCGTGTGGAACAACGCACTGACTTAGACCGTTTGGTACTCGATATCGATACCAATGGCTCTGTCGATCCAGAACAAGCTGTACGCAGTGCAGCCCAAATCTTGATTGACCAGTTGTCTATTTTTGCAGACTTGCAAGGCACTCCTGTTGAGGAAGTGGTTGAGAAAGCTCCACCAGTAGATCCTATCTTGTTGCGTCCTGTAGACGATTTGGAATTAACCGTTCGTTCTGCAAACTGTTTGAAAGCAGAAGATATCTACTACATAGGCGACTTGATTCAACGCACAGAAACAGAATTGCTGAAAACACCTAACTTAGGTCGTAAGTCTTTGAATGAAATTAAAGAAGTGCTTGCGTCCAAAGGTTTGACCTTGGGTTCAAAACTTGAGTCTTGGCCACCAGCCGGCTTAGAGAAACCCTAAGTTGACTTTTAAAGGATTATGACATGCGTCATCGTAATGCTAACCGAAAATTAAACCGTACCAGCAGCCATCGCAATGCGATGTTGCGCAATATGGCTAATTCTTTGGTGACTCACGAAACCATCGTGACCACTTTGCCTAAGGCTAAAGAATTGCGCCGTGTTGTTGAGCCTTTGATTACTTTAGGCAAAAAACCTTCATTGGCCAACCGCCGTTTGGCGTTTGACCGTACCCGTGACCGTGATGTGGTTGTGAAATTGTTTGGTGACTTAGGTCCTCGTTTCGCTAACCGCAATGGTGGTTATGTGCGTATCTTGAAATGTGGTTTCCGCAAAGGTGACAATGCACCTTTGGCATTGGTTGAATTGGTTGAACAACCAGCTCAAGCTGCTGAGTAATCACAAGTATCATCAAAAACCAACCCTAGCTTAGGGTTGGTTTTTGTTTTGTATGAAGTTTTGATATGATGCCAACTTAAACCTTAACTGAGGCCTTATCATGAAAAAAGTTCTGCTGTTGACAGTGTTGTTGGGAATGATGCAAGTTGCCATGGCGGCGCGTGCTTTGCCTACCAATATGGACATTGCGGTATTGAAAAACTACCAACAGCGACAGATAGAACTCAGTCCTGATGGTTTTTCTTGGTTAAAGTTTTTTACCCTAGGTTGGTTAGACAAATCTCGCATTTTTGACATGTCAGCTGCAGTGAAAGTTAAGGATGAAAGCAATCGCTTCATTACTTATAACAAGTTATCCAGACATCTCGGTAAAGTCGTTGCTGTAAAACGTGACCCTTATAACAATATCAATGAGATATGGATATTAACCGATCGTGAGCGCGAACAATTTCGTCAAATAGCGAAGCAACGAGAAGCAAAACAACCATGAAGAAAGTTTACATTCGTACTTTCGGCTGTCAAATGAATGAATACGACTCCGACAAAATGCTGTCGGTGTTGGCCGAAAATGAAGAATTAGAACAGGTCAGTGAGCCAGAAAACGCTGACATCATTCTGTTCAATACCTGCAGTGTGCGTGAAAAAGCGCAAGAAAAAGTATTCTCTGATTTGGGCCGTGTGCGCAAATTCAAAGAAAAAAATCCTAATATCATTATTGGTGTCGGTGGTTGTGTCGCTTCACAAGAAGGCGATGTCATTGTAGAGCGTGCACCCTATGTGGATGTGGTGTTTGGGCCACAAACTTTGCACCGTTTACCGCAATTAATCGACGATAAGAAACACACAGGCAAAGCGCAAGTCGACATCAGTTTTCCTGAAATTGAAAAATTTGACCACATTCCTGCGGCCAAAGTCACTGGCGGTTCCGCGTTTATTTCCATTATGGAAGGCTGTTCCAAATATTGCAGTTTTTGTGTGGTGCCATACACGCGCGGCGAAGAATTTTCACGTCCATTAGAAGATGTGTTGACTGAAATTGTCGGTTTGGCACAACAAGGCGTGAAAGAAGTGAATTTATTGGGTCAAAACGTCAATGCTTACCGCGGTGAAATGCCGGACGGTGGCATTTGTGATTTTGCCCAATTGTTGCGCATCGTCCACGAAGTACCGGGTATTGAGCGCATGCGTTTTACCACCAGCCATCCGCGCGAATTCTCTGAAGCCATTATTGACTGCTACCGCGATTTGCCTAAATTGGTGTCGCATCTGCACTTGCCGATTCAGTCGGGTTCAGACCGTGTCTTATCGGCGATGAAGCGTGGTTATACCGCCTTGGAATACAAGTCCATCATCCGCAAATTGCGCAAATACCGTCCTGATTTGTGCTTAAGTTCGGACTTTATTGTCGGTTTTCCAGGTGAAACTGAGGCTGAATTTGCACAAACCTTAAAACTGGTGCAAGACATTGCTTTTGATTTGAGCTATGTGTTTATTTACAGCCCACGTCCGGGTACTCCGGCGGCGAATTTGCCCGATGATACACCAAATGATGAAAAAGTACGTCGTTTGGAGGCGTTGAACGAGGTGATAGAAGCGGAAACCCGTCGCATCAATGCCTCTATGGTCGGTACGGTACAGCGTTGTTTGGTGGAAGGGGTGTCTAAAAAAGACCCAAATCAAATGCAAGCACGCACTGCCAATAACCGTGTGGTGAATTTTGTGGGGAATCCGCGACTGATACACCAAATGGTAGACATCGAAATCACAGAAAGTTTTACCTTCTCATTGCGCGGCAATTTGTTGATAAACGAAGACTAGTTCCGTGTATTGAAACAAAAAAATGCGGCCTGTAAGCTTACAGGCCGCATTTTTGTTGCATAGCAGCTAGAATAAAAATGATTGTCATCAATTGTAGTCTAGATTATGATTAAAGTGAGCATCTGTTAACAATTGCAAAAATACATAACAAAGAAAACAGGTGTCATCAGATAATCCAATCATTGAAGTATTAGGAGTTTAATTATTATGTTGACGACACAAGCAACCCGCTTATCTTGTATCGCTGCAATGGTTTTGGCTTTGGCCGCCTGTGGTGATAAAGGTGCAAGCAACACTCAAGGTGGTGCATCTGGTGCGACCAATACTGCCGCCGCCGGCAATGCTGGTTCTACTTTAGACAAAATCAAATCATCTGGCGAAATCGTCTTGGCACACCGCGATTCATCTGTGCCATTTTCTTATATTGCTGACACTCCTAATCAGCCTGTGGGTTATGCACACGACTTGCAAATGAAGGTGGTCGAAGCGGTGAAAACCAAATTGAACAAACCTGATTTGAAAGTGCGCTATGTGTTGGTGACCAGCCAAAACCGCATTCCATCCATTGCCAATGGTACTGCTGACTTAGAATGTGGCTCTACCACCAACAATAAAGAGCGCCAACAACAAGTGGCATTCTCTACCGGCTTCTTCAAAGTGGGTTCACGTTTGTTGACCGCGACCAATTCAGGCGTTGCCGACTTCAAAGACTTGAAGGGCAAAAAATTGGTGACCACCGCTGGTACCACTTCTGAGCGCTACATCAAAGCCCACCAACAAGAATTGGGCATAGGTGAAATCATCTCTGCCAAAGACCATGCTGAATCGTTCTTGATGTTGGAAAGCGGACGTGCTGCAGCTTTCATGATGGATGACATCTTGTTGGCAGGTGAGAAATCCAAAGCCAAAGACCCTGCCAAATGGCAAATCGTCGGTACTGCGCCGATTCATGAAATCTATGGTTGCATGATGCGCAAAGGCGATGCTGAGTTCAAACAAGTGGTAGACGATGCCATCAAAGCGACTTACGCTTCTGGCGAAATCAATACCATGTACAAAAAATGGTTTGAATCTCCAATTCCACCGAAAAATGTTAACTTGAATTTCCCAATGTCGGAGGACATCAAAGCCTTGATCGCCAATCCGACCGATAAAGACGCATAATTCATTTGCAAACATGGCAGCCTGAAACATCGGTTTTGGGCTGCTTTGTTGTTAAGGAGTCGCTATGAATTACACATGGAATTGGGGTGTACTGTCCCAGTCTACAGGTATTGGTGATGAAACCTATCTGGATTGGATTGTTTCTGGTTTGGGATGGTTATTGACCATCGGTAGTATCGCTTGGATTATTGCCCTGTGTTTGGGTACGGTTTTGGGTGTGATGCGTACTTTGCCAAGTGCTTGGGCACGCCGCATCGGTACTTTGTATGTCACCATTTTTCGCAACATTCCCTTATTGGTACAGTTATTTGTTTGGTATTACGTGGTGCCCACTTGGTTGCCAGCGAGCCTACAACAATGGTGGGTCAATGATTTGGGTTCCAATACCACCGCATTGATTTCTGCCAGCATCGGTTTGGGCTTGTTTACCGCCGCACGGATTTGCGAACAAGTGCGCACAGGCATTGAGTCTTTGCCCAAAGGTCAAAAGAATGCCGGTTATGCCTTGGGTTTCACCACTGCGCAAATGTACAAAACCGTGATCTTGCCGCAATCTTTTCGGGTGATTTTGCCACCATTGAGTTCTGAACTCACCAACTGCTTTAAAAATGCCTCCATTGCCTCATTGGTGGGTGTGTCTGAATTGATCAGTCAAGTCAAAACCATCAGTGAATACACCCAATCGACGATAGAAGTGTATGCGTATGCCACTTTGATTTACATCGTGCTGAATCTGAGCTTGATTGCGTTGATGGGCTTGTTAGAACGCAAACTGCGGGTTCCAGGCTTGATTGCGGGAGGGAAATAATCATGTTTTTTGATGATTTGGCCATTGCATGGCCGCAATTATGGCAAGGCTTCCAAGAAACGCTGAAAGTGGTGGTGGCTGCTGCCATAGGCGGTATCTTCTTAGGCACTATCTTGGCTTTATTGCGCTTGTCGCCGATTAAGCCGTTGTCGTGGATTGCCAAGTTCTACGTCAATATGTTCCGCTCCATTCCATTGTTGTTGGTATTGATGTGGTTTTACTTTGCGGTGCCGTTTATTTATACCGGCATCACAGGGCAATTTTTACAGGGCGATATTGCGTTCAAATCCAGTGTGGTGGCCTTTATGCTGTTTGAAGCCGCTTACTTTTCTGAGATTGTGCGCGCCGGCATCCAGTCCATCAGCCGCGGTCAAACTTTTGCCGCCTACGCTTTGGGCATGACCTATGGCCAAACCATGCGCTTGGTCATCTTGCCGCAAGCCTTCCGTAAGATGTTGCCCTTGTTATTGCAACAAACCATTATTTTGTTCCAAGACTCCACTTTGGTGGCAGCGATTGGTTTAACCGATTTGTTCCGAGCCGCTTATGTGCGTGGTACCAATACCGCTGGTGGTATTTTGCCTTCTTACATTATTTTTGCAGGGTTGGTTTATTTTGCAATCAGCTTGGTGGCTACTTACGGTGTGAAAAAATTACATGCGAGGTTACGTGTATGAGCGAAGTCATGATAGATATTAAGGGCGTTAACAAATGGTATGGTCAATTCCAAGTGTTAACAGATTGCACCACTGCCATTAAAAAAGGCGAGGTTGTGGTGGTTTGTGGCCCATCAGGTTCAGGTAAGTCGACCTTAATCAAAACCGTGAATGGCTTGGAGCCCTTCCAAAAAGGCGACATCATCGTCAATGGCACTTCCATTGCTGACCCGAAAACCGATATGTCGAAATTGCGCAGCAAAGTCGGCATGGTGTTTCAGCACTTTGAGTTGTTTCCACACTTGAGCATTACTGAGAATCTGACGGTGGCGCAGGTCAAAGTATTGGGCCGTTCTATGGACGAGGCCAAGAAAAAAGGCTTGGCGTATTTGGACCGTGTTGGCTTGAGCGCTCATGCCAACAAATACCCAGCTGAGTTGTCTGGTGGTCAGCAGCAGCGCGTGGCCATCGCCCGTGCTTTGTCCATGGACCCGATTGCGATGTTGTTTGACGAACCGACTTCGGCACTCGATCCGGAGATGATTAACGAGGTACTGGATGTGATGGTGAGTTTGGCCAAAGAAGGTATGACCATGATGTGCGTGACCCATGAAATGGGTTTTGCCAAATTGGTGGCCGATCGCATCATCTTCATGGACAAGGGTTTGATTGAAGAAGACTGCAGCAAGACCGACTTCTTCGGCAGCCCTCGCGGCGAACGTGCCCAACAATTCTTAGCGAAGATTTTGCACAGCTAAGATCCCCTTACAGGACGCTTTAAGCGTCCTGTAATCATATGAGCATTCAAAATAATGCCTGCAGCTGATTTGTAAATATGCTGCAGCTTTCAATAAAATATGTAATCCTTGCGCTTAAGATTGAGCAATCAATCTAGGTGGGTGTTAATGCTAAATTTTGTGTTAATTCCAAAAATGGAGGACATGAATTCTAAGATTTTTAACTTTATTTTTTGAAAAACTTGCTGTTTTTAAAATCAAAACATTGCGTCATCAATTTTAATCCATCAAAAAAATGATAAGCATAAGGAAAATTTTATTTATTTATGTTAATGTGTCGCACTTTCGAGCAACGGATAAAAACAACACATTGTTGCTTGGATTCAAATAAGTCATTTTTGGAAAGAAGAGGACTGAGAAATGTCGGATAATCAACACGGTTTGCAACGGACCTTGAAGAACCGCCATTTGCAATTGATTGCAATTGGTGGTGCGATTGGTACCGGTTTGTTCATGGGCTCGGGTAAAACCATCAGCTTGGCTGGCCCTTCGGTATTATTTACTTACATCATCATTGGTTTGTTCTTGTTCTTTGTGATGCGTGCAATGGGTGAATTGTTGCTGCATAACTTGGAATACAAATCTTTTGTCGATTTCACTGCAGATTTGTTAGGCCCTACCGCCGGTTATTTTGTCGGTTGGACTTACTGGTTTTGCTGGGTCGTCATCGGTATGGCAGACATCGTTGCCATCACCGGCTATATGCAATTTTGGTGGCCAGACATTCCATTGTGGTTGCCTGGTATCTTCTGTATCGCGGTCTTGCTGACTTTGAACATGTTGTCAGTAAAACTGTTTGGTGAATTGGAATTCTGGTTTGCCTTAATCAAAATTTTGGCAATTGTGGCCTTGATTTTGTGCGGTATCTACTTGATTTTGACTGGCTTCGTCGGCCCAACTGGCGACAAAGCACAATTGTCTAATTTGTGGAAAGACGGTTGGTTCCCACATGGCATGAGCGGCTTCTTTGCTGCCTTCCAAATTGCGGTGTTCGCATTCGTGGGTATCGAATTGGTGGGTACTGCTTCTGCCGAAACTGCCGATCCATACAAAACCTTGCCTAAAGCGATTAACAAAATCCCAGTGCGCGTGATTGTGTTCTACGTATTGGCCTTGATGGTGATCATGACTGTGACACCTTGGAGCTCGGTTGCTCCGGATAAGAGCCCATTCGTGAACATGTTTACCTTGATTGGTATCGGTGCAGCAGCGGCCTTGATTAACTTTGTGGTATTGACCTCAGCCTTGTCTTCAGCCAACAGTGGTATGTATTCTACAGGCCGCATGTTGTTCGGTTTGGCCGACAAAAAATTGGCACCCAATGCGTTTGGTAAATTGTCTGGTAACGGTGTACCGCGCAATGGTTTGTTGTACTCATGCGCCTTGTTGTTAATCGGTGTGGGTTTGTTGTATGCCGATGGTAACGTGATGCACGTGTTCACTGTGGTAACCACCATTTCAAGTATCGGCTTCTTCTTTGTGTGGACAATGATTTTGTTGTCATACATCAAATACCGCAAAGTACGCCCAGAAGCACATGCACAATCGACTTACAAAATGCCGATTGGCGTACCGATGTGTTACTTGTGCTTGGCATTCTTTATCTTTGTATTGGGCTTGTTCTGGCAAGAAGCCGACACCCGTTTGGGCATGCAAGTAACGCCATTGTGGTTCTTGGCCTTGGCAATTTGCTACCCATTCTACAAACGCAACTTGGCCAAATAAGCGCCTTAGCGTGAAAAGATTGAAGCGTCCTGTGTTACAGGGCGCTTTTTTTATGGCCAGCTTTTCAGTATGGATGTGAATGTGTTGCGCAGACTTGTGTCTGGCGCTAAAACTCACTACATTAAGCACTTTAGTGAAGCAACATCGAAATCAAAGGAAATCGCGTGGAATCTGTATTTTGGAGTGACGGTGTGGCAGGTTTACACCCTTATGTACCGGGTGAACAACCGCAAATTGCCAATTTGGTCAAACTCAATACCAATGAAAACCCATTCCCACCCTCAGCCCAAGTGTTGGCTGCCATCGCCACTGCCGCGCAAAGCGGTTTGCAGCGCTATCCCGACCCTCAATCGAGCGAATTGGTACATGCTTTGGCGGTTTACCATGGCTTGAATGCTGAGCAGGTGTTTGTCGGCAACGGTTCCGATGAGGTGTTGGCACACGCGTTTCGTGCCTTGTATGTGAAACAAAAACCACTGTTAATGCCCGACATTTCCTACAGTTTTTATGGTGTGTATGCCGCTTTGTTTGGCATTCCGTGCCAAGCTGTGCCACTGAACTCAGAGTTGGTGGTGGATGTGAACGACTATTTGGCCATAGACCCAAACAGCGTCGCCGGCGTGGTCATCGCCAACCCGAATGCACCCACCGGTGTGGCCATTTCCTTGGCCGACATCGAACGGGTGTTACAACACTTCGGTCAAGTGGCGGTGTTGATCGATGAAGCCTATGTGGATTTTGGTGCTGAATCGGCCTGTAAACTCATCGAGCAATACCCGAATTTATTGGTGGTACAAACCCTGTCCAAATCGCGCTCTTTGGCCGGTTTGCGCATCGGTTTTGTCTTGGGTGCTAGTGAATTAATCGATGGCTTGGTGCGGGTGAAAGACAGTTTCAACTCTTACCCATTGGACAAAATCGCCCAAGCCGCTGCCGTGGCCGCGTTTGCCGACCAAGCCTATTTTGAACAATGTCGCGATGCGGTGATGTCTGAGCGCGCGGTTGTGGCGGCTGCCTTAGAAGCGCGTGGCTTTAAGGTGTTGCCATCGGCGACCAATTTTGTGTTTGCCAGCCATCCTGCTTACCAAGGTCGCGATTTGCTCGCTGCTTTGCGTGAACGGGCGGTATTGGTGCGCCAATTTGAAAAACCGCGCATTGCCGATTTCTTGCGCATCAGCATCGGTACTGTCGCCCAAAACCAAGCCTTGATTGCGGCTTTAGACGACATCTTGGCACAATAAACCACTACCGCCACCTAAGCGGCCTGTAAACATCGGGTGAACATGATGACACTGTCGGCTTTCATAGATGCCATCTCCTTGCAAAACGAGTTGGTGCAAATCTTGGTCTCGCTGCTGATAGGTTTATTGATAGGCGGGGAGCGCGAATACCACAACAAATCGGCGGGTTTGCGCACCTTCATCCTCATCAGTTTTGGCGCGTGTTTGTGCACGATATTGTCCATCAAAATTGGCGGCAGCAGCCCAGATCGGATTGCTGCCAACATCATCACCGGCATCGGTTTTCTCGGTGCCGGTGCCATCTTTAAAGATGAAAACAAAGTCAGCGGCATCACTACCGCCAGCACCATTTGGGCCACCGCCTCGCTCGGCATGTGTGTGGGCTCGGGTCACATCGCCTTGGCGATATTCGGCGCGGTATTGGTGTGGTTTGTGTTGTATGTGATGGCTACGGTGCAAAACTGGATAGACCAATACAATAAAATCATCGATTACAAATTAACCCTGCCTTCCATCAACGACATCGCCTATTGCGAAGCCTTGTTCCAACAGTTCGGTCTTAAATCCACCTTATTGCGCGAAGCCAAATCGCCGCAACAATGCGTCCTCACTTGGCGCTTGGCCGGCCGCTATGCCCAACACCAAGCCTTTTTGGCCAAGCTGCGATTGGATGCAGTCATCGAGACGTATCAATACTGAAACCAACATCATATGCGGCCTGTAAACCTTGTTAGGCAAGGTTTTAAGTGTGTTTTCCAGCAGGCTTAAGCTAGAATGGCATTTTGTTTGCAGACGGATAACGGCCATGGTATTGAGTCATATTTGGGTAGCGTTTTTCCTCATCACTTTTGTGGTGGCGTGTATCAAATTGCTGGGTGGTGACACCGAGATTTTTGAAAAAATTGTCAAAGCCATGTTTGACAGTGCCGCCACTGGCGCCACCATATCCCTAGGTCTGATTGGCATGATGACGTTTGCACTGGGCATCATGAAAATCGGTGAAAAAGGCGGCATGATTGCCATCATCGCCCGTTTGGTTGGGCCATTCTTTAACAAATTGTTTCCGGAAATCCCCAAAAACCATCCTGCCTTGGGCTCCATCCTGATGAATTTTTCCGCCAATGCCTTGGGGCTCGACAATGCCGCCACGCCTTTGGGCTTAAAGGCGATGAAAGAATTGCAAGAGCTCAATCCGGTTAAAGACACCGCCAGCAATGCCCAAATCATGTTCATCGTGCTCAATGCCTCCAGTTTGACGCTGCTGCCAATTTCCATCATGGCGTTTCGCCAAGAAGCGGGTGCCGCCATGCCTTCCGATGTGTTTATTCCAATTTTGATTGCGACTTTTTTCTCCACTTTGGCCGGTTTGTTGACGGTGGCGTGGTGTCAGAAAATCAATTTGTGGGACAAGACCATCTTGGCCTACTTGGGCGGTTTGACCGCGATTATTGGTGGCGCGCTGTATTATTTTTCTGGCTTAGAGCCGGCGCAAATGCAAATCGTGTCGCGGGTGGTGGGCAATTTTGTGTTGTTTGCGTTGTTTGTGTCGTTTATTGCGTTGGCGTTTTACAAGCGCATCAATGTGTACGACGCGTTTATCGAAGGCGCCAAAGAAGGCTTTCAAGTGGCGGTGAACATCATTCCGTATTTGGTCGCCATCTTGGTGGCCATCGCCGTGTTCCGCGCTTCGGGCACCATGGACTATTTGGTCGAGGCAATTGCGTGGGTATTTTCCAGCTTGGGGTTTGATACCCGTTTTGTGGAAGCCTTGCCGGTGGCTTTGATGAAACCGTTGAGCGGCTCGGGTGCACGCGGCTTGATGGTGGAATTGATGCAAACCAATGGTGCCGATGATTTTGCCGCGCGCGTTGCCTGTGTGATTCAAGGTTCTACCGAAACCACGTTTTATGTATTGGCGGTGTATTTTGGTTCGGTCGCCATCAAGAAAACCCGCCATGCCGTCTCGTGTGCCTTATTGGCCGAGCTCGCTGGTGTGGTGGCGGCGATTTGTGTGGCCTATGTGTTTTGGGGTTAATCAAGGATTTACAGGCCGCATTGGCCATAAAGTCCGCTTAAAAGCGCCATAAAACGCTACTTCTGCGTTTGCGCACAGTTTGCTGCTGCGATTCGGTTAGACTGGTGGTGTGTTTGAGCCAGAGGAGCGACTGTGATGCGTAAAAAACAAGCAACTTCGAGCAACCGTTTGCCAGAGAAGTGGTTTCGGCGCGGGCTGTGGTTGGTGGCGTTTGTGTTTGCGGGTTTTTTAATCGGACTGGGTGGCAAAATTGTTGGCGATTTGCCGCAAGCCGCGCCGTACAAAGATTTGCAAGCGTATGTGAATCAGCAAGTCTATGCGCCGTTGCAATTGGAGCAAACGCGTTTACAAAGCCAACAAACACAATTGCAAAACGTGGCCGAGCAAAACAATTTGGCGCTGCAAAAACAGCGCAATCAAACTCTGTCTGAGCAAGACAGCCTGAACAATTGGTTGGCTACGCGCTCGGTGACCGAGCAGTCGGATCAAAATCCAGAAGTAATCGCGCGCACGCAAAAACTCGATGCCTTAAAAGCACAAGAACGCAAGGCGCAGCAGCAAACAGAGGCGGTGCAGCAACAGCAATTGGATACCGAGCAGCGTTTGGCGCAGGTCAATACCGAATTGGCGCAATTGGATGAGCAAGCGCAGGTATTGAAACAGGCCGACGACAGAAAAATCGAATTGCGGGTGTTTTTGTACCGCTTGGCCTTGACCTTGCCCTTATTGCTGATTGCGACGTATTTGTTTATGAAGCAACGCGGCTCGCGCTGGTGGCCGTTTGTGTGGGGCTTTATTTACTTTGCCTTGTTCGCGTTTTTTGTGGAGTTGGTGCCGTATCTGCCCAGTTACGGTGGTTATGTGCGCTATATTGTCGGCATAGGCATGACTTTGCTGATAGGCCGCTATGCCATAGTGGCGATGAACCGCTATTTGGAGCGCAAGCAAGCGGAAGAAGCCTTGCCCAGTAGCGAGCGCCAACAGCAATTGAGTTACGATGTGGCGCAGTTGCGCATCACCAAAGCGGTGTGTCCAAGCTGCGAGCGGCCCACCGATTTTAAAAACCCAGCGCTGGATTTTTGTCCACATTGTGGCATAGGCTTGTTTGATTATTGCGGCGTGTGCCAAGTGCGCAAGAATGCGTTTGACCATTATTGCCATAAGTGTGGCGCGGTGGCGAACGATAAATTATAAGGCAATGTGAGTTTAACCAGCGGCCTGTAAACCCATCAAAATGGTTTACAGGCCACTGTGATTTTGTTGCGCTGTGTCAATAACGCTGGCTGTCAAAAGCGTAAGCTAATCCCACGTCAACTCGATAATCACTGGTAACAGCAGTGGTTTGGATAGGAGGGAAATGGCAAGTGTCAGTAGGCAGAAAGTGCGTTTTCCTAAGCAACCGAAGTTACCAGTGCGTGTGCGCTGGGGTTGCGATAAGTTGTGTGCTGTCCATTGTGTGCAATGCGGCAATGGGTACGACAGGGCACAGCATCCGCTAGAGATTTTTGGTGCAGATGGCGATGGCAGTCTGACGCCTGAGGAGTGAATAAAAATTGATTTGGTTTAAGCAAGCTCAGATTTAATTCCCTGAATTCCTTTAAAGCAAAAGCGGCCTGTAAGTATTTACAGGCCGCTTCCGTTATCTGCAATGCTGCAATCATCACAAGGCTTTGGTGAAATGGAAGCTCTCGGCCACATAGCCGTGGGTGAAATAGAATTTGTGCGCACGACCGCGATGCACGCCTGAATCCAAGCCCAGATGCTCACAACCGTTTTCACGACCAAAGCGTTCCAATTCGTTCAAAACGGTGCTGCCGATGTTGGTGCCACGTTGGCTCTCGTCTATGACCAAGTCTTCCAACATCATCATTTTGTTTTGGTAGGTATTGTGGTGCATATTGAACATGGCCAAGCCTTTAAACGGCGGTTTGCCATCGTCAACCAACAATAAGCGTTGGTTTTCGCTCATCATGGTGCGCAGCAATTGCTCGTAAGCCGCAAAATCATTCATGGCAGGGCGCAATTGTTTGTGGATGGCGAAAATTTCTGGCAGCCAATCTTGGTGTGCATCCAAATCAGCGAGGGTGTGTAAGTATGTGTAGCGAGGTTCTGACATCAGTTCTCCGTTTTTAATAGACTTTGGTATAAGGCTGCGTCCTCGGCATGGAAGCAGCAGAAAATGATTTTTTCGACATGGCTCAGTGTGGGAGCGATGTCGGCGACGGTAGCCACGGCAATCTGCGCTGCTTGTTGATGTGGATACGCGTACACGCCAGTGGCAATGCACGGGAAGGCAATGCTGCGAATTTGGTGCACATCGGCCAATTCCAATGAGTGGCGGTAGCAAGCGGCCAATAATTCGGCTTCGCCGTGCGTGCCACCGTGCCACACTGGGCCAACGGTGTGGATGACATGGCGCGCGGGCAGTAGGTAGCCAGAAGTCATTTTCGCTTCGCCGGTATTGCAGCCGCGCAAAGCGATGCACGCCGACAACAGCTCTGGCCCCGCGGCGCGGTGGATGGCACCATCGACACCGCCACCGCCCAGCAGGCTTTTATTGGCAGCGTTGACGATGGCGTCTAGCGCCAAAGTGGTGATGTCGGCTTGGATGACGCTGATGTGCGCATTGTTCATTAAGCGGCCTGTAAGGCAGGAACGGTGACTTTTTCGCCCAATAATTCGCCCAATACTTGGCTCAAGACCGCATAAAACTCGCTACCATCGCGACTGGCCAACCATGCGCCGTCGTTGTATTGAAAATGGTAGCCACCGCTTTTGGCGGCTATCCACAATTCTTGGTTGGCGGCATGGCGGTTGATGATGATTTGCGCGCCGTCTTCGTGTTCCAAGGTCAGGACATTGCCAGATTTTTCGGTATCGAATGCATCGAAGTGGTCGCTGACATAATCGTCGATGTAATCAAAGATGTTTTCTGATAAGGTGACAAAGTCGGTTTCATTCATGCTCATGGTGTCTTACGGTGGATTTTGTTAAGATTGCCCATCTTGCCACGAGTTTTCCATGAAAACAATGTTCGTTTACGGGCAAGCGGCGCCAGCGTGCAATCAATATTATCGGGAGTAGGGTGTGAAAATTTTGTGGATGGGTGTGCTGTGCACATTACTCAGTGCTTGTGGCTTCAAAGGCGGCCTGTATTTGCCTAAGGAAAACGACAAGCAAACTTTTGGTGCGGTACAAACCGGTTTTGGCATAGACAAGCGCCCAAATCAAGTGTCCCCAACCATGCAAAACAACCCGCAACCCTTTTAACCACTCACAGAGCAACGAAACGCATCATGAATTCATACCAATACAGTAACAATGTCCTGCACTTTGACGGTGTGGCCTTACCGACTTTGGCGCAAGAATACGGCACGCCTTTGTACGTCTACAGCGAAACCGCATTGACGACCGCATTTCAGTCGTATGAGCAGGCTTTTGCCGCCAACCAACCGCTGATTTGCTATGCGGTCAAGGCCAATGGCAATTTGAATGTATTAAAGCATTTTGCTGCCTTGGGCGCGGGTTTTGACATTGTGTCTGGCGGTGAATTGCAACGCGTGCTGGCCGCCGGTGGCGATGCGAGCAAGGTGATTTTTTCGGGCGTGGGCAAATCCATAGACGAAATTCAATTGGCTTTGCAAGTGGGTGTGAAGTGTTTCAATGTCGAGTCTTTGCCTGAATTAGACCGCATCAATGCGGTGGCGGCAGAATTGGGCATGACCGCACCGATTTCGCTGCGCATCAATCCCGATGTCGATGCACAAACCCATCCGTATATTTCTACTGGCTTGAAAGAAAACAAATTTGGCATTGCCTTTGTTGATGCCATGGGCGCGTATCGTCATGCGGCGGCTTTGCCCAATTTGCGCATCGTCGGCATAGACTGCCACATTGGTTCGCAATTAATCGACTTAAGCCCGTTGGCCGAGGCTTTGGAGCGTTTGCTGGTATTGGTTGACCAATTGGCGGCCGAAGGCATAGTCTTGCAACACATAGACATCGGCGGTGGTGTCGGCATTGTGTACAACGATGAAGCGCAACCGGATTTGCAAGCCTATGCCGATACCGTGGCGCGTTTACTGGCGGGTCGTCCACAACATTTGGTGATGGAGCCGGGTCGTTCTTTGGTTGGTAATGCTGGCGTGTTGTTGACCCAAGTGGAGTTTGTCAAAGTGGGCGAAAGCAAAAACTTTGTCATCGTCGATGCGGCAATGAACGATTTGATGCGCCCCGCTTTGTACCAAGCCTACCATGCGATTGCAGAAGTTGCGCCACATGCGGATGTGCCAGCGGTATTGGCCGATGTGGTGGGGCCGATTTGTGAAACTGGCGACTTCTTGGCCAAAGACCGCGAATTGGCGGTGGTGGCAGGGGATTTGTTGGCGGTGAAAAGTGCCGGTGCTTACGCAGCCAGCATGGCCAGCAATTACAATACCCGCACCCGTGCGGCTGAAGTGATGGTGAAAGCAGGCGCGCACCGCTTAATACGCCGCCGCGAAACCCTCAGCGATTTGTGGAAAGACGAGATTTTGTAAGCCATACAACTTGTTGATAAGCATATATATGAAAGCGGCCTGTAAACATTTACAGGCCGCTTTTTTAAATCGTTAGCAAGAATACGGAATTATTGACCTGGCAAAATGCCTTTAATGCCTTTGGCCATTTTCAACATCTTGCCCATGCCGCCTTTGCTGAATTGCTTCATCACTTTTTGCGATTGTTCAAATTGCTTCAGCATTTTGTTCACTTCTTGCACGGTCACACCCGAACCCATGGCGATGCGGCGTTTGCGACTGGCCTTAATCAAGGCAGGGTTGGCACGTTCTTTGGCCGTCATCGAGTTGATGATGGCTTCTACCTGACCCATGGCGCGCTCGGCCGTGCCTTCAGGTACGTGTTTAGACATTTCACCAATTTGGCCAGGCATTTTTGCCATCAAAGATTCGATACCGCCCATTTTGCGCATTTGTACGATTTGCGCTTTAAAGTCGTTCAAGTCGAAACCCTTGCCTTTGTGCAATTTTTTCGCCATTTCGGCAGCGGTTTCTTGATCAATGCCTTTTTGAACGTCTTCAATCAAGGTCAGCACGTCACCCATGCCCAAGATACGGCTGGCCAAACGGTCGGGATGGAATGGCTCCAAACCCGTCACTTTTTCACCGACACCAATGAATTTAATCGGTTTGCCAGTAACATGGCGCACAGACAAGGCCGCACCACCACGCGCATCACCGTCCATTTTGGTCAAAATAATACCAGTCAATGGCAAGGCATCGTCAAACGCCTTGGCAGTGTTGACCGCGTCTTGGCCTTGCATCGCATCGACGACAAACAAAGTCTCAATCGGATTGATGGCAGCATGGATTTTTTGAATCTCTTCCATCAACACTTCATCAATGGCCAAACGACCGGCAGTATCGACCATCAACACATCAAAAAAGTGTTTTTTGGCATATTCTTTGGCGTCCAGCGCAATTTGTACTGGGTCTTCCCAAGAATTGGAATTGTAAAATTCGACTTCCACTTGTTCGGCCAACAAGCGCAATTGCTCAATCGCCGCAGGACGGTAAACGTCGGCAGAAACCACCAACACTTTTTTCTTGTGCTCGGTTTTGAGCAAACGTGACAATTTACCGATGGTGGTGGTTTTACCTGCACCTTGCAAGCCGGCCATCAAGATGATGGCGGGAGGGACTGCGGCCAGATTCAAGGCATCGTTTTGCTTGCCCATCAAATCGGTCAATGAATCGTTAACCACACCAATAAAGGCTTGGCCTGGAGTCAAGCTGCCCAAAACTTCTTGACCCATGGCTTTTTCTTTGACATTGGCCACGAAGTCTTTTACCACAGGCAAGGCAACGTCGGCTTCCAATAAAGCCATGCGCACTTCACGCAATGCGTCTTTAATGTTGTCTTCGGTCAAGCGCGAGTGGCCGCGCATGGTTTTAACCAGATGACCCAAACGGCTGGAAAGATTGTCTAACATAGGTATCCCCTAGATAATTGTCTGCACCGCAAGGGTGTTCCTGATAAAATTGACCTATTTTACACGACAGGCTGCGTTTGCGACACGCACGCACCGGAAAGATTGTCAATGACGTTGTTATTTGTTTGTTTATTGTTGATCTATAGTGGTTTTTCTCTGTTTGTAATTCACTTTTGGCGCCGCAAACCCAGTCAGACTTATCCCTTAAAGCAAGAATTGACTTTGTTGGTGCCGGTATTGCTTTTGAATGCTTTGTGGCTGTGGTTGCCTATCTTGCAAAGCCAACGCCTGCTACTGGGTTTCGGTCATGCGATGGCCATGCTCAGTTGGATTACCTTGGTTTTGTACTGGTGTGGCAGCTTCTTTTACCGTCTACAAGGCTTACAGCTGTTCTTATTCCCCATTGCGGTATTGAGCTTGTTGTGTGATGTCTTCTTACCGGGAGCGACCACGGGTGTGGTGGTCGACAACAGTGCGTTTGCCTTACACATTATGTCTTCCTTATTGGCTTATAGCTTGTTTGCCTTGGCCACTTTATTGGCATGGTTGATGTTGTGGCTGGCACGCGATTTGCGTCAACACCGTTTATCGCCATCAGTTTCGTTCTTGCCGCCTTTGCTCAGCATAGAAAAATTGATGTTTCAATCTCTGACCATGGGTTTTGTGTCGCTAACGGTATCGCTATTAAGCGGCATGTTGTTTTCTGAATATGTGTTTGGGCACGCCTTTACATGGACACACAAAATCATTTTTGGCATTGCATCTTGGGTGATTTACGCTGGCATTTTGTTTTTGCGTTGGCGCCAAGGTGCCCGTGGTAAGAAAATTGCCATTGCCGTTATCGTGGGTTTTATCTTATTGATGTTGGCTTATGCCGGCAGCAAATTTGTCTTGGAAATCGTGTTGGCACACAGTCGTTAAATCCGATGTGACCATATGACAGCGCTGATAGTAAACGGGCTGTGAATCTGATGGAGATTCACAGCCCGTTCTAATTTTCTCTTCTCTATTCTTATGATGCCTTTGCTAACTTGGCTTTGTCATGCTGAGTCTGTGCTCCACATGTGCATTAACTATAGGGTATCGCCGTAAGCTTGACAAGCACATTGTCACAAATCTTTAACAAAATTTATATTTCGATTTTATTGAAAAAAGACATACGTTTTCGAAAAATCACTAAGAATGAGCCAAATGGCATAATTAAAGGAGATGACTCACAGTACTTACAGGGAATTAGTGTTGATTTAGAATAGAATTCTAGTTTCGATTAAGTATTTAATTAATATATAACCAAATAAAATTCCGATAGGCGGAATAATTTTTAAATTTACATTAGAGTCAAATTGTAATTTTGATTCATGGGCTTAAACCAAATGCCATGACTGTGCTTATGGAGGCTTTTCAGTTGTGTAAGTTCCATTTTTAGCAGACTGTTTTGTTGATAATATTGATTTAGCCAGTACTGCAGTCTGTAATGGTTGAAGATATGGTTGTCAGTAATGATGACATAGTAGAAATGTACGGGTATTGAGCCAAGCCAATAAAGTTGAATATATCGGTTAGATGCGATGCTGAATATGATAGGGCTAAAGCAGGCATCGCATATGGAGCGACGATATTTCTCTGTATTTCATAAGCAATGAGTATTGAAAATGGTAATCACGGCCTAAACTGTTAAGCGGCCTGTAAATACAGTTACAGGTCGCTTATTGAATACTGTGATTCAGTTATGACGATGCGTATGTATGGATGGGTATCAGAATTGATTGATAGTGGGCTGAAGTTGAAGGCATAGATTGCGCTGTTATCTGTTTGAGTATGGTGGTTCATAATGTTATGTTGTGGTGTGTGCCGATAGGTGCTGAGATAACTAAATATATGGTTGTCTCAATATGTATGGATGAACAGTGAAATGCGGCCTGTAAATTAACATGATAGTATTTACAGGCCGCTTGTATTGGTACATGTGTATAGAGCATTACAGATTGTGGGTGTGTTTTGATATGGCTTCTTGTATGTGCAACTTAATATCTATATATGTTATGAAACATCGAGATATGGCCTGCAAATCAATCTTCGGGATTTACAGGCCGCTTATGTGTTCATTTGTATCAAGCTCAAGTGGGTTGCTTCGGGTATATAAGGTGGATTACTTCTGGTATTGAGTGACATCTAAGGTATCCGTTTTGTACTTAATCTACTTGTTTTGGGTTTCAATTTCACTTTTCCCCAATATATTTCCTCATATTCTTAGTATTTCTTCCGTGTTACCGCGAGGATTTTGGTGTTGTCCGTTTGCTTTCTAAAATTCTTTCTCCTTAAAATCCTTTGTAAATCAGATATGTGGTCAAATTCCTTTACTCTTTTTGCCTTTAGGTGTTGACGGCTATGGGGAATGTGCGTAAGATTCGGCTTCTTCGCTGCTGACACAGCCTCTAAGCTAAT
>NZ_LN898218.1 GCF_001457815.1 Vitreoscilla massiliensis
TGCGCCACATGCAAACACAAAGCCCGCGATTGTAGCGGGTTAAATTTTGCGCAGATGAAAGTGATTAAGCGGTATGACACGCACCAAGGTGTGAAGTGTACCGAATACGAACAAACAGCCACCCGCCGAGGTGGCTAAATTTTTGCCCGAGGAGGCGTGATGATACCCACACAGTCACAATTTGACCTACTCTATTCAGACTATCAGCAACTTGATACCCCTGAGCGATTTGGTCAATACATTTTCAACCGCACAGGCTTTGAAATTAAAGGCAGTTACAACGAAACCGACACGAAAGCGGCGCGGTACATGCTGCGTAGAGCAGTAATGATTAACCAACTCACCCCCGCAACCGACTGGGTGAAGTGCAGTGAGCGGATGCCTGAGCATGGTCAGCGTGTTTTATGGAATGTAAAAGGCGTTATGGCAGTTGGTCACCACTTCTTGTTCGGCTTTCAAGATGAGATTCATTTGGACAGTGGTGGCTATTTTATTGTTGAAAATATGGATGATGCTGAGTGGATGCCCCTGCCCACCCCGCCGCAAGACGAACACAGCGCCTTAGGGCGCTTTTTTTATGGAGCAAATATGAGTCCTTCAGACCTACTAAATTACCACCTTGCACAGTACGGTGACACCAAAAATGCTATTTACATCAAACTTTCAGATTTAATCCTCCAGTCAATATACGTTGATTTTCATAGCAAAGAGCATCTTAGTAACTGGCTTGATGAAACTATTGAAGATAAGTTTGAAGAATCCGCGATTGAGCAATTCGGACAACAGCAATTTGATGATGAAATTTGCAAGATAGCAAACGCAATTGCCGACGAACTTGGATTGCAGTAAACGAACACACAACCCCTAACGGGGCGTTTTTTTGGAGTGAATTTGTACATATATATAGTATAGATTCGCTCTCAGCAAATTATTGGTGCAATTGATTACAGGAAAGAATAAAATGAGCACAGAAACCAATCAAGATTACGACCTCATCGATATTAAAGAGGTCAAGGCAACAATTGACATCTCAACTGCAACAATTTACCGCATGATGCAAAAAGGCACTTTCCCACGCCAACGCAAAATTGGTAAGCGCTCATTGTGGCGCAGCGACGAGATTAAAAAATTCAAACAAAGCTTGGAAGAAAACCAAGACGCAAACTGTTAAAACAGTATTAAATACAGTATCAAGGTTTTATCATTGTCGTTTTATCCTTTATAATCAATGCATTTAATTTCCTTGCAACAGTTGAATGGGGATGCATCTGCATTACCCCTCTCCAACAACAAAGCCCTGAAATTCAGGGCTTTGTTTTATGCAAATCACACACAACAGCGTGCCTAAAGCAAAGAATTGGAGCCTTGCGCTGAACAACCCTGTCTATGACTTTCGTCCCCAGTTAATTGCAGTGCTTGGCTCCTGTGTACATTAAAACCCAAGTGTTTAGATAAATATAATGAATAAAGCAACAGCCAAACATTACCTTTAGTAATGCCAACATTCTGATAAGTTATACATGCCACGATGAAACCAGCTAAGCATTGCTGAGATAGACAGCCATGACCAATTCTGCACAGACTCACGATTAACTCGCCAAATCAGTCCATACCATTACTCTGCGTATGCCACACCAACACCAATGCGGCCTGTACATCGTTTACAGGCCGCATTCAGTGTGATTCACGATGTGTACTGCTTACAGCAATAGCCACCTGCTTCATGTGCCGCATTAGGCAAACTCGACAAGAAAAAAGCCTGCCAAAATGGCAGGCTTGCGGATAATCCCTTCATGGAAGTAAGCATGTCTTAGACGGAATGCCCATCTTGAAACTCACTTGGTCTGATTGTAAAGCCGACCAAACTCCCCAAGTTTACATCGCCAATATGGGAGGCTGTGATGTGCTCATCATACGGGAAATGAGGGCAAAGAAAATGCGACATATTGTCGCAGCGATACGCCCAAGGAATTGGCTCACCAAACGCGCTGAAAGCTTTTAAAATCATTGCCTGTGTTGGGCAAGCATCCACTATCACAACAACCATCCAAAGGCTAATTAGCTCACGCATTCATTACTCACTGCTGCATTCAGCCCAAGACAGCCATAGCCATCTATTGCCTCAAACCTCAATCAAACCATATCTGTGTTTGATCTACACATTGATGCACCAACAATAATAAGCGGCCTGTAAATGATTTACAGGCCGCTTAAGGACATACTTAAGGACATACAACAAACAGTGGCTCAAGCTGCGCAACACTGTTTATGATTCATGCCAATTATTTGTCGTTATTTGCTTCGTTTGCATCGGCCACGATATCGCCTTCGCTTTGGCACAGACTGAACAAAGGCACGCCCAGTTTGCGTATGCGCTCGCCACCGGGCAAATCACTGAATTCCAATACTGACACAGCTTCCACCACCACCGCATTCAAGCGGCGGATTAAGTTAATACCGGCTTGCATGGTGCCACCTGTGGCCACCAAATCATCCACCAATAACACACGGTCGCCCGGCTTCACGGCGTCGGTATGGATTTCCACACAGGCTTCGCCGTATTCCAAAGCATAGTTTTCCGACACGGTGGTAAACGGCAATTTGCCTTTTTTACGGATGGGCACAAAGCCGACGTTCAATTGATAGGCCACGGCGGCACCGATGATGAAACCGCGTGCGTCCAAGCCGGCAACCACATCAATTTTTTGCGACATATAGCGGTACACCAACAAGTCTACCAACAAGCGAAAATGCAACGGGTCTTGCAAGATGGGGGTAATGTCATGAAACAAAATGCCCGGTTTTGGCCAATTCGGCACTTTGCGTATGTTCTGCGCCAACGCCTCCGCATTAAAAACCTCGGGGTGTATCAGCATGATGTAATCCTTAAAACACTATTTTTGAATTTTCCTATTATATAACTCACCGAGATAAATTATAATGTGCGCCCGCAACATTTCTCCAAAATAATGCTCTAAAGACGGAATTTGCATGGCGTGACCAATTGCTGCACTGCACGGCTTCAGGCATAATCTTATTTTGGTAAGGACAACACACTCATGGACAAACCCACTCTCGGTCAAATTTACATCATCTCTGCCGCTTCTGGCACAGGGAAAACCACCATAGTTGGACAGGTGCTCAAACGTGATCCGCGTGTGCGTTTATCTATTTCACATACTACCCGCCCAGTGCGTACTGGCGAACAACACGGTGAAGATTATTTCTTTGTCAGTGTGGATGAATTCAAGCAGTTGATTGCCAAAAATGAGTTTTTAGAATACGCTCAAGTTTACGACAATTTTTATGGTACCAATGCCAATGTGGTGCGCGATTTACAAGCCCAAGGTTACGATGTGATTTTGGAAATCGACATCCAAGGTGCTACCCAAATTCGTGAAATCCTGCCCGATGCCCTCAGCATTTTCATTGCACCACCGTCCATGCAAGAGTTGGAGCAACGACTGGTAGGACGCGGCACCGACAGTGAAGAAGTCATTGCCAAACGCTTGGGCAAAGCCCGTTTTGAAATCAATCAAGCACGTTTTTTTGATTACATCGTCATCAATGATGATTTGGAACGTGCTTGTTGTGATGTGTTGAGCATTATGGAAACGCAGCGTTTGTGCTGTCAAAAACAATTACCATTTATTGATGAATTATTAAAATAGAAAGGTCTTAACATGGCTCGCGTTACTGTTGAAGATTGCGTCCCTCGCATCCCTAACCACTTTTTGTTGACTTTGACTGCCGCTACCCGTGCGCGCCAATTGGCTCACGGCGCAACGCCTTTGGTGGAAGAAAGTGGCAAACACAAACCTACCGTGACTGCTTTGCGCGAAATCGCCGCAGGCCAAATCGGTGTTGAATTGTTAGACCGTCAAAAATAAGGCAGATATGAAGAAATACGTTGGCAAAATCCCATACGATGCGGTATCACAAGCGGCCAAAGACAAGTTAATGGCCGCTGTGACGTATTTAAAGCCAGAAGATGTGGCTTTGATTGAGCACGCTTGCGACTATGCCAACGATGCCCATGTAGGCCAAACCCGCCAAAGCGGTGAGGCCTACATCACCCACCCCATTGCCGTTGCCACAGAGTTGGCGTATTGGCACATGGACGCCATCAGCATTGCCTCTGGTTTGATGCACGATGTCTTAGAAGACACCGGCACCACCAAGCTGCAACTGGCGGCCGAATTTGACGACACCATTGCCGACATTGTCGATGGTTTGTCCAAATTGGAAAAGCTTGAGTATTCAAGCAAAGAAGAACACCAGGCTGAGAGCTTCCGCAAAATGATTTTGGCGATGATTAAAGACATTCGCGTCATCATCATCAAGCTGTCAGACCGCTTGCACAATATGCGCACCTTGGGCGCAGTCAGACCCGACAAACGCCGCCGCATTGCCAATGAAACCTTGGAAATTTATGCGCAATTAGCCAATCGCATCGGCCTGAACGAGGTCTATCGCGAATTGCAAGACTTGGCGTTTAAGAGTCTGCACCCCAATCGCTACAAAGTCTTGACCCGTGCCCTAGAAGCCTCACGCCGCAACCGCCGCGATGTGGTGGGCAAAGTCTTGACCACATTCAGCCAATGTTTGGTGGCCTTCAATATTGAAGCGCAAATCAAAGGCCGCGAAAAAAACCTGTTCAGCATCCACAGCAAAATGTTGCAAAAGAATTTGCGCTTTGCCGAGGTCATGGACATTTATGGTTTTCGCGTGATTGTGAACAACGTGCCCACTTGCTATACCGCTTTGGGCGCTTTGCACAGCATTTACAAGCCCAAACCCGGCAAAATCAAAGACTACATCGCCATCCCCAAAAACAATGGCTACCAAAGCATACACACCACGCTGGTTGGTCCCTATGGCTTGCCGATAGAAGTGCAAATTCGCACGCGTGAAATGGACGAAATCGCCGAAGGCGGTGTGGCCAGCCATTGGATGTACAAATCCAACGGTGCTTCGTTTGATGCCGCTTCTGTACGCACCCATCAATGGATGCAAAACATCTTGGATTTACAGGCCGAGAGCGACAACGCCATCGAATTCTTGGAACACGTCAAAGTCGACTTATTCCCGGACGAAGTGTATTTGTTCTCGCCCAAAGGCAAAATCATTGTATTACCACGCGGCGCCACGCCGATTGATTTTGCCTACGCCGTCCACACCGACATCGGCAACCACTGTGTTGCGGCGCGTGTGAACAACAATATGGTGCCGCTGCGCACAGTATTGAATACCGGCGACACCATCGAAATCATCACCTCAACCAAATCCAACCCCAATCCGGCTTGGTTGAACTTTGTCGTCAGCGGCCGCGCCCGCAGTGGCATACGTGCTTGGATCAAGACCATGAACCGACACGATGCGGTGGTTTTGGGCGAAAGCTTGCTGAACAAGGCTTTGGTGAGTTTGTTACCGAAGCAATTGTTGTTGTCAGAAGAATTGCGTGACCAATACTTGTCGCAATTGGCGCACAAAAACACCAATTTTGAAGATGTGTTGTACGAAGTCGGTATGGGCCGTTTATTGCCGGTGGTGGTGGCCAAAGACTTGGCCAAGTTGGCCGGTGAAACCTCGTATGAAATCAGCAACATCAATCCAGTCAAAATTTACGGCACCCAAAATGGCAACATCAATTTGGCTCAGTGTTGTCGCCCGATACCAGGTGATGCCATTCGCGCCCAATTGGCCGAAAACCAAGGCATCTTGGTGCATCGCGACCAGTGTGCAACCATATTATCCATCGATGCCGATCATCAATTGCCAGCCAATTGGGACTTAATCGACACCGAACAATTGTATCCGGTGCAATTGCAAATCAATGCCCGCGACAAACAAGGCTTGCTGGCCGCCTTGGCCAGCGCTATGTCGGGTGCCGGCGCGAACATTTTGTCGGTTGAAACCCCATCAACCTCAGTAGACGGCATTGAAGGCTTTATTGAATTCCGCTTTAAGTTAGAAGTGAAGAATTTGCACCATTTGCAAAAAGTGTCCAAAGCCATAGAACAAATCCCACAAGTGCGCAAAGTCATTCGTGCTTAAACAATATGAGGATTTACAGGCCGCTTCTTGTCTTACAAGCGGCCTGTAAGCAATTTTAGATTGACAATACCAGCCAGACTCACTATCATAGCGAATTCTTTTAATTGATTTAGCTTGTCTGGGGGTGATTTTTTATTGGCGTAGCCTTACAGGCCGGCCTAAAACTTTGGCACATTGCCAAAATCACTTTGTAGTACCTATTATTTATTAGATTTATTTAAAGGATTTCCCGAATGCCAGCTATTCGTGTAAAAGAAAACGAACCATTTGAAGTTGCGATGCGTCGCTTTAAACGCGGTGTTGAAAAAACAGGCTTGTTAACTGAGTTACGTGCTCGTGAAGCTTACGAAAAACCAACTACCGAACGCAAACGCAAAAAAGCTGCTGCAGTAAAACGCTTGCAAAAAAAATTGCGCAGCCAAACACTGCCTCCAAAATTGTACTAAGATACATATTTGAAAACACCGCAGCTCGCTGCGGTGTTTTTCCGTTGCGCTAACCCAAGGAAATCAATCATGCAAACCAAACAACGCATCAGCCAAGACATGAAAGACGCCATGCGCGCCAAGGAAGCGGACAAACTCTCTACCATCCGCATGCTTATGGCTGCCATCAAACAAGTCGAAGTGGATGAACGCATCGAAGTAGACGATGCCCGCATCATCGACATCGTGACCAAAATGATTAAACAACGTCACGACTCGGTCAAAATTTACCGCGACAACAACCACAATGAAGCTGCCGACAAAGAACAAGCCGAAATCGATTTGTTGCACAATTATTTGCCTGCTCAACTGAGCGAAGCCGAAGTCAAAGCTGAAATTGCCGCCGCTGTGGCCGCCACTGGTGCCAGCTCTATGGCACAAATGGGCCAAGTCATGGCCATTTTGAAACCGAAACTCAACGGCGTTGCCGACATGGGTCAGGTATCTGCATGGGTTAAAGCCGCTTTAAATTCATGATACCCAGCGATTTCATCGACGAATTATTGCAAAAAGTGGACATAGTCGACGTCATAGACGAGGCTGTGCCACTGAAAAAAGGCGGCCAGAATTATCTGGCCTGCTGCCCGTTTCACAAAGAAAAAACCCCTTCTTTTACCGTCAGCCCAAGCAAACAGTTTTACCACTGCTTCAGCTGCGGTGCACATGGTAGCGCCATAGGCTTTACCATGGAATACAACGGCATGTCGTTTGTCGATGCCGTTGAAAAATTGGCCGACCGTGTCGGCCTCGTTGTGCCGCACACCAAAGACAGCATGGCTGTCGACCCGGCAGTAAAAAAAGCCAAGCAACAGCAAAAACTGGCGCTGCAAGACACCACCCGCTTGGCGGCAGAATACTATTACCAGCAATTGCCCAAAAATGAACGCGCGCTGGCTTATGCCCACAAGCGTGGCTTGAGCAACGACATCATTGAGACTTACCAAATCGGTTATGTCGGCGATGCTTGGCAGGCCTTACAGGCCGCTTTCCCAAACGATTACCACAACCCTTTGCTAGAAGAAGCAGGTTTGGTCATAGACAAAGAAGGCAAGCGTTACGACCGCTTTCGGGACCGTTTGATGTTTCCGATACGCAATCCATCTGGCCAAGTCATCGGCTTTGGTGGGCGCATCTTGGACAAAGGCGAGCCCAAATACCTGAATTCGCCCGAAACGCCTTTGTTTGATAAAGGCCGCGAATTGTATGGTTTGTTTGAAGGCAAAGCCGCCATCAAACAGGCCGAACGCGTATTGGTGGTAGAAGGTTATATGGACGTGGTGGCTTTGGCCCAACAAGGTGTCGGCTATGCCGTGGCCACTTTGGGCACCGCCACTTCCGCCGACCACATCAAAACCCTGCTGCGCCACAGCGACAAATTGTATTTTTGTTTTGACGGCGACAGCGCCGGCCACAAAGCCGCATGGCGCGCCTTGGAAAATGCACTGCCGCTGCTCAAAGACGACAAGTCTTTGGCCTTTTTGTTTTTGCCCGATGGCGAAGACCCAGACAGTTACATCCGCGCACATGGCAAAGCAGCCTTTGAAGACTTGTTGGTACACCACAGCCAAGCCTTATCGGCGTATTTGTTTGCCAAATTGACGCAAGGTTTGGATTTGCATCAACACGAACACCAAGCGCGACTGGTACAACAAGCCAGTCAATTGATCGCTCAAATTGGCAATGCGCCGGCACTTAAATTGCTGCTTAAAAACAATTTAATGGATTTAACTGGCATAGACAGATACGATTTGGCCCAATTAATGGGCGAACAAATCAAAACCAAGCCTGTCAAAGCCAAAAACTACCGTTTGCCCGTCATGCCGCCACAAGCGGTCAGCCATACTTTGGTAGAAACCCAAATCATGTGGCTATTGATAAATCCCAATTGGGCCTCATATATCACTCTACCCGAGTATTGGCCTTTACAAGGTGATTATGCGTGTTTAGCAGATCTGGCAGATATGTTAAAATCATCACCCGCACCAATGAGCACCGCCCGCGTTTTGGAGTTGATGCGCGACAGCATCCATGCAAATGCCATTAACCAATTAATGCGTCATGTGTCGCAATACATGGAAGGCTTTGTGAACTCCAGTCCTGAAGACGAACAAGGCTTTCAGGACGGCATGCAGCGCTTGTTAAAAGAATTAAAAGCACAGCAAATCCAAGATTTGGTGCTTAAAAACAGTACAGTAGGTCTGAGTAACGATGAAAACCGTTTGCTAGTGGCACTGATCAGTGACCGGCCTTAAGCCAATACAGCAAACCAAACGGACAGCACGTTGCTTGTGATATCCTCCGCAACCTTAAGCTTTGAGAACAGTATGGCAAATCAAAACCCTAAAAAACAAGAACTTGAGCAAGACACTCATGATGATGCACCTTTGAGTGTGGAGGAACAACGTGCGCGTTTGCGTCAGTTGATTATTTTGGGCAAAGAGCGCGGCTACATCACTTATGCCGAGATCAATGACCATTTGCCAGACGATGTGTCCGATACCGATCAAATCGAAAACATCGTCAGCATGATTTCTGGCTTGGGCATCCAAGTATCGGAAGAAGCACCCGATGCCGATTCATTATTGATGAACGATGGCGCCACTGGTGTGACCGACGAAGATGCCGTGGCCGAAGCCGAAGCTGCTTTGTCTAGCGTGGATTCAGAATTTGGCCGCACCACCGACCCTGTGCGCATGTACATGCGTGAAATGGGTCAAGTGGACTTATTGACCCGTGAAGACGAAATCATCATTGCCAAAAAAATTGAACGCGCCCTGCGCAATATGGTGGAAGCCATCAGCGCCTGCCCTAGCACCATTGAAGAAATCTTGGGCTTGATGCAACGCGTTCGCGATGATGAAATTCGTGTTGACGAGGTGGTTGAAGCCATTATCGATCCAGAGGAAGAAGAAGCGGCCTTAAACGCCATCGCCGAAGAAGCCTCTGAAGCGGCTTTGGCAGAAGACGATGAAGCCGAAGCCGATGTGGATGCCGAAGAAGACGAAGACGAAGAAGTGGGCGAAGAAGATGGTGCTGCCATCGCCAGCGCCAACTTGGAAGAATTGCGTCAAAACGCCTTGGCCCATTTTGAAATCGTGTCAGTGAAATTTGACAATATGGTCGTGGTGTTAGAAAAACATGGCAGCGCCCATCCTGAATACGTAGCTGCACGCCAAGCCATTACCGAAGACTTGTTAAAAGTACGTTTTGCTACCCGCCAAATCGAAAGCCTGTGTGAAAGCTTGCGCCAACGCGTGAACACCATCCGCCATTTGGAACGCGGCATCCGTGATATTTGTGTCAACAATGTGCACATGCCTTTGGAGTATTTCCGTGAGCATTTCGCACCTAATATGGTCGATGTGAACTGGGTTGAAAATGAGTTAGACCGCAGCCACAAAGATTGGAACAATGCGTTAGAGCGTTTCAAATTCTCCATCATGGAAAAGCAAACCAAATTATTGGATTTGCAAAAACTGTCGCGCTTGTCGATTGAAGAATTAAAAGACATCAACAAAGACATGGCACGCGGCGAACGTGAATCTGCTTCGGCCAAACAAGAAATGATTCAAGCCAACTTGCGTTTGGTGATTTCGATTGCGAAAAAATACACCAACCGCGGTTTGCAATTCTTGGACTTGATTCAAGAAGGCAATATCGGCTTGATGAAAGCGGTAGACAAATTTGAATACCGCCGTGGTTACAAATTCTCGACTTACGCCACTTGGTGGATTCGTCAGGCCATTACCCGCTCGATTGCCGACCAAGCACGCACCATCCGTATTCCGGTGCACATGATTGAAACCATCAATAAAATGAACCGCATTTCACGCCAATACTTGCAAGAAACGGGCGAGGAGCCAGATTCTGCCAAATTGGCTGAATTGATGGAAATGCCAGAAGACAAAATCCGCAAAATCATGAAGATTGCCAAAGAGCCTATCTCCATGGAAACCCCAATTGGTGATGATGATGATTCACACTTGGGCGACTTCATTGAAGATGCGAACAATGTCGCCCCTTCTGATGCCGCCATGTACTCAGGCTTGCGTGAAGTGACCAAGGAAGTCTTGGAAAGCTTAACCCCACGCGAAGCCAAAGTCTTGCGCATGCGTTTTGGTATTGATATGAATACCGATCACACATTGGAAGAAGTGGGCAAACAGTTTGATGTGACCCGTGAACGCATACGTCAGATTGAAGCAAAGGCCTTGCGCAAATTGCGTCACCCTACTCGCTCTGAGCGCTTAAAAAGTTTCTTAGACAGTGAAGAAAATAAGCAATAATCTGCTTTAAGGGCTTTTAATCAAGCGGCATTTTTGTTATACTTCCGCTTCTTCTTAAGGGCCTGTAGCTCAGCGGTTAGAGCAGGGGACTCATAATCCCTTGGTCGAGAGTTCGATTCTCTCTGGGCCCACCAATTTGCCTTATTTGATAAGGTTTACAGATTAGCCACCAATACGGTGGCTTTTTTGTTTTTATTTATAGACGGTTTTGTAGACGGTCATCTATCACATCACAGATATGAGCATCATTGGCACTTGTGTGAGCCCCACCAATTTAACCCATGTCCATCCATGGTGAGATTTATTAAATATCCATGCCATGTCCATTTAACACTCTCTAAGCCATTGCTTAAAGTGTCTGCTATTGGAATGAAGCACTTCCCTTTGCCCAGATTCAACGTCCCTGTGCACCACAACTATTTTGGGTTGAATCCAGCTCATCTATGCACAAGCAATTTGTCCCACTCTTGCATTCAGCCTGTAACTTATGCCAATTTGCTTTAAGTTTTAAGCATAATGATGTACTAAGCCATCAAAATATGCCACAAACTAACGCGCTAACATTTTTTTACATTCAACCCGAATAATGGGTTTATTAACATGTTGACTTGTCAACATGATGGTTTAATTGTTCTACAATACGCGCCATTATTGAAACTTATTGTTGCAAATTTCTATTACGCATAATCATTCAACATAGATATATTCTAATAAAAATCAATATCTAACATCTCAATTGAATAAATCATTAATATAAAAATTAAATCATAGTATTGAAAAAAACTTTAGTGTAGAATCACTACTTAATTAATATACTAATAATTAAATACCCTTTTATTTCCACTTCTTTTTTTATTTTTTCCTCTACAAATATATGACAAATAAACAAACAGCAATCATTGCTTTGGGCTTAATCACCGAAGCAAAAAAGCCCCCCTCTGTAACTATGCTCAATCAACAAGCAGAGGATTATCTTGCAGCGCAATTGTCCAGCAGCCTTGACACCAACCATGTGCCAACAAGCTTTTTACAGCAACAACACTGCATTGATGTACCACGTCAATTGCTGATCGATATTTTGCCTTTTGTGGAGGATGGATGCCATCCCACATCTGAACTGGCGCCTACCGACTACCACCACTCCCGTCGCTATGCGCGCTATTTGTTCAGCAATACCCAACAGCTGTTTTGGAATACTTTAACTGCCCTATTTGATGAGCATAAGAACGATCTTGAACACATCATCATGTTCATAGACATGGGAGATGCGTTTGCCAATGCAATCTGGATTGATTGTTTGATGGCCTTGCAACAACGTTATCCTGAAGCTTCGTATTTCCCAGTATTCATGTTTCCAGACATGAGCACCATGAACGCAGCACAGCGAGCCAATATCGGTGCAGCGGCCTTGGAATTGAAACAATTCAGCTCAAAACAATGGCAGCCACAAGACATCAATACCGGTGAAAATTACAATACCGATGCGCCTTTGTGGTCGGCTGCGTACATTCAAGCCATTCCGAAAGAACAACATGAGCGTTGCTATCTGAATTTGGCCAACAACATTGTCCATTTGGCAATCAGCCGTCAGCAACAATTGCACGCCACGATGGCGAACTATTGTCCCTCCAGCCAATCAGTGGCCATGCAAGACCACGATTTGCCGCAATTTACTTCGCTGTATCACAATTATGTCGATTTCGATTGGAATGGCCTCAATGAGGTATTAAATCAACAAGTCGAGTTGCAGGCAGCGAAATGGTTGCCTTACCAAGCCCACACACCCGATTTTTTTGATGTGGCACGGCTGCAAGAACTGAAATTGATCTTGAGCTCAGCACAATTGGGTTTGGTGCCACATGCCGCAGATTCCGCTTGGCAAGACATCAATGCGGTATGGACTTTACAAGCCCAAGACCATTTACAAAGCCAGCCTGAAGGCAATTGGCACACCCAATTGCAGCAATTAAGCCAACATTTACGCCATGTCTACCAACAGACGTTTTGCGGTGTCGGCGTCACCCGCTATTTTGATGTCAGCGAAGCGGCCATCAAGCAAGTGGTCACCGAACATGCCAGTGAAGTGGAACAAGCCCTGATCCAATTGTGGCAAGATGGCCATGCCAGTTTGTTTGATTTGAAAAACATACTGGAAACCCTCATTGGACACGACATCGAACGCCACCAAACCTTGGCCTTGCAATTGGAAACCTTGGCACGTGAAATCAATGCCTACAGCAAATGGTTTAAAACCATCGAACAGACTTGGCATGAGGCTGACAAAGCAACACGCCACCAATTGACGCAGCAATACCCATTGCAACAGACTATGGGCAAAATGGTGCATGCGTTTGCACAGCGCAGCCATTACCAAGCCACTTTGTATGCCAGTGAATTGCTCACCGGTTTACAACACCAATACTTGCAATTGCACCAACAATTGGACGATTTAATCGATGCATGCCAATTACAGGCCGCATCTGCGCAAGCGACACTCACGCCACAATTAAGCAATGACGCCCCTGCTTGGCAACGCAAACAATACAATCAAATGAATTGTGCGTTTACCTTAGCGCCGAACCAAAACAGTGTGGAAGCTTGTGCGACCTTGTTGGCAGAATCGGTGCAGCATTTGGTAGCAGACGTACAAGAGCGTTGTGCTCACAGTGGTTCTTTGGCAGCGATGTTGCCAATATTGCAATCGCAGTGGCAACACACAGACCCCACATCACCAGCATCAGACCTCCATCAGCATGTCTTGCCAGAATCATTGCGCCAGCACATCGTGCGACAACGCATTGTTGATTTGGATGCACAGCAAATACAAATGTTGAGCATGGGTGCCTTGGGTGATTTGCAAAAGAAAGTGGGCCGACTCACACCCGATTTACAGCCCTTGTTGGATTACCAGCAACAGCAACATGACTTCTCATTTTGGGCGGCGCATCCCCATTTAAAACCGCTGTTTGAAAATAAGGCTGTGCGTTTGGCTTTTCGCCATCAAGGTTTGGCCGTGCCCAATGACTTACAGAATAATGACGTGGCCGCAGTCAAATGTGTGTACGCTCATGCCGTACATTTAGAAGAATGGCTGCAAATGCCCATGTGCATCAAGGCTTACCAAAGCTACAGCCATGATGAAACCGCGCTGCTGCATTTGCACATCGAGGGCAATAATTTGCACATCGCCGATTTGCAACAAAAAAGCTGGAACCGCAACCGCGACTTGATACGCCAACAATTGCTATTGGCTTATGCCTCAGGCAGTTTGTATGCCCACAATGCCGACATTTACTGTTTGCACCTGCAAGCGACTGAAGCGGTGTATTTCAAGCATTTAAGCCTGAACGACATCGTCGACCACATCAGCTTGCACGACATGAAGTCTTTGTTGCACAAACATGAGCAAGAATACCTCAGTTTGCAAAACCAGACCCAGCTGATTCAGAGCAATTTGAAATCGGCTTTGCGCCACATTCAAGCCGAAACCTTGAGCAATGGCAAACTGCCAGAAGATGCTTCTTGGCAAGAGGCAGGCAGCTTTATTGCATGGAATCGCGCGGCTAAGAAATTGCAAAAGCGCTGGTTTAGCCACAACGATGAAGTGGTGTTGCAAGTGGGTTAATCCCCCTTACATATGTCCGCTACGACCCACACAGGCAATCTTCTTAACGGTTTTCATCACACACAACAAGCGGCCTGTAAACCCCTAGCTAAGGTTTACAGGCCGCTTTCTTTGCTGTCTGAGAATTAACGCCCTTATTCTGCCAACAATTGCAACAAACGTTGGGTATTGAATTGCGGTGAAAACTGCTGTCTGACCTGCGTTTGTCCCGCTGCCGCCAAGCGTTGCATTTCTTGCGGATGGGTCAAGCCGTAATCCATCGCCTCTGCCCACGCCACTGGCGTGGCTTCGCTCACAATCAAGCCAGTTTGCTGGTGTTGCACAGTCTCAGGGATACCGCCAACATTGCTGACGATAACTGGCACGCCCAAGCCCAAAGCCTCGATTTGTACCATGCCCAAAGGCTCTAACAGCGATGGCATCACCAGCAATTGCGCTCGCCGCAGCGCCGGTGCCACCGCACTGAGTTCCCCCAGCCACACCTTATCGCTCAAACCCAATTGCGCGATTTGCTCCAACAAAGGCTGCTTCTTGCCACCACCAGCCAGTATCAACACCAGCTTGGGATGGCGTTCCAACAATTTCGCCATTGCCGCCAACACAATGTGGTGGCCTTTTTCACGCCGAAACATGCCCACTTGGATGATGACCTCGGCCTCAGGCCGCGCTGCCAACCACTGTTGCAAATCTTCAGGCAAGACCGCATCGTGTTGTCCATCCAGCTTGGCAAAATCCACCCCTGGATACACCACCTCAACGCGCTTGCTTGGAAACTGTTTTTGTATCTGTGCCTGCATGAATTGACTCGGCACCATCACCACATCCAAAGGCAATACAGATTGCCAAGATTTCTTCTTGTCATTGGTGTAATACGTACGCGAACGAATGATTTTCGGGCGTTGGCGCAGCCACAAACAGGCAATGCTCAAATTATTGGCATCGTGGCCGCTGTGGCAAACACACGCTGTCGGTTGGTAATGTTTGATGGCTTG
This sequence comes from Vitreoscilla massiliensis, assembly GCF_001457815.1. Taxonomy (GTDB): domain Bacteria; phylum Pseudomonadota; class Gammaproteobacteria; order Burkholderiales; family Neisseriaceae; genus Vitreoscilla; species Vitreoscilla massiliensis. The sequence continues at coordinate 15,446 of NZ_LN898218.1, forward strand.
CAAAATGCCGCGCATGGTGGGCAGATGGGCGCTGTTGCGAAACGGCAAGGTGATGGTGGTCAATTGTCTGGCCTGAGCATGCGCCGCAATCAAGCCTTGCTCGGCACACAGCAACACGCACAGATAGCCTTCTTGTTGTAAAGCCTGCATTTGCTGTAATAATTGCCACTCTTGCCCGCCCATATTTTTTGAGCTCTCTAAAAACAACACCGCTTTTTGCTTGTTCATCTGTTTCCATCTTATCTCAACGCCGACAGACGCTGTTTGTGTGTGCATTACTCAGTGTATATGCGGCCTGTAAAGCGCTTACAGGCCGCATATACACTCGCGCCGCCCATTTTAAAGGCTAGCGGCCTTGCTGTGTATCTTTATTGCGCACCCTAAGCTTGCACACCCTCACCGTGCGCAGCATCGACGCCATACAAAATCGCCGTGACATCAAGCCGCCCTGCCCATGCCATGAATGCGGTAAAATAGCGCGCTTATTGCCATGATGTGGCAAGCTTAACGCCGCTTAACGCGGGTTTGATTTAAAACAGGGCCGTTTTTAACCATTGCAGTAAAGTGGATTTCACCCACTGTTACGTTCTTAAGGAATGTCATGAACCATCTTCATCATCCGCTTACTTTGGCCGTTTTGGCCTGTATGGCTTTGGGCTTGAGCGCTTGTGGCGGCGAATCCAGCACGCCCGCACCCACACCTCCGGCAGCCAGTAGCGCCGCGCCTGCCAGCACACCAAGCAACGATGCCGTAACGGCCAGTGCCGTGGCAGCCAGCAGCACGGCCCCTGCTGCTTCCGCCGTGGCCACAGACAGCGCCTGCAGCTTTGATTTGTCTGGCAACGATGCCATGCAATACAGCGTCAAAGAAATCAGCATACCCGCGTCTTGCCAGCAATTCACCATCCACTTCAAGCATGCGGGCAGCATGCCTAAGGCGGCCATGGGTCACAATGTGGTCATCGCCAAAACCGAAGATTTGACCGCCGTGATTAAAGATGGCTTAAAAGCGGGTCCAGCGGCCGATTACGTCAAAGTCGGTGACACACGCGTGTTGGCCAAAACCAAGCTCTTGGGCGGCGGCGAATCCGACAGCCTGACAGTGGATGTGGCTGCCTTAAAAGCAGCGCCGTATTCGTTTATCTGCACCTTCCCTGGCCACACAGGCACGATGCGCGGCGTGTTGGTGGTGAAATAAACGTTTAAACTGATGACATCTGTCATGCAAACCAAAATTGTAAGGCGGCGACGGCTTTTAAACTAAACCGCGTCGCCTTTTGAACCAAATCTTACCGCGAAAAGCATCCGCTTTTGAACCAAATACCGCAATTTTTATGCTGGTATAAGGCCACCTAAATGATCTATTAACTCATGTATTAAGAGGCTGAGATTTTGAGTCATGATGATTTGGGTGGCTGTCATTAGACTTACCATATCGTCGCCTTGATTGGCAGCTTCTTCTTGCAGCATGTCTAAATACTGAATGCGCTTTAGGCTCATATCTTCATTTAAGATAAAGCGAATTTGGTTATTCCAAACTAAACCCAATTGTGTGCATATTTTGCCATGCTCTAAGTGTTGTTTTACTTCATCGGCAGCCAAGTCTTGTTTGCTGATTTTGATGACTGGTGCTGCATCACCAACGCCTTTGAGCTCACAGTCGCTATCTAACTCAAAATTACCAGCAGCCTCACTTTGCTCCAGCCATGCAGTCATCAGTGAGGTGGGCGATTCGGCTGTGCGAGGTAAGGTAGCAGGCAAACTGCCCAAAGCTTGGCGCAACTGGCTGACAAAGTTTTCAGCTTTATTGCTATTGCTTTGGTTAACCAAAAGCAATTTACCAGACACATCAATGATGGCTTCTGTATAGCGTGAGCGGGTCAAAGCACGTGGTAACAAGTCATCCGTAATTTGTTCTTTCAGTTCCATTTTTTCTTTACGGCCAACATTACGGCCTTCATTGGCTTGGATTTCGGCAATTTTTTCATCCAAAACTTCACGTATCACGCTGGCAGGCAATACCTTGTCTTCTTGGCGTAAGTTGATGCGCCAACTTTCTTGAGCATTGAATACCATATCTTCTTGAAACGGCACCGCACGAGCAAAGCCTTCGCTTTTCCAATCCAAACCTTGGCAAGGTTTGAAACTTGCATCTTCAAGCTTGGTTTGAATCTCTTCTAAATTCAACTCAATATCTTGGGGTAAGACGAAAAAGCTAATTTGTTTGAACCACATTTGAAATCTCCTAATAAAAAAGCCACCGATCTGGTGGCTAGAATGTCATTGTTTAATAACTCAATCATCAATCAAACCTGGTAAAACTTCACCATAGGTTCCAAGGTGTGAGACCTTACCAATTTCGCCACTTCCTTCGTCATACTCTTGCGAAACTGCGATTGCACCTGCTTTTTTTCCTGCCAAATGTTCTGCACGGTTTCTTGCATCTATAGCAGTAAGGCAAGCAATGGGGGCCTCAGCTTTTAATTCTTTCTTTTTCTTTGCATTCAACTGATAAGAAAAAGCCACAACTATGTAAGCAGTTTTCATGTTCAAACCCGAATGTAATAAAACATGAATATTGTTACATATTTCTAATTGATTTAAAACTGGTAGATTGTGAAATTTAATTTAAGTCATGAAAGTCGGTTTTAGCTTTTGGGCAACCCAACGTGCGACCGGCGGACAGACGGCGTTTCCGGAAGCCCTAACTTCTTGATGGTTGGCCTCATCCAATCCTTTAAGAAGCCCATCATCTGTAATCGTTCGGCTCCGCTCAACCATCGAATCCCATCCGTTTGGCACAGCGATGATATTAGAACCACCGAGGTCGATGCAGCCATGCCCAATACCTGTAAGTAACGTACGGTGCGCGTTTGACCAGCACGAGCCCGCCGCTGTCTTGCCTGAAATGTTTTCCATTGGTCCGGCGTTAGCCATAAACTCGACTGGGGGTTGTTTTCCCAATCCAGCGACCAAGAAAACTCGACGGCGTCCCGTGGGGACTCCGAAATAGCGAGCATCAAGCACCCGCCATCCCCCCAAATACCCGCATTTGGCAAGGGACTCGACGACTGTTTGAAAGTCTTGGCCATTGTTGCTAGTGAGCAACCCCGTGACGTTTTCAAGCACCACCCATTGAGGTCGTAAGGTATTGACGATATTAAGTGCGTCGAAGAATAAGCCTGTTCTTGCTCCTGCAAGGCCGCGCCGCTTTCCCATTTGGCTGACATCTTGGCAGGGAAAGCCTCCGATAATGACATCGACAGGCCAGAGTTCAGGAAAGCAGGTTCGCACGTCTGTGAATTGTTGAGCGTGTGGGAATCGGTCTTGCAAGACTGCTCGGCACACATCATTGATTTCGACTTGCCATGAGGTTGTGAATCCTACTTGCTCAAATCCAAGGTCGAAACCTCCAATTCCTGCAAACAAACTACCGACTGTGGGACATTTTGTGGAGGGCGCATCCATATATTCCTTTCAAGAATACATGGCACTCTTGGTGCTCTTATGGCACTCGTGGCGCTCTGAATTATTAAAGATCGTGTTTAAACTCATTCATTGCTTTGCATTTTGGGCATTTGATTATGAAAATAAATTTGCCTGCTGCTTCGCATAATTTACGCTTACAATGCTTACAACGAATTTCTGTTACATTAATCATCTTGCAGATTCTCCATCATCAATATAGAATCCGCTTACCTGTACAGGTGGCGGCTTTCTGATGCAGGTCTACACTGCGGAGGGACATGGTAAGTGTTCATAGCATTTACCATGTCGCCGTCTTCACATCGTTATAAATGAGATTGCTGGCGGCTCTTTCAATTCTTGGTATTCGCCAAATTCAGTAGCACTACAAAACCGGCATTTATACAACCCTTGTTTGATGGTGCAATCCTCACCTGAAGCTTTTAAAATAGTGCGTGTGCGATTGCCAATATGTACCCATTCATGCTGATTTTGCTTACATGCAGTCAATTTGCACCTCTCTTTTTCAAGCTATGATCCCAGTATACAAAATCCCGTTTGTACTCATGCCTTAGTGCATACGAGTACAGTCACACAGCTATATCTGTCATACTGATATCCGGTGCTTGCCCAGTGATTACTCTTGTTTTCATGTCATAAAACACCATTTGCCCGACCGATGCGCTGCCTTTGAGAAGCAAAACACGGCCGCCTTGGGTTTCGGCCTGATACGTGCCACCACCTTGGTCTGCCGTGATTTTTGCAACCGCAATTTGCTGTGGGTTTACCAGCGCTTTAAATACGTTTGAAATGTTCATTAAAGCCCCTTTAAACGTCAAGATAACGGTCAACCGTCAGGCTTTGCCACAGCACAACCGCGCCTTCTGCTTCAACGTCAACACTGATGGACACGCCTGTAATCACGCCGCGCCAATAGCCGCTTTGTTCATTAAATTGCCAAATGTCGCCCACATTTGCCCTCGGTATTGAATATTCAGTGCTCCACGGCAGCTTGACCGTTTCAGTCTTGTGCACCCCAGTGTCAGACAGCGCGGCGACGCCGGCGGCACGGTGCACCGGCAAATCGGTATAGAGGGCATGAACCTGAGCAGATGCGCGGTCTGTGCGGTCTGTGCCGGTGCGGTACACGTCTGCGCCTTTGCCGCCCGCCTCATGGTCTGCCCACACAAACACACTTGTGCAGCGTTTGTTAACGCGCTTCTGGCCGCTTATTTCAGCAATGACGCTGTCAGGGATGGTGACGCTTGCGCTTGCTTTATTGACTTCCCAAGCGGCTGCTGGCCATCGTGGTTTAAACGTGATTTCAGGTTTAGCCGGGTCGCTGTACACAAAGCCGCCGGCGGCGGTGGCGATGTCAATCAGGTTATCCATCGGTTTTTTGTCAGTGATGTTGTAACTGCCCGCGGGTATAAACCAATCAGCAATATCCCAAGCCTTGATTGTGAATGGCAGATATTGAAGCTGTTGGTCTGCAATCTGGCGCGCATACAAGTCTGCCTGTATCGTGCCTGACTTGCTTGCTGCGTAATCGCCTGTCAGTTTAGCTGTCAAACTGCGGCCTTTGACTGTGAATGTTTTCTTACCAAAGCTGCGGCTGTCTGAATAGTCCTCCGCAATGAATATCCAAGCCTCCCCGTTGATTGTTAGTGTGACTTCGGCCTCGCCACCGGGCGCTCGACCGTCCATGTTGATTTTAGCGAAGTCGTCTGGGTACAGGCTTATGGTTGCTTGCCAACAGAAGCTGCTCATATCTGTTGTAACTGATGCGCTTAACAATTCAAGTGGCAGGCCGTCAACGCTTGCTGTGACTGTATTTAGCATGATGTAACTCTTTAAAATAGGTATATTGTCAATGGCCGAGCACTGGAATGGCAGCGGCAGCAGTGCCGCGTCGTATTCAATACGACGGCGCCTGATTTGCAGCGGTAATCGATGACTCGGAAAACGTGGGCACGGTCTCACAGTCGGGTCAACAGGTTTGGGCGGTATTGGGACTGGGTAATACTCACAAGGGATATCACGCGCCACGCTTGCTTTTAAACTGCGGCAGCCAGCAACATCATGGCCGCTTTCGTATACGGCCTGTAAAACTTCTTGGTATGCCGTGACCGCGCTATGGCTCTGTTTCACGCATGTTTTGATGTCATTGCCAAACGACATACGCACGTGGCTGTTTTCAGATACTCCGGTAGACTCAATATAACGCGGGGTGTCGCATTGCTTTAATCCCGCCACGCTGCTGTTGTACACATCAAACGCGCTTGATAAATCAGGTGCGGTGCCCATTTGGCTACGGTCACAATTGACCAAGTCATACATGCCTATTGTCGTTGCTTTGTAGCAGCCTGTTTCCTGATTTGCGGCAAACCACAACACAGGCAAATCAAGCAAATCAACACACACGGTATTCATCGCGTTTAAACACAATTGCTGTTTGCTTGCGCCTGTGTACACGCCGTAAAATGCCTGACTTATTTTGACTTGCTTCTCGCCATCGGGCGTCGGAATTGCGCCCAGACGTCGTTTAAACGCCATTGGTAAAGCATTTGCTGTCGCAGCCCCAATGCGGTTAAACAGTGGCTGTGGTAATGAGTTAGGTATGAATGGGCTAGCCATTATTCGATGCCGGTTTGATAAAATCCCACACTACAGGCTCATATTTTTCTTTATCGTCCACCGCCATTACCATGTATGTCTTGCTCACATCTAACCACGGTATGAGATACGTTCCATCTGCATTGCTCCACGTCTGCCGCAGGCATGGAAACAGCTTGGTACGCTCAAACACAACAATGCGCTTCTGGCTAGGCTTGCCATCGACTGTGACAATGCCGTTGCCATTACCCGCTATAAATCCTTGGTACTGAGGGTCTTTTGCACTGTAAATGCTCATTTTTGCATCAAGATAATTGAACATCTTAATCCCACTCAGTCAAATTAATCATAAAAAACATTGTGGGGGCAAGGTAATTAGCGCCCCATGAGCTGCGAGATAAATTGCACACTAAGTAATCCTTACCGTCTATGGTTTTCTCAGCAAAATGTTCAGTCGATAGCAAGGATTGATGAATTAAATAACCGAATGGTAAAAATCCTCGCAATGCTCCGCTCTCTGTCACCGCAACCTTTGAATACAATACTTCTGAATTGATTGGTGAATTACCCACTAATAAATTGTCATTAAATAATGAAGAAGGCACCGCTTTCGGCCAAGTTGACAAGCCATCAGTTGAACTTGAAATGATCGAATAGTCGCCATTCCAAAAGTTACTATTTTTTGATGAGAGTCCAGCCGCTCCAAATGTACCGGCGTGAAAAATTCGCAATAACAATGTGTTGCCCCGCGCATTGTTGACTCTGTTTTCAATATCACCAAAAAATAAACCGGCACCGTTTGCGCGTGCTTTTACTGAAAATATCCCTTTAACCCCAATAATAATAATGAATGCGCTGTGATGCCCAACCACGACCCACTCAATACCGGATGAGTGAAATGTCGGAAACGTGCTGTCAGTTACAGTCCCCTTTGTAATCAATGCTCCGCTTGCATCGGTATCTGAATATGTTGAAATCGTTGCGTAAGTTGTAGCTGTTCCGGCAATGTGAATAATACGTTTACCTGATTCCAAGTCTGTCGGCCTAAACGCGCAGTCAAATCCGTCGGATGACTCTGTGCCAGGTACAATTTCCCAGCCAAGTGGCTCTTTTCGGTTTGCACCTGAACCATAACCAGCTATTAAACATGCTTTAAGCACGGTTTTAAAATCACCACGTCCGCCCACAATTTGAGGCGCATCGGTGTCTGAACTTCTGAAAACTTTTACAGGTGTTCCCATTTTCTATTCCTTACTTATCAACCGTATTGCCACGCAAGCACATTGTGAAGCCGTCTTTGCCCGTTTGTGTTGTGGGGCTAGGCTGCACCGCACGCAATACCCAAGTCGGCATTTGGCTGCTGAATGTATTAAAGCGTATGCAATTGCCTTGGGCCCAGCCGCCGCCGAATGCGCCGCGTGGTAATGTAAAATACGGTTTCCCCGTTGATGGGTTCGGCGGTGACAAATCAGACAAGCGGTCGCCGGTTGCAATCAAGCCCAAGTTTTCACCGATAACATCAAACTGAGAATCGGTCTTAAACAGTAATAACCAGCGCTCAGTGATCGCGCCGTTAGACGTTAGGCGAATTGGGTAATCCTTCACATTCAGCTTCGCTAAAATCTCATCGGTCTGGCGCTCATTGCTCCAAATCTTATTCCAAGCCTGCTGTGAAAATGGCGCGGTAGCACGGACAAGCAAATCACCGCCGATAAAGGCGCTCGATACGGTAGTTCCGTCCACGGGATAGGCACGAGATGTACCGAATTGCAGCTTTAAAGTGCCGTTAATATCCAAGCCCACAACACGGTTTTCTTCTTCCTGTACATGGTGTGCGGTGATGGGCATGGTATAAGCAGACAAATCAATCTGCGGCTCCCATGTCACCGTGCCATCAGTTAAGTCGGTCGTGTACAGTTCAGCATTGATGTGCTTTGCGTTTGCGTCAACCAGGCACACGCGGCTTAAATCACCTCGGTCTAGCTGTATCACTTGATTACCGGTGTGTGCACTGCCTATGCTTTGTTTGACTTTATTGCCAATCACTATCATGTCACCGCGGCGGAAAATGGGCACACGGCCATCAGGTGGCAGGCGCACTGCATCGATGCCGATGATTGAACTATCAAGCGGAATATTTGACTGCACCACGGTGTTGTAGCGCACGGATTCAGGCGTAAAGCCTTTTGTGCTGGCCAGCTCATAAAAGCCGGTTTTGGTTTCAATCGTGCCGGTGATGTCGCCCGCAATCACTCCGTTAGCGCCCGCAGTGCCAACAATCAAACCACTCTGGCCATTGGCGTAAGCTGTGAAGCTTTGAGGCTTAACTGGTGCCGCGAGAGTGTAGCCATAGGTTTGTTTACCCAACAGGCCGCCCACCGCGTACACGCCAGCCAACACTTTGATGGTGCCAAGTGCAAGGCTTGGATTGGTAATGGCCAAATCGCCGTATGCTGACAATGTGCCGACTTCTTCACCGTTTCCAGTCAGGCTGTTGATGTTGCGATACAGGCGGCCCATGCGCTCGTATACCTTTGCACCGCCAACCTCAAACACAAACGAATTGGGCACGCACTGAAGCGGCTGTGGCTTGCCCGTCAGTACATTGGTTGAGTAATAGCTGATGGCTTGTTTACTGGAATAAATCCGTGTTGCGGTTGATTGCAGCTTGTAAAAATAGGAGTTGGGGCCAGGCAATGGAGTGACATCGCGACTAACAATTTTAAAAATACCCCATTCACCAATACTGCTTTGATGCAGTATCGCTTCGGTTGACTCCCAGCTTGGTGTAACACAATCGCCCTTGATTGAATTAAAAGGCACGATAAACAGGCCGGTTGAATAGTCTATGCTTGATCCAACCACCAATTTACCGTTACGCATCAATTGTCCGTTGCCGTTATCGGTGAATACAAACATATTGCGTTCTTGAACCTCAACAAAATCGGTGCCCATATAGTTCCAGGCTTTGATGTCCTCGTGGTAATACAAGTCGGCCACAATCTTAGTTGTGCCGCGCACAGTTGGGCCTATGCTGCCCGATATTTGGGTTGCTGTGGTTTCAAGGGTAAAGCTGGTTTTTGCGTACTCGTCTGCGTAGTAATCAAAGCCAATGTCTGCTTCAGCAATACTGCTTCCAGCGTTTAGGTAGATTTGGCCGCCTGCGTAGTCCACACGGCCTGTTAGTGCTCCAGTTAAAGTGCCTTGGCCATTGTCAGTGACTGTGCTGGTGCCAGTGTTAATTTTGACAGTACCAGGCTTAATAATCGGCTGTGGCACTTGCAACAGCGACAGCTCTGGGTTCAGCGTGACAGGCACAATCACGCTACCAGCATCTTTGTCGTTGATGGTTTTGTAAAAATCGACTGGTGCCCAAGTGATGATGATTTTTGAACCCACATCCGGCTGTTCAGGCAGTGAAATCACAACCGACCCGGTGCGTGCGACAGACCCACGGATTTTGCCTTCTTTGTCGCGTAAATTATAATCACCGTGGTCGGTCAGCTCATACCACGCGCCTTGCGACATCCATGCAACTGACACGGAGCCGTTCGTCGGCTTCGGGTTTAAAAGCGGCGCCCATTCTGTGCCTTGGTTTGTGTCATCAATATTAACGATGGTAGAGCATGAGGAATTGCTGACTTTTGCTGCCGGCACTGCTTGAATTACCGCGTTATACAAAGCAGGCACATTGCGTATCACTGCATTGTCGTAATCGATTGTGAGCACGTTCTTGCCATCAACAAGTTGGCCTTGGGCATTGTCTTCGTAATTCAATAATTCAACGCTGCCCGGCAGTACAGACTGATTCAAATACAAATCGCCGGCAGCGCGGCTGCCAGTAAACACTGCCTGTCTTACGCCAGTTTCTACCCAATAAGCTGTCTTACTTGGGTATTGGTCTATTAGCGCTGTTTCGACCAAACTGGTGGGCACGATTTTTTCAAAGATGTCGTCGACACGGATCGTTGCAGATTGTGCCGTTATCGGTTCAACAAGTGCGCGACAGCCGTAATATGTGGCTGTGTCAGCGACCTGAGTTTCAAGAATCTTGGTCGGTGGGTTTGTATAGCCTTTGGATGAGGGGTAATCTACACCAGTAAAGTCACGGCCCAATGCGTTTGAAGTTTCCATCTTAACTACACGTCTTTGGAACTCCTTGCCTTCAGGGTCTTCAAACGTGCGAATTTCGTGTGTCATTGTCAAAATGCGGAAATATTCTTGCACTGGCAATTTGTTTTTTTCTTCAAACGACAAGCAATAGCGTTCGCCAACGATAGGCAACGGGGCTTCAACACGCTGGTATGCTTGAATGATGCGTGACCCGGCAAGTTGTCGGCCGAGCAATGTCATGCGTGATTCGATGGTTGGCACACTGTACGCCTCAATGCGCGGCAAAATGTCTTTGCGTGCTTCGCCATAGTTTTGTGCTTTGAACAGTAAAAATGAGACGTTCTCCATTACAGGCCGCTCAGAGATAATGCAATGGCCGCCGTACAACGGCTCCTCATCCTCTCGCAACACTGCTGGGTAAACCAAGCGTGCATTGAATGCACCCATCGTGCGGTCAACGTCTGAGACCGGCGGGAATAACTCATTGTCTGCGCCGGTTAATGCTGTACCGCGCATCAGGCCGCCGCCATCATCTGTGTCGGTCAAGCGTTCGGATGGGTAGATTTTGAGGTCTTGCTGGGTTAAACGTGTTGTTTGCTGTGCCATGACTGAAGCCTTTAAATAGTAAGCTTCAGTATAAAAAAAGACGCTGTTTAAAGCGTCTTAGGGAATGAGAGTACAAACGGTTTACATGGTCATCAATTGAATTGACAAGGTATAGCGATCCGCTCCAGCTTCAGGCGTGGCATAGCGAACTGGCTCAACTTTATTGAGCGAATTGTCGTGGTATCGAAAGCCAACCGTAAACTGGCGGCCATCGTAGTGGGTTAATGTCAGTTTAAGATTGGGAACATCAGTCCAGGTACGTAATGTTTCAACCAATGTACGCCCAAACCACACCCAATCACCATCAAGCGTAATTGGCCGGCCTGCTTGTTTAATGCTTTGCTGGACCAATACCGCGCCTGCGAGACTGTATACTGGTTGTGTTTGCGAAATGGCAGACCATGCAAATTCATCGCTCCAGTGCATGTCCTGGTCAAACTCCAATGTTTCACCGGTGTCGTTACGTTTTAATTTCCAATTCGCCATTACATGCCCATCCTTTTCATTTCATCTAAAATTTGATTCATAAACTGGCTCACAGCCGCATCTACCAAGCCTTGGTCACGGCCAGCTAAAGCATTTTTCAAAGCACTGGCTATCTGATTGGCCATACCTGCGGTGGCTTCTACAGGAACGGTTGCCGTCCCGACATTGATTTCAATCGGTACTTGTTCGGCTTGCGCTTGTGTCGCGGCTTGTTCGGCGGCAATGCGTTCTGCTTCGGCTTGCTGTTGAGCACGTTCTTTTTCAAGTGCTGCTTGGCGTTGCTTCTCAGCATAAATTTGCTCTTGTAGTTTGATTGCATTGCGGTAATCGCCAACAGCCTCACGGTTTTGAGCGGCTTCGGCTTCTTGCAATTTCAAATTCAGCTCACGTATCTTGGATTGCTGTTCCAAGGCTTCACGCTTGGTTTCATCGCCGCGCGCAGAGGCCAACTCAGCTTCTAAGCCTGCACGTGTGTCTTCGGCCTCGTCACGCATGGCTTTAATCTTTTGCCGTGCCTTGTCTATGGCTTCATGCAGGTTTTTAAGTGTGGTGCTGTCCAACTTACCAAATCGGGCATTGGTTGCTTCTACCGCGGCGGCTAAGTCTTTTTGGTTGACTGTGCCGGCTTCAATTTTTTGGTTCAAGTTTTCAGTGGCTTTTTGGGCGCGTTCTGTCTGGTCTTGATAAATCTTGACGTAGCGGTTGTACTCTTTGAAAAATGCAAGTACATCGCCGCCTGGATGATATTTCATCTGCTCACGCACTGCTGAAATCATATTTTTGTATGCTTCAGCATTGTTGATGATGCTGCGGTCAAAGATTGCCCAGGTAATCGCTTTGTACGACTTAGCTGTGCCAGTTGCTGATTTTGTCGCACTGGCCACGCCATTGGTGGCACCTGCTTGCTGTTTTAAAGCTTCTGTGGTGCTTTTAGTGGCCGCTTGCTGCTCTGCATTGGATTTTTTAACGTCTTCAGCAAGCTGCAAGCTTGCTTTGCCCGCATCATCAATGACTACTTTGTAGCCGTATGTTTCAGCGCGTGCTCGTACCCATGATTTGCTTTGTATGTCACCCGAGGCCAGTGCTGCATCTGCCGCGCGCTTAAAGCCGTCTGCAAGCCCATCAGTCGTTGCTTTTCCGGAGTCTTTGACACGTTCAAATGCGGCTTGCATGTCTTTGGCTGAATTGCCTAATGCTTCCTTCGTTTTAATTCCAAGCTTTTCAAATGCCTGGTTAACAGGGTTTAAAGTGTTGTTAATCTCTTGTAATCGACTGTTTGCATTGATGATGCCTTGCTCAACGTCGCGCATGGACAACGCGCCGGTTGTGCCGAACTCTTTGATTTTTTTCTTAGCAAGGTCAATATCAGACTGATTAGCGGCCGCTTTCAGCATCTCGTCAATCGCACCACGCACCACAGCACCGGCATTCATGCCGCTGGCTTTCATTTCATTGAAGCCAGCACGGATTTTGTCGATGTTACGCTGTGCCGTCAGCATGGCCATGCTGGGTTCATTCATTGCAGCGGTGATGTCCACACCCAAGGTTTGCGCGGCGGCTTTTGCACCAATCAAGGCTTGGGGTAACTCTTTGGCTTTTGCCGTGGTGTTTTGCAGTGCTGCGTTGACTGGGTTCAAGGTGTTGTTGATGTCTTGCAGCTTGGTTTCTGCTTGCATCAAACCTTGTTCGACCTGACTTGCCGACATTGCACCTGTAGCGCCAAATTCACGCCATTTTTGTTTGACTGCTTCAATGTCGGCTGGGTTAACCGCGGCTTCTAGCATTTGGGCCATTGCTTGGCTGACTACAGAACCCGCATTGATTCCACCAGCACTCATATCTTTGAAGCCAGTTTGTAACAGGTCAATTTTTTTCTTGGCTTCGCTTACTGCTGGACTAATTTCGCTCATTGCAGCACGTACATTAATGCCCATGCCGTCAGCTGCACCTTTGGCGGCCTTAAGTGCTGGGGACATTGCCTCAAGTTCTTTGGTAGTAGTTTTGGCCGCCAAGCCAGCTTCTTGTAAAGGCTTAATGACCTTGGCAATCTCTTCGTCACTTGCGCCAATTTTTTTAGCTGACTCAGTCCATTCAGTTTGTGCTTTTTGCGCGGCTACCTTAGCGGCCACAGCGACTTTATTCGCTTCTGCGGCTTGTTTTGTTGCGGTTTCTTCAGCATCTGTACCAATGGCAGCATTGGCAGTGTCTTGCGCCTCCTTGGCCTTGTCGGCAGCCTCTATTGCAGCCTGTGCCGCGGCTTGATACGCTGCCTTAGCTTCGGTTTCAAGACGTAAAAACCGTTGCTGTTCTGATTCAATTGCACGGTCAGCGGCCTGAACGGCTTTAGACTCAAAATTCATAGCAGCATTGTGAGCCTTACCGAAATGCTTATCTGATGCTTCTGATAAGCCTTTAGCTGCCTCTTCAAAATTCTTAGAAATGTCACCAAATGTTATTTTGGACAAGCCCTCAGCCATCAAAGCAAATCCGCCCAATGATGTGCCTACAACCAAATCTATACCTATACCCAATGCCGCTATACCGTCCCGTAACACGCCTATGGTGATATTCACACCATCAATAATACTTTTGACTATGTCAAAATCTTGATCTGCGTTGCCGCTTAATGTGTTAAATGCCTGGCCAACCGCATTAATACGATCCACAATTGAGGTAATTAAATGTGCAATGGTCAGACCTGCTTCTTTGACGCCTTCATACGTGCCGACAAACGCATCTTTAATACCACCCGATACTGTGGCGTCCATGCCCGCCATCTGCGTTTCCAACCACGTGATGGATTCACCGATGTCTTGCATCACCTTGATTGCAGCGTCTGCAATACCGCCTTCGCCAAAACCATTTAACAACTCATTAAACTGGTTTTTTAGTATGTTGATTTGCCCACTTAAAGTATTTGCATTGGCTGCGGCTTCTCCTGCAAATACTTCTTCCAGTGCCGCGCCAAACCTTGGCAAGAAGTCTTCAGCACTGATGCCAGACTCAACCATTTTTTCCAGTTCCGCAGTGGTTACACCCATAGACTTCGCAGCGATACCCATTGCAGGTGTCAAACGCTCACCAAGCTGTTGACGCAATTCCTCCATGCTGACTTTGCCTTTACCGGCAATTTGGCTCAACGCGAGGAACACACCGTTGGCATCATCGGCCGATAAGTGCATTGCAGCGGCTGCATGGGCCACGCCACTGAATATTTGTTGTGTTTGTTGTTGAGTGATATTCAATTCTTTTGTGGCTGAGGCAAGGCTGCCATAGCCCTTAGCGGCACCTAATACTTCCAAACCCAATTGGTTTGAAATATTGCGCACAAAGTCCAATTGCTTACCACCTTCTTCAACGCCTCCAAAAGCATAATCAAGGCGTTGGCGCACGGCTTGGAACTCTTGTGTTGTACGTAATACCGCACTCAAGCTTTCTTTGACCCCGTACAAACCAGCGGTGACGCCAGTTAATGCCATCGCCTTTTTACCAATGTTTTGCAGTGACTCTGCAATGGGATTCATTGCGCTGGGCATACTGGCGGCTTCGCCTTTGAGTTCGCGTATTTTTTGGCGGTGCAATTCAGTGGCACGCGCAAGTTGTGTACTGCTTAATGTGCCACTGGCTTTTAAACGCTCATAAGCGGCCTGTATTGCATTGATTTCGGCAACATTGCGCTCGTCAATGTCAAGGCCTAGTTTTGCTTTATCGGATGCCAGTTGATTTAGGCGCTTGGTTTTTTCAGTGACAATGCCGAGTTGGCTTTCCAAGGCTTTGACTTTTGCGGTGTAACGCTCGGTGGCACGTTCCAATTGTGAATTGGTCAAAATGCCGCTGGCTTTGAGCGTTGCGTAAGCTGTGTGAACATCAGCCAATTCTTTACTGGCTTTATCATCCACATCAAACCCAAGTACTGTCTTTGCCGCCGCAATGCGTTGAAGTTGCTTGGCTTCTTCGGACATGATGCCTAGGCTTTGTTCCAATGCCCGTACTTTTTGATTGTGCAAATCGGCAGCGCGACCAAGCTCCTCATGACTCAATGTGCCGCTGTTTTTTAAGTCTTCATACGCTTGTTTGACAGCCTGAATTTCAGCACGCGCGCGGTCATCGACATTCAAACCTAATGTGGTTTTTGCCGCTGCGATGCGCTGTAACTGTTTTGCTTCGTCAGACACAATGCCCAATCTGCGTTCCAACATTTGTACTTTTTGTGCGTGCAATTCTGCCGCGCGGCCAAGTTCGGCTTGGCTGAGTGTGCCGCTGCGTTTCAGTTCTTCAAATGCTTGTTGCGTAGCGGCCAACTCATTGCGAGCATGCTCATCAATATTTAATCCTAGCTGAATGCGTGCGGCGGCCAAGGTTTTTAAGCGCTGTGCCTCAGTAGTTAATTCAGCCAGTTTGCCTTTGACCGCCTCGGAGCCAGCCTGTAATTGCTTCAGGGTTTGATGTAGATTTTTAGTAGAAATGCCCGCATCAGCCATTGCGGTACGGGTTTGCGATACTTTTTGATTTAAAGACTCTTGCTGACTTGTCAGTGATTTTGTTTCTCTGATGGAGGCCTGTAGTTGCTTCTCAAGCGATTTCGACGGGCTGACGTTAAACTCGGCAGCCAATGCCGCTGTTTTAAGTTTAGAGGCTTCAAGTGCTTGGCCCACATCTCGCGCTTCAAGTTTAAGCTCGCGAAAGCGGGCAATCAGTTTTTGATTGTTTTCTAACTGTTGCCATTGCTGCGTCAATTCAGCGCCTTCACGCCTTAAATTGGATGTGTCTATACCAGCAGCTTCAATTTCATCTGCAAGCCGCGATACTGACTCGGTGCCTTTTACATCGGCTTTTATTTCTAAACCAGCCTCGAATTTTTTAGCCATGTCCAATGAATATAATTTGTCTATAATGCTGCAAATTATTTCGTTTTTAATGGGTTATTGTGTCTGACGGCACAAGAGTACAAGGGGTGGTAATGGTTAATTTGTATGATTTACTTAGTGTCAAACCATCGGCAACAGTTGAGCAAATTCAAAGGGCATTAATCAATGCAGCACAAAAAAGAACTCTGAATCTTGAACAGCTCGAAAAGATTAAAGTCGTGTTGTTGAATGACTCATCGCGTGCTCAATACGATGCAAAGTTATTTGCAAACTATCCTGATATCAAAGCCCAATTTGATGCTGATAGAGCTGAAATTGAAAATCGTGAAGCATTGCAGGCTCAAAAGCTTGCACAAGCAGCTAAAGCAACACCAGAGACACAAAATAATAATTTCATTTCGGGAGCAAAAAAAATGGGGTTTGGATTAAATAAATTGGTCCAAGGTGTCCTTGGCAACATGAGCGAAGTTACTCTTGATGAGTTGGAACAACAATTTAACCGCTACCTATTTGATCAAGAAAAAATTACTGTTGGTTATAAGTTAGTGCGGGATGTCATAGTTTTTACAGATCAACGAATCTTATTCATTGATAAGCAAGGTGCATCAGGGAAAAAACAAAGTTTTAAATCGATTTATCTGATGAATATTGTGGATGTGGAAATGGAAACCGCAGGCATGGGCTTGGATGATAGTGAAATCAACATCTATTGCTTACAGAATATTTACCGCAAAGCTCACCAGGCACAAATGGTTAAATTCAAATTTGAATTTCCAAAATCGACTGATATTGTGCCACTTTACACCATGCTTGGCAGCTTGGCTTATCAAAACAGACTTGAAATTAACCAGCCTGAATAAGGCGTATTTTATTGACTTCAAGTTATGCGGATTTAAGGCAATATTTGTTTCGTTTTGCTATTTCTCATAATTTCAATGGAGAAATACTTTAAAAACCTTACGTATTTGACAGGAGAATTCATGCACAATAGCAATACCGTTTTAGATGCAATCGTAAGTTTGCATCAAGAGCAAAAAAGTATTTTTCCAAAGGATTTAATCGACATTCTTGAAATTGAAGAGGATGAACTCATGTCGATTTTAGATACGCTTTATCTTTCAGGTAAAATTACTGCCAAAGTTCGTACCAGTAAACAGCGGCACAATTTAGGTGCCGCGTTAGAATATGGTTTTATTGTTCCGGTTGTATAGATGGCTCTTTCCGAACATGCATTTCGGTCAGCACCCAATCGTCCCCAGCATGGTCAAAAGTCAGGTGGGCTTTGGAAATGGCCTTAAAATCGTCACTTTCTGGCCATTTGCCTTTTTGCATGCTCTGATTAACTGTCACGCCAAAGGATCCGCTTTGCGTTCCCAGGTAAGGAATTGGTGAGGTAATGCGCAATTCTTCGGTTGCTGGGTCGTACTCTGCTGTAAAAGTGATTTTTTTCATGATTTTCCTTTGCAATACAGGCCGCATTAAGCGGCCTGTGCATTAAATATTGTCTAAAAATGTACCAATGTTCACTTAAAATTGCACCACTTACTCAATTTCTGTGAACGTGTATGGCGCATTCGTACCGCTTTTGACCACAGTGCCGGCCAAAGACGATTCCGCAAAATCATCACCAAACCAGTCGATTTCTGAATCTGCGCCAACCGATACGGATGGGATGTGCAAGGTGCCAGCTTTGCCAGTAGTGCGGTTTTCACCTTCAATCATGATTTCCAGTTTCAAGTTATCCAGCACGCCAGCCTGAATTTGGAAGCCTTTAACCGCTTTGGTTTTGAATGATGCTTTGATAGAGTCACCAGCCAACACAGTGTTACTGCCTTCATTAATTTGAATCATGCCTAAACCAGCATGTACTTGGTAAGCCGTTTTGTCTACTACGGTATCTGTTGAGGTTTTGAGAGCCACAGTGTCGGGATCAATGTTGGTTTTGCCCAAAGCATACCACTGGCCTTGTTGACCAATTTCAATAATGGCGTCTGTCACGGTTTCTTCGGCTTGGTTAAAGTCAGCGTCTTGGCCCATCAGCGCCATTGCCAAATTGTGACGGTCAATCGTGTCACATTTCATGCTGAATGTGGTCGGTTTTGGGGTGGTGATGCTGTCTAAAGCCACACCATACGTGCCTTTTTGTTTGCTGATGCGTTCTTTCGATTCCGATTCTGACTTTAGCGCCAAAGAGGTTACGTTGCCCACATCCACAAAACCAGCACCAGGAATCATCTTATTTTTGATGTAGGTTTTACCGGCAAAAATCATGCCATTGTCTGCTTGTCGTGCCATGTCTTTACTCCATTTCTAAAATATTATTTCAAAGGTTTTAATGCGGTTTAAAAGCGGTTAATTTGCGTTCACACAAACGGTGGTAGTGAAGCTAATCGGGTAAAAGGCATAACCATCGTTGTATTCAATCGGCGGCGAATTGCTTTCTGCAAACGGGCTGACTACAAACTCTTTACCAGGGTCCCAACCTTGCAATGCTTTTTTGATAGCTGTTAGGGTTGCGCCAGTTTCATACAGTGTTGATTTGCCGCCTTCTGAATAGCGTGCGCAGTAAACCAAGGTAAAAAACAAAGTATTCTTTTGCAGTTTTCCTTGGCCTGCTGAGCCATCTTGTGTATGGCCACCGTAAACCACATACACCGCACCATGTGCCGGTGCCGTTTTGCGTTTTTCCTTGGCCTCGTTCATAAACACTGCCAAGTCACTGGCTTCTTTAACCAACATCACACCAGGTATGCTGCGGACCTGGTTCAATAACTCAGGGTAAACCGCCAGCATGTTGTCATGCATCTGCAAAGCCATACTTACGCTCCTATCAGGCCGTTAAGCCAATCATCAAGTAAATCGTCAACATCTTGGTAATCGCCAGATGACAAACCCAGAAATGGCCGTGCGGGCATTTTGGCGGTACCTTCTTGGAGCCACTTCGCATACATTTGGCCAGAGCCGACAATCACGCTGTCTTTACTGGCTTCGTATGTGATGCCACGCAGTAAAGTGCCGCGATGCACCAAAATACTGCCTTTTTTGCCTTTGGCCGCTTTGGTTGAGCTGGCCAGATCTGCCCATGCCTTGCCATCTGCATCGGCTTTGGACTCGGCAATACGCAAGCGCGTACTGCCTTCCAAAACAGCACCGATTGATGCCATGACTGGTTTTAAATCATCCATTTGGCCAGCAAGCTTGGTAAGCCGTTGGCTGATGGGGGTTAGGTCTGCTTGAATGATTAAACGCATCAGTATTTGCCTCCAATGTCGGCCCATGATGCTGGGGGCTGATTTGGAATCACTGTGCAACGAGATGGATTGGTGGCCTTGGGGGTGGCATTGGCATCAAGCATTTGCGGGTTTTTAACCACGTCTTTAAACCAGCTTATGGCTTGTTTGTAACGGGCTTCAACAATGTCAGTCACACCGTTTTCATACAGGTAGTAACGGGCAATGTCGCAAGTCTTGATAACCAATGCTTTAGGCGGTGTCTTTAAAACCAAACCAGCGGCCTGTAAATACGCACCCGCTTCAGCTTCTGCATCCTCAATGGCTTTTTGCAACACACTGTCATTGAGGACTGCATAGGCTTCTCGGTCTGTGAGCTCAATCAGCTCTTTTTTGCCAAAGCGCTCGAGCAAATCGTCGCGGGTGATGATGGCCATGGCTATGCCTTCGCTGTCGCAACCAAACCAGGACGCAACACCAATGGCAATGGGTTAGATTGCGCATGGATGCTCCAGCCTTTGTCATGCTGCAACTTTTCTCGGCTGGCGTAATACGGCAATGCTTTGGTGTTCACTGTGGCGTTCATGTCAGCTGGTGCAAAGTATTCAACGAACGTGCTGCGCGTACCCAAAGGCAATATCAAACCTTCGCCTTCAGTGATTTTTGCCCCGGAATCACCAAATTCACCATCGTATTGCATGAATTGGTAGCCATTGTGTTCAAACATGATTTGATTTTCATTGGCTTCACGGTATGCGGCACCGTCACGGTAACGCTCATACAATTCTTTGATGGAATCGTGGTATTTCAATGCCGCCATAAATTCAGGGCTGCACAACACCAACCACTTGATGAGGAATTCGCCTTTCAAATGCTTGCGCATTTTGGTTGAGGTTTCATCCATCACAGCACCGACTTTTGTACCTGCGGTGCCCAATTTCCAGTCAAACACTTGGCGCGGCAGGTTGAATTCGTCATAGATGTCATACAAAATCGAGCCATCAGCATCTAAAATCTTGCCTTGTAATGCGCCCAACTGCATGTGCTCGCGGGTGAATTCCAAATTGGATTTGGAATCTGCCAATTTGTCATTGACCACAGAATCAACGGTTTGAGCATTGGTGCCACCAAACGCACGCACGTTTTGCACTTCATCTGCGCGAATAACATCATCCACCGGCAAATGTGGAATTTTGAAGGTGCGAATATTGCGTTTGCGGCTTTCCACTGGTTCACCAGGCAAACCACGTTCTTTGGATTGCACCAACTTCAATGTGCCTTCCAAGTGCTCAACATCCACATGAGTGGTGGTTAAAGGCTTAGGTGTGAACAAACCCAAGCTGCGGATTTGAGTGGGATTAGTGGGTAAAGCGTTAATGGCTTCGGTCATTGCTTGAACGCCGAAACGGCTGTCGCTGCTTAATGGCATTTTGTTTTCCTTGTATTATTAGGCTAATGGTGTGCCTTGGTAGATAATTCCAAAGGCATCGCCTTGCTTGGCCAGGTCTTCAACCGTTTTGGGCAATTCTTCAGTACCACCTAAAGCTGTGCTGATGGCGGCTTCACTGACCAGTGATAAATCAATGATGCAGCTGTGTGGTTGCACCACCACTTGGCCATCGCTTTCGTCTGTCAATGCCACTAAAGGCATTTCACGCAGTGGGAATTCCACCAAGGCACCGGCTTTTGTACCAATGGCTGCGGGCACGGTAGTCCGAGTTAAACGAGAGGCATCCCACTTTAAAAAATCACTGATAGTAGGACCGAGGGTGGCTGGATTGCTTTTAGACATAATTGGCTCCATTGTTTTTGCGGGCAGCTGCATCGGCAGCTAATCCAGATAGGGTGGCTCCAGGCTGCTTGTCTTTTAGCGTTGAATCACTTAACAAGCCACCAGGCACTGCAGGTTTGGCATGGCCACTTGGTGCCAAGTCAGCAATCATGGCTTTCGCATCTTCTGGCTTGGCAGACAACAGCACGCCATAAGTGGCGGCGGAAACACCTTTAAAACCTTTGCCGTCTTCATTGCGATGGAAGCCAGCGGCAGACAGTTCAGCATCCACTTCGGCTTCTTGTGCCGCTTTTTCAGCATCGGCCTTTTCAGCTTCCAATTTTTCATTGGCCGTTTTTAAATCTGCTTTTTCTTGTTCCAGTGTCGCCACTTGAGCTTTTAAAGCGTCCATTTCTTGCTGTTCTTCAGGTGTCATGGGTACATGCTCCTCTGATGGTTGTGGTAATAAACCAGATAACGCCGATGCGCTTGTATTTGGATCCACCCCCACGGCCGTAAACGACACTTCACGCACCACACAATCACGCCAAATGCTCAAAGGTCCAGAAACCTCCTTGCCATTTACGGTAGTGGTAGCCCCTGCGGCCAACTCTTCAGAACGACCAACTGCAACATGAACCGACATTTCCCACGGGAATCCTTCATCCGAAGCTTGGGCAATGAATTGACCCCATTCATTGCTCAAAAATGTGCCAGTTACCAACAAACCTTTGTCAGGGTCTACCGATAACGTGCCACTGCCTGCTGGCTGCATGTGTTCGTGCAATATAGCCACTTTGGGTTTGTGTTGAATGTTGTCGAGGTCAATGACGGTATTCCAGCCCCAGCGAGAAAAAGGGAGACCGCTGGTAGCCACACCACTGAATTTACGTGGGTCGTCGCCATTAGCTGGCTTGATGTCTACATTGATGCCACTGGATAACTTGGCTTCAATGCTTTTTGGGGGGGTGGGGGTTTTCGTAGTCATGGGGCAATTGTGCCGCCATGATGGCGTTAAGGTGTCTGACGGGATACGAGTACGAGAATCAGAGGGAAACTAACACCCCAATATCCTGAAATTTGCCAAATTGGCAGCAAATGGGGTTTGGCAAACCTGCATGGCTCTTGTAAAGGCTGTAAAGACCCTGTAAAGAACGATTCTGAGAGGGGTTTAATGCTTTGGGTATACCTTTGTATCACCCGCATGAAAAAAGCCCGTTTAAGGGCTTCTGTGGCGATTTTGAATTTTAAGACTTATTGCTTATACCGTGGGTCAGATTGCAAGGCTGCTTGCAAGACGGCTTTATGGGGTTTCAAACTGTCAAATTCGTCACAGGCTTGCATGATGAAATCGGCAACAAGTGAGAAGTGTTCAGCAGGCACATGACTAATGGACAAAACCTCCCCATAGTATTGACCTTCAAACTCATCGCTAAAATCGGGCAATTGGGTTTGTAACTTGGGCAGCATAAAGTTAAACAAATCATAGACGGCACGTTTACCCAACTGCACATCACGGATAACTCCGTTTGCATGGATGATTAAATTGTCTATGCTCATAATGACTCGCTTACTAAAAATTGTATTTTTGCTTGTTGTTCTTGTGGCAATGATAACACATAGGCAACTAATTTCATTCGGTTTAATTGATTCAATTGGCGTAAATCCAATGGAACAATATCAGCTTTGGCCAAATGTTTTTGGATGTTTAGCTGATGGTCTTTCCACCGCAGCTCAGTATCAGCAAAGTATTGGTTAAATTTATCAACTTTAAACAGGTTTCTTGGGTCCTGAGTGTACATAAAGTCAATCGTGGTCCATTGCTCTTTCGGTTTGTCAGCATCAACAATATAGAAGTCGGGGGGTGTTTCGTTTTCCAATGCGTAACGCTCAAGTTTTACATTGTGAGCGACTTGCCACCGCGCTGCTGCATCTGCTTCTGATGGTTTTGCAATCCCATCCAACACATCGACCAGTAAACGCCCAATCTCTTTTTTGGAAACTTTCGCAGGTAATGTGGTGGTTTTGATGCTGTCTGGCATGTTGAATCGCTTGGATAACCACGACTCACGCGATTGAATCAAACTGTCTAAAGCATCCGTGCCGTGTTTGTCACCAAACAATGCATCCAATGCACCCAGACGATCACCGTGGTTATGGGCAAAACTGGGAGTAATGTCAGCTGGAATATTGACCACTTCACCAGTGCGCTGATTCACCACATCGACGACTTCAACCTCTGGCTCATCTGAAATGCCGTATTTTTCTGCCTGCTTGCGTGTCAATTGGGTCACACTGCACAAACAGCCGTAACCATTAGGTGGATAAATGGTATTCCACAGCTCATGCTCAACAGGTAACACCAAGCCATAATAGCGCTTGTGCGCTTCACGCGGATTACTGGCCGCACTGGCGTTGTAACGCAAATATGGCAAAGCCGATTTTGTTGACTGGATTCGTTGCCATTGTCCGGCTGCATATGCGGTGGCCATGTTGGTTTGGAAGATTGTTTCAAGACGGCGGGTACTGCCAAGCTGTACTACTTTTGCTTGCTCATCCAAAGGGTCCAACATGATTTGCTCGCCCCACCAACCACGGCTCATTAAATACGGTTTTAAACGCTGTTTAAACGCATTAAAATCACTGCCAGTTGTAATAGCATCTTCTAGGGCCGATTTCACTTCAGCCAATAAGTCAGCATCCAGCATTTTTGCAACCGTAAAAGCCACTGCATGTTCATGCATCCACACATCTTCATAAGCAAAGCTTGGCAACAGCTTCTTGGACTTCAAATACTCCAACGCAGCACGGTCTATCAATCCAATGGGGTTGAGTTCAATTTCATCCATGGCTTTGAGCCTCGCTGCCTTTGATAAACTCATGCACGGCGTCACCCAATACGCGTTGGATCAACGCATTGTCACCCTCGCTTAAGTCCATTCCTGAAAGTTTGGCTTCAAAATCAGCAAACGACTCACATTCATCCAGTGCAGATACAATGGCATCGATCTTGGGTTGTGAAAACCCATTCAACGGATTGCCTTGCTTGTGTTTGCCTGACAGCCTAGCTGACAAAGATGCATTGCCAACATTGGGTGTTTTGACATCATCCGCCAACACAAAGTGGTTGGGTTCAAAACCTAACACATCAATGTAGTAATCTTCGGTAAAACGCAAATTGGCATCTTTGGCATATTTGGTGTCGCGGTCAGCACGTTTATTGTCAATTTCGGTTTTTTTGTTGAACTCAAACCACAAGCCTTTGGGAGCTGTAATGCTTTTGCCATAGGCTTCATTAACCATCAGTAATGCATCAACCAAGTGTTGTGCAGCCAAATTCAGCAAATGCAAATAACCATCAATGCGGTCACCTTTGGTGTTCTCTTCGGTTTCTTGAGCTGCTCGGCTGCCATTTTCCAAGTCTGAGGTCTTGACCTTACCCAGCATGTGTTTTTGAATGCGTGAGTTGGCCATGCGGTCTAGACGTTGAAATGCTTGACCATCGGCGTTGTTTTGTAACATCACAATATCGTCTTCACGGCTCATGTTCATGGCACCACCACTGAGTAGGCTGTAAACCTTGGCAGTTTCGTCATCTACATCAGTGCGGATACTGTCAGTTTTGGTGATCAGCAACGGCTGGGCATAGCGCTGAATGAATTGTGCAGCATAGATGAATCCATGTTTACGTAATGCCACCGCAGGGTACAAACGAGCACCCGCCATTTCGCCCGCTGGATTGGTACTGGTGGCACGATGGGTCAACAACAAATACATGACTTTGGTGTCAACGGTTTCTTCACCACTACCACCCGTATATACAAGGCTGCCATCGGTTTTAGGTGTGTATTTGTCCAACTCCGAAGATTTGTCGCTAATCGTGTCTATGGTTAAAAAGCCATCGTCTTCTTTTGCATAGATGTAACGCAGAACTGCATACCCATTCAGTTTTGCTGTTAAAACCGCCTCAGCCAGCACATGCAGGTGTTTGCGCACGATGCGCCACAGTCTCTATTGCTGACCACTTCGTCATCGGCACCATCGCCCCACAAGCGCCATGAGCGGGCCAGCATGGCCATGCGCAAGTCTTCACGGCAACTTTCGACTTCATCATCTGATGTGATCATGGCATAAGCTTCTTGGCGCGATATACCCAAGCGCTCCAGAAGCTGGTCTGTGCTTTCGCCACTGGCCATCACCATGTCTAAAGCGTCACTGGTAGCAGAAGTCAGGCTGTTAACGGAGGTTTTAAGCTGTTTTTTCTGTGCTTTGATTTTGGATTTTGATTTGCTCATTTGTATTACCTTTAAAATCGTGGCAATTGCGGTGTTGGGATGTGTATGACTTTGGTGGGCTTCCGATTGGCCCCAGTGGTTGCAGCCATCCACAGCATTTGTAATGCGTCAGGGCCATCGTCGTGCTCATGGTTTGGCCATTCACGCAATTGACTGATCAGTGTTTGGTGGCTTTGGCTGAGTTTGACAAACCCATTGGCAAAGTGCGGTTGTATGCTTTCAATGCGCAACTCTTTTTCGACCGAAGGTGTAACACCACGCGCTGGCACGTGTATGCCCAACTTGGCAGACTCTTTTACCAATTCATCCTTAAAAAACTCTTGAAACTGGACCGTTTCAATTACCCATACCTGACAGCCATATTGCTTTTGCAACTCGATAACTTCTTGAATGATCAGGCTTGGCACCCGCTTTTTAATCCTGGCTTCTTCTACAAACAAAATGCCTGTTTTCTTTTGATAGCCTCCGACCAGGATGGCAGAAGGGTCACGGCCTTTGCCTTTCTTGCCCAGTGAAGGGTCAACCGCGCCGTAATACACCACATCCAATGGCATGGCTGCATAATATGAACCATCAATGTATTCAGAGAAAATGGCCTCATCTGGATTGCCAGGCTTGTTTTGATACTCAGTGTTAAAGACATCCACGCCATCACGTGCGCGGATTTTCATCAACACAAGCAAAGGCCGCTTCGACCAACTTACTTCGCTGCCTGCAAGCATTTCGGCTTCATGGGTGGCATAGAAAGCCTTCGCCGGCTCTTCACCTTCGGTGCGATAAATGTTTTCCCATTCATCCCACAAATCCATCCGATCTGGCCACTTGAGAATAGAAGAGAACAGACTGCTGCGCCAAAATGGGTTTTTAAGCGTCTGAGCCAGCACACTGTCAATGTGCAAAACCGTGCCGACATAGAAAATGTCGCACTTATTGCCCGCACCGCCCAGTGGCTGAATCACGCGGGCAATCCAGTCTTTCAACTTCTTGCGCAAACGCTCATTTTTAACGTGGTCATCGTTCTCCAAGTCATCGAGGTAAACCACATCAGGACGGTTGGCACCATTCTTGGCACCACGGATTTTTTGACCTTGGCCATAGGCTTTAATCTTGTTGCCTTGGCGTGTGCGTACCTCACCAATGCGCCATATCGCGCCTTTACCGCACACTTCTGGATAGTCCAAGGCCAATGCAGTGTTGGTCTCCAATTCGGTCTTAATGCCTTCGATAATGCCATCCGCTTGTTCTTCGGTATCAGACACAATCACATTATTGTGTTTGACGTTGCGCACTTCGTCATACAAGGTTTTGATTTGGGCTATCAATGTGGTTTTGGCTTCACCACGGGGAGCCGCCACAACCAACGATATGGACTCGGCTTCTTTTTCTACTTCGGGTAAGGTTTTATAAGCCCATTTATGGAATGCTGACTCCGTGTCATCAGGGAAGTAATGCGGGAAATAGGTTTTGGCAAAGAAACGGAAACCAGCTTCATCCCCAACAAACACCTTTGCACGGCGGGTTTTGATGTCGTCTGGCTTATCGGACAGGCCGACTTCAACCGCTTCCATCTTGCGGATGATGTCAGCACGAATGGCCAACATTTGTTGGCGTAATTCGTCTTTACTCAGTTTTGGCGATGGACTTCTGGCCATGGTTAAAACTCCCGTTCAATAATGGCCTGAAAATCGTCAAACATCATCGCAAAATCACCCATTAATTCTGGGTATTTGTCACCAATAAACTCAGCCATTAAACGCACGGTACGTATGGCCACAGCCGCCTCTTGGGTTTCAGGTAGGATTTTCTTACTCGCTGAGATAGCTTTATTGAATGAATCGGCCAGGCTAGATAACACACTGGCTTTGTTTTCCGCAGACATTTGAGCGGTTTGCATTTCTTGCATGGTTGAGTTGTATTGCAATAGCAAGGCACTCAATATGGCACGGCCAAGGTCTTCAGTGCTTTCACCTGCCAATACATGTGCGGCTTTAACCTTGTCCCAATCGTCACCATTGGCTTTGGCGTCTGCCTTCCAACGTCGGGCTGTCCCAAAGCCTATACCCACTTGTAAAGCGGCAATTTCTAAGGAAAGTTGGTCAAAGACAAAAGCCTTGCGTAACTTGTCACGCGTTTCTTGCGGATACGCCATATCAAAATCCCAAGTGAGCTTTGATAAAAGACATGCCAGTTGAAACCAAACCACTGGACAGAGCACCTGCCACACCGCCAGCAGCGGCACCTGTTAAAGCACCGGCTTTTGCACCGGCTTTGACCGCTTCGCGCTGGATTTCATCTACTTTGCCATCCACAATGTCTAACTTGCTGCTGATTTGCTGCAACATGGCCATGACTTCTTTGTTATCGTTCATTTGTCTGCCTTCCGGTCTAATTTGTCATTGACACGCTCAAGTTTTTGCTCGATACGGTCCAATGCCTTGGTGATGGTTTGGTTTTCTAAAAGAGCCTGTTCACGGCTTTGGTAATCAACACGCATTTGTTGGGTGAGTTTTTGCATGTCATCAACCTGTGTAAACAAACGTCGAACAATTAAACCAATCGCAGCAGCGACAATTGACATCAAAATATTGAAAGCAAATTCGATGGTCATGGTGTGCCTCCCGTTGCCCATAAACGTCAAGCATGGTTTTGGTTTTCTAATTGGCCCACATAGGCACCAAATTCAACCGCATGTTCCAATAAAGCTTGGGTGGTGCCTTGGCTAGGGGCATTGGGGCGCAATGGTTGCACCATCAATTCACCTGGCACCGATGGCATCACTGCCTTTTCAACCACCTTAATGGGTGTATCCAAAGGCTTGGTTGTATTGCCGCAAGCCGTGAGCGCCGAAGCCGTCGATACACTTACCATCAGCAGCACTTTTATCTTTTGCAATCGCATCTTGAATCCCTTTCTTGGTTTCAGCGGCTTGGCGCTGTATGGTTTGATTGGCTTCGGCCAATGCTTTACTGGTTTGCTGGGCTTTGGTTTGCAGTTTGGCCATTTCACTTTGAGATTGAGTAAGCTGTTTCACAAGCAGCTCATTGGCTGTGTTCTTTGCTTCTGCATGGTCAAGCTTCAACTGCACCACTTCTTCTTGCATTTTGTTCACACCACTGGAAAAACCAAGCAGATATGAGCCAAAGAACATCACACAAAAAAACAAGCCAGGAAGCATTCCTAAAAGTCTTTGCCAAATTTTGGTCAACATCTTTATGCCTCCGCTTGAGTCAGTTGGATAATGCGGCGATGGCCACCATTGGGGCATTCATCCAAATCCATCACCCATACTTTTGTATTGGTTTCGGCTTTGATGAGATAGCAGCCCATGTCTGCAATGTCTTCACGCAATAAAGGCAATGGGCAGCCGGTGACAATTACAAAATCCAAGTTATGGTTAACCAGCACCTGTGCTTCTGGGTCTCGTCTACACACCACATCATGCAAACTCAAGACAAAATCAATTGTTTTAGCGCTTATGTCGGCCTTATCTAAAAGGCTGGTATTGATTGCTTGCAGGCGCTTAAACAATAAGCGTAATAAGCGAAAGCTGGTTGGTTTCTTATTCTTCATTGTTGGTACCTTCAATTTTTTTGGTTTCCACATCTTGCTTGGCAGCAATCCAACGACGCCCCAATGCATACCCGCCGACCAAACCCAAATAAGCCATCCAAATATCTACCGACGGCTCAGGGATGTGAATAAACTTCCAAGTAGCAGTGGCACAGGCAACACTGGCCCAAATTTTGGTATGCGATGGGGCTCCAGTGACTTCATTGCCAGCCAAGGCTTTAACAAAAGACTTTACCCAAGGTGAAGCGATTGGATTTTTCATTGCTTGGCCTTTCTTTTAGCGCGCTTGGCCTTGGCCACACCACTATTGCGATTCACTCGCTCAGGTGTGACATAGCCAGCGAAATAACCATGGGTCAGATTTTGGAGGGGTAAACTGGCATCACGTAGGCTTTTTGCAATCACATGAAGCAAGCCCACCAACAAATAGCGGTTGCGTTTTCTAGCCATTGGCAACCTCAATCAATACGCCAGCCACAGCCTTGCCAATCAACCATTTTCGCTCTTCCCAAATGGCCAATTCAGCATCGTTGCTGATGAAAAACAATTCCAAAACAATGCCACCCTGAGCCACATAACCAAGTCGATGGTGTTGGCCTGAATTTTCAGGCTTCCAGCCGCGATCACCGCGTAAAGGGATGCCCATCACATCGGCAACGGCTTTGCACAGTTTTTGGCTTATTGACTTGTCTTTGAGTTGAGATAAGGCTTCAACGCCTCGGGCAGTTTTGTTAGAAGAGGCATTGCAATGGAATTCGACTGCTAACTTGCTGCCTTTGATTAAGTCAATGGCTTTACTCAATGGCAAATTGCCTTTGCCTTCGCCATCGACACGAAACTCCACGTCAGCTTGTTTCAGGTAATAGGCCACGATATTGCGCATGTCTTGCGCCTTGTCCGCCTCCCTGTGCAAGCCATTGCAGGCTCCAGGGTCAGTATTGCTGTGGCCTGCTGTGATGGTGATGATGTTGCCCATAAAAACCCTTTGTTAAATTGAATATCAAATTAATCTGTATAGGGTTTCATTATGGTTAGGTGATGGTTTGGGGGTGTCTTACCGAATGAGAGTACAAGAAAACCCCCAAGCTGTTTAAACTTGGGGGCTGCAATTATTTGGAAAATAAATCCATTTGGCTGATGTCTGCGATGGTTTCAACATCAATGGTTTTCAAAATGTACCAAATGGTGGATTCGACTAAGTCATACTTTCTGGCCAATTCTTTCACTGCAATATAGGCAGGCCGGTCTTTGGAGAGTTCATCAAATTCGGCTCTAACTTTGCGACGGCGTAATTCCGTCATTAGGGTTTGGCATTTTGGCACAAAGAAATGGCGTTTTGTGGCAAAGGTCAGAGTGATTTTTTCTGCATTGGCTTCACCTATAACCTCGGCCAGTGCGGCAAATAAGGCTTTGCCATGTTTATTGTAGTTTTGACCGACGGGGAAATGGGTGCCACCGTGGTGTTTAATCAACAAAAATGTGGGTTCAAACCCAATCAAGCGGACCAATTCTTTTGCGCCTTCTGGTAACAAATGCGCTAAGCCCAAAAAGTCATCCTTATCCAGCAATTCGTTCATGATTTTTCCTTTGCGCGATTGGCATTGATTTGTAAGGCAGCGACCAAGCGATGCAGTTGGTCTGTACTCAGCCATTGAATGCGTTTACGGTTAAACATCCGTTCAGCCATAGCCTCGGCATAACGCCATGGCTTGTTACCATCTGCCAGCAAAGCTTCAATCTTACCCACCAATGCCTTTTTAGCCTCCGTCACATCTGGCTTGTCTGCCTCATGGTCACTGGCTCGATCTTGAAAGCCTTTGCTTTTCATCACTTCAATGACAACAGTTAATTCTTTGTCGGTCATTTGGGCAGCAGAGCGTTTACCGACTGTACCTTCAAGCATGTCACGGTAGGTATCGTCATCCAAGCCAAGCTGTTGTTGAGCAATTTTGATTTTGGCAATCAACTTTTTGCGACGGTTTTCCATAATCTCCTCCTGTACTCATAAAACTCACACACTAAACGGCTGTTGCCAACCGCTTAGGATTTGGGTTTTAACTGTTAACAGTGTCTTTCAATGCCTTAGCAGCCTTGAATTTAGGCTTTTTGGCCGCGGCAATGGTGATGCTCTCACCAGTTTTAGGATTGCGGCCTTGGCGCTCGGCGCTCTCACTGATCGCAAACGTGCCAAAGCCTGAAATTGCCACATCCGCACCCGCTTTTAAACTGCTTTGCACTGTGGTGGTGAAGGCATTCAACACACGTTCTGCTTCGGTTTTGCTAATGCCTGCTTCTTGGGCCATGGCTGCAATCAATTCGGTTTTATTCATGGTTTAAATCCTATTTAAAAGTGGTTTAAAAGCGGCGTTCCGCGCCGCACGGGTTAATTAACTTAATCGTTCAATTTCTTGCTCTAATTCTTCAACCTTGGCTTCTAATTCAATACAGTCCTGAAGCATGTTGGTAAAAGAGCCTGCAACCAAACCTTTTTCAGCAGTGAGAATTGAGAGCTTGTCAAAATCTGGATGCTCATCGCTGTAAATACGGGTTACATAATTGGTCATTTATGCACCTCACTCAGTGACGCAAAACATTTGAAGAGCCGCGAAGTGTGCATCCCCAAATTTCAGCATTTGCTTCCATAGATTTAGTTGCAACTACAGCCAAATTTTCAGCCAAGGTGTTGTCTTTTGTGACACCCATGGTGAATTCTTTATCACCAACGACCCCAATCATGACTCCTGCGTCACCGTCTTCTATCACTATCGTTACTTTGCTCATGTTTAAACTCCTGGCAATTCTTGGTTGTAGGGTTCAATCACAAAAAACTCTTTGCCTTGCACGATGCTCAAGCCTGGCACTGGGTTACCTGCAAAAAAGTCTGGTTCATTCAAAACCGCTTCTTTGTTCACTTCGCGTTTGGTACGCACAAAGCGCTCATACTTTTCATCCTGCTCCAACAAGGCCAACACTGCATCGTTGCCACGGATTTGCACCTTGGGCGGATTGTTACGCCACAAGACTTTGCCAGTGATCAGGTCAGCAAATTTCACTTTGCCGCCATCAGTCAACACATCGCGGTTGGTGGTGCAGTACATCAAAATGCTGGCTTGAAGTTCTTCAATTTCAGCATCAAACGGGGCAATTTCTTCGGCCGCACGTTCTTGCAGTTGGGCAACAGCGTCATTCATGCTTGTTTGCACACGTTCACGTTCACGCTGTAAATCGCCAATGCGTTTAATGTTGGCAATCACTTCTTCACGCGTTTGGGTGATTGATGGAGCTGCTTCGGTTCTACTGCGGGTTTTCTTGGGTTGTTTGGCTTTCATTAACATAATCAGTCCTTTTGTTTGAGGGTTTGTATCGCTTGGGTTAAGGCTGAGCGGCCATCATGTTCAGGCGGCATTGGCTGCCTCGTTACTTAAAATTGCGTCTAAGCTGTTTTCAGCCTCACAGCGTGGGTATCTTGTTTTCATGCTTGTTTGCTCCCATAAAATTGATTCCAAAACTTACATACACGCAGTGCTTCATCGGGCGTTAGCGTTAAATTCATACCGCTAGAAAATTTCAACAACAGCGAGCCGTCGTCAAATATGCCAAGCTTCATTTCATTAAATCCAGGGGCTTCTATCGTGCCTACAACACTCATTAAAGGCGCAGCGTTTGATGCCCACACATCTTGTGTTTCAACCTCCATGGCTTTTGCCTGTGTCGCCTGAATAGCCTCTACTGGTTCGGCTTCTGCATTAACCTCAGTCGCAATCGTTTGCTCTGGTATGGCTTGCGTTACAATCTTTTCAATGGCATCTGTAGCTTCTTCAATTGGCATTGGACCCAAACGAATCACACCACGAGACACAGAATGCACCGCATTGTCTGATTTGAGTTTCGGTAAAGCGTTGTCTATTTCATGGGTAGGTGTTGTTTTCAAACCTGTCATCAAATGCCCGCGGGTCAAAGTGCCATCGGGGGACTCTCTCAGCAGAACAAGTATTTTTTGCTTGGTGCTGCTTATTGTGCTGTTGCTTCCAAGCTGCTTGTCATCAGCCTTTGTTTTACGGGTTACAACAATTTCTTGGGTATCCAACCTTACAGGCCGCTCTGCATCGGCAGCATTCACAAGGGCATACAAGACTGAGCCGTGTTCAACTGAAGACACAATCAAGCCATACTCATCCAACTCATCAACAGCCTCCATCACCTTCTGATTGGCACAAATGAGCTTTCCAGCAAGTTGAGTAACGCTGAGTGGGCCTTGCCCCAACAATTCTAAAATTTTGTCTTTTAAAGCCTGATTACCCATGATTTACTCCCAGTTGTTTTGGTGAATGGCCCATTGCATGGTTAAGCTGTGCGCTTTCACCTGCCTTTTGCCCGTGTAAATAGTCCATATTTGCTGCTGTTTTCAAAGCTTGATTTGCTGCTTTAGGTTTCACTTCTTGCTCAATCAAATCAGGATAATTTTTCTTCATATACCCGTTCAAAATAGCTTGTTCCGTTGGTGAACTGGCAAATGTAGTCACCAAATCACGCACACTGCGTACCCAACCAACACTAAAAGCATCCAAGCGGTAGCTGATGGTTTTGGTATTACGTAAACGGTTCAGTGCTGTTTTGCGATACTCAGACCGTGCTTTGCGTACTTGGCGCAACAACACCTCATAAGCGTAAGCGGCCAACTCTGGACGTGCTCCAATGCCGACAAAGTTGATGCGGGTTTTATATTGGCCGTTGTCCCATTTTGTGCAGCTAAAATGATTGCAGCCGAAAGCCTTAGCGCACATATTGACCAAACCGACTTGCCACACCGCACAGCGGCTGGTGTACGGTTGTGAGGCTTCGTTCACTTGCGACCATTCAACATCTTGCTCAGTTACTTCAAATTCACGCATCAAGGCTTGTGCTTGCTTCAATGCTTGAGCCGCTTCATGCTCATTGGCTGACTTGGCCAGCGCCAAGCATTTCTTGATTTTTGCTAAAGCCGTTTTTTTATCCATTGCATTCACCATTTTCATTGTCAGTACAGCGTTCAAAGCTGATTACCCACACAAACGGATTGACATCCCACGCCTGATAGCCATAAATCGCATTCCATAAGGCGATAAACTCAGGCCGATAGCATTGGCGTAGAATTGGACTTCCAATACCTTCTTTTAAACAATCCTGTTCCGTGATTTTTTGCAGACGTTCAACACGAATTTCTGTGATTTTCAAACTCAAGCAAGGAAATTGCGGTGCATTTAACACATCACCCACTTGGCCATAAGGACAAGGCACGGTGTTAACCATAGAAGTGGTTTCGCCATCTTCATCCACTTCCTTTCCAGCCAATTCCATAGCTAGGCCAACACCACCATGACCAAGGATTTCGCCACCATTTAATGGCTTCACAATGCAGCGTGTTTGTTGCTTCTTGCCAAACAAAATGGCCACTTGCATTGATGAGGTAAATTTAAGCTCTTTCATTTATTTGTCCTTGAAGCGTGATGGTGACCTTGGATTGTTCAGCATTACTTTGTTTTGCCACTTCAATCCCATCAAAAAAGCGCAGTTTCACCCCATCATGTTCATTTTCAATTGCTTCAACGGTGTTCATAAAAGCTTCTTCATCGCTTATCGCTATCCCTTTGTTTTTCATTACTTCTACTATGTCCGCCAACAAACTGAAAAACTTAGGGTGACTTCTATCTATGCATTTCATAACAACTCCTTAAGCACCAAAACCAACCAAACAAAACACAGCAAAAAAGGCGATGAAATCACGAGCAAACAAAAGTAAAACCATAAAGTACGTATGAATTTCATAGTTGTTTTACCCCTTCGCCCATTGCTGGATTCGGTTCAGGCGGTTGCTCCAGTCCACGCGTTTTTGTGTGTGTAAGCGTTGCATTTCCAAAGCGTTTTGACGCGTGGCCACACGCTCTTGCACCATATAAACTGGCATGTTGCGCATCTCATAAGAAAGAGCCACATCAATCAGTTGCCATTGGTTTTGGTTGTAGCGAATTTGACGTTGGCAAACATTGGCCAATAACTTTGCAATCAGTGCTTTCATTTGCAGCCCCTTATCAGTGGATCAACATCTCTTTATACTGGCGCACCATTTCTGTGCTAATTTCAGCGTTATCGTTAATTCTTGCCAAACGGGTAACACCGCCTATCAATTTGGATAATTTACGAGTATTACCATCGGCTGCGGCGATAAACTCCAAAGCAACATCCTCTTCAATGCCTGGCAATGTCTGATCAACAATCATGCGCAAGTCGCTATCAGGTATGACTTCGCCCATGTCCAGCTTGAATGCGACACGGCTGTAAAGCTGTTTCAATTCGCCATTTTTACCGCGCAAGTTAACCATCAAGCGTGGCATACCTGCCAAGACCAAACCCACACCAGCCTTATCATGTACACGGCGCAAACACTCCAATGCACGCAGGGGTAAGTTTTCTGCTTCATCCACCAAAATAATGCGGCCAGAGCCCTTCAAACGATTGATGATGTTTTCATTCAAATCATGAAGTGAGAGGTGTGTATCCTCACCAATAGATGTAGCCAAAGTCTGCATCATCACTTTTGCGGTAAAAGTTGGGTCGGTATCGATTAAAATGGCGTCTGGGTTTTCATTTAAATAGGCTTTCAACGCAGTAGATTTACCCAGTCCAGCTTGGCCAATCAAAGCCACGGTTTCAGCTTCAATGTGCGCGATACGCAAAATTTCACGCACTTTCTTGGCCACTGATGTTTGAACATAATTGATTACAACTTTTTTACTGGCCGCTTTTTCATGTTGTTTGACTAACCAGCTCTCAATCAAACGGGCCACTTCCGCCACATCACCAGGATATTTATTGTTTAAAAATTGGCTTACCAAAGGATGGGTTTTACCGATGCCGCGCGCCACGGTCACTCGAGAAATACCGTGCTCATCCATATAGTTCTTTAATTCAAGTCGAACGCTTTCCACTTGGGTGCCGTCAGTAAGGTTTTTATTGGTACGTTTCATTTGTATTTTCCTGAGTAAGTGTTATTTCGATTTATTACGCTGTTCGATTTCCCAAGCTTCACGGTCACTTTCAAACATAAAAAGCGGTGGCTTTTGAACCGATACTGTTTCTACTTCATTGGCACCATTAGCCAGCAACAAACCAAAGTCGGGTTGGTGTTCGATTGTTGGATATAGCTCGGCTTGAGCAATAGCAATGGCATCCTGTTTTCGCTTGGTGATGCCTTCAACACGCTTCTTACGTTGTTGATCAATTACAGAAACAGGGAAAGCAGCCACCTTGTTTCCATCCCATAAAGCTTTGCAAATAAACTGACCATCCATGCGCTTGATTAAAACCATTTCGGGGTTGTGCAAGTCATAGCCAACGCGGACTTTCCCACCGCTAAATTCAGCCAATGCCTGACTAAAATAAATATTATTGAATAGCTCAACTTGTCCGCGATTGGCGGTGCGAATTTCTTCTGGCCGAAACATCATGTCCAATTCATCTTGGCTCAATGGCACCACGGTCTTGCCTAGCTCTTTCAACCGCGCTGCTCGATATGCCGATGGTGTTCCATACTGTTTATTACTGGCCTTCATCAATTCACTGTGCTCATGGCGGTTGTTGTAATCATCAAAAGCCTTAGCCAAATCGACCATGAACTGTTCAAATTTTGGTAACTTAGCGCGGTTGCGCCGTTGCTCTGTGTTTAATTCCTTTTTCTTGTTTTCTGCATTCATGGCGCTGTTTACTTTGCGCAATGTCATGGTTTTGGTTGAGTTGTCAGCATCATTGCCCACATAAGTGGCGTAGGTGCGTGCCAAAGGTATCGTTACGGTTTCCCATAAGCGCTCAATAATGCCGCGTCCTTGCGGGTTGCCTGGCAAGCCTGTTGGGTGTTCAATTCCCAAGCGTGGCAAAATACCCGTGATGTCTGCATCAACCATCTTGCCTGTGGGGCCACTACCGTTATCGGTGTAATACATCAGCGGAGGGTCGTTAAAGCTCATGGCCACTCGCAGCGCATCAGCATGGGCAACTGTGCTTTCTGATAAACTCACGGTCCAACCAACAACAAAGCGTGTGGCAGTGTCGATGATGGCGGTAATCTCTGGCTGAAACGGCTGGCCGTGTATCGGGTGTGCCACCTTGGCTTTAAAACCATGGCCATCACCCACCCATATGTCATTTGGCTCAAAGATCAACCAATCACGTTTAACGTAGGGCAATATGGCTTTGTAAGCACCACCAGTTTTACGGCCACGCTCACGCATGATTAACGGCATTTTTTGTACTACTCTTTCAACAGTGTGAAATGATGGAAGCTGTGCCATATCAAATCCTTTTTGGGCCCACACTTTTTCAAAGCTCTTATAAACATGTGTTAAAGGAGGGTTATTTGCATCGGCCCAAATGGGCATAAATTCAGGTAGCCATTCATATTCAATTAACGGTTTTTCAACACTGCTTAACTTTGGAGCCAAGGCCAGCAACCGCTCATTGGGTGTTTTTGCCTCACGAAACTTCAAAGTCCACTGATACAAACTGCTAAAACTTACTGTGCGCTTTTTGTTGCCTCGGGCATTGGCCACTTCAACCATGTACATCAAGGATTCAGGTGCAACACCGGTTTTGATTTGCTCGGTCACGTAAAATGCAGCCTCTTTAAGCGGTAAGCCGCCCACTTGGTGCATTTTGTTGACCTCGGCCACGATGGCCATGCGAGCATGAGCAATATCGCGTTGTTTATCGTTTAAGCCGTTGGCTTCATCTATGGCCAAAGCCAACTGCTGTGATTTTTTGCCTACTGGAAGCTTTTTAGTTTTAGCGGGTAGCTTCTTTTTCTTAACAACACTTGGTAATGACACTGGTTGGCTTTTTTGCATGAGGTCATCAAGTTGTTTTTGCTTAATGGCATCCTGTAATTCCATTGGTAAACCATTTAACAAAAATACTTTTTTCTTACCTCCACGCCCCAAACCAAGCACATACTCATATTGCCAACCATCACGCTTCGCAATATATTCAATAGCTTGCTTACTTTTTGGCATGTTCAGTAAGTTCATTTCGGCTAACTCAGCGGAGGAAAACTTGCTATTCATCGCATTCACCTAACAACAATTCCGGGGTTTCAACTTTGCGCACATTCTCACGTTGGTAGGCTAAAGCTGTGATGCTGGCTGTAAGCTCTGCAATGGTGTCGTCAGCACTGGCTTTACCCGCGTAAAACTGAGCCAAACATGCCGTTGCTTGAGCAATTTGTGCCTGTAATTCCGCTATATCCACCACATCACTTTTTTTGCCTCGTGCAATGTCAATCACCACTTTGTTGCCTTGAAACACACATAGGTATTCACTGATAAACTGCGCACCAACAATGTGCTCAAGTGTTACCAGACGGTTTAAAGGCAACGTGCCTTCCAACATCCAACGGCGATACGTTTTATATTCAACACCCATCAGTTCAGCGACGCGTTTGGAGGGCATGCGATACTGTTCTGCATACTCTTCTGTTAACTCAATCGCATGATCAAGCGACGTTGCTTTATGCTTTTGCGAAATTCGTTTGCCATTTCTCATCATCAAAACCTTAGTGTGCGAATCGTTTTATGTGCATTTGTTTAGTAAATCCACTATCATTCAGGCATTGATTGCTTGAGGTGGAATGACTGCCTTAAACATACGTTTTGCGTAACGGCTAGGCCAAATCTCTTCAGGCTCATGTCCAAGTGCAGCAGCAATAATGTGTTCACCTTTTGGATAGGGAGTTCGTAAAGCTGTTTTTAATGAGTCTTGATGCATATTGTTTGCAAGAGACAAAGCACGTAGCGTTAAACCTTTTTTATTTAACTCAGCCTTAATATCGGCTGGGTGCCAATCGGCTAACACAATAGAGGCTGATTTTTTTTGCATAGTAATTCACCTGTGTGGGTTATCTTGACGGGTTATCTGTAGGGGATATTACTAAACAAAAAAGTACAATGCAAATCTTTTGTTAAGTTAAAGTTTCTTTTTTGTGCAGTTGATTTGCAAGATGTTGAATCTTTTAAGTAAATTTACTAAACAAAAAACAAACTCTTTTGTTTAGTTTTTTGTTTAGTAACGATGTGGCTTCTAAACAAAAGAATTTATGGGCTGATATATGGAAAATAGCTTTAAATCGCGACTCTTATTCCTATGGCAAGACACAAAACCAGCTCAAATCGCTAAAGATATAGGTTTGACTATTAGTGGAGTGCTGAGAATTCTTGAAAAAGATACGATGCCAAAAGCAGAGACATTAATTAGGATTAAAACCTTAAAAAAATGTGACTGGAACTGGCTGATGACTGGAGAAGGTGAGCCATTTCCAGATGCACAACATAGTCAGTTGCAAGTAAATAATGATAACTCCCCTCATACTCCTATGGTTTATGACACATTAGGTTATGAAGTGGATATAAATGAATTTGTATTTATCCCTCGCTACAACATTCATGCTGCTGCTGGCGGTGGACATTTTAATGATGCGGAAAAGCCAATGTTTACAATGGCTTTTCGCCGTAAGTGGATTGAACAATACTTAAGAGCCTGCCCCAAAGAGCTGTCAGTTATTGATGTTAAGGGTGACAGCATGGATGGCGTTTTAAATGAACGTGATGTGATTTTGGTTAACCACTATTTGGATACACCGGACGACGGTTTATACGTCCTCAGAATAGGTGAAAACTTAATTGTGAAACAAACCCAACAACTGCCTAACGGACGCTTATTGGTTAGCTCAGCTAACCCTGCTTACGAGACGTTTGAAGTGAATCTACTTGAAACAGATTCTGACGTAAAAATTATTGGCAGAGTGGTTTGGTTTGGCCGACAAGTTTAAATGCCTTTTAACACCTGTTTAAACCTGATTAAAATCTGCCCACTTTAGTTTAAAACCTGCTCATTATTTTCCAGAATATTATCAATATTTGCCTATTTTGGTTCAAAAGGCAATGCGTGTAACAACACGAAATAAAATGGCCGAAATCCAAGACAGTTAAGGATTTCAGGCCATTTTTAATTACTCTCACTCTGGTTTAAAAGCGGACACCCCCCCACAAAATAAGCGGCCTGTAAACCTTACAGGCCGCTTATTGAATCTGTCGCAGTGCATATGCGTTGTTACCCCATGTTAAACACTGTCGGTTGCTGTCTGTGCCAGCATCGCCTCGTATGAGTCTTGTATGCCCAAGGCAGCAGCCTGTAAGCGCTGGATTTGTTCGGCACTGAAATCCAAGTCTTGCAAATGTGCCAAAGTTCTCGCGGTGCTGTCTTGAATCGTGTCCAAGGCCTGCACCACTGCCGCCGCACTGTCCGAGTGTTGCTGTGCTAACAGCGCAAACACTGCCGCCACAGAGCTTTCCAATGTTTGGATGCGCAAATACAGTTCATACAATTTGAATTCTTGTTCGTCCATGCGTTCCTCCTGCAGTTGGGGTGACTGACACCAAATGAGCGCAGCTTAAACCCTAATCACGACGCTGGTACTGACGCACATCAGCTGCGCGACAGTTGATGCTGAGCGCCCACAAAAGAAAATACCTGCTGCAAACGCAACAGGTATTTAGAGGTCTTTGTGCGCTTCCACACTTGAAGCACACATGGCATCGGCATTGACTTTAATCAAAACACACACTGTTTAATCAAACTGAATGCGGATGCAGTCGAACTGTGTAGTTGACCAAACTCCCCAAGTTTATTAGCCAATATGGGAGGCTTTGGAAGGCATCGCTGCGCTTACACACATCACGCTGCACTTAAATTGTGCTCTATTTGAGTATAATTAACAATCGAATACTAAGCCAAAACTCTATTATTCGAGAGATACTTGATATTCCTCAAGCTTTCAGCAATGTTTGGCACCCAATTATCCGTATGGAATCATTGCATCCCAGCAACACATCGTTTGACCCAGCATAAGATGCCCTGCCTGCTAAGCTGCCATGATGTTCGTTTCCCTTGTGCTAAACCTTAAGGAGACACACCGTGATTTCAGAATTTTTCATGCCCTCACGCAACA
Source organism: Vitreoscilla massiliensis (assembly GCF_001457815.1). Taxonomy (GTDB): domain Bacteria; phylum Pseudomonadota; class Gammaproteobacteria; order Burkholderiales; family Neisseriaceae; genus Vitreoscilla; species Vitreoscilla massiliensis. The sequence continues at coordinate 56,497 of NZ_LN898218.1, forward strand.
TCATCGGCGCCGGCGCTTTGGCCATGGCCTGTGACAAAATCGCCAGTTTTGGTTTCAAACACGCGCTGATAGTCACCGATGCGGCCTTAGAACAATTGGGTGTGGCGCAAACCGTGGCCGATTTAATCCGCGCGCGTGGCGTGCAAGTCAGCGTGTTTGCCGGTGTGCAACCCAATCCCACTGTTGCCAATGTCAACGCCGGTTTGGCGCAATTGCAGCAAGTGGGCGCCGATGTGGTGATTTCTTTGGGCGGCGGTTCACCACACGATTGCGCCAAAGGCATTGCCTTATTGGCAAGCAATGGCGGCAAGATTGAAGACTACGAAGGCGTTAACCGCTCGGCCAAACCACAATTGCCGCTGATTGCCATCAACACCACCGCCGGCACCGCCTCAGAAATGACACGCTTTACCATCATCACCGATGAAAGCCGCCATGTGAAAATGGCCATCGTCGACGACCACGTCACGCCGATGTTGTCGGTCAACGATGCCGAATTGATGTACGCCATGCCCGCCGCGCTCACTGCCGCCACCGGCATGGATGCGCTCACGCATGCGGTTGAAGCCTATGTGTCGACCAGCGCCACGCCGATTACCGATGCCGTGGCGGTGAAAGCCATCGCCTTAATCGCCGAATTCTTGCCCACGGCGGTGTACGAGCCGCAAAACGCCGAAGCGCGTTTGCAAATGGCGTATGCACAATTCATGGCCGGCATGGCGTTTAACAATGCCTCATTGGGCTATGTGCACGCGATGGCGCACCAGTTGGGCGGTTTCTACAATTTGCCGCACGGCGTGTGCAATGCCTTGTTGTTGCCCCATGTGGAGCAATTCAATTACCGCGTCGCCAAACAGCGTTTGGATGAGGTCGGTGCCATCTTGGGCGCCAACAATGCCGATTTGGCAGGCTTGAATGTGATAGACGCAATTAAGAAACTCGCCGACATCGTTGCCATCCCGAAATCCTTGCAAGAACTCGGTGTGAAACAAAGCGATTTTGCGGTATTGGCCGACAATGCGATGAAAGATGTGTGCGGCTTGACCAACCCAATACAGCCGACCCACGATGAAGTGATGGCCATTTTTGCCGAGGCTTATGCTGGGCGTTAAGTGACTGAAGCAGTCATTTGGTAATAAAGCGGCCTGTAAACCTTGTTATGGGGTTTACAGGCCGCTTTTGAATTTAAAACCGATGTCACCAGTGCTCTGCGAAAACATTGCACACAAACCTCTTGACGCCATCAAGCCACTGCCATCTAAATCTGCGGCTCAACAAGGACTTAGCTCAATCCATATATCTGCATTAGCAATCACAGTAAAAGCGGCCTGTAAAACCTTGTTATGCGATTTACAGGCCGCTTTTTAGATTTAAAACCGATGTATCGCCAGTGCTCTGCGAGAGCATTGCATACAAACCTCTTTACGCCATAAAGAGGATATATCCTATGCCCACCCTGATTTAACACCACACAGCTTGTTGCTTATTCAATATGTTCAACTCATACAATGTGTTTCCAAGCATCAAGCGGCCTGTAAGTCTGTATAGGCTGTGATAAGTTGATTTCAATCTTCATCTCACACCACTCAAACTGCTTGGCAACCTGGCTGTAAACCCATGACAGCCCATGCTTGCACCACCTCAGTTTGTTTGCCAGCAACACGCTCCATCTGATTCCATACCTGCGACACAGCCATAAAAAGCGGCCTGTAAACCCCCTAAAGATTTACAGGCCGCTTGTGTGTGGCTTACGCCAGCATTACTGCTGCAAGGTCATCAAGGCGGCATTGCCACCGGCGGCGGCAGTATTGGTGCTGCGGCTGATTTCGTGCAACAGCGGCGCCAAATCTAAACCGGCACTCAAGTCCACCAATTTCACCAAAGTGCCTTTGCGCGTGGCCAAGCTGGATTTGAGGCCAGCATCACACGCGCCCAAGCTCACGCACACTTCCAAAGGCACGGTTTGCAATTGCGCCTCGGTCAAGGCGCGCACGCCTATCGCTTCCAAGCGCGCGCTGGCAGCATGGTTCGGGCTCAAGTGCACCGCCACTTTCAAGGCTTTCAACACCGCGGCCAAGGCGGCAACGCTGAGCTCATCACCACCCGCAATCAACACGCTGCGTGGCAAATGCCAATTCAAGCTGTTGGCTTCGCCGGTTGGGCCAGTCAATAACACGCCATTGCTGTTCGGCACACTGTTGAGCAAGCAAGTCACGTGTGCTTGCCAAGCCAAGTTCTCGTCGCTGCTGATGTTGAGGCTGCGCGCCAAGGCTTGTGTGTCCACATTCGGCTGACCCACTTCGCTGCCTTGCGGCAAGCGCCATGGATTGAGCGTGGTCATGCGTTGCAAATAGAACGGACCGCCTGCTTTCGGGCCGGTGCCCGATTGGTGATGGCCGCCAAACGGTTGCACGCCAACCACAGCGCCAACGATATTACGGTTCACATACACATTGCCCGCTTCGATGCGGCTGGCGATGTACTCAATTTGGCCGTCGATGCGGCTGTGTATCCCGTGGGTCAAAGCATAGTCTTGCGCATTGATGTGGGTAATCAATTGGTCCAATTCGCCGGCTTTAAAACGCACCACGTGCAACACAGGGCCAAACACCTCTTGGGTCAAATCGCCCAAGTCTTTCAATTCCAAAATCGTCGGCGCCACATACGTGCCACCGTCGTTAATGTCAGCCGGAATGTCCAATTGCGTCACCTTGGTGGCGACCGAGCGTTTGCGCTCGATATAGCCCAACAAACGTTGCTGCGCTTCGGCATCGATTACTGGGCCCACATCCACATCCAATTGGTGTGGACGACCGATGTTCAACTCTTTCAGGCCGCCTTTGAGCATTTCGATTACACGGTCGGCGATGTCGTCTTGCACACACAACACGCGCAAGGCCGAGCAGCGCTGACCGGCCGAATCAAACGCCGACAACAACACGTCTTGCACCACTTGCTCAGGCAAGGCGGTACTGTCGACAATCATCGCATTTTGGCCACCGGTTTCAGCCAGCAATAGCGGCATGTCGGCACGTTTGGACAAGGTGCGGTTAATCAATTGTGCCACCTCAGTTGAACCGGTGAACAACACGCCGGCAATGCGCTCATCGGCGGTCAAAGCCGCACCGATGTCGCCCTCGCCCAAAATCAATTGCACCGCGCCCACAGGCACGCCTGCCTCCAACATCAGTTGCACCGCCGCGTGTGCCATCAACGAGGTTTGTTCTGCCGGTTTGGCCACCACCGCATTGCCTGCAGCCAAGGCAGCGACGATTTGACCGACAAAAATCGCCAATGGGAAATTCCACGGGCTGATGGCGACAATCACGCCGCGTGCGGCGGCATGGTTAGGCACGAACTCCTCGATTTGCTGCGCGTAATAACGGCAGAAATCCACCGCCTCACGAATCTCACCGACGGCATTGGTCAGGGTTTTGCCCGCTTCTTTAATCGCCAAATACAACAGCGTCGCTTGCTGCGCTTCCATCAAATCGGCGGTTTTGCGCAAGATGGCGGCGCGTTCGGCTGCCGATTTTTGCTGCCACGCGCCTTGTGCGTCTAAGGCGGCATCGATAATCGCCGGTACGCTGCTGGCAGCGGCATACGCCACCTCACCGATTTGCTCGCTTAAATTGGCGGGGTTTTTCACTGGGTGTACTGCTTGTTGGGCAATCTCGGCCGCCGTCAAAGACTCAGCGCGGTATTGCTTCGCACCGGCTTGGTTTAACTCGGCCTGTAAAGCTTGCAAACGGTATTCATTGCTCAAGTCTATGCCTTGTGAATTGGCACGGCTTTGCCCATACAAATTCTGCGGCAATGGTATCGCTGGGTGCGGTTGGCCGCCGGTAATGGCCAATTGTTTTAATGGGTTTTGCACCAAGGAATCGATGTCGATGTTTTCATCGACGATTTGGTTCACAAACGAAGAGTTGGCACCGTTTTCCAACAAACGGCGCACCAAATAAGCCAGCAAGGTTTCGTGCGTGCCCACCGGTGCGTAGATGCGCACACGGCGCTGCCAATTGCTCTCACCCACCACTTGGTCGTACAGGGTTTCGCCCATGCCGTGCAAACATTGGAATTCAAAGTCTTTGTCACCACCCAAGGCACGTATCGCGGCCACGGTATAGGCATTGTGCGAGGCGAATTGCGGGAAGATTACGTCGGTCGCGGCCAATAATTTTTGTGCGCAAGCCAAATACGCCACATCAGTATGCACTTTGCGCGTGTACACCGGATAGCCTTCTAAGCCATCGACTTGGGCAATCTTGATTTCGCTGTCCCAATACGCACCCTTCACCAAACGGATCATAAAGCGATGGTTGGTGCGGCGCGCCAAATCAATGATGAAATCCAACACTGCTGGGCAGCGTTTTTGGTAGGCTTGTACCACAAAACCGATGCCTTTGAAGCCGGCCAAATCTTCGTCTTGGGCAATCGCTTCGAGCAAATCCAACGACAATTCCAAGCGGTTGGCTTCTTCGGCATCGATGTTCAGGCCGATGTCGTATTCTTTGGCGAGCAAATACAGGTATTTGACCTTGGGCAATAACTCATTCATCACCCGTTCGTGTTGGTTGCGGTTGTAGCGCGGGTGTAGCGCTGACAATTTCACCGAAATGCCATTGCTGTCGTAGACATCGCGGCCTTTGCTGTCGCGACCGATGGCGTGGATGGCATTGATGTAGTCTTGGTAATAACGCTCGGCGTCCAATTGCGTTAATGCCGCTTCGCCCAACATGTCAAACGAGAAGCGGTAGCCACGGCCTTCGCGCTCATGGCCGTTTTTCAATGCTTCTTCTATGGTTTGACCGGTGACAAATTGTTGACCCAACATGCGCATGGCGTAGTCCATGCCTTTGCGTATCATCGGTTCGCCGCCTTTGCTGAGCATGCGATTAAGCGCGCTGCTCAGGCTTTGGTCGTTGGCTGGTTGTGACAATTTACCCGTGAGCAACAAACCCCATGCTGCTGCATTCACAAACAAAGAAGAGCCTTGTCCGACATGGCTCTTCCAATCGCCGCGTGACAATTTGTCACGAATGAGCAAGGTTTGGGTTTGCTTGTCCGGCACTCGCAACAAGGCTTCTGCCAAACACATCAAGGCCACACCTTCTTCACTCGATAAGCTGAATTCGTGCATCAAGGCATCGACGCCGGCCATTTTTTGGCGTTTGGAGCGCACTTGTGCAATCAATTGGCGTGCCCAATCCTCAATCTGCGTCGATTGTTGGCTTAAATCCAATTGGCTGGCCAAGGCATTGATGGCCGTGGCCTCATCAACGCGGTACAAATCGGTGATGTTATTGCGTAATGGTGTTTGCTCTTTGGCAAAATCAAACATGTATGTTGCTCCTTTGCGTCGTCGTATGCGATATGCACAAAAAACAGGTGTATTTTCACCCGTAAAAACCGATACATTGCTTGTAAAAATACTGCCTGTCAATCGCTTAAGTTAAAACTTTATCATTTAACAAAACAGTTATACTGCAAGATAACTTTATCTTGTTTTTGCTTAACGCTAGAATGTGGTTTTGTAACTTATCCACATCGCAGGCACCTTATGAATGCTCAACTTCCGGCGCCCCTGCCCAAGCAACTTCCTCAGAATTTTCGCCGCTATTTGCCGTTTTTATTGGCCATGGCCATCTTCATGCAAATGCTGGACACCACCGTCCTGAATACCGCCTTGCCGGCGATGGCGGCCGACTTAAACGTCTCGCCTTTGAACATGCAATCGGTGATTGTGTCGTACGCGCTGACGCTGGCCTTGCTCATTCCCATCAGCGGCTATTTGAGTGGCCGTTTTGGTACCCAAAAAGTGTTTTTGGCCGCCATCGGTTTGTTCAGCTTTGGTTCCTTATTGTGTGCGGTCTCGCCGACGCTGCCGATGCTGGTGTTTTCGCGCATCGTCCAAGGCATAGGTGGCGCCTTGCTCACGCCAGTGGCGCGCTTGGCCTTAATCAAATCGTATGAAAAGTCGGAATTGCTGCGGGTATTGAATTTCGCCATCATGCCGGCCTTGATGGCGCCGATTATGGGGCCGTTGGTCGGTGGCTATGTGGTGGAATGGGTGTCGTGGCATTGGATTTTCTTAATCAACTTGCCGGTGGGCTTGCTGTGCTTCTTGGCCGGTTGGCGCTACATGCCCAATTACACCGAGCAAGACACCCACATCGACATGCCTGGCATCTTGTTGTTTGGCGGTGCGGCCTTCTTTCTTACCATAGGCTTGGAATTTTTGGGCAGCAATAACAATGCGCTCGCCTTTGCCTTGTTGACCTTGGCGACTGGCACAGCCTTATTGTTCGGCTATTACCGCTATGCCAAAACCCACAACAATGCCATTTACCCGTTGAGCCTGTTGTCGGTGCGCACCTTCCGTGTCGGCCTGAACGGCAATTTGCTGTCACGCTTGGGCATCAGCTCCATTCCCTTATTGTTGCCGCTGTTATTGCAAGTGTCGTTTGGTTACTCGCCCAGCGAAGCCGGCTGGATCATCGCACCGATGGCTTTGGCAGCGATGTTGACCAAACCGTTGATGCAAAAACTGTTGCAAACCTTTGGCTACCGCAAGATTCTGTTGGCCAATACCGTCTTGGTCGGCGTATTGATGTTGAGCATTGCCTTGCATGGCCCCGACAGCCCAAAATGGTTGCTGGTATTGCATTTCTTCATCTTGGGCGGCTGTAATTCCATCCAATTCACCTCGATGAACACCATCACCCTCGCCGATTTGCGCCCGTACCAAAACACCAGTGGCAACAGCTTGATGGCGGTGAATCAACAATTGGCCATGGGTTTCGGCATCGCCTTGGGCTCACTGATTTTGCGCTTTTACCAGCAAAACGACGCCATTACCCACCAAAACACCCAATTGGCCTTTCAATACACCTTCATCACCATAGGTGTGCTCACCATCTTATCCAGTTTGGTGTTCCGCCAATTGCACCGCCGCGATGGCAATACCTTGGCCCACCGTGATTAAGATGCCAGTACTTAAAGCTTAACAACATGACGCAAACCATAAGCGGCCTGTAACTTGTTTACAGGCCGCTTTTTACTTATACCGCTTACAACATGACATCAAGCCACACATACCACCAAATTAACCATAAAAATCGGTGCGGCGGTATTTGGCCTCATGAATAAAGCGCCGCTCATACTCTTGTTGTATCATTTCCGCGGTATCGAACAAGGATTTGATTTTGTTCGGTGTGGTTTCACCCACATTGCTGCTGCCTAAAAAAGTGGCTGCCAAATACAAGGCTTCTGCACTGTCCATTAAAGCCATGCCATCGCTCCCGTTTGTATTTAGTAATGTATTCTAAATCTAACGGTTCTCTGCCCTCTAATGCAATCTAAAACGCCATGAAATCAACCGTGTTTGATGTGCATCAACTTCCGCGCCCAACTCAAGAACAATAGTCTTCGGCTTGGCTGGCAATCAAAGTCAACGCCGCCTCCCACACCATTTGCACATATTCAGGCGTGTCTTCATCGGCAAATTGCTGCGCCGTGTGGGCACACACGGCCTCGCTTGGGTAAATCAATTCTGCCCCAGCCGATTGCGCTTTGATTTGCGCTTGGCACGCGCGTTCTAAGAAATACAAGGTGTGGAAGGCCGCACCCACGCTTTCGCCGGCCGACAACAAGCCGTGGTTGTACAAGACCATGGCATGGTTTTGACCCAAATCGGCGACCAAGCGCTCGCGCTCTTCCAACGACAAGGCCACGCCTTCATAGGCATGGTAAGACAGACAGCCATAGAATTTGAGCGCGTGTTGCGTCAGTGGCAATAAGCCGTTTTTCTGCGTCGACACCGCCATGCCATCGGCAGTGTGGGTGTGGATGACGCAATTGATTTCAGGACGGGCGTGGTGTATGGCCGAATGGATGACAAAGCCTGCGCGGTTGACGTTTTTGCCTTGGTCGTATTCGCCAACGATGTTGCCATCGTGGTCGATTTTGACCAAGTCCGATGCCTTCATGTGGTCGAACAACACGCCGTAGCGGTTAATCAAAAAATGATTCGGCTCATTCGGCACGCGCACACTGATGTGGGTATCAATCAAATCAGTCATGCGAAAGTGTGCAATCAAGCGGTACAAAGCCGCCAGTTCGCAACGGGCTTGCCATTCGCTGTGGCTTACCAAATCTTTTAACACCACTTCTTCTAACATGGTTTTTCCCTTAATGTGTGTTGTGGGTGGCTAAACGTGTTGGCCGCCATTGATGTGGATTTCGGCACCATTGATGTAAGACGATTCGTCTGAGCACAAAAAGCGGATGGTACGTGCCACTTCCAAAGTGGTGCCCAAGCGTTTCATCGGCACCAAATCGTTGACGATTTTCTCGGTGCCCGGTGACAAAATATCGGTGCTGATTTCCCCTGGTGCAATCGCGTTCACGCGCACGCCAAGCGAGCCATATTCGTGCGCCAATTCGCGCGTTAAGGCCGCCAGTCCTGCTTTTGAAGCCGCATAGGCCACGCCGGCAAACGGGTGTACGCGCGAGCCAACGATGGAAGTCACATTCACAATCGACGCTTGGGCTGCGATTAATTCCGGCGTCAGTGCGCGTACCAACAAAGCGGTCGAAATCAGATTCACATTCATCACGTGCATCCATGTCGCCGCATCGGTGTCGCGCACGCCCAAACGCTCGCCATTCGGGCCTTTGGGAGAAATGCCGGCATTGTTGACCATCGCCGCCAATTTGCCGCCTTTGAGTTTGCTGCGCACAATGTCGGCGAGCGCATCAATGTTGCTTGTGTCGGCCAAATCGGCCTGTATGTGGTTTTCCCGACCCGATGGCCACATGCAGCGCTCAGAAAACGGCTGCCGCGACACGGTGAGAATTTCCCAGCCTTGCTCTTGAAACACCTTGACCGTGGCATGTCCTATGCCACGGCTGGCGCCGGTTAACAACATGTATTTCGTTTCCATACTCACACTCCCGGCCTGTAAAGCAGCATCACACCACTTTACAGGCCGCATGTTTAAGGTTTCAGTGCGTTGACTTTCTTTTTCACCAACACCGTTGCCAAGCCAAACAAGATGGTGGCGATGATGAAGATGAACGCGGCTGAGGCGATGGTGGGACTGATGTTTTCACGGATGGTCGAGAACATTTGTCGCGCCAAAGTGCGTTGGTTGGGACCGGCCACAAACATGGTCAACACCACTTCATCGAGCGAAGTGGCAAACGCCAACACCGCACCTGAAATGATACCGGGGCCTGCCAAAGGCAAAGTGACTTTGCGCAATACCGTCGCCGGACCCGCGCCCAAGCTTTCTGCCGCCAGCTCTACCCGTCTGTCTATGCCGGCCAAAGCGCCGCTGACACTGATGAGTACCAACGGAATGGCAATCACCGTGTGCGCCACCACCACACCGAAATAGGTATTGGCGATGCCCAAACGCGTGAACAACAATTGCATGCCCACACCTAATACCACCGCAGGCACCACCATAGGCAGCACAAACAAGATGCGGATGGGGCCAGCCAAGAAGATGCCTTTATTGCGCAAGCCCAAAGCCGCCATCGTACCCAATACCGTCGCCAAGGCCGTGGTCGCACCGCCGATAATCAAGCTGTTGACGATGGAACGGCGCCACGAATCAGCGGCGAACAATTCATGAAACCAGCGCATAGACCAACCCGGCGTCGGGTAAGTCAAGAAGCCGCCCGAAGTAAAGCCCAGTGGCAAGATGGCGAACAATGGTGCCAACAAAAATGCCACGGCCGCACAGCCAAACAGGATTTTGGAAAATTTACCCAACATCATGCGCTCCTTGTGTTATCGGTGGTGATGCGTTCGTAAACCGTGAACAACACCAAGCACACCACCAGCAAAATCACACCCAATGCACCGGCCATGCCCCAGTTTGCTGCACCTGTCGCATAGTAAGCGATGATGGAACTGATCATTTGGTCGCCCGCGCCGCCAATCAAAGCCGGCGTGATGTAGTAACCAATTGACGTCATGAACACCAACAACATGCCCGACAAGATGCCGCGGAAGCTCAAAGGCAATAACACGCGCAAGAAGGCTTTCCATGGCGCTGCGCCCAGCGATGAAGCCGCCGGCATCAAATTGCCCGGAATGGTTTTCAACACGCTGTAGATAGGCAATACCATAAACGGCAACAACACATGCGTCATCGAAATCACCACGCCGACGCGGTTGAAAATCAAATGTAGCGGCTGGTCAATCAAACCTATCGCTTTCAAGGCATCGTTAATCAAGCCTTGGTCTTGCAGCAAAATAAACCAAGCGGCGGTACGCACCAACAGCGACGTCCACAACGGCAATAACACCGCCATGAACAACACGTTTTTCACCCAACCTTCGCTCGAAGCCAGCAAAATCGCGTATGGATAGCCGATAAGCACACAGATGAGCGTCACCAAAGCCGCAATCCAAAACGTGCGCAGCATGATGTCCAAATTCGCCGATTGCGAAGCTGGCATTTTTTGAATGTCACCTTTCAAATCACGGTTCATGTCCACGGCGGCGAGCAAATAACGGTCGGTCACTGGCGACAGCAATTTGTTAATCGCTTGCCAATACTTGGGGTCTGACCAACGTGAGTCTATGCTGACCAAATCGGTCACCGTAGGAGTGCCGTTGATTTTGCTTGAGGTTTTGGTCAACAAGGTACGAAAACCCGCTTGCTCACTGTTGAGTTTGCGGATCATATTGCCGATGGCTTGCGGATCTTGTTCGGTTTGAATGTCTTTGATAAACGCCTGTTGCATCGCTGCGGTTGGCGGTGATTTTTCGTCCCACTCATGAATGACGCTGGCGGTTTCTTTTAACACGCTGGAGACGGCATCATCTGAAATAGATTGCTTCATCATCACCAACAAGGGCCATAAGAAGAACACCACCACAAACAACACCAGCGGCGTCAGCAACATATAAGCACGGGTCTTTTTGCTATTGAGTAGTTTCATCGCTTAATCATCCAACAGTCTGCAGCATTGAACCCAGCCACCACAGCGGCCCCCTTAGTCCATTCCACCGCTTTGCGGTCTTGGTTGACGATGAAATGGTGGGCGTTTTCGTCCAATTGCACGCGCAAGTGGTTGCCCAAATACACAATGTCTTTAATCGTGGTTGGAAAGTGGTTGTCGTAAGCGCCGCTTTGTTGAGTTAGGTGCAATTTTTCAGGCCGTACCGACACATACACGTCTTCGTTTACCGACACGTCTTTGGCGGCCTGTACCCAAATGCTTTGTTTGTTGGCCAGCAATACTTGGGCTTTATCGGCCTGTAAAGCGGTAATTTTGCCTTCAATTAAATTGGTCGCGCCAATAAACTCGGCCACGAACTTGGTTTGTGGGCGGTCGTAAATTTCGCGCGGACTGGCGATTTGTTCGATATTGCCTTTGTTAAACACGGCAATGCGGTCGGACATGGTCAAGGCTTCTTCTTGGTCGTGGGTCACGAACACGATGGTCACACCCAAGCGTTGGTGCAAGGCACGGATGTCCAATTGCATTTGTTCGCGCAATTGCTTGTCCAAAGCGCCCAAAGGTTCGTCCATCAAGATGACTTCCGGTTCAAACACCAAGGCGCGCGCCAAAGCCACACGCTGTTGTTGACCACCGGACAATTGCGCTGGCTTGCGCTCTTTCATCGCCGCCAATTGCACCATGCCCAAGACTTTTTCGACTTTTTCATTGATTTCGGCCTTACTGACACCGCGCATTTGCAGTGGGAAAGCGATGTTTTGTGCGACCGTCATGTGTGGGAACAATGCATAGTTTTGAAACACCACACCGATATTGCGTTTGTAGGAAGGAATGTCGTTCAAGGCTTTATCGTTAAGCCATACCGTGCCCTTGGTCGCCGATTCAAAACCTGCCAACATCATCAATAATGTGGTCTTGCCTGAGCCAGATGGGCCCAATAAGCTGATGAATTCGCCTTTTTTGATGTTGAGATCCAAGTCTTCGATGATTTTGACGTCACCGTAAAACTTGCTGATGTTATCGAAACGAATGTGAGCGTTATTTTCCAATGTGATTCCCCTTCTTCTTATGGCATTGCTGCAAAAATGTTCCACCCACTGGCGCAGGTGGAACACTTCTTACTTACTTGGCCAACCAAGCGTTAAAGCGTTCGGTCAACTCTTCTGAGTGGTCTATCCAGAAATCCACATCCAAAGGAATGGCATCGGTCATGTTGGCAGCAGTGGTAGGCAATTCTGCGGCAAATTTCTCTGGTACTTTGGTCGCCGCTTCTTTGTTAGGCAAACCATAGGCCACGAACTCAGGCAATTTGGCTTGGTTTTCAGGCAAGCTGGCAAAAGCGATGAAGTCCATGCCAGAATCTTTGTTGGCCGCGCCTTTTAAGATGGCCCAGCTGTCGATGGCGTAAATGCTTTGTGGCCATACCACTTTGAAGTTTTTGCCTTCAGTGCGGTTCAAGCCTGCGATGCGGCCATTGTAAGCAGAGGCCATCACCACTTCACCAGACGCCAAGAATTGCAATGGTTGCGCGCCGGCTTCCCACCACACGATGTTCGGTTTCAACTCATCCAATTTCTTGAAGGCGCGGTCCACACCTTCAGGCGTGCCCAAGACTTTGTACAATTCTTCTTTCTTCACGCCATCAGCGAGCAAGGCGAATTCCAATGAGTATTTGGCTGATTTGCGCAATGAGCGTTTGCCAGGGAATTTTTTGGTGTCCCAGAAATCTGCCCAAGATTTAGGCGCTTCTTTGAGTTTGTCGCCGTCGTAAGCGATGGCAGTAGACCACACAATCGCGCCCACACCACAATCGGTAGCAGCGCCATCAATGAATTTGTCTTTGCCACCCAATTTGTTCCAATCGAGTTTTTCCAACAAGCCGTCGGTACAAGCACGCGCCAAATCTTCTGATTCAATTTGCACCACGTCCCAGTTTGGACTGCCGCCTTGGACTTTGGCTTGAATCACGCCATAGCCGCCATCGTAGTTTTCATCCAATACCGGTTTACCCAATTTTTCTGAGAACGGTTTGAAATAGATTTTGCGTTGTGCATCTTGGTAGTTACCGCCCCAAGAAGCAATGGTCAAATCACGTGAACCAGATGAGCTGGTGGTGGGTGCGGCTGAAGCCGGCGCATTGGAAGCTGCTGGCGTACCGTTGGTTGGAGCAGTATTGGAACCGCCACCGCCGCACGCAGCAATTGCCAAGGTTCCCATTAACAGAGCAAGACGAGTTATGTTCATTTTGATTACCTTCCATAAGTTGAGTATATGCTTAATGCATTCTTATTTGAGAACCATGGCCCAGCAGAATGTGTGGACTCTACCCGCCAAGGCTTCTCGGTACATCATTACCGCAAGCTGTGTGCAACACGGTCAGCCCAACACTCCCTTGTGTTGTTTGGGTGCCAACCCGTGGCCACAGCCACAAACATGAAACAGACGTAACTACTCAAAACTCGATGTGATTGTGTGTGCGCGTGTTCCCCTTTCTAAGCTTGCAATGCTTGTTTCAACGCGGCAACCAACATATCGGCATGCTCTTGTTCAAACACCAATGGTGGGCGGATTTTCAATACTTTGGCATCCGGGCCAGAATTGCTGAGCAAGACGCCGTTTTGGCGCATGTGATTGGTGATGCGCGTGGCACGTGCCGTGGCGGTTTCCGCACCGTCGGCAGCGATTTCTATGCCCCAATACAAGCCTTTACCGCGCACCTCAACCACGCCCAAACCCGCTACGGCTTGGGCAAATGCGGCCTGTAAACCTTGTCCCAATACCCCAGCTTTGGCTGGCAATTGTCTTTGTTCCAACTCATCCAATACCGCCATGCCTGTGGCCACTGCCACCGGATTGCCACCGAAGGTATTGAAGTAACGGCCTTTGGCGGCGAATGTGGCCACCATGTCGGCACCGGCTACCACGCCTGCAATCGGATAACCATTGCCCATCGGTTTGCCCATGGTGACAATGTCCGGTTGCAAAGCCGCATCGACAAAACCCCACCAATTGTCGCCAGTGCGGCCAAAACCAGACTGTACTTCATCGGCGATGACCACCGCACCGGCCGCATGCGTCGCTTGTGCCGCTTCATTGAGCAAACCTGCTGTCGGTGGCAAGATGCCATCGCTGGCAAAAATCATGTCCATCAATAAGGCACATGGTTTAAAACCAGCGGCCTGTAAATCTTCAAACGCACGCGCCACATCCGCCGCAAAGCGGTGCGCTTCTTCGGTATTGTCGGCCGCATCCAAACTGGCACGCGGTGGTGCCACCACGCGCACAAAGTCGGCTATCGGTGCCAACGATGGCGACAATTTTGCCAACAAATGGCTGACACCGTGATAAGCATTGCTGGTCACCACCACGCCCGTACCGCCGGTCACCGCTTCGGCAATGCGTATGGCCAAATCATTGGCCTCACTGCCGGTACACGTGAGCATCAAACGGTTCAAATAGCTGGGGAAATGCGCCAACAGACGGTCGGCATAGGTCAAAATGCCATCGTGCAAATAGCGGGTGTGCGTGCACAGCGTCGACGCTTGCGCCGTCATCGCCGCCACCACCTTGGGATTGCAATGTCCTACCACCGGCACATTGTTATACGCATCCAAATAGCGGCGGCCTTGGTGGTCGGTCAACCACACGCCCTCGCCTTTTACCGGATACAAAGGCTCTTCATAAAACAAACGGTAGGCAGGTCCCAATACTTCGCGTTTTGCCAACATGGCCTCTAAGCCGGCCGACTCCTTCAGCATTTGTGTGTCCTTTACTTGGTCTGGATAGGGAAATACGCGCATCAAGCGGCCCAATAATTGGCGCGCTTGGGCATTGCTGCGCAAAATATAATCACGGTTATTGGGGAAATGGCTGGCGCGCCATTCAGAAATGACGATGCGTTGCACCAAACGGGCGATGATCAAATCGGGAATTAATGCTAGCTCAGCAGCGCTCAAATCCACCACTGCTTGGTAAGCGGCAACAATGCGAGCCAATGCGGCCTGTAAATCGCCATTCTCAGCATCAAGTGCATACGAGGCGGCCACGGCCAATTCCACCACCCGCGGCGCTTTGCACAAATCACCAAAGTCCAACACGCCGTGTATCGCAGTGGCAGCGGCGTGTTGCACCACAGTATTGCTCTTGGAAATGTCGCCATGAATCACTTGCTGTGGCAAGGCTTGCAGTTGCGGCAAAATCTCACGTTCAAACTTGTCCAAAAAGGCAAACACAAATTGCCCCATGTCGTCGCGCGGCAATACTTCTTCTGCCCACGCGCGCAATTGGTTCAAATGCATCACATCCCACAACAACACCCGCGACAAAGCCGCATGATCAAAACCGTCCAAGGCGCGCACCAATTGCGCCGCCCGTTCGCCAAACGAGGCTTGCAACTCCATGCCCATTTGCGCCTGTGCTACCGACACGCCATTCAGATAGGTATACGCACGCACTTTATAGTTTTGCTCACCAACGCTGTAATCGCTGACCAATTCACCCGCAAGATTGCGCAAGGCTTTCGGTACCTCTACCGCACACTGTTGTTGTTCCAACCACAGCAATACCTGTATTTGCAAATCGGTTTCGGCCGCTTCTTCGGCGGGATTGATGAACTTCAACACCACATCGCCGCTTTCTTGGGTGCGCAACAGGTAATTTTTATCGCGCTCTCCGGTCAAAGCCTCTGCTGCTGCCTGCCAACCGTACAAACTGCTGGCCACTTTTGATGCATCATCTACCGTTACCACTGGTGGTGAAACCATTAAAATGCTCACATCTAATTCCTTAATAGCGTTTTGTGCGTAATGCAGGCCTTACCTGCATCAAAAAACTTTAAACTAAAAACTTAAGTGACTGTGCCTATTTTTTATTAATATATTCAAGTATATGCAACTGCAACATGAATTGTGATTGCCATCAAACTGTCACATTCAGTATAGTAACGATGATGCATCATAAGCAATGATTATTTAAATATGATCAATTTGAATATTTTTAAGTTTATGTTTTATAAGGTATTTTATATTAGAGTTTCATTATGATGCATCACAGCATTTGATATACATCACATTAAGGATGGCTAAATGGATCACCTACAAGAATTATTAGAGTCTGATAATAAAGGAGAAATCATCTATGCCCGCTTGGCCAATTCGCTGATGAATGGTTTATTGTTGCCAAATGAGCGCTTAAAAATACGTGATTTGGCCGAAAAAATGGGCACCAGCGTCACACCTGTGCGCGATGCGGTGTTGCGCTTGGTACAAGATGGCGCACTCATCATGCCATCGCCGCGCGACATCCGCGTGCGCAGCCTCACCTTAACCGAGTATTTGGAAATCCGTTCCATCCGCTTGGAATTGGAAGGCATGATTGCTGCCAAAGCCGCTTTATTGGCCACGCCTGATGACATACGCCAGTTGGAAGACATGTTGGCGCACAATGAGACGGCACTGGGCAATGCCGATGCACAAACCGGTTTAGAATTGAACCAAAGCTTTCATTTTGAGCTGTGCCGCATCGCGCAAATGCCCATCTTGACCAGCATCTTGCACCAATTGTGGATCAAAATCGGCCCCTTAATCGCCCAAAGCTACAGCAAAGGCGGCCGCCACATGATTGATTACCATTATTTGGTGGTGCGTTCCATCAAGGAAAAAGACCCGCAAGCGGCCAAAATCGCCATTCAAACCGATTTATTGTCCGGCGGCAGCGTGATGTTGCAATTGAAGATAGACGAAACCAGTCCATAAAGATGAAGGAGCATGGCTGATGCACAGTCATCCACCTCATGTTGATGTGCATAAAAAAGCGGCCTGTAATATTTACAGGCCGCTTGATTGCAATGAGCAAGCGTCTTAGCCGGCAGCGCTACTGGCAGCAGCGCCGATGCCAATCACCATGATTAACAACACATACAACACGACAAAAATCGCTGTGATGATCAAATAAGCCTTACAGAAATTGGCTTTGGTTGGCTTGGTAGCACTGCCAAATCCCCAAACAAACATCATAATGATGTTCACCAAGGGAATGCACAATATCAATAAGGTAATCAGCCATTCTTTCACCGACATTACTTCGTCTAAGTCTTGATTGGCCACCGCCACCACCGTTGATTCGTACGCATCGCTCATGATTATTCCCTTATTTTGTTGTTTGTTTTGCAATAGTGTCTGCATACTAATGCAAGCCAAGTAAAAACTCAAGACGCATATTATTGCTGCGCAACATATGGAAAAAATTACAACACTAGCATGACAGTTTGATGACGAAATCAGTGCCGCGAAACATCCAACCCGCGCAAACCGTGCAAAACTGCGCTAACCGCCATATCTGCGTTACACTTCATGCTTGTTTTGTTCAGATGGAATGCAGATGAATCTTTGGCAATTGTTTCAAAAATTGCGCCCGTTTGTGCGGCCCTATCGCGCATTGGTCATCGCCACACTGTTATTGACCTTAATCGGCTCGGTCACCGCGCAAGTGAATGCGCTGACGCTGCAATACGCGGTAGACAGCATCAACCGCGTGGTCGAAAGCGGCGGCGGCCTTAATGAAGGCGCAAAAATCCTCCTCATCATTTCGGTGGTGTTGCTGGGCAAGGAAATCATCAATACCGTCGTCAGTTTTGGGCAAAAGTATTATGGTGAAAAACTGCGCATCTTGGTGTCGCAAGACTTAGCTCAAGCCATCATCGAAAAATTCTTGCGCTACCGCTTGGCGTTTTTCTCGGATGAAAACAACCAAGCCGGCAAGCTGCAAACGCGCATAGACCGCGGCATCGCCTCGCTCACGCGTTTGGTGCAAATCTTTTTCATTGATATTTTGCCGCTGTTCAGCAGCGCCGCCATCGCGCTTGGCTTGATGTTTTATGCCAATGTGTGGGTGGGCTTGGTCGGTTTGCTCACCGTGCCGGTGTATTTTTGGATTACCTATTTGCAGGCGAAAAAGCTTGGCGGTTGGCGCCGCAGTTTTCGCGACAGCCGCGAGCAAAAAAGCCAAGGCATTTTGAGCATCATCAATTCCATCGCTGTCATCAAATCGTTTAACCGCGAACACATCGAGGCCGAAAAACAATTAAAACTGCAACATCAGTTAACTTTGAACCAGATGCACACGCGCCAGCTCGGTTTCGCCTTTGACAGCGGCAAATCACTGATAGAACAATTGGGCGTGGTCATCATCATCATCCTTACCGCATTTTTGGTGTTACACGGCCAAATGACCATAGGCATGATCATGTACCATGTGTTGCTGTTCAACAATGTCACCGCGCCAATCCGCTCTTTGCACCGCATTTACGATGAGATGAACGACGCGCTGATTTATTCGGAAAGTTTCTTCAAAATCCTTGAAGCAGACGACGAAATCGAGCCTACAGGCCGCTTGCAACCATCGCCGCTGCGTGGCGAGTTTGTGTTGCACAACGTCAATTTCCACTACCCCAATGGCCATGCGGCCTTAAAAGACATCAATATGGTGATTAAGCCCAATCGCATCACCGCCTTGGTTGGCTTGTCTGGCGCGGGCAAATCCACCCTCATCAGCTTGCTCGACAAGTTTTACCAAGCCAGTTCGGGCACGATTACCGTCGATGGCGTCGACATCAACGACATTGATACCGCTTATTTGCGCGAACACATCGGTTTGGTCTTACAGAAAAACCACATCTTCCAAGGCAGCATTGCCGACAATATCCGCTATGGCAAAATGAGCGCCAGCGATGACGAGGTAATGGCCGCGGCCAAACAAGCGTCGGTACACGAGCAAATCATGGCCTTAGAACGCGGCTACGCCAGCGATGCCACCATGCTCTCTGGCGGCCAACAACAGCGCATTGCCTTGGCGCGCATGTTCCTCAAGAATCCGCCCATCATCTTCTTGGACGAACCCACCGCCAGCCTCGACGCCATTGCCACCGAGCAAATCAAACTGTCGCTCGATGCCATCAAGCAAGGCCGTACCGTCATCATGATTTCGCACAGCCTGTCGCAAATCATCGACGCCGATTACACCTATGTACTCGAGGACGGCATGGTGGCCGAGCATGGCGAACACGACGATTTGTACCACCAAGGCGGCGCCTACAAAAAAATCTTCGATGCCATGGCCAAAAGCCTCAACATCGACAAAATCGCGCGCACGTTTGAGGATGAAGACACGCATGCTTAAATAATGTGATTCAGAATGTCATGATTCAGCTATTAATGCGGCCTGTAAGCCTTGTTTTAAGGTTTACAGGCCGCTTGTCAGGTATCCAATTGCAAATAGGCTCTTAAAGCCGCATCTTCTATTTGCAATGGGCTTTCTTGTGGCAACAGCAAATGCTGCAATTGCTGCTTGTGCACATGTTCGGCCTGTTCGTGCACATAAGCACTGATGTCTTCTATCAACACAATGTCTTCATCGGCAAAACGCTTAATAACACTGCCACGCAGGCCCAATTGTATGGCACGGCGCGGCAACTTTTCACCATAAGGGTCGTGATCAGGGTCCCATTGCAAACGCACTTCAGACTGTTTGACTTGCGCCTGCCATTTGGCTCGCTCCATGCCCAGTCCATCGTGATAAGACGAATACACCGCTTGGCGCAAATAGTCCTCAAAGGCTTGTTGGCGCAGGTGGATGGCCAATACGCATTCCTGCCCAAGCTTGCTGCCCCAGCCATTGCGGTACATCATCCACAAAAAATTCGGCTTAATCCAAGTCATGCGTTCGAAACTGAAATCGCCACCAAAGCGCTGGTGTCGGACCGCATGCTTGCCAATTTCTGGACAGTACGATTGATAAACCACCATGGTTTTGCCATCGGCTTGTGCCATGATGTGACGACCGTTGGTGGGCCAATTAGCCAATTGTTCCAAGTAAGGTGCCAGTTTTAGCAACATGTTTGCTCCTAAAAAGATGCGAATACGGTGGTGGCTCAGATGGCGTTTGCTGCCTTAATGCCATAAAAAAAGCGGCCTGTAAATCCTACATCAGGTTTACAGGCCGCTTTTAATGATGTTGTAGCGTGATTTAATCAGGCTCACGTTCAGCCAAATGCCACTCCACACCCGCTTCTTCTAAGCGGCGTTGTAAGCCTTCGCTGGGGGTAAAGTCGGTGAAGACGGCGTTGAATTCGCAAATGTCGCCCATGCGCACCAAGGCATTGCGGCCGAATTTGGTGTGGTCTACCGCCAAGACCGATTGGCGTGCATTTTCCATCATCGCTTGCGCCACGCTCACTTCTTTGTAGTCAAAATCAAGCAACGAGCCGTCAGATTCCACGCTGGCAGCGCTTAAAATGGCGTAATCGACTTTGAACTGATTAATGAAATCCAAAGTCGCCACACCGGTAATGCCACCATCACTGGCACGCACCACGCCTGAGGTAATCATGATTTGATAATCGGGGCGTGAAGACACGATGGAGGCTACATGAATATTATTGGTGATGATGCACAGGTTTTTGTGCGTGTTCACCAAGGCTTGTGCCACCGCTTCTATGGTGGTGCCTATGCTCATGAACAAAGAAGAATTTTCAGGAATGTGCGCCGCAATCATCTCGGCGATGTGCGATTTTTCCTGCTGATTTTTGTCTTTGCGCGCGGTGTAATCGTCATTGACGACACTGGAGCCCAAGGCCGCGCCACCGTGATAGCGGCGCAGAATATTGTCTTCACACAGTTGATTGATGTCACGACGGATGGTCTGTGGGGTCACATCCAACACCTTGGCCAATTCCTCAATGGGCATAAAGCCGCTGTCGCGCACCAAGGCAACGATTCTTTCATGGCGTGGGGAACGCAAAGTCATTTTTTTAACCACTTTTCAGGGTAGTAACTTAAAGGCTAAATTGTGCCAAAATGTTCGATAGTGCGCAAGGCTCAGCTTAAAATGTTTGTTTTAGAATTTTGCATGCGCGAAAAACGCCATCAAGATGGGCGATAACACGTTCATAATAAAACCAAAGCTGATGGCCAAAGGCACGATGGCCACGCCGCCGGCGCGCTGTATCGTTGGCAAGGTAAAGTCCAAACTGGTGACACCGCCCACGCCCACGGCAGTGCTTGGGTAGCGCAGCATCAGCATGGGGATGCACATCAAGGCAAAAAACTCGCGCCCCAAGTCGTTGACCAAGGCCACACTGCCCCACACCGCGCCATAAGCGTCGGTCATGATGATGCCAGACAAGGAATACCAACCAAAGCCCGAACTGATGGCCAAGGTTTGACTCAGCAACACCGGTTTGTCCAAAAACAGGTTCAAACCGAAATACAAAATCACGCTCGCCACCCACGAACTCAAGACCAAGGCCAGCGACAACACCACGCCACGGCGGTTGAAAAACACCCGCTTAACGCTGATGCCGGTGCTGCGCAATTGCACGCCGATTAAGAACAGCAACAAGGCCAAGGCGATGCTGATGCTGATGTGCGGCGGCAGCCACCAACCAGCCAATAATTTGGCCGCGATAAAGCCGGCTAACACACAGCCGATTTGCTTTAAGCTGCCCAAGATGGCGTGTTTAACCGAATTGGCTTGGGTTTTGTGGGTCTTTAAGCGCAGCGGAAATTTAAGGTCTAGCAACATCACCATGCCGATGTTGCAGGCGATGTTGACCGCCAAGAACAGCATGCTCACGCCCAAGATAAACCCGAGCTCGCGCCCAAGATTCTCTACTTGCGCGAGCTCCATGCCAATGAGCAATAAGATGAGGTACACAATGATGGTGAGCGACTCATTAATCAGGTGCAATTGCTTGCTGTTGCTGATACGCACAGCAAAGCCCACACACAAAGGCAACAATATCCACAACACCAAATCCAACATCTGCTCTGTCCTTTAACACTCTGACCTAAATAAATGCCGGCCTGTAAACTGCAGACCGGCACTGTCTTCTGACAAGACGAATTATTTTTCTACAAACGCGCGTTCAATCACATAGTCGCCGCGCACGCCGGTTTTTGGCGAAACTTGCAAACCGAATTCGTCCAACATGGCGCTGACGTCGCGCAACATGCCAGGACCACCACACAACATCGCGCGGTCGTGTTCTGGATTCATGAATGGCAAGCCGATGTCTTCAAACAATTGGCCAGATTTCATCAAATCGGTCATGTGGCCGCGGTGTGGGAATTCTTCACGCGACACAATCGGATAGTAAATCAATTTTTCTTTGACCAATTCGCCCAAATACTCGTGTTGTTGCAATTCTTGTGTGAAATGATCGTAATAAGCCAAGTCTTTTTTGTAGCGCACACCGTGCACCAAAATGACTTTTTCAAATTGCTCGTAAATGTCTGGGTCTTTGGTCACGCTCAAGAATGGTGCCAAACCAGTACCGGTTGACAATAAATACAGGTTTTTGCCCGCATTCAAATCGCTGGCAATCAACGTGCCAGTCGGTTTTTTACTGATCAACACTTCATCGCCGACTTTTAAATGTTGCAAGCGGCTGGTCAATGGGCCGTTTTGGACCTTGATGCTGAAAAATTCTAAATGCTCTTCCCAGTTGGCTGAAGCGACACTGTAAGCACGCATCAAAGGCTTGCCATCGACCATCAAACCGACCATCACAAATTGGCCGTTTTCAAAACGCAAACTCTCATCACGCTCACAAGTGAATGAAAAATACGCTTCTGTCCAATGGTGTACAGACAAAACTTTCATGCTGTTAAATGCTGCCATGTTTTATTTCCTTAAATATCAATCTATCACTCGGGGGTATGTTTAATCAGTTGTGCCGAGTGCAAATGCGCATAGCGCCCTTGTTTTTGGAGTAATTCCGTGTGGCTACCTTGCTCCACCACTTGCCCGTTGTCCATGACCACAATCAAATCTGCTTGTTCGATGGTAGACAAACGGTGGGCGATCACGATGGTGGTGCGCGCTTGCATGAGTTGTTCCAAAGCGGCCTGTACCAAACGCTCAGACTCATTGTCCAAGGCACTGGTCGCTTCGTCTAAAATCAAAATCGGGGCGTTTTTCAACAGGGCCCGTGCTATGGCGATGCGTTGGCGCTGACCGCCCGACAATTTGGTGCCATTTTCACCGATTAAGGTGTCCAAACCTTGCGGCAATTTCTCAATAAATGCCCACGCATTGGCCATTTTGGCAGCGCGTTCCACCTCTTCGCGGCTGTGCTGGTTCAATTCACCATAGGCAATATTGTCCATGATGGTGCCATTGAACAACACCACATCTTGACTGACCAAGGCGATTTGGCTGCGCAGGCTTTTCAAATCCAGGTCATTGATGTCGACACCATCATAAGCAATGCGGCCTGTATCGGCGATTAAGAAGCGCGACAACATGTTCGCCAGCGTGGTTTTGCCACAACCAGAAGCACCGACCAAGGCGACGATTTTGCCCGCCTCTATGGTCAGGTTCAGATGGTTAATCGCATCGCGTTCAGCATTCGGATAGCGGAACACCACGTCTTCCAAGGTAATCGCGTGTTTGAGCGGCGCCAAGGTCTTGCTGCCGGTATCAGGTTCGCTTTTTTCATCCAAAAAGCCAAACACACTCTCGGCCGAAGCCAAGCCTTGCTGCATGGTTTGCGACATATTGGTAATGCGTTTGAACGGTGCAAACAACATCAACATTGCCGACAAATACGACATAAAGTCACCAGCAGTAAACGCATTGTTACGTGCACGTTCAGCGGCAAAATACAAAATCGCCGACAAGGCCACCGCAATAATCAATTGGGTAATGCCAGTATTGAGCGATGAGGTCACGCTTTTTTTAACATTGTTGACCAACACATTGTGGATGGATTCGCCAAAGCGTTGCTGCTCTTGTGCTTGACCGCCATAGATTTTCACCACTTTGGCCGCGTGCACAGACTCGCTCAATACTTGCGTCATCTCGCCCATGTATTGCTGATTGCGGCGCGACAAACTGCGCAAACGTTTGCTGACATAGCGCACACACACCGCCACCACCGGCAACAATACAAAGGTAATCAGCGTCAATTGCCAATCGGTGTAAAACAGCCAACCGAGCAAACCCATAATGGTAATGCCGTCTTTGACGGTGACGGTAATGATGTTAAAACCAGCATTGGAAATCTGGGTGACGTCATTGGTGATGCGCGAAATCATGCGCCCACTCTTGTTGTCGGCAAAATACTCCATCGGTAAATTCAACAATTTGTTGAACAATTCGGTGCGCATTTTCAGCACCAATTGCCCCGACAATTGCGCGGTGGCGTATTCATTGATGTAACTGGTGACGCCGCGCAACACAAACAAACCGATGATGGCAAACGGAATCCACTGCATGGCCGACACATTTTTGGCCACAAAACCTTGGTCAATCAGCGGCTTTAACAAAGCCACAAACGCAGGCTCGGTTGCCGCGGCAAGCGCCATGGAAACAATGGAGACGAAAAACAAGCCCCAATAATTGCGTAAGTATTGAAAGATGCGGCGGTATAAAGTCCAGCCAGACATGGAAATCTCGGGTTTTGCAGATGAGCCCATACGGTGGCGTCGGTCCAACTCAAATAAAGGGGCTTATTGTATGCGAAATCAGGCGCAAGAACAATCAAGCTGCATAGACACAAAAGCGTCCTGTAAACTTACAGGACGCTTTATCAACAAGGTATTGGGGAAAATTTACCCAAATTAAATCTTCACTGCGGTACGGATAATGTCTTTCACCACCGCCACATCGTTGGCAATTTCGATCACGTATTGTGGCAAGTCTTCCAAGCCAGCCAAAGCCGCTGGGCGTGGGATTTGCACATCGCTACCCAAGGCTTCGTGCACGGTGGCATCGAATTTGGTCGCCAATGCCGTTTCTAAACACACGATGGTTTCACCGTCCAAACGCAGTTCGCGCGCCACTTTGATGCCATCGGCGGTGTGCGGGTCAACAAAACCATCGCCGGCGGCATACACCGCTTTCATGGTGTCCAAACGGTTTTGGTGGGTAGATTTTCCCGATGCAAAACCATACTCGCCTTGGATTTTGTCCAACATAAAGCCCAAATCAAAGCCTTTGCCGGCATTCACTTCTGCCCACAATACCTTCACTTGTTCGCTGTCGCGGCCAACCAAGTCGAAAATAAAGCGTTCAAAATTTGAGGCTTTGGAAATGTCCATAGACGGGCTAGAGGTAATGAAGGTGTGTTCAGACGTGCGCGGACGGTAAGCGCCAGTTTTGAAGAACTCGTCCAACACATCGTTTTCATTGGTGGCGACTATCAAGCGACCAATCGGCAAACCCATTTGGCGCGCAATGTGACCGGCACAGACATTGCCAAAATTGCCCGATGGCACACAGAACGACACTTGCTCGTCATTGCTTTGCGTTGCCGCGAAATAGCCTTTGAAATAGTAAACCACTTGCGCAACAATGCGCGCCCAGTTAATCGAGTTCACCGTACCGATGGCGTATTGCTCTTTGAACTCGGCATCGGCCTGTACGCCTTTAACAATGTCTTGGCAATCGTCAAACAAACCGCGCACGGCGATGTTGTGGATGTTTTCATCGGCCAAGCTGTACATTTGCGCGCGTTGGAAGGCGCTCATTTTGCCTTCTGGTGACAACATAAACACATTGATGCCTTGTTTGCCACGCATTGCGTACTCGGCCGCTGAACCGGTGTCACCACTGGTGGCGCCCAAGATGTTCAATACTTGGTTTTCACGCGCGAGCACGTATTCAAACACCTGACCCAAAAACTGCATCGCCATGTCTTTGAAGGCCAAAGTCGGGCCATTGGACAATTCTTGCACCAAGATGCCGTCTTTTAAAGCCCGCACTGGCGTGATGTCGGCACTGCCAAACACCTCTTGCGTGTAAGTGCGTGCCAACATCGCGCGCAAATCGTCGCGGTCAATGTCGTCGATGAACAAAGACATGATTTCAAACGCCAACTCCGCATAAGACAATTGGCGCCATTTGGCCAACAACTCGGCATCCACTTGCGGGTAGGTTGCAGGCATCATCAAGCCGCCGTCAGGCGCCAAACCCATTAACAATACTTGGCTGAACGAACGGGCTTCGGTAGCGCCACGGGTACTTTTGTATTGCATGATCATCCTTATTTTTTAACGAAACGGCTTAAACACGAAGTCACGGTTTTGGTCACGGCATTGGCAACAATGGTGTTGCGAGCGCTTTGGTTGGTGGCCGCTTGCACCAAGTCGGTCACGGTCACGCTGTTCGGTGCTTCTTCAGACACGCAACCACAAATTTGGTCTTCCCATTGCTGTTGTTTCTCAGCGCTCACTGCCAAGGCCATCAAGCGCCATTCTTGGCGTTTGTTCAATTCTACTGAGCATTGGTTGTGGGCATAGTTTTGGATCAGGCTTTTGCCAATAGCGGTGGCCGCGCCACCGTTACTGCCATTGCTGCTGGTGGTACCGCCGCCCAACAAGCCGCCCAAATCGCTGCCACCGTTACCGCCTGCACACGCAGCCAAAGACAATGCTGCCACCGCGCCGATAATCAAAGCTTTCATGAGGATTCTCCTAAATAAGGTAAGTGTGTTTGTATCGCTTGCCATACCGCCTCGACGGGTATGGCGGACAAGTAACGGGTTTGGGTATTGACATCGATGCTGTCAGGATGGGGCAAATCGCCATAATCGCCAGCATACACCACGGTAGCCGTGTCCGACCACGGGTGCCAACGCGACAACCACGATGGGCCAAACAAAGCCACAGCCGGCGTTTGCAAGGCCGCGGCCATGTGCATGGGCACCGAATCCACGCCGACAAACAAGGCTGCGCCATCGATTAAGGCACCCAATTCACGCAAATTCATCACCCCTGCCAACACCAATAAGCGGCCTGTACGCACTTGCAATGCGGCCTGTAAACTTTGCAGCAGTTGCAATTCGCGTTTATCGGGTGCAGCGCTCAGCACCACGGTCAGATTGCGGTCGAGCAGGCGCTGCGCAATGGCGGCGGTTTTGTCGTCGTCCCAACATTTAAAAAACCAACGCGAACCGGGGTGCATCACCACATAGTCTTCGCCTTGCCAACCTTGCTCGCGCAACATCTGTGCTACATGCGCTTGGTCTTCAGGCCGGTATGCCATGGTAGTGGGGGTATTTTTATTGAGCGCGATGCCCAACGGTTCTAAGGCAATCAGGTTTTGTTCGACGGTGTGACGCTCCATGGACAAAGCCGGCACCAAATCGGTAAAACAGTGTTGCCACAAACGCCCTGCCCGATACGGAAAATCCACGCCTATGCGCACCTTGGCGCCGCTGGCACGGGTCAACAAAGCACCGCGCCATTGGTCGGCCAAACACACCACCGCATCATAACGGCGCTGGCGCACCGCTTGTAGCAACGCCCATTCATGCTTGATTTGCGCACGTGTGCCTTGTTTTTTCCACTGCCGGTCTATGCAATGGATGGTGTGGATGTCGGCATAGGCCGCGACCATATCGCGGGTTTCCTGATAAATCAGCACATCGACTTCACAATCGGGCTCGCGCTGTTTCAAAGCATGAACGATTGGTGTAATCAGCAACACATCACCATGATGTCTGAGCTTGATTACCAAATACCGTTTTGCCATGCTTTGCCACCAAATTCAAATAAAGTCCCGATTATACCCAAAACTCCTGTGTTTGCATGACTCCAACGCAATAAAAAAGCGGCCTGTAAATGTTTACAGGCCGCTTGTTAGAGATGCATACGGGTGCAATTAAGCTGCATTCACCGTTTCGGCTTTTTTCATGCTGCCGGTTTCGGCCAAACGGATGTGCCAAGAGAAGGCTTCGCTCAAGATGTGTGGGGTTTGACCACCGACTTGCGCGCACGCACGCTCGAAGTAAGACAACAATTCAGCACGGTAATCAGGGTGCACGCAATTGTTGATGATTTCCAACGCACGTTCGCGTGGCGCCAAACCACGCAAATCGGCCAAACCCACATCGGTCACCAAGATGTCGACATCGTGTTCGGTGTGGTCCACGTGTGACACCATAGGCAACACATGCGAAATGCGGTCTTCTTTGGACGCGGCTTGGGTCACGAAAATCGACAAGTAAGCATTGCGCGCAAAATCGCCAGAACCACCGATGCCGTTCATCAAACGGCTGCCACCGATGTGGGTAGAATTCACATTGCCGTAAATGTCGAATTCAATCGCGGTATTGATGGCAATCACGCCCAAACGGCGAATCAAGCCTGGGGTATTGGAAATGTTTTGTGGGCGCAACACGATTTTGTCGCGGTAGCGGTCCAAGTCGCCCATCACCCGTTCGTAGCAATCGGCAGACACGGTAATCGATGAAGCCGATGCAAAGTCCATGATGCCGGCGTCGATTAAATCAAACGTCGAGTCTTGCAACACTTCTGAGAACATGGTCAGGTGTTTGAATTTGGAATGTTGGAAACCGGTCAATACCGCATTCGCCACCTTGCCGATGCCGGCCTGTAACGGCAATAAACGTTCGGTCAAGCGTTCTTCCGCCACTTCTTTTTCCAAGAAATTCAAAATGTGGCTGGCGATGGCTGAGGTTTTCACATCGGGCGCAGCGATGTCGGCTGGGCTGTCGTGGCGGTTGGTAAACACAATGCCGACCACTTTATTGAGGTCCAGCGGTATGGTGCGACGACCTATTTTGTTGTCAACGGCCACCACAGGAATCACATTGCGGTAAGGGTAGTTTTCGGCCATGTAAATGTCGTGTATGCCCAAAACATCTAATGGCACAGACTCATTGATTTCCAAAATCACTTTATCGGCCAAAGCGGCGAAACTGGCGCTGTTGCCGACAGAAGTGGTGGGAATCAAGCTGCCGTCTTTTTCAATACCGGCCACTTCCAATACCGCCAAATCCATTTTGATGGTGCCGTTGTGCAGCAATTCCGCCGCTTCGCTCAAGTGTTGGTCCATGAACAACACTTCGCCTTGGTTGATTTTGCCGCGCAAAGTCGCGTCCACTTGGAACGGCATGCGTTTTTTCAAGGCGCCCGCTGCGGCCAATTTGCCATCGGTACCATGACCCAAAGACGCACCTGTCATCAAAGTAATTTGGATGTCTTCACCGGCAGCGCGCTCTGCAAACGCCGGCAAAACCTCTTTGCTGTCGCCTGCTTTGGTAAAGCCACTCGAGCCGACCACCATGCCGTTTTCAAACAATTTTGCAGCCTCAGCTGCGGTCATGACTTTGTCTAAAAGAGATGCTACTTTAATACGCTCTGGTGACATGATGTTCCTTCTTAATTTATTAATTACTTAGAATTTAATGGTGCAATTTTTAAGTTATTTCAATCTAATTAAGCGTAAACATATCTCTTAAATTGATATATAGCAAGCTTTTGTAATGTTGCTGTGCAACATAAACAGTTTTACATTTCGATATAAATACTATCAAAAACTGGACTATTTTCGCGCAAATATGCAGATGAAATGAACAGTTTAACAATCCCCTGTTCTGCGCCGTAAACTCAAGCGGCCTGTAAGAATGGTATGATGGCGCTTTACTTTGGAATGAGCGCACATGGATTTGTTCAGCCGCCAAGCACTGCCACCATTGGCCGAGCGTTTGCGTCCACACAGCTTGGATGAAGTCAGTGGTCAACAGCATTTAATCGGTGCCGGTAAACCGCTGCGCATTGCTGTTGACAGTGGCAAACCGCATTCCATGTTGTTGTGGGGACCTCCCGGCGTGGGCAAAACCACGTTGGCGCGTATCTTGGCCAACAGCTTTCATGCCCAGTTCATTCCCTTGTCGGCGGTGTTAAGCGGCGTCAAAGACATACGCACCGCCGTTGAACAAGCGCAAATGGCTTTGCAGCGCGACCAAGCCACCATTTTGTTTGTTGATGAGGTGCACCGTTTTAACAAGGCACAGCAAGACGCGTTTTTGCCTTATGTGGAAAATGGCTTGCTCACCTTCATCGGAGCCACCACCGAAAACCCTTCTTTTGAAGTCAATCCCGCCCTGCTCAGTCGCGCGCAGGTGTACACGCTCAAATCCTTGCAAGCAGCCGATTTGCAGCAATTGATCGACAAGGCATTGCGCCTGCCCGAATACGCGGCGCTGACCATAGACAGCGATGCCGCACAAGTGTTAATCCAAATGGCCGATGGCGATGGCAGACGCATGCTCAATCTGCTTGAACAAAGCTTACAGGCCGCCATCAGTCAAAACCTCAACAGCATAGACACCGCACTGCTCAGCAACAGTTTGGGCACGCAATTGCGCCGTTTTGACAAAGGCGGCGACTCGTTTTACGAACAAATCTCCGCCTTGCACAAGTCGGTGCGCGGCTCCCATCCCAACGCCGCCTTGTATTGGTTCACGCGCATGCTCGATGGCGGCGCCGACCCGCGCTATTTGGCGCGGCGCATTGTGCGCATGGCGTGGGAAGACATCGGTTTGGCCGACCCGCGTGCGATGCAAATTGCCAACGATGCCGCCAGCACCTATGAGCGTCTGGGCTCGCCCGAGGGCGAATTGGCTTTAGGACAAGCGGTGATTTATTTGGCCTGCGCCGCCAAAAGCAATGCCGGCTACAATGCCTACAACCAAGCGCGCGCTTGGGTGCAGCAAGAAGCGACGCGCGAAGTGCCGGTACATTTGCGCAATGCTCCGACCAAATTGATGAAAGAATTGGGCTACGGCCACGATTACCGCTATGCCCATGATGAGCCGCATGCTTACGCTGCTGGCGAAACCTATATGCCAGAAGGCATGGACGAGCCCGAGTTTTACCAACCGGTAGAACGCGGCTTGGAAATCAAATTAAAGCAAAAACTGGAATGGCTCAAAAGCTTGGATGACGAGGCCAACAGCCCGTAATCCCTACCTGCTCCAGCACATTTACAGGCCGCATTTGAGCACTGTTGCATGGATTTATGCTCATTCCTGAGTATAATCGCCGCACTTTGTTTTCTAGGACGATGCCGGTGAATGTGTTTGTGCGCTTGAGTCAATTCATACAAAAAACCTTTGCGCTGTGGCTGTTGTTGGTCAGTGCAGTGGCCTTTATCTACCCGCAAGCCTTTGCTTGGTTGACCCATTACATCACCTGGTTTTTGGGCGTGATTATGTTTGGCATGGGCATGACCATGACGCTGGCCGATTTTCAAACCTTGATTGAGCACCCAAAAGGCGTGGTCATCGGCGTGTTGGCGCAATTCATCATCATGCCGACGGTGGCGTATGTGTTGACGGTGGTGTTTGGTTTGCCACTGGACATGGCCATAGGAGTGTTGTTGGTGGGCTGTTGCCCTGGTGGCACAGCCTCGAATGTGATTACGTTTTTGGCCAAAGGCAATGTCGGTCTGTCCATCGCTTGTACCACCGTGTCTACCTTGCTGGCACCGCTATTAACGCCGCTGATGTTTTACCTGTTTGCCAACCAATGGATAGACATAGACGCAAGCGCTATGATGTTGTCGGTATTGGAAGTGGTGTTACTGCCCATCGTCTTGGGCTTGGCGGCGCGCACCTTATTCAAACAACAGCTCAGCCGCTCGATTCAAATCATGCCGTTGGTGTCGGTCACCGCCATCATCATCATCGTCGCCGCCATCATCGCCAACAGCAAGGCGGCGCTGATTTCTTCAGGCATGTTCTTATTGTTGCTGGTCGTCTTGCACAATGGTTTTGGCTTGCTGTTTGGCTATCTGAGCGCCAAATTTTTTGGCCTGCCCGTGCCCGACCGCCGCGCCATTGCCATCGAAGTGGGCATGCAAAACTCAGGCTTGGGCGTGGCTTTGGCGGCAGTGCATTTTGCCACCATGCCAGTGGCCGCCGTGCCCAGCGCGCTTTTCAGCGTGTGGCACAATATCTCCGGCTCGATTCTGGCAACATGGTGGCAAAAACGCGCGTGAAGCGGGGTAATATCAGTCCAGCACGCGCTGGTGCTTACCAAAAAAATCCAATAAGAATTCGATGAATTTTTGCACCATTTGCGGCGTGTGATTGGACGACACATACACGATGGCCAATTGGAACGGCTCCAATTGGTAAGTCGGCAATACCTCTACCAAGCGGCCTGTATCCAAAGCAGAGGCAACCATGGCCTTGGGCAACATGGTGATGCCTTGGTGGCGCAGCGCCATTTCCAGTAAGACGTAAATGTCATTGCTGTGAAAATAGCTGCGGATGGGGAAACTGCGGCTTTGGCCTTTTTCATTGGTCAATACCCAGCTTTGCCACGCCGCATGGCTGTGCACCAAACACTGTTGGTTTTTCAATTGGTGTGGCGTGGTCAATTCTGGCCGCGCCGCCAAATACTCGGGACTGGCCACCAAACACGTCTTCAATTCGCCCAAATCGCGGCTTTCATAGCCATCAGGCACTTTATTGGAAATGCGTATCGCCACATCGATATTGTGTTCCATCAAATTGAGTGTGCTCTCCAACGAAACCACATCAAATTGCACATCGGGCATGAGGTTGTTAAACCCCACGATGGCATCCAGCAAATACTCACGACTGAGAAAATGCGCAGCGGTCACACGTATCACACCGCTGGTGTGTTTCTCAGCGCTCAAATTCGTCAGCATTTGCTCTTGTTCTAAGATGGTTTGGCAATGTACCAACGCTTCTTCACCGGCTTGGGTGAGAGACACACGTCGGGTATTGCGCTGCATCAAGCGCGCGCCAAAACGGTTTTCCAAATACTCCAAGTAACGCGACACCATGGCGCGTGACATATTCAGTTTTTCTGCAGCCTTGGTCAAACTGCCTTGTTGGGCAATTTCCACAAAAACCTGTATCGCTTTGATTGTATCCATAATTGATGAACTTCCTTTGCCGACTGCTGCCATTCATGATTGAAGATGTGTTTCATCATTTTGATGCGCTTTTATGATTTGAACTGGTGCGGCATTTAAATGAGATTAAGATATTATTATATAGAACATCATTATTTTTATTATGTTGCATCAATGAAATACCAATCCTGTCTATTACTTTTGGGCATTGATTGTTATCGCTTTCCTCCCTACAAAATTCAACTGTTTAACAATATATGACATTAGATTATTAATAAACTATTTATTCAGCAACACTGTATTTCATTGCATGCAATATCAATGCCGATTTCCTAACAATTCCTAACATTTTCTGCACACAAAAGATTGACCGCCAGCGTGGCTTTAAATAAGCTGAATCAGTTGTCTTTGCTTTCAAAACCTTAGCCCTCCCCCCTGTCCTCATTCATTTTGGAGTTCACCATGCTGCTCAAAAATGCTTTATGGCTTAACCTGGGTTTACTGACATTTGTCGGCGCTTGTTCCCAAACCCACTCCCCCAATGCCCAGACATCCCAAATCAATGCCAACACCCCAGAAGTCGCCAGTGGTTGGCAACACAAAGATGGTTGGCGCACGGAAAAATCGGCCGTTGCTGCGGCCAACCCGATGGCCACTGAGGCTGGTTTGCAAATCTTGAAGCAAGGCGGCAATGCCTTGGATGCGGCCATTGCCGTGCAAATGGTGTTGGGTTTGGTGGAGCCACAATCCAGCGGCATCGGCGGTGGTGCGTTTTTGCTGTACGACGACCAAGGTCAAATTACCGCTTACGATGGACGTGAAACCGCACCAGCAGGTGCCAAAGAAGATGTGTTCATCGGTGCCGATGGCAAGCCCATGTCTTTTGATGATGCAGTGGTCGGCGGTCGCTCAGTGGCCACACCAGCAGTGGTGAGCATGTTGTACGCTGCCCACCAAAAACACGGTAAGCTGGCTTGGGCGGACTTATTGCAACCAGCAATACGCTTGGCCGACAACGGTTTTCCAGTATCGGCGCGCTTGAACAAATTGTTGCGCTCGGAAAAATTCTTGGCCGCCAACGATGCCGATGCCAAGGCCTACTTCTACCAAGCCAATGGCGAGGCGGTGCCAGTTGGGCATATGCTGAAAAACCCTGAGTACGCGGCCATTTTGCGCTTGATAGCCGCTCAAGGTCCCAAAGGCTTGAACCAAGGCGAAGTGGCACAAACCATCGTCAACAAAGTGCACAGCCATCCCAATAAAGGCAGCTTGTCTTTAAACGATTTGCGCCAATACAAACCGCGCGAACGCGCGCCATTGTGTTTTGATTACACCGCCCGCGCACAAAACTATGAAATCTGTGGCATGCCGCCACCGAGCTCAGGCTCACTCACCATCGCGCAGATTTTGGGCATTTTGGCGCACACCGACGCCGAACGCTTCGGCCTCAATAATGGTGCGCTGAATCCAGACTGGTTATACCGTTACGGTGAAGCCTCGCGCTTGGCTTTTGCCGACCGCAACCAATACATCGGCGACCCAGATTTTGTCCAAGCACCGGCTGGCTCGTGGATGAGTTTGCTGGATGGCGATTACTTGCGCCAGCGCGCCAGCTTAATAGACTTATCGGCACAGCCCAAATCGATGAATACCGCCAAAGCAGGCCAACCCAAGGCTTTACAGGCCGCTTATGCCAACATGCCTAACCAAAAAGAATATGGCACTTCACACATCAGCATTGTCGACAAATACGGTAATGCCTTGGCGATGACCACCACCATAGAATCGCAGTTCGGCTCCAAACTGATGGTCAACCGCGGCAAAGGCTTGGCCGGCGGCTTCTTGCTCAACAATGAAATGACCGATTTCAGCTTTAGCCCACGCGATGAAGCGGGCAAACCGGTGGCCAACCGCGTCGAACCCAACAAACGCCCACGCTCAAGCATGTCGCCGACCTTGGTATATGAAAAATTGCCGAATGGCAAACGCGGCAAGCTGTTGATGAGCTTGGGCAGTCCGGGTGGTGCCAACATCATCCATTACACCGCCAAAACCCTGTACGGTACGCTGAATTGGGGCTTGAACACCCAACAAGCGATCAACTTGCCCAATTTCGGCAGCAACAATGGCGCCATGCAATTGGAGCAAGGCTTGTTGGGCGATGCTTATGCCAATGCGCTCAAGCAAACCGGCCAAGAAGTGAAAACACTGGAAATGACCAGCGGCTTGCAAGGCATACAGCGCACAGACAGCGGTTGGTTTGGTGGCGCCGACCCACGGCGTGAAGGCATTGTTTTGGGCGAATAAACCACAAAAAATAACGGGCTGGGCACGCTGACCTAGCCCGTATTTTGGGCTAATTCATTCATATTAGAATAATTATGCTTGGCATTTATGTGCTTCAAACCTGACTGGCATCAATGCTTGATGAATTTTGTGATTGACAAGTTTAGAGAAAATATTTATTAATATCAAAAAAATGACAATACCAACAATTCTACAATGTCTCTACAACGAGGAAATAGCATGGCAGATTTCGATACCCATTTGTCCGCTCAAGCCGCGAATTACGCCCAACTCACCCCCATAGACCATTTGGTGCGCACCGCCGAGGTGTATGGCGAACATTTGGCCATCGTCCACGGTGATTTGCGTCAAAACTGGCGCGACACTTTTACCCGCTGCAAACAATTGGCCGCTGCTTTGCGCCAATTGGGCATCAGCCGCAACCACACCGTGGCAGTATTGTTGCCCAATACCCCTGCCATGGTGGAAGCACACTTTGGCATCCCGATGTCGGGTGGCGTGTTGTGCACGCTCAACATCCGCTTGGATGTGGAGGCAATGATATTCTGCCTGCGCCATGGCGAAGCCGAAATCTTATTGGCCGATACCGAGTTTGCCGAAGAAGTGAAACAAATACAGGCCGCCTTACCCGATTTAAAAATCATCCAAGTCAACGATGCCTTGGGCCCTGAAGTGGCGGCGTTTGCCGACACCGATTATGAAAGCCTGTTGCAATCGGCTGAAGATTTAGACAATTGGGTCTTGCCTGAAAACGAGTGGGACGCGATTGCGCTCAATTACACTTCCGGCACCACTGGCGACCCCAAAGGCGTGGTTTACCACCACCGCGGCGCAATGATGAACTCGATTTCCAACATCATGGATTGGGACATGTCCAAATTCCCAGTGTATT
Organism: Vitreoscilla massiliensis; assembly: GCF_001457815.1. Taxonomy (GTDB): domain Bacteria; phylum Pseudomonadota; class Gammaproteobacteria; order Burkholderiales; family Neisseriaceae; genus Vitreoscilla; species Vitreoscilla massiliensis. Next base: position 92,375 of record NZ_LN898218.1, read on the forward strand.
TGTGGACACTGCCGATGTTCCATTGCAATGGCTGGTGTTTCCCGTGGACCATCGCGGCGCGTGCCGGTGTCAACGTGTGTTTGCGCCGTTTCGACCCACGCGTGTGTTTCCGTTTGATTAAAGAATTTGGCGTTACCCATTACAGCGCCGCGCCGATTGTGCATTCCAGCTTGGCCAATGCGCCCGATGATTTGAAGCAAGGCATAGACCATGTGGTCAAAGGCTCGATTGCCGGCGCTGCGCCTCCGGAAGCGGTATTGGCGGCGATGGAAGCCATGGGCTTTGAAATCACCCATGTGTATGGCTTGACCGAGGTCTACGGCCCTGCCACCGTCTGCGTGCAACGCGACGATTGGGCCGACATGGACATTTCCGCACGTGCGGCCATGAATGCCCGTCAAGGGGTGCGCTCGAATCTGCAAGATGGTTTAAGCGTGCGCGACCCCATCAGCATGGAAGAAGTGCCACACGACGGCGCGACCATAGGCGAATTGATGTTCCGCGGCAACATCGTTATGAAAGGTTATTTGAAAAACCCGAAAGCCACCGACGAAGCGTTTGCTGGCGGCTGGTTCCACACCGGCGACTTGGGCGTGGTCCATCCCGATGGCTATGTACAAATCAAAGACCGCAGCAAAGACATCATCATCTCTGGCGGTGAAAACATCTCATCCATTGAAGTGGAGGACGTGATTTACAAACACCCTGATGTGATGAATTGTGCCGTCGTGGCCGTACCGCATGAAAAATGGGGCGAAGTGCCGTTTGCCTTTATCGAATTGCGCGAAGGTGCCAGCTTGACCGACATCCAATTGCGCGACTATTGCCGCGAGCATTTGGCGCGCTTTAAAGTGCCGAAATACTTCGCCTTCACCGACATCCCTAAAACATCTACCGGCAAAGTACAAAAATTCGCCTTGCGTAACCAAGCCAAGGCATGGGTAGAACAAATACCGGAACAATAATCTGCACGGTGTGTTAAGCCATTAAAAAGCGGCCTGTAAATGTTTACAGGCCGCTTGTGTATTCATTAATCAAGTATCGCTGTGCGTTTATCTACTCAGATAAGCAACACAAATGCTGTAACAGAAACCACACTCCAGCAGCCCACCCCACACCAACGGCCAGCACGCTAACGCAATGTGTTAGTCTAAAAAGCCTTATCCCTACACAACCATGACGGTGCCCATGTTGATTGACTCAAACATACTGCGCAGCGCCGCCTTATGTGCGCTTTGCAGCTTGCCCGCCCTCGCCGCCGCCCAACATTTCAGCGTCAACCATCCCAAAATCTTGCCCGATTTGAACGTCTCATTTGATTTGCCCGATGACCAAGCAGGTCGCTGGAAACAAATCCTCAACAACAGCGACAGCAGCATCGCCGAATTCTTACACACCAACTGGCCGCTGGCCTCGGTAGAAATCGAAGTCAAAAGCGTGGACGAGTTTTTCGACGCCGACACCTTGGGCGTGGCCGCCAGCGACCCTAAGTTCATCCACCACCCCAGCGTCATCGCCCAAATCAAGCAGCGTTACAGCCAATATGCTGCCGCCGGTGCAAATGCCAGCCGCAGCATTTCCCAATTCAAAACCCTGACCGTCAGTGGCACACCCGCGCTGCGTTTTCGGGTCAACAGCCGCTACCAAACCGATACCGGCATCCACGTGCGTGCGCAAGCCGACTATCTTGCGTTCATGCGCCAACAGCGCTATGTGTATGTGAAAATGCACGATGAAACCTTAGACGACGGCAGCGGCAATCCTGCCCAACTGTATTCTTACGGCAACAGCATCAACAGCATACAATTAAAATACTGATGTGCCTGTTCAATATGCACGCAAGCGTCCTGTAAGCATTTACAGGCCGCATGCCATGACCTCAATCGAGTTGAAACATGTCGACCACTTGTTGACCCGTTAATTGTTGAGTGGCATTGCCAAAGTGGTAAAACGCAGGCTTCTCATCAATAAATACCTCAGTGTCCAAGTTCACACCATCCAAATCCACGTCCAAGGCAAACACGTTTACAAAGTTCTGCGACAAGTCTTTGCTTTGCCAAAATAAAAATGTGCCGCAATGTGAGCACACCACCCGCTGCCCCCACGTAGAAGAATCGTAAACCTGCACACTGTCTTGTTGGTGGTATTCCAAACTGTCTGCCACATACTCCAGCGACATCGACGGCCCACTGTTTTGGCGTCGGCACATATTGCAATGGCACACACCGACTTGCAGCGAAGTGGGAATTAAGGCAAACGCCACTTGCCCACACAAACACTGTCCTGAGGTTTTCATAGCGCCTCTCATAGGGTTGATTGAAAAAGAGATTTGAATATAACGATGATTGCAAGCTTGGCGCAAACATCATGCAGCCAAGTTTGTCGCACATCAAGCGCACGCCCATTCTTGTATAGACAAGCCCATACCAATTCATTCTTACACCAAAACTCGCAGCAAAAAGCGGCCTGTAAATATTTACAGGCCGCTTAAATTGGAGTTGCTGTGTTGCTACTGGGTATCGAGCGCAGCAAGATATTTAAACGCTACAGCTTCAGGCTTTTTTCACAAACTCAGATTTGAGCTTCATCGCGCCCATGCCTTCGATGCGGCAGTCTATGTCATGGCCGTCGGCCGCGTCTGGCTGCAAGCGTATGCCTTTGGCCTTGGTACCGACTTTGAGCACGGTAGACGAGCCTTTGAGCTTCAAATCCTTAATCAAAGTCACGGTATCGCCGTCTTGCAACAGCGTGCCATACGCGTCTTTTACCACCGCCGCAGCCTCGTCCTCGTCTGCATCGGCATGCCATTCATGCGCGCAATCGGGGCACAACAACATCACCCCATCGCTGTAAGTGTATTCGGATTGGCATTGTGGACAACTGGGAAACGTCATTTCGCAAACCTCGCTAAGCTCTCAAACAAATGGCGATTGTAACATTACCATATGAATAAGAAATGATTTAGCGGATTAATGCGAGGATAGTTTAATGTGAGTCAAACATAGCGACCCCAAATCGTGAGCTGAGTGGCAATGACTTGCTCTTGCCACGCGCAATGCTCAAACAAAGTTTACAGGTCGCTTAGCTGCATATCTCGGTAAAAGGGTAAACACCTGCTAGCGTTATGCACCAGCGAATTTGTTAAGACAATTGTCGCAGCAAGTCTTGCACCGTCGCTGCCGTTTGCTGTGGCTGCTCCAAGGGGAACATGTGCGCGCCGTCAAACACCGAATACGGGATGCGATAATGCTCGTGTATCAATTGCGGAAAGCCGTGTTGGTAAAACACGCTGTCGCTGGCGGTAAGCAAGTGTACCGGCACTTGCGGCGGGGTTTTGGGCGTGCGCCACCACCACGCCGGCACGGTGCGGAATATGTCTGCTTCTAAGGCTTTGGGGATGCGCAGCGTCACGCCGCCGCGCTCGCCATCGTCAACCAAACCATGCTCGATATAGGCTTGAAAACAGGCCTCGTCAAAGCGTTTGAAGATGGATTTGTGGCGCAGGCTTTGGTAGGCGGCCTCGCGGTTAGGCCAAAAATCCACCCGTTTCACCGCCAACAGCGCCGGCGTGGCGCGGTCAATCAGACTGAGTTTGAATTTTTGCGCCACTTCCAATAAGGCGGTTTTCTTGCCCATTAAAAACGGCGGATCGAGCAACACCAGTTTATGAAACAAATCAGGCCGTTTGTACGCCACCATCAACAGCAATAAAGAGCCAAACGAATGCCCCAAGCCCACCACCGCCTGCCCTTGCGCTTGCGCCTCGATGTCGGCAATCAATTCCTCTACCCACAAATGCCATGTCGGCGTGTGCGGGTATTGCGGATTCATGCCGATGACCGGCAGATAACGCACCGCATAATCGGCCTCAAAATGTGCCAATAAAGTTTGGTAACACGCGGCAGGAAAACCATTGGCATGGGCAAAATACAAAATCGGTTTGGACATCAAGGCAGCACTCCATCACAGAACGCGCATCATACCGTGTAAACGCGTATTGCCACCAGACAAGCCAGTAAAAATGCATTGTGGGTAAATCATCATAGCAAGCGGCCTGTAACATACCGCCATGCACTGCAACTGTTTACTCAGCAGCCCGCAACCACTGCAATTGCGTGTCCAGCCGTGTTAATACCTGACCTTGATAATGCACTGTGCCTTGAGCGTCTATTTGCAGCGGTGACGCAGCGGCGGCAAACAGCGCATCTTGGCGCTGCGCCCACACATCGTTCAGCGCATGCACCAACCACACTTGGCTCACCGCACTGGAGGGCATGGCATCGGCGTAGAACTGTTGCGGCGCTGGTTGCTTGGGGAAAAACACATTGTTGGTGTCATGGTCTAGCGGCACATAGCTGCTGTAAAACGGCGCCCCCACTGGTGCGATGCCTTGTTGCTGTAAGCCATGTTGGGCACGCACACCTTGTGGGCGCAGCCGCAGCGTTTGCTCCAGCCATGCTGTTTCAGCCGCGCTCAATTGCTGCGCCAGCCAATACAGCTTGATGGCTTGGGCATTGCCAAACGCGGTCTTGCCCTCGTTGCGGCTTTCCAAGCTGATGGGCATGAGCTGCGCATGGGCTTTGTTAAGCAAGGACAAGGGCAAACGGCGTATGTCCAAGCCAGCATTGCTCACTTGCTTGAACAGCAAATGCAATTGCGGTGTTAACAAGGCCAATACCGCCTCATTGCGGTAGATTTTCATGCCACCACCGACATCGAACAACTGTTTGCGACTGGTCGCTTGCGGCGAGGTGTCTTGGTGCGTGGGCGTGATGCAGCCGGCTTGCGTCATGGCAACGCCGGCCATTCCCCACAGCAATATTTGACGACGTGTGTACATAAGCAAACTCCTTGTGTGTCTGCATCAGATTGAGTGTCGCGACACTGCCAGACAGATGACTGCAGCGAAGCGCGCTGACGCTGTTTATACCGCATCTTGGGCGATTATTTATGCTACTTACCGCATGCATGCTTTGTGCTGCTACTTGCGGTCAGCCAATTGCGCCTTGTCAGATATGGGCGTTAATCAGCCGCGGTGTTTGCTGCCAACAGCGTCCATATTTCTCAACATCGTTTGATTACAATACTTATCCAATATAGGTCCAATATAGAGCAATGGGCTTGTATCTGTGTTAAGTGCTCTTGCCTAAGACTGTTTACAGGCCGCTTGATCTGTTCAATAAGCTGATGGCTAGACCGTTAGTGATTTTATTGCCATTCCTATCTGTTATTGACCTTTAGCCTCGCCATAACAAACACACTCATGGCTGAGGCACACGTTTTTTGTTCACTACCGCCGGCATGGCATCGCGGGTGCGGGTGTCGATAAACAGATGCACATCGTCGGCCAAATTGCGCATGGCTTTGCCACGATAGTGCACGCTGCCATCGCTGCCTATGGTGATGGGTGTGCGTGCCTCGGCGAACAGCTGTTGCTGGCGTTTGGCCGCGACTGCATCCAAGGGGATGTCCCAAAAGCGGCCACCGGTTTGCTGTTGGCGCAAACCATCGGCAAAAAATCCTACCGGATAGCGGCCATCGAAAAACACATTGTTAAAATCGCCGCTCAAGGAAATATAGCCATCGTAAGCGAGCTGCTTTTCTTGCAAATAGCCATGGTTAATCATCGGATTGGTGTAAGCGCTGCCACCTTCCTCTGTGGCACGCAGTTGCAACGACGCCAACAATTGCTGCTCCGCTGTGCTCAAGTCCTCGGCGCGAAACGTCAACACAATGTATTGTGCATTGCCATAACTGCGCCGCCCCTTGTCCGATACCGAACCGATGCTCTGGTGTTGCATCTGTGCATAAGCCTTTTGCAGCAGCGACTTGGGCAGTTTGCGAAAATCAAAGGCACGGCCATTGCTCACACGTTTAAACACCAATTGAAAACTGGGGCTTAAATACACCAGCGCCTCGTCGTTGTAATACACTTTCAAGCCATCAAACGCCATAGGTTCGGTGCGCGAGGTCGCCGGTTGCGACTTGCCCAGCGGATTGAAATGGATGCAAGCCGCCGGCGTTAACGCTGTGCCAGCCAATAACCATGTCACGATGCGTCTGCGGGTGTAATCCATGTGTGTTCCATTGCATTCCCTGTGTAGACCTTAATATACCGTGAACGGGCGCACAAACCGTACAAAACCTTGCGCCAGCGTGTACCGCGTTGGCGACATGACCACACTATTGCCATCAGGACTTTACAGGCCGCTGCAGACACTTTAGCCTGCGCTTATCTTACTTACCGACATACTCAGTCCCGCCATGCCGCATTTATTGACTTTATTATCCTTGCGCAGCCGCCCAGTCTTACAACCTGTTTTGTTGCTGCTGCTGGCGTGTAGCGCCAATCTGGCTAGCGCTCAAACCGACGCCAGCGCGGCCGAGCGTGGCATCGCGTTGAACAATCATGGCCATGCCTTGGCAGAGCAAGGGCTGTATGCGCAGGCGCAGCAATACTACCAACAAGCCTTGCCCGATTTGACCGCCACCGATGCACGCACTCAGCGCAACCGCGCCGCCACCTTAAACAATCTTGGCGTGGCCCTCGCCCAACAAGGCCAGCTGCCGACGGCTGAAGCGGCATTTACTGAGGCGTGGACGCTGCGCCAGCACGTCTTAGGCGCTAACGCCGCCGACCTTATTATCGCGCCACAATTTGGCGGTGGTGTTATTGGGTTTACAGCGCGATGCCGAGGCCTGCACCCACATGCAAGCTGCATGGCAAGGGCGGGTGCAATTATTGGGGCCACAACATGCCGACACCCAACTCAGCCGCAGTTTTATCGAGCGCATGCCCGCGTGCCCCAAGCAGCGTTGAGTATTGAAACCGATGGTGGCGACACCATCAACATATGCTGTACATGGTTTTGCAGACTCATATTCAGCCTCAATCAGCACACAAGCGGCCTGTGAATCATGTTTACAGGCCGCTTGTGAGATGAAATGACTGGATTAAACACTCACATCATTGCCGTGTTTGACTTGAGTATTACAGATTCAATACTGAATACTTCCTCTGGCTGATTGAATCAAATGAAGCGGCCTGTACACAGTGTTACAGGCCGCTTGCTTAATCGCTTTGCTAGCTCCAACATACACACCACCGCCATGGTTTGCTTGCACAATACAGATACAATCATCAATCTTCTTATCTGACTGGCTGAGTCTAACCCCTCCTCTGACTGTCGCTGCCAAGCACTTATTTCTGTTCACAGCCATCCAATCCATATCTATTCTGCAAACATCAACGAGTGCCTAATAAACATGCGGCCTGTAAACCCTAGCACTCACGCTACAAGTTTACCGGCAGCATAGACCCCTTATGTCTACAATACTTAGGCAAGATAAACTCGCACTTGTCCATGGATTTACAGGCCGCTTATTTCATGTATATCAGCCTATCCGCACCATCGAATATTGCCATTTATAGCCATGGCTCTTGTGCATGACAGACACATCTTAAGCGCGGTATTTTAATGCACTGGTATGCTGTTTCCTTGCCATGTCTGTGCAATATTGGCATCCACTCTGACATGAAAATTTGGAATAGTAGACTTGAAAAACCATCATTGGCATACCCGTGCCAGATGCGCTACATTAGCCTGACCTTAACCCTATCTACCGGTGGCACCATGCGCTATGCCAAGCTCGAAGACTTTCCGCTGTTACCATTCCACAAACGACTGACAGTGGGCGCGGCCGGTGGCCCGTTTATTGACGGCTATGTGTTGAGCTTGATGGGCGTGGTGTTGACGGCGGCCAGCAACGAATTGCAATTGAGCCTGTTGTGGCAAGCGTGGATAGCCATTGCCAGCTTAATTGGCGTCATCGTTGGCGGTTTGCTCGGCGGCGTTTTGACCGACCAATATGGGCGGCGCTGGTTTTTTCGCTACAATTTGTGGCTGTTGATGGCCATCTCGCTGTGGCAATGGCACATCGACGCGGCGTGGATGCTGTTTGTGTCGCGCTTGCTGATAGGCTTTGTCATCGGCGTTGATTACCCAGTGGCCACGCCTTTGCTGGTGGAATTTGTGCCCAAGAAACAGCGCGCGTCTTTGATTGCCAGTTTGACCGTCAGTTGGTTTGGCGGCGCCGCCTTGGCCTATGTCATCGGCGCTTGGTGCATGGGCATGGGAGATGCGGGTTGGCGCTATGCCTTGGTCAGTGCGGCGTTGGTGTGCGCGCTGTTTGCCTTGGCGCGCCGTGACATGCCCGAATCGCCGCGCTGGTTGCTCAATCAACAGCGCACCGCTGAGGCCGATGCCATCATCCAACGCATATATGGCGCTGATTACCACCACCAACACTTGGCCGAAGCCAGTACCGCCACGCGCATCAGTTGGCGCCAATTGCTGCTGCATGGCTATGCGCAGCGGCTGTGGTTTGTGACTTTGTTTTGGGCTTGCTCCATCATCCCTTTGGTGGTGATGTACTCGTTTGCACCGCAAATCTTGGCGGCGCTGCATGTCGAGGGTTGGTGGCTGCAATGGGGACCGGCGCTGATTACCCTGACCTTATTGCTCGGCAGCATGCTGGCGGTGAAAATGGTGAACCATGTGCCCAGACGCAGCTTGCTCATTGGTAGCTTTATCGCCTCGGGTTCGGCCATCGCCCTCTTGGCGGTGTGGCCGGCTGCAGCCGCGTGGTGGGTCATCGCCTTGTTTTGCGTGTACGGCCTGTGTTTGGGCGGCACGCAAATCATGCAATACCTGTATCCTAGCGAATTGTTTCCCACCGAAATCCGCGCCACTGCCATAGGTTTGGCCTCGTCCATGAGCCGTGTTGCCGCCGCCAGCGCCACGTATTTGATCCCGTGGTCTTTGGCCTATTTGGGGGTGAGCGTGACCTTGTACTTGGCCGTGGCCATTACCTTTTTTGGCGCTGCCATCAGTTTTGTGATGGCACCGGAAACGCGCCATTTGGATTTGCACAGCGCCGCGCGCTTAAGTGATTAGCCGATTAACCTCTGTTGGAACTGCCACCTATGAAGCGCAACGTGTCTTTGCAATACCTGCATTGTTTTTATGTGGTGGCCGATTGCGGCAGCTTTACCAAGGCCGCACAGCTATTGCACCTCACCCAAAGCGCGGTGAGCAAACAAATCACCGCGCTGGAACAATCGTTGGGCAGCAGCATGTTCATCCGCCGCAGCCGCGGCATAGACTTGACCGCCGATGGGCGCTTGCTGTTTAACAGCATCGCGCCATTGATGGACAATGTGTTGAACGTGATTCAAAGCATAGAACGCCAACACCACCACGAACATGTGTTGAAAATCATCAGCACCCAAGCGGTGGCGCAATACTGGTTGTCGCCATTGATTTTTCGCTTCAATGCGGTATACCCACACATCAAAGTGCACATGGTTGGCCGCAACGATGTCGATGTGGATTTATTGGACGAACACGACATCGGCATTTTGTATGGCGATGGCAACTGGCCGCGCTTGCACCAGCATTTTCTGTTTCGCGAGCGCCTGTTCCCGATTTGCCACCGCGATTACGACATCAGCGATGTGCACAGCATAGACGACTTGATGCGCCACAAACTCATCCAGCTCGACCCCGCCCAAGGCACTTGGCTGCAATGGCACAGCTGGATGAAACTGCACCACACCGAATACCGCCCACAATTCGAGACCTTGTTGTACAACCAACCGACACTGGCCTTGTCCGCCTGCCTCAACCGCCAAGGCATCGCCTTAAGCTGGGAATTCATGTGCCGCCCCTTCATCGACGACGGCATCCTCAAAGCCATAGACTGGCTGGCCTTAGAAACCGAACAAGCCGATTATTTGGTTTACAGCAAAGTCAAACCCTTGCCACCAGCAGCAACGCTGTTTCGGGATTGGTTGCTGAATGAGTTGCATCTGCAAGCAGCAAGCGCTCGTGAGGTACAGGCTTAATTCATACCTAAATGCTACCTAGCCCTGATTTGGGTATTAACAAGCGGCCTGTAAACATTTACAGGCCGCTTATATTTTGCCCTATCACATGGGCATGCAAAAAATCCAATTTGAACAGTATCTTAGGTGTTAGCTGAAATTTTGCTAAAAAACCTGCATCCATAAGCGAAAACGCCCTTGTGATTTCATTCATAGGGGCGTTTTTCATGCAAAGACCATTACCATTTTTCGATAGCGAAACGGCTTATTTTGAAGTGTCACGCACTCCAAACCGTAAATACATTGTCACTTTGGTTCAAGGTTCTAAGCGCACGCCTGTCCGTACATTCCGTTATTTAGTTCGTTGCATCGTCTTTGCCCATTTTGTGGGCTTGCCCCTCATTCGCGTGGGGAGTGCGGTATGAATTCCAATATCAGTGCATCGCCTGAAGTTGTTCAAATGTGCCGTGAAGTTATTGCGTCTGAAACTCCAAGTTTTGTGAGCTTATTTTTTAGTGAGTCTACTGGCTTATCTGGATTAGGCGTCATATCAGTCTTTATGCTTTTTCTTGTCCTGTTTGTTGGATGGAATGCAGTAACTCCACTTGAAGAGCGTGGCATAAAACAATCAAATAAAACAGAACAGAAGCAAGGGGATGGACGAGCTGACGAGTCCGCCCCTGCTTCTGCATCCAGTGAGGTACATCATGGCTAAATTTATGCATGGTGTTCCGCTCAAGTTACAGCACCAGTGCAAAGGCTGTGGCGTTTTCACGTTCAAATTCATGTTGACCGAAGGTGCTTTGTGTTCTGTGTGCGTTCAAAATTCACGCAATTCTGCTGCTGGAGACGTTCAAAACCGCAAGGTTTTGGACGTTCCTTGTCAAAATAGTAACAACTGCGCCGAAGGTGCAATTGTTGAATCTGAGAAGTTTGAATTGTCCTCTCAAGGCAAGAAATCCACCGCAGCACTTGAGATGAATGTAGAAGCGTTTTGCAATTATTACCCGATTAATAACATTGGCTTCCTGACCCTGACTTTTGCCGATGACATCCAATGCCCAAAAGAAGCCCAAAAACGCTTCAAATCATTCTACAAATACTGCTTACACAAATATTTCGGTGATTACATCCGCTGTTACGAACGCCAAGAAAATGGCCGTATTCATTACCACCTGATTTTAGATTGCAAAGTAGACATCCTGACAGGCTTTGATTTCAAACAGTTTTACAACAAAAAATTGCCACGTTACGGCCGTTACAAGTCAGCAAACAAGGCTTTAAAAGCGATTTGGAAATTGCTCCGTGATTCGATGGAAAAATATGGCTTTGGCCGTCACGAATTACTGCCGATTCGCACCTGCTCTGCACGTCTTGCCAAGTACGTCGGCAAATACATCAGCAAACACGTTCAATCACGCATAGCAAAAGACAAAGGCGTTCGCCTCGTCCAATGCTCCCAAGATTCAGGCCATAGCTGGAAAGTGGCTAACAGCAATTTCTCCTTCTTCAGCTACGGCTCAACACTGTGGCGCAAGAAGCTCCAAGCTTACATCGAAACGAACCAAGACCAATGGAACCGCGTGCAACAAGCATTTGGCATGGTCAACACAATCACATTAAACGCTGACAATTACAGCGAAATGATGTGTTTCATGGTCGGCAGCTCTTGGGGTTACAAGTGCCGCGACATCGTTTTATCACAAGAAATATGAGAGGTATCGAAATGAGCCAAGTTTATGAACCCAAACAAAAATCAGCAGGTACTGGCGGCCATCCGTTGGTGGCCACTGGTGTATTCGCAGGCTTTCGCCGTCATGAATACGGTGAAAAGAAAGAATCCATGTACTTCATGGATTTGGAAGAGTGTTCAGGTTTACCCCGCAACAATGACGGTCGCACATCCATCCGTGTCAGTGCAGAAACCTGTCAGTTTGTAGATGAAAACTTCCAATCAGGTGACTTGTTGCGCTTACCCATCTTTGTATCAGCCTACATCGACAAATCAGGTAACGCACAAGTCAGCTTAACCCATATGAAATCCATCGCTCAGCCGATGAAGCCTAACAAATGACAGGCTATTGGGACATCGACGATATGAGCGGTGAAATCGACGATGAAGGCAACGAGTACCGAAATTCAGATTACCGCATGAATCCCGATGGCGACATCGAACACCTTGGCGACGATGGTTGGGAATTAGAGCCGCAAGAAGAGTTCAGTCTGAATTTAGATGATTTTGACGAGTTTTAAAGCGAAGTGGTCACGCTTTCATGGCCACACATTTAATCAAGGAGTTTCATTATGAAACGCATTAACCAGGTAGTGAAGTATGGCGCTGGCGCATCATTGGCAGCATTGGCAGTAGCAGCACACGCTGAGGTTCCAGCGGACGTAACCAATGTGATTACCAATATTGGTACCGATGGTGCCTTGGTAGCATGGGCAATCTTTGCAGGATTGGTTGCCATCATGGTTGTTAAATACTTGCGTCGCGCATTGTAATTAACAGGGGGCAACATGGGTTATCAAGTAGGTTTCCAGTGCTTTGAAACGCTTCAAGAAGCGCAGAACTATAAATATAGCTCTGTTGCCCCTGTTATCAATCAAAACGGCCAACTGGTTCAGCCCGAGCAAGTTGGCCAACAATGGCAATTAAACGGCATACAAATCGTTGATTCATTCCCCCAATGCAGCCCATTGCAGCAGGTTCTAGACGGTATCGAAATGGGTTGGGCTTTGATTGTAGTAGCAGTATCAATGGTGGGCGTTGCCATTCTTAGACGTGGTTTGTGAGGTTCGTTATGTCTATCTATACACTTCTCGGATTAGCTGCTTGCATCATCGTTGCGATGGGCATACTGACAATGGGGCGTTGATATGCGCTTATTACTTTTACTTATCTTACTTCTGCCAATTTTTGCTTTTGCTGAGGAAGTTAAAATTTTTGTTGATTATCGTGGTTCTATTAAGGCAGATAAAATTAATATTGATAGTGCGGCCCAAAGGGCTTGGATGACTAATCAAGTGAAGTCGAATTCAGCTTGGTTTGCAGATTCAAAATACATGGGTCGGCTTAATTTGCATTCTGGCGCAGTTGCAAAGTCTGCTCTTCCCGTAGTTCTTGAACACCAAGTCACAAAAAAAGCAGTACTTCAAAGCATGTTCAGTAAAGTTTCACAGTATGCAAAAAATCCACTTGTTGGTCGTGCTGGCTGGTTGGGATTGGGGGCTTCTTTTGCAATACCCTATATCATTGATGAATTCATACTTGATGAAGATAAAGGTGCTTGGGTTTCTGTTCAAAAATATCATTTTGTATTAGTTGAAAGTGGATATAACTCAGGTTTGTGGGGTACTTTGACAACTGGTTTCAATTCTGTTGATAAGTTGCAAGAGGCATGTGCTGCAAAATCTACTGCTTGCAAAGTTCTTAGTACACATGAAACACCAACTGATGTAATTAAAAACTACTGTAATGGTCGTTCTTGGGAGCATACGTATTATGGCCCAAGTGGTCCTGTGAAGGTTGTAGCGGTATCAGATGGTTCAATATCTACGAATAAGTGCTATTCACCTCAATATAAAACCATTGATCCTGGTTCAGGCTTTCTAGCTTTAGCCCGCATTAATGAAACTCGTGTAATGACTTACGATGATTTTGAGCGTTTAACATTGCCTGCGGCTGATGCAGACCCAAGTCCATGGGTGAATTATTCACGTCCCTCACAAAATGAAGCTCCGCCTTCTTTTTCGTATGTTGGCGTTACTGCTCAATCTGGAGCTACTGCCAATACTGACCCTTATACAGACCCTTTCGACGGTAAGGCAAAAGAAACCAAAATTACGATTAACACTGATGGTAAAACCGTTACTTTAGACCATACATTAAGACCAGATTTACAAGGTCAAACTGATGTTGCTCCAGTCCCAACACCTATACCCGACAATGATAAGGAAACAAGCCCAGAAACAAAACCTGAAACAAACCCTGCTTCAACACCAGTCCAGTGCGACAAATATCCTGACACGCTCGGTTGTGAAAAAATGGGAGATGGTTCAGAAGCTGAAAGCATTTTCTCCGACATCAAAATTCCTGAAATCACCAATCCATCAGAATTTAAATTAGACAATTTTTTGCCTTCCACTGGGACTTGCCCAGCACCAAAAACCATCACACTTAGCATGGGAACCATCGTTCAAAGTTATGAAAAACACTGTGAAGCGGCTGAAATGTTGCGCCCATTCATCATCATTATTTCATCGCTTGTAGGTTTGTATCTCATCATAAGGAGTAAAGACTGATGCCAGCCGTCTTAGCAACTGTTCTTGCGTATATTGCTCGTTACTTAGTCATCAAGCTGATTGCTGCCTTTGGTATAGCATTCGTTACTGGCGGTGTTTCTGCATACCTCCTTACTCAATTCAAAGACATTATTCTGACCCAACTCAGTAGAGCACAGCCCGAGGCTTATAACATTATGATGATTGCAGGTTTAGGTTATGCCTTGTCGATTATCTTCGGTGCCATTGCCTTCAAAATTGCCTTAAACGTCGGTAAACGCATCATGATGGGTGTTACAGGTGTCGGTATATGATTATCCTGATTACAGGCAATATGGGTACGGGTAAAACTTCTTACGTCATTGATGCCATCGCAAACAACAAAGACCAATTGGGGCAAATGCCTGTCCGTATTGATGGCAAAGAAGAGTGGAAATACCCCGACTATAATTACGAAAATGAATCCGATGACGATGATGAAACCGCAGCTAAGGCATCTGATTACGAGTGGATAAAACGTCCTTATTACATCTCACACATCGACGGTCTGAAAGTCACAAAGCTTGGCGCATCCCGTGTCTCCCATGAAACCATGTCGTCTGCACCACTGGCTGAATTGTTCCCCGATGGTTCTTTGATAGTCGTTGATGAATGTCACTATGTTTACCCTGTTCGTTCCAGTGCCAAAGTTGTTCCAGAGTATGTATCAAAGCTGACAGAATTACGCCATCAGGGCCACACACTCATTATCATGACGCAACATCCAGCGAACATAGATATCTATGTTCGCAATCTCGTATCAAGACACATCCATGTTGCCCGTAAACAAGCCACAACACGCCTTTATGAATGGAATGAATGCATGGTCAACCTCAGCAAGCAATCGCTTGCTGATGCCACACAGAGGCTTTATAAGCCCCCTAAAAATGCATTCAAATATTACAAGTCCAGCTCAATACACATTAAGCATAAAAGACGTGTAAGCCCAGTTATTTACGTCCTCATGGTAGGCATTTTATTTATTGCATACAGTTTCTATCATTTAAGTAATCGAGCCAAACAAGATATTGGTGGCATTGATACAAACCCAAAAACAGAGTTAGATGCGCAAATGGCAAGTGACGTATTACCAAACGCTACTAAGCAAGGTGTCCAGGGATCCAATTCGGTATCAAATAACAATACTCAGCAAGCTGGGCAGTCTTTAAAGCCTACCGACTTCGTACCCACGATTCCTGAGAAACCTGAATCAAAACCACTCTACGATGGTATACGCCAGCCAAAAACATTCGAGCAGGTTAAAGGGGTCATGATAAGTAAAGGCAAATGCACCGCTTACAGCCAACAAGGCACGGTCGTTAATGTCTCCGATGTGTTCTGTAAGAAGTGGGCAAAGGACGGCTTACCGTTTGACCCTTACCGTGACCCAATACCGCCAGTACAGCAAGGCCATCAACAAGCCCAGCAACAAAACAATGCCAATGTACTGTCATTGACTGATAGCACGACAAAAGACACAATGAGGCCATCTGTACACTTGGATGCCCAGTAATGAATCTTGATAAAGAAATGGAAGCTCACAAATTTAATCTTCAGCAAATTTTACATGCTGGTTTTAAATCTTACCCAAAAAATGAATCTGCGATTTATGCAATTCTTAATTCAGCTCACTTACTGTCTTTAATTGAGTCCATTAGAAATGATGAAATTAATGTTGATAAAATTCCTGAATTAAAAACTGAGATTCTTGAATATTATAAAGTCTCAGGTATTAAGTATTAGTTTAAGCAGTACCAGCCCCAGATATACCGTACTAGCCGCTAAGCCTTGAGCTTGTTAACAAGATTGGTAACTGGGGCTTTCTATTGTCTAAAAATCTGAACAGTATCAAAAGCGGCAATGATGGTAAGCCAGCTTGCATATAAGGGGAGTCTCATGTATTTAGGTTTAGACATTGCAAAGGCAAAGATTGATTGTTGTTTAATGCACGATACAAAATACCTGCATCGCACATTCGAAAACAATCAAGACGGTTTCATCAAGCTGACAAATTGGTTAGAAAAACACACTGCAAACAAGGTTTACGCCTGCTGTGAGGCCACTGGGTCATACAGTGAAGCCATAGCTGACTATCTACACGACACTGGCCACAAGATTTCTGTAGTCAATCCACTGCGCATTAAAGCATTCGTCACCAGTGAGTTACAAAACGTCAAAACTGACAAACAAGACGCTAAAAGCATTGCGATCTACTGCCATCGAAATCAACCAGAGTTGTATAAACCTGCTTCACCGTCTGAGAGAGAATTAAAGGCACTGACACGCTATTTAGATGGTTTGAAAGAATTGCTCACGTCGCACACAAATCGCTCATTAGTCGCACATCATTCCGTAAAGTCTTACATTGAAACCAGCATTAAAAACACTAGGGCAGAAATCAAAGTCATAGAGAAAGTCATTCAGTCACGCATTAAGTCTGATAATGACTTGGATAAACAGGCAAAGCTTCTAAAGTCCATCACAGCCATCAGCGACGGCACAATACCGCACATTCTTACCCTGTTTGCAGACAAGCAATTCAAAACCGCAAAACAAGCCACCAAGTACGTTGGTCTTAATCCCATCATTAAGCAATCAGGCAACAAATCAACAAGACATTTAGCAATTTCAAAGATGGGCGACAAGTACATACGTTCAGCACTGTACATGCCAGCGGTGGTAGCTTTCCGAATGGCCGTTTACAAACCATTCATAAAAAGACTGAAAGACAAGGGCAAGACCAACAAGCAGATTATTTGCGCAATGATGCGCAAGCTCTTGGTTT
The DNA here is from genome assembly GCF_001457815.1 of Vitreoscilla massiliensis. GTDB lineage: Bacteria > Pseudomonadota > Gammaproteobacteria > Burkholderiales > Neisseriaceae > Vitreoscilla > Vitreoscilla massiliensis. The sequence goes on from NZ_LN898218.1 coordinate 109,369, forward strand.
ACTGCTTCACAGTGTTGAAAACAGGTAATCAGTTTGACCCTGATTTGATTCTAAAATAAAAAATCACATAAAATTAAATTTGTCAATTAATTGATACTATCAATTATAAATGACAAATTTTATTTATTAATTTGACAAAATTCTATTGCGATTTGTTCTTGATTTTTTGGCTCGTGATTATCCCTAGAAACCGTGAATTTAAGTGTCAAGGGCGGCAAAGCCGTGCATTTTACCCTTGACACTTTACCAATCAAAAAACACTCAGCCCAAGGGTAGGTAGTTGGCTTTTCAACTGCCTGCCCTTGCGGCGTCGCAAGTGAGACACGCCGTAGGCATAGAAACCTAACAATTTCTGCAATATTGACTACAAAAACCAACGAATTTTAATAATAATGTTGACTTTATCAATACAGTATCTTGTTAATGCAATTGAGTATACTGTCTGCATGAAATAAATTGATTACTGACAGTGACTAAGGAGGCAGCAATTGAAAAAACTAGGCATCTTACTTGGCTTAATTTCCATAGTGGCCAGCGCCGATGTGGTGTTGTATGGGCAGGTTAAAAAAGGACAAGCGGAAACGGTTTTCGATAGCACGCAAACCAGCGCTGCTGGCTTGCAAGACTATGGCAGTCGAATCAGCATTCGTTTTGCCAACGGCACAAAATGCGAAATTGCCCCGTTGGAGGACACCACCGGCGCACAATTTGTGCTTATCGAAACCCATCCTCAACTTGCTTACAAACAAGTTACTGGCCCATTCAAGTTTTATTTTTCATCCAACCACCCATACCCCAAAAATCAACAGTTCTCTTCCGAAGAGACCAAACGTTTGGTGGATGCAAACATCAAAAAGCGCAATGCCAAAATTGCAGAAGCCGTGGCCATGAACCGCAAAACCCAGTCTTGCGATGAATTGTTCGGTTGGATACAGAAAGCCAAGATTAACAGCATTCAATAAGACAAAAAAGCGGCCTGTAAACTTACAGGCCGCTTTAAGCTGAGTAAAACGTGGTTTACACGCTGTGTTTCAATTGATCCAAAACCTGTGGGTTTTCCAAGGTAGAGGTATCGGTGGTGATTTCCTCGCCTTTGGCCAAGGTGCGCAGCAAGCGGCGCATGATTTTGCCGGAGCGGGTTTTCGGTAAGTTGTCGCCAAAACGGATGTCGTCTGGTTGGGCAATCTTGCCGATTTCGTGCGCCACCCACGTTTTCAGCTCTTGCGCGATGCGTTTGGCGTCTTCGCCTTCGGGACGGTCGCCTTTCAAAATCACAAACGCCACCACCGCTTCGCCTTTGACGTCATGCGGTTTGCCAACCACGGCGGCTTCTGCCACCAATGGATTGGCCACCAAAGCCGATTCGATTTCCATCGTGCCCAAGCGGTGACCGGACACGTTCAACACGTCGTCGATGCGGCCCATGATCCACACATAGCCTTTTTCATCGCGGTGGGCCGAATCGCCTGCCAAGTACAATTTGCCGCCCAATTCTTCTGGGAAGTAAGTGGCTTGGAAGCGGGCATCGTCGTTCCAAATCGTGCGCAACAATGATGGGAATGGGCGCGAAATCACCAAGAAACCACCATTGCTTTGGTCTACCGATGCACCAGATTCGTCAACGATGTCGACCATAATGCCAGGCAAAGGCAAGGTGCAAGAACCTGGTTTAATCGCCACCGCACCTGGCAAAGGCGCAATCATGTTGGAGCCGGTTTCGGTTTGCCACCAAGTGTCGACGATTGGGCAACGGCCGCCGCCGACCACTTCGTAATACCACATCCATGCTTCAGGATTAATCGGCTCGCCGACCGTGCCCAACAAGCGCAAGCTGGACAAATCGTATTGCTTAGGCAAGTCTGCACCCAATTTAATCAAAGAACGTATCGCCGTTGGTGCGGTATAGAAAGTGGTGACTTTGTGTTTTTCAATCGCTTGCCAGAAACGGCCGGCATCTGGGTAAGTCGGTACGCCTTCAAACACCACTTGGGTCGCGCCCACGGCCAATGGGCCGTATGCGATGTAAGTGTGGCCAGTAATCCACCCCACGTCGGCAGTACACCAGTACACATCGTCGGGTTTGTAATCAAATACCCACTTCATCGACACCATGGCGCCGAGCAAATAGCCACCGGTGCTGTGTTGCACGCCTTTAGGCTTACCAGTAGAACCTGAGGTGTACAAGATGAACAATGGGTGTTCAGCGTCTACCCATTCCGGTTCGCATTCGGCGGCTTGGCCGGCAATCAAATCGTCCCACCAAATATCGCGACCTTCGGTAAATGGCACTTCAGTTGCCGTGCGTTTGAACACCACCACTTTTTCCACGCTGGTGCAATCGCCGTCTTTCAATGCCTCGTCTACTGTGGCTTTCAATGGTGTGTTTTTGCCACCGCGCACGCTTTCATTGGCTGTGACGATGACTTTGGCTGCCGCGTCTTGTACACGGTCTTTGACTGCGCCAGACGAGAAACCACCGAACACCACCGAGTGTATGGCGCCAATGCGGGCACAGGCTTGCATCGCCACCACTGCGTCTGGAACCATAGGCATGTAAATCACCACACGGTCGCCTTTTTGCACGCCCAAGGATTTCAAACCATTGGCAAAACGGCACACGCGTTCGTACAATTGTTGGTAAGTAATGTTTTCTGAGCTGCCATCGTCTTTTTCATAGATGATGGCGGTTTTGTTCGCTTTGTCAGCCAAATGGCGGTCTATGCTGTTGTAAGAAATATTCAGCACACCGTCAGCAAACCATTTGTAAAACGGCGCGCGGCTTTCATCCAAAACTTGGGTAAACGGCTTTTTCCAAGTAATCAATTCTTGCGCGAGTTCACCCCAAAATCCTTCGTAATCTTGATTGGCTTTTTCACATAAAGCGTTATAGCCTTCCATGCCGCTGACATTGGCATGCGCTTTAAAGTCTTCTGAAGGCTCAAACACACGGTTTTCTTTTAATACTGATTCGATTGCTGCCATATTTCTCTTCTCCTGATTGTGTTACAGGCCGCTGGATTCCGCTTGATGCGGCCTGTAACCGTTACAGTTTGTTGTTAGTGATCTGATGCATCCGCAATACCGATGCCTGTCATTGAGCGCACATACTGTGCTTCAAAGCCGGCGCGGTCTTGCGCTGCTTGCGCTGAATGGTCGGTAATCGACACAATCCAAGTCACAATAAACGCCAAAGGTATGGTGAAGATTGCGGGGTTACCATAAGGGAAGATCGGCGTTTCGTGGTGCAAAACCGATACCCATACTGTAGGCCCTAAGATAATCAAAATTGCCGCGCCCAGCAAGCCTGCAAAGCCGCCCACTACCGCACCGCGGGTGGTCAAGCCCTTCCAGAACATCGACAACACCAATACTGGGAAGTTACCCGACGCTGCCAAGGCGAACGCCAAACCCACCATGAAGGCCACGTTTTGGTTTTCAAAGGCAATGCCCAAGATGATGGCCAACACACCCAAAGCCAAGGTGGTCATGCGCGATACTTTCATTTCTTCACGTTGTGTCGCTTGGCCTTTGCGGAACACAGTTGCATACAAGTCATGGCTCACCGCTGACGCACCTGACAAAGTCAAACCAGCAACCACCGCCAAGATCGTGGCAAACGCGACCGCAGAGATGAAACCCATGAACAAGTCACCACCAACGGCTTTGGACAAATGTACCGCTGCCATATTGGTGCCGCCTATCAATTCCATTACCGGTTTGCCATCTTTTACCACTTCGTGGAAGAAGTTAGGATTGTTGGTGAGCAACATGATGGCGCCAAAACCAATGATGAAGGTCAAAATGTAGAAGTAACCGATGAAACCAGTGGCCACGAATACTGATTTGCGTGCTTGTTTGGCATCTTTCACGGTAAAGAAGCGCATCAAAATGTGTGGCAAACCGGCGGTACCGAACATCAAGGCCAAGCCCAAAGACAAGGCGTCAATCGGGTTTTTCACCAAGCCGCCTGGAGACATGATGGCGTCACCTTTAGCATGTACTTCTACTGCTTTGGTAAACATCACTTCAGGGCTGAAATTGGCCATTTTCAAGACCATGATGGCCATGAAAGTCGCACCAGACAATAACATTACCGCTTTGATGATTTGTACCCAAGTGGTGGCCAACATGCCGCCAAACAATACGTACAATACCATCAACACGCCGACAATAATCACGGCGTACATGTAGTCCAAACCGAACAACAATTCAATCAATTTGCCCGCGCCCACCATTTGTGCAATCAGATAAATGATCACCACCAACAAAGTGCCTGAAGCGGCAAACATGCGCACTGGCTTTTGTTTTAAGCGGTAAGCGGCCACGTCAGCAAACGTGAACTTACCCAAATTGCGCAAACGTTCGGCAATCAAGAACAATACAATCGGCCAGCCCACCAAGAAGCCGGTTGAGTAAATCAAACCATCGTAACCGGTGGTGTACACCATGGCGGAAATGCCCAAAAACGAAGCGGCAGACATGTAGTCACCGGCTATCGCCAAGCCGTTTTTAAAACCCGAAATGCCACCACCGGCGGTGTAAAAGTCTTTGGTGGATTTGTTTTGTTTGGCAGCCCAGTAAGTGATGTACAAAGTACCGGCCACAAAAATAAAGAACATCACAATCGCCGGAATGTTGACTGCCTGTTTTTCCACATCTCCGGTTAAGGCATCCGCCATGGCAAAAGTACTGGCAGCCATGGCCAAACTTGCGAGCAAGTATTTTTTCATTCTACGCCTCCTTAGCAACGTGTTTGTCCGCTGCTGGTGCTGATGATTTGGTGTTGGCAGCGCTTTCTGGCGCATTGCTGGCCGTCACTTCGCGTACCACTTCTTGGGTGATTTCTTCCAATGGACCGTTGGCTTGGCGCACATAAATACCGGTGATGCCAATGGCAAACAAAATCACAAACAAACCGACGTAAATACCCACCGTCGTGGTCTTACCCTCAGCTACAGGGACACCAAAAGATTCAGGGCTCGCTCCTATGTACAAAATGTAAATCACGTAGATGACAAACATCAAAATCGAAAAAGTCCAACAGTAGCGACTTTTCGTTTTGGCCATTTTTTGAAACTTGGGATTATTCAGCACTTGCTGTGCAATATTTTTTTCCACTTTTTTCTCTCCTTTGTACGTTGACTTGTCGCACGTGAGAAAATGTAAAGGCAGAAAACCATGACGCCCAATTTTTTTTTTGGATTGCTTGGATTTAAATCGCTGATGATGCAGTGCACAATTTATTTTTAAACAAGAACTTACGTGAAAATTAGGTTTTTACCATAGAGAAATTTTTTTTGCGTTGGCGCAAACAATGAAAATTTTCACAGGCAAAAACTTGTGCGAATGCAAAAAAAGTTTTATTAATAAAAAACTTACTCAAAGCGGAGACCACGGTGGATTTGAATCAATTGAAAAGTTTCGTCGCAGTGGCCCATCAGCAGAATCTCACCCAAGCTGCTGAAACTTTGCACTTGTCTCAACCCGCGGTATCCGCCCAAATCAAAGCCTTGGAAAAACACCTAGACGTGCAATTGTTTGACCGCAATGCCCAGGGCATGAGCCTCACTGCCGCCGGCCAATCCTTGTTGCCCCGCGCCGAAGACATGTTGCAACAAATGCACCAATTGGATGCGTTTGCCGGCAGCATCAAGCACGATTACCATTTACAGGCCGATATTGGCATCATCCAAATGCTGCCACCGACGGTGTTGGCCGAATGCGTGAGTTTGATCAAGAGCCAATACCCGCACATCCACCAAACCTTCAGCTTGGGTCTGAGTGGCATCATTTTGAATCAGGTCAGACGCAAAGAATTGCAAGGCGGTTTTTTTGTCGGTGACAATCCGTATCGCAATTTGCATGTGATTGATTTGATGCCGCTGCAATTTGAGGTGGTGATGCCGAGCGATTGGCAAAATCAGTTTGCCAACAGCTCAGCGGCGATGCAAAACCTGCCGTGGATTTCGCTGTCGGCCTTCTCGGCCTTGACCAAATTTGAACAAAAAATTTGGCGGCAGTGGAAAGTGAAACCCACGACCGCCTTGCAATGCGATGATATGTACGCCTTATTGGCGCTGGTGGAACAAAAACATGGCTTGGCGCTGTTGCCCAGTCATTACCTAGACCAACACGCCAACACCCACATCCACCGCCTGCCCGACATCAAACTGAGCGAAATGTTGTCTTTCATCTACCCAATTGAATTGGAACTGGACCCCGTTATCGCGGCATGGCGTACCATCTTAGAACAGGTTAAAAGCCACGCTGTGCAAATGTAAGCAAGCGCTCAGCGGCCAATTCACACTCAGCCACCGTCGCCACCAAGGCAATGCGCACATAGCCCTGCCCAGGGTTGCCTTGTGGGGTGTCACGCGCCAGCAAACGCCCTGGCAAGACTTGTACCGCTTGCGTTTGCCACAAGCGCTGTGCAAACGCGACATCGTCACCGTTAGGCACTTTCAACCACACATAAAACGACGCATCGGGAATACTCACTTCATAAGCGGCCTGTAAAGCACCGACAAACAAATCAAATTTTTGTTGGTACAAAGCCTGATTCAAACGCACATGCTCTTCGTCTTGCCATGCGGCGATGCTGGCGTGTTGAATTGGCAAACCCATGGCGCTGCCGTGGTAAGTGCGGTATTCCAAGAAAGCAGCCATCAATTTGGCGTCGCCGGCGACAAAACCAGAGCGCAAACCGGGCACATTCGAGCGTTTGGACAAGCTGGTGAACATCACCAAATTGTCCCACGAGCGATTCAGTAAAGAAGCGGCCTGTAAACTGCCCAATGGCGCATCGTCACCAAAATATATTTCGGAATAACATTCATCCGAGGCAATCACAAAACCATATTGGTCTTGCAAGGCAAACAAGGCGGCCCAATCGTCCAATTGCATCACCGCACCAGATGGATTGCCAGGGCTGCACACAAATACCAATTGCGTGCGTTGCCATGTGGCGGCATTGATGTCTTGCCACGCGGGCATGAAATCAGGTGCATTGCAATTGACGTACACCACCTCGCCGCCGGCCAGCATGGTTGCACCTTCATAAATTTGGTAAAACGGATTCGGACTGATGACGACAGGCTTGTCCGCACCTTGCGCGTCTAACACCACTTGCACAAAGGCAAACAAGGCTTCGCGGCTGCCATTGACAGGCAAGATTTGGGTTTCGGGATCAACGTTGAGGTCGTAGCGGCGTTGCAACCAATCGCTGCACGCCTGTCTGAGTTCAGTGATGCCTTTGCTGGCAGGGTATTTGGCCAAACCATCGAGATGGTTGACCAAAGCGTCTTGTATCACTTGCGGCGTTGCGTGTTTCGGTTCACCAATGTGCAACATCACCTGTTGCAGGTCTTCAGGAGGATTGATGTCTCGCATCAACGCACGCAAACGCGCGAACGGGTACGGATTGAGCTGCTGCATTAATGAATTCATGATTCGCTTACATCAGGTTGCAAAACCCCGATTGTAACGAAACTTGCTGCTTCAAGGCCAAACTATTTGCCACCAAACCCAAATCTTGGCGCAAAGTATCGGCCGCAACCTCAATTAACAACACATTGCTGGCACGACCGGCATGCAAACTCATCTTCATGCTGGCGCTTTGAAACGTTAGGCCATGTTTGTGCGCGAATTCGGCCGCACGTTGATTGGCACGGTTAAGCATGGGGAGTAAAGACACATCTAAATGAAATTGTTGCACACCCAATACCAACATGCGCGCCGCAAACCAATCGGCTTCATCGCTGATTTGTTCTGGCACTTGCTGACTGAAATCCACCCGCATCGCCGCAATCATCATCGCCACCAAGCGAATTTGCGGCAACAAAGCCTCGCTCACCAACATACCGTGTTGTGGCAATGCGTCTTGTAACAACTCGCTGGCATGGCTGTTGCCATCCACCACCAAACACATGGTTTGACTGGCTTGAATTTGTTTCTCAGTGTGTTCACACATCGCTAATTGGGTCATGGCTCGTCTCCTGAAAGGTTTTTTTACTGCATGTTGGTTTGCTGCGCTTGCAGTTGAGACGATGGACAGGTACAAAAAAAGCCGCCTCAACTGAGCGGCTTGTTTGCTTATGACTGCGTGTTTCTCTTACACACGACAAAGCGCCGCTGGATTTGAGCGGTACCAATAGTAAGAAAAAGAGAAAGATTGCGTCATTAAAGTATTCATGCTGCACACACTAACCGTATTTTTGCCACTTGTCAAACCTATCCGGCCAATTTATCCAAAAGCCACATCACCCATGACACGAAACGCCACAGCAATTCCAATAATTGCCGCAAACCCTCCACTATTCACCCCAACGCGGCAACAAATCATGCGGTATGCGCAGCTGATCCAAGATGCGTGCCACCACAAAATCCACAATGTCTTCAACGCTTTTTGGGTGTTGATAAAAACCCGGTGACGGTGGCAACACACACACGCCCAAGCGCGCCAGTTTGAGCAGGTTTTCCAAATGGATGGCCGACAGCGGTGCTTCACGCGGCACAATAATCAAGGGTCGCCCTTCTTTGATACTGACATCGGCGGCGCGTTCTAATAAATGGTCTGAGGTGCCGTGCGCAATCGCCGCCACCGCACCCATGGTCGCCGGGCACACCACCATGGCATCGGCCACATGCGTGCCCGATGCACACGGCGCCGACCATTGATTTTGGCCAAACACGCGCAAACGCGAGCCATCAACGCCATATTTCTCTTGCAACATCGCCTCACACATGCTGGCAGAAGACGGCAGCTGCAAATTCATCTCTTGCTGCGCCACGATTTGCGCCGCTTGCGAATACACCAACCACACGGTTTTGTCCAAGCGCAGCAAGCATTCCAATAAGCGTATGCCATAAGGCATGCCAGAAGCACCGGTTAAACCCAAGGTGACGGTTTGTATGGTTGTGGGTGACATCATGTCCAAGCGGCCTGTAAACATTAAACGACGACATTGTAATGGCGGTTTTAACCGAAACTCAAACCTTATAGCCACAGACTTTAATTAACTTTGCATTTTTTCCGTGAACCAATTGGGTTTAATTGGTTACAATGTCCAATTCTTTTGAGTTTGGGAATCACTATGTTTGTACGTCGCCTCTTGGTTAGCGCTGTGTTAGCGTGTCTTGCTGCTTGTGCTGCGCCTACGTCGACGTTTGTGGTAGACAAAAATCCCAATTTGAAACAAAGCACCGCCATAGGCTCGGTCAATGCCTTGGATTACCAATTGATGCCCAAGCGCAGCGCCGCTGCCTTCAGCACCACGGTGTCTACGCAAAATGCCAGCAGCACCGCTTTGTGCTTGCAACAACATCTGAGCAGCGAATTCAAACTGCCGCCTGAATTTGTGTCGCACAAAGTCTATACCGACAACAATCACAGCGTAGGTTTGATTAATCCTTTCACCCAAGTTGAAGGCATCACCATGGATGTGGTCAACAAAGGTGGCAGCAGTGAAATCAAACTGTACGACAATGGCAATTTGCTCTCGCGCGCCTGGAAACAACTGCCTAGCAAATGTGGCCAAGGCAAAACCACCACCTTGGCGCAAGACACTGGCAGCAGCAAAACCAGTGCGAAAGCACCAAGCGGCATTGATTTTGTCTCAGCTGGCAAATCGGGCAGCAGCATCGCCGACAGCAGCAAACCTGTGTTCACTGCCGCTGCAGCGCCAGCCGTGATTAAAGCCACGCCATTGGTAAAAGCAGAGCCGATACGCGTTGTAAAAGACACCGCTGTGACCACGCCGTTACAGGCCGCTACCACACCAGTGCGCAATATAGCTGCATACCAAGCCAGTCCATTGGTAACACCTAAAGTAGTGGCCACTGCCGCCAATGCTTCGGCCATCACAGCAAGCACTCCGCGCATCGTCGCCATTGCCGAACCCATTACCGCCACCCCTGCCAACAATACAACAAGCGCCACCAGCAGTGCGTGGAACCACGGTGATTTAACCCAAGACGACATGAGCATCATTGCGCCTGCCACAGCCGCAGTGGTCACGCCAGCCATGGCAATTGCCGCGCAAAACATGGCAGCACAAGAAGCGCCGCATTTGGCCGCTGCCGCCAAACAAGTCGCAACCAGCCCAGTACAAGCGCGCAGCGTTAAAGCCAGCGTGGCCAAACCGAACACCAGCAGCACCAAAGCACTGGAAACCAGCAAAACCAAAACAGCCGCGGCGGCCACACGCAAAAAAGTCAACAACACTGCTGCCAAAGAAGACAGCAAAACCACCGCTGCCAGCAAAAATACCAAAAACAGCAAACAAACGGCCAAAGAAAGCGCCAGCAACAGCCGCAGCAAGGCCAATGACAGCAAAAACAGCCGCAATAAGGCCGATAAAGCCGAAGACAGTAAAAACAATCGCAGCAAAAACAGCAAAGCCAATGCCGCTGAAGAAAAAGCCAGCAGCAAAAACAAAAGCAGTCGCAACAAAGCCGACAGCAAAGCCGATGACAACAAAAACAGCAAAGGCAAAAAAACCGCTGAACGCAATGTAAAAGAAGACAACAGCAAAAACAGCAAAAAGAAAACCGACAATAAGGCCAACGACAACAGCAAAAACAACAAAAAAGCCGCGCCAGAGCGCGATAACAACAGCAAGGCCAAGGCCAGCAGCAATAAGAGCAAAGCCACTGACAAAAAAGCCGAATCTGCTAAAAAAACCCCTAAAAAGGACAAGAGCAAATAAGCCCAATGCCGAATTATCGATATTCCAACCGCATTTTCCGCACAGTTTCTTTGCCCCAGCGGTTAAAATCGGTTAAGATGCACTTGGGTCAGACGGCATTTTGGGTGTCGTCGTTGTCTTGATGTGGTAAGGACTGAAGCAAACATGCAAAACGAAACCAGCATAGGCGCCGCTTTAAAAGCCGCTGTGCAAACAATGAGCAAGAAAAAACAAACGGACATGATTGCTGATCATGTTTACGAAAAATATGACGTATTCAAAAAATTCAAGCCTTTGGCTGTGGGCATAGATCAAGACTTGATTGCCGCCTTGCCACAATTTGAAGCCACATTGATTGCACGTGTATTGGCCAATCATTGCCGTCGTCCGCGTTACATCAAAGCCTTGGCTCGTGGTGGCAAACGTTTTGATTTGAATGGTCGATTCAAAGGCGAAGTGACTGCTGAAGAGCAGCAAATTGCCCAAAACCATCCTTGCATGCAATCCACCAAACCTGAAGCAGCAGCTGAGGCACCGGTTGAAGCTGCAAGCAACGATGTCAAAGAAGCCGATAACAGCTGATTTGCGATTAATTGACAGTCACTGTCATTTACTCGATGAGCCTTTATTCAGTAAGCTGCCTGAAGTAATTCAGGCAGCTTTTGTGTCTGGCGTGGGCGCATTCATCGTGCCGTGTAGCCATGCGCATGATATGGCCGTGTTGGCAAACTTGCTGACGCCATACCCCAACATCACCCCTGCTTTTGGTGTCCATCCTTTTTATGTGCACGAGCTGGCTTTGGATGACGCGTTGGCCTTGTTGCGCCAACACCTAGAAGCCTATCCGCAGGCTTTGGTGGGTGAGATTGGTTTGGATTGGGCGGACAAACACTTGAGCGATGCCAATCGACTGTTGCAGCAAGACTTTTTTGCGGCGCAATTGCAAACAGCGCAGCAATACCAGCGCCCTGTCATCTTGCATTACCGCCAGTCTTTGGATGACATGTTGGCGGTGGTGAAGACACAGCAATTCCAATATGGTGGCTTTTTGCATGGTTACAGTGGCAGCATAGAGCAAGCGCGGCCGTGGTTGCAATTGGGGTTTAAATTGGGTTTGGGCTCGGTCTTGCTCAAACCCAATGCACGCAAGATTTACCAATTGTTGCCGCACCTGACAAGCAGCGATTATGTGCTGGAAACCGATGCCCCGTATATGGTATCGTCTGCCATGAATCAAGCATATAACGAACCGAAATTCGTGCGTGCTGTGGCAGAAACATTAGCAGATTTTTACCAATGCGCTTGGCAAGACATCGCCGCTTACAGCAGTGCCAATGTGGCCAGCGTGTTAAAACCCAGTTGCAGAGAGGAATGAAGATGAAATGGTTATGTGGTTTAATCGCGTGTATGGTGGTGTTAACGGCATGCAGCTCCAATAAAGGCGGGCCCATCAGCAGCCACACCGGACGTGAACGCAAAGCCATGCGCGTGCAAGCGGTAGACGCACCACCTCCTGTGTTGATTGCGCCTGAACAAAGCGCACAATAAGTGTTGTGAACCGCAAAAGCGGCCTGTAAATGTTTACAGGCCGCTTTTTAATGCTTTGCAGCATTATCTGACTTCAATGCGACTTGCAGACCAGCAAGATGCTGTCTCAAGTTTACAGGCCGCATCAGATACCGATTACAACTTGCCAGCCACTTTGCGGTTGCGCATCAAACACAACAAGTCCGCAGCCACGTGCGCGGCGGCGATGGCGGTGATTTCGCTTTGGTCATAAGCCGGCGCTACTTCTACCACGTCGGCACCGACGATGTTCAGGTTTTCCAGCTTGCGCAAAATGCCCAATGCAGTGTGACTGCTCAAGCCGCCCGCCACTGGCGTGCCCGTGCCTGGTGCGTATGCTGGGTCTAAGCAATCGATGTCGAAGGTGATGTACACCGGATTGTCGCCTATGGTTTCGTAAATGCGCTCGACGGTTTTGTCGATGCCGTTTTCATTCACCCACGGTGCAAACAACATGTTCATGCCCATAAAGTCGCTGTTCCAAGTGCGGATGCCGACTTGTGCCGAGGTTTTCGGGTCAATTAAACCTTCTTTGACCGCTTTGTAAAACATGGTGCCGTGATTCAATGAATTTGGGTCATCGTCTGGCCAAGTGTCGCAATGGGCGTCGAAATGCAACAACGACAAGGGTTTGCCGTATTTTTCTGCATGTGCGAGCAACAAGGGATAGGTGATGTAATGGTCGCCACCAAACGTCAGCATTTTGGCTTGGCTGTTGTTGATGATGTCGCGCGCGTGCTGGATGATAGAGTCTTTAATCGTCCACGGATTGTGGGCATCAAAATAGCAATCGCCGTAATCAATCACCGCCAAATCGTCAAACGGGTCAAAACCCCACGGGAACAACAGCAATTCCGCCAATTGCACACTGGCGGCGCGCACCGCAGCTGGGCCCAAACGCGCACCAGAGCGAAAAGTGGTGGCCAAATCCAAAGGCACGCCCGACACCACCACATCGACATCGGTCAAATCGCGCGAGTAATTGCGGCGCATAAACGACAAGGCGCCGCTGTAAGTGTTTTCGGTGGCGGAGCCAAACAAACCTTGGCGACGAAACGCCGCATCACCATAAATTTTTTCTGACATGTGTGTCCTCTGTTCCATTAAATTGAGGGTTCGCCATCGCCTTGTTGCCAACGGCGTATGGTTTTTTGAAAAAATGCACTGTTAGGTACTTGAATCAAGGTCTCGCGACCGTCTTCACGCCCCATTTCTTCGAGCACAGTATAAAGCAAGTGTATGGCCACCACACGGCCGTGCATGCCAACTTTGTCGGCCGCATCGAGTATTTCCAATTCGTCGCCAACGCGAAACGGCTGCGTGGCAAAAATCAAAAACGCACAGAATATGTTGGACAACACACTCCACGCGGCAAAAAATGCCACTGCCGCCACCGCCGCGAAACCGGTAATCGCCGTCCACAACACCCGACCAGACACACCCAAGCGCTCCAACACCATCAAGCCAGCGGCAAAAATAATCACCCAACCGCCTATGGTCTTCATCGGCACAGCCACGTCCACCGGTACTTTGTGGTGGGAGACGATTTTATCGAACAATTTGCCCACATAGCGGCGCAATAACCACGCCACCAACACGATGCAGCCGACTTCGATGGCCACCAACAACAAATCCAAAGAATCGTGCGCCCACGCAGGCAACACTTCACGCAACTCATCCATAGCCACTCCTTAAGCGCGCATCATAGCATATCCACTCCTGTCCTGATTTACAGGCCGCATTTGGCATGAAAAAAGCTGCTTGAAACAAGCAGCCAAATACCACAACGACACATAGTCTTGCCATGTCTTGCTGTTACGCCTTGTACACGTGCACCGCTTTCTGACGTGTGTTGGCGAGCAAACCATCGATGCCAAATTCAGCGCCCAAGCCCGACAGCTTCCAACCGCCAAACGGCGCGTGCGGCGCCACTTCGGCGTGGCCGTTAATCCAAACGGTGCCGGTTTGCATTTGGGCGGCGATGGTTTGTGCAGCGGCCAAGTCTTGCGACCACACCGAGCCGCCCAAACCAAATTCCATGTCATTGGCCATGGCTATGGCTTCATCAACACTGCTGTAAGACACTACTGGCAACACTGGACCAAACTGCTCTTCGCGCACCAAGGCCACGGCATTGGCTATGTCGACGACGATGGTTGGACGGATGAAATAGCCGGATTCAGGTTTGGCACTGTTTTGAGTGAGCACGCGTGCGCCATTATTCAAAGCGTCCTGTAAATAGTGGTTCACCTTGTCAAACTGCATTTTGTTTTGTACTGGGCCCAATTGGCTGTTGGCGTCCATGCCATCGCCCAACACCACCGCATCGGCAATGTCGGTCAAGGCTTGCGTCAATTCGGCATAAATCGACTCATGCACATACAAGCGCTTCAAAGCCGCACAGGTTTGGCCGCCATTGATGAAGGCGCCGCCATAAATCTTCGCCGCCACTTCGGCCACATTGACATCGGGCAACACAATGGCGGCATCGTTGCCACCGAGTTCCAACGTCAATGGGCGCATAAACGCCGCACCGCTCTTGTAGATTGCTTGTCCGGTCGGGGTAGAGCCCGTGAAGACCATTTTTTGGATGCCAGCATGGGCGCTGAAGGCCGCGCCGACATCGCCTTTGCCCACCACCGCTTGCAACACACCGCTAGGCAACACTTGGTTTAACACCTCCACCATGCGCACCGTCGACAACGGCGTGTATTCAGACGGCTTGTTGATGACCACATTGCCGGCTTTCAGCGCCGCCACCATGTGCCACATCGCAATCATTACCGGCCAATTCCACGGCGTAATCGAGCCGACCACACCGATGGGCTCATGGTGCAATTCAATGCGCTTGCTGTCTGAATCTTCCAAGATGTCGACAGGAATCTGCAAACCGGCGGTATAGCGCAACCATGCCAACGTGCCTTGCATTTCAAACTGTGCCAAACCCAAGACTTTGCCTTGTTCCAAGGTAATCAAAGTAGCGATTTCATCGGCGTGTTGTTCCAACACATCAGCGGCCTGTAACAATAATTCCGTGCGTTTGCCATCGCCCAAATCGCGCCACAACGGGAATGCCGCTTGCGCGGCGCTGACAGCGGCGTCGAATTGGGCAGGATTGATGGCGCTGATGCTGCTCAATACCTGCTCATTGGCAGGGTTGATGATGTCTATGCGTTCGCCCTCGCCGCGCACTTGCTTGCCGGCGATGATGCTGTAATCGGGGAAATGGATTGTGTTCATGGGTCTCTTTCATCTTGAAAGCGGCCTGTAACACTTTACAGGCCGCTTATGGGCTTCTTTTATCAGAATCAATGACGGTCTAAAGTCGCGGTTTCGTCAAAGTAATTCCACGGTTTGAGCAACACATTCACCCACTCGGTCGGCATGATCGGCCATTCTTCGGCACGGGCAATGTGGGTGGTGCCAGTGGTTAACCATACCACCAAGTCTTTGTTATTGATGTTGCCATTGTCAGAGGTGAATTGACCCAAGCCAGTATCGCGGTCGGAGCGGTTAGGGAATTTGCCCTCAGGGTACAATTCGCTAGGTTGGTATTCGGTCACCCAAATTTGTTTGTCCATGAAGTTCAAGCGCTTGAACAACCATTCGTCTTTGCTGAAATTCGCACCTTTGGCTACCGGATGTGTGCCGCCGGCAAACGGAATCAACTGGTAAGACACCGGATTGCCCATGCGGTTTTCCTTATTGTAATTGGAAATCAAACGCACTGTGGCTGGGTCGAATTTTTGCGAAGCGCTGGCTTCGGTAGTCAACACCTTGGTTTCGGTTTCCATCGTGCTCTTACGCGGCCCTTTGCGGCTGTTTTTGGTCACCACAGGGTCGATGGCGGTCATGGTGTTGTTGGCACCGTCCACATCCATGTCCAAACGGAAGTTGTAAATGTGTTGGTGGGTAGTGCCGACGATGTTGTGGTCGATCAAGGTGCCATAACGCGTGTCTTCTTTGGCGGTGGCGTCGTGCATGGTGCGCGATTTCACCCCTTTCACCGCTTCAATACCGGTTGCACCGGCATTGATGCCTATGGTGCCATTTGGTGAGAATACCCAGTCAAAAATATAGTCGTAATTGCCAACGGTGCTGATCCAGCGCACCACCAATTCGCGGCGCTCGGTGCTGACATTCGGCTTGCCCATCTCTTGGTGTTTGTAATCTGGGCCGGCATAGCGTTCAAACACGGCAATCGCGTTCGGGATTTTGTTCGGTTGACCCAAATAATCTGGGATTACCGCGTCCAGCATCACCGCATTGGTCGGTGCGTCTTTGCCTTTTTCAATTGGCGAAGTCAACGTGCCCATGCCGTATTCACCCGAATCCAGATAAGACTTGAAATACCAACCCGCATCTGGATCACCGTAAGGCACGACCATGCCGCCCAAATTGCCTTGGTACATGATCTTGCGCGCCGTGCCTTTGTCATTGTAAGTCACCGTGCCCAATTGCAAGCCTACGCGCGAATCCAAGCTGACATGGAATTTCCAATTGCCCCATTCGATTTGGCGGCCATTGATGCTGTAGTTTTTGCCTTCTGGTTCGGTAATCAACAAAGGCTTCACTTTCACGCCTTTGCGGTCTGAGCCATCATAAGGACGCGCCGCCATCGGCACAGGCACCACACCTTGGTCTTCAATTTTGATGATTTTCTTGGCGTTCAAATCCACCACTGCCACCAAGTTTTCAATGGGATGCGCCCAGTAATTGCCATCGCCAGTGTCCAAATACGACACTACTTTCAACACGCTCAAATCGTGCTTCAAATCGTCTTCATCGCCAAAATAGCCGACGGTCAACGGCGTGGTCACCACTTTTTTCACATCGGTAATGCCACGTTTTTTCAAGGCTTCGGCGTATTCAGGACTGGCTTCCATCGCTTGCTGTACGGTAGCGAAATTGTCGAGCAAGACCATGCCGTGTTTGCCTTTTTGCACATCCCATTTCACCACCTTGCCGGCGGCCAAATCCACTTCACCTTCAACAATGCTGTCTTTGTCCAAAATCGAGAACACCGCACTGCGTTTGGCTTGCATCGGTTTGTTGTCCAACACACTGCCCCACACCGCGTCTTTGTCTTCGTCTTTCAAACGCAATTCCGAAAAGCGGTAATTGCTGACATCGTTGCCAGACGCTTTGATGATTTTCACCGCCTCGGTGATTTCACTCGCGGTCAAACTGTCAAGTGGATGCGATACCTGCTCCACTTTGAAACTCTTGTCTGCAGTCGGCGTGAACAATTCGTTCACCAAAGTGTCTGCTGCCACCCACACCCCGTCTTTTTGGCTCACCGGCACGCTCAGTTTGACTTTTTTGCCATTCACCAGCGCTTGGTTGCTGTTCATTTTGATGCGCGCTTCGACACCGTCTTGTTGCAACACGATGGTTTTGGTGAAATCGTCAACGCTGACACTGCCACCAGTGGCCTGTACTTGTTCGCTAATTGGCATCATGTGCGCAGCTTGACCGTGCGCCAAAGCCAATGGGCTGTGCAACAAGGCCGCGGCGCACACCAAGGCGCTGAGGGTTTTGATTGATGAAGGGGGGAACAGGGAATTCATGGCGGGTTTCTCACTCGTTTTTATGTTTTGGTAAGCCGCATCATAAAAAATTTTTCACGCCGCCAATATCCTACTTAAGGATGATTTTTATGGCATGGTGTTTGATTTTCACCTTTGCCACAGCAAAAGCACGGCAGTGCTGTATTTAGCGGAATTCATCACTGTACTCAATGCCTTACTCTCTGTATTTTTCCACTAATAAATCCACTTTAAGCGTAAAAAAAGTTTTACTTTTG
The DNA here is from genome assembly GCF_001457815.1 of Vitreoscilla massiliensis. Lineage (GTDB taxonomy): Bacteria > Pseudomonadota > Gammaproteobacteria > Burkholderiales > Neisseriaceae > Vitreoscilla > Vitreoscilla massiliensis. The sequence goes on from NZ_LN898218.1 coordinate 127,426, forward strand.
TCAAATCAAGCGCTAATCTAGACACAGGTGAGAGCGTATCCATATCCAAACCAACGCGACAAAAACCCAATAAAAACAATAATACTGGCAACAAAGTGAGACACATCATGGAAAAACTGCTGCAACAATGGCATGAGGTATGCCAAGACTTTTACCAAGTACTGGCATTGAACTTGCCTTTTGATGGTTTGTTGTGTTTTGTGACCGATCGCAATACCCAAACTAACCGCTATGCCCAAGTCTTTGTCAACAACGATTCGGTACAGGAATACACCGCTTTCGCCTACCAATACGACCCCGTGCACTATACCCATTTGCCGCAAAACGAAGCCTCAATTTCATTTCTGAATCAGTATTCGATGAACGAAACCTATTTGAGCTTTTTGAATTTCTTCAATTTTCAAGACTCGGCCGAAATCATTACCCCACATCAAAATTTTCAGTTTGGCATCAGCTTGGTGCGTGACAAATTGCATCCCTTGTTTCAAAGCAGTGATTACGCCTATTTGGAAGCCATTCAAAAACTCAGTCTGCATTTCATCGGTAAAATGGAATTGCCCGCCAACAATGAACAAGCAGCGCCAGCTTTGACCAAAAAAGAAATGATGATTTTGAAAATGCTGTGCATGGGCCTGTCCAATCAGGAAATCGCCGACCAAGCGTTTTGCAGCATCACCACTGTCAAAACCTATGTCAGCCACATTTTGTACAAAACCGAGTGCAAAAACCGCCAGCAATTGATCAGCAAATACTATCCTGTGGCAATGAAATCACTGCATTAAGCCTTTATGGGCATGACCCTAACCGTTTACAGGCCGCATTGAGATATTTGATGCGGCCTGTAAACCACTTGCTTGCATGACTCCCATGCACAGCCCCAAGATAGTGGTTATAATGGCTTTTTCATGCACTTGTCGTCATTTGAGTCCCACCATGCACATTCTCATTCTGTATTCCAGCCGTTTTGGCCAAACCTTGAAAATCGCCCAAGCCTTAAAACACCAATGGCTGGATGCAGGCGCACAAGTGACACTGGCCAATTTGGAACACACTGCGGATTTGCATGTCGGTGATTTTGACAAAGTGGTCATCGGCGCTTCGATACGTTACGGCCATTTTGCCAAGTGCTTAGCAGAGTTTACCTCGGCGCAAGCGCCAGTATTGAATCGCCTGCCCAGCGCCTTTTTCAGCGTCAGCATCTTGGCCAACAAAGCACACAAATCTACCCCTGAAACCCATACTTACACGCGCAAATTCATAGAACAAAGCGCGTGGCAGCCCAAACACATCGGCATTTTTGCCGGTGAATTGGCCTACCACAAATACCATTTGGTCGACCGCTATTTGATGAAACTGGTGATGAAAATCAACAAAGGCGAAACCAATACCCACGCCCACATCGAATTCACCGATTGGAACAAAGTGCAGCAATTCGGCGCCGAAGTATTAAGCATGTAAGCGGTTTCACAATTGGAATGCGGCCTGTAAATGCCATCATGTTTTACAGGCTGCATGCACATGCAATAAATACGGCTGTGGTCAGCATACAGTCATCAAATAATGCTAAGCTAGACACAGGCAATTAACATAGTGTGGGATTGATGAAAACGATTTTGGTGGCGAATTTAAAAGGCGGTTGTGGCAAGACCATGACGGCGATTACTTTGGCAGCGGCTTTGGCCAATCGTGGCTTGCGTGTGGGTTTGGCCGATGCCGATCCGCAAAAATCGTCTTTGCAGTGGTTGAAATACCGCCCAGATACCGCCGCTCCCATCGTCGCCATTGATTGGCGCCAAGAAAAAGCCATAGGCGATGCGCCGAAAGACTTGGATTATTTGATTGTCGATGCCCCCGGTGCGCTGTCGGGTGAACATGCAGAATTGTTGGTGAGCGAAAGCCATGCTATTGTCACGCCGCTGCAACCGTCGGTGTTTGACATAGACAGCACCAAGCGCTTCTTGAAACACTTACAAGACATCAAACGCATCCGCAAAGGCAAGGTGAAAATCTTGCTGCTGGCCAACCGCCTCAAACCCAATACCACCAGTGTTGAAAACATCAAGGCTTTTTTTGCGCAAATCGAACAAAATCCAGCCGCCGCCATTTTGGAGCGCTCGTGTTACGACCAATTGGCGCAAGAAGGCTTAAGCGTGTTCGACAAAACCCAAAAACAATACGCCCAAGTACAAGATCAATGGCGGCCTTTATTGGCAAAAATCTTGGCGGATTGATGGCCACTTAGGTCAGTGATTAATCTAGCTGTGTCTGTATGCTCACATGCACATGCAACATTCAATGCTGTCGTCACATTATGATGTCTTATGCCGAATCACAGCGGCTTGGTGCCGCTGCTTAAAGGCAGTCAATTCAGCGACTAAGTCTAAGACCAACTCATTACGCACTTACTATACCCCGCCCCACAGCAACAAATCTTCTTCTAACTGATGGCAATCCTAAAACTGGTTTGCCTACCGTCATTGTGACTGCAAGGACATTGCTTTCGCATGGACTATCCATACCATTCTTACCTGCTTGATTGCTTGTATGAGCAATATAAGCGGCCTGTAAACCTGAAATAGGGTTTACAGGCCGCTTACACCTATTTATACAATAGGTTGTCTATCATGCAGATGCATCCAGTTAATTACGAGTGCCATACGCAGACTTTGTACCTGTCATCATCTGAGCGCTTATATTCACATCTTTATGTTGTGGTAAACCTCAGATTGATGCTCAAATTCAGATTTTTTATCAATGCTTTGTTTTAACATCTGTTCTCAGTTTTGCTGTATGCAACACTCTAAACCACAATTGTAATAATAATTAAAATCATTTACTAAATTAGCACTCTGGTTATATGCTGTTGCCTCTTAACGGCAGACGCCGCTAACAAACAGCATGAAACCTCGGCTTGTTAGAAACGAACTCGGACAAGCAGCGGTAAGGACGACACAATGAAAAATTTCAAAATTGCCTTCGTGGCAATTTTTTTGGTGGTAACTGCACTGTGGCTGATGGCGGACTCGCTATTACCGCACCCGTTAAACTTCTTCAGCTTTCGCAAACCGTTTATCCAATACTCGGGCATCATCGGTTTCACTGCCATGAGTGTGGCCACGGTATTGGCGCTGCGACCGCGCTGGCTTGAAGGCCGTTTGCACGGTTTGGACAAGATGTACCGCTTGCACAAATGGTTGGGCATCGCCGGTTTGAGTGCAGCAATCGTGCACTGGTGGTTTACCAAAGGCACCAAATGGATGGTGGGCTGGGGCTGGTTTGAGCGCCCTCACCGCCCCAAACGCGGCCTGCCCGATTTGAGCACGCTTGAAGGCTGGTTGCAAAGCCAACGCCATTTGGCCGAAACCTTGGGCGAATGGACGTTTTACTTTTTCGTCATCATGATGATAGTGGCTTTGTACAAACGCATTCCCTATCGCTGGTTTCAATACAGCCACCAATTAATGAGCGTTGTGTATTTGATTTTTGCCTTCCACTTTGTGGTGTTGATGAATTTTGACTATTGGCGTCAACCCATAGGCATGGTGATGGCGGTGTTGACGCTGTGCGCCGTTTGCTGCGCGTTATTGGCCTTATGCGGCAAAATCGGCAAGAAATACCGCCACACTGGCGTGATTTCGGCGCTGCAACACGACGGCATCAACCAAACCACCACTGTCGATGTCAGTGTCGCGGGCAACACTTGGGGCGGCCATCAAGCGGGGCAATTTGCGTTTTTGCGCTTTGATGGCCAAGACGGTGCGCATCCGTTTACCATTGCTTCGGCATGGCAAACACAAGCAGCCAAACTCACTTTTGTGATTAAGGAATTGGGCGATTACACCCAAGGTTTGCAGCAAAAACTGCGGACAAACATGCCTGTGCGCATTGAAGGCCCATATGGCCGCTTTACCTTCAAAGATACTTGTGACACGCAAATTTGGGTTGGCGCCGGCATAGGCATTACCCCGTTTATCGCCGCTTTGGAACAATTGCGCGCACAGCCACAAACCGAGCGCAAACACATTGTGTTATACCACTGTGTAAAACACATCAGCCGTGAGGCGCAGCAACAATTGCAAACTTTGGCCGAACAAGCACAGGTGACTTTGCATTGGTATCGGGATGAAATTGAAGGCTTGTTGTCCGCCGACACCATCGCCGGCCAAGTGCAACATTGGCACACCACCAGTGTGTGGTTTTGCGGACCGATGCCGTTTGGCGTGGCTTTACAAAAACAACTACAACAACACGGCATGTTGGGCAAGCAGTTTCACCAAGAGCTGTTTCATATGCGTTAAGTTATCGCAGCCATAAAAAAAGAGGTGATACATCGGTATCACCTCTTTGTTTTTTACCAGTTTACCGGTTTAGCGGAACCAATCCACATAACCCCACAGCATCAATACCCAACCAAGCAACGGATACATCAAATATCGAAATATCGGTTTTACAGGCCGATAACCAACTGCATGGGTAAAGCCAATGCTGGTGCCATACATGACCAACATCACCAAGCTGTGGCTGTAACTGCCATCCTCACCCAAAATGGCGGCGGGATGCAGCAACAGAATCAACGCTAACGGTGTGGCCAATAGCCATGACAGCAAGCGCCACGGCATTTTTGACCATGAGGTGATGGGTGCCGATTTAACCAAGCCAGCGTCCATATTCACTCATCCAAATGTTGGTGGTTTTCCAAATACAGTGCGCTGATAACACCGACAGCACACGCCAGTAACACGCCTAAAATCCAAGCAAAATACCACATTGCACGTTCTCCTAATACAAACCATGTGGGTTGGCATCGATGTCATGGCTGTGGATACGTCCCCACATTTTGACATAGCTCCACAAGGTGTAAATCAAAATCAGTGGTACGAAAATACAGGCCACCACAAACATCACGGTTAAGGTCAAATGGCTGGCGGTCGCATCCCACATGGTGAGGCTGGATGCCATGTCCAAGCTTGAAGGCAATAAGAATGGGAACAAGGCAAAACCGGCGGTTAAAATCGTGCCGATGATCATGATGCTGGTGCCCAAGAAACTCACGCCCGATTTGGATTTGATAAAGCCCAACAAAGCGAGCAAAGCGCCGACATAGGCCAATACCGGTGCCAACATAAACGCTGGGTAGGTACTGTAATTGTTCATCCAACCATGGTTACTGGCCGCCACGACTTTACCTAAAGGATTAATCGGGGCATTGCCATCGATGGCCGAGGTAATGGCATAGCCTTCAATATTGCCAAACGCCAACCACAAACCGACCACGCTGAACACCAACAAATACACGGCAGTAAAGATTTTACCCAAATTTTGTGAGCGCAATTCCACTTCTTTCTCAGTGCGCATTTGCAACCACGAGCAACCGTGGGCACACAACATGGCAAAACTGACGATCCCACACAACAAGGCAAATGGGTTCAGCAAGGCCCAGAAACTGCCGTGGTAAGTTGAGCGCATCAATTCATCCAATTGAAATGGCACGCCTAAGAACAGGTTGCCAAACGCCACCCCAAACACCAGTATTGGCACCGCGCCACCGATGCACAAAGCCCAGTCCCAAGCTGTGCGCCAGCGGGTATTGTCCAATTTAGAACGGTAATCAAAGCCTACAGGCCGCAAGAACAAGGCAAACAACACCAATAACAAGGCCCAATACATGCCTGAGAATGCCACCGCATACACCAGCGGCCATGCGGCAAACAAGGCACCGCCGGCGGTAATGAACCACACTTGGTTACCGTCCCAATGTGGGGCGATGGAGTTGATGCAGGCGCGGCGTTGTTGGTCGGTTTTACCCACAAACGGCATCACCACCATCGCGCCCATGTCAAAGCCATCGGTGAGCGCAAAGCCTATGAGCAAGACCCCGATTAACACCCACCAAATCACGCGCAATAATTCGTATTCCATGTTTTACTCCTTGCTGGCTGCAACTGGGTTTTCGGTTTCAAAATGGTATTTGCCTGTGTGCAAACTGCTCGGTCCCAATTTGCAGAATTTCACCATCAAATACATTTCTATGATGAGCAACACGGTGTAAAACGCCACCAAAGCGGTAATCGAACCCCACACATCGCCGGCGCTGATGCTGGACACTGACAAATGCGTTGGCAAGACTTCGGCAATGGTCCACGGTTGACGACCATATTCGGCCACGATCCAACCGGTTTGTGCCGCAATCCAAGGCAAAGGCAAGCTGAACAAGGCAAATTTCAACAACCAAGTGCGTTTTTCAATATTGCGTTTCACCACCGCATACACCGCCAATACCATCAACAACAACATGCTGAAGCCACACAACACCATCACGCGGAAAGACCAAAACAACGGTGCGACTTTCGGGATGGAATCTTTCACAGCGGCCTGTACGTGCGCCTCAGTGGCATCGACCACATTCGGTGCGTATTTTTTCACCAATAAGCCATAGCCCAAGTCTTGTTGGCGCGCTTTAAAGTCCGCCAACACTTGCTCAGATTTGTCGCCCGCTTTCAATTGTTGCAACAAGCCATAAGCGACCATGCCATTGCGAATGCGCACTTCATGATTGACCATCAAGTCTTTCAGGCCGACCACTTGTTTGTCCAAAGAACGCGTGGCGATGATGCCCATCACATACGGTATCTTGATGGCAAAATCGTTTTTCATTTCCTCTTGGTCAGGAAAGGCAATCAGGTTAAACCCAGCCGGCGCAGGCTCGGTTTCCCATTCGGCCTCAATCGCCGCCAATTTCACTTTTTGCACATCACCGATTTCATAACCGGATTCGTCACCCAACACAATCACCGACAAGGTTGAAGCCAAGCCAAATGCGGCAGCAATGGCAAACGAGCGGCGTGCAAACGGCAAATCGCGTTTTTTCAACAGGTAATAACTGGAAATGGCCAACACAAAAATCGCCCCAGTCACATAACCGGCAGAAACCGTGTGCACAAACTTCACTTGCGCCACGGGGTTAAAGATTAACTCCGAAAAACTGCTCAACTCCATGCGCATGGTTTCAAAGTTAAACTCGGCACCGACAGGATTTTGCATCCAACCATTGGCAATCAAAATCCACAAAGCCGACAGATTGGAGCCCAAAGCCACCAACCAAGTCACGCCCAAGTGTTGAAATTTGTTCAATCTGTCCCAGCCAAAAAAGAACAGACCGATGAATGTGGACTCCAAGAAAAACGCCATCAAGCCTTCAATGGCCAACGGTGCACCAAAAATATCGCCCACATAATGTGAGTAATACGCCCAGTTGGTGCCAAACTGGAATTCCATGGTCAAGCCCGTGGTCACGCCTAAGGCAAAGTTAATCCCGAATAATTTCCCCCAAAACTTGGTCATGTCTTTGTAAATTTCTTTACCCGAAATGACGTAAGTGGTTTCCATGATGGCCAAAATAAAAGCCAAACCCAATGTCAATGGCACAAAAATAAAGTGGTACATTGCGGTCATTGCAAATTGGAATCTGGACAGGTCTACAACGGCTTCTGATATCATTTGTTTGTCCTAAATATTTATTGATCAGTCCCAAGTAAATGTTGTTGTACTTCTGGTGTGTAATTTTTAGGAATGGTTGGCTTGTCAAACCAAACCGCTTTGATGGTCAACAACAGCGCGATTTTAATCACCAATATCACGGCAATTTCCTTAGCCAATCGATTTTTACGCATAGCGATACACTCTTTCGTCATATAAAACTGGCTGAATTGATGGCTACTTCATTATATCTATGCACATATTAATAAGACATGTGGCATATTGTCGCAGCAGACTGAGGGGACAAACAGATGAAGCAAAAACGCTAAGAAAAAGAGCAACGATGAAACCACGACGGCTTCATCTTAGTACAAATACATACTTAAATGGAATTTTTAACAAATAAAACAGATAGATTAAGTAACAAGCGGCCTGTAACAGTAACCCACATTGCATGAAATCACTATTGCAGCTGCCTTACAGGCCGCATCAAGCATTAATCACTGTGACGCAACACATCCAATAATTTGACGAAGCCAATCGACTCGCGCAAGCGACTGGGAAAATAGATGAAATACGGCGGCAAGGTCACGCACTTGTCTTGCATCATCGTCAATAAATCCCCCACGGATATGGCATCCGCGACCAACGCACTAGGCAAATAGGCCAAACCATAACCGGCTATCGCCGCATCCAACACATGGTGCATATTGCTGAAGGTCAGACGGCCATTGACGTGAATTTTGACCTCACGCTTTTTCTCGACAAACTTCCATGTGTACAACATGCCCCCTTGTTTGGGTAAACGCTGATTGATGCACACATGTTTGACCAAATCTTTGGGCTTTTGTGGTAAATCACGTCCTTCTAAATATTTGGGCGCACCGACCAACACCATTTTAACAGGCGCGCTGATTTGCACGGTTTCCAAATCTTTGGCAATCAAATCGCCACGGCTGATGCCGGCATCACAGTGGTTTTTGCTGATGTCGGCTTCGCCATAATCGGAAACCACATCGATGTGGATGTTTGGGAATTCTTGTAAATACGACTGAATTTTTGGCCAAAACAAGCTGTGGATGACAAAATCGTCGGCGACAATGCGAAACGTACCACTGGGCTTGTTTTTGGTGTCGATGATTTGATTGAGACCGCGTTGAATTTCTTCTACCGCAGGGCCTATCAAGGTGATGAATTGTTCGCCGGCTTCGGTTAAGGCCAAACTGCGCGTGGTGCGGTGCAGCAGTTTGATGCCCAGTTGGTGCTCCATCTTACTGATGATTTGACTGAGCGAGGCTTGCGAAATGCCCAAAATGGTTGCGGCACGGGTGATGTTTTGTTCACGCGCGACCACCATAAAAGCATGTAAATTGTTTAAACGTTCTTGCATAATCGTTTTCCAGCATGGGCTTTTTAACACGCATTTTATCGCAACAGCCGCTCAGTCTGCACCTAACTTAGCCTCTTCATTAAGCTTGGAAAAGCTTGCTGCAAACGGCATTGCGCTTGCAGTCGCACACAATGTAGCAATGGATACAAACACTTAAAAACATAAAAAGCCATGCATACTTTGGTAATATACATGGCTTTTTACAGTACGGTTAACACAATTATTTCAAGGCTTTTTCTACTGCTGTCAAAGCACGACGAGCCAAGGCCAAGTTTGATTTGGCTTTATCCAATACGAAATACAAGAACAAACCATTTTGTTTGCTGACAGGACGCAACAAATGGTATTGCTCACCCAAAGTAATCAAAATATCGTCGATGGTGTCATTCAAACCCAACATGCCCATGGTTTTCATTTTAGCGCGCACCACTTCAGTATTACCTGCAGCAGCAATCTCCAAATCCACAGACGAATTACCACCACCAGCCAACAACATACCGCTAGAATAATCCACCACAGCAGCTGCCAAAGCACCGTCTGTTTTCAACAACTCTGTTACGCATTCATTGTAATTCATAATGTATTCCCATCTGATTTATTGGAAAAGGTAATATATTGTATTTTAAACTTTATGCTTATACAAAATATATTTGTAAGCATACTGATTTAAATCATGAAATATTTCCCACAATTGTGGTAAAGAGCGCACTTTCACAGTTTTGATTCTATACTTCAGAACCCAAGCCTAAACTCAGCATTTTGGCTGGTAACACCAAAATATTTGTTCTGTTTTCAAACAGATAAAAACCTCATCGCGGTTTGTTATCATGGCTTATATATACCTCGTTTTATGCCAAAATACTAAAGCTAAATGGTAATTTTTTCGGATATTCGCATTTTTAACACACTTGCAAGCCAGATTGCCCTCTTAATATGGGCACTGATTTCAGTCAAAAATGCCGATTTTTAGCCACCGACGACATGTTTCTGACACCACTTGCTGTTATTTACAGGCCGCTATGGTGGTTTCCATCATCATTGCTTATCTAGCTATGCGGTCTGTAAACACAGCATCGCTCTACACGAAACAAAACCGCCCATACAGGCGGTTTTGTCCAATACATTGCAAACTCAGTGTCCAACATACAAAACTGGCCGCATTACTCGGCCTTCTGTCCCAACATTTCATCCACCGGCGCGGCAGCACGTTGGCTGGCGGTCAAGCGGAAATACACATAACCCAATGCCAAGATGGCCAAGAAGATGATGAACACCACGGTATTGAACCAAGCCATGGCCAATAATGCGCCCACGGCGATGCTCAACGAAATCCATGGAAAGATGGGATACAAAGGCGCGGTAAACGGGCGCTCCAAATTCGGCTCAGTGCGGCGCAATTTCAACAGGCTTAACATGGCGATGATGTACATCAATAAGGCGCCAAACACCGACATGGTGATGATGTTGGCGGTCAGCGGTTGGCCACCGATGACAATCAAGCTGTCACTGAAGATGGCGATGATGCCCACGATGCCGCCCAAGATGACCGCACGGTGTGGTGTGCTGAAGCGGTGGTTCACTTTGGAGAAATACGATGGCATGTAACCGGCGCGGCTCAAGGCGAAGATTTGGCGCGAATACCCCATGATGATGCCGTGGAAACTGGCAATCAAACCAAACAAGCCCAACCACACCAACATGTGCAACCAACCACTGTTATGCCCTACCACCGCTTTCATCGCCTGTGGCAAAGGATCGTTCAAATTGGCCAATTGACGCCAATCGCCAACACCACCGGCAAAAAACATCACCCCCAAAGCCAAGGCCACCAAGGTCAAAATGGCACAAATATACGCTTTGGGTACGGTGCGGCGCGGGTCTTTGGTTTCTTCCGCTGCCATGGCCACGCCCTCAATGGCCAAGAAAAACCAAATCGCAAACGGTATCGATGCCAAAATGCCCATCCAAGCCGTGCCATTCAAAGCCTCGCCACCGGCCCAACCATTGGCAGTGAAATTGGCCATGGAAAACTGCGGCGCCACCACGCCCATAAACACCAGCAACTCACCAATGGCCAAGATGGTGACAAACAATTCAAAATTGGCAGCGATGCGCATGCCCAAAATATTCAAAGTCATGAACACAATGTAAGCCCCTACTGCCGCCACTTTCGGGTCTAACGCGGGGAATTGCACATTCAAATACGCACCGATGGCCAAGGAAATGGCAGGCGGTGCAAACACAAATTCAATTAAAGTGGCCATACCGGCAAAATAGCCGCCAGTCGGCCCAAAGGCACGCAAGCCATAGGCAAATGGCCCACCGGCATGTGGAATCGAAGTGGTTAACTCGGTATAGCTGAAAATAAACGTCACATACATCAAGGCGATGACGGCCACGGCAATCAAAAAGCCCAGCGTTCCCGCCGAAGCCCAACCATAACTCCAGCCAAAATAATCGCCTGAAATCACCAAACCTACGGCAATGCCCCACAAATGTATCGCTCCCAACGTGGGCTTCAGCTCCCGCACCACCTTGGTTTGATTGAGTTTTACTTCGCTCATGAGTCAGTCCTCCAAATGAGTGTATTGATGTTTGTGCTAAAACATGTCTGTTTGGAGGCCTAGCTACTCACCTCCCGCAATGCTGTGTATTCAACTTCAAGATGGCTTTCTGTTTATTTCTGTGCTTGTGTTACCAACCAATCGAACATTTGTTGTTGGCCGACATCGGCGGCGGCGGTGATTTCGGGATGCCATTGCACCGCCAACACATCATCGCGCCCCTCTAATTCCACTGCCTCTATCACTCCATCCGGTGCCCACGCCACCGCTTTCAGGCCGCATCCCAATTGGTCTATGGCCTGATGGTGCCAAGAAGCCGTGCTCACTTCCGTGCCTATGACTTTGGCCAACTCACTGTCTGCTGCCACTTTAATGCTGTGTTGGATAGGGTCGCGCGGCGGCGCTCGGTGCAGAACACTTTCGCCCACCACATCAGGCAAATGCACATGCAAAGTACCACCCAAGGCCGTGTTCAAAATCTGCATGCCACGGCAAATGGCCAAGACAGGTTTGGGCTGCTCTAATAAGGCTTGCATCAAAGCCAGCTCCATCGCATCGCGTTCAGGGCTTAAGTTGTAAATGGTTTCATGGCCGGCACTGCCAAACTCGGCAGGATTGATGTCACCCCCGCCGATTAACACCACCCCATCCAAGGCAGCCAACCAATCGCCGGCACAATCTGGGCACTGCCCAGACAACATCATCGGTACGCCACCCGCGCGCAATACTGCCTCCACGTACAACACTGGCGTGTGCCAACCGTGGGTCGCGCTGGCAGGGTAAGTCGTTAAACCAATAATGGGTTTTTTCATACGATGCCTTTCACCGCAGCGATGAAGATGGCTGTGTAATCTGCGGGGGTAAGATTGATGGGATTGCCACCGTCACTCGGGTCTAATTTGGCTGCGGCACCGATGTCAGCGGCGCGGCTGTCATCGATGCCGATGTCGCTTAAGCTGTGTGGAATGTTCAAATCAGCGCGCAAGCGCAAAATCCAATCCAAGAAACCAGTAAAAGAAGCGTCCTGTAAGCCAATATAGCGAGCAGCATCGCTCAAACGCGCCTCAATTGCCTCACGATTGCGCACCAACACATAGGGCAGCATGATGGCATTGGCCAAACCATGGTGGGTATCAAACACCGCCCCAATCGGATGCGACAGCGCATGCACACCGCCCAAGCCTTTTTGAAACGCGGTCGCACCCATGATGGACGCCGCCAACATGTTCGAGCGCGCGACGATGTCAGTGCCATCGGCGCAGGCTTGCGGCAGGTTATCGTGCACCAATTTCATCCCTTCCAAGGCCACGCCTTGCGCCATTGGGTGGTAAAACGGTGAACAATACGCTTCCAAATTGTGCACAAACGCGTCTATGCCAGTGGCCGCAGTCAAATGGCGCGGCAAACCCACGGTTAAAGCCGGATCGGCCAACACGATTTTGGGCAACATCAACGGATGGAAAATAATCACTTTGCGGTGCGCTTCTTCATCAATGATTAACGAAGCCCGCCCCACTTCCGAACCCGTTCCCGATGTGGTTGGAATGGCAATGCTGGGGGCCACGCCGGCGGTATTGACCCGCGTCCAATTGTCGCCCACGTCTTCAAAATCCCACAGCGGCCGCTGTTGCCCTGCCATCAAGGCAATCGCCTTGCCCACATCCAAGGCGCTGCCGCCACCGATGGAAACCACGCCATCGTGACCACCGCTGCGGTACAGTTCTACGCCTCGATTCACATCTGAACCACCGGGATTGGGGCGCACGCTGTCAAACAAGCCATAATCAGGATAAGCGGCCTGTAACAAGGCTTTGACTTCATCCAGCACCGGCAGCTTGGCCAAACCTGAATCGGTCACCAACAACGGTTTTTTCATGTGCAATTCTGCACACAATTGTGGCAATTCTTTGATGCGCCCCGCGCCAAAACGAATGGCAGTGGGGTAATTCCAATTAGCGCTTAAACTCATGGTGTGCATCCTCGTGTGGCAATTCAATGATTAAAAAAACAAAAGCTGTCAGTTGTTTGTGCCTTAAGCGACACGCAAATGGTAAGACTTGATGCGGGTTAACTGCGCATAGCCCAATTCTGACAGAGATATACCGTGCCCCGTGTCTTTCACACCCGTCCATGCCAAAGCAGGGTCGAGGTAATCGCAGCGGTTCATGAACACCGTGCCGGTGGCGATTTTTGCCGCCAAGGCTTCGGCCGCGGCCGCGTCTTGTGTCCAAATCGATGCGGTCAAACCGTAATCGCTGTCGTTCATCAAGCGGATGGCTTCGGCATCGTCTTTGACCGCCATGATGCCCACCACCGGCCCAAAGCTTTCCTCACGCATCACACGCATGTCATGGGTGACATCGGCGAGCACATGCGGCGCCAAATAAGCCGTACCTGCTTGGCTGGCGGGAAACTCAGCCTCATCAACCAAGCTTTTCGCCCCTTGTGCCACCGCTTCGGCAATTTGCGCGCGCACAAAATCCGCGGCCGAACTGCGCACCATGGGCCCCAAATTGGTGTTGGCATCGGTAGGATTGCCCAAGCGGTATTGCTTGGTCACCCTCACAAATTCTTGCAAAAACGGTTCATACACCGATTCGTGCACATAAATGCGCTCGATGCCGCAACAAGACTGCCCAGAATTGAAGAAGGAACCATCGACCAAATTTTCTGCCGCACTGGCCACATCGGCATCGGCGCGCACATAAGCAGGGTCTTTGCCACCCAACTCCAAGCCCGCACCAATAAAGCGTTTGCTGATAGCGGCCTGTACTTGATGACCGCCGTTAACAGAGCCGGTAAAAGCCACGAAATCCACCGCATCCGATTGCAATAAGGCATCGGTGTCGGCATGGTTCATGTGCAGGCTTTGAAACACACCGGCAGGCAAACCAGCAGCATCAAAAGCGGCCTGAAACAATTCCGCCACTTGCGGTGTTTGCGAAGAGTGCTTGAGCAAGACCACATTGCCCGCCGCCAACGCTGGCACGATGGCATTGACCGCGGTTAAAAATGGGTAATTCCACGGCGCCATCACCAACACCAGCCCTACTGGCTCACGGCGCAAAAAGCGTTTGAAGCCGGCTTTTTCTTCCGGCACGATGTCGGCCAAAGCCGCATCGGCGATGCTGAGCATGTAGCGGGCGCGTTCTTCCAAACCTTTGACTTCGCCGGGAGACTGGCTAATCGGCCGCCCCATGCTGTGGGTAATCGCCGCCGCCACCTCATCTTTGTGCGTCACCAACCAATCAATGGCCGCGGCAATTTTGGCTTTGCGCGCGGCCAAACCCAGTTCAAACCACGGCGCTTGTGCGGCTTGAGCGGCCTGTACCGCCGTTGCAATCTCCGCACTGCTGGCGTATTCGCGGCTGCACAACTCGCTGCCATCTATCGGGGTCACCACACTGAAACGTTCACTCATGACTGTCCTCGCTTAAAATGCCATCCACTACGGCATCAAATGATTTCGAAATAACGGTTGCGCTCCCAATCGGTCACGTGTTTTTGGAATTCGCGTTCTTCCCACTCACGTGTGGCGGCAAAATGGTCGACAAAATCGCTGCCCAACCACTCATTCGCCGCGCTCGAAGCGCGCAAACATTGCGCCGCTTCCCACAAAGTGCGTGGCAAAGTCAATTCCGGTGGCGGCGTGTGCGCATATGCATTGCCCGCAAACGCTTGGTGTGGCTCAATTTTGTGTTCTATGCCGTACAGGCCGGCTGCAAAAATGCTGGCAGCGACCAGATACGGATTGCAATCGGCACCCGGTACGCGGTATTCGATGCGTTGGGATTTGGGGCTGCCGGTGATGGCGCGGATGGCAGTGGTGCGGTTGTCCACACCCCACAAGGCTGAAGTCGGTGCCCAATAACCGGGCACCAAGCGGCGGTAGCTGTTGATATTGGGCGCATGGATGGCCATGTAGTCGCGCGCCAAGGTTTGCAAACCGCCGACAAACCAGCGCATTTCGTCGCTGAGATTGTGCGGTTTGCTGTCATCGTAAAACACGGTGCTGCCATCCAAACGCTGCAAAGACACATGCACATGGCCACCTTGACCAGAATGGCTTTCATCCCATTTGGCCATATAGGAAATCATGCGTTTTTGTTTTTGTGCCAATACTTTCGAGAAGGTTTTGAACATGGCGGCATCGTCGGCAGCGCGCAGCGTTTCCATGTTTTGCAAGGCGATTTCCAATTGACCGGGGCCGGTTTCCTCATGAAAGCCTTCAATCGGTATGTCCATGCCATTGCACACATCAATCAAACCTTCATAGAAATCATTGTTAACGGCGGTGCGCAAAATCGAATAGCCAAACGCGCCATCGCCCAGCGGTTTGGGCTTGAGAAAATCGCGCGCACGCAAATCACCATGCGCTTCATCGGTCACCAAGAATTCGTATTCAAAGCCAGCGTGGCCTGTAAAACCCATACTTTCGGCGCGTGCCATCACTTGCTTCAATATCTGACGCGGACACAAAGGCTGCATGCGTCCGACTACTTCGCCCGGCACTAAAATGGTGTTGTTTTCCAATGGCAACTCGCGCCACAATTCCGGCAATAAACGCACTTCCAAGTCGGCATAACCGGTAATCCAGCCCGACAGCTTGATGTTGTCAAACAATTGGTCGTTCACATCCCAACCAAACACCACATCGCAAAACGCGTAATTGCTTTCCAATGCCGCCAAAAACTTCGCCGCCGACATGAATTTGCCCGCCATCACCCCATCTATGTCAAAAAAGCCGACTTTGACATGGGTAATGCCGCGTTCACTGATCAAACGGCTGATGTCAGCCGCCGTATTCACATTCTCATTCCTTGTCGCCTTGGTCATAACGAGACTCCTCCAGTCGAATGGTGATGGCGCTTGGGTGCGACCACGCCTGATTTTCGCTCAGAATAATTATTATATTTTTCAATGTCAATACGTTTTTGTAACAAATATTACATCGCATTTGAGTATAAATGCGCTATAATTCATGCCATGAGAATCAACGAGATAACAGGTTGCTTATGAGTGAGGACACCATCGCCGTGCGCTTGCGCGAGCATTACAACACTTTCTCACCGACCGAACGCAAAGTGGCGCGGGCGCTGCTCAATCAATACCCGATAGCCGGTTTGGAAACCATTGCGCAATTGGCGCAAAAAGCCGCCGTCAGCGGCCCATCGGTATTGCGCTTGGTGAACAAATTGGGTTTTGACAGCTATACCGGCTTTCAAGAAGCCTTGCGTTTGGAATTGGATGCACAATTGCAATCGCCCTTATTGCGTCGCGACCCCAATACCGATGCCCATCAACAAGGTTTTGTGCACCATTTCAGCAGCAATATCCAAAAATTAATCCAACAAACCGCGCAACACTTGCTGCCTGAGGATTTTGATACGGTGGTCGATTGGTTGGCACAGCCACGGCACCGTTTGTGGCTGCTTGGTGGTTACGTTACCGGGCCCTTGGCCGAGTATTTTTGTAACCACTTGCAAACCATTCGTGGCCAAGTGTCTTTATTGCGGCCGGTACCGCGCACTTGGGCCGATTCTTTGGTCGATATGGGCAAAAACGACGTCATCATCATGTTTGACATCCGCCGCTATTGGCCAGAATTACAACCTTTGATGAAATTGGCGAGCGAGCGCAAATGCAAGCGCATCTTGATTACCGACCAATGGACCTCACCCTTGGCCGCACATGCCGACATCACCTTAACTGCGTATACCGAAGGTAAAAGCGGTTGGGACACCAATGTCGCCACCATGTTGTTAATGGATGCCTTGATTGCCGCGCTCAATAATGTGCATTGGGAACAGACCAAAACCCGTTTGGAAGAAATCGAGCGCTTGCGCCAGCATTTTCAAAATGACTGATTTGTATTGAGTAATATCCTCGACTTGGATGGGCTTGGGTGCTCTTATGCTGGCAGGGACTGGCTTGGGCGCGCAACAAGCCAGCCTGAACCGAATAGCATGCCAAGGCGCAGATGATATGCATCTGCGCAAGCATCTATTGCCCTTGCCCAGTTTCGACTTGCCTACAGTTACAGGCCACTGGCAACGACTATTTCAAGCTATTTGTCACCGCTGTCTGATACAGCACAACGCATCTGTTATGAGCACGGCTTATGATGAAGTGTGGCGCAGCGCCAACGAAAAAAGGCGCGCCACCACCTTACACATCAAAACATGGAGAAGCCACATCATGATGCTGCCTGTAGTGATTGCCATTTTTTTGGCGTATTTGATTTTGCAACCTGCGACTCCCTTGGGCTTTTTGGCGGTATTGGCCTTGGCCTGCCCGATTGCCTTTGTGGTGGTCAAAATTCTCAATTATTGCGAGCGCTTTATTAAGCCTCCGAAACAAGATTAAGCCCCCCATTCAAGCAGCGCACACCATGCCGCTCACAGCGGTGGTGTGCGCTTGTGCATACCTTATGTTTCTCTCCCACTTTGCCCCATCACAATTGATTTTATTTAAAAAATCGGGCTTACAGGCCGCATTGACAACGCTCGTAAAGAAATGTTCATGCCATAGACAAGTATTTCATATCTACTTAAGATGAAGCATTCCCGTTTTTCAGAAAGCACAATGTAATGAAAGGCATAACCCTTATTTTGCTCGCAGCCACCAGTTTATTGACTGCCTGTGGTGGCGCCAGCGAAAGCACCCACAGCGGCGAATTGCCATTGGAATGCAATGAAGTGGTCGAAAAACAAGTGCAATTATTCAAACAACAAGACCGCAGCGACGCCGAAATCGAAGCCGCCCGCAAAGGCTTTGAAAGCGAATTCAGCAAACTCGACCCAGAACAAGCGGCCGAAATTTGCAAAAAGCAATTACAACCCAGCGCCGCCAGCAGCTGAGTAAGTCTTCCCTAATAAACACACTGGCAACACTTAAGCGGCCTGTAAAACTAATTACAGGCCGCTTAAGTGTGTGCTGCTGATACAATACCTTATCCATACACTGTGTATTTTTCCATACAGCATTGGTCTCTTTTAGGGCTTAAGCTGAACACAGCCGTATCATTCATCTACCAAAGTCAAAACCCAGAGGCTTAGTCCCAGAGACATAACAGCCTGACCACGCTCACCTCTCTAAAATCCACACCACACTTTTCTGCCTACACCCACATTTTTGCAGCGCATCAAGGCATTCTTCTTGCATACTAAACTGGCAAATTAAATAAAAACAGAGGCATTCCATGTCCATACACATCAAACTCGCACCGTGCTTGCAGGCCTTAAAACCCCGTGACCCACAGCAAAACCACCGCGTGGCCACTCCATTGGAATTGTTGTTTGACCTGATTTTCGTGGTCGCCATCGCCACCGCCGGGCAACAATTGCACCACGCTTTTGTAGAAAACCACTTGGGCAGTGGCTTGCTCAATTACCTGATGGTGTTTTTTGCCTTGTGGTGGGCGTGGATGAATTTCACTTGGTTTTCCTCCGCCTACGACAACGACGATGCGGTTTACCGCATCCTCACCTTTGTCCAAATCATCGGTTCCATGGTCATCGCCGCCGGCATACCCAGCGCGTTCCAACACCATGATTTTGATGTCATCATCATCGGTTATGCCATCATGCGCTTGAGTTTGGTGGTGCAATGGCTGCGCGCCGCTTACAGCGATGTGCCGCGGCGCAAAACCGCTTTGCGCTACGCCTTGGGCATTTTTCTGGTGCAAATCGCGTGGGTGTTGTTCCACTTCTCGCCCATCAATTTTACCGTGACTTTGTTTTTCATCTTGGTCGTGGCCGAATTGGCCGTGCCCGTTTGGGCCGAAGCGCCGGCGATGACGCCGTGGCACCCGCACCACATCACTGAACGCTATGCCTTATTGACCATCATCGTCTTGGGTGAGTCCATCGTCGGCAGTTTTATTGCCATCAGCGATGCCTTAAACAACCAATTGTTCAGCATAGAGTTACTGTTTTTGATGGTGGGCGGTCTGTTATTGATGTTCACCATGTGGTGGGCGTATTTCGACCACAGCGCCGTCGAAAAACTCCACAACCGCAAACGCGCTTTTGTGTGGGGCTATGGCCATTTTTTCATCTTCTTCAGCATTGCCATGATAGGCGCCAGCTTGGCCGCCGCCGTCGATGTCGCCACCCACCAAGCCCACATCAGCGATGTGCTGGCCGCATATTTGGTCATCATTCCCTTGCTGATTTACAGCGCCAGCTTGTGGGTATTGCACGAGGTGCAACATTTACACGGTCTGGGCAAATGGCTCTACCCCTTGTCCGCCGCTGCGGTATTGACCGTGCCGCTGTTTGCCAGCGACATCGGCTACAGCGTGTTCGCCATCGCCCTCATCTACGCCTTGCGCTTGATTTTAAGCAAGTCTTTGGTCAACGATACTTCGGTAGCGCATTCTGCTGAACATTAACACAAGCGGCCTGTAAACATTACAGGCCGCTTATTGCAATACCAACGCATTACTGCGTTGCACAAACTGCAAATAATCCTGATTTCATGCTCACTACACATTAACCTGTATTTACATAAATAACATTATCCTGTTTAATTGCTAGAATACACAGCCTAGGCAACACACTGCTGCTTATAATCGCCGCCACAACCCTTGCAGCGTTGGAATAAAACTTCATCACAAAATATGCGAATGCCTTAAATATTTATGAATAACATACCCGATTCCAGCCAACGCCCACAGCCTGATGCACCGTCGGCCGTACCTGTCACAGATAATGACCAACAGGCTTACCAAGATTGGGCCTTGAGCGCTTTAATCATCTTAGCCCAATTCCACGGCATCGCCGTCAACGCGGCTGATATCCAACACCGCTACGATGTCAACGGAGTAGGCCTCGACCAATCAGGTTGGTTACTGGCGGCGCGTGAAATTGGTTTGAAAGCCAAAGTCTCTCACCAAAAATTCGAACGCATGCACATGGCGGCTTTGCCGGCTTTGGTATGGCGTGAAGATGGCGAGCACTTTATCTTGGCCAAGGTCGATGAAGAACGCTATTTGATTCAAGATTTGCAACAAGGTCGGCCGGTGATTTTGAGTAAGGAAGAATTTGCTAGCCGCTATTCGGGTGTGTTGATGCTGGTAGCCTCACGCGCTTCCATCATGGGTTCGTTGGCCAAGTTTGATTTCACTTGGTTTATCCCTGCCGTCATCAAATACCGCCGCATTTTTATGGAAGTGTTGGCGGTGTCTGTGGTCATACAGCTGTTTGCACTGATTACGCCCATCTTCTTTCAAGTGGTGATGGACAAGGTATTGGTGCACCGCGGCTTCTCCACTTTGGATGTGATTGCGTTTGCGTTTTTGGTAGTGATAATTTTTGAAGTGGTTTTAGGCGGTTTGCGCACGTATGTGTTCGCCCATACTACCTCGCGCATTGATGTGGAGCTGGGTGCGCGCTTGTTCCGCCATATGTTGAGTTTGCCGATTGCCTATTTTGAGAACCGCCGTGTCGGTGACACAGTGGCGCGAGTGCGCGAGCTGGAGCAAATCCGCAACTTCCTCACTGGCCAAGCCTTAACCTCGGTATTGGACTTGTGTTTCTCGTTCATCTTTATTGCGGTGATGTGGTATTACAGTGGCTGGTTGACTCTGATCGTATTGATTTCCCTGCCTTGTTACGCCATTTGGTCGGCCACCATCAGCCCCATCTTGCGTTCGCGTTTGAATGACAAGTTTGCCCGCAATGCCGACAGCCAATCTTTCCTGGTGGAATCGGTCACAACCATGGGCACGATTAAGTCCATGGCGGTAGAACCCCAAATGACGCGGCGTTGGGACCAACAATTGGCGGCTTATGTCGCCGCCGGTTTCAAAGTCACCCGTTTGGCCACCATCGGCCAACAAGGGGTGCAGCTGATTCAAAAACTGGTGGTAGTGGCAACGCTGTGGTTTGGTGCGCGTTTGGTCATCAATGGCGACATGACCGTCGGTCAATTGATTGCGTTTAATATGTTGGCTGGTCAAGTGGCCGCACCGGTGATTCGTTTGGCGCAATTGTGGCAAGACTTTCAACAAGTGGGCATTTCGGTGGCGCGCTTGGGCGACATCCTCAATACCCCAACTGAAAACCCAACCAGCCGCATGGCTCTACCCGACATCAAAGGCTTTATCGGCTTTGACCGGGTGTCATTCCGCTACCGTCCCGATGCGCCAGAGATTCTGCGCGAATTCAGTTTGAACATCCGTGCTGGCGAAGTATTGGGCATTGTTGGCCGTTCTGGTTCGGGCAAATCCACCGTGACCAAATTGGTGCAGCGTTTGTATGTGCCGGAACACGGGCGGGTGATGATAGACGGCAACGACTTGGCCTTGGCCGATCCAGCGTGGCTGCGCCGTCAAATCGGTGTGGTGTTACAAGAGAACATCTTGATGAACCGCAGCGTGCGCGACAACATCGCCCTCGCCGATCCAGGCATGCCGCTGGAGCGCATCATGCACGCAGCTAAAATGGCCGGTGCGCATGAGTTTATTATGGAATTACCTGAAGGCTATGATTCCATGGTGGGTGAACAAGGAGCGGGTTTATCCGGTGGACAGCGCCAACGCATCGCCATTGCCCGTGCCTTGGTTGGCAATCCACGCATACTGATTTTGGACGAGGCCACCAGTGCGCTGGACTATGAATCCGAACGCGCCATCATGAACAATATGGAAAGCATTTGTAAGGGCCGCACCGTCATCATCATTGCGCACAGGCTGTCAACGGTGCGCCGTTGTCACCGCATCATCGCCATGGACAAGGGCAAAATCATCGAACAAGGCACGCACAAGCAATTGTTGGAACAAAACGGCTATTACAAATACCTGCACGATTTACAGGCCGCTTAAACCATAACAACAACATCACTCGCATTACATTCCAAGCCTCGTGCAGCAGCAAACAGCACAGGTTTGGACTCAAGGGAATCAGCATTATGGGCATGCGTTTGCAAGCATTCAAAGAATTCATCCAGCGCTATGGCAGCGTGTGGAAACAGGTATGGGCGGTACGCGACCAGCTCGACCCACCCAAACGAGAACAAGACGAGCGCGAATTTCTACCCGCACATCTGGAATTGACCGAGTCGCCGTTGTCGGCAGCACCAAAATGGGCGGCGCGTTTGGTCATACTCTTCGCCTTGATTGCCTTATTGTGGGCCATCTTTGGCAAACTCGACATCGTCGCCGTCGCCCAAGGCAAAACCAGTTTGGGTGGACGCAGCAAAACCATCCAAGCCTTGGAAACTGCTGTAGTAGAGCGCATCAATGTCAAAGACGGCCAAACCGTGAAAAAAGGCGAGGTGTTGCTTGAACTGGCAGGCATAGGCTCAGACAGCGATTACAACCGTTCATTAGAAGCTTTGCGCGCCGCCTACTTAAACAAATGGCGCTCAGAAACCTTGCTTGCCGCGATAGAAAACGGCCACTCGCCCCGCCTCAGCAGCTCGATAGACACCGACAAACAAGAGTCAACCACCCATAATCAAGACAACACCGCTGCCAGTGCTGTAAACAGTTTACAGGCAGCATCTGTAACGCAAAATCTCAAACAGCAAATCATTGCTTCCATCCCACAATCAGCGATCATCGAAGCTCAGACCTTGGTGCTCAATCAATACCAAGCTTGGGCGACCAAAGACCAACAACTGGCCTCGGTGAAAGAACAGCGCATCGCCGAACGCGCATCCACGCAAGCGCAAATCAGCAAATTGGCGGCGATGACGCAAATTGAAGGCCAACGCGTCAGCGATTACCGCGAATTGGTAGCGCAAGACTATTTGGCCAAACACTCGTTGCTCGAACAAGAAAGCAAATACATCCAAGCCAAGAACGATTTGGCCAGCCAACAAAGCACGCTGCAACAAATCGCCCAAGCCATCAAGCAGGCCGAAGACGAACGCATTCTCAATACCCAAACCATCAAACGCGATACCTTGGATGTGTTGCGCCAAGCGAATGAGCAAATTGGCCAACTCGAGCCCGAAGCCGAAAAAGCCGAACAGCGCAAAAAACTGATGACCTTAACCGCGCCCGTCGATGGTACGGTACAGCAATTGGCTACCCACACCATAGGCGGCGTGGTCACGGCGGCACAGCCGATCATGGTCATCGTACCGAGCGAAGACAAATTGGAAATCGAAGCCATCGTGCCCAATAAAGACATTGGCTTTGTACAGGCCGGCCAAGAAGTGGTGGTGAAGATTGAATCCTTCCCTTACACCCGTTATGGCTACCTCACCGGCAAGGTCAAAACCGTTAGCTTTGATGCGGTGGAGAACAAAGACTTGGGTTTGGTGTATACCGCCATCGTGTCCTTAGACCACGACACCTTAAATATTGAAGGCAAACCGGTGCGTTTGGATGCGGGCATGAATGCCACTGCCGAAATCAAAACCGGCAAACGCAGCGTCATCTCTTACTTGCTCAGCCCACTGCAAACCAAAGTGGATGAAAGCCTGAGGGAGCGCTAACATGAAAAAACTGAGCTTCTTCATCAGCACACTGTTGCTGAGCAGCACCTCTGTATGGGCATTCAATCTGAGCGATGCGTGGCAAGCGGCGCGTGAGCATTCGTCCGAATTGAAACAAGCACAATACCAGTTTCAAGGGTATGAGCAGCAAAAGCCGATTGCACGCGCTGCCTTATTACCGCAAGTGTCCATCAGTGCCTCGCACCAGCGCCAAAACCAATTTGAGCCCCGCAAAATCACCAAAGACAGCTCCAGCTGGAAAGTGTCGGCCAGCCAAACCATTTTTAATCTCAACAAATGGCGCAAATACCAACAAAGCAAAATCATCGTCGATGCCGCGGGCAAGCAATTGGATTTGGCCGAACAGCAATTGTTGTTGAAAGTGGCCGAGGCTTATTTCAATGTGTTGGTGGCGAAAGAATCGCTGCTGACGGTACAAAAATCCAAAGAATCGTTCGCCGCCCAGCAAACCCAAGCCGAGGCCTTGTTTAAAAAAGGCTTGTCCACCATTGTCGATGTGCAAGAAGCGCAAGCCGGTTACGAATCCGCCTTGGCCGATGAAATCGAAATCACCTCACAATTGGTACAGGCTTATGCGCAATTAGAGACGTATACGGGTCTCAATCCCGAACAAATCGAGTTAATCCACATCCATGATGTCGCCCAATTCCCCAGCCTCAGCTCCGAACAATGGTTGGAACAAGCCGATGCCAACAATGCCGAAATCCGTTTGCAACGCTTGATTGTGCTCAGCACCGAGCAAGACATGAAAGCCACCAAAGCCAACCGCTACCCGACCGTGGAAATGTCGGCCGGCTATTACACCAATCCCAATGACTACCAGTCCACCGACACCATCCAAGATTATGAAACCCGTGCCAATTACATCGGTATCGGTATCAGTCTGCCTTTGTTTACTGGCGGGCAATTGCGCGCACAAAGCAAACAAGCCAGCGCTGGCTATCATGCAGCCGAACAAGAATTGCAAGTGACGCAAGAAAAAGTGGCGCTGAGCGTGAAAGAAAACTTCGCCAAAGTACGCGCTGGTAAAATCCGCATTCAAGCTTTGGACAAATTGGTGCTCACCAACCAAACCAAGGTCAAATCCAGCAAACTTGGCAACCAATACGGCTTTCTCAGCAATGCCGACCGCGTGCGCTCAGAAAAAGAGTATTACGATGCCGAACTCAAACGCACCCAAGCCAAATACCAATACCTGATGGCGCAATTGAATTTGATGCAATTGGCGGGGATGTTTGATACCCATACCCTTTTGGTGAAATAGACCTGTTATCACAGACTTAGTGGTGTGATGAAATAAGCGATACCCACAATCTTTGCAAACGATAGCCATATCAAATTCTTGTACACTACAGCTTCCATAAGCGGCCTGTAAGCTCTATCAGGTTTACAGGCCGCTTATGTTGTATTAAGCAGACATACAGACATCACTTCAAACTTTGCTGTGCCTGCAAAGCCAGCCAAAACACGCTGATGCCGTGGCTGCTGGTGGGTTTGATGCCGGTGAGCTCTTCCACCAATTTCAAGCGGTAAACCAAGGTTTGGCGGTGGATGTTCAGTTGGGCGGCGCTGGTTTTCCAGTTGCCATCTTGGTGTAAAAACACGCTTAAGGTTTGCAGCAAAGGCAGTTGGTGTTGTGCTTCATAGTCCAGTAGGCGACCCAAATAATGCTGCACCACCGCTTGCGCTTGCGACACCGTTTTGGGACCCAAGGCAAATTCTGAGGCCAAATCGGCATAGTGCACAAGTGTATTATCTGATTCGGCCACATGTGCCACCGCCAAAGTCGCTTGTTGCACCGATTCTTGCACACTGATCATCGCAGAAATGGGATGACTGATGCCCATTTTCGCATCAGTGCCCAAGCTGGCAAGCAAGTGTTGCAGCAAATCTACATCATCATTGATGAGCAAATATAAGGTGTGTTCGGCTTGCAGCATTAAGGGAAAACAGCCATACAGCTCGGGCACATGGTGCAGCTGCTCAAAGCGGCCTGTAAGCGCTGCCGGCAATCGCAGTGCCACCATCACGAGGCTACCGCGCAAACCACGGCGCTCCAACATGACTTTGGCGGTATTAAAATCCATTTCGCCCGCAATCAAGTCTTGTAACAAGGCCTTGCCCTCATCACGTTTGTCATTGCGCGCCATCATAGCGCGGTCTAATTCCACCCCCAGCAAGCCGGCCAATACCCGTGCCAATAAAGGATCGTCCACCCATTTGCTGCGCACCTTGCCCATTTCCAATACGGCATGGGCGCGACCGGGAATGGGCAAACGCAGCAACGGGGGCTGATCAAAATTGGCTGGCGCTGTCGTCAACAACACCGCGCCGCTGTCCGCATCGACGATGCGCAAATCGCTGGCCAATTTTTGTCCCAATAATTGCAAGCGCTCGGGCAAATCCGCTGCTTGCCACAACACATCTGCATACACTTGAAACAGGCGTTGCCCCGCATCAAAACGCTCTTTTTGTGCCCGCAACACCTGCTCGATGACCAAACGCGACAGTTTGACAAATTCCAATTCAAAACTGGCGCTCAACACCGGCAAGCCAATTTCATCGGCCTTGGCCAACAAAGCCGGCGTCAGGCTCACGGCTCCCGGTTGGGGTGCAAACACTAGGGCACTGGCTTGCGCCTGCTGCAATTGCTGTATCCACAGGCTTTGTGCCGCCGCATCTTCGGGTAAACCAGCGCCAGTCGACATCACCAAAGTGCCTGCTTCTATCCAGCGCCACGGGTCGGGCAAATCTACCGCATGCGCCCAAGTCACCACTTTATTGCCACCGCTTTGTCCTGCTTGAAACGCCAAACCCAAATAAGGCTTGTCCACCAATTCTTGCACCGTAATCATGTGTCACCCACAAATTGAGATATTAGACAATTGTATGATTAATCATGCTTATGCTGTTAACATTGCCAATAGACTGTTGCATCTGCGCCCATTAGTATGCCTCAACAATCAATAATAAGCAGGCCTAAAACCCGAAGGAGCGCAGCAAAATGGATGCCTTGTGCAAATTACCCAATCAACCGTATTGGTTTGAAGAAACACCATCAAGACCGCAACTGAGCGCAGACATCAGCGCCGATGTCGCCATTGTTGGCGCCGGCTATACTGGCTTGTGGACGGCGTATTATTTGCTCAAGCAGCAACCCAGCTTGCGCGTGGTCATCATCGAGCGCGAACACGTTGGCTATGGCGCGTCAGGCCGCAATGGCGGTTGGGCTTCGGCCATCTTCCCCATCTCTTTGCACAAAGTGGCGCAAAACAGCTCCCACCAACAAGCATTAGACCTGCAATACGCGCTCAACGATACTGTCGATGAGCTAGCGCGAGTGTTACAGGCCGAACACATAGATGCCGACTATTGCAAACACGGCTTTTTATCGGTTGCCCGCTCCAGCGCACAATTGCAGCGCGCGCAAGCGGCTGTGGCGGCCAGTACGGCTTTTGGCTTGCCTAAGCAATGGCAGTTTTTAAACGCGCAAGAAACGCAGCAACGCATAGGCATCAGTCGCAGTTTGGGCGGCCTGTACACGCCGCATTGCGCCGTCGTCCATCCGGGAAAATTGGTGCGTGCATTGGCACAGACCGTCGAAAAAATGGGCGCGCAGATTTACGAACAAACCGCCGCCACCGACATTGCGGCTGGGCAAATCCGCACCCACAGCGGCAGCATCAGCGCCAGCACCATCGTGCGCGCCACCGAAAGCTATACCTGCCAACAAGCGGCGCACCAGCGCCAAGTCATTCCGCTGTACTCTTCAGTGTTGGCGACCGCACCCATCGCGGCCGATGTGCGTGAACGCTTGGGTTTACACCAACGCTTCGCCTTCAACGACATGCGCCATTTGCGGGTGTATGCACAAATGACCGCCGATGGCCGCATGATTTTTGGCGGACGTGGCGAACCTTACCATTTTGGTTCTAAAATCTCGCCGCAATACGATTTGGCTGATGCCATCCACCTCAAATTGCGCGCCTGCATCAACGATTTCTTTCCCGAATTGAGTGATGTCCCGATTACCCATCGCTGGGGCGGCGCTTTGGGTGTGGCACGTGATTGGTGTCCATCGGTCGGCTTGGATGCCCGCAGCAACATCGCTTGGGCGGGGCAATACGTCGGCGATGGCGTTGCCACCAGCAATTTGGCCGGTCGCATCTTGCGCAATTTGATTTTAAAACTGGATGAACCCATCAACAGCTTGCCCATTGTCAACCACCGCTCACCGCTGTGGGAGCCGGAGCCGCTGCGCTGGTTGGGCGTGAACATGGGTTTGTCCGCCACCGCTTTGGCCGATAGCGAAGAACGCCTGACCCGGCGCAGCTCCAACATCGCCGCCATTTTAGCCGCCATCACTGGCGCACATTAGTCTTACAAGGAGAGCTTTATGAGTAAAATGACCATTGTTAACAACGCTCACATCACCCAAACCGTTTTGGCGGCCGCCGGTCAACGCGCTGGCGCCGATAGCGGCGACCCACAATTGGGCATCCAAGAATTGGCGCCCGAAGCCAATGGCAGCTTGGGCATTTGGGAATGCCAACCCGGTGGCTGGCCCGTGATTAACCGCCAAGACACCGAATTCACCTACATCATCGCCGGTAAAGCCATCTTAACCGACGACAGCACCGGCGAAAAAACCACCGTCGGCGCCGGCGATTTGATTATTTTGCCAGTGGGTTGGACGGGGCGTTGGGACGTGTTGGAAACGGTCAGAAAAGTATATGCGATATTTTAAACAGTATTTACAGGCCGCTTAAACCATCCCATAGACATGGCTGCCATACCGTGTTTGCTGCATTGATGCCCACTAATGGGCATGACGCAACGCCAGCACAGCACAAACCGTTTCTCAATCCACAAAAAAAGGCCGATATCCCACTGGCAGTCATGGGCTATCGGCTTACAAAGGAGAGGATAGAAACTTAAAAAATCAGCAAATACATGGCAAAACAAACAATATCTTAGTCATGTCTGGGTTTGATTTAAGCATGGTCAGCTTAAGCCTTGTCTTCCAAACCCGATGGCGCAAAACCTGCCAACCACAACGCCAATCGAGGCGCCGTTGCCCCTTGCATTTCGGCTTGTTCTTTTTTCATCACGGCCAACCTCACCGCTTTACCACCCCAATAGCGCAGCGGCTCAGGCGGGAATTTTTGATAATGGCGGTTAACCAAGGCACAGGTGCTCCACTGGTCTTGTTTGCCCAAGGCCAAACTGGCCAAGATGCGTCCACCGATGCGGCTGGGCCCGACACCATTGCCACTCCAGCCTATGCCGTAATGAATATTGCTGTGTCCTGCCAATTGGCCAAAAATCGGCAAGCTGTCATAAGTGCGGTCTATCGGGCCTGACCATGCTTGCAC
This sequence comes from Vitreoscilla massiliensis, assembly GCF_001457815.1. Lineage (GTDB taxonomy): Bacteria > Pseudomonadota > Gammaproteobacteria > Burkholderiales > Neisseriaceae > Vitreoscilla > Vitreoscilla massiliensis. The sequence goes on from NZ_LN898218.1 coordinate 156,702, forward strand.
CGTACGGATGTGGCTTAATTGCGGGTAAGTCATGCGAAAATGCTGCTCGGTCAAATCGATACAGGCCGCATCCTCACTGAACAATGGGCCAATCGTCGAACCATATGTTATCGCCCCCGTGCCCTTACCAAAAGCAATGCGCCCGTCTTTGGTGGTGCGGTAATAATTCACCATCAATTGCGAATCGGTCAGCGCTTCTTCGCCATCCCAACCGATGTCAGCCAAGGTTTCGGGCATGGCCTCGGTCAAGACGATGGAGCTGTTCACCGGCACCATTGCCTGCTGCAAACTGGGCACACAGGCGGCCCAAGCATTGCTGGCCAACACCACTTGTTTGGCCAACACCTTGCCCTGCGCCGTCAGCAAAGTGGCCGTTGAGCCCGCCTGTATCTCGCTCACGCCGCTTTGCTCGTATACCAATACCCCTTGTTCCAAAGCGACGCGACGCATGCCGCGCACCAACAAGCCCGGCTGTACCGTGGCATTGCTTTGTTCAAAAATACCGGCCAAATGTTTGTTGGAACCCGTGCGCTTGGCCACATCGGCTGCGTCCAATACCTCAAACGGCTGTGCACCCAATTGCTCACATGCGGCCATCGTGTCTTGCCATGTGTCTATGTGCGCCGCGGTGGTGGCGGTCCAAATCCAGCCTTTTTGGGTAAAATGGGCATCTATGCCATGTTGTTGGCAAAACTGCCCTAACTCGCTGATGGCGTTTTCTGAACTTTGCGCCAAAAACAAGGCTTGCTCGGCGCTACAAAACTTGCGCAACGAGGCGATTTTTGGCCACCACGACATCACAAAGCCGCCATTGCGTCCCGAGGCACCGCCGCCGCACACGTCTTGTTCCAAAATCACCACCTTACAATCGGGCGCTTGCTCTTTGATGCTCAACGCCGTCCACAAACCGACAAAACCGCCGCCGATGATGGCCACATCGGCTTCTTCGGTGTGTTGTAAACAGGTCATGGCATCGTTGGCAAATGAGGTTTCTTGCAACCAATGGCTGCGCTTTAACGGTGGGGTCAGGTTTAATTTCATGCTCATGCTTTCCAATCAATGGTTACTCCATAACACCTGCTGATAGAAGCGGCCTGTAAGCCTTATGTGGGTTTACAGGCCGCTTATGTGCTTATCTTGGCGATACACCCAGTGACAGTGAGATGCTCGCTTGGTTTAGCTTGTTATCGAGATTGATATCACTCAGGCTTTAGGCTTCCAAACCGGCTTTGCGTTGCCCCAACATCAAATTGGCGTTCACACCGGTAGACAACAAAGGCTCGGGTGGATTGGCGCATGGTTTTTCGGCATTGAGCAGGTAATCGATAGACTCATTGCGATCGCCAGCCAACCAATCCGCCAACAAATGTCCGCCTATGGTGCCACGGGTAATACCCAAGCCATTGCAGCACAAAGAGCCATACACATTCGGCGCCAACTCACCAAAGAAAGTCATGTGGTTGCGCGACAAACACATCGCCCCACCCCATGTGTATTCAAATTCCACATTCGGCAACATCGGGAAACGGTTTTGGTACGATTGCACATGGCGCTGATAGGCGGTTTTCAAATGCGCATCGGTGCATTTGCCATTGGGATTGAAAGTCATGGAATTGCGCACCAATAAACGGTTGTCAGGCGTGCGGCGCAACGTGGTGCCAAATGGGTGGGCGGGAATGATGCCCCAAGTCGATTTGCCACCCAAAGCCGCTTGCTCTTCTTCATTCAGCGGGCGGGTCATGCTGGCATAGGTGAAAATGGGCAATAAGCGATTTTTTAAGAAGCCGAAGCTGGAGGCAAACGCATTGTTGGTCAACACCAATTTATCGGCCTGTATCGTGCCATGGGCATGACCTAAGGTCACTTTGGCACCGTAATCCACCGAGGTAATGGCGGTGTTCTCATAAAGGGTCACATTGGCGGGTAAGCTGTCGGCCGCGCCTTTCACATAGGCCGAGGGCTGTATCAAAATGGTTCCAGGAGTGAATAAGGCGCGTTTGTAAAACGAGGTGCCCAAATGCTGTGGCAATTCGTCTTGCTCAATAATGGTATAAGACTCACCCAAACGCTCTAAGCCACTTTTGTAAGACTCCAATACCGCCAAACCTTCTGGCTCTATCGCCGCTTGGTATTTGCCAGCGTGTTCCAAACCGCAATCAATATTGTGTTCGGCCACCACAGATTTGATGATTTCTTGCGCTTGCTTTTGCAATCTTAATTGGTGTCTGGCGCTGTTGATTTCACCAATGTAATCGTCCGAACCCACATCATGGGGCAAGTCGATGGCAAAGCCAGAATTACGACCCGAAGTACCAAAACCCACTTCTTGCGCTTCAACCAACACGATTTCATCATTGGGAAAACGCAAACCCAATTGGCGGGCGGCGGCCAAGCCAGTTAAACCCGCCCCTACCACCACAAAACGCGCCGCGATATTGCCGGTCAATGCAGGTTTTGGGGTGCGTTTGGCACTGGTGTGGTACCAACCGCAAGCTAAGTTGTCTTTAGGCAAATGCTTAATGGTGCTCATGTCTGTTTCTCCGGTGATTGTTTTTATGTGCCTTCATTATTGAACGCAATCTGACAGAGAAATAGGATATATCGCACAAGATATGGTATGAACATGACATGGTGCTGCTTAAAACCAATCAACCTCAACTTTGCTACCCATTTGGTGCACAACACACACGCTAAAACTGTTAATTTGCCAGTGAGTTCTGCACCTTATTGGCAGAAAATACCGCAGTATTGGCACAAACCCAGTTGGCTACACTTTTATTTCCTGTACAAGCCACATAAACGCTATTTTCGTCTGATACCAGCTGAAAATCACATTGTCCCGTTTGTACTAGATTCTGCCTCGCTCTTTATATGTCCATACCCACAAACCTGACAATAATAAAAATGTGTTCAGCCCACGAGTCTTACTGTGAACATGTGCCATTGCCAAACAAAGCGCAATGCATAACAACAATAGCAAGGCCACAACCTTAGCGATACAAAAGAGAAAAGGAAATCAGCATGAGAAACAAAATACCCTTAGAAGACATTCCATTAAATGCATTTCACAAAAAATTGACTTTTTATTCAGCCGGTGGCCCATTCTTAGATGGTTATGTGTTGAGCATCTTGGGCGTGGTGATGTTGCAAATCTCCACTGATTTGCAATTGTCGACCGCTTGGCAAGGGCTGATTGCCGCCTCAGCCTTAATCGGTGTGTTCATCGGTGGCTTTTTGGGCGGTTGGTTTACCGACAAATACGGCCGCAAAGTATTGTATTTATTAGACTTGGTGGCGATAGTTGGCTTTTCGGTTGCCCAATTCTGGGTGGAATCGGCATGGATGCTGTTTGTTTGGCGCTTGCTCATCGGCATCGCTGTCGGCGCCGATTACCCCATCGCCACCTCTTTTCTGGCCGAGTTTCTCCCACGCAAAAGCCGTGGACCGCGTTTGGCAGCCATGGTATCGGTGTGGTTCTTAGGCGCGGCGGTGGCCTACATTGTCGGTGAATTGATCATGCGTTCTGGCATTACCGATGCTTGGCGTTATGTACTGGCCAGCTCCATCATCCCTGGTGCCATCTTCTTGATTGCCCGTGCGGGCACGCCTGAATCACCGCGTTGGTTGCTCAATAAAGGCCGTATTGAAGAAGCCGACCACGTCATCAAAAAGATATATGGGCAAGAATACTCAATTATCGACTTGTCTGAGCAGCATGTGGACGAAGACAGCAAGGTTACGGTATCTGAATTGTTCCACTCTGGCTATGGCAAACGCATGTTATTCGTCAATATTTTCTGGACTTGCGCCATCTTACCTTTATTCGCCATCTATGCTTTTGCGCCACAAGTGTTGCAAGCCTTGCATTTGACCGGCGACATGGCCGCTTGGGGCTCAGTGGCCATCACCATCTTATTCTTGATAGGCTGTATTGCGGCTACTTTGTTGATTGAAGTCATGGGACGCAAACGCATGTTGTTCCACAGTTTTTTATGGTCTGGGGTGATGCTGTTCTTGCTCGGCCTGTATCCAGATGCGTCGCCGCTCATCGTCTTGGTGTTGTTTGGTGGCTATGCGGTATTTATTGGCGGTGCACAAGTGATGGAATACGTGTATCCAAATGAATTGTTTCCAACCGAAGTGCGTGCATCGGCAGTGGGTTTGGGTACCTCCATTACTCGCATCGGTGCGGCCATAGGTACGTATTTATTGCCTTTCGCCTTGGTCAATTGGGGCATAGGTGCCACCATGATCGTCGCCGCTGTCATTTGTTTCATTGGTGCATGGTCGGCTTGGGCTTTGGCACCCGATGTGGATGCCATGGATTTGGATGCAGCCTCACGCATCAACAAGGCCAACGCTTAATCTCCATGCGGCCTGTAATACACCTTATAGGCCGCTTAGCACTCTTTTAGCAGAAAGCAGCCGATGAATCAGAATATTTTGGTATTGCAACAAACCGAGATGGCAGAGTTGGGCACAGCCCAAGCCGCCTTGTTGCCACTGGGCACACCCATCGCCCACTTCCGCACCGCCCAAGACCAAACCGCCACCGACAGTGGCACCAAAATTGGCATTTGGGAAAGCTCACCGGGGCAATTTCGCCGTGCGGTAGCAGAGCGCGAATTCAGCCACATCTTACAAGGTTGGTGTGTGTTCACGCCTGATGAAGGAGCAGCCATCACCTTACACGCCGGCGATGCGGTGTTTTTTCCAGCCCATACCCAAGGCGTGTGGGACATCAAAGCCGACTTTCGCAAAACCTATTGCATTTTTTAAAAGGCCAGCCCATGAGCGCGATTACCCGCTACCACAGCAACGACAGAATCAGCCAAATCATCATCAGTGACAAACGCATCGAAACCGCCGGCTTGGTGGCACAAGACGGCCATCACGACATCGGTGCACAAGCCCGCTGCGTGTTAAAGCAATTGGAAACCCTATTGCACACCGTCGGTGCCGATAAAAACCAACTCACGCGCATCCAAATTTGGCTGGCCGACATGGCCGATTTTGAGGCCATGAACCAAGTTTACGATGCCTGGCTCAGCGACAGCGCCAAACCCACCCGCGCCTGTGTCGGTGCACAATTGGCCAGCCCAGACTATTTGATTGAAATACAGGCCACGGCGTATTTGCCTGATTAAGGCTGAGAACTGGGTTTACAGGCCGCTTGCTGTGTTCATGCGGCCTGTAAACCGCCACCGATAACTTGCACACTGAGGACAGATTTGCAGTCCTCTGCCTCATCATCACAAGACCCTATCACTGCCCTTGTTGGAGAAGACACCCATGCCTCATTTGGACTTACACACACTGCACCAAAGCCAATTTGATGTGGTCATCATCGGCGCGGGCGCCGTCGGCTGCGCTGCTGCGCGCGAGATGGCTGGTCGGGGCTACAAAACGCTGTTGCTCGACCGCGCCGACATCGCCTCAGGCACCTCATCCCGTTCCAGCCGCATGCTGTATTCGGGTTTGGGCTATTTGGCGGTGCGTTATCCTTTATGGCAAATGCTGTTTCGCCCTTTGGATGTGTTGCAACGCCTGCGCTATACCGCCGCCATCATGCATTGCCGCGCCGAATTGGCCATAGACATGCCCAGTCATTTGACCAAACACCGCTTCCATTACCCGTTTCGCAGCCATGACCGTTACCCACCGTGGTTGGTAGACATGGGCTTTCGCGTGGTCGAAGCCTTGGGCAAATGGAAAATTCCTTTAAGCTATCGGCGTTTGTCAAAAGCACAGGCCGCCCACGAAAGCGCCTTGGTCAGCGGCCTGAATGCCGAAGTGAACAGCATCGGTGTGTTTGATGAGTATATGTATGCTTGGCCGGAGCGCATTTGCGTTGACACGGCCTTGGATGCGCAGCAACGCGGTGCCGTGATTCGCACCTATACTGAAGTCACCGGCATAGAGCGCTGCGGCCAACAATGGCAAGTGAGCGTGCAAGACAACACGCCCGAACACAGCGGCCAAGCCGTGATACAGGCCGCTTTGGTCATCAATGCCGCCGGGCCTTGGGTAGACCGAGTGGCCGGCGGTGGTGGCAGCGAGCAACGGGTCTTGGGAGTCAAAGGGGTGAACGTGATGATACGACTGCCCGATGCCTATAAAGGACACGGCTTGGAAGCGTTTTCCAGCAAGGGCGAGCCGTTTTACGTGTTCCCGTGGCGCGATTACCATTTCATCGGCCCAACCGAAACCGTGTTCAAAGACCATCCCGACACCGTACAAGTACAAGAACATGAGGTCGACTACATCTTGCAGGAAATGAATCTGCTGTTTCCCGATTTAAACCTCAGCCGCCAAGATGTGCATCACAGCTGGTGCGGCGTGCGCCCCACCTCGACCTTGGATGGGCAAACCACCCATTTGCCGGTGCGCGTCAGTGAGCAGGCGCACCGCCCCAATATTTTGACTTTAACTGGCTCGACCATCATGTTGCACCGCCACGCTGGACGCCTGTTGGCCAAAGCGGTGGAAGCACGCTTGGGTAAGCGCAAACCAGCGCCCAAAGGCTTGCTCAAGGGCACACAAATTCACTTGGATGACATCGAGCACATCATCGCCACCGAGCATGTGGTGCGTTTGGTGGATTTGATTCGCCGCCGTTTGCCCGATGGCCTCAATCCAGATTTGGGCAGAGACCGCGCCGAAGCCTTGTCGCACCAAGCCGCTAAGATATTGGCTTGGTCGGAACAGCGTCGTTTGAATGAATTAGCCTATTTTGAAGCCAATACCCAAAGCGTGTACCGCCAAACACCACCGGCGGCTTAAAGCCTTGTTAAGCCATACAAAAGCAGCCTGTAAACCATCGCATCGGGTTTACAGGCCGCTTATGAATCAATAATCAGATGCTTTTGATGATTTTGAGCATGTCGACACCATGGCGGCGTTTGCGATAGGCATACGGTGTTTCACCATATTGTTTCTTAAACCACAAAATAAAGTGCGAGGCATCAGAAAAGCCGCATTCATTGGCAATGGTGGTGACGTAAATATTGCTGTTGGACAACAGCTTGCGCGCGTGTTCTAGCCTGAGTTTGCGCCAATAATTGGCCGGCGCTTCGCCGGTGCTGGCAACAAAAGCACGGTGCAACTGTCTGGGACTGGTGCGCGCATACTCGGCCACTTGTTTTAAAGTCACATGCGCACTCAAATTGTCGCTCATGTAGGCAATGGCTTTCGATACCAGCGCATTTTCATAAATGTCTGGGCTTTCAAACACCGCCGCTTTGTGCGGATTGAACCAATTTTTTTCATTGTTAATCAGCAGGTATTCCAAGCCTTTTTGCGCGCGTACATCGCCGCAATGGTGGCGGATTAAATTGGCCGCCAAATCAATGGCAATGCCACCGGGACAGGTAAACACGCCTTTGTCTTCGGCATAACTCTTGTCCACCAAGGCGATGGCTTTGGGAAAGCGGCGCATGAATTCATCGCGAATGGCAAAGTGCACCGCACATTTGCGCCCATCCAAAATGCCGGCGTTGCCCAGCACAAACGACGACGAACACAGCGCAATCAGCGGAATCTTGGCCGCATGCACTTCTTTGACCACATGCAGCAATTGCTCGGATGGTTGGCGGGTTTCACTCAACAAACCACCGGCAAGCACCACATAGTCGTATTCGGTTTTCAAGCTGTGCAAATCAAAGGCTTTGGTCGGATTGATGGACAGACCGCAACTGGCCAAAATCGGCTCATCATTGATGGTAATCCAATCCCAGCGGCAATACAGTTGGTGGCTGCGGAACGATTGGTCGGCGGCAAAACGCAGCGACTCTACCAAGCCGGTGACCGGTGCCAAGGTAAATTTATCCATCAAAATAAACGCCACCCGCATATCGGGTTGAAACTCAGACAACACGTCTGCCGAAGGCAAGGGCTCATCGTAAGGACTGTCGAACAATTCAATCATGGTTATGACCACCTTCAATAGACTGTGTGCGCATTTCCAGTAGGCATATTGACCGTGCCCACCCAAATTCACACATAACTCATTAATATCAAAAACTTATCACAAACAATTTCATTACCCTAAGCACAATATAGGGCTTTACAGGCCGGCATAATAGGAGATTTAAGACTGAAGATAGCACATTTAAGCCAGACCACCCTGCTGTTGCCACATCCATCACTGCAAGGCCGCCCTTTGCTGTCTGAGCACGACTGACAAAACTACAATGGATTGTCCGTTTCTTACTATCGCCATAATTTATTCAGCTTAAAATCAAAGTCAGTGCTTGAACACACCGCTGTTGCACCTTCATAGCGTTTGGAACATGGCCACATACGGGTCTGAGTCTTAAGCGCCAACAACACCACACATCAAAAAGGTTTCGCATGAGTCACCACATCGTATTTCCTGATTTTGACGGTCTCAGCCCCAACGTGAACTTGCTGAAACTGCCTTTTGCGCACCAATGGACGCAATATGAGCACACGGAAGCAGAAGATACTGTAAGCCGCCTACAAGATGCAAGCATCATACTCACCTGTGGCACCGTGCCTTTGCAACGCCAACAGCTGCAACAACTGCCCAAATTGCAGATGATCTCCTTGGCCTTAACCGGCATGGACATGGTGGATTTGGATTATTGCCAAGAACATGGCATACGGGTCACCAACGTGCCTGATTATGCTGGCAATACCGTTGCCGAACACGCCTTGGCGATGATTTTCATGCTGATGCGCCAAACCGGCAGTTACCACCAATTGATGCAACGCGTCGCTACCGGTGCCGCCCCAGTGCAAAACGTGTATTTTGATTACCCAATCCGCGACGTGCGCGGCAAAAAACTCGGCATCATCGGCAACGGTGCCATCGCCACCCGTTTGGCCGAATTGGCGCGCAATGTCGGCATGGAGGTGTTTTATTTCGACCGCAATGGCAAATACACAGGCGCGGAATATTTGAGCTTAAACACCTTGTTACAACAATGCGATGTCATCGCCCCGTGTTGTCCGTTGACGCCCGAAACCACCAATATGATAGACCGCGCCGAAATTGCCCAAATGCAGCGCCATGCCTTGATTGTCAACATCGCCCGCGGTGGCATTGTCAATGAAGCGGCCTTAATTGATGCCATCTTGCAGCAACAATTGGGCGGTGCGGCTTTGGATGTGGTGCTGGACGAACCCATACAGCGAGACAATCCCATATTTCAGCTCATCCAACAGCCCAATTTCATCTTAAACCCGCATGTGGCATGGAGCAGCGAAGACGCGATGCAAGGCCTGATCAACCAAGCCATGCAAAACATCGCCGATTTTGTGAGCCAGCAACCCATGCAATCCGCTGTTTAATCCCATACCATCCCTAGGAGAAAACATGTTAGCCGCAGTGAATTTAAAAGAAACGGTATCCGCAGCAGAATGGCAAGCACGCTGTGATTTGGCCGCTTTGTACCGTTTGATAGCCCATTACCGCATGACCGACTTAATCGACACCCACATCAGCATACGCGTGCCCGATGAACCCAATCACTTTCTCATCAACCGCTACGGCGTGATGTTTGAGCACATGAAGGCCTCAGACTTGGTCAAAATCGACCACGATGGCCAGGTCGTCGCCGCTTATGACCAAGGCAAAAACGTCAATGTGGCAGGCTTTGTCATCCACTCGGCCATACACCATGCGCGTCCAGACATCCATTGCGTCATCCATACCCACACCGCCGACGGCATGGCCGTTTCCGCCCAAGCCCACGGCTTATTGCCCCTGACCCAACACGCATTGAAATTTTACCAATGCCTGTCTTACCACCAATACGAAGGCATCGCCTTGTCTTTGGATGAACGTGAGCGCTTGGTACAAGACTTGGGCAACACCAAAGCGATGATTTTGCGCAACCACGGCTTGCTCGCCGCCGGCAACAGTGTGGCCGATGCGTTTTACACCATTTACTTCTTGGAGCGGGCTTGCCAAGCCCAAATCAAAGCCACCTCTTCTGGCAGCGAATTGGTTTACCCTGATGCCGCAGTGTGTGAATTTACCGCCCAACAATTCCAAGCCGAAGAAACCCCACAGTATTTGCAAATGGTGTGGGACGCCGCCGTTTCTTTGATTGCCCACCAACAAAGCGATTACTGCTCTTAAACCTTGCTGTGTTCTAACGTACAAGCGGCCTGTAAAACATTTACAGGCCGCTTATTAGGATTGCTTAGCTTAGGAGTCAATTCATGTGTGGTTTAAGTTATTTCATCATGTGATTCAGCATGCACCTGCTTCTCGCTCTTGGCTTAAAGATGCGGTTCATCCATCGTGTCATTTTCTAAATTCGGTTTGACTGTACTTTACAGGCAGCATCTGTCTGACATTCGATGCATGCATTGCATACGTTCAATCTGCCCATTGAAGAACCTAACCTCACACTTTTCACTGCCCAATACCAGTGAATGCGGTTCATTTAAGGGTTACTTTTGCTAATAAGCGGCCTGTAAATGGCTTACAACAGGCCGCTATACCTTCTTGAGTTTTTGCCATCCACTGACACAGCACTGGTGTGAACTACGCGGCTTCTTCCATGCCCGCCACAATGGTGAATCTGCGCTGCATGGCTTGCAGCGCATGGCTTTTGGCCTGTTGGTATTCCGTGCTGTGATAGCAAGCAAGTGCGGTTTGGTAGCTGGGAAACGCCACCACAATGACCCGCGTCGCACCCTCACCTTCCACCACTTGCAATTCGTTGGTACACACTTGCATCTGCGCCTGAAAACGCTCGGCAATGCTGTCCCATGCAGCCGCATACGCCGCCATCGCCTGCTGATTGGTCACGGGCTGACATTCAATAATCCAATAGCCTTTTGCTGTAGCCATATTTTTCTCCCAGTTTAAGATGTTTGCCCTCATCTTAAACAGCGGTGCTTGCCCAGAATAGAATGGCTCGGACCATAGTTGACACACACAGGCAAACACCCACCCACATGCAAGCTAACGGAATTAAAAAATGCCCTTAATTCACTTAAGGGCATTCAACCGTCAGCCATTATGGCGTCACTAAGATTTGTTTCTTTCTGGGCATCAACATTAAATACATAGACGCTGCGACCACAAATGTGACTGTTGCGTACCAATTCACAAACTGGTCGCCCAAATTCATCAAGACACAACCCAAAATCGAGGCGCTCAGCCATGCAATCAAGCCGCTTTTATCGAATTTTGGTAACATTTCGGCTCTGATTTCTGGAATGTCGCCAAAAATTTCTTTGCGTCTGGGGTGCAAGATGTGGGTTAACGCAATCGCGACCCACGCCACCACAAAAATGCCTTGATAAGCCAAAGCCTGCAAGATATACGCAAACACATCCACCAACATCAGCAGGTAGACAATGATGCCCACGACCACTGCCCAAGCGATTTTACCTAAATGGATATTGAACACATCCTTAAAAAAGCTTTGCAAGTTGGTGGTGGCCAAAAAGTAATTGGCGGTATTGATACGGGTTTGGGTAATCCACACAAACACCAAACCGGCAACACCCATTAATTTCACCAAATCGAAAGCCACCGACACCTCTGATAAATCACCAGAATGCGGCATGGTACCCACCAGATAAATGCCCACCAAACCACTGAGCAAGAAGGCCAACAGATAAAATGGCACTCCAAAATTAAACAACACATGGTATTTCACGTCTTCTTTCTTGCCAAAACGGGCAAAGTCGAATGTGAACATCATCAATACCCAGATACCCATGTAATACACAGAGACATTCCACCAGCCGGTAGGAGATGGATTTTCAGGACCCATTCTGAGCCATGCATCGCTGTAGCCATAGGTGTTGGTGGCCAGTATCACCGCCACAATCAAACCTAAAATATAAAATGGCAGCAACACCCCATTAAACTTATCCAACCATGTTTGCACACTGCCAAAAATCAATGGCACGCTGTATAAGACCACCACCAAAGCTGCTACCGTATAGGAAACAGAGGGGTACATATGATTGAGCGTGACGGCAATGACCGAACCTTCAAAAATGGCATAATACGTTGCGGTGGCAAAAAAGATTAAGGTGGCCAGAGCCGCCCCTTTGGAACCGAACAAAACGCGTGAAAACAAACCCACAGACAAACCTGTTTCAATCGCATATTTGCTGATGATGCCATTGATGATGCCATAGGCCAATACCGTAATCACCAAGCCGATGATGGCATTGACGGTGCCATAGCTTTTGGCCATGGCGACACCCACCACGATGTAAAACATAGCACTACAGACGCCCCACCACGCCATGGTCAGAGACCCTTTATTGGCCCGGTCCTGTTCACTGACGATTTGGGTGGAAGCATCGCTTGTTTCATGCTCGTTGCTATTCTTCATTACACCTGCCATGACTTTCTCCTAAGTAGAATTTTTTTATCTCTTTTTTTGCGGGCGAACTACTCAATACTTAAAAATGGTATTTATGCTTGCGTAAAAAAGTCCTCCAATTGTTGCAATCGCTGCTGGTATTGGGCGCGAGCCAATAAAGCTTCGTCCATAGAAACCGCCTTGAACTTCATGACATAGTTGGGCTGTAACTGCCCAATGACATCCATATCGGCACTGATGACAGTCGCCACCATCGCATAACCACCACCAGACACCGCATCACGGTGCAAAATAATCGGTTCCACGCCAGCCGGAACTTGAATCGAACCTATCGGATATGGGGCATCGACGATATTAGAAGGGTCTGATCCGGCACCAAAAGGTGGCTCTCGGTCTATAAAAGTCAGCGCTTGACCACCTTTACAGCGATAACCGATGCGATCGGCCTCACTGGCCACCTTCCACTCATCAGCATAAAAACTGTCACGGCCTGTATCGCTTAAGCGGTGGTCATACAAACCTTTAATCACACGAATTTCTTGGTGTTTGTTCAAGGGTGCACGCAAATGCTCAGGCAACACACATTCATGCACTTTTGCATGAGCGTGTCCGAGTGGTAACACGTCCCCAGCTTCCAGCTTTTTGCCATTGAGCCCACCCAAACTGCCAAGACCATAAAATGAGCGACTGCCCAATACTTCAGGCACATCAATACCACCATCAAAAGCGATATAGGCTCTGGCTCCCAGCGTCATAAAACCCAAGGTCAAAACACCGCCAGCTGGCACGCGACAAGTGGCATTGGTTGGAATCTCTTCACCATTGACTTTGGCAACCAGTTGCGCGCCAGTAATGGCAATCACCGTGTCCGCGCTAAACTCCAATTCAGGCGCCATCAGTGTGCACTCTAAAACCGCCGCATGTTTGGGATTACCCACCAATAAATTGGCCGCGACAAACGAGTATTGATCCATGGCACCGGAAGGTGGGATGCCCAAATGGTAATAGCCTTGACGACCCTGATCTTGGATGGAAATGGCCAAACCCGGTTTGATGATTTTTACTGTGCGCTTCATGCTTGGGCTCCTATCAATTGTTGGTTATATTGATGTGGGTTCGCCAAGAACTCATGCAAATTGAAAACGATGTTTTTGACCGTGAGATCAAACGTTCCAGCCGCCACTTGTTCCATGGCAATATCGTACTCCTGACGGTTAATGGGCTTGAATTTCACCACATCACCCGGCCTGAAAAACACCATCATTTCTTTTAAATAAGGCAAGGTTTGTTCAGGGTCATAAATGGGTGCGGGAGTGACCCCAAACATTTGATAACCACCAGCGCCACGCACCGAATAAATGCAACTGAAACAGCCGCCATGGCCCAAAGTCAGCTTGGGGGTATCGGTGCGCGGACGCAGGTATTTGGGCACTTGCAATTGTTTGGCCTGCTCTACCATCTGAAACATAAACGGCAGACCCGCCACAAACCCCACCATGGATACAAACCATGGCGAGGCACTGTGGGCGGTAATGAAATCATCAATGCTTGGATAACCATTGATGCGGGCAGCGTATTCCAAATCTGTAGAACTAGGATCTTGATGCCTTTCTCTGAATTTGGCACCGGTTTCATTGGTCCAAGGGTCGTTGTAAAGCACCGGTATTTCAATCAATCTGGTTTCCAATACCATATTGTCGCTGGATAACTCCTGCTCCAACTGCTGCAATTTTGCGAGCATGGCATCGGGATGAATGACATCAGGATTGAACCTGATTTGGTAAGATGCGTTGGCAGGACAGATTTCTATCACCCCCGCAACGGCTTCTTCTTGTAAGCGTTTGGTAATGGCCATGCTGGTAAAGAACGACTGCAATGACATGGCTTCGCTGATTTCAACAAAGATGAATTCGTCCCCACCAAAGGTATAGCGTAAAGACATTATTTTCTCCTCCGAAATGCAAACATGGTTGTGCGAATTGATGGGGGGTATTTACAGTGAGGATGGGCTGGCTGAATATTGGTGATGTAGCCAATGCTCCAACCAATTGGTGTGAAACTGCGAAGCATGTACGTCGGCATCATCAACCAGCATTTGGTGCAACGGCAATGTGGTTTTCAGACCCTCAATTTCACACTCTGCCAACACCCGCTTCATGCGTTTGAGCGCATCAGCACGGGTGTTATCCCAAACAATGACTTTGGCCAACATGGAATCGTAAAATGGCGACACGCCATAACCTTCATACAGCATGGAATCAATGCGCACACCAGGACCTGTGGCCCAAGTCAATTTTTGGATGGTGCCGATATTGGGCTGGAAATTGTTTGCAGGGTCTTCTGCATTGATACGGCATTCAATCGCCGCGCCTTTGATGTGTATATCTTCTTGTTTGAGTTTCAGCTGGTCACCAAAGGCAATCAGCAACATCTCACGAATCAAATCCACACCGGTAATCATTTCGGTAATCGGGTGTTCCACTTGAATGCGTGTGTTCATTTCAATAAAGAAAAACTCACCGCTTCTGTCATCAAACAGGTATTCCATGGTACCCGCGCCTTTATAATTCACACTTTGCGCCAAGGCGACGGCAGACTCGCAGATTTTGCTGCGGGTGGCATCATCTAAAGCCGGTGATGGAGCTTCTTCCAAAATTTTTTGACGACGTCGTTGCAACGAGCATTCGCGGTCAAACAAATGCACCACCGACTCACCATCACCCAATACCTGAACTTCGATGTGTCTGGCTTGAGAAATGAAACGTTCCAGGTACATGGCATTGTCACCAAACGCACCCAAACCTTCACGCTGCGCAGCTTCAAATTCTTTAGCAAAATCCTCGGGATCTTCCACGATGCGTATGCCTTTGCCACCGCCACCGGCAGAAGCTTTAATCATCAATGGGAAACCAACTTCTTGCGCGGCCAATAAGGCAGTAGCCATGTCGGTTAACACGCCTTCACTGCCGGGTACGACTGGCACACCAGCAGCAATCGCAGTGGCTCTGGCCTGAGCTTTGTCACCCATCATGTCTATGGTATCGGCATCAGGTCCCACAAAAATCATGCCTGCAGCCTGTACTTGCCGCGCAAAGTGAGCGTTTTCAGCCAAAAAACCATAGCCTGGATGTATCGCATCCGCACGCACATCCAATGCGGCCTGTAAAATAACTGGGACATTCAAATAGCTCTTGGCCGCAGCTGCAGGCCCAATTTCCACACATTCATCTGCCAACATGGCCGCCAAACTGCTCTTGTCGGCGCTGCTGTGTGCCAATATCGTGGTCATACCCAATTCTTTGGCAGCACGGATAATGCGCACTGCAATTTCACCACGATTGGCAATCAATAATCGTTTCATCACACCCCTCCTCTTAAGCCTCAATCACGGCAACCACTTGCCCCGCATCCACTTCATCGCCATTTTGAATCTCAAGAGCCACCACCTTACCAGCCACTTCAGAGGTCAATTCATTGTATTGCTTCATCACCTCAATCAAACCGATGACCTGTCCCACACTCACGCTATCCCCCACTTGCACGAAATCTGGCTGGTCTGGTGCTGCTTTGCTGTAAAAAGTACCTGGTAATGGGCTGTATATTTCTACTGTAGACATGACTGCTCCTTATGATGCAAATTGATTTGCAATTGTTATGTTTTCTTGTTCCAACGAGATTTTCGTTGCACGAATAAGCTCCAAAGCGCGGGGAGTATCGCTGTGAATACACACGGAATCAAATTCAATGGGAATCCAATTACCTTGCACGGTTTTCACTCGCCCATTCACACACGCTTCCAATACTTTTTCTGCCACCGCTTGCGGCTCTAAGGCTTTTTGTTGACGGGTGAACACAATACTGCCCGAATCATCGTAGTGACGGTCACCATAAAACTCCCGAACCGCCTTCATGCCCAATGCTTGCGCTGCTTTGTAGGTTGCAGAAACATCCATGCAAAAAATCAGCAAATTGGGGTCAAGTTTCTGAACCACTTCCACAAACTGTTTTGAAAACTCCAAATCACTGGCCAAAGTCATGTACAAAGCACCGTGAGGTTTGACATGTTGTATGGGCAGGTCTTGGTATTTTGCAAATAAGGACAATGAACCCATTTGATAGACGATGTCGTTGATTAACTCTTGATGACTGGCATTGATGGTGCGCCGACCAAAGCCCACTAAATCACGGTAGCCTGGATGTGCACCTATGCCTACAGAATGCTCTTTGGCCAATTGCACTGTCTTGGCCATGATGTTGGGGTCTCCAGCATGAAATCCCGTTGCGATGTTGGCCGAGGAAATCAATTGAATGATTTCATCATCCGTGCCATCACCCGCCTTCCATGGGCCGAATCCTTCACCCATATCCGAGTTCAAATCTATGAATTGTTTAGACATATATTTTGATTTCTAATAAATCAAGGGAAATTCATGGTAGCTGAAATAAATATAAATAAAAACTTTTATTTATTTATACTTATGTATAAAATATTTTTATATATTGCTATTTTATAAATCATTTTCAATCACTTGGAGAGAGAATTGCGCATTCCTGACATTTCATTTAGGCAAATTCGCTATTTTGTATGCACGGCCGAACTGGGACAGATTTCCATGGCAGCACAAGAACTTAACATTACCCAATCCGCCATCACCATCTCCATCAAAGACTTAGAAAGCAAATTGAATCTGCAATTGTTTGTGCGAGCGTCTAAACGCATGATCTTGACCGAAGCAGGCAAGCAATTTTTGGGCAATTGTTACGACATGTTGAGCACTTTGGAACGCTCACAACATCTACACAACACCAGTAATGACATTAGCGGTGAGCTTAAAATCGGCGCCAGCTATACCGTATTGGGATATTACTTACCAGCCCATTTGCAACACCTGCAAAACATGTATCCCAATGTCAAATTTAAGATATTTGAGATGGCAAGGACTCAGATAGAACAACAGCTGCTTGATGAAAAATTAGACATTTCGGTCTTACTCAGCTCTAATGTGAACCACCCAGAATTACAGGTAAAAACGTTCTTAGAATCATCTCGAACCTTGTGGGTCTCATCCAATCACCCGCTTTTGACCAAAGAGCAAGTGGATTATCAAGACATTGTCAATGAGCCTTACATCATGCTGAACGTGGATGAGGCCCATTTGACCACGCAAAAACACTGGCAGATGTATGGTGCCAGCCCCAATATTTTTGTGGAAACCAGCTCAGTAGAAGCCGTGCGCAGCATGGTCGCCAATGGCAGCGGCATTTGTATCTTGTCCAATGCGGTATACCGCCCTTGGTCACTGGAAGGAAAACGCATCAACCGCATCAAATTGACCACTCCCGTGCCCACCATGGATTTGGGCGTGGCGTGGAAAGCAGGCAAAAAGCCAAACCGTTTACAAAAACTGTTTTCAGATTATTTTTTAAGAAAATTGGAACATTGATGCCATGACGTTTGAAACAGCAAGCAACATATCGGCCGTAACTCAAAAACTTAATTGCATCTTGCAAGACTGACTTGCTGTCTCGTCATTGATGGCGAGAAGCTTGTATCAACAAAGGCAACGGGCTCGGCACACAGCCATCTAGCATGATAAATCGCAAAGAAGCAACCGAAATATCGGTTGCTTCTTTGGTTGACGGATATCGAAAAGTTCAATGCCATAAGCACATCGACACTGTTGATTGTTAGCACCGCAGTAACACTGAGATTGCATCACCCTCGTCTGTTCTAGCCGATTTGATGATGCAATTTCTAAGCACGTTCGTTCAATCAATCCGCTATCCACTTGTTTTAAAACATATGCCTTAAGCCCAAGCCTACAGAATACACATCATTGTCTAAGCCTGTTTTTTTCCCTGCTGCATTCACCGCATAGGCGTAAGGGGCATTTTTCCAACCGGCACTGGCCAAAACAGTAGTACGCTTCGACAAGGCATAATCTGCCCCCACAATCACTTGATTGTAATGGGTGTTATCGACTTTCCCTATGCCTGCATGACGTTCATCAAAACCATACACATAGCTTACCCTTGGCGTAAATGCACCCATGGTGTAGGCAAAATTTCCCAAGACTTCATGCGTTTTGACGTCTGTTTTGCCGATTTGGGCATGATTGCCTACACTTGCAGGTGTGGCCCATAAACCTTTAAAACCCTCAGTGTATTGGTATGCCAGCACTGCCAACATATTTTTGGCACGGTATCCCCCCATGACTCTTGCAACTTGTGCATCATTTAAATGTTGATTGCTGTCTTCATTTTGGTGTTTGTACAAACCATAAGCACCTTTGGCAAAATAACCTGCATGTTCATAGGTCGCGGCCAAAACAGTCGCTTGGTTGACGGTGCTGGCGGTTTCAAAATCACTTTGAGCGGCGTTATCGGCCAATTGATGGGTCACATTGAATTTGAAACCACCCATTTGCGGGGAATCATAACGAATACCCTGTAAGCGTTTGTCTACACGGGTAAAATTGGCCACACCTTTAGGGTTATTGGCATTCAAATTCCACTCCCATGGATCAACAATCAATTTTTGATCGGCAGTGTCCATCATGCCATCACTGATATAGCCAGCGCGGACAGTACCAAAATCGCCTTTCAAACCAATAAAAGTATCCCGATTATTCCAACCTCTAGAAGATTCGGCACCTGAAATGGGCGTAAACTGTTCAACTTGCCAAATGGCTTGTAAGCCATTGCCCAAGTCTTCATTGCCCCGAAAACCAATGCGCGATTTGTAATCTTCCATTTGGGTGATGCTCCCATCACCGCTGCCACTGGTATAGCCAATACCGCCCTTGATGTGTCCATACAACACCACATCGGCCATCGCCACACCGCTACAGCCCATCAAAGACAAAAAAGTCATTTGTTTCAACACTTTTATTCTCCTCATTCATTTGCTCTTTATAGATGATTTGTTATTTTGACAAACACTGCTTCACGCTCTTACAGGCCGCTTTATACTAATGGTTACCCATGCCCGCGCACGGATAACCATTGTGTGTACCCTAAAATCAATACAATTTTTTCTGTGGTGGCCCCGCAAAATTCAATGGCCCGATGGCATTCATGTCTACCTCAACCACACTTGGACCTTGATGAGCGATTGCTGCTTGGATTGCGTTTTTAAATTCATCCACCGAAGTCGCCAACCAAGAGGCACAGCCCATAGATGTACCCAAATCCTTGTAACTTGGTGTATGCAATTCATTGAAATACTGACGGCCACCAAAATAATTGTTTTGTATGCCACGCATCACGCCATAACCACCGTCATTCATCACCAACAACACCATATTGGTCTGCTCTTGCACCATGGTGGCAATTTCGCCTATGCCCAACATCAGGCCGCCATCGCCTACCAAAGCAACCACTTTTTTATCAGGATTGGCGACAGCGCTACCAATGCCATGTGCCAACCCTAAGCCAATTGCACCAGCCAAAGAATGGATGTTTTGTAAGGGTTTTTGTACAGGAAATAAGCGACTGCCCCATGTGCTGCCTGACATGGTAATGTCGCGCACGAAAATACCGTTTTCAGGCAAAGCCTCACGCAATGCTTGGCAAATTTCCGCATAAGGACCTAACTGCGTACTTAAGGCATCAATGGCAGCTTGTTTGGCGACTTTGATTTCAGCATCGTAGCTTGCATCGACTTTAGAAGCGGCCTGTAACCCTTGTAACAACTGTTGCAATACTTGCTTGGCATCCCCGCAAATGAATTGGCTAACCCGATAATTGCGTTGCTGTGCCACCGGATAAGCGTCAATTTGAATCAGGTTTTCAGGGAAGACCACGCTGTAGGTTTTGGTTTCATTGCTGCGCAAACGCGAGCCCACCACCACAGCCAAGTCAGCGTTTTTAAGCAACTCCTCTACTTTGGTGGAGTTGTGAAATGCCCCCAAACTGCGCGGATGATGGTCTGGCAACACCCCGCGAGCATGGGTCGAAGACAACACAGGTATGCCCAAATCGGCCAAGGCTTTGACTTCGTCCACCGCTCCCAAACAACCGCCGCCTATCCAAAACACAGGGCGTTTGGCTTTTTTGACCGCTTCGATCAACAAGGCCACATCGGCAGCATCGGCTGCAGGCAAATCCATGGCCTTAACTGGACCTAACTGGGCGGGCAAGTCAATTTCACTGGCCTGTACATCAATCGGAATTTCTATGCTCACCGGCCCCATGGGAACAGTGGTGGCAATGCGTATGGCTTCGCGCACAATGCCCACAGCATTGTCTGGACTGGTAATGCGAAATGCCGCCTTGCTTGCAGCACGCAAAAAAGTCAGTTGGTCTTTGGCCTCATGAATAAAACTGGCATCGCGGTCCAAATACTCGCGCTCAACTTGACCGGTAAGGTGCAATACAGGACTGGCTGCATTACAAGCCTCAATCAAAGAACCTATGGCATTACCAGCACCGGCACCCGTACTGGTGATGGCCACACCCAAGCCTTTAAAACGGGCATGTGCATCGGCCATGGTCACGCTGCCAGCCTCACCGCGCGCACACACAAAACGCGTTTGGTTTCTGCGCCCAATCGCATCGGCTATGGGCAAATTGTGTATGGAAATCACACCATAGACACTGTCGACTTGATGGGCTTCCAATACTCGGGCAATCGCCTCGCCCACGTTGACTTTTTCTGACATATTGAGTTTTCCTCTAAGCTTTTCATTTTTTGCAAAGGTGTGCATCAATCACACCAAGTATTGGGTGTTTCATTCAGGCCCAAGTAAATGCTTTTTTGCTGCATGTATGACAAGATGCCCAAGCGCCCTTTTTCACGACCAATACCACTTTCTTTAAAGCCGCCAAAAGGCGTTGAAATCGAGAATTTTTTGTAGGTATTGATCCAAACCGTGCCCACTTCCAGTGCCCGAGCCAATTGCATTGCTTTGCGATAATTTTCTGTCCAGATTCCTGCTGCCAAGCCATAGATACTGTCATTGGCTTCAGCTAACAAAGCAGCTTCATCGGCAAATGGCATCACCACCAATACCGGCCCAAAGATTTCTTCTTGGCACACACGTGCCGTGTTATTCAATCCGGTAATGATGGTAGGCAAATAGAAACAACCTTGGGCATGTTCACCCTCCACCATGCGTTCACCACCGCACACCACCGTACCGCCTTCAGACTTGGCCAATTGCACATAACCATCGACACTGTTCAAGTGTTTTTCATTAATCAATGAACCCAAATGCATACCGGGTTTTTCAGGGTGACCAATGCGCAATCCCTTAGTGGCTGCAACCAATTTATCCATGAATTCTTGGTAAATTTCCTCTGCCACAAACAAACGTGAACCCGCAATACAAGCTTGCCCAGCAGAACTGAAAATACCGTAAACCACACCTTTCACTGCCAAATCCAAATCGGCATCGGCCAAAACGATGGTCGGCGACTTGCCCCCCAATTCCAAAGAGGTGGTAATCAAACGCTCTGCGGCAATGTGCGCCAAACGACGGCCGGTAGTGGTGCCCCCTGTAAATGAAATCTTGCGCACCAACGGGTGATTCACAATCGCATCCCCGACCACAGAACCCGATCCAGGCAACACACTTAGCAAGCCCTTAGGCAAGCCCGCTTCTTCAAAAATACGTGCCAATTCCAATGCAATCAGCGAGGTTTCCTGCGCCGGTTTCAAAATCACCGCATTGCCACCAGCCAATGCAGGCGCCAGTTTTTGCACTTCAGAAGCAATCGGTGAATTCCAAGGGGTAATGGCTGCCACCACGCCCACGGGTTCATACACACTCATCGTCATGAAATCCGCAGCGCGCTGACTGGTTAGTTCCCCATCCATGGTTTCACAAGCGGCCGCCACATAACGGGCAGTGGCGGCAGCACTCATGACCAAAGCCATGGTTTCAGCATGGGGCTTGCCATTGTCACGGGTCTGCAATTGAGACAATGCCTCGGCACGCTCGGTAATGATGTCTGCGACTTTGTACAAAACTTGAGCGCGCTGGTGCGGCAAGCTTTCGCACCAAGCACTGCTGCGCCATGCCAAATCGGCTTGTTCTATGGCCTCATTCACATCGTCCACGCTGGCGGTGCTGAATTCGGCATTCACAGTGCCGTCTGCGGGAAAAATACTTTGTGCCACTGGCCCACGACCTTGTCGCCATTCGCCGGCCAAATACAAATCTTTTGCCATATCAGTCCTCTGTTTCTGTTTATATTTGAATGCTTTGTACCAGTTGACGGCATTGTCTTAATACGCTCAAAGCGGCCAAAGTCGATGTTTTGGGATTGGCAGGCAGTGGCACTCCCATCAGCTCAATGCGCATCTCTCCAAATTCGCCAGTGGCGGTGATGGTGTGTTGGTTGCGACTTACCGCTGGGTCGGCAATCAATTCCACTTGCGTGTCATCCATCCCCAAGCCTGCTAAGGCCACTGTGGCAGCCACATTGGCATTGGCAGGAAACAACATCGCCGCCTCACGGGCACTGCCTTGAAAAAAGACTTGAGCGGCCTGTAAACTCTGTAAATCTAGCAAATTTTCAGCATGGCTGCCCTGCCAGCTTTGGGGACTTTTTCGTCCTTGATACGTGACGGCATGCAAACCCAACTCGCGCGCTGCAGCTAATCCATCCATGCCTGCTATGGCTCCCGCTAAAGCAATCAAATGGCTGTCGTGCTGCTTGGCCACTTGTTGCAAGCGCAGACTCAAGTCTTCGTCTGCCAAAGCTCCGACCGAAATCAAAGCCAAATCCCAACCTTTGGCCAGAACAGCTTCTGCGTGTTCTCTCACCGCCGCCTGCCCAGCCACTTCTATCACCAAGTCAGGCACTTGTTTACAGGCCGCTATACTGGCCATGACTTGCACTTGCTCTGGCAATTGCTTTCTTACTTTGGTGATGCTGTGTTCAGGTACAACCACCCAACTCAGTTCCAATCCTTCGGGTAGGTTTTGCCACACCACTTGTGCCATGGCTCCAAAACCGATCATCATGATGTGTTTCATTGAGACTTCCTAAATGTGCTTACTGAAACCACCCGACACATCCACAGTCGAGCCGGTAGTGTATGAAGACAAGGGCGAAGCCAAGAATACCAACGCCCGTGCAGCCTCCTCAGGTTTGCCCAAGCGACCCAACGGAATCCCCCGTTCAGCGGCAATTTTGGCTACCCATGCGTCCCAGTCCAAGCTCAAATCAGAGCGCTGCTCGAAACGGCGGCGCCATTGACCGGACTCAACCATGCCTATCAAAATGGAATTGACCCGAATGCCCTCTTGGGCAAAGTTTTGTGCCAAAGATTTGGTCAAATTCAGCAATGCAGCCCGTGCGGCAGAGGTGGCGATCATGTGTGCCTCAGGCTTCAGTGCCAACAAGGAGTTCACGTTGACTATGGCTGCGTGCTGGGATTGTTTTAACGCGTCCAAAAATGCCTTGACCGGATGGATGACACTGAAATACTTTAACTGCACTTCATCCATCCATTCTTGATCTGTGGTTTCTGCAAATGTCGACACCTTGCCTTGGCCTGCGTTATTAATCAGCATGTCTACTTGGCCAAAACGCGCCATGACACTGTCTGCAAAACCCTGAACAGACTCCTTATTCAAAACATCACAGCCATGCACCATCATGTCTTCAGGTGCAAATTGCGAAGCCAGCTTCTGCCATGATGCTTGCAAACGGGTTTCATCCCGACCGCACCATGCCACTTTGGCACCTTGTTGCAGCAGCAACTTCACCGTCTCCAAACCAATACCTGAAGAGCCTCCTGTCACCACGGCGACTTTGTCTTCAACCAAAAAACTCATGATGTGCCTCTTTATTCTTTATTGTTGTGTAACAGCTGTTTCAACACTTGGTTGAATGCCTCTGCTTGATCCAAATAACTCAAGTGCCCTGCTTCATGAATGCCGTGCAAATGGGATGCGGGTAAGGCTATTTTCTGAGCCAATGCCAACATGTCTGATTTGGGCGTGATGTCATCTTGTTCGGCGTAAACTATGTGGGTATTCAAGCCGCTTACTGGCAAGTAATTCAAGATGCTGTCATGGGCCAGCAAATAAGAAGCATTGCTAAAGCCGTTTAAGGTCAATCCTTGCATGACTTCAGTAATCAATGCGATTTGCTCAGGGCTTTTGCGCCATACCAAAGCAGGGCCTCGCTCGGCTGCCATGCCGGCATTGCCCAATTTCTGCAGCAAACTTGGGCGCTTCAAAAACACTTGCTGGCGCGTGTCCGCATCACAATGCCCATAACCTTGAGCCACATTGGCCAAGAGCAAACCCGTTAAACGAGCGGCCTGTAAACTGGCATAAGCACTGGCAATCAATGCCCCGAGAGAATGTCCTACCAGTACAAATGACTCCAGCTGCAAAACCTCTACCAAGGCGTGTAAACGCTGAGCAAAATCCACAGCATTCGGTTGTACGGTATCCAAACCATCGCTTAAGCCATAGCCCGGTGCATCCCAAGCAATCAAACGGTGGTGTTGACCCAAACCAGCAAATTGCTGCTGCCACGATGCCGCTCCCGAGCTGATGCCATGTAACAAAACGATGGTCATACCGTGACCTTGACTGTCACGGTACGCCTGTGTCGCTCCATCAGGCAGGGTTACGGTGTGTAGTGCTGCCATGGTTTGGGTCATGTTCTGTCCTTATTTTTTACTAGGGCGTTCAATTTTTGATAAAGGATGGTCATCTGGATAGGTTGGAATTTGCGGCTTGGGCGTGCCCAACATCACACACATCAAAGCCTCTTCTTGCCCAGGGTTGAACAGCCCTCGATAAATGCCAGGCGGAATGGAAATCAAATCGCGCTCAAACAACTGGGTGCTGAATTTCTCGCCATCCAATTCCATAAACAACTCAATGGATCCGCGCAGCATGAAAAACACCTCTTCCACATCATCATGCACGTGCAACGGGCCCTCACACTGAGGTGGCAACACCATGGTTGAAAACGTGAAATGTTCAGCAGCAACGGTATTGTTGTCGGTGCCCACACCCGTCGCACCTGTTCCCATGTAGCGCATTTGCGCACGGCGGTATTTGGGATCAAAGTCGGCCTGAAATTTCAAAGCCTCATAGTCATAACGTCGGCTTGCAAAACGGGCAATGCGTGGGGTTAACCATTGTTCCAATGTTTCACCTTGAGCACGTTCCCAACCTGGGAACGATTGTGCTTGTTTGGCTTGATTTACTGTATCAGTCATCTGTTTACCTCTTTCATTTCATTAATGTTTTTTCAACAAAGGAATCAAAGTCAATGATCCCACCACTGCCAATATGGCCAAAAAAGTCACACCATCATTGAAATTCTTACTGGCTTGTACTATGTAACCAATGATGACGGGCGCCAATGCACTGGCAAAATTACCCAAACCATTGAAAATTCCACCCGCAGTTGAGGCCACTTCTTTGGTGCTGACGCGAGCCAATAAGGCAAAAATCGCTGAGGCCGCAAATCCCCACAACATCGAGCTGAACGACATCGCCAAGATCACTTGGGTGATTCCATGTGCCAAAACCAAGGCATACATGCCCACACCTGCCAAAAACAAACCGATAAATACCTGTGGTGAACGCAATTTGCCGATTTTGTCTGAGTAATAAGCACCGAAGATCTCGCCCACCAACATGGCAATGAATGGAATCATGGACAAATTGCCAAACTCTTTAAGGTTAAAGCCTTTGGCTTCCATCAAATAAATCGGAATCCAACTGTTCAAACCCCACAAATAACCCATCATGGCAATATTGAAGATGCACACCATCCAAAAAGCACGGTTACCAAACAGCACGCTCAAATTGAGGCGATGTTGCGCTTTACTGATTTTTTGGCTGCCATCGACTTTGGCCAATTGCACGTCTTTTAAGCCGAAATACACCAATAACAACACCACCACAGTTAAGGCAGCCATGACGAAAAAAGTGGTGTGCCAATCATGGCTGGCCAACACATGCGCCGTAATCGGGAAACCCAAGGTGGCGCCGATGGGTGTGCCCAATAAGAACATGGTGGAAGCACGGGCTTGTTCACGGTCGCTGTAGCGTTGTTTAACAATGCTGTAGCACAAGGCAAACAGTGGGCCTTCGGCAATACCGAGTAAAACACGCATCACCAGCATGCCACTGTAGGAAGTGGTAAAGCCCATAATCAGCATCAACACGCCCCATGAAGCCACACTCCAAAAAATCAATTTTTTAGGATTGATCAAATCACCCAAAAAACTCAGGAACATGCAAGAAAAGCCATACGCCAATAAGAAGCTGGTCATCAGCCAACCCAGTTTGGCCTTACTCTCAACAATGCCCATGGCGGATTGAAAGTGTGGGTCTGCAAACAAAACCGCGATGCTGATTTTGTCAAAAAATGCCAAGACCACACACACCATCAGCACGAAGGCAGGCATCCAATGTTTGATGAAACTGTCTGGTGGTGCCGCAGAATTGGGCCCCCTATTAAGTGGTATGTTCATGTGTTGTTTCTCTTCTCTATTTGTATTGTTTTATTTTGATATGAATTGTTTAATTTGCTTTGATACTCAAGACATTGAAATCGGGGTTAGCCAAATCACTGGCTTGCAAGCTTGTGCCCGCTTTCATCCACCGTTTGGCCATTTTCACCAATTTGGCATCATTGACTGCCACCAAATAATGCAATTGATTCTGCTCATTCAAATACAAAAAGCTGTGTTGTTTGTCACCGGTTTGGCGCTCCACCAACGCACACTTCTCATGTCCAATAGGCGTACCCAAAATTTGAATGTTCAAATCATATTGATCCGACCACAGCCACGGGATATCGGCATATGGCTCGGTTTCACCCAACATGGCTTTGGCAGCGACGATGGCTTGGTTTTGTGCATTGGCCCAAGATTGGATGCAAAAACCCAGCTCTGGATGTATGGCAACATCGCCGGCGGCGTAAATGTCGGGATCGGAGCTTTGGCCAAATGCATCAACCACAATGCCATCTTGGGTATCCAAACCTGCATCCACTGCCAATTCTTTGCAAATGTGCGCACCGGCACCCACGACAACTGCATCAACGGTTTTCCAATCTTGCCCATCGCGTTGAATCAAAACCTGACCATTGGCGGCCTGTAACAACTCCACTTGCCCACAAGCCACCACCACGTCCACGCCGGCATTTTGATGGTGTCTGAAAATCAATTCAGACACTTCTGCGCTGACACTGCGTGCACACAAACGGCTGCCCAACTCCAAAACCGTGACTTTGACCCCACTCTTGCGAGCAGTGGCGGCAATTTCCAAACCGATCCAACCGCCGCCGATTAACACCAATTCTTCAATGTGTTCCAATTGGTCGCGCAATTGATGGCAATCATCGACATTGCGCATCGTGTACACACCATTGATTTCCCCCCAATGAGGATGAGGCAAACGTGCGCGTGAACCGGTAGCGATTAATAATTTGTCGTAAGGTAAGGTCGTGCCATCATCCAAAATCACCAGATGATGATTGCGGTCTATGCGTTCAGCGCTTACAGGCTTGTGCCAATCAATGTTCATGGCCGCTATTGCCTCATCATTGAAGATTTGCAAAGCAGCGGCAGCCATGTCACCTGCCAACACCTGTTTGGATAAAGGAGGACGCTCGTAGAAAACCCTTTCCTCATTCGACACGATGCTCAAGCGGCCTGTAAATCCTTGTTGGCGCAATGTGTGGGCAGCCCAAGCAGCGGCTTGTCCTGCACCAATGATGACAATATTATTCATGGCAGCCATCCTTTACATGCACAGCTTGGCGACGGGTTGCATGGTCTAAGCCACCGTCTATGGCCCACTCAGTGAACAACTCCAATGAGTAATCGTAAAAGCGAGGTTGCCATTGCGCCGTCAGGTAATCGTCATTGGTGTAGTATTCAAAAGCCCCACCCAAAGGCGAATGCACGTACCAAAAATAGGCTGAGGAAATCGGATGACGACCGGGGCCAATAAACGAATCCCATTTCAAGCGATTCATGTTCAAGCCGCCACCTATCACCTCATGAATGTCGCGCACCACAAAAGCCACATGGTTCAGACCTGCATCAGGCTTATGCGGTAATTTCAATAAAAACAGACTGTGGTGCCAGCCTTCCGATGAGCAACGCAAGAAGGCACCACGTTGCTTGTAGGCATCTGAAAGATGAAAACCCAATTTGTTTTCATAAAATGCCTGCGTTGTTTCCAGATCTGGGGTAAAGAACACCACATGCCCAATGGCCATAGGCTCAGCTTGAGCGTAGACAGGGCTGGGTGCATTGATGCGGTTGATTTGTCCGTATTGGTTAATGCCCTCTGCAACAGCTTCAGCCTTGTAGGCCAAAGTCGCGACTTCAAAACGCAAAAACAGACCATTGGGATCTTGGCAAACGATGCTGTCTGCCTTACGCTGAAACGATGGCGCGTCTTGTAAGGTTAAGGCCAATACTTCTAAATCTGCATCACGGTTGACCGCCCAAGTCACTTCCCGCAGGGTTGAACCTGCTTCAAATGCGGCGGGTAAGCGTTCATCCTTGACGGCATACACCTGCACTTCTGCACCATTTTGCGTGCGAAAACAATGGGCATTGCTCAACGCATTTTTGACTTCACTCAAGCCAAAATCTTGCAAATATTGCACTGTCTTGGCCACGTCTTCCACGCCAAATTTCAATACCTTAATGCCATTAATCATGGTTTTTCCTCAATTAAAAACAAAACCGCCATTAACAGGAATCAATTGTCCGGTTACAAAAGAGGCCAAATCAGACAATAAGTACACAGCCGTGCCACTGACATCGTCAGGGTTTTGTTCTCGTTGAATTGAGCGGCCTGTAACATACAAATCATGCCGGTCTTGGGGCACATACTCCGTGGCTTCACACAAGGTCAAACCTGGTGCAATGGTGTTGACACAAATATTGTCTGTTCCCAATTCCCGTGCCATGGATCGGCTCATGGCAATGAGGGCGCCTTTGCTGGCCACATAGGCCATTAACTTGGGCGCCCCCCACAATGCGGTGTCGGAAGCAATGTTCACCACTTTGCCCGCGGCAGACCGCTTCAACAAAGGCACCAAAGCCTGTGTCATCAACCACGTGCCTTTTACATTGATGTTCATGACCCTATCCCACAAATCAGGGTCATAATCCATCATGTCTTTGCCGCCCACACCCGTTGCCAAGGCTGCACAGTTAACCAAGCCATCAACGCGTCCCCAATGAGTTTGTGCCCATTGAGCCACGCCTTGAATCGAAGCCTGCTGCGCCAAGTCCAAGGGAACTGCCTGAGCATCTATCCCTTGAACACGCAAATCTTCAGCCGTTTTTTGCACCAAATCCGTCAATATGTCGGCCAACAATACCGTGGCACCTGCTAAGCCAATTGCGCTGGCGAAATCTCGCCCCAAGCCACGGGCAGCACCAGTGATGATGATTTTTTTATTGGCCAACAAATCATGTTTAACCATGATTCCCAACCTTATCCTGCTGAGCTGCATTGACATTGGCACTGACCAAATCTTCGCCTTGTTGGCGTGTTTTCACTTCCTGCCATTGCTGCAATTGCTTTTGCGCCTCTTTTTTGTACATACGACGCAAACGTGACAAACCCACATCGTGTTGGTACAAAAATTCATGCTGACGTGCATTCGGTGCCATGTTCTCTAACACCAATCGGTCTTGTTCCAAGACATCCCAATGCAGTTTTTCTAAATGATTGCGGTATAAGAAACGCCATACATCTCGTTGCCAGCCTTGCACTTGGCGACAGCGCCAAAAAAATACTCGGGTATTGTTTTCATCAATAGGCGTGGCAAAACCCACAATCCAGAACACACCACCAGGACCGAATTGCTTTTTATAAGGAATGGACAAACGCAACCATGGGCTACCCGTTTCACCGTATTCCACCCAGTCAAAATTCACACCTGACTGCCCAACCTTCTCAAAGATGAAGCCGTGTTCTGTAGCGCGATGCTGCATCTCAGCCGATTTGTCCCCTTCAGACATGGAGTGAGAAGCGCTGTGCAAATACGATCCGTGCATGGGATCCATCACATTGTCCACTGCGTATTGGTAATTGACTTTCCAATCAGCCATACATAAAAAACTGCTCCACTCATCATTGCCCATTTGTTCAGGAAGACTCAATGGCTTAGGTTCTTCAGCGTCATCAACGCCAAACCAAATAAAAATGGCGCCATGTTTTTCTTGTACATGGTAAGACTTCACACACTTCACACCAGTCATCGGACAACTGGACACCGCAGGCACATCTTCAACCACACCATCAAAGCGCACTTCCACACCGTGATACCAACAAGCCAAACGGTTACCTAAATTCCAACCCAGTGACAAGCGCGCCCCGCGGTGTGGACAGCGATCTTCAATCGCATGCACTGCACCATTTTCATCACGCCATACCGCTATATTTTCACCCAATCGAGTAATGCCTACAGGTCGGCTGGATACTTCCCAACTGGCCAAAACGGGATACCATAAATTGCGCAAGCCAAATTCCAAATACTGTTCAACAGTCTGTTCCATACCGTTACTCCAATCATTGATTGTTATTGATTCAATAACCTAAACGTGCCATTTCAAAAGTGAAGTTTTCGCTTGTCCACTTTTCACCTCCTTCATTCAACAAACCTTGCGTGTTCAAAGACGTCACTACGGCATCTAATTCCACAGCACCGTCTGCAAAAGCATGGATTAAATGGTCTATCAGAGATTGTTCGTATTCTGATGGCTCTCGGTAACGGTTTTGCCAAACCAAGTGCTCAACCACCCCTGGCGTTTGAATATTGCCAACACCTGCTTCTGTGCTGGGTTTGCAATTAATCCATTGCATCAATTTTTCGTTGTATTCCACCATCTATTTTCTCCTTGTATTTTTTGAGTTTTGTTTTGTACCTATTGGGCTTGAATCAAAATACTTGCACCGTCTACTTTCACCGGATAAGTACACAAATCTCGACAACCTGGACCACTTTCCAGTGCGCCAGTGGTGACATTAAAAACAGCCTCATGCAATGGGCACTCCACTGTTTCTCCTTCTACAAAGCCTTCGCTGAGCAACGCATAAGCGTGTGGACACACGTTTTCAATTGCATAGATTTGGTTTTCAATTTTGAAAATACCAATTTTGGTTTCACCAACATCCACCGCTTTAGGTTCATCTTCCTGCACATCATCAATTTGACAAACAGCAATCCACCCCATAATCCAACCTCCCTGCAAAGTTTTATATACAAAACTTTGTTTTATGTATAAAATGATTGCAGTGAATTTATAATGCCCATTCATGGATGTCAATCATTTTTTGGAAATTTGTTTCGCGAGATTCAATTTGTGTATGTCAAGAATTTGATGCTGAAATGGATGTTATTCACTATTTTTTGAAATATATTTAACACCATTCATCATTTATTTTGAGTTTGTTACTGTATTATTAAGCACTATTAAAATGGTTGGAAAACAAATGACTACTGATCAAGAAACAGAGAAGTATTTAGTTCCCGGACTGCTAAGAGGATTGGCAATTTTGGAGTTGTACAGTGATTCCAAAAAAGCATTGACCCTCACAGAGATTGCTGAATCCCTAGACATCAATCGTTCTAGTGCATTCCGGCTGGTACAGACATTAGAATATGCAGGTTACCTGAAAAAAGGAGCTCAGAAGAGCTACACTCTAGACTCAAAAGTCATGCAATTAGGATATTTAACGCTGTCTCACATGAGTTTGCCAGAAGTGTCTCAGCCCATCATGCAACAGTTACGCGACAAAACGACTTTGGCAACCCACTTGGCCGTTTTGAATCATCGCGATCTGGTCTATGTCAGCAACGAACAAGCTCTCGGTACATTTACATCTAACATACAAACTGGAGCTCGGTGGCCAGCTTACGCCACTGTCATTGGGCAAATTTTGCTAAGTGCTTTGGATGAAAATGAAATAAGGGCGCTTTTTCACAATTTCCAAGAGTGGCAAGCCTACTCTTCTATCACACCTACAAATATTGAAGAACTTTTGACACGCATTGCATTTGTCAGAGAACAAGAATATCTAATCAGTTGGGGTAAATTCAGGTCGGATATGGCCGCTTGCGCCGTACCCATTATCAATAGGCGCACCCATAAACCCATTGCTGCTTTATCCGTTAGCTGCCCATTAAATATGTTTGAAAAAGAAGAATTTATTACAAAAATCGTGCCATGTGTTATCGAGGCAGCCAATCAAATATCAGATTATTTTTATTAAAGTACCCCTCAGTTGGTCAAAACACTGTGTGTCATTTCCAATACCAACGAAAGCAGCGAGATAGACTTACCAAAATCATGACTGAAAAAGAATATTTATACACATACATAATTCTCCATGTTTATCTTATATTTAGGCTTATTTTGGAAAATCCAAAATACAGGCCGCTTACATGTTACGTTTAGAGTAAGTTGGTGAAATTGACTGACTTACTCAAAATGAGATAGATAATACTTAACATAGGAGCTGCCAAGCATGATGATATGCTTAGGAAAGCAATCCCCCAAAACACATCATGAACATACATGACTCATTTCATGTATGTTCATGTCTTCATCGCTGTTTATTTTTTACACTGCGAAAAACAAAATACATCACCAATCAACAGTTTGATGTTTAATATGACCAACTACACCCATAAATCAGATACTCAAATTGTTATCTATAGAACATCAAAAGCAAATAAGCCCCTGTTTTCACAGGGGCTTATTTGTTTATATGGCGGAGAATGAGTCCTCCTATAATACTTCCAACGCCAACCAATAACCTATAATTAAATTAAATTTATTATATAAATATCAAATAGTTAAATAAATAATCATACAACCTCATCTAATCGCATCTATTTAAATCCAATAAAAAATGGCATACTGGATGGCATACCGATTTGCATACTAATGAAAGTGTGAAATGGCAGTATTAACTGATATTAAAGCTCGCAATATCAAACCGGAATCTACTGCTCTTCCTCATGGTGGAGTGGTTGGTTTGTCATTACTACCCACAAAAACCAAAGGCCATGGGAAATGGGTACTTCGATATGTTAGTCCAACCACTGGTAAGCGTCGTAATGCCGGATTAGGTAGCTATCCCCAAATAGGCATTGCAGAAGTCGGTAAATTGGGTATGGAGTTTCGTATCCAATTACAAAATGGTCAGGATCCTTTAGATGAAAAAGCAAAAAATGATGCGCAAGCTCAATTTGCTAAAGACATTCCTACATTTCAAGAGGCTGCTATTACTTTACATGCTGACTTACTACCTAGCTGGAAAAATATCAAACATGGCCAGCAATGGATAAATACATTGACTCAGTATGCTTTTCCAATGTTAGGTAATAGACAACTTAATCAAATTGAACCAGCTCATATTGCCAATGTATTAAAACCCATATGGCTTGATAAAGCAGAAACCGCTGGTCGTGTTAAACAAAGGATACATGCCATTATGGCTTGGGGATGGGCACATGGTTACTGCCAAGGTAATCCTGTAGATGTAGTAGATAAACTGCTACCTACTCAACCTAATAAAACCACCAGAATTCAAAACCAACCAGCCATGCCTTGGCGTCAAATTCCTGATTTTATTCAGCGATCAGTTCACACTACCAATCAATATGATATTACACGTGCAATTTTACTATTTCTGATTTTAACCGCATGTCGCTCTGGTGAAGCCAGAGGTATGAGATGGAGTGAGGTTGATTTCGAAGCCAGAGTTTGGGTGATACCAGCAGAACGCATGAAAATGAAGCTGCCTCACCGAGTCCCCTTATCTACACAAGCTATCGAAATACTTCAAGGTTTACAAGGAATTGATACAAATTTAGTATTCCCTTCCCCACGAAAAAAAGCAGAGTTATGTGATATGGTGTTAACATCATTTTTACGAAAACATCATGCTCCCAGTGACACACCTAATCGCATTGCAACTGCACATGGCTTCAGGTCCAGTTTTAGAGACTGGTGTAGCGAACACCAATACCCTCGTGACTTAGCCGAACGGGCACTAGCGCACAGCATCTCCAACCGAGTTGAGGCTGCATATCACCGTACCGATTTATTAGAGCAACGACGCCCGATGATGCAGGCGTGGGCTGACTGGGTGTTAGGCAAATAATCAATATTTAGTTGGCCTACAACATACTTTGATGACCGCTTGTGCGGCCATCTGTAACGAAGGTCACTTACACAAAATAGCGTACAGGCTCCAAAGAATCGGTAAATTATGCCGTTGCTTGCTCAGGTAACAGTTGCAAAATCATTGATGTGCTCAGTGGTGGCTCCGTCACAAAAATGATTAATCAAGAGTGTCACTAAATCAGTACTGATCAGCCCCGAGTATCTCGAAAGAAGTTTATCTTGATTCATGCCCTTTTGGTTGAGTATGCAAGTTGGTGATAAATATGTTATTTCAAAATTCCGCTGGTGTCACGTAGTCTATCAAACCCAATAAACGTCGATTGTTAAACCAACCTACCCAGTTTAGTGTCGTCAACTCCACAGCGATTAGCAAAATTTAGATTGTTTCAATCACTGAACATGCTATTTAGTTTATATTTGGTCAATAACATACATTTAAATATGAAATTTGCATTTAAAACCTATACTTAAAATACTTTACGCTATAATGAAGTCCATTGTGTATACACTCAACTAGGGTGAGGGCAACAGGCTCTTTTGTCTCAAAAATGCTGCATAAAATACCCCTTTCTTTACGCGTAACCGTGGTCTTTATCTTGGCTACTTTATTGCCTATGGGTATTTTTGGCTATCTCAGTGTCAAACACGACATAGAACAAATCCGGCACGACCAACAAGCGGCGCTCCAAAATGATGCCAATGGTTTGACTTTACAACTGCAAGCCGTTGCCAGACAATACCAAATATTGACTCGCGCCATTGCAGCAGATGCCGATGTTGTCGCCTATGCGCAAAACCGCACTGCCGCACATCGCACAGATGCTGCTGCCGCACAACAAGCCTTACATGATTTGCAAAAATTGCATCAATCCATACCCCATGCACGGCAAGTATCCATCGTGTCTGAGCAAGCGGTGGTACAATTGTCTTCATTAACTGCGCCAGTGACGCTCAAGCCAACCAACCTGTCAGAGTTGAAAAAAATCCTGTCAGCCCGTACAGAAACCTTGTTATTGCAGCAGCAAAGCCTGTATTTCACTGCGCCCATACTGTCGGCCAAACAAAATTATTTGGGAATGATGTTGGTAGAAGTTGATGCCACAGTGATGTTCCAAATCCTGCAGCAAGAAGCGCTTAACCATCCAGATTATGCAGTGAAATTGCAACACGCCAATGGCACCACCCTTGTTAGCATTGCGGCCGTAAATCTGAACTCCGTTGATAACCACCATGCACTTCATCGTAACTCGCCTATCCAAGCCCAAGCCTCCGTTATCCATTCTGATTTAATTATCGTTTTAAGCAAAGCGGATGACTTGGTGATGCAACCAATTAAGCAGTTGCTATGGAACAATGGCATCATTTTGCTCTTGTGCTTACTCAGCAGCACGGGAGCCACATGGTTCATCAGCCGGCGTTTAACCCAGCCCATACAGCTGCTCATCAACAAATCACAACAAGTACAGCAAGGCCATTACCGCACGCCAGAATTGGATGGACCACTGGGTTTACAGGCCGCACGTCAAGATGAAATGGGCAAATTCATAGCGGTGTACAATCAGATGGTGACCGACATTCACCAACGTGCAGAGATATTAGAGTCTTTGATTGCCGAACGCACCGCTGAACTGTCCTCATCCAATCAATTACTGGCACAAAACCAGCAACGGCTTAACCAAGAGTTACAATTGGCGTACGACATGCAACAAGCTTTTTTGCCACAGCAATTTGTGCATGCTCTTCAATTTGAGGTTTTTGCGGCCATGCATCCTGCTCAAGAAATGGGTGGGGATTTTTACGACTGCTTTGAATTGGAAAATGGACATCATGCTTTATTGGTTGCGGATGTGGCCGGCAAAGGTATAGCTGCGGCATTTTTTATGGCCATTTCCAGTACCCTCATTAAGCAAGCGGCAACCAAACACACAGAGCCACATCAGGTCTTGAATCTTGCCAATAAGTGGCTGTGCCAACGCAATCCGCTCAATCTGTTTGTCACAGTCTTTTATGCGGTTTTCGACCCGCACACCCTGACCTTACATTATGCCAATGCCGGCCATCCCAGTGCTTTATGGCTGTCACATCAACACCAGCTGCAAGCGTTAGACAGCCCGCCACAGCTACCACTTGGAGCATGGGAGGACGTCAGTTATCGTTCTCACAGCGTAGCATTACAGCCGCATGACTGTGTGGTGTTATACAGCGATGGCGTGACTGAAGCCCTCTCCCCATCTCAACAAGAGTACGGCGAGCAACGTTTGCATGCATTGTTAGGCATAGCCAAAAAACACCTACATGCACAAGACATTTTTCAGGCCTTAAAAAACGATGTCAGTCTTTTTGTAGAATCAGCACAAGCCCATGATGACATCACGGCCTTGGTGTTGAAAGTCAAGGCGCAGCCTCAAACATGTTTACAGCAACAACGCTGGCAAATTACACCCACTTTCAGTGACATTGATGCCTTGAATCTCGCCATCAGCGACCACCTCCAGGTCTTGCTGCCCACACAAAGTCATACCATTTATGCTGTTTGTGTTTGTTTAGAAGAAATCCTCAGCAATCTTGTTCGGCATGGTCACCACCCTGCTGACTGTGTACTGTCCATAACCATCAGTGTTTACAACACCGCCATTCGATGCTGCATACGAGACAATTCCACTCCCTTTAATCCCTTTGCCATTCGGCCTAAAACCGATTTAGCTGCAGATATTCTCGACAAAGAATTGGGGGGTTTGGGTTTGCAATTGTTATTGCAACTGGCAGATGAATGGGATTACCACAGCCATGATGGTCACAATACCACCTTATTCAGCGTACATTTTTCAACCCACACGAGGACAAACACATGACTTTTGCCCTGAACCCGATACAACACCCCCATTACTGGATACTCGAATTTACAGGCCGCTTAGATACCCAAGCCAGTATGGCATTGGATCAGAATTTTCAGTCCTTATTGCAGGCATTACCACCACACACAATACTGGATTTAAGCGCACTGGATTACATCGCCAGCGCTGGATTGCGGATGATTTTGTTGGCTTTAAAGCAAGCCAAACAGCAAAACTGTGCCATCAGCATGTGTGGCTTACAAGAATCTGTGGCGCAGGTTTTGCATATCAGCGGTTTTTTAAACTTGCTGACAGTTCATGCCACTCGTGAAGCCGCCTTAAGCCAACTCCCGCCAGCGGCTTCTTAAACTGGATTTACAAGCCCTCACGCTGATGGTAGGCAGCAAAAACCAGGTGCTTGATTTGCTCAGCAGCTTCTCCTACGGCAAAGACAGTAGCTTCCTGCAAAAATTGATTGTTCACGTATTGCAACATCAAGGTAGCTGGATAAGGTGAATAAGGCATCAAGCCCCCGCTGATAAAGCCAAGCGCTGTTAAATCTTGGTAAAACAAGCGGGCATCGGCCTGACTCAAATCCAGCAATGCATACACAGCATCAATATGCGCGCGGCACAACTGTCTCAACACACTGTGTATCTCGGCTAGGCTATCGCCGCACCAATGTCCCACAGACAAATAGGCAATGTTCAAACTGGCTTCAACATGGTAATGCAGCTCAGTATGCGCTGAGTTGGCAACCCAATCAGCATCCGCTTGATTCAGCAATGGCAAGCCCAATTGCTGCGCAACAGCCATGAGCTGTTTGGACTCTGATTCCGGCAAATACACAGCCATTGGGGCGACTGGCTGTAGCAATTTACAACAATAAAATACTGAGCCACGCTGTGCATCTTGCAGAGTGTGTACGCTTTTCAATTGCATAGATACAGGCGTGTAAGCCAACATTAATGCACACATCACATAAGCATGTTGTAAAACTATTTTCTGTGTGTATGGATGGGTACTGACCGCATGCACACATACAGCTTTTTCAGAACGCTGAGGCAGCTGCTGTTCCAGCGAGGCCCACAAACGGTTAAATATGCCCAATCCTTGGTATGGCGGGGCAACCACAGCCGCACCCAACTCCAATAAATCGGCATCGGCACTGGTTTTCATGATGGCGCAATGCCCTACCAATTCCTCATCAGGTGTCACTGCCACATGAGAATACAAACGCCCATCGACACTGCGTTGGCCAATTTTTTCAGCAATGTACAAATCAGAATTGACATAAGTATAGCCATAGTTTTGGTGCATCAATCGCGCCACATAAATACCATCAGCGGCCTGTAAGCCTCGCAAGCTTATGTCTTCGCGTTGCCAACCATGGCTTTGCTCTGTGGCCGTCACACTGGTCATGGTCGCATCGGCTTCAGGCAATTGCCATTCCAATTCCAAACTTTGGCCATGCACAGACGGTGGTAATACCCGCACTTTATCAACGATATTTTGCAGTAAAAACACTGATAAGCCTCGGATATCT
Organism: Vitreoscilla massiliensis; assembly: GCF_001457815.1. GTDB lineage: Bacteria > Pseudomonadota > Gammaproteobacteria > Burkholderiales > Neisseriaceae > Vitreoscilla > Vitreoscilla massiliensis. Next base: position 195,567 of record NZ_LN898218.1, read on the forward strand.
GCATCGGCCTGTCCCAAATTCGATGGTGTGAATTGCGGTAACATTGCAAAATCATAAGGTAAATCATCGTCGGTAATGCGCACCTGCAAAGTTTGGTTTTGAATGCATATGTGTATCTCAAACTCACCTGCCGCCGCCCAGCCACCACCCAAATTTATGTCGCCATGTATCAATTGCAATATGGTATTGAAACTCTCCTCTATGGCCAATTCCATTAAATCCAAACGCGCAGATGAAAATGACCACGTTGTGGCAAAACTGCGCAGGGTTTGCTGCACTAAAGCAATGGAAGCTTGTTGCACCGGCACCCGCAATTGTGTCCATAACATGCCGGTCTTGACTTGATGCACATGCATATGGCCGCCCTTATGTGGATTGCAAACGTTGGTCTATCACCCGCAAAAGCTTGCCTGTGCGAGGATTGATGCTCAAATCGGCACTGCTTACCCACTCTATGGCAGGGGTATGTATCAAATCTGCCTTGAGCAATTCCAGAAACATCGGTCGCTGCTGGTACAAAATGTCAGTAATATGTCTGTATACTTGAGGAGACATGTCTTGAGGCAAAGCTGTTGCAAAACGCAAACAGCAGCGGTCTTTGTGTTCAAAGTGTTGTACCAAGATTTGAAAATTACTGATTTCAGGTAGGGTCGCATCGCGATTAATGTGGCTGACCAACTGTGCCACGTCATCGACATACAACGTCATCGGGCCTATGCGGGCACCGCTGTCACTGCGCCCCAACACCTGAAAACGCCGATAAGCAGTGCCAGGTGCATCCACCCACTGCCCCATATCTCCAACAGGATAGCGAATAATCGGCATGAGTTTTCGGTGTAAATTAGTGATGACCAATATCCCTGCCACCCCTACTTCATTGATGTTATTACCAGCTTCATCGACAATTTCCAAAATGGTGCTGTCATCAAAGCAGTGGTGTACGCCAATGCCCGCTTCACGTGACGCATCCCAACCCAACTCCCCATAATCCACGCCAGCAATGCCAACAGACTGTACCTGACACTGTGGGAAATAGGCTTTTAACAGGGCAATTTGGTCTGGAAACATCGGTTCACCCCCATACAAAAACCGCTGCAGATTCAATTGTTGGCGGGTTTCATCTGTCATTTGTCCCAACATGCTCATCAAAGTGGTGGGAACACCTGCCAAGGTGCTGATTTTAAATTGTTGCCAGATGTGCATTATCTCCTCTATGTCTCCCCCCGCGATTGGGTAACACATGCCCACACCTGCTTGTTCTATGCTTTTACCTATGAATAAAAACGATGCATACAAGCGCCCAGCGTAGAATAAATTACCGATGCGTTCACCGACCTGTAAACCTGCTCGGCGCATACCTTGTCCAAATGCCATGGTAAATTCATGCCATTCTTGATTGGTAAAAACCGAATATTTGGGGTTACCAGTACTGCCGCCGCTTTTGAAGGTGATGCCATCAGCCAGTGCTTGTGTCATCACTTGATTTTGTTCAATGCCATTAGCTTGCCAAAATGCTGCCGCAGGCAAAAGTGGATGGTCTTGTAAACACCGATTGCCATCAGCAATATCCGCATACAACTGCCGATAAAAAGGTGAATGCTCACGCACATAGCTGAGTAAATGGTGCAATTTGGTGGTTTGAGTGGAGGTGTACATGTGCTTCACCTCATTGTTCAATGACAGCAGTTTGGCGGTGATCAAACACATGTTTGATTTTGCCACTGGCTTTGATTTTGACAAAATCGGCTTCCACTTGTATGCGTATCTGAACTTTGACAGGCAAACCCAATTTCTGCACCATCGATAACTCAGGATACTGATTCAGTAACAAGGCGGCAGCCGCATCCTCAGTCATGCCCAAACTGTCATCCATCCACACTTCAATCACATTAAATTGCCCATCCGCATGCAAATGGATTTGTAGGCGACCAGAATAATTAGCTTGGTCACTGAAAATCTGTACAAATTGTGCATAATTCAATTGTGGGGTGCCCGCTTTAAACACATCCCCCATGCGCCCCACCAATTCAAATAAAGGGTCACTGCGGCCACAAGCACAAGCTGTGTCAATCCAACGCCCAGTATCACCGATTTCATAACGTTCTAAGTTTGGTGAAGTACGTGCTTGAGAGGTCAAAATCAAACGACCAATTTCACCCTGTTCGACGGGCACATCTTGTTCCAAATCCACAATCTCTAAACGTTGTAGCGCGGAAAACAGGTGATGAACACCCCCCTCACAGTACTCGCACTGATAGCCTATTGGTCCCGCGTCATTTGAGCCATAAGTCACTGAGCGTAATATGTCCACACCACATTGTTGAATATAGTGCCGTTGACTGCGACTCAACCCTTCCCCTCCAAAATACACTTTCTTCAGACCGCCATAGTCTTTGATGCGCTGTCCCTGAGCATTGAATAATCCCAATAAATGGGGGGTCATTCCAATTAATACTGTTGCCTGTTGTTGGATGATTTCATCGACCAACAATTGATAATCGTCCACCATTGCCATTGGTAATTGTCTGATTTGCAAGGTTTCCAGTATGGTCCAGAAACTGATAAAACTACCATACATATAACCTGCGGCAAACGCATTCATAACCACATCTGTTTTAGGGTTCAAACCTGCTGCCAACAAACCATGAGCAGTTTCTTTCATTTGTTTAGCATAGTCTTTCCATAAGAAATGCGAATATGCGGTTTGACCACTGGAGCCACCACTTCTGACCACCAAACCATATGTATGTTGTTGACTGTGCATCAACTGGAGAAAATCGGCTTTGGTCATGATTTTGGACTTAGAAAGCATTTTATCAGCAGCACCGTTTTCTAATTGAGCAAAGCTGCCTAACTGAGCAAATTCTTCACTGGCATCCAAGGTAATGCGGCGCATAAATTGTTGTAGTGCATATAGTCCATCATGAGGCGAACCATTGTAGCTATTGAGCATTTCACCAGGACGGGTAATACGACTGACACCAGCTGCAAATAACTTCCGAACTAACACCTTGGTTTCATTAAAATTGGCGGCCAAGCCACACGTTTGCAACCATGCTCGCATCGGTCTTAATACCGATGTAACCTGCTCTGCTTGTATCGGTTTGATCCATAAAGTGCGATACAGCGGTGATGGTTTCAAACCCGGCCTATAATCAACGATTAACCTCCAAGCTCGATGAGGTTCTTGTATGACATGGCACAAACCTAAAGCCTGCTCAGCTGTAGCCACATTTATCACTGTCGCTATTTCTGCCCAAGCTGCATCGTCGGGATCTTCTGCAGGTATGGTGGGCGCAATCCGCGTCAAAGCAGTGTTTAACGCCTGCGCTACTTGCAGTACCTCTTGTTCATTACCTTCGACAAATAAGGTTTGAGGACTTGAACACGCCTGTTGATCTAAAACACACATGTCTTTGGCAAAACCCTCAATAGCCTCTTGATTTTGTAACATGCTGTGACTGAGATAAGCAAAAGACACTTTGTGGCCCCATGCAACTATACGCACACTGTCTGGTGCCATTTTTCTGATTGCGGAAATAGCAGCTTCTCCCCCCCATGCAGAAATCACATCGGCTTGGTCAAACAAAGACTGCAATAAATCGTTTTGTTTGGAAGATAAGCGCAACACGGCAATATAATCGTGTAAACGGTCGCTGCGGTCATGAGAAACCAATTCCTGTGCAAACAAGGCCGCAAACTGGCTATCTCTGGCACTTACCTTAACCATGTTGATGTTGTTACTCAACAAGCCTTCTAACAAACCCATCGCTGCCACTGCAAATACATTGGCAGGCATCACATGCACCAAACACCCCAATGGTGCCCATGTTTCAAATTGACGCTCGGGATAACGCCGTTCCAACACATGTGGTTGTGTCGTTCCCAACTCACTTAAAAGTTTGTCTTGTAGTGTTTCTTTTTGCAGCATGGCAATCAATTGCACCAGAATTGCTTGCGCTTCTGCAGTTGCCATTTGTGTGCATAAATACCCATGTAATACGGTAAAACTCTTTTGTTGTTGGAACAAATCATCTGCCAAAGCCTGACAGGTTTGCAACAAATCTTGAAATGGGAAGGCAAGGCTTAAAATTTGGTTAAAACGTGGTGCTAAGCTACGCTGTAATAATTCCTTGGACAATTGAGCATCGTCAATCCATTGGCCAAACCAATAATGTGGATGGGTATATTGTTCCATTTATGAGCTCCTCGATTCCTGAATACTTATGTAGATTTTGTTATATTTAGCGTGGTAAAACTTCAGCGGCAGCTGCAGCACAGCTTTTGTTACTGGAAGTGCCCGCACGGCCCAAAATCTCAAACCACGCAGTAGGATTCCCGCACCCACAGCTGTTTTCAGGATGCAAGCGTGCCAAATCCCCCATCACCACGCTATGTACAGGCGCAGAGGTAATGTAAGGCGATAAAAATGATAAAAAGCCTGTGTTTCCCATACTTATAGGTCGCATGTTTTGCACATCACGTATGACAACTTTCGACCAAACGGGCACATGCAAATGTTGTTCACTACAGCCCACATAGGGGATGGAGTGTTCGACAGACCCAAAAGTCTCAATCACATGGCTGGCAGATATGCCCAACCAATATTCAATATTGGCCAGCAACTGTTCTTTTGAAATGGCACGATCAGCATGGCCTTTCCAGCCACCACCAAACACCACCCAACTGTTAGCAGGTAACTTCAAAGGAGACATTTCCAACTGTGCCATGCGTTCCAAGGCAAAATGCAAAAAAGCAGGGAAACCTATGATGCGCGTAGGCTCTTTACAGGCCGCATAGTCTTGCAATGCTTGTAAGGTGCCGAAAGCATCGTACTCATGTTTGCCTTCTGCCAGCAGACGCAAAGTCCAAAATTGCTGAGCCACTGGCGCAAAACCCATCAAATATTGATTGGTATTAGAAGTTCCTACCTTAAATCCAGAATACGGTTCAAAAGCGTTTACCACATAATTGGCGGGTTCTAAACTGAAAAAACCACGTGCGCTCAAGGCATCGTGTGCCATGCGTCGAGCATGAGAAATAGTGAACTCATCAAAAAACACCTGAGATTTTTGTCCTGTTGTACCTGATGAAGTCAAATGCAATACCACCTCTTCATCAGCAATGGATTTAATCTCATGAGCCTTCAAGAAATTGGCATGCACACAAGGCAAATTTTCCAAATCTGACAGAGACTGTATTGCCTCCACATCAATTTGGTGCATTTGCAAATAAGCCGCATACCAAGCGCAGTGTTGCTGATGCCAGCGGGTGAGATCGCGCATGGCCTCAATAAAAACCCTGTCTTCTAATGCTTGGTATGGAGTATTGATGGCACAAAATTCGGCCACGCTTGGGGGTATCATTTGTTTAGAATCCAACATACTCTCCTCTGAAAAAATCTAACATTGCATAGCAACACCAAGCTGCGAAGCATCAACCCAAATCATCTATACCGTCTATACCTTCGCATACAGTAAATAAAGCTCTTATGCCACTTTTCTCCTTACAAGCTAAATTGTCTGATGCAAAAATATACTTATGAAAATGTTTAGATTGAATGGTAGATTCAGTAAGCCTCAATCTGACATTGAGGCTTACATCTCTTAAATTATTAAAATTGATAGGCTAAACGGATGCGGCCTGTATGGCTTTGATAGCGCTGCCCCCATTGCCCGCTATATTCCAATTTCACACCCAATCCATTTCTGCGCATAACATCCAGACCCAATTTGGCATCAGCCGTGACTTGAGGCATGTCGGTGTTCACGTGTATCCAATCATCGGAATGAGCACCTTGGATGCGCATTTGTGTATGCCAATTGTCATCAGACATCCAATTCATCCCCACGCTGGCATAAGGCATCCAGGTATAGACACCATTTCTGAATGATTGAGCCAGTTCAACTTGTGGACTCAACATCAGGGTCAAGCGACTTTCCTTCCCAACTTCTAAATTATAACTACCCGCACCATACTCCTTGTAAGCCGGATTTTTTTGGTACATTAAAATCGCATCCACGCTAGGGCGCAGATATCCATGCTCCCAAGAATGGGTATATGCCCCCCTAAAGCTTAAAGCGTGTAACCAACTGTTCCATTCACTCTTAGCCAATACCGTAGTCACTGGCAATTGTACCCAGCGATTGGTTTCATAAGCACCGCGATTAAAGCTGTAGGCAGCTGCCCATTGCCATGGTTCTTGTATGTGTTTCAAAAAGATGCCACCTGACACACTGCTACCATCGGTTTCAACAGCAACTTCCTGACTGTTAGCAACGATGTCCTCATAACCCAAGGAGCCTCCTAACCACCATTGCGGTTTAAACTCATACTCGCCGCCAAATTGCACGCTGCTGGATTTCAATTTATAGCCAAAGTCTTCAAATGTGCTGTTAAATCTGGTACGGTTGTAGCGGCTGTCCATCCATACACAAGCATCTTCACTCATGACATTGCTGCCATCCATAGCTTGGCAAGTGAACATTTTGTTGATGAATTGTCTGTTGTGCATGGGCATCATCGCCGCAGGTGAACTTTGTACATCGGAAGCCAAATTGCTTAATAGTCGTGAATACTCTGTGGCACTGGTTAAATTATCCATTTGACCATATAAATCGCCCAACTCATCTGCATTTGTTGCACCATTGCTGTCACTGGCAGTTTGCAAGGCAACACTGCGAAGCAAAGTCGAAGCTGCTGCTTCTTTTTTCAGAGCAACTTGTTCATCACGGTTCCAATCATTTTGTAAATAATTGGCCACATTGCGCTGGTCTTGATTCAAACCTTGCTTATACCAAGTACTGTTCGTAAAATTAGCTTTGGGTGTAACAATTAAATTTTGGGTATATTCACGTTTGAAATCATATTTAAACAAATCATTTTCACCTGCAATTATCTGAAATTTGTAACTTTTATCTTTATTTTTGTCTGACTTGTTGAAACGAACCTGTTTGTTACCACTGGTACTAATGATGGTGGCACTGGCTCCTGGCTTGTATGAAATAGCATCGATGATGATTTTAGTTTCATGTAAATCTGCCCCCACATTCGTGTTAGTCAAGACCAATTGGTCATGACGGTTATTAGCAAAATCAGCATCTAAGAATAACTTACCAGACCCATTTTGTTGTAACTCCCCATTTAAATAAGTTGTGCCAATAGAACCTTTTCCTGCTATATACAGCTGTCCTTTGTTCTCAAGTTTGCCACCGTTTAAATTCCAGTTATTACCCATTTCAATGGTGGAATTGGCGTCTTTATTAGTAACAGACACTTTACCTGTTGCGGCTATATTGCCCGCTAACCATCCATGATTATTGGAAATCGACATGGCTTTATCGGAGTTACTTTGCTGCAACAAGACTCGCCCCATTTTCCCAACTTGTCCACCTTGTATCTCGATATTGACTTTGCCACTACCCATCAGCTTGATGGCCGTCGCACTGTCTGTCATATACGATTGAGTTAACTGCAGTTTGTGTTCATCTTGGGCATTCAACTCAATGGCAGTGTCAGCAGCGCTGACATTGGCATTTTTAAGGGTGACCGCAGCTTTTTTGGCAGACAAACTTAGGCCTATCTTCCCACCTTTGACAAGGCTGGAGTCGACTGACACTTGAGCCTCATCTACAGCTGCCAATTTAATTGCAGTATTGCCACCCAGTACTGAACTGGACTGAGCAATGTTGACCTGCTGTTTTTTCACCACCCCTTCTTGAACTATGCCAAATTGACCGGCCTGTATGTGACTGGCTTTAAGGTTGACTGCATTACTTGCATTGCCACCGAGCATGTCTATGCCGGTATCTTCGGCCTGTAAATCTGTATTTTGCAAATTGATTTTAATATGGCCCATATTGTTGCCATTGACACTGTCGCTGGCTGCCAGTTGTGCAAAAATACCGATGCCATTCTTACCCAAAGCGGCAACTTTGCTGTTGTTACCGATATTGATATCAATATTGCCAGCTTGGCTTTTTTTCTTGCTTCCCAACACATTGCCTATACCTTGCTGAGCGATGCCGCCACCATTGGCTATCGATTGCGCCACAATGGCATGTGCATTTTGACCTTTAACCACAATACTGCCCACATGGTTAATTTGCACATTGCCACCATTGCCTTCTGTTTGTACATTCAAGCCATTCGTTGTAGCAATGTTTTTGGTCACTTTTTGCAACACCAGCACCGAAGTGTCAGCAGCGATACCACCACCACCACCAATACTTTGCGCCAAAATGCCATAACTGCCGTCGCCACTGGTAATGATGTCACCCTGATTATCGATTTTCACTTGTCCAGCATTGCCTCTACTGCCATTGATGCCACCCAAATGGGTGCTCACTTGGTTCGCAGCTGCATCGGTCACCACATAACCGCCCCCACCACCGATGCTTTGCACCAGCAAACCATGACTGTTTTTACCCTGCGTCACAATGCTGCCAGACATGTGGGCATCAACCTGCCCACCATTGCCGACTACCTGATTTCCTCCCAATTGCACCTTGGCTTTAATTCCTGCCAAAGTCTGGGTTTGGCCACTCAGAAAATCCACATAGCCACCACCACCACCGATGCTTTGTGCCAACACACCCACAGCATTGTTGCCTGTGGTGGTAATGTGAGAATTGGCAGTACTACCCAGCGTCACCTCCGTGCCATGACCAGACTCGGTGCCCACACCACCCACGATGACTGAGCCCAACTGATTGCGTGCATCGGTTTGTTTGACCAATAAACTTCCACCGCCGCCGCCCAAGCTTTGCAGCAACACTCCTACTGAACCTGCCCCAGCAGTTGTGATATAAGCGATGCCATTATTGGAATGGGTGAAATAGACTTTGCCAGCACTGCCTTTGCCATTTTGACTGCCAACATGGTAGGCATTGGCATCCGATGTGAAGTTTTGTGCTTGTTGCACATACAGGTGCCCACCGCCACCACCTATTGATTGTCCCAGCACACCTAAACTCTGACTGTCCTCGGTATTGATGTTGCCTGTGGCACTTAAATTGACCTCACCACCTTTGCCTTCTTTGCCTTTTCTTGCGCCCAAAGACACCTCAATTTTGCCTTCAGTCACCTCCACTTTTGCAGCCATTTCTTCTGCAGTCAGCCCAGTTTGAGCCAAACTGGCCAAACCTCCACCTCCGCCTATGCTTTGACCCAAGATGGCGATGCCACTTTTCACTGCCAAATTACCACTGTTTATCACGCTGACTTTGCCACCATGACCGCTGCTGCCATTTTGTGCACCCACACTGAGTGACCATGCTTTTTGTTTGGCAGAGAGCACATCTTGATTGACCAAACCGCCTGTGCCACCGCCACCACCTATGCTCTGAGCAATGATAGCGCCACTGTGCAAACCTGTTGTAATGATATTGCCCTGATTGTTCACTGTTACAACACCGCCAGTTTTACCATTGCCCGCATTGCCACCTAAAGCCAAATTCCAACTTGAATCCACTTCAGCTTGGTTATCATTAATGGCCGCACCACCGCTACCACCGCCACCACTGATGCTTTGAGCCACTATGGCTGCCATCAAATCTGCACTTGCTTCAATGCGGCCTGTATTGGTAACACTGACCTGTCCAGCATCACCCCCATTACCACCTGTACCACCCATGATTAAGCTGATGCTGCGTGTTTGAATGGGTGATTTATCCGCTTCTTTTTGATCGGATTTGTTGCTCTTTTCCTTGTCATCATCTTCCTTCGCAGCATTAATCACACTGTCAGCTCCTGCGGCATAGCCGCCACCACCGCCTATGCTTTGTGCCAAAATGGCACTACCACCAGCAAAAATATTGCCATTGTTGGTTAACTCAACCACGCCACCTTTACCACCTTCACCACCGTTACCACCCAAACTCAATTGCAGTGTTTTTGCCTTCACATTGCCATCTGTCTGTGCCAAACCCGCATAACCACCGCCACCGCCTATGCTTTGCAAGACAATGGCTGTGGTTTGCTTCTGTGTGGTTTGTATACTGCCAGTATTATTCAGACTGACCTTACCACCGTTGCTTCCTTTTCCGCCGCTACCACCGATGGCCACACTCAAATTCACTTCCGCTTTGGTGTTGTTTTCTGTTTGTGCAGCACCACCCACCCCCCCGCCACCACCTATGCTTTGCGCCAAGATGGCAGTGCTGACATCAGCGGCACTGTCAATATTTCCAGCATTATTAATCGTAATGGCACCACCATGGCCACCCGCTCCTCCACGTCCACCCAAAGCCAATTTGATACTTTTTTTACCTTCATTGGTATCGCCATCGACCAAATTTTTCTCTTGGTCTTTCTTCGTGCTCGAAGCTTTATTGCTGGTCAAATTCGCTTCACCACCACCACCACCTATGCTTTGTACCAGCAGTGCATGTCCCCCACCTGTAGCCACTTCAATACTGCCCGTTTTTTGGTTAGTCAGAGCAACATTGCCCGCATCACCACCACTGCCCCCATTGCCACCCAATACCAAACTGTATTGCTCTTCAGCAGTATTGCCTTGTGCACTGCTGCTGCCAGCTCTTCCACCGCCGCCGCCTATGCTTTGCAATGTAATGGCATCGGCACCGATACCAGCCACGCTGATGTAGCCACTGTTATTTAAACTGACATTGCCACCTTTATTGCCTTTACCACCAGAAGCACCAACCACCAAATCATAATGTTTGGATTTGGCAGCTGAATTTATGACTTGTGTATCCGCACCATCGCCACCACCACCACCGATGCTCTGAGCCAATATCCCGGCACTTAAATTACCCATGGTAGCGATGCGGCCTGTATTTACCATCACAATTTGGCCACCATTGCCACCATTGCCACCGCTGCCTCCTATGTTGACATTGGTAACAAATTTGGTGTCTTTGCTTTTACTGTCGTCTTTTTTCTCATCCTTTTTCTCAGTGCTTTCCTCTTCTTTGTCCACCAAGCCATCAATGATTTTTTGTACCTCAGACTTGCCTTCATTGGTTTTCTTTTTGACTTTTTCTGTCAAATCCACCAAATCTTTGTTCATTTTTTTGATGGCATCTTCAGACTCACTGCCGGCGCCGCCTGCAACACCGCCACGCCCACCACCTCCACCTATGCTTTGCGTCAACACCCCGACTGAACCAACTCCCGATGTATTGATGCTGCCGGCATTGTTAACCGTCACCGTGCCACCCACACCACCATCACCGCCATTACCGCCTATTTTCAATTCCACAGCACGGTCTACCGCTACCGCATCTGAATGTGACAAGCCGCCATTACCGCCGCCACCGCCTATGCTTTGCGCAACCACAGCCGCAGCCATGTTGCCCGCCGTTTCAATCTGCCCAGTAGCAGCATTGTTTAAGGTGACTGCACCGCCATCGCTGCCTTTTCCTCCTTTTCCACCCACTGTTGCCGCCAGTTTAAACACCTCACGGTTTACTTTATCACCGCTGGTCGCACCATCATAACGGTAGCTGTTGGCAGAACCGGCACCGCCATTGCCACCGCCGCCGCCTATGCTCTGTATCATCACTGCCGTCGCAAGCTGGCCAAAAGTGCGGATACTGCCTTGGTTGTTTAGCACCACATTGCCACCTTTGTTACCACTGCCGCCATCACCGCCCACTGCAATGTGCATTTCAATATTTTTACCTCGAGGTATGGCCAACATTTTGGTGCTGGTGCTGCCACCATTACCGCCACCACCGCCTATGCTCTGCAACAACACCGCCACCGAGCTTTGACCTTGGGTGAGTAAGTCACCTGTATTGTTAAAAGTCACTTCACCACCCACATTGCCATTACCGCCTTTACCACCTATCGCAGTTTGTAAGCTCAAAGACTGTCCATCTGTGCTTACAGGAAAACCTGTTACCGCCATATTGCTAGAAAACCCGCCTTGGCCACCACCACCGCCTATGCTCTGCGCCACAATGCCAAAGCTGTCATCGCCTTTGGTCAACACAGTACCTTGATTCCTGATGTTTACCGCTCCCCCCTTGCCTCCAACTCCCGCCTGACCTCCTATGGTTACGGGGGCCAAACTGGCACCTTGCACCGAATAAGCATCACCACCATTGCCACCACCACCACCGATGCTTTGTAGCAACACTGCCGCCGAAGCATCTCCCGTAGTCAGCACCGACGATTGTGCATCTAATGTCACATTAATTTGGCCACCACTACCGCCTTTGCCGCCGCTACCGCCTATCGACAAAGCCAGTGGTTGATACGCGCCTACCGCGAAACTGGCACCACCCATGCCACCACCACCACCGATGCTTTGTGCAATGATGCTGGGAGAGGAATAACCAGAGGTGGCTATCGTCCCAGATTGATTTAATGTGATTTCATTGGCATTGCCACCGTTGCCACCCTTACCACCAATCGTCACCATAGGGATACCAGAGGCTGCGCCCGAAGCCTTACCACCATAACCGCCACCGCCACCTATGCTCTGCAAAACCAAAGCCGACGAGGCAACTTGACCTGAGGTCACAATGGTGCCACTGTTATCTACTTTAACTTGTCCAGCATTGCCACTGCTGCCAGCGCCACCACCCAAGGACACAAAACCAAATGCCCCACCACCATTGCCGCCGCCGCCGCCTATGCTTTGCGCCATAATCCCGACCGCATTGCCTTGAGCGCTTACCAAACCAGTATTGTTGATTTCAACTGAAGCGGCATTGGAATCATTACCGTCCAATTGGCCTCCACTGCCCAATTCGTAATTGTTGTTAGTATTCAATCGGCCATGGCTACCACCGATGCTTTGGGCCAATATAACGTGTGATTCATCGCCGCTGGTATTTAAGCGGCCTGTATTGGTGATGCTGACCTTCCCTCCATTACCTGACTCACCACCACGCCCACCCAAAGACACAATCACACCAGTAGAGCTGCCGCCATCACCAGCTGCCCCGCCCGCACTGAGAGCATAGATTGCGCTGGATTGCTTCCCCTTAGTGGTGATGCTGCCTTGATTATTCACAGTGATGTCTTGTCCAGCCCCTCCTTTTCCACCCTTCCCAGCCATAAAAAAACCATTGGGTCCACGGCTGCCACTGCCGCCTAACGACTCCAAATGCACACCATCGCTTTGCTGGCCTGAAGTCGATATGGCTGAACTCTCAGACACACTCACGGTAATTCGTCCCGCAGCTCCGCCATTGCCTGGCGTTTTACTTCCAGTCACAGGAGATCCGCCATACCCACCTACACTCTGCATCAACACCGCACTGCTGTTGTCGCCAGAAGTCAAAATTTGGGTGTGTTCCAAATTCAGTGCCAAATTCCCACCGTGCCCAGCATTGCCTGGCTCTTTTGTGTTGCTAATACTGCTACCCGAATTCACGCTACCGCCATTCCCCCCCACCGATTGCATCACAATAGCCGTTGCTTCATTTCCTGAAGTCTTAATCAAACTGGTCGCCGCTTTATTGCTGCCTATGAGTACGGTTTGTTGACCACCATTACCTCCTTTACCCCCTTTACCACCATAACCTACGTTGACACCATTACCGACCTCCCCGCCATTTCCTGCACGGCTTTGTAGATTCAATGCATTGCTGCCATCGGCTGATGTGTTTAATTCCGTGTGTCCGTTTAAATTCACGACCACCTCACCCGCATTAGCACCATCGGTTGAAGGACTCATCGTTGTCCAAAACGCATTGCCATTATCAAAAAGCCCCCTCGCCCCATTACCGCCACTGCTGTTCACCCCAATGGCATGTTTACCAACCCCGGTGGTGGCGATTTGCACCTCTTGTCCCTGTGCTTGAACTGCCACCGCCCCACCAACGCCTGCCGTAGCAGGGTGCTCCTTATTACTGTTATTGCCTGCATTTCCACCATGGCTGTCCAAACTCAGCCCCTGACCTCGGGTTTGGATGAGCAGAGCACCGTTAGACAATTGCAACTGAATCGCTCCACCATTTCCCCCTTTACCCCCTCTGAGTTCGCCATTGCGCACACCATTACCTTCATGATGACTGCCATTACCTCCGCTGCTGTTCACCACCAATCCAGAATCAGTCGCACGGAACAATGTATTGATGGTCGTGTCTGCCACCACTTGAACCGATGCATCTTGACCGTTTCCTCCATTGACTTTGCTGATACTGTAAGCAGTTGTATTGGGGGCAGGAGCATCACTGCCCTTCGCCACAACACTGACTTGTTGTGTGTACGAACCAGCCAAATTCTCAGCCGCTTGTGTTTCTGATGAGTACAATGCCGTACCAAATGCCAAAGACAGCAACACCACCACAGGTTTGGGTCGAAAAATAACGTTCACAGACGTGTTTAAGTTGGGTTCCGCATCAATATGGTTCATAATTTTCTCTTTTCATTTACACAATATTTGCTGAGCAATGCACGCTTGTGTGTGCACTGTGGTCGCGTGATTCCATCAATCAGCTGCTGCTTGTTAGCATTTCAACTCAGTAAAGTGACATACCCGCACCATGAAGCCTGTTACTGCTTATTTAAAATGCCACACTGCCGACACGGCGCCTGCTAAATCCCGACCACCACTGCCATACCAATCTTGAGAAAGTCTGGCGCCGAGTTCAAATTGTGAATTGACTTGGTATTGAACAGCGGCCTGTAAATTGAGTGCATTGCGATTGCCGATGCGATTGCTGCTGGCAAATGACACCGTTGGGGCAGCCTCAAAACGGGCCACTTGGGTGACATCGCCATCCAGCAACTCATGTTTCCAATTGAGTGCAGCTTGGGCTTGTAGACGATGATGCTCGGAGTAGGTTTGCTCCCAATTGGCCGCAACACCTAATCCGGCCTGCAGTGAATTGGCATGGACTGCATCGACTTGTAGCCTCGTGTCTTGCTGACCATTTTCAGTTTCGGCGGAGCGCTGCAGATGGGCGTAATCCAGCATAAGCATTGGACCTATTCCCATGTGTTCATTTAGCGCAAACTGATAACCACCGCGTGCCGCAGCAACACCATTCCAACCAGAGCGTTTCCCAGTGTGTTGCGTGCCATAATCTGCAAAATGCACATTGCGTTTTAATTCATCTTGGTGATAACTGAGTCGCAACAAGCCATTTACCCACATGCCTTGATTTTCAAGCGGTGCATAACGAGCGTGTACGCCCAAGCCATAAGATTGCGCCTTACCGGCCACATTGAATGATTTGCCATCTAGGTCCGACTTACTTAAAGCCGCATGCACACCCATGTTCCAAGCACGGTCTTGAACATCGGTTTCTGCGCCCAATAACATCCCAGAGCCTGAGCTGTCATAGGCCAATTGATTGTCTCGCTGGTTGAAGCTGGTATCGAAAGCGAGCGGCAAGACAAAAATCCGCTGCTCGTCCCAGTCTGGTGACATTTGCAAAGAGCGCATTGATGTGCCCAACAATGCTTCGGAATAGCGTTGTTCTTGTTTTAAGCCATGACTAAGCAACATGCTGTAACTTTGCGGTGACAATTGTGGCAAAGCGGTTTGAATGTCGGCACCATTAGCGGCTGAGAAATCCAAAGTGCTCAGCAACTTTTTCATGGGTGCGGAAGGAGAGGAAGCGATATTGCTCAAAGCCATCCCCACATTGCGACTGTTATTGTCTATGGCATAGCGGCTGTAGGCATCATCTGCCCGTTTGATGCTGAATTGCCATTGCTGTGCCCCCGTAGCAGCCGCCTGTAACTGCAAACTGGGTGAAAACACAGTGTTATTGAGTAATAATTGGCCGGTATTGGCATGGGTAAACTGCAACATGTCAGTGCTGTTCACCCGCCACTCTGCTCCATACCAACCTGCTAATGGTTGCAATGACAATTGTCCAGATGCATTCACTGCACCGGTGACACTCAAGACATCGTGTTGACCTTGATCGTCCACTTCCATCAACAATGTTCCTGTTGGGCTCTGGCTAAAATCACCATCAATGCTGATTTTACCTATGGAATTTCCGGGGGCAAGCGTCCCATTATTGCTAAATTTCCCGTGCTGGCTTGGCGTCAACACATAAGTACCATTCCCACCGAGCACACTGTCTTGGGCCACAGTCAGCGCAATCACCTGTTGCTGACCATTCAAAGAAGTGATTCCGCCTTCGGTTGCCAAAATCAGATTATTGGTACCCTTAATATTGCCATTGTAAACAAATTGAAATTGCTTATTTCCCGTGCTCAGGGCTTGGCCATTGGCATCGCTGTCCAAACCGAAATGCACAGTGGTGGTACGGGTGTTATTTTGCTCATCTTTTTGATTGTATTCAGAAACTATGTCACCTTGGATGCTGGCACCAGCCAAAACATTGATGTGGTCTACCAAGGCATTGGGGGAGATGTAAATCGCTGCAGCTTTACCAGCCAACCTTCCACTGATGTCCACTTGCTTCAGTAAAGAACCTTGTAATTCAGGTAAAAGTTTTGATGCATTAACAGTATTGCCTTGTTCATCAACACGAGTTCGTATCCAAGAACCACGATATTCTTTAGCATCACCCAAAGCATTGTGGCCAAAATCCACACTCAAAGCGATGCCTTGCTCCCCCAAAGCCTCAACCTCACCCTGTTGTATCAGTTGGTGGTTTTTACCATATGCAAACATCACCCCTCGGCCATTCAGGCCATTGGCATGAATCTTGGTATTCGGAGCAATGGTGAGGATATTATTTTCCCCATCCACCCTAATACCTGCAGCACCAGCGCCCACTGTCAATAGATCTGCTTGCTGGATAATCCGATTATTGCTGCCATAAACATGCAAACCCAAACCCAAAATACTGCTATTGTATTGCCCTTGCTCATACGCAGTGCCTGCAGCATTACGTTTGAAAAATCCATGTTCATTATTAATGCTTAGCCCATTGCCATAAATGGAATAGCCATAAAAATTGCGTCTGTCTATGTCATAACCCAAGTCTTGTAACAGTGCTAACTCCGCTTCCATCAATGTGGTGTAATTTCGATATCTTTGATGGCTCATCAAGCTGTTTTTCAATTCCGAATGGCTCATCAAATTATCATCAACAAACCCTGTTTCTGGTGGAGCATCAAAAACACCTATTTTCACAGGTACGCCTGGCATTGCTCCTTGCAAAACCTCACTGACATACTGCCCTTTAAAATAACCTTGGTCTTTACGCAAATCAAAACCATCGACGACATCTTCCGCATCATAAATACAGCCATTGCAAATGATGATTTGCCCCTCTTTTGCTTGTTTATCATTGTCGTCGTACAAATGCGAAGTGTATTGATTCATGGCCCATATGGGCTCATCGTTGTCATCAAGAGCTTGCAGCTGACCAAGATAAATTTGATAATTTGGATAGCCAGTATCCATATTCATGGTTTTTTTATTGATGTGGGCAGTGGTACTAATGCCCAAGGTGTGAGCTGTCTCATGTAAAGCAACCGCATAGGTATCCCATTTTCCTGTGCGTGGCAGCAATGAAGGTACATATTCCTCGGTATCCCAATCCGCCTCCCCCATGAAAAAATAACCATCTGCACCTGCATGCTTGTGTGACAAGCTATCAGGGTTTCCCTGCAATGCTGCTAAAACACTGGGCTCATACAGCCACTTCGAGGATGCTGAATCGATTGGGTAAGAATATGCCATAGCATTACCCTTAATTTTGTGAGTACCGATATTCAATACTGCGGCTTGCCCATTTGTCGCAGGCTGAATAATGTCTGCCCAATATTGTACCGCTTGTAACAGCTTCTCTTTTTCCAGTACCGTCAAACTGCGCGGGCTAGGTCCATCCTGACTATCGTCATCTTGGGTATCGCCATCTTCACCATATGGATAAAAATCACCATCCTCAGGCTGATAAAATTTGACTTTAAATACCTCTCGGCCATCAGAATTAGACAAGATATGTGTTTCTATTGCATGAGTAGTGTTAGGCAATGCAGATATTGCAATCAATAATGCTGCCAGTTGCTTCAGTTCCATTGAGACTCCCTTTATATAGTTTCCCTTGCACCAAAATTCCATAGCAAACAAACTCTTATTCTTAAAAACATTTATTATATTGAAATTAATACCACAAATAATACCAAATGCATATACACAGTTTTGAGTATATGCATTTGAAATTACTCTAAAATATTGAAAATTCCGTGTGGAGATTATGAGAGTAACAACAATAAATCCTCTGAGAGCTGCTCACTGATTGAGTATTATCAAAATAGAATAGGAGCCAAAAGAGTTGAGGCAGCCATGTGCACCATTACTACAACAAACTCAAACGTGTACATTAGAAACAACTTACTGAGGTTTGGCTTAGGCCATAGTTATAAAATCACCAAAGTGTTCAGTGATGGCTCCGTCACAAAAATGATTAATAAAGAGTGCTGATAAAGTGACATCTTGCCATTTTGATGTTAGGTAACAAAAAAAAGCGACCGATGTTTTGGTTGCTTTTTTACTGTCTAAGCATACATGGTTTCATGTGCTGTCCATAGACCATCTTGATACCATGCCATGCCCCACAGGAAGGCTTTGGAATTGTGATAAAGATACACGCAGCCTAAGTTTGGCCACTGCGCAGCCAGTGCTTGATACACTTTGATAGGCGGTGACCATATGGTTGTAAACTGTACTTGCAAAGATTGTTTGTCCTCCTTTATATTGGTGAGTACACCATTACTCTGGGTACTCCAATTTTGAGTACGCCAGCGTTTCAGCTCTTGTATAAATGCCTTATTGCGTTTGGCTTGTTGCAAAGAGGCTGGCGGTGGTAACAACAAACTGAAATCCAATACTGGTTTGGTGAAATCAGGCTCTAACAGTAATGCCTGTTTGGCTGCCATCACCGATTCAGACTTGCCTATCAATAATAAGGTGTTGTGACAATGGTGCCTCATGACGCCACTCCTGTATTCTTGGCCTGTAATTTCTGCTTCAGACTGCTAGTGGCCTGTACAGCAATGCCATCGGTTTCTTCAGTGGCAGGATAAAATTCTTCCACCACTTCTAAACCTTCGTCTTCGGTATCCTCAAACTCGCCATTGGCAAAGCCCAGTTTGGCTGCATGGTCTAAGGCCAGTTGGTCAAAACCCGTTTGTTGTCGATTGAGGTTGGTTTCTGTGGCTATCGTTATGGCTTGGGCAAGGCTGTGTTCAGGCCGTGTGGTGATATCGACATAAAAGATGGCCTGTCTAAACGATTGCGTGGTGGATTTGCCGCGTATCCTCAATGCCAGCGGCAAACTGGCCAATTGATTGTTGGATACAGCACTGAAGTAATGCAAGCGACTGAGCAAGGTGCGGATGCTGTTATAGCCAGTGGTGCGAAACACAAATGTGCCCAACTCGTCCTCATCGCCTATGACCACATTCAAGCGGCCATAGGCTTTGCAATAACCGGCTTGTCCATATTCACACGCCATCGGACTGGGACATGGCAAGGTGGCCATGCCTTGGGCAGTCATGCGCTTGCAGGTTTCGCCATTGCCCACACAGACAGGTCGGCCTGTTTTGTGGTCGAACATGGAATAATTGGCGCGGAAGTTCAGGTCTGGGTCATTGAACAACAGGCGTATCGGAATGATGCGAAGTTTGTTACCGGCATCACCTTGGCGCAATTCTTCATCCAATGGGTGTTTAATCCACTGGCCTTTGTTTTGCACTTGGGTGGTCAGGGTGAATTCATCGTCTTTTTCAGGCAGACGTTTGCCGTTTTTCTCGATGACTTTGCCGATGGAGATGCGCCCCAATACGGGTGGGGTGATGGCGAGTCCTTTGATCATAATAGGCTCCTTTATATAAAATAAATCCCACAGCAAACAGCCTCACTGTTAAGTGAGGCTGTCGGGGTTGATGTTCTGGGAAATGCTCAGGTAAGTTAGGCTATTCAAGCCATGTCCATGCGTTTGCGTGTAGGTTTACTTAATCAATCAGTTTCAAAATGGTGGCGCTGTTTGGGTGATTGAGCGCAAACTCACGCAAGGCATGAAAACAATGCACCACTTTGTCTGAGGTGTCGGCATCAACCAATAGGGAGAACGATAATTCTGACAAAACCATCAGATTGAGAATGGTGGATGCGGTTTCGGTGTCCACTTCGGCACGGCTGCCATTGGGGCTGTGGATGGTAATGTTATTGCTGGTGCCCCATTCCATGAGAAAGCCGCCGTTGGAGAGGTGGTAAAATTCCCAACCACCACCGTCATAGCCCTTAATCAGTTGGTGGGCAAAGACGTAAACATGGCTTTGAAACTGAACGTGGGCACGGCCCAAGTATTGAGGCAAGAAACCCATGCGTTGGTGCATGGGACATTCAAATTTATCGATGGGTGTGATGCCATCGTTGTGGGTAGAGACACTGATGTCGGTTTGCACTGGCTTATTTGGTTGGGTCATGGTTTTTCCTTATGGGTGACATACTTGCACAAACAGACAGCCACCTTATGGTGGCTGTCTGTGTCTGTGGCTAGGGATTGGGAAATGGTAAAGATGCAGATAGGTCGATAGCGTTAAATATTGAAGTAAAGTGTTTGGCCATGGAATACAGGCACTACAGCATGAAGTGCCTTGCAATCATATTGATCTTACAAAGCACCAGATATTGTGATTGTGGCTAAGCCAATACCGTAAACCGTCTGCTGCCTGCACGGGTGGTGAAATATGGGGCTACCCATTCTGGATGCTCTTGGATTAGGCGTTTGCTGTCTAAGATTTGAGCATCGGCAGTTTTCTTCCACGATATGGAGCCGTTACGGAATTGCACATGGCTGTGTTCTGCCATGGTTTGCTGTATGCGTTGTTTGAGCAGGCTTTCTTTGGTCTTGTATTCGTCCAAGTTTGCACGCACTTTGACCAATTCTTCAAATACCGCATTCATGTCGGCATCAAAGGTTAAATCAAGAATGTGGCCATTGTCTTGTTGGAACAAGGTTTGCAAAGCTTGCGCAGCTGAATCGCTGCCATCGGCGGGTGGAGGAATGTTGTTTTCCACATGCCACCAAAACTGTGCTTCCAACTCAATCAACTTGGCAATCAGCTCCTCATCTCGATGCACACGGTGGATTTGCAAATCCTGCCCAGTGATCAACACCGCCACATCGGCAGCTTGCTTGCCCGTTACTGCCAATTGGTGCATCACCTGTACCAGCACATACTCAGGCACACCGTCTTTCCAAGTCTTGGCACCGTAAGCTCCTGCGGTTTTGCATTCGAGTATCTGTACATCGGCTTGACCGATTACCTCACGGTCTAGGTTGGCCAACATAAACGGATGCTCTGGATGTTGCAGGATGGCATTGACGCGGCGAACCTTATTGCCGGTGCGTTTGCTGTAATGGGTGGCGACGATGGGTTCCAATACCGTGCCCCAATAAGTGGGATGGGTATCATCGCTTGGGTCTATTTGATTCAAACTCTGCTCAGGCCGTGTCTTCTCTATCCATAGAGCCAAACGAGATTGATAAGGGTTTAAGCCCAATGCAGTGGCCGCATCAGAACTGCCCAAGCCTGAACGTCTGGCCTGTAGCCATTCGTCACGGCTCAAGTCTTTGGTTTTGACCAGTCGCAAAGCGGATTGGGACTTAGGTTTATGTGAGGATTTACAGACCGCGTGTGCTGTATCAGGAGAAACAAGCTCAGGGTCTGAGGTTGAAACAGTATTCACCACAGGGATGGGTAGGTTCATGACATTCCTTTCAGACATAAAAAATCCCCCAATGGCCACAGCCATCAGGGGAGCAAGTCATTCAACACAGGGAAGTAATGCAATTTTATAGAAACGGATTAAGCCACCAATTGCAAGGCTTGTTCCAAGGCTTTTTGTTTCATTTGACCGCCATTGCCAAACCAAGCCGAATCCAAACGGTTTTCATTTGAACGGGTGTAGTGGTCAAGCCGCGCAGGACACTTTTATCTGAGAATTTTCATACTCCAATGGGCTCATTCCATTGTTGGCTGTATGTGGCCGTTTAAAATTGTAATAATGAATAAATTGCGTGATTTCTTGTTTGACTACACTTTCATTCATGCTCGTGGTATGGCCTAAACCTTCATATTTCAAACTGCCAAAGAATCGCTCTACTACCGCATTATCGTAGCAACATCCCATATCAGACATACTCAAACGCATCTTTAATTGACTGGCTTTCTTAGCGAAGGCTCGACTGGTGTACTGTGAACCTCGGTCGCTGTGAAATACACAGCCATACTGCGGTTGGCGTAAGACATGTGCCTGTTGTAACGCTTGAATCACCAAGTCAGCTTTCATGCGTTCAGCCATACTCCAACCCACAATGCGGCGAGAGAACAAGTCCATCACCACAGCCAGGTAGCGCCAACCTTGGCTGGTTTTGATGTAAGTAATGTCGCCGGCCCAAACTTCATTGGCAAACAACGGTTGGAAGTTTTGATTCAATAAGTTGAATTGAACTTGGTGCCTCTCATTGCGTTTGGTTGTCACCTTAAATGCTTGACGCTGCTGACATACCAAACCCAACTTTCTCATCACACTGCGAACTTTGTACCTTCCGACTTGGAATCCAATTTGTTGTAATAACGCTTTAATTGTGCGAGAACCTATACGTTGTTTGTGTTGGTTAAACAGAGCTCTGATTTGGATTTGTAAACCAACTTCAACCAGATTTGTCCGTTTAGGTTCCAAGGCATAGTAGGCTGAAACACTTACTTTCATTACTTTGCACAGAGTCTTAATTGGGTAATGGCGTTGATTTTGTTGAATAAAATTGTATCTTACTTCACGTGCTTCGCAAAGTAAGCGCTGGCCTTTTTTAATATTTCTTGCTCCATTCGAAGCTGTTTTATTTCTTTGCGCAATCGCAATAATTCGGCCTTCTCATCATCATTCAATATTGGCTGTTCAGTCAGTTTGGCTTTCCATTTATAGAGCAAAGCTGGAGTGATACCGACTGCTCTAGCAGCATCAGCCACTGAATAACCTTGTTTCAACACCAAATCAACCGTTTCTTGTTTGAATTCATCTGAATGACGGCGTGGGCTCTTTTTTGCCATGATTTTGACCTTTCAAAGGGAATTAATATTCTCTCAGAAATGTGTCCTGTTGTATTAGACCACTACANTCATTGGCAAACAACGGTTGGAAGTTTTGATTCAATAAGTTGAATTGAACTTGGTGCCTCTCATTGCGTTTGGTTGTCACCTTAAATGCTTGACGCTGCTGACATACCAAACCCAACTTTCTCATCACACTGCGAACTTTGTACCTTCCGACTTGGAATCCAATTTGTTGTAATAACGCTTTAATTGTGCGAGAACCTATACGTTGTTTGTGTTGGTTAAACAGAGCTCTGATTTGGATTTGTAAACCAACTTCAACCAGATTTGTCCGTTTAGGTTCCAAGGCATAGTAGGCTGAAACACTTACTTTCATTACTTTGCACAGAGTCTTAATTGGGTAATGGCGTTGATTTTGTTGAATAAAATTGTATCTTACTTCACGTGCTTCGCAAAGTAAGCGCTGGCCTTTTTTAATATTTCTTGCTCCATTCGAAGCTGTTTTATTTCTTTGCGCAATCGCAATAATTCGGCCTTCTCATCATCATTCAATATTGGCTGTTCAGTCAGTTTGGCTTTCCATTTATAGAGCAAAGCTGGAGTGATACCGACTGCTCTAGCAGCATCAGCCACTGAATAACCTTGTTTCAACACCAAATCAACCGTTTCTTGTTTGAATTCATCTGAATGACGGCGTGGGCTCTTTTTTGCCATGATTTTGACCTTTCAAAGGGAATTAATATTCTCTCAGAAATGTGTCCTGTTGTATTAGACCACTACAGGGCTTGACGCTCATGGTCAACAAACTCGGTCACAGCACAGAGCAAACCCCAAGCAGTGTCTTTGGCTGCGGTCAATTCTGCCCCACGACCTTGGCCGCCGTACATGGCCTGTAACTTCTTATAGGCCCGCTCATTCGGCATCACACTTTCGGCCTGAGCATTGAGCAGTTTCAAATGTGATTTGCTCCCAATGACAGGCGCTGCATCTGCTTGATTACTGGACAGCAAGGTTTCAAAATAGCGATTGGCCTCTTTGACATTGACCTTACGCTCAGATAAAACCTTCATCTCGTACATAAACTGATCCCATTGCGATACGGCTATGCCCAAACGCTGCTTGACTTCGTCGGCATCAAAGTTAGAACGGTGTGACACTTTGACCGCTTGTTCAGCACCATTCACCGCAATCGACAAAGTGTTGTTACAAACCACCCGCACCGTGGTGGGCATGGCCACGGTGGCGAGACTGCCATCACAAGAAGTGGCCAACAACACATAGCCATTGACCAAATCATTGCCTTTCAATACCGTGGATTTACCTGTGCGAGCCAATGCCCAAAACTTACGCCCACCTTTGAGCACGCCAGCGGTTTCCAATTCAAAGCCCGCTTGTTCAGTCAAATCCCGGTAAAACTCCAATACCTCCATCGGCTGTACTACTTGGTAGCGGTTCGAGACCACTGATAAAGCGGAATTGGTGTCACTGCGGTACAAGACTTTTTGTTCTGGTGATGAGCCAAACATTGATACATGACTGGGGGCATCTATGGCAAAGTGCACAGGTGACTCTTTGATTTGCCAATCCATACCGGCAGCTTTGGCCCACACTTCTATCGGTTGCTTTGGAGGCAAGACCTCGCCCAATCCATGCCAAGGGGTTAGGCCTGTGTAGGCCATGGTTTCTACTAAATGTGCCATTTTAGTGCTCCTTAATGCTGCATGACCTAGGCTAAGCCTAAGTCATGGTTGAATAAGTGAAAGAGGTTTCATTGCCGCTTAAGGCATGGAGATGGTGTTGATATTGATGTCACTGGGCTCTTTGCTGAAAAACACGTGGCCACAGTCTTGGCATTCGAGGTTTTTAAGAACGTGTTCATCCACTACCTTACCCAATTGGGAGCCTGCAATGCCACCCGTCGCACCGTAAAAAAGCGCACCAAAAAGTGCACCAGCCACCGTACCAGCGGCAATACCAACTGGTCCCGCGACCATACCGATTTTGCTGCCAATATTGGCACCTGCCAGTGCAGCAGTGGCACCACTGATGGCACCACCGGCCGTACCGATAATGCCGCCATAGGTTTTAGCAGTGTCTTTGGTGACGATGTGCGCAGAATTGCATTTGGGGCAAATAGGGTTTTGCATAGACATACCTTTCAAAGGAAAAGAAAAAGCCTGCCGTGAAGGCAGGCCAATGGATTCACTTTGATGGTATGGATTTGAAAATTTATTAAATCTAAAATCTACTTATGGAAGATAAAATAAATTTTGTTTTGAGTTAAAATCGCTGAGGATTTGATATTCCAAACACTCATACCTGTAATGAAAATAATTCGATAGTCATTATCTTCACGATTGTTTACATTGCCACTCAAAGGAGAGGTAATGAAATCAATCAAACAACTACCAAAAATTGATGGTGATTTAGGCTGGTACTTAAGCTCACCTAATTATGGTATTAAAATTGGTAAAGCCCTAAAAGGGATTCAATATGCAGATATCGCTATTATCGGCGCCGGCTACACGGGTTTATCTACAGCCCATAGGTTAAAAGAGCTTTACCCTAATAAAACCATTGCTGTCATTGAGGCTTTAGAAGTTGGACAAGGTACATCTGGTAGAAATGCTGGATTTATCATTGATTTACCACACAATCTTGATGCAAATGACAATAATATTGAAGATGATCTACAGCTTTATCATCTCAATAATTTTTCAATTAATCGTCTCAATACATTCCGTCAACAATTCAATATTGATTGTTTATGGCACCATGCAGGCAAATACATGGTTGCCAATGAAACATCGAATCTTCGTGGTTTAGATGCTTTTGAAGTTGTGCTTAAAAAATGCAAATTTGATTTTGAGAGAATTAGTCGACCCTGAACAATTCTCTAAACCAGTCCTAGCAAGGGCTTTGTTGCCATATTAGCCACCAGAATTTGCAAGTTTACTGGTGAAACCTATTTTCAAACCGAACCCCGATAGACCCTTCCAGTCTCACCCGTTGGCGCAAAAGATTGGGTGTGGAGGGCATTGAATCCTTATTGGCAGCAACCATTGCTGCTGGAAAGCGCACAGGTGCGGTGCGAAATAGCAGCATGAAGACCGTCATTGCCGATACCACAGTGATGCCCAAAGCAGTGGCTTATCCCACAGATTCGCGTTTGCTCGAACGCAGCCGTCAATATTTGGTGAAAGCTGCAAATCGATGCGGCCTGAAATTGCGTCAGAACTACAACCGAGAAGCACCCAGATTGGCAGTACAAGTAGGCCGTTATGCCCATGCCAAGCAATTCAAACGCATGAACAAAGCATTGCGCACACTGCGTTCACGTGTTGGTCGCATATGGCGCGAGCTAGACCGGCAAAAAGAAGCCCTGACAGGACCAGCCCGCCAACATTTGGATGGTCTTTTGGCACTGACTCAACGCATCCTCACCCAACAACGTCAAGACAAAAATAAGCTGTACGCCCTGCATGCACCAGAAGTGGAATGCATCAGCAAAGGTAAGACCCACAATCCGTATGAGTTTGGAGTCAAAGTTTCTCTGACCACCACTTTGAAAGAGGGCTTTGTGTTAGGGGCTTGTGCCATGCCAGGCAACCCATACGATGGCCACACCTTGGCTCCAGCCTTAGCGCAATCGCAGCGACTCAGTCAGATACCCATAGACACAGTGGTGGTGGACAAAGGCTACAAAGGTGCCATAGTAGAAGGGGTCAGGATACTGCGTTCAGGTCAGAGGCGGGGCATCACCCGCGGCCTGAAAGCCAAGATCAAACGCCGTAGTGCCATAGAACCAACCATTGGACACATGAAGTCTGATGGCAAACTCAGTCGCAACTGGCTTAAAGGCCAACTGGGCGATGCTGTTCATGCGATATTGTGCGGTGCCGGCCACAATATCCGCCTGCTACTGCGTCACCTAAGGTATTTTTTGGTCTTGATTTGGGCATTGAATTTGTGCTTTGGGGACAGCAAAAAAGCTGGGTACATCAATATGTAAGCCAGCCATCGCGTTTGAAATGAGTTATTCAGCGTCGACTAAATATTTTAAAGGTACTATCTTCCACTCTTTTGGAATTGATTTAATCCAACTGTTATTAGTTATAGCCTGATCTGAATAGGTTTGATACTTCACCATTAAGAATGTACCTCCTGCAAAAGCTGCATGATTTCACGGCTAACCGCATCCAAATCTGCATCAATTTCTGCTAAATCGCGTGGTGGTTCATACACATAGAAATGGCGGTTAAACGGAATCTCATAACCGACGATGCCAATTTCACCATCTTGGGCATCGCGCTTGTCGGCATTGATCCATGCATCGGGCACGTGGGGTTGGACTTCGGCTTTGAAGTAGCTCTCGATTAATTCAGTGGTGCTGATGGCTGGGTTTAAGGCAATGTTTTCGGCATCGCGCAAATCACCGTCTTGGGCAAACTCGACCACTTTGCCTTGGTAGGCAAACTGCCCATACAAAGGATTGGCACTGCCTTTAACGGCTTTGCTAATCACTGGTTCAGCCTCTGGATTTTTCCATGTGATGGCATCGAGCAGTTGTTTTTTCTCTTTCGCATCCAGTTTGATGTTCAAGCGTTTCATGGCGGCATTGAGTTCGGTTTCAAAGGCATTGAAGTCATCGTGTTGTTCACAGCCCAATACGGCCTGTAACTGCTTAGCCACCTGCGCCAATTGCTGTTGTTTGAGCCAGATGCCTGCATCCAATAAGACTTTGATGTCTTTTTCTTTCAGCTCTGCACTTTCGGCTTTCAACAGCGCCCGAATTTCGGCGGTGTTGTCTTTCAAGCTGTTTACCAAGTTTGCGTCCACCACCAAGCCCAGCTGGGTTTGTATGGCTTGCATGGCTGCGCTAAATGGCTTGGGGGCGAAGTGTAAGGCGGCTATGGCGGCATCGCTGATTTGTGCCGACAAACGCAAAGGCCGCTCGATGGTGACACGGCGGTAGCCAAATTGATGACTATCAAAAATCTTGCTGCTAAAGGCTTTGTCCTCAACCATGTCTTCAGTGGCTATAAAGTCGCCAAAGTTTTTCACAATGGTGGCAATGTCGGTTTCGCTCAATTCATTGCGCTTAGAGCCCAGCGATTTGCGCATCTTGCTGCTAAGATTGGCGGCATTGATTAAATGCACTTTGCCTTTGCGTTCATCGCGTTTGGTATTGGACAAAACCCACACATAGGTGGCAATGCCTGTGTTGTAGAACATGTCGGTTGGCAAAGCAATGATGGCTTCTAATAAGTCGAATTCCAAGATGTAACGACGGATTTCACTTTCGCCACTGCCTGCGCTGCCTGTGAACAAAGGTGAGCCATTGAGAATGATACCGATGCGACTACCATTGCCGTGTGCTTTGGGGTCACGCATTTTGCTGATGAGGTGCATCAAGAACAGCAATGAACCATCGGACACACGCGGCAAGCCTGGGCCAAAACGGCCTGCAAAGCCTTTTTGTTCGTACTCGTCTTTAATCTCACCTTCGATTTTTTTCCAATCCACCCCAAATGGCGGGTTGGACAGCATGTAGTCAAAGCGATCTGCTGCCAATTGGTCATTGGACAAGGTATTGCCCAGCTTGATGAGGCTGACGTCTTGGCCTTTGATGAGCATGTCGCCTTTACAAATGGCGTATGACTTTGGGTTCAATTCTTGCCCAAACACGCGCATCAGCGCATTGGGATTCATTTCGTGCATGTATTCCATGCCTGAAGACAAGAAGCCACCTGTGCCACATCACCCGTAACATTCACTACTGGTGACATTTGCTTTAGGCCAGGATTTCTCTGCATTGTAGGCGATTACCGATTTGTCCCTAGGTTAGCATCTTAACTGGTGACCAAAGCTAAAATTTGTCACCAGTTGTTCCGAAACGAATTTTATCAAATCAACCACACGCTAAACCGATCAGCTTGGCTGAGTACGACTGCTCAGGCTTCACGATATTCCGGTGATGAAGTTCCCGCTCCAAGACGGCTTCAATTTTATGCAAATCTACTTCGTGAGCGCTGTTCTTTCCCTTAGCTTTAAACACGACGTCTATTTGCTTTTCTAAATGAGGTAGCCGGTTACCATCGCCATCGACAGCAAGTTTCATGATGGAGTGAACATTGTGTCCTTTTTCGTTGGCAGCCCTTACTTCCCATACAGAAACGGTTTCACCAGCATTCAGCTCACTGGAATAGAAACCAAGGTATTCAGGATCCAGATTGCGGTATTTATCAAGCTGCTCTGCAATCACGGGATGATCCAAACCAATCAAATGCAATTTTTCTGAATTGGTCGCTTCTTCCCGATCCGTGGTAAACAGCATTTGTTCGAGGCCATCTTTTACAAGGGCAAATTGCTTTTGTCCGCGAATCTCAATGGCTTCGCCTTCGTATGGCAAGGCTTTCTGCATAAACCGGATCAGGTCGTCTATGGATTCCTCGGTATCTGATAGTGGTGCGTAGTCATCCAAACTGAAGCCGTCCAGATCCTGGAATAGTTCAAATACCGCATCCTTAGCATGACGGGCGTTATCCATAGCCGCTTCAAGCTCCAGCCGGGTGCGTTTAAGCTCTGGGTCTTGCAGTGCCTGCGAATAAAGTTGCTGATAGTTCACCTGCTCCGATAATTGGCCAAGGATCTGTGATCGAAGGTCTTCTTCTACCTGGCCCTTCTCATCCACTTTGCCGAGCGCCTTGGCAATTTCCTCCAGTTTTTCATCCAGCAGCAGGAAAATGCGACCTTCAATGGTGTCACCCAGCACAAGGTTATAAACCTGCGCAGTATCTCGCTGTCCATAGCGGTGAATGCGGCCAATGCGCTGTTCCATATCCATTGGATTCCACGGCAGGTCAAAGTTAAACAGCACCCGAGCATGTTGCAGGTTGATACCTTCTCGACCGGCTGCCGTACAGATCATTACGCGAGGGCCATTGGCCTGTTTGAAGCGCCGTTCTGCCGCGAGCTTACTTCCGTGATCGCCACCTTTAAGCACAACCACGCCTTGGCCTGGATACGCCTTTTCAATCTGCTCTCCGAGCATTTCCACCGTACCCAGATAGGTGGCAAATATCACAATCCGCTCCTCTGGATTTTGCTGCCATAGCACGCCCAAAGCCCCAATGAGTTTATCTACTTTGGTTTCTCGGGCTGAAGGGAATAGTCCCAGTAGTTCTTTAATGCGCAATCGCTCTTCCGGCAGGGCGTATGCCACAGCATCCATGGCCGCATCTTCAGCGGCGGCTGTTTCCAGCTCATCGGTAAAGGTATCGGATGCTGCGGCCAATTGTTCTTCGTTGATCTTTTTAAGGAGGCGACGCTTGATGTCATTCAGTATGCGGTCGATCTCAAGGTCAGAAAGGCGATCATTGCCTAAATCGAACTCGACGCGAATCTGTTCTTTCGCCTCATTAAAAGCAAAGTCTCTGGCGTCAATGTCGAGGTTTTCATCGTGCATCAAGCCCTCATGGACAGTCAGGGCCAACAGTCTTCGTCTCAAGGTGCGATGCACAGCAGCAAAGCTCGATGCAGCAATCTTTTGGAAGATCGTCATGACAAAGCCCAGCGCCGTTCCTTTGCCGCCTTGCTTCTTCGCCAGAGCAAAACCGTCGCGCAGGTATTCATTCAAGGAATTATAGAAATCGCGCTCCTGGTCTGACATCGAAAAGGCTTCGGTATGCACCCAGCGTCTGGCAAATAGCGTGGAGCCATCGGCTTTACAGGCATCGGCTTTGGTGCGGCGGAAGATGATTGGATTCAGGCGATGACGTTCTTCCACCATCTCGGTTTCACTGGAAAACAATGTGGGATCAAGCAAATCAATCAGCTTCCAGAAACGGAAATGATCGCCCTGATGTGGTGTGGCCGACAGCAGAATCATATCTCTACTGTGGTCACGTAAGGCTTCTGCCAGTTTGTAATTTTGAGTTTTCCGGGCTTTACCACCTTGCTTATAGGCAGTGCAGTGATGCGCTTCATCAAAAACAATCAAATCCCAACGAGGTGCTTCGAGTATTTTCTTGATTCTTGCAGGGCGCTTTAAGGTGTCGATACTGGCAATCAGCAGATTATGCTTCGCAAACGCATTACTGCGCCGGTCGCTGACGTCACCTTCGCGGCCGAACACTTCAAAATTCAAATTGAAAACTTCATTCAGCTCGCGGTGCCAGTTGTTAACCAGACCCGCCGGAACAACCATCAAAGCCCGGTTCAGTTCGCCACGACTGGCCAATTCCCGCAGCACTAATGCGGTTTCAATGGTTTTCCCCAAACCCACTTCATCGGCAATCAGAAAACGACGCGGGCTCGCGCAGGCAACCCTATGAGTCAGCACTACCTGATGGGGTAGCAAATCAATCTTGGCTGAAGTCAGCGAGCTAGCTGAATCCTGAAGGGGTAATTCATGCGCTTTCCAGGAGAGCCATGCTTTCGTGTCGCTATCGGTATGGCTGCCAATACTGGCCACCACGCGCTCATTATGGCTAAGTGCCGCCACCAGGGTGCTGACGGGTACTTGTCGCTCACCCTGGGGAAAGAATACACGGGCGTAGCCACCCGCAGCCGAGATAACAACACCCTGGCCAAATTCATAATGGCTGACGCGTTCACCGGGTTGAAAATTCATGGCTACCCCTATTAGCTGATCCGCTCCAGGTATAAACCCAGCCATTCGTTCGTTTTTCCACCAGAGGTGGATTCAATCCGGCGCACATCTTTTTGTGCACCGTTCCAGATGCATTGCCCTAACGGAAACATCTGGGCATCGTATTTACCGGCCAAACACCAGTGGTAGGTACTGGTGGTCAGATCTTCTTTCCAGCGGCCCTGATCTGGCATCCAGAAAATCAACGCCGCATCAGCATGGTTCTGGAAGTCGTAGATCATTTCGTAAATCTCTGACTCCAGCCATTCCAGAGCATCTTCTGGAGATAAAGCATCTACGGCTACGTCTAACCCTGCCACGTATAAGCCATCGTCATTTAACAGCGGCATGTCGTCCGGCCAGCCCGCTTCGTAATAGCCGATGAACTGACGCAGACTGATCACCTGACTTGCAGCATTTAATTCAGCCAGTGTTTTGCCACACCAGAGCACTGAGATACCGCGTCGCTTCCATTTGTCGTCGGTCAGCACACCACTCATACTTCACCTTCCATATCAAACAACGAGATCTGCTGTTGCAC
Organism: Vitreoscilla massiliensis; assembly: GCF_001457815.1. Lineage (GTDB taxonomy): Bacteria > Pseudomonadota > Gammaproteobacteria > Burkholderiales > Neisseriaceae > Vitreoscilla > Vitreoscilla massiliensis. The sequence continues at coordinate 227,741 of NZ_LN898218.1, forward strand.
CACAGACTGGTGCTCCGCCTCCCAGCGTGTATATAGCTGGCGAGCCGTAATAGTTGCGGTACGCATAGTGCTGTCTGCGCCATTGTGTACAAGCCAATCCAACAGATGACCTAATGCCGGGTGAGGTTTGAAGTCTTCATCCAGAATTTTCTTGGTGTTGATACCGCTTTCCGGGTAACAGGCACCTACAAGCAACATAGCCTGATCGAAGTCGCGGCTAATATTTCGCCTACTTGTTAATCTATCTTGTGCAATTTCTACTGGAGATCCCCAGTAAAAAATTTTCTTTCTTTCTTCTGCCCAGCCACGATCGATAAAGTCGCCAGGGCTAATGCCTGTCCCTTTGAGGATCTTTTGCATGTGATCACGGGGAACCTCATGTTTACCGCCAAATATTCTCAAAAATTGGCGAGTGAAAGGTTCGCAAACAACTGGAGTGGACAACCCTTCTGTCTCACCCTGATCTTCCAACAGTTGATTAATGCCTACCAAGGCTTCCTTCACTGAAAAATCACGTCCATTCTCGACATAAACCTTTCCGTAATGCTTCGAGAAATACTCAAGTGCTTTACCACGCTTTATCACCTGAACATCAGCTTCAGGAAGACCTTCATTTTGATGGTGCTCAAGAATATTCTGTAGCTGTCTTACATCGGCCAATATCTTGCGTCTTAGTCGCGCCCAACTTACTTTCTCAGGCTCTATTAGTCTCTTTCGGCAAACATGGATGATATCGTATTCAATTAACTGAGAACCAAAAGTACCTGGCTTCCCGCCTTCACCCTTAGTTTCATCACTCCGTATTGGATAAGTTGCTTCAAGATAAAAACCAGCCTCAAACAAACTATTTAGGACTGATATCCAAGGTGCATCCTGACTATGATGAAAAGTAAAGGCTAATATTCCTCCAGGCTTTAATGTTCTGGCTGCTTCTTTCCAGCACTCTCCTAGCAGCTTCTGGAAAAAAGCTTCAGGCTCTTGAGGGTTTCTCGCAGGATTTGTAACAACCTCAAGCGTCTTCGGAGTGTGTCTAACAGAAAAAACTGGGTTTGACTCCTGATAAAAGAGCTGCATCCAAACATAGAAAAAATCGGCTAATTCAGCATACTGAATATTATTCCCAAATGGAGGGTCTGTGATAACCAGATCCAACGAACCAGATTCGATATGAGTCAACTCTGTTGAAGAACCACAAGTGATACGATTTTGCGGAATAACTGGATCGAAAGTAGGTACCTTAGATCCTGCTCCAGTTACAATTTTTTTGAATTTATTATCAATTTGAACAAGGGCAGAATTAACTACTGTCTCCCAAGGATTTTTCGTCCATTCCAGGCCCTTTAATGTATTAGCCGCACAAGACGCCCAGTTCCCTCGTCCCAAATCAGAGAAAACGTTATTTTCTATCGATACGTACTTAGGGTGATAGTTGTTATTACTAAACAAAGGCTCAGGAGTATCTCGCTGTGGATTCCAGAAGCAGAACATATTCTGGTTTCGAGAATATGATTGAAAAACACCTATTAATAAGTCTATCGACGCTTCCGAATATCCTTTCCCTCTAAGTAACTTTATTTCTTTCACAAAAGTAGCGAGAACCAATAGCTGCCTAGAATTAAACATATCCGCATATGTTGGGAAACCATGTTCAGCAATACTCTGTTTAGTTGTCTTCAACCCAAATGCAAGCTCTGTCCTTGGCCAGCAATCTTTAAGATCTGAATCCTTACGCGTTTCCCACTCGTTAAAAGCCTTCTTCAATTTATCAATAGACTTTTGGGTAGGAGCTCGAAAAAAACGTCCGCCATATACGCCGCTAACGTCTTTGTACTGAGGAGACAAGCAATGTTCAGCAAAAGGGGCGATGGCACCGGATTCACCCGAAGCGCTCATAGCCGTCAACACATCTTGTTGTTTACCACAAGTTTCCTCTTGGCAGGTGAATGTTGATTTCTTTGGTATCGTTGCCTCTTTAGTAGAGAATATTTTTCCTGTTTGAGGATCTACAACGTGGTTGCCTAAACTGCCGCGTACCTCTATCAATTCTATAGTTTCGAGCCGCTTATCAAACCATCGAGAGTTGCTCTCTGGGTTTGATAGATTTGTTCCACCCAAACGACCATTCATATCACAAGAACCGCTTCCCTTTAACCAAGCAGGTGATACCAGCAAAGTAAGATTGATCTTCTTTGTCTTCCTCAAAATTTTGGGTAAAAGTGTCGACTCTCCTTTTTTAACAACCACAGGATCTATGATTAGATGCTCACAATGCGGACAGCTAAACTCTCCATTTTTTCCGATAATCGAAAAAGGTTTTTCGGTCTCTGAAACAATAAGTTTTGCTTCAGGAGCCATTCGGGCAGATTTCAATTCGACGTCAAAACTATGACTGCAATTTGGGCATTCAAAATCTAACCACGCACTGACTGAAAGTGATTTGACTGATACCACAGGTGATGACATCAATGGAGTGCGGTGACCACATCCGGGAGCAGCACAGGGGCCATGCTTAGCCCAGAAGGTGTAAATAACCTCCGGGCCTTCGTATACGTAGTCTTTGCGTTCTTCAGGTGTCAGAGCCAGCGGATCAAAATCATCGCCCATAACTTTGCCAGTAGAACACTGTGTCCATTTTCCTTTTTCGCCGTCAGGGCCTTCGCAAGCGTAAAACGGCATGATCTGGGGTTTTACTTCCCGTTCGATGTGATCAAACAGTTTGTTCACTTCATCCAGATCGACATCAGCCAGTTCGTTTTTTACAACCAGCCAGGCAACCGGGTTGAGATCGTTGCCTGTCATCTGCATGCCGAGCCGCGCACCTTCTACCAATGTGGTACCGCCCCCCATGAAAATGTCAGCCACTTTCAATTTCCTGAAGGCTTGGTTGTCCTGGTGATTGGCGTAGTAGTTGTCCCAAACCAGCTTCGCCGCTTCAGAAGGCTCATCAGGTGCTTTGGTGGCAGCCGCAATCAACATAGAGCGGAACACGCTGGAGCGGCGACGTGCCCACCACTTACTCATCTGGTAGATTGGCTTGCCCGCATTACCTTCTATCTGCGCGATCTGGTTGATTGGCAGAATCGGAAAATCAACTTCAAGGCAGGTTAAGGGGCGATTGGGGTCAGAAAAATCGACCGATTCCAGTTGTGCTTTTTTACCGGCACTAACGGCTTCTGCCACCAATTCTTCTGTTAGTTCTGCTTTCGTTTTGTTAGATGCCATAAAAATACTTATCCAAAGGGCAGCACAGAATGCTGACCATTAATTATTCAGTTTCGACAATTCAATAAAGGGTACAGCCACTTCTAACAGGCTCAGCCCACCATGGGCCAAGCTTGGGTAGCCGCCTTGTGAGCGCCATTTTTTTCGGCCCAGCACAATGTTCCAGTTGCCATGCTGTGTTGTCAGTACCTGAGATAATGGCGGTACCCAATGCTGTTCGGTTTTTGCGTCTTTCACTTCGTTATTACGCCCTGACTTAAATTGCCCTTTCAAATAGGCTTTTTGGTCTTCCGGGTAAACGTCAGGAAACAACGCGGGGTTTGAATACCCATGGTCGGCAGTAATAACCAGACGACGGCCCGTGGCCAGTTTGTCGATGAAGGCCCAGAATTCATCGCCGGTTAATACGGCTGCGGCTTCTTTCGCCAACACCCGATAACCGGCCCCCTGTTCTGCCAGGTGATGCATGCGTTCATCAGGCCAGTGATGCCAGAAAATAATATTCGGGTCAGCCTTGATCAGAGATGCGCAATCCACCCATGGCAAGTCGGTGGACTCAGTGAAGGCTTCAGGGAAAGCAGCACTATTCCCCTGGTTGTTTTGCAATCTGGTGCGCTGCCCAAACCCCATGGCCCGAGCAAACGGAGTGGTATCACCGGGTAGCTCAGAGGCGGTCGCACCGGCGCTGTGAACGGTGTAGCCCCGCTGCTGCGCACTTTCGAGAATCCAGGGCGCTTCGCGGAGCGACAATGCATCCAGAATCAGGATGGCTTTTGGTGTTGTCTGGCGTTGCCAGAATGCTTTCAGAGCATCTGCCGTTTTTGGCGAAGCACTTTCGAACGATGCCCACAGATCCCAGGCACTGCCTGCCAACACGTCATCCAAGGGTTTGATGGCTCTATCCCGCTCGGTTGTTTTTGCATCCGCCAGATCCTGCCTGATCGGTTCTGCAAACAGGGGCCAGAGGGCCGAAAAAATTTTCGGCCACGCTTCCTGTGCGGGCAGTCTGTGTATATCAGCGATCAGTGACTTATCCATATGCTTTCGCTCGTCGATTATTGTTCTTTATCCAAATCCAGAGAGTAAGTAACACCATCTGGTAAATTTTTTAGCAGATGCTCTAACTGTGCGCCAGTGAGCTGCAAGGTAGACAATTTTACGTCCTTCACCTTACTGCCTTTGTTAATGCCCCATTGTTCAAGCTTACCGAGCAAGCTCAATGTGGATGTATTCTGGGCGCTGTGATGAGCAACGAAGCCGCCACTGGAGCCACCGAATAGCGATCCCGGCGTTGGTGTCGTACTGGATGCTGAGCCGCCATTGCCTGAGCCTGCGGTTGGCTCTTTAACACCACCGGTGGTGAATTCTTCTGGCACGCCTGGAACAGGCTGAACAGGGACAGACCCGCCTGAGCCAACAGAGCCTCCGGGCAGGTGCAGTGTTGTATCTTCCAGATCTTTACCGCTACCCAGCTTCCCACGTACTCGCAACCAAGCATCTTCCGTGGTTTCTGACGGCTTTTTCTCGTACAGACTGCCTTTGGCGTTGATGGCAATCTTGCCTTCTGCACAGGCTCGGCCAATGCGCTCTTTAACCGCTGTTTCACCCAACCAGGGAATGCTTTCTGCACCTTTTGGGGCTGGTTCTTTCAGCTGTTCGATGAGGTCGGCCACGCTACGGCTATTGGTCGCGGCATCAAGCAGCATGGTGTCGAATTCTTCTGGAATGAAAAGCTCGCTGCGGATTTTCTCATCCAGTTTTTCAAGGATCTGTAACCCTTCTGCGCCATGCTGTGAAATCTCAAACTCGCATTGAGATGGGTCTGCGAAATTCCACACGACCAAGACTGCAAAACGATCAAAGCGAGATTGCAACTGCTCACGCAGCTCCTTCTGGTACTTCAGATGCAATTGAGCGTACTCACGCTCGGAGTTTTTCCAATCGCTAGCGAGATAAACCGCACGGGCTAATACCAGCAAAGACTTATCGTAGAAAATGTCGCCAGTACCCACACGTGGCAGCAGGAAGCGCACAGTGTTTCTTGCCTTGGCAACATGTGTCTTCAGCCATTCTCCCAGCTCTTTGTTGTCCAGCGATGCCTTGGGCATAACAATCACTGGAATCCGGTTATCCCAATGCTGAGGATGGTCTTTTTCTTCAATATCCGCCCATGGCACAGTGCGCCATTGCTTCTTCAATACGATGGTTCGATAAATATTCGACTGATTGCCATCCCCAACCAAGGCGTAACGAATCTCTTTGGCGAGGTGTTCTACATCCTCATCCTTTTGAAAGAGCTTGTCGTTTTTAGCATGAGCTAACAGCTTGGCCTGCGGATTCACCTCGTTCTTGAAGACCAAGCGGTTGGCTTGGCGGTGAATGTTGAAGCTGTTGTCCTCGATGACTGCAAGCTCAGCGGCAAACAGGTTGTCATCAATCGCTTTGCGCTCGGTAATATCCAGCTGCAACTCTGACGGCTCTGCACCGGCATGATTCTCCAGTGACAGGGAACGAAGCCAGAGAGCGGAAAGAATGGGCTCAAGATGTGGCACCTGAGCAGCAGGTACACCGTTTTTAACAGCTTCGAGGTTGCGCAGTGCATTCTCACGTAAATCCCGATGCAGCTGACTCGCTACCGAATCCAGTAGTGAGGTAACGCCTGATTTCTCACTGGTTAAGCTGAAGTTGGCAGGTGTAAGTATGGCTGTGTCGTCACCAGACTCCTTAAAAACATCCACCAGAATACGCAAGAGATCGCGTGTCTCTTGCGTTTCGGTTGCGATCAGCACCTGATCGTCCAGCAATTGCAGGAGTCTTGGCGAGTAAGGCCAGGTCTCGATAAATTGCTGTCTATGTTTTTCATGCTCGGAGCCTGAGATATGACTCAAACGCAGGAATTCATCCACATGAGTTTTGATCAGTGAAGCAATATCAGACTCTGGAATGTTCATCCGGTTTTCGAAGATCCGATAGAGCAACAAGCGCTGTCTGTCTCGTTTGGCTTCTGGCCCTTTGAAATCAATCCGTACGGGGTTTACGCGGAACAACTGCTGCGCTGCGTCGGAATTACCTTCGCGCACAGATACGACAAGTGTCAGTAGTTCTGGGTGCTTTTCAGATATTTCCGAGAGGATTTGAATGAAGTTAAACGCCCATGTCTTACGCTTATACTGGTTGGAGTTTGTTAAGCCTTCAAACCATGTCTGAAATTCATCCAGAATAAGAATGAATGGCTTATTCTCTGCCATTTCCAGAATCAGGTCATAACCAGGCACTTCCGTGCCGTGCACTTCCCACTTGGCTTTAATGATATTGCCATGCGGATGCTGGTCGAACAGAACATCCCATACATGCTTATAGCGTTGCAGGTGCAAGCTTTCGGTAATGACATGCATGCCATACTGTAATTTGAGACCTGCAATGTCAGGATTCTTCAGTCGGGCCGACCAGTCATTCAACCAGTTTACTGTTGCATCTTTATCCTGATGCATATGTGACAGTGCGGCCATAAGGTGTGATTTACCTTGGCCGCGCGCACCGATAATTACAACAGGCTCAGCCCGGCCAGCTTGTACAGCTTCCACAGTCCTGAGCATGTCGATTGAAGGGTAAGTGATCTTCAGAAATTCACTTGCAGACTTATCGAGCGCACCAGTGCCATTCCGGTTATGCATTTCGATCATCGTTCCTTTGATACGACGACCAGAAAACTCCTCACGTAACTTCAGTCCTAGCATGGTTAGCTCTCTTTATTACTTGATATTTGGTTGTGTTGCTGCGCTATCCAGGTATCTATCTCTTCTTTCTTAAAACGCCACGAGGTGCCCACTTTGAACGCTGGGATCTTTGCTGCTGTGGCCATGCGATAGACAGTACGCTCGTTGAGCTTGAGGTACGACGCGACATCCTTGACGGTCATTATTTGCTCACTCATGTTTGTTGTCCGCAGTTAGTACAGTGTTTTGTCAGCTTGTCGGAATAGTACAAGAATGTTACATTCTGAACAACAATATCACTAAATGTCAAGTCATGATTTGCTCACAGCAAGCCCCAATGAACCAGCTCCCGGACAGGGACATCGTAAAAATCTTGAGTAATACGATTCTGGATACTGTCATCGTCCAGGTACTTCGCCAGCTTGTTAATGACGCTCACCGGGTGCCGTTTCAGTTCAACGGCTATCTGCCGAACAGTGCAGGCATAGTCGATCATGTCGTAAAGAACCTCTTCGTCTATCTTGCTCCAGGTTTTTCCGAAGTTCTCCGGGAATTGAAGCTCACCAGTCAGGTATCGGTGATAGAAGTCTGACAGCTCCCCCATAAACACCTCTGAGACGCCACCATCCTGGGTCTGGTGCTGGTATCGCCCAGATCGGGGCCACAAGTACCATCGCCGCCCTTTGAATTGCAGTAGATATTTGTATTTGCTTAGTTTTTTGCAGCTTACTCCGGGGTGATTTCGTATGGCCTCCGAGTATTTTTGCTTCTTGTCGTTCCACATATGCTTGTCCATAGCCCGGTCGATTGGGTTAAGACTACCGCAGAACAGCAAAAATGAGCGATATATCCCGTGGTGATATATCCAGTGCTTGGTGATAGTTCTGTCTTTTGGGCAGAGCAAATATGAAAGATCCAAGACTGATCGCTTTTGGCGAGAAGGTACGCCAGATACGGAAGGAAAAAGGTCTCTCGCAGGAGGCGCTAGCGGATCTTGCAGGGATAGACCGGAGCTATATGGGACATATCGAGCGTGGCGACCAGAACATCACCCTGACGAAGATCCATCAAATCGCTGACGCCTTGAAGGTTCCGGTCATAAATCTCATTTCTTAGCGGATTTAGGCCTACGCCCTGTGCCAGCTGTTCACGAGGGCTTCTTCGAATTCGAAATGAAGTGAACGTTACTGGCCGGTAGCTGAGCTTGTAGTCGCTGGTTCTCAAGTGTCAGTTCCAGTATCCGGGATTGAGCATCCAGCAGCTGCCCCAGGGCTTTATCTCGCTGCTCTTCCAACGCCTTAACCTTTTCCTGTAGATCCCGGTTCCTCGATCTTTGCGCAAGCATCATTTGTCTGGGTGATTTTTGCGGTGCTTCATCCCTATGGCTTTCTATCCAGGCTTGAATATCCGCAACCAGCTCAGGGAACCGTGCTCTGCGAAGGGCGGAAGGATCTACCCCTGCCTCTTTGGCAACATTGTTCTGACTGAGTGGCGTCCCTTTCGGCAGAATATCTGGCTTGCCCACCTTGAGGCGTTCGAAAGCCTCCCTGAATTTCAGTTCGGCCTTGCTGACTTTTCTTGGTTCAATTGCTTTCGATGACATGGATTGCTCGCTCTGCGGATTCTAATTGCGCTTGTAATGACTCATACAAAGGGGAGTCCGGCGCTGCGTCAAAGATCTGAATGGCAATAACATTTTTAAGCTGTTTGATCATGGGTAGTTTGGATTTATCCAACAATGCCGATGCGCACGGTGTGTTACCTCCAAATCCCATGCAGGAACTGATATTGCTGATCCCTCCAAGAGGGCAAGGCGGGCCTGAATTAGCGCAACCACCAAGGAATGTTTGCCGGTAACTGATCCGTCCTGCTTTTGCGGCCTTGAGCAACTGCTCATGGTCTTTCTCCGATATTTCAGAGAGGATCTGCTGTTTGCGCTTCTCGCCATGTGGAGAAACATACTGATCAGATTGGAGCTCTTTAAACTCCCGCACCATTGATTGATACATCTCACGCAAGTAATAGGCACGAGCTTCATCATTCAATGTGTAGTGGTCAAGCCGCGCAGGACACTTTTATCTGAGAATTTTCATACTCCAATGGGCTCATTCCATTGTTGGCTGTATGTGGCCGTTTAAAATTGTAATAATGAATAAATTGCGTGATTTCTTGTTTGACTACACTTTCATTCATGCTCGTGGTATGGCCTAAACCTTCATATTTCAAACTGCCAAAGAATCGCTCTACTACCGCATTATCGTAGCAACATCCCATATCAGACATACTCAAACGCATCTTTAATTGACTGGCTTTCTTAGCGAAGGCTCGACTGGTGTACTGTGAACCTCGGTCGCTGTGAAATACACAGCCATACTGCGGTTGGCGTAAGACATGTGCCTGTTGTAACGCTTGAATCACCAAGTCAGCTTTCATGCGTTCAGCCATACTCCAACCCACAATGCGGCGAGAGAACAAGTCCATCACCACAGCCAGGTAGCGCCAACCTTGGCTGGTTTTGATGTAAGTAATGTCGCCGGCCCAAACTTCATTGGCAAACAACGGTTGGAAGTTTTGATTCAATAAGTTGAATTGAACTTGGTGCCTCTCATTGCGTTTGGTTGTCACCTTAAATGCTTGACGCTGCTGACATACCAAACCCAACTTTCTCATCACACTGCGAACTTTGTACCTTCCGACTTGGAATCCAATTTGTTGTAATAACGCTTTAATTGTGCGAGAACCTATACGTTGTTTGTGTTGGTTAAACAGAGCTCTGATTTGGATTTGTAAACCAACTTCAACCAGATTTGTCCGTTTAGGTTCCAAGGCATAGTAGGCTGAAACACTTACTTTCATTACTTTGCACAGAGTCTTAATTGGGTAATGGCGTTGATTTTGTTGAATAAAATTGTATCTTACTTCACGTGCTTCGCAAAGTAAGCGCTGGCCTTTTTTAATATTTCTTGCTCCATTCGAAGCTGTTTTATTTCTTTGCGCAATCGCAATAATTCGGCCTTCTCATCATCATTCAATATTGGCTGTTCAGTCAGTTTGGCTTTCCATTTATAGAGCAAAGCTGGAGTGATACCGACTGCTCTAGCAGCATCAGCCACTGAATAACCTTGTTTCAACACCAAATCAACCGTTTCTTGTTTGAATTCATCTGAATGACGGCGTGGGCTCTTTTTTGCCATGATTTTGACCTTTCAAAGGGAATTAATATTCTCTCAGAAATGTGTCCTGTTGTATTAGACCACTACANTCATTGGCAAACAACGGTTGGAAGTTTTGATTCAATAAGTTGAATTGAACTTGGTGCCTCTCATTGCGTTTGGTTGTCACCTTAAATGCTTGACGCTGCTGACATACCAAACCCAACTTTCTCATCACACTGCGAACTTTGTACCTTCCGACTTGGAATCCAATTTGTTGTAATAACGCTTTAATTGTGCGAGAACCTATACGTTGTTTGTGTTGGTTAAACAGAGCTCTGATTTGGATTTGTAAACCAACTTCAACCAGATTTGTCCGTTTAGGTTCCAAGGCATAGTAGGCTGAAACACTTACTTTCATTACTTTGCACAGAGTCTTAATTGGGTAATGGCGTTGATTTTGTTGAATAAAATTGTATCTTACTTCACGTGCTTCGCAAAGTAAGCGCTGGCCTTTTTTAATATTTCTTGCTCCATTCGAAGCTGTTTTATTTCTTTGCGCAATCGCAATAATTCGGCCTTCTCATCATCATTCAATATTGGCTGTTCAGTCAGTTTGGCTTTCCATTTATAGAGCAAAGCTGGAGTGATACCGACTGCTCTAGCAGCATCAGCCACTGAATAACCTTGTTTCAACACCAAATCAACCGTTTCTTGTTTGAATTCATCTGAATGACGGCGTGGGCTCTTTTTTGCCATGATTTTGACCTTTCAAAGGGAATTAATATTCTCTCAGAAATGTGTCCTGTTGTATTAGACCACTACAACAGCACCGGTGCGTCGTAATTGATGCCAGGCAAGAGGCCAGACTTTGCCTACGGCAAACTTCTCTGGATCAAGGCCAAATGTCATTCTGTTGGCCATTTCCAGATCAGCTTCGGTAATCGTCAGCTCTTTACCATCAAAGAGTTTTGGCCACATATTTTTGGCCATGTCGCCGTATGACCGAATCTTTTTGTACTTTTTGGTTGATTGAGATTTGGGTGCTTTGGGGCTCCATGGTTCATGCTGAAGAGATTGAAGAACTGGGTTCTCGACATCTTCCTTTGATAATTCTAAATAGGGATTCTCTCTTGCTGCCTTTAATCTCGACCGTTGGCCTAGCACCAGGGCCGACAGCTAAACGTTTCCAGCCGACTTTTGGAACCAGTGTTGCGTTGAGAAGAGTTTTAACCTTCAGATCGGTAATTGAGCCAATGCGCAAACCCGTAAAGAAACCAATGCGTAGCATTAACGAAAGCTCTTCGGTTGCACTGCGATCTGCAAGTGCGAGAATTTCTTTCATTGCTGAGACAGTTACTGGGAGAAGGCCATCCTCAAGCTGTATGGCCCCAGCAACCTTTCGATTGGGAATGGCAAGGTCTGTACTGGCAACTCGCATGGTATGTTCGAGACCAAACGGATTGGTTAATTTGATTCCAACAAATCGCTGCTCCCACATTGGCCATTCTGGTGAAATTAATCGACGCGATTGTGTCCATTTATAGAAACGGATGACTGCTGCCATCCTCTGCGATGCAGTGCTTGGAGCAAGCTCACCATTATTTCTGGCGGCAACAAGTGCTCCACGAAAGCGAACAAGGCAACGCTCACTTTCTCGCTCTGGGAAATGCCACCATTGGATTGACTCTGCTTCTAGCCATTTTGCGTAGGCAAGCAGGTGAGACATATTGGATCGAACAGTTTTCAGATCCCGTTTTGATGATGTTGCCTGATCCAGGGCCTAAAGATTAGCTTCTGCCCAGGTTGAATTATCTTCCCAGACTATTTGGGGAAGATTTTTGATCGGTTTTCTTTTTAGTGGAGCCCACTGTAACGAGCCGTCCGATATTTCTGCTCGATGTGGCTGGTAGTTGATTTGCTCAAGGCTTGCCATTGATTTCCCCCTTCGACGACTCAATGCCGTTCAGAGAAGAATCACTTCTGAGCATGGAGCGGCCTAATTTGTCACCATTGAAGCATGTATGGTGTGCGATTAAAACTTGGTATGTAACGTTTGCCTGCGGTTGGGTCGTAAATGGTACGGATGATGCCGTCTTTGCTCAAGGCTGCATCGTCTTCGGTAAACACCAAGGCGGTGGTGAGGCGCACAATGTCACGTAAGGATCATGGGAAAGATATTTATGTTATCTGTGTGTTTTACAAAGATAATGACCGCTTACGCGGCCATCTATAACAAGGGTGGCTATGTACAGTCTCCTGAAATAAAACTAAAGGATTGTTCTTGGCCTGCCTCTTAAACCTTGCTTAGGCTTTTCTTGAGAAATAAAAAATGTACGGATGTTTTTACCAGTGGCATCTGTAAATATCTTATTGAGCTGGTAAAAATCAATTTTAGCCAAGTAAGCCAAAGCGTACTTCACATTGAGAATCTTCTTTGCATCGCTGTAATGTACCATTCCTGTACCGTTGATAGGGTAGTCTTGCCCACTGCTTAAGTGCGCATGACCTACCATTCCAGCTAATGTGTTCTCCCAATATGCTTGAATGGCTTTGCCTAAGCCATATTCACTTTGGTGATGATGTCCATTGAAAATGAATGCTGTATGAAAATGCCATCCTCTAGCAGGGGTATATTCCAACTTAGCCATGGAAGTAATGCAATGAGCAAAGAGTTGGTTAAAGCGCATATTATTTCGAAGCCGTTGCCAAGCTTCAATCATGAATCGATCAGTGATGTCTAAGGTATATTCTTCACGAATATAGAAATCCACTCTCACAACCAATATCTTTGCATATTTTTGAAGCAATTCATCAATACGTTTGTCAATCATATCAAGATTGTTTTGATTGTAGCCATAAAGACGCTCAGGCAATAATGTTTGGTCCATTTCATAAGTCCTTGCAGAGGACTGTATAGCTGATCAACTGTGTTAATGCTTGGTAGTTTTCAATAGTAGACAGTTAATGTGATACCTTGCCTATTAATCAAATGATTTTAATAGTGGTTCACAACAATCTGATGTTTATACTAAAGGAAGATTAAGTTCATTGATATTCAATCATCTAGAGATATCATTACATTATTGTCTTGATTATCACGGATAGCTGATTTGCTACTTGAACTGTCTATTAATATATAAAAGATAATATTAATAACCCATATTCAACTTTATTAGAATACCATTTAATTACAAGGAAATGCATTGGTTTCAATCCCCTGTGTACAAAGCATGACACAGTTTTTTTTCAACTACACAGTTAGGTTTTAATGTACCAATAAAAATGCCCTCAGTTCACAGTGAATACTGTAAGAACTAAGGGCCAATTATTGGAGTTCAGAAGAGTAGGCTTATCTAAGCCGATTGTTGCAATACATCATCAAGTGATTCAGGATGCTGTTCTAGATATTTATTGGTTAACCATTCATCAATCATTGTAGAAAACCATCCAATCGAGTTACCGCCAAGTTTGATGGGCTTTGGAAAGCTTGGGTCATAACGTGGTGATTTAGGATTGATCCAATCATAAATAGTAGATTTGCCAATTGCTAGTTTGGTTGCAACTTCTTTGATGCGTAAAATGCGTAATTCGATAGCCATTGTATGAACTCCGTTGATTATTAATAAACGGAAGTGAATTCGCTGGTTTTGCCGAGATGCTGATTCACTTCATACAAAAGGTAGTAAGTAACAAAAAAATCCTTATAAATGTCCGCAAGAAAAAAACTTAAGCTTGTTAACAATGGGGTCTTTCGTTTTAATCAAATGTACAGTATCTCCCACTAAAAATGGCAAAAGCTGCTCTAAGCTTTTCATATTACTTACATATTGTCTTGGTATACGATTTGGAAGATACGTAAAAGTCAATCCTAGTTTGTAAAGACTGGCCTCCCAGCCTTGAATTAATGGACCTACAACTGCCTGCATAAAACCTCCAAGATTATAGTCTTGACTGCCTGATAGAAGGTCATAAGCAATCTGCTTATTCAATTTTAAAGATGGGTTTGCCTGACTAGCATCATGGAGAAAATAAATATCCCAGTACAGCTTCACTCTATTGCCTTTAGAGCTTGGAATATATTCAAAGCCAAAATTCCATGCGTAAAAAAATTTCTTAGTAGCTTTTCCACCTAAATGGGCCCGAAATTTATTTTTGAGATCTAAAATCACTTTATTAATACATGTTGATGCTTTGCTCACAGCATCCACGAGTTCTTCAGCACAATTAACAAATTCCGAACACAGAAAGCTCAAGCTCTCCACACTGTAAAGCATATTTTTATTGGCACTATTGAGTTGCTTGTAAATCTGATTTGTACGGTCGGTGTATTTACGCTCATATTTAGCTATCTGAGCATTCACATAAGGAGAGCTCATGTATTCATATGCCCCACCAATCCAGCCATTTAACTTGGCGACATCCAAATTAAGATTTGCCTCCGTATCTTCAGCTGCAATTATCTTTGCTGATATAACTAGATCTTGTGGAACTGTGTTCTCAAATCTGAGGCTATAAAACTCAATATCCGGAATTTGCAATAGAAGACTGGCTACTTTTGCATAAGGCGAAAATAAAACAACCTTATTTATTTCAGTACAATTACTTTCTACTATATTTATTTCATTCAATAAGTTAGATAAAAATCCAACAGAACCTTCAAAAGGCGTGTTAGCAAAGAAAATAAATAGGATATTGTTATAAATATGTATGGGAACAATTAGCTCCAAATTCTTTTCCCTATCTGAGCTTGATTTTTTTATCCTTACAAAATGCTGCCGTACTTTGGGTTTTAAAGTTTTGTTCAGTTGCCACCCAAGTTTAAATAACTCTAATTTCTTTGTATCTTGTTCAAACAATAATTGAGCAGCTCTAACTATAGTAGCTTGCTTTGGTAGCTCTTTTAGCATGAATTTTCCCCTTAGAGAAAGGCTTGATTAATGGCAAATCAATATCCAGAAAGCCTGCTTTCCCAAAAGCAAATAAACAATAGTCTTTTAAATTTAAATTTAAAAGACTGAATTTGTAGGAACACAGCTCATAACAGTTTTTGAATTGGTTAAAGTTGAACTGATGGCTTTGGGTCAATATAGTTTTGTCTGAATATGGTAAGAGCTCACAAAACTCTCGCCATAAATCAGCCATAACATTACTATTCAAAGAAATTGTTTTAGGCTCATCTTGACTATCAATAACTTCATCAACTTGAGTACTCATATCAAACTCAGAGATAAACAATATGGTTATTTGTAAACCCATTATTGCGTCATAAAAAATTTGTCTTACATAATATAGCTTATGATTTTTATATGCTTTTTTAAGAATTTTAAAGAAATCGTCAACCAGATTTTTAACAATGATTTTCTGCCTACAGAGTTCTTTACATTGAAACCACAATGTCACCGAAGACACATATGCCCTACCTGTTGTTTGCAAAATCAAAGCCGCAGAGGACTCAACATACTCTGAAATTTGGCTTATTTTATTCAATTTTTGAATATGCAAACTATTTACTCGTTGAAAATAAGTCTCTGTTGAAGATTGCTTCAATAGTCTTTTCCCATACCGCGCAATAGCTTTATTAATTATTCGGTACTCTTGGTTTTGTTGAGAGAGTTGGTAATTTACCTCGGTATTTAGATTTGACTCATCTTCATCTTCTTGTTTTGCGCTTTGTTTATAGTACTGAGTAAGCCGTTTTAAAAGAATAGAATATTCATGGTTTAGTTGATTTAATATGTCAAAAACAGGGCTCCACTTATGATCTAAAAAAGTATCGGATAAAAATATCATTAGCTCATCCCATGACATATTGAATCCATTTGTTAGATTGACAAGCTCTGCCGTAAACGGTGGTGGTAAGTAGCCTTCTTGATCAATAAAATCCTTCTCAAAATGCTGGGCTTTTTTTTCTTTGTACTCAACAAAGGATACACTATTAGCATAAAGGTATTCTTTGACAGATGTATCATCATTACTATCAATATTATTAAGCTTTAAATCATTCTCTATCTTGTTTATGAAGCCAAGCCTGCGCTTTTCTTCAAAATCAACACGCAGCCATATTCTCATCAAAGCCCACTGATGAAAAATTGTTATTGCTAACATGCAGTAAAAGTTTAATCCCCTATTTCGTAAGCGAAGTTTTTCTAAAATCACCTGTCTATCTTTTAATGTATTTGAACCGATTAAATTGGACTCTTCAAAAATTTTATTGAGTCCAGATTGCATGTAAAGATAAAAATATTCATGATAAAAATCATTCAACTTAGATAGTTTGTTATTACGACATGAGTGTAAAAAATTATCCATATTATATTCGCAATATATAGTCAGAAAATGCTGTTTTAGCTGTTTAAATAGACAAAATGAATTAAATGCTTTGACGTTATATAATTTTTATTAACCGTCAATATAATTAAATACTATACTATAAAAATATATTAAAAAACAAAAATATAATAGGAGGTTTTCAAATATGGCTCCCATCAAGTTGTACCATCTTGCTTTGAAAATTACGCTAGAAATGTATGAGAAGAAACAATCCAAAGCCCATATTTCTCTCAAGGATTTATTGAAGGTATGTGATGAAAAATATCTGACTTTTCATCATTTACTTGAGTTGAAGAATCACTTGGAACAAATGGGTATCGGTCTGCATGAACGAGAAAATAATAACTACTTACTTATTAATATAGAAATAACAGGACTAGGCCGTAAGCTAAAATTGGATATTACTGAGAAAATTAACATACAAAATGCCGAATCAATGCTTGAAAACTATAGAGCACAACAGCAAACATTAAATATGGATACTTCTTTACACGAGCAATTAAAAAAACTAATCAGAATTTTAGAAAATACCGCACAGCAAAAAGCTCTTATTACACCCAAGGTACTGATGCAATCAGCTGAGTGTGGTCTTACACATCACCGACAAGTAGAAGGACCTCTAAAGCTCATTAAGATACTGTGTGAGTACAAAAATCGCATACCTCTATCCCTATTGGTAATCAACCAACATACCAGCTTACCTGCAGGTATGAATGAAAGTGACATAATCAAATGGGAAACTGACTTAATCCAGATATATCGAGAAGTAGAAGACAATGAATCAATAGACTTCAGTGAAGATGATGTTAGAGAGATTCAAGCGTTATTTAAACTTGGTTATTAAATCATTTGTATTGGAAGAAATATACTATGTCCCAACAATATCCAAAGCAATCTAATAACAACTAACTCCAAATGGCATACCGAATGGCATACTGACTTGCCAAAAAACAAATAACCCCTTGATTTAACAAGGGGTTATTCTTTCATATGGCGGAGAATGAGAATTTATAACTATACTTCTTAATACACACAACTAAACCCAAGAAGGCTTTAAGGTATATGATTTTATTCATAAAAATAAACCTAATATCCTAACCAAAAGTTAACAAACACAACTAAACACAATTAATTAGGTACTCGCTAGGTACTCGCAAAATAATTTGATACTATATAGAAATTACATTTATATGGCAGTGTACATGGCTAACAATACTCGCTCTGGTACGCGTCTAACCGATGCCAAACTACGCAATCTACAAGCAGGATCAGATGCTCTGACACATGCAGCTGTTTCGGGGCTCCTTATTATCCCCAGTAAAAATACCAAAGGTGTTGGCTCTTGGTATATCCGTTTTTATAATCCCACTAATAAGTCCCAACGTGTGAAAATGAAAATTGGAGATTACCCTGCCATGGGACTTTCAGAGGCCGAAGATGAAGCAAAGCGTTTGCTTTCATATGTCTCCATTGGCCAAGACCTGTAGTGGTCTAATACAACAGGACACATTTCTGAGAGAATATTAATTCCCTTTGAAAGGTCAAAATCATGGCAAAAAAGAGCCCACGCCGTCATTCAGATGAATTCAAACAAGAAACGGTTGATTTGGTGTTGAAACAAGGTTATTCAGTGGCTGATGCTGCTAGAGCAGTCGGTATCACTCCAGCTTTGCTCTATAAATGGAAAGCCAAACTGACTGAACAGCCAATATTGAATGATGATGAGAAGGCCGAATTATTGCGATTGCGCAAAGAAATAAAACAGCTTCGAATGGAGCAAGAAATATTAAAAAAGGCCAGCGCTTACTTTGCGAAGCACGAGAATTAAGATAAAATTTAATTCGAAGAAATCCACGCCATTATCCATTTAAGGCTCTGTGTATAGTAATGAAAGTAAGTGTTTCAGCCTACTATGCCTTGGAACCTAAACGGACAAATCTGGTTGAAGTTGGTTTACAAATCCAAATCAGAGCTCTGTTTAACCAACACAAACAACGTATAGGTTCTCGCACAATTAAAGCGTTATTACAACAAATTGGATTCCAAGTCGGAAGGTACAAAGTTCGCAGTGTGATGAGAAAGTTGGGTTTGGTATGTCAGCAGCGTCAAGCATTTAAGGTGACAACCAAACGCAATGAGAGGCACCAAGTTCAATTCAACTTATTGAATCAAAACTTCCAACCGTTGTTTGCCAATGAAGTTTGGGCCGGCGACATTACTTACATCAAAACCAGCCAAGGTTGGCGCTACCTGGCTGTGGTGATGGACTTGTTCTCTCGCCGCATTGTGGGTTGGAGTATGGCTGAACGCATGAAAGCTGACTTGGTGATTCAAGCGTTACAACAGGCACATGTCTTACGCCAACCGCAGTATGGCTGTGTATTTCACAGCGACCGAGGTTCACAGTACACCAGTCGAGCCTTCGCTAAGAAAGCCAGTCAATTAAAGATGCGTTTGAGTATGTCTGATATGGGATGTTGCTACGATAATGCGGTAGTAGAGCGATTCTTTGGCAGTTTGAAATATGAAGGTTTAGGCCATACCACGAGCATGAATGAAAGTGTAGTCAAACAAGAAATCACGCAATTTATTCATTATTACAATTTTAAACGGCCACATACAGCCAACAATGGAATGAGCCCATTGGAGTATGAAAATTCTCAGATAAAAGTGTCCTGCGCGGCTTGACCACTACAACCTGCTTGATTAAAGAGCGGTAATTGATGGGATTTTTCATAGGCTGATGGTGGTTTCGCGTTTGTTATACACCTTACAATTATCGGGAATGTCTTTATTGATGAAAGTCATGGCACCGATGGTGACATTGTTACCAATGTGAATGTCATCGCCGATGATGCAGCTGTTGGCACCGATGTCCACATTGTCACCAATATACACCCCCCCTTGTTGCTGCAAGTTTTTTACGCCTATGGTGACGTTTTGCTTGATGTGCAAATTTTCACCGATGACGCTGCGCTGTGAAATCACGATGCCCACATAATGGCTCACCCGCAAACCCGCACCGATGCGAGCGCCCAATTTGATGTCCAAGCCATAACGCGCCCGCAGTTTCTCATTGATGCGCAATGCGCGTTTGCGTGCACGCTCGTTGCCACAGTGGTACCAGAAACTGGCCAAACGCCACCAAAAATAAAAGCGCCGTTCCGGAAAATGGCGGNGTCTGATATGGGATGTTGCTACGATAATGCGGTAGTAGAGCGATTCTTTGGCAGTTTGAAATATGAAGGTTTAGGCCATACCACGAGCATGAATGAAAGTGTAGTCAAACAAGAAATCACGCAATTTATTCATTATTACAATTTTAAACGGCCACATACAGCCAACAATGGAATGAGCCCATTGGAGTATGAAAATTCTCAGATAAAAGTGTCCTGCGCGGCTTGACCACTACATAATAAAGGAATTTTAGGTGTAAGCTTTTGCAACTGCTTCAGTTGGTCCTCAAGGAGCTTATAATTTTCATTCCCTTGTTTAATCGACTTAATTATTTCACTTTGAATGGCTTTTTCTTTAATCTTAAAAATATTCGAGTCAATTTCGTAATCAGAAAGTTGATTATTAAACTCTTGCTCGGAAATTGTATCAAAAGCAATGATTGGCTTTAATAGCAGATTAAGTACAGATGTTTTTCGGTCTCCTGATTCGCCAATTACACCTATTGCCAATGAGACTGGATTAACTACCCCATTGGGCATTCGTACCTGAATGAGATCTTGCATTGCAGTTGCCATACTGGTCATGATGCCAGATACGATGATAGGGTATGCTGCAGGTATTTGTCGCTCTACCGCGAAGACAAGTTCGCGTAAATCTGTAGAGAAACTATTAAAATTTATCATGTTACTCATATAAGACTTTCTTAGTAAAAGAAACCCTCGAATGCTGTGGCTTCAAGAATAAGCCATGCTAAAATCTATTAGGGCAGCATTCGAGCGTTAAGAACATACTTCTTAATTGATTCAAAGCTAGCAGGCCTGATCAATATAGGAGGTCTAAAATATTAGTTTGTCTTTAGTTTGATTGTTGCCCTCAATCAGCCACAGCAAGATTACTCATTCGCTGAAAATATGCCCGAAGGTCATCTAAATACCAGACAATAGTTCGCTTTCCCAATCGGATCGGCTTTGGAAAATCTTCAACAAAGTATGGAGAATTAGGATTCAATATTCCGTCTAGAGTTGAGGATGAGATATCTAATATCTCAGGAAGATTTTTTCGTCTAATGGTGAGCTTACTGTTAGATACACGAAGGTTAATAGGTTGAAGTTGATTACTTTTCATTGTTTTTTGCCTTTAAATAATAAATAAGCATGTTCGTTTTATGCTGTAGTAGGCATAACTAAACATAAGCTAAATATTAGTTAATTGATGAGTTTCACGCCTCCACTAATTTTTGAAAAACGACTTCATTTTTTGCTTAAATAATTTATAAGACTAAGAATATGAATAAACATTTTTTCTCCGAATCTAGCGTTATTAACTTTTTTTGTGATGTACTCGGAGTTGGAACAAATGTTTTTAGCCATAAAGAAAAAAGAATTCTGGAGTCAAATTCAATTGACTCTATCAAGGCTGTATTATTGGGTTCGGAAGGTAAAGAATATAAGAAAGATGAAACATTAACATTTAGATTAGGGCAAATACTTTGTGGGCAATCAATTCTACTACCTCAAGAAAAAAACAAGAGTAGTCCAGATATTGACAGTAGCAATTATTGTGTAGATCAAGTACAACGAGTAATACTAGAAGAGTATTTTGACTATAGCGTACGCTATTTTCTTGAATTGGTATTTCTATTTAGACGTCAGATTTATATATATTCAGAACAACATGAAAGAAACTTTAAGAAGTCTATTATTAAAGAAATCTATATACCGCAGGCTTTACTGATTTTTAATCCCAAGATTTTCGCCATTTATGCTCAACCAAAAGTTTTATTCGATGATATTGATGAATTCAATAAAGCAGCTGTAAATATTAAAAATAAACATCTAGAAAGCCAATTTATCCTTGATGAAATAGATCTATCAATTAAATTCAATCCATTTTCTGATAATAAAAGTATAGAGCAATACCTGCCTGAAGCATCCCCATTAAGATATTTAAAACAAGCTATAAGTGATAGTCATAAAAATGATTATAACTTTATGGTTATGTGTAGAAACTCAATTAAAAGAATATTAAAACAAAAATTACCTCTTAGCATTTATCAAAATTTTGTATCCCAATCACTCGATAAGCTATCTTCAAATAAGCTTACATTGCCAAGTACATTTAGAAGAGATTTAAAATTTCTTCTAACAGAGTTAAATAGCAATGATGAGGAACTAATAGCAGAACTGAATAAATGTGCAGGAATATTTAGCTGTTTTAGTATATTAGAACGAATAAAAAAATATCTCTTAAAATCATCATTCAATATTAATGAATTTCAAGAATTAATCAAATTTTCAAATTCTGCATATTATATTTCAGATGTTATGGCAAATTCATTAGTCGAGCGAAGTGCAAATCATGAAAAAGAATTTACTTCTAAAATTAGTAAACTATTAAGCCATCATTTCACATTTCTTTTTAAGGGCGACTTTTATTGCAGGGAACAAAGTAAAAATGATTTAAATAAGGAGGAATTTGAAAAAATAAATCCAAATATATTAGAACAAAAATTATTTTTACGAAGTAAAGATTTACTACTTTTAATTGAAGCAACCAAGCATACAAAACAGTCATTTTTGTTAAATAAAAAATTTTATAATCTTGTTGCTGTAAATTGCATATTAAACAATTGTCAACCACAGCTAACTATTAAAGACTATACTCAAGAAATGCTTCAAGATGCTAATTTTAATATAAATTTTGACAATTCAATGAATGCGTCTGACAGTACGTATCAATTAAAAAAGAATGAATTCATTGATTTCAAGTTAATAACTGTAGCGCAAATTAATTGGTATAATTTCCCAACAGAAAATATTTGCTCAATACTAAAGAATACTTTACCGTTTTTTAAGCATCATGCTTTTTATGATTCAGTTAATGAATTTATTAACTGCTTAAATTATTTATCAGTGCAAGATATTACTAACGCTAAAATTTCTATAGGAAAGAGTTTTAATAAATTAATCGATAACAGATTGCACTCAGAAGGCGTATATATCGAATATATTCTATCCTTCTACTTAGGCTTAAAAGCTTATGGAGAAAAACCAAATTTTCCTGCTTTGAAAAAATTTGCAATTTGGCTGAACCCAATGACTACAGAAACTTTTGCAAATCCATGGTATGAAATGACTGTGCCAAGTAATATGAATAGTAAATCAGAGCCGTTCATTAACCATTATTTGCTAAGTGTGATTCAGCATTTTAATTATTTTTGTGTATGCAGAAATAGGTTTCCTCAAGTAATTAATAACCCTTATGAGCCTATTTTTAAGCCTTTAAAGAAATTTATATACGCAGTAATCAACGCAAAAAGTCAAGAAAGCAATGAGGTTTTGAATCTTATGTGGAATAAAAATGTAGACATCTCCACTAAGTATTTGATTAAAAGGAAAATGATTATTACTAAGTTCAACATTTTAGATATTTTAAAAGAATCAGAAAAACATTTTATACTTTTCCTTAATCTGTTTTTAGATGGTGTTAAAGATACTGAATATATTTTTGCCCTTCTTTATCCTGACCATAAAGCACATTATATTAAAAACTTCATTCTTACCAAGCTTTTGAAAAGCTAAGATTTTTTAATTAATCTATAAATATATTTTAGTACTGTACGAAATTATTAGAGTATATTTGGTTACGAGAAATTTTGGTATGCATTATTGTTAAACACAGGTATTAACTTAAATCTAAAATTCTCCGCTATTATTTTACTGATTATAAATTATTTCAAATCCATACCATCAAAGTGAATCCATAGGCCTACTGTAAATGTAGGCTATTTCTTTTACTTTGAAAGGTATGTCTATGCAAAACCCTATTTGTCCCAAATGTAATTCTGCGCACATCATTACCAAAGACACCGCTAAAACCTACGGTGGCATTATCGGTACTGCGGGTGGTGCCATCAGCGGTGCTACTGCTGCTTTGGCAGGAGCCAATATCGGCAGTAAAATTGGAATGATTGCTGGCCCAGTAGGTATTGCCGCTGGCACGGTAGCTGGTGCACTTTTCGGCGCTCTTTTCTATGGAGCAACAGGTGGCATTGCAGGTTCACAACTGGGTAAGGTTGTGGATGCGCATGTGCTTAAAAACCTTGAGTGCCAAGACTGTGGGCATTCGTTTTCTGGTGATGAGCCATCTGAAATTAACCTTAATCCTATTTCTATGCCTTAACGGTATTACAAATTCATTTCTCATTTTCACATTTACTGATAACAACAGCTTAGGCCTGGCCTAAGCTGTTGTTGCTTGGAGCGATCACATGGCACATTTAGTAGAAACCATGGCCTACACAGGCCAAACCCCTTGGCATGGCTTGGGTGAGCAATTGCCCAGTAAGCAACCAATAGAAGTATGGGCACAAGCAGCAGGCATGGACTGGCAGATCAAAGAATCTCCAGTCCATTTTTCCATTGATAACATTCACAATGCTTCGATGTTTGGTTCGTTTGAAGAACAGAAAGTCTTGTACCGAAGCGATACCAACACGGCTTTGTCGGTGGTTTCTAACCGCTACCAAGTGGTACAGCCCATGGAGGTATTGGAGTTTTACCGCGACCTGACTGAGTATGCGGGTTTTGAATTGGAAACCGCAGGTGTGCTCAAAGGCGGTCGTAAGTTCTGGGCATTGGCTCGCACAGGTAAGACCACGGTATTAAAAGGCACAGATGTAATCAATGGCTATGTGTTATTGGCCACTTCTTGTGACGGCAGTTTGGCAACGGTGGCAATGCCTACCACGGTGCGTGTGGTGTGTAACAACACTTTATCTGTTGCAGTGAATGGGTCTGAGCAAGCGGTTAAAGTGTCTCACCGTTCTAACTTCGATGCCGATGCGGTCAAACAACGTTTAGGCATTGCAGTATCACAGTGGGAACAGTTCATGTACGAGATGAAAGTTTTGTCAGAACGCAAGGTCAATGTCAAAGAAGCCAACCGTTACTTTGAATCCTTATTAAGCAGTAATCCAACAGATGTGGTTCCTGCCCAAGGCCGCAAATCCCATTTGAAGTTGGTGCATACCCAAGCAGACAGCATCATCCCCAATGAGCGTGCTTATAAGAAGTTACAGGCCATGTATAACGGCCAAGGCCGAGGTGCCGAATTGACCGCAGCCAAAGACACAGCTTGGGGTTTGCTCTGTGCCGTGACTGAGTTTGTGGACCATGAACGCCAAGCCCGTTCTTCTGAAAACCGCCTCGATTCTGCTTGGTTTGGCAATGGCGCACAAATGAAACAAAAAGCTCTAGAACAAGCCTTGCAATTGGTGGCTTAGTCCATCGCTTTAATCCTGCATTACTTCTCTGTGTTGAATGACTTTTTCCTCTGGTGGCTTTGCCACTGGAGGATTTTTTATGTCTGAAAGGAATGAAGATGAACCTCCCGAAAACCCGTAACAATACCCATCACATCGCCAAAGCCAAATCACCACTGCGTTTGGTTAAGACCAAAGACTTGAGTCGTGATGACTGGCTGGCAGCCCGACGCTCAGGTTTGGGCAGTTCTGATGCTGCCACCGCATTGGGTTTAAACCCATATCAATCCCGTTTGGCCTTGTGGATAGAAAAAACCCGACCTGAACAGAGTTTGAATCCAATAGATCCCAGCGATGATACCCACCCCACTTATTGGGGCACGGTATTGGAACCCATCGTTGCCACCCATTACAGTAAACGCACAGGCAATAAGGTGCGTAAGGTCAATGCCATCCTACAGCATCCCGAGCATCCTTTTATGTTGGCCAATCTCGACCGTGAGGTCATAGGCCAGCCCGATGTGCAAATCTTGGAATGCAAAACCGCAGGGGCTTATGGTGCCAAGGCATGGAAAGATGGTGTGCCTGAATATGTGTTGGTACAGGTGATGCACCAATTGGCAGTCACAGGTAAACAGGCTGCCGATGTGGCGGTACTGATTGCAGGGCAAGACTTGCAGATACATCGGGTGTATCGAGACGAAGCCTTGATTTCCCAGCTGATAGAATTGGAGGCACAGTTCTGGTGGCATGTAGAAAACAATATTCCACCCGCAGCCGATGGCAGTGATTCAGCTGCACAGGCCTTACAAGCCTTGTTCCAACACGACAATGGTCACATTCTGGATTTGACTTACGATGCCGACATGAATGCGGTGTTTGATGAATTGGTAGCAGTACGCACACATTTAGACGATTACAAAGCCAAAGAAAGCCTGTTAAAGCAACGCATCCAACAAACCATGGCCGAACACAGCCATGCCCAGTTTCGCAATGGCTCGGTTGCATGGAAGAAAACCGCCGATGCCAAGGTGTTGGACAGCAAAGCCCTCAGCCAAGAGCATCCTGATTTGGTGGCTCCATACTTCACCACTAGAGCAGGCAGCAGACGCTTTACGGTGTTGGCTTAATCCAAAACACAAGATATTGAGCTTGTTTCTTTAAGGCTCACTAATCCTCCTGTTTTTAAATCCTCTCAACTTACCATCCAACAACTTAAGACAGCACCACACACAATCCATACACATGAGCGGGTGGGTGCTGTTTGTTTTTATACAAAGGAAACCATCATGATCAAAGGACTCGCCATTACCCCACCTGTATTGGGACGCATCTCCATCGGCAAAGTGGTTGAAAAGAACGGCAAGCGCATGCCCGAGAAAGACGATGAATTCACCATCACCACCCAAGTACAAAGCAAAGGCCAGTGGGTGAGACACCCGTTGGACACAGAATTGCGACAAGGAGAAGACAGCAGCAAGCTGCGCATCATTCCCATCCGCTTGTTGTTCAATGACCCTGATTTGAATTTCCGTGCTCAGTATTCCATGTTTGACCACAAAACAGGTCGGCCTGTGTGCGTGGGCAATGGAGAAACCTGTAAGCGCATGACAGCCAAAGGGGTGGAATCGTTGGCTTGTCCCAGCCCCATGGCTTGTGAGTATGGCCAAGCAGGTTATTGCAAACCGTATGGTCGTTTGAATGTATTAATTGGTGATGAAGACGAATTGGGTACGTTTGTGTTTCGCACCACAGGTTATAACAGCATTCGTACCTTACTCAGTCGTTTGCATTACTTCAGTGCCGTATCCAACAACCAATTGGCCAGTTTACCGTTGGCACTGCGCATCCGCGGTAAATCTACCACCCAATCCTTTCGGCAAGCCATTTTCTATGTAGACATCACCACACGGCCTGAACACAGTTTGGCTCAGTCCATTGCCATGGCCACGGAAACCAATCTCAACCGACAACAAGCTGGCTTTGACCAACAAGCCTTAGACCATGCGGCCAAACTGGGCTTTGCCAATGGCGAGTTTGAAGACACCGAAGATGAAGGCTTGGAAGTGGTAGAGGAGTTTTACCCAGCTACGAATCAAGAAACACCGTCTGGCATCGAAGTGCAATCCACCTCCAGTCTCAAACAAAAGTTATTGCCCAAAATACAGGAGGCGGCACCATGAACCACCAATGCCACAATGTGTTATTGCTGATGGGCAATGCTGAGAGCATCACTGCAATCAAACAGTCGTTGTTGCTTGAACCTACCTCAGCCAAGCCTGTACTGGATTTCAGTCTGCTGTTACCACCACCCAAAACCCTGCAACAGGCCAAACGCAACCATGTGTTTGTACAGCAACTCAAGCGTTGGCGCATCCATAACTGGAGTACGGCCAGTAATGGGGTATTAATCCATAAGGAGGAAACCGAAACCTCATTGCAACTTAACTTCAGCACAATATGGTCACCACCTGTAAAAATCTACCAAGCCTTGATGGCGCGGTGGCCAGAGGTGGTATGTGTGTACCAGTACCATAATGCGAAAGCCTGCCTTTGGGGTTTGGCTTGGCAGCAAAATAACCAGTATTATCGGCATGAGCAGATGTGTGAATAAATAAAAGCTACCGATTATGGTAGCTTTTTTTGTGATAAACAGATCAAAAATCTCAAAGTCGTACTGAATTTATGCTGCAGCTGCGCGAGTTTGAGAATTGAGGCAGTATGATTGCACTCTGTTCACGGGAAATTGTTTTTTGAAGTTATGAATTGAAGTAATAAAACTTCGTCGCTCCTTCAGCATAGCCATCATAAAAATTGTGGCATACCGCAAAATACACATTGGCATCCATTTCCCATGCCGAAGCCACCTCATTGAAATTAAGTACCGTCGTTTGATCATGCCAAGTGACGGTGGGATTCTTAAATGAACACACTACGATGGCATCATCGCTAGAATTGTCCCAAGCAATATTATTGGGTATGCCCACAGGATAGTCACCACCAGGGTGTTCGCTTGTCCCTGACAAAATCTTGGCCCTTACCGTTGTGGAATCGTTGGTATTGCCCAATGCCTGTAAATCCGTCACTTTGGCATAAGGACACATATCCATACGGCACATGCCAACCAAGACTGCAGTAGGATTGGGCTTGAGTGGGAAAGTGGTTTTTTGCACAGTGGTTTGGGCAATAGGCTCTGTGGTGCTTGCTGGTGCATGATTGATGGTTTCACTGGCATTGATATTGTCGCTTGTGTTTGAGGCAGCCAGTGGCGCAGTTTCAGCGGCTGGTGTCGATGCTGTCGCAACATTGGCTTCTTCTCTTACAAGCCAAGATGAATGGTGTTTTTGGATGTAAAAATACCCGCCCAACATGCCTATGATCACCATCACAGCGATCACAATCAGGCTGATTAAATAATTGTTTTGTCCCTTAGTCATTTCAACTCCATGGGGTTATGGGCAAGCCACTTTTTTGACACTGAAACCCGATTCAAAAACCAAGTGTTTTTTAGGTACGGTGACGGCTTCTTGTAAAGTAAAACGCAAACATTGCCCTGGCTTGGCTCTTGCCACTGCCGTACTGGAGGCATCATCCATACCAAAGGCAAATAATTGCATTTCACCTTGGTTCGTCGTCAGAAAAACACTTTCAGATTCTAAATAAGCTTCTGTTTTCACCTTGGCGATGAATTGCTTGGTAGGCCCAGGCTTATGCGGCTTATCAGCTACGGGTATGGGCTTGGGTTCTACAGCTGGCACAGAAGCAGGCGTTGTATTGTCATTAACGTCAGCTTTTAAGAGGTTGTCGTTGGTGACTTGACTGGCAGCCGCTGCTATTGGTGCTGAACCAGTGGCAACAGATTGCATTGGTTTTTCATTAACCGTATTTTTGAGGGCTGGTGAAAATAGAAACCAAGCCAAGAACACAATCCCCGCCAAAATTCCCAGTGTCACTGCCATCAACAACACATTGCTGGATTTGTTATCTGACATTTTTCTTCCTTATGAAGTAAACAGAAATAAAGCCCTTGCTGTCACTCCAGCCAAGAGCTTGTCCTTATTGAATTTGAATCAGAACCACTGCTTTTTTTCTTCCACATAAATGCGTTGGAAGTCTTCATCGGAGCGTGTCAAATAAATCACAGTGTCTATCAAAGCAAAAATACTGATGATGAAAATGGGCAAGAAGAACAGTGGCTCCTCTGTCATTACGGCTAAGCCGATAAAAATCAAATTACAAAACAGATACACCAATCCAGATACGGTCAGACCCAAGTAAAACTTGTGGATGCCATAGCCACCTAAGAACAACGCCAACAAACCAGCAATGATTTTGTTTTTTCCTTTGGGGCCAGAGGATGAACTTGCACCAAAACTCAAAGAGTTTGAAGACGACTTGAGTGCTCGGTACACACCAACAGCACAGCTGTTTTCATTCACATCAAAATCCACATCCATACCTCGGCTGGGTACAGTGGCTTCTTTCCACTCCTTACCTTCAAAGCGGTAGCGTTGCCCATCTTTGGTGGTAATGATCCCTTCATTGGTTTGAATGGAGTAATCCAAAACTTGCCCTTGCATGTTTATCCCTTTTTAATTAACCAGCTAAAAATTGCTTAATTGATTTCCAACCAAAATTCTTCTTTATTTTGATTGACCCATTTGATGCTGTAGTAAATTGATTCAGAGCTTTTGGTGGTTATTAACTCAGCCGAGCACGTCCTCAGTTCAGCACTTTTGTTATGGCCCACTTCTTCAACTGAGCGCAGTTCAACAAAGTTACCTAGCTGGTAACGTCGTTCATTGATGATTTCAGTGATGAGCTCTTCAGCTTCATCTGAACCACATTTAGGTAAGCCATCACCCATACAAGCAGACAACCCCAATAAACTTAAGCCAATTGGCAGGTATTTAAGAAACAGCTTCATTACTCCCCTTTAAAGTCGATATAAGACTATAAAAGTTGAATTACAACCTAAAGGGTTCTTCATGTCAATGGGTTGATGGGCGACCATTAAAGTCTATTGATGTGGAGCACAAGATGAGCAAATCTGATACAGATAAAAATACCAATCTGGCCAAACAGGTTGGTATTACCATCGCAAAGTACAGGCAGCTAAGCAACCTGACCCAAAGCGAAGTGGCAGAGCGATTGAATATTGGTTATGAAGCGGTGTCACGGATGGAGCGAGGCATCGTGATGCCGACAGTTGAACGGTTGGTTGAGCTGGCAGACATATTTGATTGTGAAGCAGCTGATTTGCTCACTCAAAGCAGTAACAGAGTGGAAGATCAAGCTGCAGCTATACAGGCTTTGTTATCAGACCTAAAAGATGAAGATCGGATATTCATCATGGAGATATTGGAGAAAGTGATTAATCGACTCAAATCTAAAGCATGATTAATGACGGAAAGACTTATTTGGATATTGACTAAAAAAGAGAGATATCCTATTAATAGCCCAACGAACACCATACAGACATAATGAGCCATTTTTCATTAGGTACTTCAATAGGTACTCACCCGAACCACAAAACAAATAACCCCTTGAATTAACAAGGGGTTATTCTTTCATATGGCGGAGAATGAGGGATTCGAACCCTCGATACAGGTTTTGCCCGTATGCACCCTTAGCAGGGGTGTGCCTTCAGCCGCTCGGCCAATTCTCCGTTGAGAGGAGTGCATAATAATATGTACTCACCTGCCCGTCAAGCAATATATTAAGTAAATGTCATGGTTTTTGTGGAATTTTATATAACTACTTAATAAGAAAGCCAATTAAAATTTCCTTTCCAAGGAATCCTAAAACGCCCAAACCCAAAACCAAAAACAACACAAACATGCCCCACTTGCCTGCTTGTGACTTTTTGCCCAAATCATACACAATGAACACCAAAAACAAGATCAAGCCACTCAAACAAATCCGCAACGACCAAGTGGCAAACGTTGCCTCATCCATTTAAACCCCTTTGTCTTCGACTTGTCGACGCTCATACACGGCTTGCGCCAGTGTGCCGGCATCGACGTATTCCAATTCGCCGCCCAAAGGCATGCCACGCGCCAAACGCGTGACCTTATACGGCAAATCTTTGAGCAATTGGTGTATGACATAAGCCGTAGCATCGCCTTCGGCGGTGAAATTGGTGGCGATGATGATTTCGGTGATGTGGCTGGTTTGCAAACGCTCGACCAATTGGCGGATGGCGATTTGGTTCAAGTCCATGCCTTGAGTCGGATTGACGTAGCCCATCAACACGAAATAACGCCCATCATGGCAATGCGCGGCTTCCATACTGCTCACATCGACCGGATGGTGCACAATCATCAACACATCGTCACGGCGATCACTGTCGGCACACAGCGCGCACACCTCGCTTTCACACAAAGTATTGCACAAGCGACAATGCCTCACGGCTGCCAATGCGTCTGCCAAAGCCTGTTGCAACAACAGCGCACCGTCCCGATTGTTTTGCAACAATTGGTACGCCATGCGCTGCGCGGTTTTGGGTCCAACATTAGGCAGCACTTTCAACGCCTCAATCAGGCGTGTAAAAGCGTCCTCTTTGGCCATTACTTAAAGAAGTCGCCCATACCTGCTGGCAAGTTCATGCCTTGGGTATATTTAGACATGCTTTCTTGGGTAGTGGCTTCGGCTTTGCGTACGGCATCGTTGACCGCGGCGGCAATCAAGTCTTCCAACATTTCTTTGTCGTCAGCCGCATCGGCGAGCAATGATGGGTCGATGTTGATGCGTTTCACGCCGTAATGGCACGTCATGGTGACTTTCACCAAACCCGCGCCGGCTTCGCCTTCTACTTCCACATTGCCCAATTCCGCTTGCGCTTGTTTCATTTTCTCTTGCATTTGTTGCGCTTGCTTCATCAAGCCTGCAATACCTGCTTTACCAAACATATAAACTCCTTATGCCATCACGCTGACGGCGATTTTAAATGGACGCTCTCAGGCACCCATGTGCCCTCGAACAAACTGGTTAATTGTTGTGCAACCTCGTCTTGTTGCAATATCTGTAAGCCTTGCTCACGGCGCTCTTCTTCATGGCGCACGGCTTGTGCGTGTGGCGTTTCCATTTCGCCTTGCCAATCTTGCACCGTTACATGTACAGGCCGGCCTGTATACGCGCTCAAGGTATCCGACAATTTGTTCAAATAATGTCGGTCTTCAATGACTTTGCCTTCGTGGGTGATTTCCAAATGCAATTCACCACTGACTGCATCAAAACCGGCAAACGCCGCGTGTTGAGCCAACATGCGCGCAGCACTCAATTGCGGTGCGATGTGTTGAACAATATGCGGCCAATTGTCGGCATTTAAAGCCAAAGCCGGCACATCGACCGCAGCTTCAGTCGTTTCAACTGTTTCAGGCTTTTTTGCTTCAGACTCGCTTGCATCTACCACTGGCGCGGCGATAACCTCATGCGCTGCCACATCGGCGATGGCCGTTTCAGGCTCAAACACATCCATGTCGTGTGCCACGTCAGCTGGATAATGCGCCAAACTGTCATCCCACGGCGGCAAATCGTGTTCGTCGTATTCTGGCGGCTCATCAGCACTGGTTTCGACAACCGCACTAGCAGCAGTCGCTGCCCTATCAACTTGTGCTGGCGTTTCTACAGCGGCCTGTAAGCTTGCTTCTGCAACAACTTGCGTGTTTACAGGCCGCATTTCAGCCGTTTCGACTGCTTGAATACTTGCGTTGTCACTGTTTGGTGTAGGTGCGACTTGTGGGGCTGCTGGCATCGAACTCTGCTCTGACACAGAAACATGCACAGATTCTGGCAACACCACTTGCTGATTGGCACTGACCTCAGCCACGCCCAATGGACGCAAGGCCAACATGCGCAGCATCGTCATCATCACGCCGGCTTGCTCGTCTGGTGCCAGCGGCAAATCGTTTTTGCCATGAATGGCGCACTGATAGAACAACTGAATTTGCTCCGCACTCAAGCGCTGCGCCAATGCTTGCAAGGTGTGTGCGTCTGCCAATTCATCCGCCGCACTGGGCAACATTTGCACCAAGGCCAATTGTTGCAATACCAAGGCCAGCTCTTGCAATACCTGCCCGAAACCTGCGCCTTCGGCCAAGATTTGACGCACTTGTTGCATCAAAGCTTGCGCATCGCCGGCTGCCAGCGTTTCCAATAAGCGGTACACAAACTGGCGGTCTACCGCACCGAGCATTTGTCTGACGGTCGCCTCTTGCACTTGGCCACTGCCCAAGGCGATAGCTTGGTCGAGCAAACTCAAGGCATCGCGCATAGAGCCATTGGCGGCGCGAGCAAGCAAATCCAAACCCACGGTTTCAAACGCGATGTGTTCTTGTCCCAACACGTATTGCAAATGCCCCAACACTTGCTGCGGCGTCATATTGCGCAGCACAAACTGCAAGCAACGGCTGAGCACGGTCACAGGGACTTTTTGCGGGTCGGTGGTGGCCAAGATGAATTTCACATGTTCAGGCGGCTCTTCCAGCGTTTTGAGCATGGCATTGAAGGCCGATTTCGACAGCATGTGCACTTCGTCGATGATGTAGACTTTGTAACGCCCCATGCTGGGCGCGTATTGGGCGTTTTCCAATACCTCACGGATGTTATCGATGCCAGTATTGGAAGCGGCGTCGATTTCCACCACATCCACATGCCGGCCTGTATCGATTTGCACGCATTGCGCGCACACGCCACACGGCTCACCTTGGTCGGGATGCTCACAATTGAGGCTTTTGGCCAAGATGCGCGCGATGGTGGTCTTGCCGACACCACGGGTGCCGGTCAATAAATAAGCATGGT
This sequence comes from Vitreoscilla massiliensis, assembly GCF_001457815.1. Lineage (GTDB taxonomy): Bacteria > Pseudomonadota > Gammaproteobacteria > Burkholderiales > Neisseriaceae > Vitreoscilla > Vitreoscilla massiliensis. The sequence continues at coordinate 261,406 of NZ_LN898218.1, forward strand.
GCAAACGGCCTTGTGCCAAGGCATTGCGCAAAGCGCCCACCACATGTTCTTGCCCAACCAAATCGGCAAAATGTTTGGGGCGCCATTTGCGCGCTAAAACTTGATAAGCCACCGATTAACGACTCCGTGCCACGTTTTCAGCAATTTCCTTCACTGCCGACACATACAAACGGCTGTGGTTGTATTGCCAAATGGTGTAGAAATTGTTCAGGCCAAGATAGTAATCGTATTGACCCGGTGCGGTTTCCAAACGGTATAAAAACGCTTTTTCAGAATCGGCCACCGAACCATCCGACACTTGCACGCCCAAGCGTTTGAAATCACCGACGGTGTGCGTGAGCTGCGTGTCTTCGTCCAATTTCGCTTGTATCGCTTCGGTCATTTGGAATTTGACTGGAATCGACACTTTACCGCCGGTTTGCCAACCATGTTGTTTCATGTAATTGGCCACCGATGCCATCACGTCATTCGGGTCGCTCCAAATATTGCGATGACCATCGTGATTGGCGTCCACTGCCCATTTGCGGTAGCTTGATGGCATGAATTGCGGCATGCCCATCGCGCCGGCGTAACTGCCTTTGAAAGTGAACATGTCTTGGCGCTCTTCGTGTGCCATCAACATGAATTCATCCAATTCTTTGCGGAAGAATTCGGCGCGACGCGGATAGTTAAACGCCAAGGTCACCAAGGCATCGGCAGTACGGAACGAGCCCATATTGCTGGCGTAATTGGTTTCTATGCCAACGATGGCCACCAAGATTTCCGGTGGCACACCATAGATGCGGCTGGCTTGGGTAACAGCATATTCATTGTCGTTCCAGAACTTCACCCCACCCGTGATGCGGCTGCCGGCGACATTGTTTTTACGGAATTCATACCAAGGACGCGAAGTGCCTGGTTTGTCCATGATGCCGATGATGTTGGGTTTGTTTTGCACATTGGCAAAAAATGCCTCCATCTCAGCACGAGAAAATTGACCCGTGGCCACTTTGCGGTCGATGTAACGCTGCACATCAGGACGGCTTAAAAATGAAGTGCCTTCTGGGTAAGTCACATTGGAGTAAATCTCAGGCTGGTGGTCTTTCACCGGTTTGACAGTGGCACCGGTACTGGTTTGTTCCACTGCTTTTGGCGTACAGGCCGCTAAAGCCATGAGTGAGATTAAGATAGCGATTTTTTTCATCAGACTGACCCCAAAGTATTCTAGGCTGACAGTGTACCAAAATCTGACCGCCTAACAAACAACAAGGCTGCCTGAATAATCAGGCAGCCTTGAATTCACAACACTAAAATTACGCAGCCAAACCAGCAACGATGATTTTAACAGTTGCTACTGCATCGTGATGCAATGCGATTTCAACTTCGTACTCACCAACGGCTTTCAAAGGACCGTTAGGCAAACGTACGGTTGAACGAGCCACTTCAGTACCTGCAGCAGTAATCACTTCAGCGATGTCTGCATTGGTTACTGAACCGAACAAGCGGCCATCAACACCGGCTTTTTGTTCAACAGTGAACTCTTGACCGTCGATTTTGGCTTGAGCAGCTTGTGCAGTTGCCAAGATTTCAGCTTGTTTTGCTTCCAATTCAGCGCGACGTGCTTCAAATTCAGCCAAGTTAGCTGCATTGGCGCGACGAGCTTTACCAGTAGGGATTAAGAAGTTACGAGCGTAACCGTTTTTAACGGTAACCACGTCACCCAAGCCACCCAAGTTGCCAACTTTTTCAAGAAGAATGATTTGCATGTTGATGTCCTCTCTTATTTATGTTGGTCAGTGTATGGCAACAAAGCCAAGAAACGCGCACGTTTCACAGCAGTTGACAATTGACGTTGGTAATGGGTTTTGGTACCAGTGATGCGAGCTGGAATGATTTTACCGTTTTCAGCGATGAAATCTTTCAAGATGTCCACTGATTTGTAATCTACTTCTTTGATGCCTTCAGCCGAAAAGCGGCAGAATTTTTTGCGTTTAAATGTATTACGAGCCATTGTCGTTAACCTTTTTCATTTCAATATGTTGTATGTGCAAAATCAAGCGGTTGCTTTTTAAGCTGCGTTTGGCTAAAAAACCCTTAACCTCAACGCGTTTACCAGCAGAATTTTGCCATTGCAGTGCCATGTCTCCGGTGATTTTGGCGTCTATCTCGCAAGCGACTTGCCGCAGCACACCCAATTCTGTTTGCTCCGATTGATGCAATAAAGTCATCGTTAATATCGGCACCCCAGCTGGGGTATAGCGCAATACAGAAAGCTCACCAACATCGGCACTGAGCGTCAGTTGATTGAACACTTACGCTTCAGTAGACTCAGAAGATTCTTCGGTCTTAGCTGAAGTGTCCAACAAATTTTTCGCTTTTTCTTCTTTCATCATAGGAGATGATTCAGTCACAGCGTGTTTGGTTTTGATGGTCAAGTGACGCAATACCGCATCATTGAAACGGAACGCAGTTTCGATTTCTTCTACAACAGCAGGTTCAGCTTCGATGTTCATCAAAACGTAATGAGCTTTGTGGATTTTGTCGATTGGGTAAGCCAATTGACGACGGCCCCAATCTTCTAAACGGTGAATGATGCCGTTGGCTTCAGTCACCATGTTTTTGTAACGCTCAACCATCGCAGGTACTTGTTCGCTTTGATCTGGATGAACGATAAACACGATTTCATAATGACGCATGTTAACTCCTTGTGGCTATTCAATCCCGCTTCCATGCGTGTCAGCAGCGGGCAAGGTTAGTAAAGCCGAGCATTATAGTCTGTGTTCACCAAAGCCACAAGCCGTAATGGCATTATTTTGTGCGCTTGCAACAACAGATGCGGCCTGTAACGCCCACACAGCATACCTTTACAACTGTAAAGGCAGATAAAAAAAACATCTCTCGCAATTGACTCAGCTACAATACGCCATCGACATGGTGGGCACACACCACCACGACCCTCATCACATTAGGTAAGTACGCATGGCCGCAGGCAAACAAGAAGACACCTTACAACACCAAATCGACAAACTCCCCGACCAAATTGGCGCGATATCCAAAGAAATCCGCGAATGGGGCGTGTTTGACTTGTTCACCGATTCCATCGCCCGCCGCGAATGGACCAGCCATTTGATAGAACGCAGTTTGAACTCCACCGCCGGCTGGGTGGAATTTTTATTCGCCTTGGCCTTGATGGTGGGCGGCTATTTTCTGCTCGACAATGCGCGCAAACGCCACATCCAAAAAATGGAGCAAGCCGGTCAAGGCATCATCAAGATTAATTTCTTCAAACATTTGCTCACGCGCTTGGCGTGGCCATTAATGCTGGCACTGACCTCGTTTCTCATCATCAAAGGCATGCAATACTTCGGCCTGAAAACACTGTGGTTTGGCCTGTTAATCGTGGCCTCGGCATGGATGGTGATGATACGCGCCGTGTGCGCGGTGCTGTATTACACCTTGCCAGCCAAAATTTTCAACCACAAAACCGAAATCATCCTCTCCTCCACCATTTGGGTGGTGTTTCTGATGTGGATTACCGGTGCCACCGATTGGATCATCGACTGGGCCAAATCGGTAAAACTCAGCTTTGCCAAAGACAGCTTAAGTCTGTTTGACATCTTCAATGGCGTGGTGTGGGTCATCATCATCATGATGGTTGCGATGTGGTTGGCCAAAGTCATCGAAGGCCGCTTGATGGGCTTCACGCGCATGGACATGAGTTTGCGCATCGCCTTGTCCAATATCACCAAGACCTTGTTCATCGTCTTGTCTTTCCTCATCGCCTTGCCCATGGTCGGCATAGACCTGACCGTATTGTCGGTGTTTGGTGGTGCGTTGGGTGTTGGTTTGGGTTTTGGCTTACAGAAAGTCGCCAGTAATTATGTGTCGGGGTTTATCGTCTTGTTCGACCGCTCAGTGCGCGTTGGCGACCGTGTCAACGTCAACAATTTCAATGGCTATGTCACCAAAATCACCACCCGCTACACCGTGGTCAAAGACGCCAACGGCGCTGAGGCCTTGGTGCCGAATGAAAACTTCATCGCCAATATGGTGATTAATGAATCGTACAGCGGCAAGGCTTTGTGGCGTACCATTCCCATCCAAGTGGCGTACAAAACCGATTTGACCCAAGCCTTGGCCATCATGAAGGCGGCAACGGAAAAACAAGAACGCGTACACGGCGAGGCCTCGGCCACTTTGGCAGGTTTTGCCGACTCCGGCATCAATTTGAATGTGGGCTTTTGGGTTAAAGACCCAGAAAACGGTTTTTCGCTGCTCAACTCCAACATCATGCTCGACATCTGGCAACAATTTAACGAAGCTGGCATTGAATTCCCTTACCCACAACGGGAAATCCGCATTTTGAACAGTGAACAGCCAGCAGCCACACCACCGAAGGTGCACATCCCCACTTCCAAAGAAGCCGCTACTTCCAATGAACCCAGCACGGCACAGTCGCAACCTGAAGCCAATACCGACGGCACCCCATCATGAACACGCCCAGCAAACCGTATAAGCGACCTGTAAGCGTGTTGGTGGTGATACACCACCAATGCCAGCGGTTTTTGATGTTGCAAAGAATCGACAATGCTGATTTTTGGCAATCGGTCACCGGCAGCTTGGAAGCGGACGAGCTGCCGCTAGACACGGCCATACGCGAATTGTGTGAGGAAACTGGCTTGTGTCTTGCTAAAGAACAAGTCCACGATTGGCAATTGCATTATGATTACGACATCTATCCGGAGTATTGGCATCGTTACCCACCCGGCACCCGCCGCAATACCGAGCATGTGTTCTCCGTCGATGTGGCCTTGGACAGCCCCATCACCATCGCACCCGCCGAGCACAGCGCTTACCGCTGGGTAGATGCCGACACCGCATTGACACTGGCCTACTCGCCGTCCAATCGCAATGCCATCGCACAATTAATCTTACAGGCCGCATCATGAGTGATACTTTTACCGTCACCACTTACAACATCCACAAAGGCATGTCGCCGCTGAACCGCCGCGTTAAGGTCAACGGCATTGCCGAAGCCTTGAAACACCTGTCGCCGGACATCTTGATGTTGCAAGAGGTGCAAGGCCAACACCTGAAACGCACAGTCCAGTTCAACGACTTCCCTGACCAATCGCAACACGAGTTTTTTGGCGAATTCCTTACCTTAAACAGCAGTTATGGCAAAAATGCCATTCACCCCAGCCGCCACCACGGCAATGCCGTGCTCAGCCGTTTCCCACTCGACCCGAAACACAATGTCAACATTACCGTCAACCGCATGGAACACCGTGGCGTGTTGCATTGCGAAGTGTATCCGCCCAATTGGACCAAGCCTTTGGTGATTTTGTGTGCCCACTTGAATTTGCGCGAACACGACCGCAGCAAGCAATACCAAGCGATACACGATTATGTGTGCAATACCATAGACCCCACCTGGCCGCTGATTTTGGGCGGCGACTTCAACGATTGGCTGTACAACTCCGACCACAGCATCGCCGAAGGCTTAGGTTTGAAAGAAGCGTATGTCAGCCATTATGGCCGTTTGCCCAAGACCTTCCCCGCCAAACTGCCCGTGCTCAGCCTAGACCGTTTGTATGTGCGCCATTTGCAAGTGGTCAAAGCGGTGGTGCACCACGGCCAGCCGTGGAGCGATTTGTCCGATCATTTGCCGATGAGTGCGGTCTTGAAACCCGATTTCAGCCATTGAGGCATTTACAGGCCGCTTGTGTGTTCATTTACACCGAAACATATAACCAAGTTTGTCTGGCTTAGAACCAATTGATAATTGACGCACCCCACCATCACGTTGTTTAATAACGTCCTCAATTTATAAAAACGCCGATTTGAATTCAGCTTGCGGGCGTAAAAACAGCTAAAGCGGCCGAATTTGCGTCGCAAATTCAATGCTTTAGCCCGTTGTCCGCACAACGGGCTATATTTTTGGAGTCAACATGATAGTTTTAGACCAAGTAAGCAAACGGTTCCAACGCCGTGATAAATCTTGGTTCGATGCCGTACATCCTTTGTCGTTAACGATTGAACAAGGTGAAATCTTTGGTTTGATGGGTTATTCAGGTGCAGGTAAATCGACCCTTTTGCGCTTAATCAATTTGCTTGAGCGCCCAGACCAAGGCAGCGTGGCCGTCGATGGCCAAGAGCTCACCGCTTTGAACGCCGGCGCTTTGCGCCAAGCGCGCCAAAACATCGGCATGATTTTTCAGCAATTCAACTTATTGGCCAACCGCAACATCGCCGATAACGTCGCCTACCCATTGGAAATCGCCGGCTGGAACAAGGCCGACATCCAAACACGCGTGGCCGAATGTTTGGCCATTGTCGGCTTAACCGAACACGCCGACAAATACCCATCGCAATTATCTGGTGGCCAAAAACAACGCGTCGGCATCGCTCGCGCCTTGGCACCGCGTCCGAATGTGATTTTGGCCGACGAACCAACCAGCGCCCTAGACCCGATTACCACCCGCAGCGTGTTGCAATGTCTGCGCGACATCAACGAACGCTTTAACGTCACCATCGTCATTGTTACCCATGAAATGAGTGTCATCCGCCGCATTTGCAACCGCGTGGCCTTGCTCGACAACGGTCATTTGGTGGAAGTGGTGAAAGTGGAAAACAAACAATTGCACCCACAATCGGTGGTGGGGCAAGAATTGGTGCGGGAGGATTGATATGAATGAAGGTTGGGACAGCGTTTGGGCGCTGAAAGATGAATTTATCCAAGCCATACAAGACACCGCCATCATGGTTGGTGTGGCCTCAACTGTCGGCATCATCTTCGGTGGCGCTTTGGGCATTTGGTTGTATTTGAGCGGTGACAAGCAATTGTTTCAAAACCGCGGCCTGAATGCGGTATTGAACTGGATCATCAGTTTCATGCGCGCGTTTCCGTTTGTGATTTTGATGATAGCCTTGATGCCAGTCACCCGTGCCATCGTCGGCACCTCGTTTGGCCCCTTGGCCGCGTCGGTGGCCTTGAGCTTGGCAGCGATTTTCTATTTTGCCCGCTTGATGGAGCAAAACTTAAACGAAGTACCGCGCGGTGTGATTGAAGCGGCAGAAGCGATGGGCACACCACCGCGCCAAATCATCACCAAGGTATTGTTAAACGAAACCCGTTCTGGTTTGGTGTTATCCATCACCATGTTGGTGATTGCGGTATTGGGCGAAAGTGCTGCCGCAGGCTTAATCGGTGGCGGCGGTATTGGCGACTTGGGCATACGCTATGGTCACCAACGCTACATGCCAGAAGTGATGTATGCGGTATTGATTTTGCTCACCGCCATCGTGATTGTGATTCAAACCACCGGTAACAAATTGTCTAAAGCTTTAAACAAACGCTAAATATGGCTTATTAGGAGAGAAATATGTTGGGATTGAAAACGTCTTGGAGTTTAACCGCCGCCATGATTGCCTTGGGTTTGGCCGCTTGTGGTGGTGAAAAAGCCGCACCTGCTGCAGCCTCTGCAGCCTCTAGCGCCAGCGCCGTGAGTGTGGATGCTGAGAAAAAAGAAATCAAAATCGGCACCACTGCCGGTGACTTTGGCGACATGGTCAAAGACTCCATCAAACCGATTTTGGAAAAACAAGGTTACACCGTGACTTTGACCGAGTTTAACGACTACGTTACCCCTAACAAAGCCTTGGCTGAGGGTGCGGTAGACGTGAACGTGTTCCAACACAAACCTTATTTTGACAGTTTTGTGGCCGAAAACAAATTGGATTTGAGCGTGGGCTTCCAAGTGCCTACCGCACCTTTGGGCATTTACGCCGGCAAATTAAAAGCCTTGGCAGACATCAAAGATGGCGCCAGCGTGGCCGCGCCTAACGACCCTTCTAACTTCGCTCGTGCCTTGGTGATGTTGAACGAATTGGGCTGGATCAAGTTGAAAGACGGCATCGATCCACTCAAAGCATCGAAACAAGACATCGCTGAAAACACCAAAAACATCAAAATTGTTGAGGTAGAAGCGGCCAACTTGCCACGCGCACGCGAAGACGTAGACTTTGCCGTGATTAACGGCAATTACGTGTTAACTTCTGGCATGAAATTGACCGACTCTTTGTACCAAGAGCCTAGCTATGCTTATGTGAACTGGGGCGCATTCCGCACTCCTGACGTGAAGAGCAAATGGGCGCAAGACGTAGTAGCAGCGTACAACTCTGATGAGTTCAAAAAATACGCCTTGCAAAAATACCCTGGCTACAAATACCCAGTGGATTGGAAAGTAGAAGCCAATGGCACTGCCACCGCTTCTGCTCCAGCAGCATCTGCGGCTTCAGCCAGCAAATAAGCATTAAGCGGCCTGTAAACATTTACAGGCCGCATTTTTATCCGTAACAAGTATCACCAACCGCATGACCCGCATTACCTACCCCAACAACACACTGCCGCGTTACCGTCACGGCTTTAGGAGATGTCAATGTTAGCTTTAAAAACCACTTGGACTTTGTCTGCCGCCTTCATCACTTTGGCCTTGGCCGCTTGTGGTGGTGAAAAAGCCGCCCCTGCCGCAGCTTCTGCTGCATCTGGCGCCAGCGCCGTGAGCGTGGATGCTGAGAAAAAAGAAATCAAAATCGGCACCACTGCCGGCGACTTTGGCGACATGGTGAAAGAATCCATCAAACCGATTTTGGAAAAACAAGGCTATCAAGTGACCTTGACCGAGTTCTCCGACTATGTCACTCCTAACCAAGCCTTGGCCGAAGGCGCGATTGATGTCAATGTGTTCCAACACAAACCGTATTTGGACAGCTTCAAAGCCGAACACAAATTGGATTTGACCGAAGCCTTCCAAGTACCAACCGCACCATTGGGCCTCTACCCAGGTAAAGCCACTGCTTTGGATGCCGTTAAAGCCGGCTCTACCGTGTCTGCACCGAACGACCCGTCTAACTTTGCCCGTGCCTTGGTGATGTTGAACGAATTGGGCTGGATTAAATTGAAAGACGGCGTAGACCCATTGAAAGCGTCTAAAGCCGACATCGCGGAAAACCCGAAAAACATCAAAATCGTCGAGATGGAAGCAGCCAATTTGCCACGTTCACGCCAAGACGTGGATTTCGCCATTGTTAACGGCAATTACGCCATTTCCAGCGGCATGAAATTGACCGAAGCCTTGTACCAAGAGCCAAGCTACGCTTATGTGAACTGGGGCGCTTTACGCACGGCCGACATGAAAAGCAAATGGGCGCAAGACGTGATTAACGCCTACAAATCTGACGAATTCAAAAAATACGCATTGGACCGTTTCAAAGGCTATAAATACCCAGCCGAATGGAACATCCCTGCCAATGGCGCCTCAGGCAGCAGCGCCGCTGCTTCTGCCCCTGCTGCAGCGTCAGCAGCGTCTGCCAGCAAATAATTCCTTTTGCTAACAACAAGCGGCCTGTAAACTCTTACAGGCCGCTTATATTTTGCCCATCACTCGGGCATGACAAAATCATTAGTTTGAACAGTATCTTAGGTGTTAGCTGAAATTCTGCTAAAAAACCTGCATCCATAAGCGAAAACGCCCCTGTGATTTCATTCATAGGGGCGTTTTACATGCAAAGACCATTACCAGAGTTTGATATTGAAACCGCATATTTTGAGGTTTCACGCACTCCAAGCTGCAAATACATTGTGACGCTTGTCGATGGTGGTAAGCGCTCCCCAGTCCGCCAATACAATTTCTTATTTCGCTGCATCCTCTTTGCTCACTGGAATAATTTGCCCTTGATTCGAGTAGGGGCAGCGGCATGATTAATCGCGAATATCCTTGCGTTGTGATTAAGACTTTACGTCATGGCTGGTGGGATGTTCGCATCTGCCTATCTGATATCCGTCAAAGCAGTATTTGTCATGCTTCAACTTTGTTTTTAGCACGTTCTACGGCTTCAAAGCTTACTTCTGATTTGAATATCCCAGTTTATGAGGTGCAATGATGACTTCCAAGGATTTGATTGTTTGCATCATCCAAATCGTTTTGTTCTTTGCGCTTTTGTTCTTTGGAATTATTGCAATTCAATACGTATTCCACTTTCTTGCAATAGTTTATGAGTGGGCTTTAGCTCCTATTGGTGGTGGCATTATGAAGGAGCTTCCATGATGGCTTCTAAAATCACTGCACAGCCTGAAGTTTTACAACTTTGCCAAGAAATTATTGCCAATGTCTCGCCCGATGTAAGTTCTGCTTATGTTAAGGGTTTCACCGATGGCTTGGGTTTGGGCGTTATGTTCATGCTTGCCTGTTATTTGTTCCTCCTAATCTCAAGATTTCTTATTGATTTTGATTCACGTCCAAAGCGTAAACGCCGCATAAAACAATCTAATACAACAGAACAGAAGCAAGGGGATGGACGAGCTGACGAGTCCGCCCCTGCTTCTGCATCCAGTGAGGCACATCATGGCTAAGTTTATGCATGGTGTTCCGCTCAAGTTACAGCACCAGTGCAAAGGCTGTGGCGTTTTCACGTTCAAATTCATGTTGACCGAAGCGGCTTTGTGTTCTGTGTGCGTTCAAAATTCACGCAATTCTGCTGCTGGAGACGTTCAAAACCGCAAGGTTTTGGACGTTCCTTGTCAAAATAGTAACAACTGCGCCGAAGGTGCAATTGTTGAATCTGAGAAGTTTGAATTGTCCTCTCAAGGCAAGAAATCCACTGCTGCTTTAGAGATGAATGTAGAAGCGTTTTGCAATTATTACCCGATTAATAACATTGGCTTTCTGACCCTGACTTTTGCCGATGACATCCAGTGTCCAAAAGAAGCTCAAAAACGCTTCAAATCATTCTACAAATACTGCTTACACAAATATTTCGGTGATTACATCCGCTGTTACGAACGCCAAGAAAACGGCCGTATTCACTACCATCTGATTTTAGATTGCAAAGTAGACATACTTACAGGCTTTGATTTCAAACAGTTTTACAACAAAAAATTGCCACGTTACGGCCGTTACAAGTCCGCAAACAAAGCCTTAAAAGCCATTTGGAAGATGCTGCGTTCATCGATGACCAAATACGGTTTTGGCCGTCACGAATTGCTTCCCATCCGTACATGCTCCGCACGTCTTGCCAAGTACGTCGGCAAATACATCAGCAAACACGTTCAGTCACGCATTGCAGAAGATAAAGGCGTGCGACTTGTTCAATGCTCCCAAGATTCAGGCCATAGCTGGAAAGTGGCCAACAGCAATTTCTCCTTCTTCAGCTACGGCTCAACACTGTGGCGCAAGAAGCTCCAAGCTTACATAGAAACGAACCAAGACCAATGGAACCGCGTGCAACAAGCATTTGGCATGGTCAACACAATCACATTAAACGCTGACAACTACAGCGAAATGATGTGTTTCATGGTCGGCAGCTCTTGGGGTTACAAGTGCCGCGACATCGTTTTATCACAAGAAATATGAAAGGTATCGAAATGAGCCAAGTTTATGAACCCAAACAAAAATCAGCAGGCACTGGCGGCCATCCGCTCGTAGCAACTGGCGTTTTCGCAGGCTTCTACCGTCATGAATATGGCAAAGAAGAAAAGAAATACATGTTTTTTATGCGTCTTGAAGAGTGTGTTGGCTTACCGCGAAATGATGATGGCCAAACCTCAATTCAAGTCAGCGAAGAAACATGTAAGTTTGTTGATGAAAACTTTTCCATTGGCGACTTGGTTCGCTTGCCAGTCTCTGTAACTGCTTACGCAACTAATAAAGGTGCAAATGTCAGCATTTATCACATGAAACATATCGCCATGCCAATGAAAGTCACCAAATGACAGGGTATTGGGACATCGACGATATGAGCGGTGAAATCGACGATGACGGCAACGAGTACCGAAATTCAGATTACCGCATGAATCCCGATGGCGACATCGAACACCTTGGCGACGATGGTTGGGAATTAGAGCCGCAAGAAGAGTTCAGTCTGAATTTCGATGATGACGAGTTTTAAAGCGAAGTGGTCACGCTTTCCTGACCACACTAAATAAGGAGTTTCATTATGAAACGCATTAACCAAGTAGTGAAGTATGGCGCTGGCGCGTCTTTGTTCTCAATGGCAGTTGCTGCCCACGCTGCAATTCCAGCAGGTGTAACAGACAAGATTGACGAAATGGGTGTTGATGGTGCAACCGTCGCATGGGCAATGTTCTTGGGTTTGCTGGCGATTGTGGTTGTTAAATACATGCGCAAGTCATTCTAAGTAAACGGGGGCAACATGGGCTATCAAGTCGGATTTCAGTGCTTTGACACATTACAAGAAGCTCAGGACTATAAATACAGCTCTGTTGCCCCCGTCATCAATCAGAACAATCAACTTGTTCAACCTGAAAAGCTTAACGGCCAATGGCATTTAAACGGCTCACAAATCGTTGATTCATTCCCAGCATGCAGTCCGCTCCAGCAGTTCCAAGACGGTGTCGAAATCGGTTGGGGCTTCATCGCATTAACAGTCGGCATTTTGTGCGTCGCCATTATGAGACGTGGATTATGAGCAAATACATCGCATTATTTCCAGTGGAGTCAGGCGTGTCTATTTACACCATCCTTGGCATCTTAGCCTGTTTAATCATCGCCGCAGCCATCCTCACAATGGGGCGTTGATATGTACCGCATCCTCATTGTCATCATTCTGATGGTTCCGACATTCTCACACGCAATCAATTACCTTGGCTTTGGCGGCGGCAACTATGTCTACGCTGAACAGGGTAATTTGTACTTTAACATCGACCCTTACGCATTTGATAACCGCTCTTGGACGTATGACAAAACCACAGGATTCAGCGCAGAAATCAAAGTCAACATGGATTTGAAAACCAAGTACACATCTGATGATTGGTTAGAGCAAGTTGTAGCAAACAAAAAGTCTGATGGCATCATGTACGCGAATTACATCAAGCAACCATTCAATTACCAAAACAGAGGCCAATACCAACACACATGGTTTTGGTTGGCTCGTTTGGCACCAAGTGTGGGTGGTTTTATCGGGCGTACTGTTGCTTGGAATAAGTTTAAATCGTGGACTACAGGCTCGGCTGTTGTATATGGTGTTGGCAAGTTTTTTTGTGATGGCTTATTGATAGAAGGAATATCCTGTACATCTGAGGGATTTAAACAAACAGTCGAATACATGTACGTCTCAAAAGTTGTCAATCCTGCTACTCAACAAGTTGTGACCACAAATACGATTTATGCAACCCGTGATGAATATGTCAGTCATGAAAAACTCATTGCCGTTGTTCAGTCAAAATTAAAGCCAGTTAATCCTAATGGCTCAACGCTTGAATATTGCAATGTCAATGTTAATGTCAATTGCTATTACAAAAGACCTGCACCGCAGACTGGTTACGATGGTTATTCTTTTTCATGGGCAACGATGAGTAAACCATTAACTGAAGAAAGATTGATGGAAGACCGTGATTTATTAAAATATTTCGATGAAGTGTGTGCAAAATTCCCAAGTGAGTGCATCAATGAGCCGACTCAGGGAAAGAACATCAAAGACGTTCAGCTTACTGGGGGCGTTGTTGGTTCACCAGTAAATGTAATTGGCCCTCCTTACACCAATCCCATCACGGGCACATCACAGCAAGATCAAGTCATCATCGGTGGTTCAAGCTCTGGTATTGGTGTTAACTCGGCCACAAATGATTCTTGGGAGTACAGCCCAACACTTGGACAAAGTGGCACACTTAACCCAACCCAAGTGACATCCATCCCACGTCCCGACTTGACCAACACAGATACTGCTCCAGTAGCTAAGCCCAACGAGCAAACAGGCACCAAGCCGCAAGTAGTTGTGCCACCTGTTACAGTTCCTGAGTTCACAGACCTGAACGATATGATTGACTTCTGCAAAGCCAATCCCAAGGCCATGTCATGCATTGAAACGGGTACGGGAGAAGAGGCCGAATCCATCTTCGATAAAATCAAAATACCTGAAATAAACCTACCTACCGAATTCAGCAAAGACAATTTTTTGCCAGCTACCGCAGCTTGTCCAGCACCAACAAGCATTGTTACCAGTCACGGCACAATCATGTACAGCTATGACAAGCATTGCGAAATTGCCGCCTTTCTAAGACCCATTATTTTGATTATGGCCACCATTACAGGCCTGTTCATCATCATAAGGAGTAAAGACTAATGCCAGCCGTTTTAGCCGCCGTGCTTGCCCTCGTTGCCCGATTCCTTGTAACCAAACTGATAACCGCTTTTGGCATAGCATTTGTCACTGGCGGTATCAGTGCCTATATGCTCAACAATTTTAAATCCATCATTCTGACCCAAATAAACAGCATGTCACCCACCATTTACAGCATCACCATGATTGCAGGATTGGGCGAGGCACTGTCCATCATTTTCGGAGCTATTGCGTTCAAAATCGCCCTGACAGTCGGTAAAAAAATCTTCTTTGGTGTCACAGGGTACGGCGTATGATTATCCTGATGACCGGCAATATGGGAACAGGCAAGACATCAAAAGTCATTCAAATGATTATTGATAATGAAGATAAACTGGCAGAAATGCCAGTTTATGACACTGACGGCAAGACGATTTTAGATTGGATTAAACGTCCAATTTACACTGCACACATTGATGGCATTGATGAAGTAAAACTGGGTGTTTGTTCAGTCACACATGAACATATGCGCAGCGACACATTAGAAAATCTGTTCCCAGTCGGCTCATTGATTATTGTCGATGAGTGTCACTACGTTTACCCCGTCCGCCCCAGCTCACGCCCTGCACCTGATTACATCGCCAAACTGACAGAATTACGCCATCAAGGCCATACACTCATTATCATGACTCAGCATCCTGCCAACATCGACAGCTACGTTAGAAACTTGGTTTCAAGACACATACACTTAGCCCGTAAACAGGCCACTACACGCTTGTATGAATGGAATGAGTGCATGACAAGCTTTAGTCCTATGGTGCTTAAAGATGCCACCTCACGCCTCTACAGGCCGCCTAAAAAGGCATTTGATTATTACAAAAGCTCTTCTGTTCACGTCAAGCACAAACGGCGTATTAGTCCAATGGTTTACGTTCTGCTCGGTTGCATCATATCCATCGCATTCATTATTTACCGCTTCTCAGGCAAAAATGAACCTGAACAAGCGATTAGCGTAGCACCACAAACAGAACTCGATGTGCAAATGGCAAGCGACGTATTACCAAATGCTACCCAACCAAACATGGCCACAACATCGAGTGGTGCAAATAATGATACCCCTCAAGCTGGACAATCTTTAAAGCCTACCGACTTCGTACCCACGATTCCTGAGAAACCTGAATCTAAACCACTCTACGACGGCATACGCCAGCCCAAGACATTCGAGCAGGTTAAAGGGGTCATGATAAGCAAAGGCAAATGCACTGCTTACAGCCAACAAGGTACGGTCGTAAATGTTTCCGATGTGTTCTGTAAGAAGTGGGCAAAGGAAGGTTTACCGTTTGACCCGTACCGCGACCCAACACCGCCAATACAGCAAGGCCAGCAACAAGCGCAGCAACAAAACAATGCCAATGTACTGTCATTGACTGACAGCACTACAAAAGACACAATGAGGCCATCTGTAAAACTTGATGCTCAGTGATGCTTAAAACTATTTTCAAAAGTCTTATTTGGTTGTTGTTTTTAGTTTTTATTATTATAAAAACTGGTTACGTTAGTAATTTTATAAATATTTTTGTTGGAATTATTGCAATTTATTTGATATCTATTTCGATATTACCGTTTAAATTTAATACTATTTTTACTGGTGTTAGTAGGGGTGAGTTGATTATTGATATTCTTGTATTGCTTACAATATCGGTAACTTTCTTTTTCTTTGAGGGTTATATTGTAGGTTGTCTATTGTTGTTTGGAATCATTTTGGTTCTTAACAAGGCGTTTCGATAGAAACGGTTTTTATTAAGTTAAGCAGTACCAGCCCCAGATATACCGCACTAGCCGCTAAACCTAGAGTTTGCACAAAAGATTGGTAACTGGGGCTTTCTATTGTCTAAAAAATCTGAACAGTATCAAAAGCGGCAATGATAGTAAGCTAGCTTGCATATAAGGGGAGTCTCATGTATTTAGGTTTAGACATTGCCAAGGCAAAGATTGATTGTTGTTTAATGCACGATACAAAATACCTGCACCGTACATTCGAAAACAATCAAGACGGTTTCATCAAGCTGACAAACTGGTTAGAAAAACATACAGCAAACAAGGTTTACGCCTGTTGTGAGGCCACTGGGTCATACAGTGAAGCCATCGCCGACTATCTGCACGATACTGGCCACAAGATTTCTGTAGTCAATCCTCTACGCATTAAAGCATTCGTTACCAGTGAATTACAAAACGTCAAAACAGACAAACAAGACGCAAAAAGCATTGCGATCTACTGCCAAAGAAATCAACCAGATTTGTATAAACCGGCCTCACCATCTGAGAGAGAATTAAAAGCCCTTACACGCTACTTGGATGGTTTGAAAGACTTGCTCACATCTCATACCAATCGTTCCCTAGTCGCACATCATTCAGTAAAGCCCTACATTGAAACCAGTATTAAAAACACCAAAGCAGAAATCAAAGTCATAGAGAAAGTCATCCAGTCACGCATCAAGTCTGATGGTGATTTGAATCAACAGGCAAAGCTTCTAAAATCCATCACAGCCATCAGCGACGGCACAATACCGCACATACTCACACTGTTTGCAGACAAGCAATTCAAAACCGCCAAACAAGCCACAAAGTATGTCGGCCTCAATCCCATCATCAAACAATCAGGCAATAAATCAACAAGGCATTTGGCAATCTCAAAGATGGGCGACAAGTACATACGTTCAGCACTGTACATGCCAGCCGTTGTAGCGTTCCGTATGGCCGTTTACCAACCGTTTATCAGACGTCTGAAAGACAAGGGAAAGACCAACAAGCAGATTATTTGTGCAATGATGCGCAAGCTCTTGGTTTACTGCTTCACAGTTCTGAAAACAGGTAATCAGTTTGACCCAAAAACCATCCTAAACCAACAATCGTGAAATTAAGTGTCAAGGGCGGCAAAGCCGTGCATTTCACCCTTGACACTTTACCAATCAAAAAACACTCAGCCCAAGGGTAGGTAGTTGGCTTTTCAACTGCCTGCCCTTGCGGCGTCGCAAGTGAGACACGCCGTAGGCATAGAAACCTAACAATTTCTGCAATATTGACTACAAAAACCAACGAATTTTAATAATAATGTTGACTTTATCAATACAGTATCTTTTGTATTCATTCACCATATTGACCACTTCACCATATTGACCACTCCCAATACTGTAAGTTATCCATACAGATAACGCATTTTATGCGACAATGAGCCCACGATGTCGTCACATAGGAAAGGATAGCTGTGTACTGGTTAATTGCTGCAGTCATACTGGTGGTTCTGGAAATGTTTGTCGGCACATTCTATTTATTGGTCATCGCCACCGCGCTAGCCACCGTCGGCCTGACCGAATGGCTGTTTGGCACCGGCATGGAATTCAACTTGGCCTTATTGGGCGTGTTGTGTTTCGGTGGCATCTTCATGGCGCGCCGCTACCAAAAACGCCGCTCACGCGCCAATGTTCAAGTGAACCAGCCTTTGGACTTGAATCAAGTGGTCAAAGTCGAGCAACACTTACATGACAATGTTTACCAAGTGCATTACCGTGGCGCGGTTTGGCAAGCTCAATTACAAGACAGCGACGACATCGCCATCGGTCAAACCGCTTACATCAGCGGCCGCCAAGGCAATGTTTTGCACATCCGTTCCACTTTATTCATACCCACATCTGAGGAGAGCGCATGACTTATTTTCTGACCATACTCGCCGTCGGCATCATTTTCCTAGGCCTAAAAAGCTTTAAAGTGGTGCCACAACAAGAAGCCTATGTGGTGGAACGTTGGGGTCAGTTTCACAATGTGTTGGAACCCGGTTTGCGTTTTTTGGTGCCGGTGATGGACAAACTCGCCTACCGCCACTCGCTCAAAGAAATCCCTTTGGATGTGCCCAGCCAAGTGTGTATCACCCGTGACAATACCCAACTTACCGTCGATGGCGTGTTGTATTTTCAAGTGACCGACCCGCAATTGGCGTCTTATGGCAGCAGCAATTACATTTTGGCGATTACCCAATTGGCGCAAACCACTTTGCGCTCGGTCATCGGTCGCATGGAATTGGACAAGACGTTTGAAGAGCGGGACGACATCAACCGCACCGTGGTAGCGGCTTTGGACGAAGCGGCGGTGTCATGGGGCGTGAAAGTATTGCGTTACGAAATCAAAGACTTGGTGCCACCACAAGAAATCTTGCGCTCTATGCAGCAGCAAATCACTGCCGAACGTGAAAAACGCGCGCGCATTGCCGAATCGGAAGGCCGCAAAATCGAGCAAATCAACTTGGCCGATGGTCAGCGCCAAGCCGAAATCAAAAAATCTGAGGGCGATGCCCAAGCGGCGGTGAACGAGTCCAATGGTGAAAAAGTGGCGCAAATCAACCGCGCTGAAGGTGAGGCGCAAGCCTTGTTATTGGTGGCCAAGGCCACGGCCGAATCCATCAATTTGATTGCCGGTGCGGTGCGCCAACCCGGTGGCATGGAAGCGGTGAATTTGAAAGTTGCCGAACAGTATGTGGAACAATTTGGTAAACTGGCCAAAGAAAGCAATACCTTGATCATGCCTGCCAACGTGGCCGACATCGGCTCTCTTGTCAGCGCCGGTATGCACATCGTGCAAGGCAATAAAGCCAATCAAGGCGTCCTGAAACCATAATATAAGTACAACAGGGCTTCTTAGGAAGCCCGCATCACATCATGAAGATTTACCACTACCAACTGCCGCTGCGGCAGTTTTTATTGCTCGCTGTTTTGATTTGCCTGTCGTTTTCTACTGTGCGCTTACTGGCCGCTTACACGCCCTTACATGGGGTGATGGCAGCGGTATTCAGCGCCTTATTGTGGGCGGCCATTCCTGCCAAATACCTGAACAAAATTCACATCAGCCGTTTTTTACTGCTGGACGCGGTGTATGTCGGCGTGTTTATCTCGCTAGACGCATTCATCAGCGGCTGGGGCTTGAGCATCGCGGCCTGTATTTTAGCCAGCGTGGTGTATTTGGCCAGCAACCGTTTGCTCACTGGCTTGGGCGGCCGTTTGGGCATGCAAGCATTTATTGCCTGCGTCATCTTATTGGGGGTACACACATGTTTACAGTGGCAATAATTCTCGGCCTGTGCGTGTGTCTTGGCACGTATTACGCCATTCACCAGCGCCAAATCGTGCCAGTTTTGGCCTCGGCCGTCGCTACCATGATTGCCTTATTGTTGGCCAAAACCTTGCCCAGCGCTTGGCAAATCGACAGCGAATTGTGGCATTTGTTTTGGTTTGGCAGCAGTTTTTGCGGCATGAACAACAACCGTTGGATTACGCTGCGCAGCGTGGGTTTGGTGTGGTCAGGTTATGCGCTGTTGTTTTGGCTGTTGCACACCCACATGCCGTGGCCGGGTGGCAGCATGGGCAGCATGGCGGTGTTGTCGGTAACGCTGTGGATCTTGGCAGCCAAACTGATGAACCGCCACCAACACCCGCATCCACAAGCCTAATCTTACAGGCCGCTTATCGTGTCGCAACGCAAGCATGGCTTTGCCCTGCTTCATACAAAGCGGCCTGTAAACCCCTATTGATGGCTTAGAAAACACGCCACGGTGATGGTTTGCAATACACCATTCATGCTCAGCCATCATTGCCACATTGCGCATCGCCGCACCAACATGGCCATTACCATCTACAGGCCGCTTCAATGCACAAAAACCTGTTACGCCAAGTAACAGGTTTTGTATCACAGCTCATGCAACCGATACCTTACAGGCCGCTTAAGTCTTATGAAACCGTGCTTTCCACTTCGGTGGCGCTTTTGTCTTCATGCTGTTGGCGCATTTGCAAAAAGCCGTCCCACATCATCAACATCAAACCTATCCACACCAAACCATAGGTAATCATCGCGCTGGCTGTCAATGGCGCATCCAAAAACACGATGGCCACAATAAACAGCAAAATCGGTTCGCCATACGTCAACATGCTGAACAAAGTCAGCGGCAAAGTGCGCGCACCGTACATCACCCAGAACATGGCCAAGGCGCTGAACACGCCCAAACTGATGATCAGCGGCGTGAATTGCCATTGCGACGCCACCATAGCCAAGCTGTCCGAGAACAACAATAAATAAGCCAAGGCAAATGGCGCAATCAACAGCAAGTCCAACCACAAGCCTACCAAAGCCGGCACTTGCAAATGGCGGCGTATGCCAAAATAAAACGGGTACGACAAACAGCAGAACAAGGTAATCCATGACAGCGATTCCGCCGCCCACATTTCGTGCATCACGCCAACGCTGGCAAACGCCACCGCCCATTTTTGCCATTTGTTCAAGCGTTCACCAAACACCACCATGCCCATCAGCAAAGTGGTCAATGGCAGCAAAAAATAGCCTACCGCCACATCGATGCCATAGCCATTGACCGGCGCCCACATAAACACCCAAAAATTGCCAGCCACCACCAAGGTTGAACCGATAAATAACAGCCATTGCCATGGTTGTTGGTTGATGCGCCCTACAAATTCGCGCAAAGCCGCCCAGCCGCCGCCCATGCTCATCATGGCACTGAGCGCCACCAACATGGCCACCATGCGCCACGCAAACACATCGCTGCCCACCATGGGCTGCATAAAATGGCTGTACAAATACAGCACACCAAATAACACATTCGACAACAAAACTGCTGCGATACCACGGCGCGACACCAGCATGACACCCAACCCAAGCGGAAAAATGAAAAGTTCGATTATATCTTACTCACTTGGCCCAAGTCTTTGATTACTGGTAAATTCTGCATTTTGCAACGCACAATGTTAATTTTTTACCTCAGTTTGAGTATTTAGAAATCCAACTCGATTACAGACACTGACACAACAGCATTAATGACATGTGGGTTTTACACTCTAAGACAACAATTTAACTGTTTACTTTATTTTATTGGCATAGAGCTTGCATCACTCTAGAAAAACCAACACATTTTCGAGGAAGCCATCATGAGCACATTACAACTGATTAAAGGAAAGCAACAAGAAATCAGCTTGCATGAGAAAATTGCTCAACTGATTGCGCGCTTATCCGAACACAATAAAAAACACTGCTTGGAATTGATCATGGCTTTGGAAGCCGAAGAACGCGTGTTGTTTTTGAATGCTTTCATGATGGCCGTAACGACTTTGCCCGATACTGCTGCTGCGGCGGCGTGATTCCTCGCTTTTTCATCATTTCCCTATTGTCACAAATGCCGAGCGCTTATACCCCCAAATAGGCTTCTCGGCTGCCCAACCAACGCTGTAAATGCACATCCACCACCGCACTGTTTTCCGCTATCAACCACTGTGCCACATCTCGTGCTTGCTCAAGCAAATGCACGTCTTCTTCCAAATTGGCAAAACGCAATAAGGGTATGCCGCTTTGTTTGGCGCCCAAAAATTCACCTGGTCCACGGATATTCAAGTCTTGTCTGGCAATTTCAAAACCATCGGTGTGTTCGTATATCACTTTCAAACGCGCCTTGGCCAATTCGCTCAAAGGCTCGGTAAACATCAACACACACACACTGGCCGCTTGACCGCGCCCCACCCGACCCCGCAATTGGTGCAGCTGTGCCAAACCCATGCGCTCGGCGTGTTCTATCACCATCAAACTGGCATTGGGCACATCTACGCCCACCTCGATCACAGTGGTTGCCACCAATATGTGGTGCTCATTGTGGATGAATTTTTGCATTTCGCTGGCCTTTTCGGCCGCCTTCAAACGCCCATGCACCAAACCGACTGAATACTCAGGAAAGGCGGCCTGTAACTGCAGATGCGTGTCCACCGCCGTTTGCAATTGCAAGGTTTCACTTTCCTCAATCAACGGACACACCCAATACACTTGCTGACCTTGTTGCACGGTATGACGCACAAACGCCTCGATGTCGTCGCGTCTGCCGGAATGGATTAACTTGGTTTTGATGGGAGTGCGGTTCGGTGGCAATTCTTCTATCACCGACACATCCAAATCGGCAAAAAAACTCATGGCCAAGGTGCGCGGTATCGGTGTGGCCGACATCATCAATTGGTGCACTTCGCGGCCTTTGTTTTTCAAAGCCAAACGCTGGCCAACGCCAAAACGGTGTTGCTCATCGACGATGACCAAGCCCAAATCGGCAAACACCACATCGTCTTGGAACAAGGCATGTGTGCCGACGGCAATGCGGATGCTGCCATCGGCCAAACCGGCTTTGGCAGCATCTTTGGCTTTTTTGCGCGTGCTGCCCGCGAGCCACGCCACTTCTATGCCCATGGGCTCTAGCCACTGAGTGAATTTTTGAAAATGCTGTTCGGCCAAGATTTCGGTTGGTGCCATCACCGCCACTTGTGCTCCAGCTTCGATGGCATTCAATGCCGCCAAAGCAGATACAATGGTTTTGCCACTGCCCACATCACCTTGTAACAAACGGTGCATCGGATAGGTTTGCAACATATCGTGTTTGATTTCGGCCAGCACTTTTTGCTGTGCCGCCGTTAATTGAAATGGCAGCGCGGCCAATAAGCGTGCGCACCAAGCACCATCGCCTTGCAATTTCGGCGCGCTGCCACTGCGGCGCTGGTCGTAAGCCAATTTCATCGACAATTGTTGCGCCAGCAACTCATCGAATTTCAAGCGTTGCCACGCAGGTAATTGACCATCGTGCAATTGTTGCGGTGTGTATTCTGGCGTTGGGTCATGCAATAAGCGCACGCTGTCGGCAAAACTGGGCAAGCGCAGCGATTGCAACAATGAATCAGGCAGAGTATCGCTCAAATCGGCTTTGCTTAAAGCCGCATGGATGATTTTGCGCAACATCGGTTGGGTCACTCCACTGACAGTGGGATAAACCGGTGTCAGTGTTTCGGACAGAGCATGGTTATCGGCGGCACGGATTTTCGGATGTATCATCTCATCGCCATAATAGCCTTGCTTGATTTCACCAACGGCGCGCACGCGCTTGCCCTTGCTCAATTGCTGCTGTTGGCTGGGGTAAAAATGGATAAAGCGCAACATCAACACACTGCCGGCATCGTCTTGCAGTTTCACCACCAATTGTTTGCGCGGTTTGAATTGCACTTCTTGTAACAATACCTCACCTTCCACTTGCACAGGCACACCTAACTGGGCATCGTCTATCATGGTGATGTGGGTTTCGTCTTCATAGCGCAGCGGCAGGTGTAAGACCGCATCCCAAAGATTGTGGATGTGCAATTTTGCCAATTTGGCTTGCACTTTGTCGGTCACACCCAAATCAATTAAATTCATACTGGGCGACACCTTTGGACAAATGAAGATTGAAGATATGCATGTGTTGGCGCTGACGCGGCGACTGTGAAATGAACGTCAATTATATGATGATGGGGATAAGGATGCCAGTTTGAGCGGCATGAGAACACAGCGGCCTGTAAACTCGCAGACATAAAAAAGCGCCTTATTGCTAAGACGCTTTTTGCTTCCCTTAAGTGGCTGCCAGCGTAAGCCCCGCAAACCAAGCATCTGTGCGATGCGATTGATATTCAATTTTTATGCAAATGAGTATACATTATTTTAATGTCATATCTATTGCGATAACTCAAAAAAAAATGCCAAAAATTGCATAAAATCCGCTATGGATATCATTTCAATTGAAACCAAACCATACAAACACTCTAAATACCTACTTACAGGCCGCTTAAGCTATAATGTCTGCCATTTTTACCGTTTTGAATTGGCACGCCATGTACACCTCTGCTGCCCAGCATTTAACCACCCTCCGCGATGTTTTCCGCTATACCGTCAGCCAGTTTAACGCCGCCGAATTATTTTACGGCCATGGCAATGACAATGCTTTTGACGAAGCTGCTTATTTGGTTTTGCATTGTTTGCAATTGCCCATGGACACTTTGGACACGTTTTACGACGCAAAATTGTTGCCAGAAGAAATCGATGCCATCTTGGCCTTGGTGCACGAACGCATAGACACCCGCAAACCCTTGGCCTATCTCACCAATGAAGCCTTCCAAGGCGAATTTGATTTTTACGTCGACGAACGTGTGTTGATTCCACGCTCGTTCATCTATGAATTGCTCGGCGAGCCTTTAACGCCGTGGATAGAATTCCCTGAACTGGTGAACAACGCCTTGGATTTGTGCACTGGCAGCGGCTGTTTGGCCATACAAATGGCGCACCACTATCCTGCCGCACAAATCGATGCCGTCGATTTGAGCTTGGATGCGTTGGAAGTGGCCGCCATCAATGTCGAGCGTTATGGTTTGGACGAGCGCATACAACTCATCCATACCGATTTGTTTGAAGGCATAGAACAAACTTACGACTTGATCATTTCCAATCCACCGTACGTCGATGCCGAAAGTGTGGAAGCTTTGCCAGAAGAATATTTGCACGAACCTGAAATGGCTTTGGGCTCTGGCAATGATGGCCTTGATGCCACTCGAGACATCTTGTTACAGGCCGCCAAATACCTCAATCCGCGCGGCGTGTTATTGGTAGAAATCGGCCACAACCGTGATGTTTTGGAAGCGGCATATCCAGAATTGCCATTCATGTGGATGGAAACCAGCGGCGGCGACGGCTTCGTGTTCTTGCTCACGCGCGAACAATTATTGGGACAAGCCGAATAAGCTCCCAAAGTCCATGACTCACAAAAAGCGGCCTGTAAACAATTACAGGCCGCTTTTATCATCGTGATTAATTGGTCATGCTGTTAGGATTGGTTGAAGCAGCACGATTGAGGATGCGACTTTCCTCAATATTGGCCGGAGCCATGTTCACATCAAAATACTGATTGCGGTTATCCGGATTGGGATAGATGCGGTATGAAAATTCGGTGTTGTTCAGTTTCAACAAAGGCGCGGCAATGTTGAATCCAGGACGACCATCTTTTCCTAGACCCACCAAGCTCAGGATTTTTCCATCATCGCTGATGGACCAATTGCCTTCAAATACCAAACTGCTGTCCATGCTCACACTGCGAAATGTGCCATTATTATGGTAACGGGTCACCCCTGCCAAACGCGCCACAAATTCATCTTTTCCGCTGTAAATCAAACCATTGGAATCGTGGATGCTGCGTGTCACCCAAGTGCCAGTACGCAATAAGGTCAATTCAGATGCATTCATATTGTCAGTGGTGACACCTGTATCCACTGCCTTGGTTTTGGCACCACTACAAGCCGACAAAGCCAAAACACTGGCCACGCCCAATATCGCAATACGTAATGTGGTCTTCATTCTTACCTCCTCAACCGCTGTTGCTGTTAATGTGTTTATTCCATCGCTTACTTGATTGTATTTGGTTGCAAAAACAAATAAGCGTCCTGTACGATTACAGGACGCTTATAAAGTTCTGACTCAATGACAACTAGTGTTTGATTTGTTTCAACACGGTACTGCCAACAAACACAGCCAATACAGGCAATAACCACGCCAGAGAAGCACTTGCCAACGGCAAGTTATCAATCAAATGGGGGGTAAATTGACTGAGCAAACTGATGACCACCGCAGTACCCACAGTGCTGCGATACACCAAACGGCTTGGTTGTAACACTGGGTGTAACAACAACAACACGATTACCGTCATTGCAATTGGATACAAAATCAACAATACCGGAATCGACAAGCTGATGACTTGGTTCAAACCTTGGTTGGCCAAAACCAAACTAATGAGGGTGAATATCCACACATAGGCTTTGTAAGACAAGAAGCTGAACTGCTGGTGGAAGTAATCAGCCACTGCCACAATCAAACCAATCGCAGTGGTCAAACATGCCAACAACACAATCACCGCCACCAACCAAGGGCCGACAGCACCGTAAGTGTCAGAAGCAATGTGCACCAACAAATACACGCCCAAATGGGTGCCATTGGCATTGATTTGCTCTAAAGTCGCCGCATCTAACGGATAATGGTTGCCCGCCCAACCCAAGGCCAAATACACCGCAGCCAAGGCCACACCGGCAATCAAAGCGGCAATCGCGCAATAGCGTGTTACCATTTTTTTATCGGTAATGCCCACTGCATTGACCGCTTGCATCGCAATCATCGCAAACGCAATCGCTGCAATCGCATCCATGGTCAAATAGCCTTCTAAAAAGCCTATGCCCCATGGCGATTCTTGTTCAAAGCGTGGTGTGGCAGTGCTCACGCCCGTTTTGAACATCAAAAAAGCTTTTACGCACAAAATGCAGATGGTGATGAGCAAAGCCGGTGTCAACCATTTGCCTATGACGTCTACCATTTTGGAGCGGTTCAAGCTCAAGGCCAAAACCAAACCAAAAAACACCACAGTAAAGCCAAACAAAGCCATAGGTGATGAACCTAAGCTGGGCACAAAGCCAATTTCATACGAGGTAGTGGCAGTACGGGGAATCGCAAACAATGGGCCTATGGTCAGGTAAATGGCCACCATAAACACCACAGAGAACAATGGATGGATGCGTTCAGACAGGGTTTGGGCGATGCTTTGACCCGATAATGAACCGGAAATCAAGCCCAATAAGGGCAAGCCGACACCGGTAATCAAGAAACCAATTAAAGCAGGCCAGAAATACGTCGCACTTTCATAACCGAGTTTCAATGGAAAAATCAAATTGCCCGCACCAAAAAACAGCGCGAATAAGGTAAAGCCTATAGGTAAAATCTTTTTCATAACCAACTACAATCAAAACAACGAATAAACTTGTTACTGCGTACTGCCGTATAAATAAAAAGCCCTGACTGTTAAGTCAGGGCTTTAGAATGGGGAGTTTGGCGGTGACCTACTTTCACATGGGTAATCCACACTATCATCGGCGCTAAATCGTTTCACGGTCCTGTTCGGGATGGGAAGGCGTGGGACCAACTTGCTATGGCCGCCAAACAAAAAGGGTATTAGAAAGCCGTTTTGTGAAGCGTCTTTGGACTGTTTTCACAAGGTTCGCTTTTTGTAAGTCGCGTATTATGCGCCTTACGTAAACTTAAATCAACAGGTAATGAATTGTATGCTTATTGTAGTAAGCTTCATCATTCGAAGTTCTTCAAATGATAGAGTCAAGCCTCACGAGCAATTAGTATGAGTTAGCTTCAAGCGTTACCGCTCTTCCACACCTCACCTATCAACGTCCTGGTCTCGAACGACTCTTTAGTGTGGTTAAACCACAAGGGAAGTCTCATCTTCAGGCGAGTTTCACGCTTAGATGCTTTCAGCGTTTATCTCTTCCGAACTTAGCTACCCGGCTATGCCACTGGCGTGACAACCGGTACACCAGAGGTTCGTCCACTCCGGTCCTCTCGTACTAGGAGCAGCCCCCGTCAAACTTCCAACGCCCACTGCAGATAGGGACCAAACTGTCTCACGACGTTTTAAACCCAGCTCACGTACCACTTTAAATGGCGAACAGCCATACCCTTGGGACCGACTACAGCCCCAGGATGTGATGAGCCGACATCGAGGTGCCAAACTCCGCCGTCGATATGAACTCTTGGGCGGAATCAGCCTGTTATCCCCGGAGTACCTTTTATCCGTTGAGCGATGGCCCTTCCATACAGAACCACCGGATCACTATGTCCTGCTTTCGCACCTGCTCGACTTGTGGGTCTCGCAGTTAAGCTACCTTTTGCCATTGCACTATCAGTCCGATTTCCGACCGGACCTAGGTAACCTTCGAACTCCTCCGTTACTCTTTGGGAGGAGACCGCCCCAGTCAAACTGCCTACCATGCACGGTCCCCGATCCGGATAACGGATCTGGGTTAGAACCTCAAAGTCACCAGGGTGGTATTTCAAGGACGGCTCCACAGAAACTAGCGTCTCTGCTTCAAAGCCTCCCACCTATCCTACACAAGTGACTTCAAAGTCCAATGCAAAGCTACAGTAAAGGTTCACGGGGTCTTTCCGTCTAGCAGCGGGTAGATTGCATCTTCACAACCACTTCAACTTCGCTGAGTCTCGGGAGGAGACAGTGTGGCCATCGTTACGCCATTCGTGCGGGTCGGAACTTACCCGACAAGGAATTTCGCTACCTTAGGACCGTTATAGTTACGGCCGCCGTTTACTGGGGCTTCGATCCGATGCTTGCACATCTTCAATTAACCTTCCAGCACCGGGCAGGCGTCACACCCTATACGTCCACTTTCGTGTTAGCAGAGTGCTGTGTTTTTAATAAACAGTCGCAGCCACCTATTCTCTGCGGCCCCACATCGCTTACGGAGTAAATCCTTAACGTTATGGGGCATACCTTCTCCCGAAGTTACGGTATCAATTTGCCGAGTTCCTTCTCCCGAGTTCTCTCAAGCGCCTTAGAATTCTCATCCTGCCCACCTGTGTCGGTTTGCGGTACGGTTCGATTTAAGCTGAAGCTTAGTGGCTTTTCCTGGAAGCGTGGTATTGGTCACTTCAGTTCCGTAGAACCTCGTTATCACTTCTCGGTGTTAATGAATTCCCGGATTTGCCTAAGAATTCCACCTACCGGCTTGAACAAACTATTCCAACAGTTTGCTGACCTAACCTTCTCCGTCCCCACATCGCACTTAAATCAAGTACAGGAATATTAACCTGTTTCCCATCGACTACGCATCTCTGCCTCGCCTTAGGGGCCGACTCACCCTACGCCGATGAACGTTGCGTAGGAAACCTTGGGCTTTCGGCGAGGGGGCTTTTCACCCCCTTTATCGCTACTCATGTCAACATTCGCACTTCTGATACCTCCAGCATGCTTCACAACACACCTTCGCAGGCCTACAGAACGCTCCCCTACCACATACGCTTACGCGCACATCCGCAGCTTCGGTTATAGATTTGAGCCCCGTTACATCTTCCGCGCAAGACGACTCGACTAGTGAGCTATTACGCTTTCTTTAAATGATGGCTGCTTCTAAGCCAACATCCTAGCTGTCTGGGCCTTCTCACTTCGTTTACCACTTAATCTATCATTTGGGACCTTAGCTGGCGGTCTGGGTTGTTTCCCTCTTGACACCGGACGTTAGCACCCGATGTCTGTCTCCCGAGGAATCACTTGATGGTATTCTTAGTTTGCCATGGGTTGGTAAGTTGCAATAACCCCCTAGCCATAACAGTGCTTTACCCCCATCAGTGTACCTCGAGGCACTACCTAAATAGTTTTCGGGGAGAACCAGCTATCTCCGAGTTTGTTTAGCCTTTCACCCCTATCCACAGCTCATCCCCTAATTTTGCAACATTAGTGGGTTCGGACCTCCATTACCTGTTACGGCAACTTCATCCTGGCCATGGATAGATCACTCGGTTTCGGGTCTACGCCCAGCAACTAATCGCCCTATTAAGACTCGATTTCTCTACGCCTCCCCTATTCGGTTAAGCTCGCTACTGAACGTAAGTCGTTGACCCATTATACAAAAGGTACGCAGTCACGGAACAAGTCCGCTCCCACTGTTTGTATGCATCAGGTTTCAGGTTCTATTTCACTCCCCTCCCGGGGTTCTTTTCGCCTTTCCCTCACGGTACTGGTTCACTATCGGTCGATGATGAGTATTTAGCCTTGGAGGATGGTCCCCCCATATTCAGACAGGATTTCTCGTGTCCCGCCCTACTTGTCGTTAGCTTAGTACCTTAATTGAGATTTCGAATACGCGACTATCACGCTCTATGGTCATACTTTCCAGAATGTTCTTCTATCTCGACTAATATCACTAACAGGCTTTTCCGTGTTCGCTCGCCACTACTTACGGAATCTCGGTTGATTTCTTTTCCTCTGGGTACTTAGATGGTTCAGTTCTCCAGGTTCGCTTCTCTAGACCTATGTATTCAGTCTAGGATACTCAATAAATTGAGTGGGTTTCCCCATTCGGACATCGCGGGATCAAAGCTTTATTGCCAGCTCCCCCACGCTTTTCGCAGGCTTACACGTCCTTCTTCGCCTATCATCGCCAA
Source organism: Vitreoscilla massiliensis (assembly GCF_001457815.1). Lineage (GTDB taxonomy): Bacteria > Pseudomonadota > Gammaproteobacteria > Burkholderiales > Neisseriaceae > Vitreoscilla > Vitreoscilla massiliensis. Next base: position 291,391 of record NZ_LN898218.1, read on the forward strand.
GGCATCCACCTGATGCACTTATTCACTTGACTCTATCATTTCAAGAACCTCTGACTTTGTTTAACTGGACAGTTGACGTGTCTTCCTTAAACTTGATTCTCTCTTACAATAAAGCTTACTACTTGGTTGTTACGATTAACGCCTTTTGAATTCGTTAATCGCAGATACAATCATCACCCAAATTACTGTGTTATTTAAGCGGCCTGTAAAGGCTGACTTACGTCTTGCTTAAACAACAACATTGTCTTTTGTTTGTTGATTTCGGCTTTCTAATTTTTTAAAGATCAATGCGTTGCTTTTTATGTGTTTCGCTTTGTACTGCTTATCCGCTCACACGCTTCGCAAATCAAAGACGACTAGTATACCATTTCCTTATTAACAAGGAAACAAATAACAGCCGCAGCTGTTAATCTTCTTTGATTTGCAAAGTTACTACAGCAGTCAGTGGTGGAGGCAAACGGGATCGAACCGATGACCCCCTGCTTGCAAAGCAGGTGCTCTACCAACTGAGCTATGCCCCCTCTGATGTATTGATACTTCGTTGCTCAGTCGCTCACATACATAAGTATGCTTCGCTTCTTCTCGCCTCGTCTGAATACATCATACTCAGCTAACTCCGTACCAACCACAACCATCACCTATAAGTCTTACTTAATAAGTGGTGGGTCTGGGAGGACTTGAACCTCCGACCCCACGCTTATCAAGCGTGTGCTCTAACCAGCTGAGCTACAAACCCAGGTCGTTGCTGTTTCTTCTTGCATCTTCATTTCAGTTTACCGATAAGTGTGAATGCGTCAAGCCTCTTCTATCTCTAGAAAGGAGGTGATCCAGCCGCAGGTTCCCCTACGGCTACCTTGTTACGACTTCACCCCAGTCATGAAGCATACCGTGGTAAGCGGACTCCTTACGGTTATCCTACCTACTTCTGGTATCCCCCACTCCCATGGTGTGACGGGCGGTGTGTACAAGACCCGGGAACGTATTCACCGCAGTATGCTGACCTGCGATTACTAGCGATTCCGACTTCACGCACTCGAGTTGCAGAGTGCGATCCGGACTACGATCGGCTTTATGAGATTGGCTCCACCTCGCGGCTTGGCTACCCTCTGTACCGACCATTGTATGACGTGTGAAGCCCTGGTCATAAGGGCCATGAGGACTTGACGTCATCCCCACCTTCCTCCGGTTTGTCACCGGCAGTCTCATTAGAGTGCTCAACTGAATGGTAGCAACTAATGACAAGGGTTGCGCTCGTTGCGGGACTTAACCCAACATCTCACGACACGAGCTGACGACAGCCATGCAGCACCTGTGTTACGGTTCCCGAAGGCACTCCTCCGTCTCTGGAGGATTCCGCACATGTCAAGACCAGGTAAGGTTCTTCGCGTTGCATCGAATTAATCCACATCATCCACCGCTTGTGCGGGTCCCCGTCAATTCCTTTGAGTTTTAATCTTGCGACCGTACTCCCCAGGCGGTCAATTTCACGCGTTAGCTACGCTACCAAGAGCTTTTAATCTCCCAACAGCTAATTGACATCGTTTAGGGCGTGGACTACCAGGGTATCTAATCCTGTTTGCTACCCACGCTGTCGAGCATGAGCGTCAGTGTTATCCCAGGGGGCTGCCTTCGCCATCGGTATTCCTCCACATCTCTACGCATTTCACTGCTACACGTGGAATTCTACCCCCCTCTGACACACTCTAGTTATCCAGTTTCAAATGCACGTCCCAAGTTGAGCTCGGGGCTTTCACACCTGACTTAAATAACCGCCTGCGCTCGCTTTACGCCCAGTAATTCCGATTAACGCTTGCACCCTACGTATTACCGCGGCTGCTGGCACGTAGTTAGCCGGTGCTTATTCTTTAGGTACCGTCATGACTCATTGGTATTATCAACAAGCTTTTCTTCCCTAACAAAAGTACTTTACAACCCGAAGGCCTTCTTCATACACGCGGCATGGCTGGATCAGGGTTCCCCCCATTGTCCAAAATTCCCCACTGCTGCCTCCCGTAGGAGTCTGGGCCGTGTCTCAGTCCCAGTGTGGCGGATCATCCTCTCAGACCCGCTACTGATCGTCGCCTTGGTAGGCTTTTACCCCACCAACTAGCTAATCAGACATCGGCCGCTCAAATAACGCAAGGTCCGAAGATCCCCTGCTTTCCCCCTTAGGGCGTATGCGGTATTAGCCACTCTTTCGAGTAGTTATCCCCCATTACTTGGTACGTTCCGATGTATTACTCACCCGTTCGCCACTCGCCATCAGGTGCAAGCACCCATGCTGCCGTTCGACTTGCATGTGTAAAGCATGCCGCCAGCGTTCAATCTGAGCCAGGATCAAACTCTTATGTTTAATCTCTAAGCTAATATAACTTCTGGTCTGCTTCTCAAAAGAAAAGAACGAGAAATGATTAA
>NZ_LN898219.1:0-374584 GCF_001457815.1 Vitreoscilla massiliensis
GAACAGGACCGTGAAACGATTTAGCGCCGATGATAGTGTGGATTACCCATGTGAAAGTAGGTCACCGCCAAACTCCCCATTCTAAAGCCCTGATGCAATGCATCAGGGCTTTATTCATTTCAGGCACTAACCAATCACATACAGCACAATAGCTCGCAACAGATTAAGTACAAGTGGCCTGTAAACATCATTGCATCCACAAATATCTACACAGCACACAACCCAAATCCAATGACACGCAGCAACTCATACGCTCATACACGTTTGCTGTAACAACATCGAAGCTACAAATACATCACAACCAATTCTTAAATCGGCCTGTAAATGCCCTGATTCAAGATTACAGGCCGCCTTTAATTCATCAGTTGCTTACCTTAAAGAACTCAAACGCCGCAACTCAGATGTTCATGTATGTTTGCTGTAGCAATATCAATACTGCGAAATGCTTAAAAGTCATTCATGCGGCCTGTAAATACTTACAGGCCGCTTGTATGCAACAAAATTATGGCTGTTGCTTTAAAGCCTTCTCCAACCACAATTGGTACCACTCTAAAAAGCCGATTGGTTCGCTATTGCCCAATTCGGTTGAAGGCATTAAGCCTGCTGCATCGACGGCGCGGTTTTCCCATACGCTGCCGGCAGCGGCGCCGCTGATGACCAAAAAGAAGCTGATGCCGCAGCCATAATCACACAGGTGTAAATAGCCGTTGGCCCATTCACTTGGGAATAATAAGGCTTGGTATTGTTCATACAATTCGCTTTCCAAATCCTCATCTTCCGTTGCTTGGGCGGCTTCGATTTGCTCTTCTAACAGTGCCAATTGGTGTTCATCGGGCAGGGTGGCGCTGCTTAATGGAAACGGGGTGGTCAAGTTTGCGGGGCTGGCGAAATCGGTGTGCACTTCCAAACTGTCTTGCAAGGAATACAGGCCGTAAAACGGGCCAGCGCCGCCATTGCCAACTTGAGTGAGAAACCACACATAGTCCTCGGGCAGGGTGATGCCAAACTCGGCTTCTATGGCTTTGATGTCGCCCGCGCTGAGGCAAGGATTGAGTTGGTATTGGTGTTCAGCGGCGCCAAATGCTTGAAAATGGGGGTCGCGCTGCGCCAATTGTTGCAAGCTGGCTAAGATTGAGGGTGCGGATTGCATAAATGCCTTTATTATTTGTTATATGGGTATGAATCAATAATGAACATTATATCAATCGTTTGCAAATGCTGTGTGGCTGGCTACAATGAGTTGTCATACTAAAAACAAGGAGAGACTTATGACGATTTCAACCGGTATTTCAAATACCGCCATCGCGCAAGTGCATGCGGCGCAGCGCCAGCAGTATGTAAACACCCACCCACAATCCCAACAATTGGCATTACAAACCCAAGCGCATTGGTTGTTTGGTGTGCCTTTGCATTGGATGAACGATTGGTCAACGCCGTTTCCACTGTTTATGCAGTCGGCACAAGGGCTAACGCTGACCGATGTGGATGGCAACGAGTATGTGGATTTTTGTTTGGGCGACACTGGGGCAATGTTTGGCCATTCACCCAATGCGGTGGCGGCGGCTTTGGCCACGCAAGCGCAGCAAGGCCTGAGCAGCATGTTACCTACTGCCGATGTGGCGGCCGTAGGTAACATGCTGAGTGAGCGCTTTGGTTTACCGGTGTGGCAAGCGGCGATGAGCGCCACCGATGCCAACCGCTTTGCCTTGCGTTGGGCGCGGGCGATTACAGGCCGCTCTAAGTTGTTAGTATTCAATGGTTGCTACCATGGCACGGTTGACGATGTGTTTGTGGATTTAATCGATGGGGTGCCACAACAGCGCGACAGTTTGCTTGGGCAAGTCTATGCCTTAACCGAGCACACCGAAGTCATTGAGTTCAACGACTTGGCGGCTTTGGAAGCGGTATTGCAAACCGAAACCATCGCCTGCTTGTTGGCCGAACCGGTGATGACCAATGTTGGTATGGTATTGCCGCAGCCAGATTATTGGCAACAAGCGCAAGCCTTGTGCCAACGCTATGGCACGCTGCTGATTTTGGATGAAACCCACACCATCAGTACAGGTTTGGGAGGCTATGCCACGCAACATGGCTTACAGGCCGATATGTTGGTCTTGGGCAAACCTTTGGGCGGCGGCATGCCGTGTGCGGTGTATGGCATGAGTGCCGACATCGCCGCGCGGGCGCAGCAAGCGAAAGAGCAAGCACCGGCCGGTCACAGCGGCATAGGCACCACGCTGACTGCTAATGCCTTGGCCTTTGCCGCGATGCGTGCCAATTTGGAACAGGTGATGACGCCTGCGGCGTATGCGCACATGTTGCCTTTGGCGGAACAATTGGCCGAGGGTTTGCGCAGCCTGTTTGCACAACATGGCGTGCACTGGTGTGTGACCCAAGTGGGGGCGCGGGTGGAGTTTCAGTTTGCCGCCACACCGCCGCAAAACGGCACCGAAGCGCGCGCCATCATGTTGCACGAATTGGAGCAAACGATACACCTGTATTGCCTCAACCATGGCGTGTTGATTACACCGTTTCACAATATGTTGCTGTTGTCGCCAGCGACCACGGCGGCAGATGTGGCGCGCTTGTTGGCAGTACTGGATGGCTGTTTGCAGGAGTTACTGGGCTAGAGAATAGCGGCCTGTAAGAACAGTGTTTGTGATGCAGTAGCTTAATACATAAGGTGTGATGCACCCAAACAAGCGGCCTGTAAACTCGGTAAGGGGTTTACAGGCCGCTTCATGATAGCTATCAGATATTTGGTTGTGGCTGGTTAAACATCAATCTCACACCATGCAACAAGACCAACACACATTAATCGCGGTAAGTCGAATGGCAAGACATGCACTGTTTGTCCACTTGTTTGATGGCGCTGCGGATTTCGTCTTGATTGCTGTGGGCAGCGGCGGTTTTTAAGGCCGCGATGCTGGCAAAAAAAGCCGCTTGTTGCTGTGCAAACGCCTCGCTGTTTTGCCAGATTTCGGCCTTGGCTTTGCCATCCATGCCTGGTTCATCTTGTTCAAAATGGGTAAACGGCTGTTGTGCTTCGGCTTCAAACTGCGCCACCAGCTTGGCGAACTCGGCTTTTTGGTAGCCATCGTTGCCATTGGTCATTTGCACCATTTTGGTGTAGTTGGGCATCATGGCGGTGAAGCCTTGATGGCGTGCTTGGCTGTGGGGGCCGCGTTTGACTTCGTCGGCAGACGAGCAGGCGCTGGTGATGAGGCAGAAACTGAGCAGGCAAAAGGCAGACAACAACTTCATGTATTCATAACTTTCTAAGTGATTTGTCACAACAATAACGACGCGGTATGATGGACGAGTCTATCATAGTGAGACCATCCAGATTTGAATCTAGCGCAACTTAAACAGCAAATCCTCAGCAATTGCAAACACCACAAAGTGCAGGTCACGGCTCAGCGTGAGCAGGTGTTGGACTTGATTCTGGCCGAACACGGCGTCATCAAAGCTTACGATATTTTGTCCAAATTACAGGCCGCTTCCACCACCACGGTGGCGCCGCCCACTGCTTACCGCGCCTTGGATTTTTGGGTAGAGCAAGGGGTGTTGCACAAAGTGGCTGCGGTCAATGGTTACATCGTGTGCCGCCACAGTGGCGAACACGAGCACGATGAACACGGCGATTGCACCCATGAGCCACACCAACAAGCGATTATCTTGGTGTGCACGCATTGTCACGCCGTGGATGAGCAGAATTTGACCGGTGAATGGCAGCAATTGCAGCAAGGTTTGGAACGCACTGGTTTCCAATTGGATGAAGAACACGTCGTATTAACAGGAATATGTCAGCAATGTCAGCAGCTCAAGCAGCAGTAAACACCAAAGTGCATTTGTTTTCCGGCTTTTTAGGCACGGGCAAAACCACCGCCATCAAATCCTTGTTGGCACAAAAACCAGAACACGAAAAATGGGTCATCATTGTCAATGAATTCGGTGAAATCGGCATCGATGGCGCGGTGTTGACCGAAGACAACATCCCTGTGGCCGAAATTTCCGGCGGCTGTTTGTGTTGCGTGGCTGGCCCACAAATGACGGTGACCGTGACCAAAATGTTGCGTGACAACCGTCCCGACCGCCTCATCATCGAAGCCAGTGGCTTGGCGCATGCCGCCAGTGTGATTGATGAATTGAACACACCGCCGCTGTCGAATGCCTTGACTGTGGGCGCGGTATTGACGGTGGTCGACCCACGTCAATTTGTCGACCCCGATTTCAATTTACAAGGTTTGTACCAAGACCAAATCGGTGTGTGCGATGTGTTGGTGGCGAGCAAAGTGGATTTGTGCAGCGATGAGGTGATGACACAGTTTCGCGAGCGTGCGGCCAAATTGTTCCCACCCAAAGCCTTGGTGGCCGAGGTCAATAATGCCCAAGTCGACATTGCATGGCTGGACACGCCAGTGATCCAAAAGCCGCGCTACCGTTTGCACACCTTGCCTGACAACACCATGGGCTACCAATCGCAAGGCTTTACCTTTGATAAAAACAGCGATTTTGATGGCGAACGCCTGACCCAATTCTTCAATGAGTTGCCGCAAATGACCGAGGGCTTGGTGCGCGCCAAAGGCGTGTTCCGTGTTTTGGGCACTTGGGTGTGGCTCAACTGGGTCGATGGGCAATGGGGCGCCAACCAAGTGTCGTGGCGCCGTGACAGCCGCTTTGAATTGATTGCCAAATCGTTTGATGCGGATAAAATCGAACAAGTGTTACAGGCCGCATTGGAGCGCTAAACACACATGTAGTCATTGGAAAAGCAAGCTTAGGCTTGCTTTTTTTGTTGGCTGTACGAGAGAGCATATATAAAGATTACTGCGTTAATGTGGAGAGATTTAAAACATGGCTAACAGGTTTACAGGCCGCATGAGTAAGCCATAAGCGGCCTGTAAATCCTATACAGTCATCAATGCTCAGGTGAATGCTCTTAGCTGAGTTGGTAAACGACAAGACTGCTGATGGCTTGCGATACCGCCACTGTTTATGCTTACAGGCCGCTTTCACAGAGCGATGCGGCCTGTAAATCCTATGCAGTCATCAATGCTCAGGTGGATTATTTAGCTGAGAAGGCAAAACAGTAAGACAATTGATGGCTTTAGATACACACAAGATACACACACTTTTTGATGTTTACAGGCCGCTTTCATAGAGCAATGCGGCCTGTAAGCGGATTGAAACCCGTATTATTGGCCAATTTTACAATTGGCACATACGGATTAAGCGTTGTTGGTGGGTGGTTTTGCCTTGTTGTATGAGGCTGACTTGGTAGACATCGAAAAACATTTCCTCCGCCAGCAGCGGCACGGCGCTCAGGCTGCGCTCATGCGCCAATTGCAACACATCGCCGCGGTAGCGGGCGATTTCAGCGCCTTGCTTCTTCTCGGCCACTTGCACATTGTGCGCTTCGTCATCGGCGTAAAACCGCACTTGCTGATTGGGGCGGAAATACTTGCCCAGTTTGAACACTGTGCCGTCCATGCCATCGACGCTGATGCCAACAATGGGACCCAATTGCTCAGGTGCCAAATCGCTCAAGACTTGTTCAGGCAAGATTTCATGGTAGGAACAAGAATGCAGGCTTTGTAAGGTGTTCAAGCTGCGCTCGGGCAGGGGTTTAAAACCTTGTGCCAGCGTCAGTGCTGGCAATGCGTTCAATAACAGCATCCACAAATGGGTGTTGGTTTTCATCTTGGCCTCGCTTGGGTGTCGTCAACGCCATGGCTTAATGCAGCGGCGGCAACACGCCAAACACTTGCAGGAGTTGCCACACTGCCCAAGCCACCATTACACCACCGATGCCGCGTCTGAGCCAGCGGTGTTGGAACAAAGGCGTCAAACTGGAGGCAAAAAAGCCAATGGCGAGCAAGTTTGGCAACGTGCCCAAGCCAAACGCAGCCATGCTCAAACCCCCTTGTAAGGCGCTGCCGCTGCTTAAGGCGTACAAAGACGCGCTGTAGACCATGCCGCAGGGCAACCAACCCCACAATGCACCCACGGCCAAACTCGCTGGCCATGATTTTAATGGCAATAAGCGCGCTAACAGCGGATTCAAGCGCCGCCACACCGGTTTGCCCAAACGCTCGACTTGGGTAATCCATGCCGTCCAGCCGCCCAAATACAGGCCGAGTAAGATGAGCAAGACGTTGGCGAACACCAGCAACAGCAGTTGCAAGCTGCGGGTTTGGTCTAGGCTGATGCCATATTGGCTCAGTGCACCCAAAGCGACGCCGATAAAGACGTAACTTAAGATGCGGCCTGTATTCAAACACAGCAGCAATTGCCAGCGGCGCATGTTCGGCGGCAATTGCAAGGCAAACGCACTGCTCAAACCGCCGCACATGCCCACGCAATGGCTGCCGCCCAAAAAGCCAATTAAAAACAGCGCCAATAAAGAAATGTCGGCCATGATGAAAGATGCATGCAAAACGCCATTATAGCCAAGCGCCTGCCGCTTTTTGCGGCCTTAAATCAAAACAATGTGCGCAACTTGTGCCTTTGAGCACATTATTGCGGCACGGCAATTTGAATGGTGGTAAGATTTTGCTGTGCCTCAGTGGTCTGAGTCAGCAAATTCAAACATGAGAGCGACTTGTGTTTGAATGTGTTGGTTTGGTAGAGGGTGCGGTTGAGCACCTAACTGAGGAGTCTGGTCATGAAAATCTGGGCGTGGGCCGCATTGTTGGCCACCAGTCATGTGTTGGCGCAAACCCCTGAACGGATGGTGGTCTTGGATGTGGCCGCTGCCGATACTTTGCAGGTATTGGGGAGTGCCGACAAAATCATTGCCTTGCCCAAGGCATCGCTGCCGGCGTATCTGACGCCGCTGTTGAGTGCGCACACCGTCGACACGGGGCCGCTGAACAAACTCGCCTATAGCCAACTTCGGCAAATCAAACCCGATGTGATATATGCACCCAAACTGGCGTCAGCCACGCAAACAGGCTTGCAGCAAATTGCACCGACGCAAGTATTGTCATTTTCCCCCACCAGCTATTGGCAAGATGTCGAGCGCAACACGCTGGCGCTGGCCAGTGATGCGACCACACAAAACCTTGCCAAGCAGCGCTTGCACGGCTTACAGCAACAAATCACGACTTTGCAACAACGCATAGACAGCGACAATCGCAGCCTGTTGGTCTTGGAACACCAGCAAGGCCATTACCGTTGGCGGCCACAAGCGGCTTACCAAGGCTTGTTGTATGGCGTGTTGCACATTAAGCGGCCTGTAAACCTGCCGACACAAGAGCAAGAGGTGACGTTAGAACAATTACAAACATGGCAGCCCGAAGCCTTGTGGGTCATCGATGTCAGCGGTGCGCAGCAGCGCCAGCCTGTGGACATGAGCGTGTTGGAAACCGCCGCGCGTGGTACGCCGGCAGCGCAACAACAGCGCATCAAAATGCTGCAAGCAGAGTACTGGCCAAGCGTGGCCGTGGGTTTGCAAGGCTTGCAATTGCAATTGGATGAGGTGGCACGTGAGTGGTGACCGCCACGCGCAGCCGACAGAATCAGCAGAGAGAAAAATACACATGAAACAAACCGAATTAAAAGTACAAGGCATGACTTGCCAACACTGTGTCAAAGCCATTGAAAAAAACGTCAGCAAATTGGACGGTGTGACCGAAGTGGCGGTGAATTTGGCCAATGCCCAAGTCGATGTCAGTTTTGATGAGCACAAAACCGATGAAGCGGCAATACGCGCGGCCATCGTCGAAGAAGGGTATGAGGTGTTGAATTAAGCGCAGATGAGTCGCTAGGGTGTAGAAACCAAGGTGTAGTAGCTTAAGCAGTGCAACAAAAAAGCCAGTGTTTAACTGGCTTGGTCGTGGTGGAGGTCGTCGTTACTGCTGTCTTGCAACACGATGGCGGGCAGGTGGTGCCAGCGGCGGGCTTTTTGGCATTGCTCATCGCCCAATTGCACTTCTTGGCAAGTGCTGCTGCGGTATTCGTACACACTGCAACTGACGGCGCGACCGACCTCACCTTGTAAGGCGATGCATTTGGGCTGGGTTTGGTTGGTGCCGCTCATGCACGCGTACACAGGCGTGAGCGCCTCGGTATAGTGCGGCGGCAAGGCTTCGCCCTCGGCCCAGTAAAACGACACGCGAAAAGAGGCGCAACAAGCGCCACAATGGGTGCAGATGTGTTCTGCGGCAGGTAAAGACATAAAACTCCTAACATCATTATTGGACAGTATCAATGCGGCCTGTAAACCTGAGATAACGGGGTTTACAGGCCGCTTGTTTATTTATATGGCATTATTATGCGCCAAAAAATCACTGTAAAACAATGGCTGCGGTGGGTTTATATGGTCTTAAAAATCAATGCTTAAGCGCAGCTTGCTTGCCGTGTTCAGCGTGGTTCTGACAGGCGAAATGGCGGACGTGACTAAGATGCGGCTGACCCAGTCGCGTATGACATGTAGACTGGGTCAGTGCGAAGATTGTCGTAAGCTAGCTAGCAAGCTATCAATGTTGATGCGGATGGGTATGGGCTGAGTGGGCATGGGTTTGTGTGTGTTCATGTTCATGCTCGGAGGCGGCCTGTAAACCCATATCTGCCTCGTTGTGACCGTGGGCGGTGCTTTCCACTTGCAAAGTCACATGGGCAATGCCTTGTTGCTGCAACAACGCTTCGAGTTGGTGCAAAATGGTTTGTACCTCGCTCAAACGCATATCGTCTTGTATCACCACATGGCTGGCGAGCGCGTGTTCGCCGCTGCTGATGCTCCACACATGCAAATCATGGATGTTCACCACCTCAGGTTGTTGCAACAATAAGGCGCGGATGTGGGCGGGGTCGATTTGGCGCGGCGTGCCTTCCATTAACACATGCGCCGCTTCGCGTAAAACAAAAAAACCACTGCGAAACACCAAGATGGCCACCAACACGCTGATGAGTGGGTCGGCCCAAGTCCAGCCATACCAGCGCACCGCCAAAGCGGCGATGATGGCCGCCACCGAGCCGAGCAAATCGCTGATGACGTGCAAAAATGCGCCGCGCATGTTCAGATTGTCATGGGTGTCGCCGCTTTTGAACATCATGACCGCCACCACTATGTTGACGATTAAGCCCAAAGTGGCAATCACCAACATGCCGGTCGATTGTATTGGCAAAGGTGTGACAAAGCGGGTTACCGCTTCAATGACAATCCACACCGCCACCGCCATCAAGGTCAAGCCATTGAAAGCCGCGGCGAGAATTTCAAAACGGCGATAGCCAAAGCTTTTGCCAGCATTGGCCGCTTTGGCGCCAAAGCGAAACGCCAACAGCGCAATGCCCAAAGACAGCGCATCGCTTAACATGTGGCCGGCATCGGACAACAGCGCCAGACTGTTGGTCAGCCAGCCACCGATGGCCTCGACCACCATGAAGGCGCTGATGAGCACGAAAGACCACAGCAACACTTGTTGGTTATTGCTGTGGTGATGGTCATGAGTATGGTCGTGGTGATGAGTGTTGGTAGTCATGGCTGTCCTTTAAGCGGCCTGTAAGCCCAGACAGCATCATAGACTCATTGCGCTAGGTGGGAAATGCCACTGCCGTGTAAAACACTGTGACCATTGTGTTTGGGCTCGACTTTGATTTGGGTGCTGATGCGCTCTTTCAAGGCCGCGACATGCGAAATCACACCGATGAGTTTGCCTTCTTGCTGCAAACTCGCCAGCGCATTCAAGGCCACATCCAAAGCATCTTCGTCCAGTGTGCCAAAGCCTTCGTCCAAAAACAGCGAGTCAATGCGCGTGGTCTTGCTCGACATGCGTGCCAAACCCAGCGCCAGCGCCAAAGACACGATAAAACTCTCGCCACCAGACAAATTCTTGGCCGAGCGCACCGTGCCACCTTGGTATTGGTCGATGACATCCAATTGCAGCGGCGCATCGTCGGTTTGTTTGAGCAAATAGCGGTCGCTCATGTTTTGTAATTGGCGATTGGCTTGTTGTACCAATTGGTTGAAGGTCAGGCTTTGCGCAAACAAGCGGTATTTCTTGCCATCGCTGCTGCCGATGAGTTCGTGTAAAGCGCGCCAATGGCCACATTCTTGCTGTTGCGCCACGATGTGTTGTTGTTGCTCGGCCAAACGCGCCATGGTTTGTTGTTGTTGCTGCCATTGCTGTTTGAGCGCACCGATGCTTTGGGTGGTGTGGTCTAAAGCGGCCTGTAAATCCACAATGGCCTGCTGATTGGCGGCCAGCGTCGTATCGGTGTGACGCACGCTGTGCTGCAACTCGTCCAATTGTGTGAGCGTGTGTTTGATGGCTTGGCGCAGCTCGGCTTCTTGCTGTTTGAGCAAGTGTTGCTCTTGTTCCAATTCTTGGCACACATGCGTGGGCAATTGCTGCGTCAGCCAAATGTGTTCGCCAGCAAAACCGTGCAGCTTGAGCAAGTCTTGCCATGCGTCTTCTTGGCTTTGCAATTGCGTTTGCAATTGGTGTTGCATGTGCAATTGCTCATCGTAACGCGCTTGCTTTTGCTGATACGCGGCATGCGCTTGCTGTAAGGTATTTTGCGCCGTGCTCAAAGCCAGTTGGCAATGTTGCAATTGTTGGCGCCAATGCTGTTGGTCGTGCTCTATGTCGACTTCGCCAAACAATTGCAGCCGCTCCGCAATACTGGCCTGTAACACCTGTTGTTGCGCGTGCAGCGACGAGGCAAATTGCTGTGCCATGTGTTGGCTGTGTTGCAATTGGGTCTGCAAATGCTCGTGGTCTTTATTGAGCAGGGCACAGGCTTCTTGCAGCTGTTGCCATTGCTGTTGCTGCTCGCTCCAAGTGTGCACTTGCGCAGCCAATTGCTGCAAAAAGGCGTCGGCATCGTCATCGGCTTGGAAATCCAATACCGCCCACGCTTGTTGCAAGGGCTGCATCAAGGCTTGCCATTGCGCTTGTGTGTGTTGCCATTTTTGCTCGGCGCGTTCATACGCGCTTTGCAATTGCAGCGCTTCGCTTTGCAAGCGTTCGTGCTCTTGTTGCCGCACCTCGCGCTGTTGCTGCAAGGCGGTGAAATTAAAGCGGCGTTGTTGCAAACGGCTTTGTAATTCCAACACTTCGGCAATCAACAGCTTCACATCGCGCAAGCGTTGCTCGGTGTCCGACAATTGCGGCAGTGCGTCTTCCTGGTTGATATAAGGATGGTCGGTGGCGCCGCAGAGCGGGCAGGCTTCGCCCTCATGCAGATGGGCGCGTTCGTCTTCCAACGATTTGATTTTGTCCAATAAGCGCAATTGTTGTTGCAGCAAGTCTTGTTCTAATTGGTATTCGCTCAGCTGTTTGCCTGCGAGTGCCTCGGCAATTTGGGTTTCGGTCTGTTGCAAGGTGTCTTGCAATTGCTGCAAGCGCTCGGCGCTGAAAGTCAAATACTGCATTTGGTCTTGCTGCGACTGCTGATTGGTCTGCACATGTACCAGCAAGTCTTGGCTGTGTTGTGCTTGCTCGGCCGCCAATTGGCGCTGTGCTTGCAGGTGTTGCCATTGCTGTTGCCACTGCGGCAGCAGCTTGCTGGCGCTGGCCAAATGGCGGTGCGCGTTTAAATCGTCTTGTATTTGTTGCAACTGTGCGTGTTGTTGCGCTAACAGCAATTGGTGTTGTTGCAATTGCTGTGTGGTCGCAGCGACTTTGTGTTGCTGCTCGTCGCTTTGCTGCTGCCATTCATCGCTGCGCGCTTGTTCGGCGGCAATGCGTGCGTCCAAGGCGCTGACTTGTTGCCACACTTGTTGTTGTTGCAAATAACGCTGTTGGAATTGCTGCTCTTCCACGCTCAGTTGCGCCACTGCCTGTTCTTGCTGGCGCTGCAAGTCGGCCAATTCCGGCATGGCATCGAACAATTCTTGCAAACTGCGCTGCACATTGGCGCTTTGCTGGCGCAGCAAGTGCACGGTGCGAAAATCGGCGCCTAAGATGGCGGCTTTTTGCGCGCGCAACAATTGCTCGGCTTGCGGCGCAAACGCTTGCATGTGTTGCTGTTGTTCAGACAATTGTGCCTCAAAATCGGCTTGCTGCTGCTTGAGCAAGGCTTGGCGCTGCAATTGTTGTTCTTCAAGTTGCAATTCGCTCAGCAATTGTAATTGGTGTTCGCGTTGGCGCTCTTGTAAGCTTTGTTCTTGTTCGAGTTGGCTTAATGCTTCTGGGCTGAGCACATCCATGCCTTGTAAGGCGGCCTGTAACAATTGCAAAGCGTCTTCGGCCTCGCGTTTGTTTTGGTGCACTTGCTTGGAAATGTGTTCGTAGATTTCGGTACCGGTGATTTGCTGCAACATGTCCGAGCGCTCATCGACGCTGGCTTGCAAAAAAGCGGCGAAACTGCCTTGTGCCAACAACACCGAGCGGGTGAAGCGTTGGAAGTTCAGATTGGTCAGCGCTTCTATGGCGGCGACGGTGCGGCTTTTTTTCTCCTCAATCAACACACCGCTGTCGGCATAGGCCAATTCGTGTTTGGCCTCTTGCAAACGGCCATCGGGCTTGTTGCGGGCACGGCTTTGGCTCCACATGCTGCGGTAAGCCTGTTCACCCACGACAAACACCACTTCGGCAAAGCAATGGCCGCTGTGGCGCGACATGATTTCGTTTTCGCTTTTGCTGATGGTTTTTAAGCGCGGCGTTTGTCCAAACAGCCCCAAACACATCGCGTCCAGCAGCGTCGATTTGCCGGCGCCGGTGGGGCCGGTGATGGCAAACAAGCCATTGTTCACATAATCGCGGTGTTGGAAATCGACCGACCATTCGCCATACAGCGAATTGAGATTGGCAAAGCGCAAGCTGAGGATTTTCATGCTTCGCCCTCCTCATCGCTGACCAATTGGTGTAACACTTGTTGGTAATTCAGTCTGAGCTGGCTTTTTTGTGTCTCGTCCAAATCGTGTTGTGCCATGCAGGCCTCGAAGACCTCGGTAGGGTTCAAATCGAGCAGGGCGGTGTCATCCGAGGCACCGGCCAAAACTTTGTTAACGAATTGGCGGTTGTAAATGCGCAATAGGCTTAAATCGCTGCCTGCCACCAGTGCTTCCAATTGCTCGCTCAAATCGGCAATCACTTCCGTGCCCACATACACCACTTCCACATAGGCGTTGCTGCCAGCTTGTAGCAAGTGTTGTAACTCGGCCTGTAGGTGCGCCATATCGCCTTGGATGCGCACCAATGCTTGAAAACACGGGATGTCTATGGCTTTGATGCTCGGTATGCGGCCTGTAAACGCCACATGCAATACCTGTTTTTGCTGCTTGGCTTCCCCAAAACCCATGGGGATGGGCGAGCCACAATAGCGAATGTGATCGACACCGCCAACGCTTTGCGGCACATGCAAATGCCCCAAAGCCACGTAATCAAAACCGGCAAAACAATCGGGGCCAACATGGGCGAGGCTGCCAACATACAATTCGCGCACGCCATCGGCTTCCAGCGTGATGCCACCTTGGCTGAACAAATGCCCCATGGCGATGATGGGCACATCGCTGCCCAGCTCTTGCTGTTTTTGCTCGGCCAAGGCCAAGACTTGGCGGTAATGCGCTTGTATGCCTTGCACCAAAGCCTGATTCTTATCGCTGCTGCTTTCGCCATCGACACTCACGCGCACATCGCGGTCGCGCAAATACGGCACCGCACACACAATGGCGGCAGGCTGGCCGTGGCTGTCTTTCAGCAATAACACTTCTTTGTCTATGGGGTTGGTGGCGGCACCGATGACATGCACATTCAGCGCAAACAACAAAGCCTTGGGCGCGTTTAAAAAACTGGCCGAATCGTGGTTGCCGCCGATGATGATGATGTGGCGGCACAGACAATACGCCGACACTTGCGCCAAAAAGCGGTAATACAACTCTTGTGCGCCATGGTTGGGGGTGATGGTGTCGAACACATCGCCGGCTATCATCAACACATCCACGCGCTCGTGTTGCAGCGTTTGCATCAACCAATCCAAAAACGCCGCGAATTCGGCGTAGCGGTTTTGCCCATACAGGCTGCGGCCCAAATGCCAATCTGAAGTGTGCAGTATCTTTAGCATGACTCTAATAAATGCGTGGCGAATGAAAAAAATTTTTGCTCTAATAAAATTCAATATTAAAAGGTTAACGTAATGGGGTAAACCCATATGCCTGTATCACATATGCATATCACTGGCTTGATAAAATAAAAAACCTAAAAAGACATTGATTTCATTAATTAATAATTGTATTTATGCGATTATTCTAACATGAATTATGCATAAATAGATTGTTGTCGTTGAGATAAACCATGATAGAGGATGAAAAAATGGACACACCAAAAAGTGGGGTATTGGAACGCTTTGCCATCGCCGTGAGCAATTGGTCGGAGCGTTGGTTTCCAGATTCGTATATTTTTGCCTTATTGGGCGTCATCATTGTCGCCATCGCCTCGGTGGTCATCGGTGCTCCCGTCACCGATGTGGCCAAGTCGTTTGGCAATGGTTATTGGAGCCTGATTCCGTTTACCATGCAAATGGCCATGCTGGTGATTGCCGGCTATGTGGTGTCGGTGTCCAAACCGGTGCAGGCCTTGATTAACAAACTGGCCTTAATTCCGAAATCGGCGCGCTCTGCCATTGTGATGGTGGCAGTGGTCAGCCTGTTGGTGTCCTTGCTAAATTGGGCGATGAGCACGATATTAACGGCTTTGTTGGTCATCGCCTTGGCCAAGCGCAAAGAATTGCACATGGATTACCGCGCTGCCGCTGCTGCGGCCATCATCGGCATGGGCGCGACTTGGGCTTTGGGCATCAGCTCATCGGCGGCACAATTGCAGGCGAATAAAGACAGTTTACCGGAATCCATCTACAACTTAACTGGTGTGATTCCGTTTACCCAAACCATCTTTTTGCCGCAGTCTTTGGTGATGATTGTGGTGTTGATGGTGGTGTCGATTGCGATTTGTTTTTGGTCGGCGCCCAAGCGCGACAACACCAAAACCATGCAAGACTTTGGTTTGAATTTTGATGAGGTTGAGGAAAGCACCGCCACCCAATCCAGCCGTCCTGGCGATTGGTTGGAGAATTCACCCTTGCTCAGCATCTTGGTGGTGTTATTGGGCTTGGTGTGGATGTATTTTGAATTCACCAGCAAAAACCCGATTTTGGCCATTTCCAGTCTCAATACTTACAATTTTGTGTTTTTGATTTTGGGCTTGGCCTTACATGGCACGCCGCGCAATTTTCTGAATGCGGTGTCCAAAGCCGTGCCGGCGGTGACGGGTATTTTGATTCAATTCCCTTTGTATGGCTCCATTGCATTCATCATGACCAATGCCGTTAATGGCAGCGGTGATTCGCTGTCGCATTACATTGCGCACTTTTTTGTGTCCATCGCCTCGCACGACACATTTGCCATCGTGATGGGTTTGTATTCGGCGATTCTGGGTTTCTTTGTGCCATCGGGCGGCGGCAAATGGATTATTGAAGCGCCGTATGTGATGCAAGCGGCCAATGATTTGCAATACCACTTGGGTTGGTCGGTACAGATTTACAATGCCGCCGAAGCCTTACCTAACTTGGTCAACCCATTCTTTATGTTGCCGATGTTAGGGGTATTGAAAATCAAGGCCAAAGACATCATGGGCTTTACGGTCACGCAATTGGTGGTGCACCTGCCGCTGGTGTTGTTTTTGTTGTGGGCATTGGGGCAAACGCTGGACTATGTGGCGCCGATGAAATAGCACGGATGAAATAGCACGGATGAAATAGCACGTCTGTAGCAATGCTGTAACAGCGGCCTGTAAGCACTTACAGGCCGCTTATTTGGCATCATGGGCAGAGAAACAACTCAGTAAAACCATGCAGGCCAAACAGCATCACTGCAATGGCAACAGCGGTAAAAAGGCTGATTTCAGCCCGTTTGTAATACCGTGTTGCAAAGAAATCTTGCTGACTATTGCGATGAAGTGAACACCGAGCATGAAAAAGCGGCCTGTAAACATTTACAGGCCGCTTTTGGAGTGGCGACAGCTTAAATATCAATCTCAGCCGTCAACGCATTGCTTTCGATGAATTCGCGACGTGGTTCGACTTCGTCGCCCATCAAGGTCACAAAGACCTCGTCGGCGGCGATGGCGTCGTCGATTTTCACTTTCAACAAGCGGCGAACTTGTGGGTCCATGGTGGTTTCCCACAATTGCTCAGGGTTCATCTCGCCCAAGCCTTTGTAGCGTTGGATGGACAGGCCTTTTTGCGCATCGGCCAACAGCCAATCCAAGGCTTGCGAAAACGATTTCACAGGCTGTTCTTTCTCGCCTTTGAACAAGACTGCGCCTTCGTGTACCAAACCGTCGAGCAAGACCGCCATTTGTTTGATGGATTGGTAGTCTTTGCTTTCCAAGAAACCTTGGGTCAGGTAGGTCACCATCACATTGCCGTGCAAACGGCGGGTGACTTTGAGTTTACCCAAATGGTGTTCGTCGCCAGCAATCGCCTCAATCAAGATGTCTGGGTCGCTGATGTTGTCTTGCAATAATTTCTCGGCCGCCAACAAATCTTCTTGGGTGGCAAACGAGATTTCTGGCAAATACACCAATTGCACCAATACGGCACGGTCAACGGCGCGGCTTTCGCGGTTAATCACACCACGGGTGAGCATGAATTGTTTGGCGATGTTGGCCAGTTCTTCACCTTCCAAAGTCTTGCCATCGGATTCGATGCGCGCGTTTTGCAAGGCCAAGTTGAGCAAGAATTGGTTGAGCTCAAAATCGTCTTTCAAATAACGCTCTTGCTTGCCGTGTTTGGCTTTGTACAGCGGTGGTTGAGCGATGTAGACATAACCGCGCTCAATGATTTCCGGCATTTGGCGGTAGAAGAAGGTCAATAACAAGGTACGGATGTGGGCGCCATCGACGTCGGCATCGGTCATGATGATGATGCGGTGGTAGCGGAATTTGTCCGGATTGTATTCTTCTTTGCCGATGCCACAGCCCAAAGCGGTAATCAAAGTCGCCACTTCTTGGCTGGCAAGCATTTTCTCGAAACGCGCTTTTTCCACGTTCAAAATCTTACCTTTGAGCGGCAAAATCGCTTGGAATTTGCGGTCGCGGCCTTGTTTGGCTGAGCCACCGGCCGAATCCCCTTCGACCAGATACAGTTCAGACATCGCTGGGTCTTTTTCTTGGCAGTCGGCCAATTTGCCCGGCAAGCCTAAGCCATCCATGATGCCTTTGCGGCGGGTGATTTCACGCGCTTTGCGTGCGGCTTCGCGTGCACGGGCGGCATCAACGATTTTGCTGGTGATGATTTTGGCTTCGTTGGGGTTTTCTTCCAAGAAGTCTTTCAAACCGGCGTTAATCACCTCATTGACAATCGGGCCGATTTCGCTGGAAACCAATTTGTCTTTGGTTTGTGAGCTGAATTTCGGGTCGGGCAATTTTACCGACAACACGCAAGTCAAACCCTCGCGCATATCGTCACCAGCGGTTTGTACCTTGGATTTTTTGGCGATGTCGTTGTCTTCGATGTATTGGTTCAAAGTGCGCGTCATCACTTGGCGCAAAGCGGTCAAATGGGTGCCGCCATCGCGTTGTGGAATGTTATTGGTGAAACACAATACCTGTTCTTGGTAAGAGTCGTTCCACTGCATCGCCACTTCCACGCTCATGCCGTCTTCGGATTCACCTTGGGTGTAGAAGATTTTGTCGTGCAAAGCGGTTTTGGTGCGGTTGATGTATTTGACAAAACCGCCGACGCCGCCTGAAAAAGCAAAGTCTTCATGACGGCCATCGCGTTTGTCCATCAATTGGATGGCCACGCCATTGTTCAAGAACGACAATTCGCGTATGCGTTTGGCCAAGATGTCAAAATTGAATTCGACCACGCCAAACGTCTCTTCACTGGCCAAGAATTGCACGCGTGTGCCTTGTTTGCTGGTGTCGCCCAATTGTTTTAATGGTGCGACCACATCGCCGCGGTTGAATTCGACAAAGTGTTCTTTGCCATTGCGGTAAATATTGAGGGTGAGCCAGTCGGACAAGGCGTTGACCACAGACACGCCGACGCCGTGCAAGCCGCCTGAGATTTTGTAAGAGTTGTTATCGAATTTACCGCCGGCATGCAAAATGGTCATGATGACTTCGGCCGCAGAACGGTTTTCTTCGGGGTGCATGTCGGTGGGAATGCCGCGACCATTGTCTTCAACTGAGATGGAGTTGTCAGAATGAATGGTGACCACGATGGTGTCACAATGGCCGGCCAAGGCTTCGTCGATGGCATTGTCGAGTACCTCGAATACCATGTGATGCAAGCCGCTGCCGTCTTGGGTGTCACCAATGTACATGCCCGGGCGTTTGCGTACTGCATCCAAACCTTTTAACACTTTAATGCTGTCAGCACCGTATTCTTCTGGTTGAGTCATAAGTCACTTCTTCTGTTAATGGATAAGCTGATACAAGCGGCCTGTAAACGTTTACAGGCCGCTTGGAATACATGGCCTTAGATGCGCATTGGCATCACGATGTATTTGAAATCAGGATTATCTGGAATGGTAAACAAAGTCGATTGATTGGCATTGCCAAACGCCAATTGGAAATCGTCAACTTGGACGTTGCGTAACACGTCCATCAAATACGTGATGTTGAAACCCACTTCCAAAGCCTCGCCTTGGTAAGCTATTTCCACATCTTCTTGCGCTTCTTCTTGCTCGTTATTGCTGCACAACACGCTGAGCAAACCCGGTTTCAATTGCAAACGCACACCGCGGAATTTCTCATTCGCCAAAATGGCAGCACGTTCCAAGGCGCCCAACAAGGTAGTGCGGTTGATTAAAAACAATTTGTCGTTGTCCAAAGGAATCACACGGGTAAAGTCTGGGAATTTGCCATCAACCACTTTCGATACCACCACGGTATCGCCGCTTTGCACGCGCACTTGGTTAGACAACAATTCCACCGTGATGTTGTCTTCAGGATGGCTGAGTAATTTGAACAATTCCAACACGGTTTTGCGTGGCAATATCACTTCGGCTTTCGGCAAGTTGGCGTCTTCCAAGGTGATGCCAGCGAAGGCCAAACGGTGACCGTCGGTAGACACCAAGCGCAATTGGTTGCCCTCGGTTTGCAACAACAAACCATTGAGGTAGTAACGGATGTCTTGGATGGCCATTGCATACTGTACTTGTGACAGCATCAGTTTCAATTGTTCTTGGCGCAGACTGAAAGTGGCGTTGACGTCTTGTGCCACATTCATCATCGGGAAGTCTTCGGCCGGCAAGGTTTGCAAATTAAAGCGAGATTTGCCTGCGGTTAAGGTAAGGCGGTTGTCCGCCCAATCGAGTTTGACAATGGCAGACTCAGGCAGCGCGCGCAAAATGTCTTGCAGCTTTTTGGCGCTGGTGGTGATGCGAAAATCTTCGGTAGGGGTTTCAGGGCCGGTGGTGTGGATTTGGATTTCCAAGTCGGTGGCCAACAGTTTGGTGTGGCCAGCTTGGGCTTCGATCAGCACATTCGACAAAATTGGCAAAGTGTGGCGGCGTTCAACAATGCCGGTCACGGTTTGCAATGGTTTGAGTAAGTCGTCGCGTGAGGCTTGTAAAATCAACATAAAGTCATCCCTGATTATTTTTGTAACATGGCAGACAGGTAGTCATAATCCTGTGCCAATTTCGCGTCGGTTTGTTTTAATTCGTGTATGGTTTTGTGCGCATGCATCACCGTGGTGTGGTCACGACCGCCAAACACTTGGCCGATGGACGGCAAGCTTTGTTGGGTAAGGTCTTTGGCCAGCGCCATCGCCATTTGGCGCGGGCGCGCGATGGTACGGGTGCGCTTTTTGCCGATCAAATCGGCGATTTTCAATTGGTAGAAGTCGGCACAAGTCTTCATGATGTGCTCGACCGTGATTTGGCGCTGCGCCTCTACCAATATGTCTTGTAAGGCTTCGGTGGCCAATTCAATATCAATCGGTTTGTGTTGGAACAAGCTGTGTGCGGCCACGCGTTTGAACGCACCTTCGAGTTCACGCACGTTAGAGCGTATGTGTTGCGCAATAAAGAAGGCGGCTTTTTCCTGCAATTGCACATGCGCGGCTTCGGCTTTTTTCTGCAAAATCGCCACGCGCATTTCCAACTCAGGCGGTTCCAACTCTACCGTTAAGCCCCATGAAAAACGCGATTTCAAACGGTCGTCCATGTTTTTGATGTTGGCAGGCAAGGTGTCGCATGTCATCACCACTTGTTTTTTCTCATCCAAAAGATGGTTAAACAAGTAGAAGAATTCTTCCATGGTGCGGTCTTTGCCGGAAATAAACTGCACATCGTCGATTAACAACAAGTCGAGCGAATGGTAATGGCGTTTGAATTCATCAAAAGAGCTGGAGCGAAACGCCTTCATGATGTCGCGCACATAGGTTTCAGCATGGATGTAGCGAATTTTGGCGCGTGGGTGTTGCTGGTAAATGCGGTTGCCTATGGCCTGTATCAAGTGGGTTTTACCCAAGCCGGTGCTGCCGTATATGAAATAAGGGTTGTACATGCTGGAGCCAGGGTTTTCAGCAATGGTTTGTGCACCGGCATACGCCATACGGTTGCCTTTACCTTGTACCAAGGTTTCAAATGTATAACTGGGATTCAAACGGGTTTGTTCAGCAGGGTTGTCTATGGGTGGCAATTCGGTGGCCGTAGACTTAATAATGGCCGGTGCCGATGGCACAATGATTTCAGAGCTGTTTTCCACAATGCGTGGTTTGCGTGGGCGTTCCAAGTTTTTTTGGATGATGTCTTGCGCCGTGGTCACACCGCGACTGGCTTTGCTGCTAACCGGTGCTGCAGGGGTTTCGTCTTCAGCATCCAACATCGCCACATCGTCAGCCAATAAATCTTCAGCCGCATCGCTGTCTTCTGTCCATGCTTGTGGCGGGTTGGCTGCCGTTGCCAACGGCGTTGTCGCCACGCTGACTTGTTCGCCCATGCCAATTTTTAAATGTAACACAGGTGCGTTTGGAGCCAAATTTGCAACAGCGGCTTCGATTTTTTGCCAGAAATGGCTTTTGACAAAGCCGAAGACAAAATTGTTTTTGGCATACACCACCCAAGCATCGTTTTCGGTGCTTACGGTCAACGGAGCAATCCACATTTGGTATTGCTGATTGGATAAGGTGTCGCGCAATACATAGAGCGCATGAGGCCATACGGCACTGAATTGGCTTAAATCGGCTTGTGGCATAAATGGGTTGGACTTAATCGGCGATGTTACAGGACGCTGTTAATCAAGAACTCTGGATAACAACAATAAGAGTGTATTATAGCCGATGGCAGAGTATTTATCCACAGGCGCTTGTGGGTAAATCCGGCATAAAAGCATTGACAAAATAGCGAAAACCCGTTGTAATAGCGCGTTTATTTATCGTCAGATACTATTAATTTAAGGATGCAACAATGAAACGCACATTCCAACCGTCTGTTACCAAACGCAAACGCACTCACGGCTTTTTGGTTCGTTCAAAAACCCGTGGTGGTCGCGCCGTTTTGGCAGCTCGTCGTGCCAAAGGCCGTAAACGCTTGGCTGTATAAGCTTTGAATCAAGGCTTTAGCAAGACTGAACGACTGTTGAAAACGGATGAATTTTCATCCGTTTTTGCATTACGCCGCTCGCGTCACGGTCGTTATTTACAGGTTTTGCTAGGAGAGGCACAAGAGCACCCACGTTTGGGTTTGGTGGTGGCCAAAAAAGTGGCCAAGCGTGCCCATGAGCGCAATTACATGAAACGGGTATTGCGCGAATGGTTTCGTTTGCACAAACATGGCTTGCCGGCCCAAGACATCGTGGTACGTGCCAAAATGAAGTTTGAACAGGAAGATTTTCAAGCGGTGTGGCAAGAATTGCAGCGCTTATTAAATCAAAAAGCGTCATGAAGTATTTATTATTGAAATTCGTGCGTTTTTATCAGGTGGCCATCAGTCCGATGTTGCCACCTCGTTGTCGTTACACGCCAACCTGTTCACAATATGCTGTTGAAGCCCTACAAAAACATGGAGCTTGCAAAGGCTCGATGTTGGCATTGCGTCGGATTTGCCGTTGTCACCCTTTGGGTGGCAGTGGCTATGATCCTGTTCCTTAACCGATGACTTAAAGATTGATAATCGATGGAATTTAAAAGACTAATGGCCTTTGCTGTGATTGCGATGGCGATTTTGTTTGGTTGGAATTACGCCTTCCCACCACCCAAAAAGCCTGTTGCGCAAGTGCAAGCGGATGCGGCCAAAACCGCCAACCCTGCAGCGGCACAGCAAGGTTCACTCAGTGTGACCGACCCCATTAAGGTGAAAACCGATGTGTACGACATCGAGATAGACCAAGCCACCGGCGACATCCGTCGCATGGTTTTGAGCAAACACGATGCCACCAGCGATGCTACCAAAACCTTCGTGTTGTTAGACGATGAAAAAAACTACACGTATGTGGCCCAAGCTTCTTTGTTGAACAAACAAGGCGCGTATTTGTTGCCTGAAGGTACCAAATTCACCGCTGCGCAAAAACAATACGATTTGGGCAACGGCGACAAGGTGGAAGTGCGTTTGACTGCGCCAGAAGTGAATGGCGTGAAAGTGGACAAGGTCTATACCTTCCGCAAAAACGACTATGCCATTGATGTGCGCTTTGATGTGACCAACAACACTGGCAAACCTTTGGCTTACGATGCCATGTACCGCATGTTGCGTGACGGCTCTGCGCCTGAAGGCGAAAGCTGGTTTGTGCACAGTTATACCGGTCCGGTGGTGTATACCCCAGAAGGCCGTTACCAAAAAGTTGATTTCAAATCTTTGGATGAAGACTTCCAAAATGGCAAAGACACTGCCGATTACCAACGCAAAACCGAAGCCGGTTGGGTGGGTATGATTCAGCATTACTTTGTTACTTCATGGATTTTGAACAAAAAAGACGCGGCCAGCGTGTGTGGTAAAGCCGAAAACTGCACCATGGACGTGAAAAAACGCAGCGATGGCTTGTACTCAGCCGGTGTGCGTGTGGCCTTGCCGGATTTGGCTGCCGGTCAAACCGTGGCTGTGCCGATGACTTTGTTTGCAGGTCCTGCGGAATACAACCGCATCATGCCTTTGGCTGACAATTTGGAATTGAGCAAAGACTTCGGTAAATTGCACATTTTCGCGTCGCCATTGTTCAAATTGTTGAACTGGATACACGGTTATGTCGGTAACTGGGGTTGGGCGATCATCTTGCTCACCATCATCGTCAAAGCGATTTTGTTCCCATTGACCAATGCTTCTTACAAATCTATGGCGAAAATGCGCGCCGTAGCGCCGCGTTTGAATGCGCTCAAAGCCGAATACGGCGACGATCGCATGAAGATGCAGCAAGAAATGATGGCGCTGTACAAGAAAGAGAAAATCAATCCATTGGGCGGTTGTTTGCCGATGTTGATTCAAATTCCGGTGTTCTTAGGTCTGTACTGGGCCTTGTTCAACTCGGTTGAATTGCGTCAAGCGCCGTGGATGGGTTGGATTCAAGACTTGGCGCGTCCAGACCCTTGGTTCATCTTGCCAGTGTTGATGGCGGCGACGATGTGGTTGCAAACCCATTTGAACCCACCGCCAGCAGACCCTATGCAAGCGAAGATGATGAAAATCATGCCGTTGATGTTCTCGGTAATGTTCTTCTTCTTCCCAGCTGGCTTGGTTTTGTACTATGTGGTCAACAACGTGTTGTCGATTGCACAACAATGGTTTATTAACAAAAAGATTGAGAAAAGCATCAAAGCTTCTGCTTAATCTGATGTGAAGTAACCCGATAAGCGGCCTGTAAATCTTACAGGCCGCTTATTTTTTTACGCACAAATGCTTTCGATAAGTGCTTAAAAAATGTACAATTGCCTCCCTGTTTGTTTTGATGATGAGACCGATGCACATAGGCAGTATAGAGTTGGCGACGCCGTTGGCGTTGGCGCCTATGGCGGGCATTACCGACAAGCCATTTCGCATGTTGTGCCGCCGCTTTGGCGCGGGCTTGGCCAGCAGTGAAATGACCACGTCCGATCCCAGTTTACAAAACACCCGCAAAACCTTGCAGCGCGCCGATCACAGCGGTGAAACCGGCATACGTTCGGTGCAAATCGTTGGCAACGTGCCGGAAGTGATGGCCGAAGCAGCCAAATTAAACGTGGCGCGCGGGGCGCAAATCATCGACATCAATATGGGTTGCCCAGCCAAAAAAGTGTGCAATGTGTTGGCGGGCAGTGCCTTGCTCAAAGACGAAGGCTTGGTCAAAGACATCTTACAGGCCGTGGTAGAAAGCGTGGACGTGCCGGTGACTTTGAAAACGCGTTTGGGTTGGGACGACAGCCATTTGAACGTGCCCACTATTGCCCAAATCGCCGTTGATGCCGGCATCCAAACCTTGGCCATCCATGGTCGCAGCCGCACGCAAATGTATACTGGTGAGGCGCGCTATGAATTGATTGCTGCGGTCAAACGCGATTTGCCGATACCATTGTGGGTGAACGGCGACATCACCAGCGCTGCCAAAGCGCTGCAGGTATTGGAACAAACCGGTGCCGATGGGGTGATGATAGGGCGCGGTGCCCAAGGGCAGCCGTGGATCTTCCGCGATGTTTGGCACATGTTGCAACACGGGGTATTGCCCGATGCTTTGGATTTTGACACTGCCGCCAGCGTGGTGTTGGAACATTTGGCGGCGATACACGCATTTTATGGCGAACATGGGGTGAAAATCGCCCGCAAACATTTGTTATGGTATTTGGGTGGGTTTGATGCCTATCAACGTGAGCGCACCGATATCAATCAGATACAAGAAACTTCATTACAATACGAAAAAATAGCTGATTTATTAGAACAATTGTCACATCAGTACGATTTGTGGCCTCGGCGTGCTGCCTAGCTCAAGCTTGCACCGAGTCCCCCATTTTAGGAGCAACTTAATGAATGAACGCATCGATGTCATCGAACAATGCATTCATGCCAGCTTAGATGAATATTTTGATACCTTGGGTGGCGAAGCCGCTTGTGGTGTCTACGATATGGTGATTTTAAAAGTGGAAAAACCACTGTTAATCCGCGTATTGGCATACTGCGATGGCAATCAAACCAAAGCAGCAGCTGTTTTAGGTGTAAACCGCAATACCCTGCGTAAAAAAATGCAGGTACATGGCTTGATTTAATCAATAAAAGGAATAGCAAAATGGTGGCAATCAAACGCGCACTCATCAGCGTGTCTGACAAACAAGGTGTGGTGGATTTCGCTCGCGCCTTGGCAACAATGGGTGTGGAAATTTTATCCACTGGTGGCACAGCATCTTTGTTGGCAGCAGCCGACATCCCTGTGATTGAAGTGGCTGATTACACCGGCTTTCCTGAAATGTTAGACGGCCGTGTCAAAACCTTACATCCGAAAATCCACGGTGGTATTTTGGGTCGCCGCGACTTGCCTGAACACGTGGCCAAAATGCAAGAATTTGAAATTGGCAACATCGACTTGGTGTGCGTGAATTTGTACCCATTCGCCGCCACCATCGCCAAAGCCGGTTGCACGGTTGAAGATGCGATTGAAAACATCGACATCGGTGGCCCAACCATGGTGCGTTCTGCGGCCAAAAACTGGCGCGGCGTGGCGATTGTCACCGACAATGCCGACTTTGAAGCCATCATCAATGAGATGCAAGCAAACGAGCAAGGCTTGAGCGACAAAACCCGTTTCAATTTGTCACGCAAAGCCTTCACCCACACCGCTCAATACGACAGCATGATCAGCAATTACCTGACCAGCTTGGACGACAATGTGTTGACCGGTGAACCTCGCGTGGGCGAATTCTCTGCCAATTTGAATGCCAATTTTGTCAAAGTACAAGACTTGCGTTATGGCGAAAACCCACACCAACAAGCCGCGTTCTACCGCGATTTGCACCCAGCTCCAGGCTCGTTGGCACGTTACAAACAATTGCAAGGCAAGGAATTGTCTTACAACAACATCGCCGACGCGGATGCCGCTTGGGAAGCGGTTAAATCCTTCCAAGACACTGCTTGTGTGATTGTGAAACACGCCAATCCTTGTGGTGTGGCCGTGGCAGCGAATACCGAACAAGCGTATTTGAAAGCCTATTCTACCGACACCACCAGCGCGTTTGGCGGCATCATTGCCTTTAACCGCGAAGTGGATGCAACCACTGCCGAAGCGATTACCTCACGCCAATTCATGGAAGTATTGATGGCGCCAGCGTTCACTGCCGATGCATTGGCGGTGTTGGAAGCGAAGAAAAACGTGCGCGTATTGGAAGTGCCGATCAGTGAAGGCGCGAACCGCTTTGAAATCAAACGCGTGGGCGGCGGTTTGTTGGTACAAACCCCTGACATCCATGTGTTGACCCGCGAAGACTGCACCGTGGTATCTGAGCGCCAACCGACCGAACAAGAGTGGAATGACTTGCTGTTCGCTTGGAATGTGGCCAAATACGTGAAGTCCAACGCGATTGTGTTCTGCAAAGACGGCCAAACTTACGGCGTCGGTGCAGGCCAAATGAGCCGCGTCGATTCTACCCGCATTGCCGCTCGCAAAGCCGAAGACGCGCAATTCTCATTGGATGCGGCTGTGGCAGCGTCGGATGCCTTCTTCCCATTCCGCGACGGCATTGATGTGATTGCCGAGCAAGGCATCAAAGCCATCATCCAACCGGGTGGCTCTATGCGCGATGAAGAAGTGATTGCGGCGGCGAACGAGCACGGCATTGCCATGATTACCACCGGCGTGCGTCATTTCCGTCATTAATCCCGTTTAAGCTGTTTACAGGCCGCTGTTATCATGATGTTAATGGCGGCTTTTTACATGGAGCAAAGCGATGTTGCACCCGTATTTGCGTGGACTTAGCCTGTTGTTGTGCGCAGGCAGTGCGCAATGGGCACTGGGGGCGCTGGCGCAGCAGCCCGATGTGGCCGCGCCGTGTCCTGCACAGATGGACATAGGCAAACCTTATACCGTGCAATTAGAAGCGAATTTGAGCACCGGTTACCGTTGGCAATTGCTGCCAGCTACGGAAGCCGTGCAAGTGCAAGAGTTGGCGCCTGAGGCCTTGTATCACGATGGTCGCGTGGGTGCACCCGTCTTACAAACATGGCAGTTGCTGGCCAAGCAAACCGTCGATACCGATTTGGTCTGGCAGTATGTGCGCCCTTGGCAAACCGATGCCATTGCGCAAACCGCAACTTGCCACATTTATGCCAGTCGTTAAACCCATTCTAGCCGCTGTGCTGCTTGTAAATCGCTTTACAGGCCGCATTTGAGGCCAGTGCGTACGCGGTTACGCCACACTTATTACGTTGCAAAGGACACTCATGACTTTACAAGTTGAAATCATTCCGGTGACCCCGTTTCAGCAAAACTGCTGTTTGTTGTGGGATGCCGACACCAAAGAAGCGGTGTTGACCGATGTCGGCGGCAATGCCGATGTGTTGTGGGCGCGCATCCAAGAGCTGGGTTTGGATTTGCAACAAATCTGGTTGACCCATGGTCACTTAGACCACGCCGGTGGTGTGGCCGATGTGCGTGCGCTCAAAGACGTGCCAGTCATCGGCCCGCATGCTGACGATGTGTTTTGGCTAGACCAATTGCCTGAAGCCACGGCCAAATATGGCTTCCCCGTGTCGCCAGTAGTTAAACCCACACAGTGGTTGAACGAGGGCGATGTGGTCAAAGTCGGCGCGCATGAATTTCAAGTGTTGCACATCCCAGGGCATACCCCTGGCCATGTGGTGTTTTACTCGGCCGAGTATGGCTTGATCATCGGCGGCGACATCTTGTTCCAAGGCTCGATTGGCCGCACCGATTTTCCGCGCGGCAATCACCAAGATTTAATCAGCAATATCCAGCAAAAACTGTATACTTTGCCCGACGCCACTGAGGTGATACCGGGACACGGCCCTATGACCAGCATAGGCCACGAAAAGCGCACCAATCCCTATGTGCGCGCAGCAGATTAAAAGCGGCCTGTAAACTCACAGGCGCAACTGACTTTATTGAGGAGACAGCGAATATGGCAGTGCATATTCAAGAAGTGTTGGGGCAATATGTCGGCCCAATTTTGGCGCAATACGCGCAAACTGCTTTGGGCTTGGACGAAGCCCATGCGTTCAAATCGGTAGAAAAATCCATCCCTGCCGTGTTGGCAGGCGTCATCAGCCATGTGGGCGATGAACATGCCGCCAAGCGTTTTTTCAATTTGCTCACCGGCACCAATGTCGACACCAAATGGTTGGAAGCAGGGAACTTGCAAGGCGATGCCTTGGCAAAAGTGCAAAAATTGGGCGGCCAATGGTTGGGCTTGCTGTTTGGCAGCCGCGGCCATGAAGTGGAACAAGCGGTGGCACAAGATGCAGGCATAGACGATGCGCAAGCGAGCAGCATCATGTCTTTGGCCATCCCGACGGTGTTGGCAGCGTTGAAACAATGGATACAAAACAACCAATACGGCCAACACCAGTTTTACGGCCAATTGGTGGCGCAAGAATCGTTCTTCAGCAAAATCTTCAGTCCGAAATTATTGGCAGCAATGGGCATACCCAGCGCCTTGACCTTGGTGGCCGGCATACGCTCATGGGGTGACCAGTATTTTGCCGAAAAATCCACCGTGGCAGCCGCCGCCGAAGCGGCGCCTCTGCGCACCCCCCCCCCGCCTGTGGCACCAGTGGCCACCGCCAAATCTGGCATGGGCTGGGCAAAATGGGTATTGGGTTTGATTGTGTTGGGTGTATTGGCCTATTTGGGCAAAACCGTGTTTTTGGATGGACAAGCCCCTAGCGCGCCTGCTGCGTCGGCACCGGTTGCCAGCGCCCCTGCGATTGCCGCACCCGTGGCCGCCAGCACGCCAGTTGCCAGCGCTGTGAGTGCCAGCGCGCCCGCAGCCGCCAGTGGCGTGAGCGCCGCCAGCGATGCCACCGCTGCACCCGCTAGCGACCGCACCGTGTTTGAAAACGGCGCCTTGAAATTCTATTTTGCCACTGGCAGTGCCAAAATCAGCGCCGACGCCAAAGACTTGGCCGCGCCTTTGTTGGCCGCCGCCAAAGAAGGTAAAAAATTGCGCATCAGCGGTTATAACGATGCCACCGGCGATGCTGAAAGCAATGAATGGTTGGCGAAAAAACGCGCCCAAGCCGTGCGTTCTTTCCTGAACAAACAAGGCGTGTCTAAGAGCCAATTGGAATTGGTGAAACCTGAAGCCACCACCGGCCAAAGCGGCAATATGGCACAAGACCGCCGCGTGGAAGTCACCATCGCCGAATAAGCCTGATATAGTTGTTCATCAGTAACAAGCGGCCTGTAAATGTTTACAGGCCGCTTTTGTATTATCTGTTGGTGATAAAAGCAGGTGAAGAAGAGTATTCCACAAATTGATTTTGATGCAGGCATGTGTGTGGGTAGGGAGAGTGACATGATTGAGACTTGCAGGATTTGTTGATAATCAATGGGCAATCCATGCCATTGATGGCGCAACTTTGATGGACATAAACAAGCGGCCTGTAATCGTGTTACAGGCCGCTTTTTATGGGTGTTATGTCTATGCTGATTCGGTGTTGGCCTTGCTTTTTTGCTGGGTGAGTAGCAAGCACAAGACCACTGCGGGCACACCAATCACAGCCGTGCCGACGAAAAACCAGGCATAGGCTTCCAAGACGGGATAGCTCAGTTTTAAATGGTCTACCCAATAGCCTGAGAAACCTTTGAGGAATTTGCCCAATAAGGCATAAAACGAGCTCAGCAACGCGTATTGGGTGGCGGTATAGCCAAGCGAGGTGAGGCTGGACATATAGCCGACCAAGGCGGTACCGGCAAAACCGGTGGCGAAATTGTCTATGACCATGGCGATGGTAAACGCGGTGGTATCGGCACCGACGTGCGCCAACCAAGCAAAGGCCAAATTGGAACCGGGACCCAAGATGGCGCCCAGAATCAAGGTGGATTTAAAGCCAAAACGCACCGCAAACAAGCCTGCAAATGCAATGCCAACCACACCGGCAATCAAACCCGCCGAGCCACGCACCGCACCGACCACTTCCTTGCTGATGCCCAAATCCACATAAAATGGGTTATTCATAGGTCCCATCACAAAGTCGGGCAGACGGTACAAACTGATGGCGAGCAACATCACCAAAGCCCATTTGCCATGGGTCTTGAAGAATTGCAAAAACGGGCCAACGATGGCATCGAATAAGCCTTGTGGGCTTAACAAAGATTTGGGCGCATCCGTTGCCTGTTCTTTGGTTTGGGTCAATGGCTCTTTCGCCATCAAGGTCGCCACAATCGCTACCACCATTAACACTGCCATCAATTCATACGACAATTGCCAGCCTATGCCGGCGGCGACGATGAGGATTAAGGCATCGGTGATGAGCAAGGCGGCGCGATAACCGAGTTGGTAAGCCGAGCTGAGCAAGGCCAGTTGTTCGCTTTGTTCGGACGATTCAATGCGCCAAGCATCCACGACGATGTCTTGTGTGGCCGAGGCAAACGCAGCGACCAAGGCGCAGCCTATGAACAAAGGCAATTGATTCGGTGTGACCAAACCCATTAGCAACAGCGACGCCGCAATCAACACTTGCGACAACATCAACCAACTGCGGCGGTGACCCAAGCGCGGGTTGAGAAACGGCAATTTGACGCGGTCAACTATCGGTGACCACAAGAACTTCATCGAATAAGCAAAGCCTACCCACGACACGAAACCGATGGTGGTTAAGTCTGTGCCTTGTTCGCGCAACCAAAAGCCCATGGTGTTGCCGACCAGCATAAATGGCAAGCCGCTGCCAAAACCGAGCAATAACATCACCACAAAAGTGCGGTTTTTTAATAAAGAGAGGGCTTTGCGCCATTTGTTGGGTGGACGAAAAGCAGGATCATAAGTGCTCATAATGCCTTCTGTAAATGTGTATTAGGCGGCCTGTAAAACGCTGCCATTTTGAACAGGGCTAGAGTGTAACATGTTCAAACTGAGAACAGCAGCGCCGCATGCGCGCGCGGTAGTGGTACAGGTATTGATGTGCTAAGGTAGTCCCATGGGGATAAAAACACTGTGGCAAACCCTGTTTGCCAAGCGAAAGGCGAAGATGACGACAATCTTATTGGATTTTGATGGCACGTGTGTGGCGCATGAATACCCGTATGTGGGCGATGACATTGGCGCGCAGCAAGTATTGCATGATTTGGTGGCGAATGGGCACCAACTGATTTTGTTCACCATGCGCTCGCCCATCAATTATTTGGATTTTGCCTTGGCATGGTTTGAGGAAAATCGGATTCCGCTGTATGGCATTCAAAGCCATCCTGAGCAAAAGACTTGGACGGCGTCGCCCAAAGCCTATGGCCAACTCATCATTGACGACACCATGTTGGGGGCGAAACTGGTTGATGGCCGTTATTTGAATTGGCAATGGACGGCAGAAATGCTGTGCGAACGCGGTTTGATTACGCCAGCGCAATTGGCAGCTTATGATTTCAGTTTGTATGTGTATTGAGTGTTGCTGCGGATTTGAATTTTTTAACTGGCTTACAGGCCGCTTGTATTGACTGCAAGCGGCCTGTAAACATTTTTGGGAGTCTATTTGAAAGCTGCGAGCTGTGTTGCACCGTCATGGGGGATTGTTAAGGCGAGAGTGTTGCGATGGTTTGAGAAGCGGCTTGTGATTGCGTATCAAACAAACAGGCCGCGATAAGCGGCCTGTAAATACTTTGCAATGCAAGAGTGGCTTACCACAAAGGCACATCATCGCCATCGTCACGGTAATCGGTGTCGCCGTAACTGCCGTAAGTGGTGGAATAGGTATTGGAGCCGTCGGTTTCGTCGACTTGCAGCGTGTCGCCATAGCGGCTGGCATTCAAAGTGCGGCGACCGGATGGGCCGTCTTCTTCGATGTAAACGGTATCGCCATAGCCACCGACCACACGCGTGTTGCCATAGTCGTCGTCACAATAAGTGGTGTCGCCCATGCGCGTGCACGAAGCGGCTTGGCTGGCGGAGAAAGACAAGCCCATTAAGCCTGCCAATAACAACATTTGGGTGGTTTTCATGCTGCATCCTTTCGCACTGCCCAAGCAGTAAGTGTGATGGCGTGAGCTTAACATGGCTATTGAAGTATTTGCTTGTTTATTTTTGCAGAAGAAGTGGCGCATGTTGCAAACTGTTTACAGGCCGCTTGTTCGGTATCAACACCTATCCTAACTTCGTGATGGCTTCAACGAAACACAATGTACAGCAGCTTTTGTTCTTGAGGGCTGAGAACCAATAAGGTTTGGCGGGAATAGGTGTAATAACTGCCTGGGCTGTACAAAATCCGCTGGGCCACACGTGCTTGTTCTGCATCTAATTCCACCCGATATTCATCGGTGCCTGCATCATAGCTGTTGATTAAAGAAGTGATGGGAATTTGAGTTTTATCAGTCTTGCTGCGATAAAACTTGGCCGCATCGGGCCACGGGGTGGCTTGCCAAGTAAGGCGCTTGTCTAAGGCATTCAGATAAGGCAAACCTTGCTGTGAGAGGTGTTGGGCTTGTTCTGTTTCTAAGCCAAACACGCGCAAAATTTGTTCGTTGTCACCTGGCCCACCTATGCCCTGAAAATCTTCATAATTGTATTC
Source organism: Vitreoscilla massiliensis (assembly GCF_001457815.1). Lineage (GTDB taxonomy): Bacteria > Pseudomonadota > Gammaproteobacteria > Burkholderiales > Neisseriaceae > Vitreoscilla > Vitreoscilla massiliensis. Next base: position 32,585 of record NZ_LN898219.1, read on the forward strand.
AAACGCAGTGGTGTGTAAGGCAGAGGGCACAAGGGAGCGCGCGTAATGGCGCGCATAAGCTTGCCATGCTAAGTGAGCCAGTCCTCCCAAACACAGCAACACGCACAAACGCAGGCAGAAGGTTTTGCGGTTGCCGCTGGAGGCGATAAAGTAAAGCATGCCCACTATGGTCAGCAGCAATGCCGTTAGTATCAGTAAGATTTTGACAATGAAGCCTGTCATAGCTGACTCCTTTGTGGGTGTTTAAGGATAAATCTCTATCTTGGTGCCGTTTTTCACATTGCGCCACAATTCATCCATGTCTTGGTTGCTGACGGAGATGCAGCCGTGTGTCCAATCGTTGCGGGGCAAATAGTCGTACAGCGCTTGCTTGGGCTGGCCTTGCGGCAAGTTGCTGGAGCCGTGAATCATGATGTCGCCACCGGCGCTGACGCCGCGCGCCTGTGCTTGCGCTTTGTCGGCGGCATTGGGGTAGGAGATGTGCAGCGATTTGTAAAACTGGCTGTTGGGATTGCGCCAGTCTATGTTGTAGCGGCCTTCTGGGGTTTTGCCGTCGCCTTCGGTGGTTTTGTGGCCCAGCGGCGTGAAACCCAAACGCATGGCATAAGTCTTGATGACTTGGCCGTTTTGCAAAACACGCACTTGGCGTTGGCTTTTGTACACGTGCACTTCATCGATGCGCACTTGCTGCCAGTTCACGCTTTGTGGCGCGGTTTTGCTGGCGGTGCGGCTGGGTAATAAAGACTGATAGCGTTGCCATGCCCATGCGGCGGCGATGAGTATCAGAGCCAGCAAGGCGATGGTGATGCAGCGCTTGGTAATGGGTGTGCTCATGAGCGCTTCCTTGTGAATGGAATACATGACCAGTGTAATCAGGCTGCTGCGGCTATGGATGAAAGCGGCATGAAGCTTGTGTGAATTCCGTGCTGTTGGCTCTGGCTAAACACATGGTGTGAGGGTGATATTTGGTTAAATAACGCCGATTTGCGTCGTTTCGATGTCGAATCTCTGTTAAAATGGCGCCCGAATCTTTACAGGCCGCTTGGATTGAGCGCGCCGACTTTCTTACCCTCAAATACTTAGCAGGAGTATTGACGCAATGTCTGCCATTATCGATATTTTCGCGCGTGAAATCTTGGACTCACGTGGTAATCCAACCGTTGAATGTGATGTGTTATTGGAATCAGGTGTGATGGGCCGTGCTGCCGTACCATCTGGTGCTTCAACCGGTGAAAAAGAAGCGTTGGAAATGCGTGATGGCGATAAAAGCCGTTACTTGGGCAAAGGCGTGTTGCAAGCGGTTGACAATGTCAATGGCGAAATCGCGCAAGCCTTGATCGGTTTGGATGCGTCAGAACAGGCTTACATCGACCAAGTGATGTTGGACTTGGACGGTACCGACAACAAAGGCCGTTTGGGCGCGAATGCGATGTTGGCCGTGTCTATGGCGGTAGCGCGTGCTGCGGCTGAAGATGCAGGCTTGCCTTTGTACCGCTACATCGGTGGCGCTGGCCCTATGGCCATGCCAGTACCGATGATGAACGTCATCAATGGCGGCGCGCATGCCAACAATAGCTTGGACATCCAAGAATTCATGATCATGCCTGTGGGCGCGGAAACCTTCCGTGAAGCCTTGCGTTGTGGCGCGGAAATCTTCCATCACTTGAAAAAATTGTGCGACAGCCACGGTTATTCAACCACAGTGGGCGATGAAGGTGGTTTCGCGCCTAACTTGGCCAGCCATGAAGACGCAATCAAATTGATTTTGGAAGCGATTGATGCTGCTGGTTACACCGCAGGTGACGATGTGGTGTTGGCTTTGGATTGCGCTTCGAGCGAATTCTACAAAGATGGCAAATACCATTTGTCTGCCGAAGGTTTGGAATTGACCAGCGAACAGTTTGCCGCTTACTTGGCCAACTTGGCTGACCAATACCCTATCGTTTCTATCGAAGACGGCATGAGCGAACACGACTGGGCCGGTTGGAAAATCTTGACCGATAAATTGGGCGACAAAATCCAATTGGTCGGCGACGATTTGTTTGTGACCAATACAGCCATTTTGGCCGAAGGCATAGAACAAGGCTTGGCCAATTCTTTGTTGGTAAAAGTGAACCAAATCGGTACTTTGACCGAAACCTTAAAAGCAGTCGACTTGGCCAAACGCAACCGTTACACTTCAGTAATGAGCCATCGCTCTGGTGAAACCGAAGACAACACCATTGCTGACTTGGCAGTAGCGACCAATTGTATGCAAATCAAAACCGGCTCTTTGTCACGTTCTGATCGCATGTCCAAATACAACCAATTGTTGCGCATTGAAGAAGAATTGGGTGCAGCTGCTTACTACCCTGGTAAAGCTGCTTTCTATCAATTGGCAAAATAAACGGCTGAAGCAAAATGAAGTGGGTCACACTGGTATTATTGGGCGCATTGGCATACGTGCACTTTCACTTGTGGGTGGGTGACGAAGGTTGGTTTCATCAAGGCGATTTGAAAGAGCGTTTGCAAAAGCAATTGGCCAGCAATGAAGACGCCAGCCAACGCAACAGTGCCTTGAAAGCCGAATTGGGCGACTTACACAGCGGTGGCGATGCCATCGGTGAATTGGCAAGGTATGAATTGGGTTATGTGGGCGAGGGCGAAACCTTTTACCGCATCGTGCCCAAAATCACCACCGAAGCCATTGCACCTGTTACTGAAGAATGAGTGTGATTCCGTTAAAACAGCTTTCAGGCCGCCTGAAAGCTGTTTTTGTATGTGGGCTTAACATCAAACATAAAAAGGAAGGCTTGTGATACAGCGCTTGGGTTCTGGCTGGATGATAATTGCGGCAGTGTTTTTTGCCATCATGGGGGCTTTGGTCAAGTTGGGCGCCGACCATTACAGTTCTGAAGAAATGGTGTTTTACCGCACCATCTTCTCGGTGGTGGTGTTGGCTGGCTTGGCGCTGATGCGTGGGGAAACGCTGAAATCGCCGCATTTGAAGCAGCACATTTCGCGCGGCATCGCTGGTACTTTGGGCATTTTGGCGTTTTTCTATGCCTTAACGCGCTTGCCTTTAGCGACCGCGGTCACGCTGAATTACACCTCGCCCATCTTCTTGGCGGTATTGTCGTTTTTCCTGTTAAAAGAGCGCATCAGCCGCCGTACCATGGCGGTGTTGGTATTGGGGTTTATCGGTGTGATGATTTTGTTGCGTCCCAGCTTGGGTGGTGACCAATTTGTCGCTGGCTTGGTCGGCTTAAGCGCTGGCGTGTTTGCGGGCTGGGCGTATTTGCAAGTGCGTGAATTGGCCTTATTGGGCGAAGCCGAATGGCGGGTGGTGTTGTATTTCTCGGTGGTGGCATCGGTCATCAGCGCTGTCATCATCAGTTTTCAAGGTTGGCACGCGCCGCGTTCGTTGCAAGACGTGTTGATTTTGGGCGGTGTTGGTCTCACTGCTTTGGTCGCACAAATGAGCATGACCCGCGCTTATAAGGTCGGACGCAAATTTGTGGTGGCCTCGTTTTCGTATCTGACGGTGGTGTTTTCCACCTTATTGGGCGTGTGGTGGTTTGGTGAAATTTTGCATGTGCAAGAGCTGACGGGCATCGCCGTCATCGTACTCAGTGGTATACTGGGCAGCATATTACCGCTGAAAAAATAAATCTTTAGACGAAAAAGGAGGAAGCAATGATATCCATCAGACAACAATCCTATGGTTTGAACGTGGCTTTGTTCAACGAGTTTACCGTCGAAGATTTCAAATTGCTCGAGCAAAGTGTCATCGATGTGTTGCAAGAGCATGAGCAACCCGATTTGCTGCTGGACTTATCGCTGATGCGCGATTTCACCATAGACATGGCGTGGGAACAAATCCGCTTTACCCGCCAACACATCGGCGAATTCGGTTTGATTGCCATCGTCGTCAACGATTGGTGGATAGAGCTGGGCGCGCGTCTGTCCAACTTGCTGTCCATGCAACACGCCAAATACTTCAAAACCGCCGAAGAAGCGCAAAAATGGCTGTTGTCCGAACCTGAGAAGCAAATCGAAGATTTGTGATGCTGATTGAGAAAGATGTAACAAGCGGCCTGTAACTGTTTACAGGCCGCTTTGGTATGTTTGAATTTGCAATCCAGAACAACAAGGAATGATGATGGGACGAGAGGCTTTGGTGTGCATGGCCGATTACCATGTGTGGGCACACAACACATTGTTGTCGGCTTTGCATCAGGTGAGTGATGCCGATTTGCATGCGGACGTGGGGCTGTTTTTCACCAGTATTTTTGGCACTTTGAATCACATGTTGGTAGGCGAAGCACGGTTGTGGTACCCACGTTTTGCTGAGCAGGCCTCACCACGCATGGCTTTGAATCAGATTGTTGAAACCGACCGCCAGTTATTGTGTCTGCAATTGCAACAAAGTGCGTTGCAGTGGCAAACATTTGTGGCGGGTTTGCCCAGCGATGCCGCATTACCCAGTCATTTAGAATATGTGTCGAGTGCCGGAGTACCTTTTCGTTTGCCTTATGCGGCGACTTTGCTGCATGTTTTTAATCACGCGACCCATCATCGCGGCCAAATTACGGCGGGTTTAACAGCATTGGGCTATCCGTGCCCAGAATTGGATTTGGTGTATATGTTGCAGCAACAATCTGCAAAGATATAAATCATTCATATAAAAGCGGCCTGTAAATGTTTACAGGCCGCTTTTGTGTGGTTTAAACCCTCACAGACTCAAATCCAATTTGTCATACATTTGTTTGAGTTTGGCACATTCGCTTTTGCTGGCTTGGGCGGTTTCACGCCAGGTTTTCAGGCTGTCAGCAAACGTGACATCCGGCGCGTAAGTCTTGTCAAAGTCGGCGGCAAAGCGTGGATTGTTTTGGAATAAGTTGGCCAATTGGTTGCCATCGACACACATTTGATGGCCTTCGTACACATCAGCACTGTCGCTTTCCATGGCGGCGATGTGGGCATTGAGGCTGAACAACAGCGAATTGTAATTGGCTTGAAAATCGTCATACGAGGCTTGTACGGCGCCGCGCTCGTCGCTGCTGGCATCGTCGGCATGGGCGAGGGCGCTGCAAGCCAGTAATACGGTCAATAAAATTTTGCGCATGAACACTCCAGTGGGTTGGATCAAAACGTAGAGGGTCGCGGTGCGGGCGCGTGCGTTGGGCACGACAAGATAAGACCGCGACGGCTGCGACACCTTAACGGGCTTAGCGCGGCCTGTAAACAGCCTGCGCTTGCGTACAGCTGCTTAATTGGCAGCGCTGCGCTTTTGGATGATGGCGCAGTCGGCGCGGTTGTTTTCGGCCAATTGCTGCCAATGCTGGAAAGCCGCATCGAAACTGCGCCCGCTGTCTTGTTCAAATTCGTTTTTAAAGGCGCGGTTTTTCTGCATCACCTCCACCACCAAACGCCCTTGTGCGCACAGTTGCAAGGTATTGCGGTCGGAGGGATCGGCTTTGGCCTGCTTAATGGCGGCTTCAAAACCGTCCAAACTGCGGTTGTATTGTTCGGTAAATTGCGCATACGTCGTGTTGCGCTCGGCTTTGAGGTTTTGTGCCAAGGCCACATTGCTGCTGACGAGCAAGAGGCTGAGTATCAGTAAACGGTTCATGTGCGGCCTTCTTATGGGCAAGGGGTTGGTGTGTAACACACCTCAGCGCGAGCTGGAGGCATGTATTAGCTAGCAGTTTAAATGCCAGTGGCGTATCAGAGCGCATCAAATTGCTGTTTTACGCGTGCACATTCGGCGTGCATGGTCGTTTCGGTGCGCTGCCATAGCGCCAAAGTCGTGGCCATGTCGGCGCCCATGTCTTGTTGAAACTCCTGCGCATAAAACGGATGCTGCGACAGGGTTTTGACCATCGCTTGCACATGCACACATTGCCAATGGCGGTTTAACACCGTCGGTGCTTGCGCTATTTGCTCCGAGCTGTTGTACCAAGCGTCTAATTCCATTTGGTAATGTTGTTTGAATTCGGCATAGCTTGGGTAGGCGATGATGTCTGTGCCTTGGTCATCGTCGGCATGGGCAAGATTGCTCACACCCAATAGCAGTGTGAACAAGGCTGTGAGAGCATGTGAGCGCACCATACGGCGCTTTATGGCCATGGGGCTGAGACCGCTTGGGCTGCTGCGGCGCAATTGTTGCGGCTGCTGTCGACGGCGCTGCGCCAATAATGTTGCAAATCTTGGTAAGACGGTGGCGAATGGCGTTGGTTAAAGGCGGCGCTGTGTTGGATGTTGTGGTTTAAAATGTCGCGAAATTGGCGCGCGTGCACGCACAAATGGTAAGCGTCTGCTGGGCTGGCGGTTTGTTTGAAACGCGCCATCTCTGGCGTCATGGCATCCATGATGGCGGTGAAATTGGCCTCAAAATCGGCATATTGGCTTTGTTTGGCCGTCCATGTCGCGCCGAGATGGTCATCGTCTTGTGCATACGCTTGGCCGATGAGGGCGAGCAAGGCGAATACGGCGAATGAAGAAAGCTTGGTCATGGACGCACTCCTGTGGGCGAGGGATGGGGCAATCAATACTTCTGGCAACACATCTTGCGGTAAAACCACTGCGTTTTCAAGTCAGTGCTTTTAAGTGGGAGAGGTATGACAAGCGGCCTGTAAAGCCTGATGCAGGTTTACAGGCCGCTTAAAGCTGAGATTCAGATGTGTGTGGTGCTCAGAAGAAGCGCCAAGTGTGCAATTGAAAATGCTGCGGGTCATCCAAATACAGGATTTGCGCCGTGCCGTCGTGTTCGCGCCAATCGCCCAGCACGATGCGGGTTTGGCTGGCGGAAATGGCTTGGATTTCGGGTCTGTGGGTGTGGCCGTGGATGAGCACATCGACGCCGTGCATTTGCCGCCGCACCTCGTCCATGTTCACGTCTATCGGTTGGTAAGCCTCGCTTCGCTGGCGCTCACGGCTTTTGCTGCGAAAGAACTTGCCCAGTTTTTGCTTGAAGGCAAACGGCAGGCTTTTCAAGATGCCCAATAGCAGCGGATTGCGGATGATTTTTTTAAAGCGTTGGTAAGACACATCGTCGCTGCACAAGCTGTCGCCGTGTTCCAAGCGCAGGCGCAAGCCTTGCCATGTCATCAAGTGTGGTTCAGTCAGATACACGCCGCCGAAGCGGTTTAAAAAAGTCTGACCCAACACAAAATCGCGGTTGCCGGCCATAAAGGCGACGCGGTTACCAGCGGCGGTAAACGCTTGCAGCGCCGCCACAATCGGCTCTAACCAAGCGCTGCTGTCGCGGTCGTCCAGCCACACATTGAACCAATCGCCCAAGATGTACAACTGCGTGGGCTCGTCTTGATGGGCGGCGAGCAAATCCAAAAACCCTCGCGTCAGGCGAGGGTGTTGGGCAGACAGATGCAAATCGGCAATCAGCAAGGTGCGCATAGGTAACAAGCGGCCTGTAAAAGGTTAAAGGCTTAAGAACGGCGCTTGATGCCGGTTTCCAACAAGATATTGGCGGCCAATTCTTCCACCGATTTGTGGGTGGTGCTTAAAAACGGAATGCCGTGTTGGCGGTACAGCGATTCGGCCTCGCGCACTTCTGAGCGACAGTTTTCGATACTGGCGTATTTGGAATTGGGGCGGCGTTGTTCGCGAATGTGGTGCAAGCGCTCTGGGTCTATGGTGAGGCCAAAGATTTTTTGCTTGTACGGTTTGAGCATGCGCGGCAAGTCGGAGCTGCCCAATTCCAAATCATCGGGGGTGAGCGGGTAGTTGGCGGCGCGGATGCCGTATTGCAAGGCCAAATACAAACAAGTCGGGGTTTTGCCTGAGCGCGACACGCCGACCAAAATCACATCGGCTTTGCGCATGTCTTTGTCGGTAGAGCCATCGTCGTGGGTGAGGCTGAAATTCACCGCTTCCATGCGCGCATGGTATTTTTCTTCATCGGTGATGCCGTGGATGTTGCCAACGATGTTGGTGGCCTCGGTTTGCAATTCTTCTTCCAAGATGCCAATAAACGCATCAAAAAAGTCCAAATGCAAGCCATTGCTTTGGTGTATCACCTCACGCACTTCATCGTTGACGATGCTGGAGAAGATGAGCGGGCGCACCGCCGATTCTTCCGCCGCCTGATTGATGATGGCGACCATTTTCTCGGCTTTTTCTACCGTGTCGATGAACGGGTGCATGCTGCGGCGAAATTCAATGTGGCTGAATTGGTTGAGCAGCGCTTGCCCCATGCTTTCTGAGGTAATGCCGGTACGGTCGGAAACGATAAAAGCGTAGCGTATTTGACTCATGTTGAAATCCATTCACTGATTACGCGCATGATAGCACAAGCTCATGCGCTTGCCTGTGTCGAATCCCGCGCTGTGGCGGCGTCTGGGTCAGCGTGCGAGGCACCATCATTTCTTATCATTTGCCGTGTTGTATGGGTAAACGTCTTGTGCGCGGCGCTATCCATGCCCATGCAAGTCTGACAAGGCAGATGCAGTGATTGTTAGCACCACAATGACGGCAAACAATCGCCATCGGTCATAGCGGCCTGTAAACCCTGCTTACAGGCCGCATGCGCTTGCTTATCAGTGACTTCAAATCGGGATGCCGGCAAATTTGAATGGAATCAGTATGATTGCTCGGTGTTTGCGCACAAACAATCACGCCAGTTGCGCCAATACAAAAATTTTAAATTGTGTTAATTTTGGAATTTAATTTTGAATATGTGAATAATCACTGTTTTAAATTTTAAGATTGTTAAATATTTATCATAAGTGTTGCGAACTGTGTCATTATCGTGCTGCACAGCAGCAATAAAGCTGACACATGGCAGTCGTTGCGGCTAAAATATATGGGATTTTTTGCACAGTTTTGATGTCGCATCAACATTCTTTTATCAATGTATTTGGAAACAACATATTATGTCCGGTAATAACGTAATCTGGTTCGAAAATCTACGCAACACTGACGTGGAGCAGGTCGGCGGTAAAAATGCTTCATTAGGTGAAATGATCAGCCAATTGGCTTCAAAAGGCGTACGCGTACCTGGTGGTTTTGCAACTACGGCTGACGCTTTCCGCAAATTCATCGCCCACGAAGGCTTGAATGACCGCATCAATGCGGCTTTGGATGCTTTGGATGTTGACGATGTCAACGCTTTGGCAGAGTGCGGCAAAAACATCCGTCAATGGGTGATGGACACTCCGTTTCCAGCTGAATTGGATGCTGACATTCAAACTGCATGGGAAAAAATGGTTGCCGACTCTGGCACTGAAGAAATTTCAGTGGCTGTGCGCTCTTCTGCTACCGCAGAAGACTTGCCAGATGCCTCTTTTGCCGGTCAACAAGAAACCTTCTTGAACATTAAAGGCTTGGCCAATGTAAAAGAAGCGATGCACCACGTGTTCGCCTCTTTGTACAATGACCGCGCCATCTCTTACCGCGTACACAAAGGCTTTGCTCACGCTGACGTGGCTTTGTCTGCTGGTGTACAACGCATGGTGCGTTCTGATTCGGGTGCTTCTGGTGTGATGTTCACCATCGACACCGAATCGGGTTTCGACCAAGTGGTGTTCGTGACTTCATCTTACGGTTTGGGCGAAATGGTCGTTCAAGGCGCGGTGAATCCTGACGAATTCTACGTACACAAAAACAATTTGCGCGAAGGCCGTCCGGCAGTATTGCGCAAAGTGATGGGTTCTAAACTGATCAAAATGGTGTTCACTGAAGACGCTTCTGCCGGTAAATCAGTGAAAATCGAAGACGTGCCTGAAGAAATGCGCCGCGAATTCTCGATTTCTCAAGAAGAAATCCAAGAATTGGCCAAATACGCATTGACGATTGAAGAGCATTACGGTCGCGCGATGGACATCGAATGGGGCCGTGATGGCATCGATGGCAAAATCTACATCTTGCAAGCGCGTCCTGAAACCGTGAAATCACAAGAAGGCCGTCAAGATACCTTGCGCCGCTACCGCATCAATGAAAAAGGTGCTGTGTTGGTTGAAGGCCGTGCCATTGGTCAAAAAGTGGGTCAAGGCCAAGTGCGCTTGATCAAAGATGCGTCTGAAATGGACACTGTTAAAGCAGGCGACGTATTGGTTACCGACATGACCGACCCAGATTGGGAACCGGTAATGAAACGCGCTTCTGCGATTGTGACCAACCGCGGTGGCCGTACTTGCCACGCAGCGATCATCGCGCGCGAATTGGGCATTCCAGCCGTAGTGGGTTGTGGTGACGCGACCGACATCTTGAAAGAAGGCCAATACGTAACCGTATCTTGTGCCGAAGGCGACACCGGCTTGGTATACGATGGCAAATTGGAAGTGGAAGTGATTGACTTGCAATTGGATTCTATGCCAGAAGCCCCTGCCAAAATCATGATGAACGTCGGTAACCCTGAATTGGCATTTGGCTTTGCTTCATTGCCTAACGAAGGCATCGGCTTGGCGCGCATGGAATTCATCATCAACCGCCAAATCGGTATCCATCCACGTGCCTTGTTGGAATTGAACGAACAAGACGCTGATTTGCAAAAAACCATCAAAGACCGCATCACCGGTTACGCTTCTCCACGTGATTTCTACGTTGACAAGATTGCCGAAGGTGTAGCGACTTTGGCCGCCGCCATGTACCCTAAAAAAGTCATAGTGCGCACCTCAGACTTCAAATCAAACGAATACGCTAACTTGATTGGTGGCAGCATTTACGAACCACACGAAGAAAACCCAATGTTGGGCTTCCGTGGTGCCGCTCGTTACGTGTCACCTGAATTCAAAGACTGTTTCGCAATGGAATGTGAAGCCTTGAAACGCGTGCGCGATGACATGGGCTTTACTAATGTCGAAATCATGATTCCATTCGTGCGTACCTTGCGCGAAGCCGAAGCTGTGGTGAACTTGTTGCGTGAAAATGGTTTGGAACGCGGCAAAAACGGCTTGCGTTTGATCATGATGTGTGAATTGCCGACCAATGCAGTGTTGGCTGAACAATTCTTGCAATTCTTCGACGGCTTCTCGATTGGTTCTAACGACATGACCCAATTGACCTTGGGTGTGGACCGTGACAGCGGTGGCCCTATCGCCTCTACTTTCGACGAACGCGACCCTGCCGTTAAAGTGATGTTGAGCTTGGCGATTAACGCTTGCCGCAAATTGAACAAATACGTGGGCATCTGTGGCCAAGGCCCATCAGACCACCCAGATTTGGCCAAATGGTTGGTAGAACAAGGCATCGAAACCATTTCTTTGAACCCAGACACCGTGATTGAAACTTGGTTGTACTTGGCAAAAGAATTGAAAAAATAATGCTTGAATAAAGCATCAAAAGCGGCCTGTAAATCAGTTTACAGGCCGCTTTTTTACAAGAAATTATTAAGGGGGTTAAATGGCAGATAAAAAAAGTATGGCTTTAGAATTAGTTGAAGAAAGCATTGCAGAACTAGAATCTAATAAAGGCAGTGTGGCGACAGGAATTCAAAAATTATCTAGGGCTGCTAAATTAATTGATAAAACTGATATTGTTATTTGGTGTGATATTGTTTTGGCAAATAGGTATATGACTGACTTTAAAAAATTATTTAAGCTACTCGTTCAGTCTAATGATTGTAAAGGAAAGCCTGAGTATGAAGAAATTAATTCACAATTTAAAGCTCAGACAAAACATATAACCGATAATTTAGGTATCCCGTTGACTCTAGCCTCTAACCCAACAATTAATTTTATGACTGAAGAAAGCTCAGGAGGGTTAAATGGGATTAAATTTATTGAAGATAAGTATTTATTGTTACTGAAAAATAAAGAAGGTAATGATGAAACATATTATCAAACAAATTTAAAAAAACACATTGAAGCCATTCGTGCACATGCTTTGCAACTTTTGCATCCATTACATGAACAATTAAAATTTTCAGGTACAACAAAAAATTCCTTTGAAATTCTGAAAACTTTAATTGATGACAAAATTTTAGATTTAGAGCCTGAATTGGCGGAGCAGCTGATGTTGGCATTTAAATCGGTTTCTTCAGATAATAAAGAGGAATGGTCACAGGCTTTAACGACATGTCGCCGTTTATTAGAAGGGCTAGCTGATAGGCTTTTCCCTGCTACCAATGAGCAAGTTAATGGACGGGTTTTAAAGCAGAATCAGTATGTCAATCGGCTGTGGGCATTTATGGATGAGGCGATTGAATCTGACAGTAATAAAGAATTGGCTAAGACACATGTGGATTTAATTGGTGCATGGATACAAAAAATCAATAATTTGGCCAATAAAGGTGTGCATGCTGAAGTTACCCAAGTTGAAGCAATAAAAATGGTGTTTCATACGTATTTGATGTTGGCAGATATTTTGGATTACCTTGATGTATCTGCATCGGTAACACAGACAAAAGTCAGCTTATCAGCCGCATCTATGGATGAGTTTGAGGCATATTTGGGTGTTTCTCGAGCGACAGTCAAAGAAATCATCAAAATGCGAGCACAGAATGGTGGTTATTTGTCATTTGAGCAATTAGCATTAGTTAAAGGCATTGGTGTCAAAACCTTACAAATTGCTAAAGAGAGTTTTATTGAATAATGGATATATTGTGTCAAAGCGGCCTGTAAACAGTTTACAGGCCGCATTTGTATGCTTGGTATCTTAAAGCTTGAAAATCAGCTTAACAATTGTGAATCACGCAGTTTGTGTGTTTCAATACCGCACCATCACCAGAAAGCCTTTATGAATATCCTGTTAAAACTCGCCAGCACCGCTTTGTTGTGCATTGTGGCCTTGCCTGTGTTTGCGGATGACATCCAAGACAGCTATTGCCAAATGCAAAGCCAATTGGCGGAAACCACATTGATAGGCCGTTATTTGGGCAAGTCGCAAACCGATGCCATGCAAGTGGTGGTGCGCGCGACCGATGGCATGGACGATGCGTTTGAGCAGAATATTTTCATCATGTTGATGGGTGAAATTGTCGATGGCGTGTACGAGCGCGAATTGATGGATGCGCCTGAACAGCATGAGGCTGCATTGTTGGCCGAGGCCAAAGCGTTGGGACGCACTGTACACAGCAATTGCATGCACATGGATGTGAAGCAAGTATTGAAAACCATGCGTGAGGGCTATGGCCCAGCCAGATAGCCCCAGAATCAATGCGGCCTGTAAGTCCATATTGGCGCGTTTACAGGCCGAGTTGGTATATGGATGCGGCCTGTAAGAGCATAAAAGCAGAGACAAAGCATGGACTTGCCGCTTGATGTGGCTGCGTTTGCACAGATTTGAATCTGTGCTTTAATGCCGGTAAACAAGCGATGGAGGTAGGGCGATGAAAACCGTGTTGATGTGTGTGTTGTTGGCTGTGGCGGCACCGAGTTTTGCCAAGATGGATGAGGCGATGTTGTGCCAAATGCTGGGTGAATTGGCCGAATCTTCATTGCAAAAACGCGAGCAAGGCGTGGACCAAGATGGGGCGATGCAGGCGGTGTATCAGCAGACCGAGCGCATCGAACAGCCGTTTGTGCGCGGCTTGGTCAATGGCTTGATGGCCGAAGTGGTCAACGATGCCTATCGCCAAGACACGACGATTGGTTCTGGCGATGTGAACAGCGATAACTTTAATGAGCGGACAATGGCTCAGCCCACATTGGCAGCAGTGGTGCAGCAGCGTTGTCAAAAGTCGGGCATAGGGGCATTTTTGCGTTAAATGGGCGTGAGTATGGCTTTACAGGCGCTAGATGGGTTTGGCGCGCGGCGCAATCTTTGTTACAGTGCCGCATTGCTTAGGAATTCACACTTTTATGGATTTAGAAAATTTAAACAACAGTTTGAGCCGCCACGAGGTACGCTTTGATGGTAATGGCATCGTGGTCGCGGGCAAGCATTATGCTTACAGCGACATCGTCAGCGTGCACTATATGAAGCCGAGCAAGCGTGGGGCCATCCGTTCGGGCAGTTTTTTCGCCATCGTGGCCTTGGCTGGTTGGGTGGTATTGGCGTCGCAAAATCAAAGTCAGTCGGCCAAATTGGCAATGGCTTTGCTCATCGCCGTCATTGCCGCGCGTTTGTACTTATTTGCCAAGGTGTTTTCCAAACTGAAGTTGGTGTTAAAAAGCGGCGAAACAGTGACGGTCTTGCAAAAGCGCGACATGATTGCTGCTGATCGCATTTATGAACACTTAATGGCGCACAAAGCCAAATAATGAGACACATACAAAAAGCGGCCTGTAACAGATTTACAGGCCGCTTTTTTTTTATCGTGAGGGTTTAAATCCACAAATCCTTGCCCAAGACTTTTTTGGTGTAGTAAATGATGTTGGCGCGGGTCATGGCGGTGATACCAAAAGCAAGACCAGCGGCACGGGCAAAGGCTTCACTGTCAATATTGAATACCACCAAGCCGACGATTAAGACAATGTACAGACCCAAGAAGGTGAGGCCGGCTCGCCACATGCCTTTGATGAAGAAATAAATCCAGCTGAACAAAAATGCCCAAATATTGGAATGGCCGAAGCGCTCGCCCCAAGTCAGGCTTTTAAAATAGGCTTTGCGCTCTTTCGGGTCTTTGATGTTTTGCATGTCGTCGATGACATGAAATTTGCGTTTCCAAGCATCGCTGACATCCAAGCTGTCGATTAAATCATGGTTGCCACCTTCGCCTGAGCTGGCGACGTCACTGTTGGCAATGACACTGGATTCATACGGATTGGGTGTGTTGCTGTCCATGTTTTTCCCCTTATAAAAAAACAACTTATTAACAAATGGCATATGATAGCGGCTTTTGCAGTGCAAAAGAGCAAAAAACTTAAAATTATTTCAATGAAAACAGTGAATCAGCAAGATAAATACTATTAACCTTGTTTGCGGCTGTACAAATGCGGCATGATGTAGTCAGATTGAGTAAAACCAACAGACACGACCTCTGCAACTGTGCAGAGGCCATTACATGAGGAAGAAACGTGACGCAATCCAAGCAAGTGGGCTGGGCGCCGTGGTTGGTCATCGCTGCCGGCATCGTTGCAGCCATGCACATCGGTAAATTGCCACCCACCATACCGGTATTACAACAACAACTGTCTTTGAGTTTGGGGCAGTCGGGCTTTTTATTGGCCGGCATCCAAGTCGCCGGCATCGCCATGGCCTTGTTTGTGGGCTTGATGGCGGAGAAAATCGGCCTGAAACGCTTGCAAGTCGGCGGCTTGTTGATTTTGGCCGTGGCCAGTGCTTTGGGCTCGTTTGCCCACAGCTTCAGTGCCTTGTTTGCGGCGCGTTTGCTCGAAGGATTTGGCTTTTTAAGCATTGTGTTGGTAGGGCCATCGTTGATTAAGCAATTGGTGCCTGCCCATCAATTGAAGCTGGTATTGGGGTTTTGGGCGGCGTACATGGGCTTGGGTGTGGCGGCGAGTTTGCTGTTGGCACCGAATCTATTGCATGTGTTGGCTTGGCCGCGGGTGTGGTGGATCTACGCCAGTTTGGCCTTGCTGATGGCGCTGTTGTTGTGGCGTTTTGTGCCGAATGTGCGCGTGCAACACCGCGATGACACGCCACCGCTGGCGCAATTGCTCAAACAGACTTTGAGCCATCCGGCGCCGTGGTTATTGGGGATTTTATTTGCCAGCTATACCAGTCAGTGGTTTGCTGTGACCAGTTTCTTGCCAACGATTTATGCCAATGCCGATATTGCCGCCACCGCTGCTGGGGTGTTGACCGCCTTGGTGTGTTTGAGCAATGTCGGTGGGCCCATCGTGGCGGGAATGATGTTGCAGCACGGCCGGCCGGCGTGGCTGCTGTTGACGGCAGGGTTTGTGATGATGATGGTTGGGGCGGTGGTGGCGTTTGCCGGCGAAGGCGTGTTGCCGTTTGCGCTGCAATACTGCGGCGTGTTGCTGTTTTCCGCTGGCGGCGGCCTGATACCGGGGGTGGTGTTTGCCTATGTGGTGTATCTGGCGCCGAGCCAGCAAACCGTCGCCAGCACCATGGGCTGGGTGCAGCAATGGTCGGCCTTGGGACAATTCAGCTTGCCGCCACTCATGGAAAGTCTGGTCACATGGTGGGGCTCATGGCGCAATGCATGGATGGTGTGCGTGGTCTTGGGTGTGGTCGGCATTGTCTGCGCGCTGCGCATCCAACGCTTGGTCAAACGCATGGCTTAGTGGATAGCAGTACATACACATATAAGCGATAAGCGGCCTGTAAGTGATTTACAGGCCGCTTGTATTGCATGGTATGGCTTTAAGTATTGAGAGGCAAAGGCTGTAAAAACGATGCCAACCAGGCATCGTCTACTTGTGCCGCGCTTTTGCTCCAGCGCGGCTGTTTGTCTTTGTCGATGAGCAAGGCACGCACGCCTTCCAGAAAATCGGCGCGGGTCACGCAATGGCTGGCGACGGTGTGCTCCAAATTCAACACTTCTTCCAATGAGGCATAGCGACAGCGCTGCATTAACAGCCAATGCAAACCAGCGCTGCTGGCGCAGCCTTGAGCCACATAGTCTGCCGCCGCTTGCAGCCACGGGCTGCGTGGGGCCAGCGCTTGTATCTGGGTCAACGCGGCCTGAAAGTTGGGCTGGGTTACCACTGATTGGATTTCCGCTTGATGCGCCAACACGGTCGAAGCGGGCAAGGCTTGTGCTGGCAAAGCCAACAAGGTTTGGGTGATGACTTCGTGTGCCGAACCTTGCCAATCGGCGGCGCATAAGGCTTGCAGCGTGGCCTCGCGGCTGGCGGCTGGCAAGGCGTGTTCGGCCAAATTGCCGAGCATGGCATCGCTGCCATTGAAACGCGCGCCGCTCAAGCCCAAAAACACGCCGCTTTGAAACGGGAAACGCTGTAAAAACCAACTCGCGCCGGCATCGGGAAACAAGCCTATGCTGATTTCCGGCATGGCCATCAGCGTGGTTTCGGTGACGATGCGCACACTCGATGCCGCCGCCAAACCCAAGCCGCCGCCCATGACGATGCCGCCACACCAAGTGATGATGGGCTTGCTGTAGCGCGCCATCGCCGCATACAAGCCATACTCGGCTTGAAAAAAATCACTCGCTTGTTGCAAAGCGGCGCTTGGTGAGGCGGCCTGTAAGCTTTGTTGTTGCACTTCGCGGATGTCGCCGCCGGCGCACAAGGCTTTGTCGCTGCCTTGTAACCACACCGCCACGATGCTCGGGTCTTGTTGCCATGCCAATAATTGTGCTCGCAGCGCCGTAATCAATTCCAAATTCAAGGCATTCAAGGCTTTGGGGCGGTTTAAGCTGAGGATGCCGATGGCTTGCCCAGAGGCCGTGGGCAAGGTGCTGGCCAGTAACACGCTGTCGCTTACATCAGTGTTCATGCACAGTCCTTAGTCATAGGGGTGGTGTGTGTGGATGCGCCTTAATCTACCACAGCCGTGCGCTGATTGCTTGTGCACGCATCAAGCAAATATTGCAGACACAGTACAGGCCGCATGAAGCGGCCTGTAAATAAGTGATGATGCTGAGCGAGATTAACGGAATTGCTCGTGCGCCGTATCGCGAATTTGCAGCATTTTTTTGCCCAAGGCTTGCGCTTGGCGCAGTTGATTGGCCTTGACCAAATCGGTGGCGGCTGCGATGGTGGCCGACAATTGGTTTAACTGCTCTTGGTAAGCCGCTACCTGTGTGGCATCACTGGGGTCGACACTTTCAGGCGTGGCCTGTTTGGAGGCTTGCGCCGCTTGTTGCATCGCTTCCAATGCTGTCAAGGCTTGCTCGGCCGATTTGGCTTGGCTAAAGGTTTTGTAATTGCTTTTGAGCGTGTGCATTTCATGCGATAAATCGCTGGCTTGCGCGCTGGTGCACAAGGCGAAAGCCAAAGCTGTGGTCAGCAAAGAGGCCGAGAATGCAGATTTGAACATGGTATTCCTCTGTTTGTCTTTTGTTGATGGTGTGTTGTTATAGCGCTGTTATATCACATTGTCGGGCCAGTGTAATGCCAGTTGTGGCCTTGCCAAAACACAAAAAGCGGCCTGTAAATACCACACTGCTACGGCGCAGCTCACATGGCGGCAATGCTGTCTTCAAGCCGGTGTTATGATGGCAGTTGTCAGCATAGACCAAGGGATGGCCATGAAAACCCCGACATTTTTAAGCTTGGCGCTCGCCAGCAGTGTGTTATTAAGCGGCTGTTTCAGCAGCATGTATGTGATCAATCGGGTGCAAAACGGCGGCTTGCCAGAAACCACCCGCGATTTGAACACGTGGGCCAGTGCCAACCCACAAGCGCGTCAGTCTGCCAGTTTAATCCTGCAGTTTGATGGCAATGTTCCCAATATCCAACAGGCCTTGCCGGCACAATTGGAATACTCGGCCGACAATTGTGGCTTCAAAGGCCGCAGCGTCGAGGGTTTACTGGAAGCGCATTATCCACGCGCTCAACTCAGCATCGCCGCCAATAACCCGTCCGCCCGCACCTACCAATACCGCTTTTACCAAGATGCGTTCTTGCCCAAACAAGACGAACACGGCCGCACTTGCGTGTGGAAAATCCACTCAGCCCAATTCGGCTTTACAGGCCGCAGCGTTGACAGTGCCGCACCAGCATCGTTTGATTTTTTGTGGTTTGCCGAAGGCGCTAGCCGCAACAAGGTCGAGCGCAAGTATTTTGCCAGCCAGCCCAGTGGCGGACGCTATGCCGAACTCAGTCCCGAAAATGCCCAGAATGGACAGGCATTCCGCATAGACATTCAATACCAACCGTAATGTTTGCACGTTTCAATATTTACAGGCCGTTTATTCGGGTGAACAAGCGGCCTGTAAGCAATATGGATTTGTGGTTTAAGCTGTGATGCTGTCTGTGGCTGTGCTGGTCATCCAGTCAGACACATAGTTGCTTGGCACAAAAAAGCTGTCCAGCCAAGTGCGGTCGACGTCGGCCACGGCTTTGACCCAGTGTGGGTTTTTGTCCTTGTCTATGAGCAAGGCACGCACGCCTTCGAGAAAGTCAGGGCGGGTGCAGCATTGTTGCGACACCAACAATTCTTGTTCTATGCAATCAGCCAAAGAGGCGTGTTTCAAGTCATGCAGCAAACGCCAAATCAAGCCCATGCTGGTAGGGCAGCCAGCGAGGGTATTGGCATGCGCTTGTTGCAACCACGGGTCTTGTTCGGCATGGCTGGCCAACACGTTTAAGGCATCTTGGAACGAGGCTTGGCTGACCACGTTTTGAATGGCGGCTTGTTGCGCCAAGATTTGGCTGGCAGGCAAAGCAGCGCTGTCTAGGCCGTTTAAGGTGCGACGCACCACGCGTTCGGCTTCGTCATTCCAATCGGCATCGACCAAGGCTTGCAAGGTGGCGGCGCGGCTGTCAGCAGGGCGCGAGGCGGCGGCGAGGTTGCCAAGCAAGGCATCACTGCCATTGAAACGCGAACCGGTCATGCCCAAAAATTTGCCGCTGCCAAACGGAAATTGTTGCAAAAACCACGTGCCGCCAGCATCGGGATACAGGCCGATGCTGATTTCTGGCATGGCCATCACTGTGGTTTCGGTAACGATGGTGTGACTGGCGGCGCTGGCCAAACCCATGCCACCGCCCATGACGATGCCCGTGGCCCAACACACCACCGGTTTGGGGTAGCGGCTTAGGTATTCACACAGGTAATACTCGGCGGCAAAAAACGTGCGCACATGTTGGTGAGCAGCGGCAGCATCGGCGGCATCGACCACGCCTTGTCTGAGTTCGCGTATGTCGCCACCGGCGCAAAAAGACTTGTCGCCCGCACCATCCAGCCACACCATGGCGATGCTGTCGTCTTGTGCCCAAGCCTCTAATTGTGAGCGCAATTCTAAAATCAAAGCGGTATTTTGCGCGTTCAAAGATTTGGGTCGATTTAATGTTGCGATGGCAATGAATTGCTTATGGCTGGTTTTTTGGGTTGAAAACAAGACTAAAGGCGTGTCCACGCTGGCTCCGATGCTTGATGTGCGGTTCTTGATAATTGTTTAATGAATATTATAGCAAATAATTGACGAAAATTTCATGCGGCAACGTATTGAAACCGCTTAAACTTCAGGTTACAGTTTCCGTTCTTAATTTATCTTTACAATGCGTGCCATCGGAATTTTCAACAATAACCCATGCCTACTGTCAGGTATATTCGGGTTTACAGGCCGCTTACTCAGTATTTTTTAATCGGATGATGTCTTGTCATCCACACCATCAGTGAAAGGGGAAGAAACGATGCAAATCGGCATTCCTAAGGAAAGTTCGCTCGGTGAATTGCGCGTTGCAGCAACGCCCGCAACCGTGGTGCAGTTGTTGAAACTGGGCTTTACCGTAGCAGTAGAAAGTGGTGCAGGTGCAGGTGCCAATTTCGATGACCAAGCCTATGTGGACGCAGGTGCAAACATTGTCACTGCCGACATGGTTTGGAAAAATCCGTTGATTTTCAAACTCAATCCACCCACCGAAGCCGAAGTGGCGGCGATGGATGAGGGCACGACTTTGGTCAGCTTCATCCAAGCGGCGCAAAAGCCGGAATTGGTGGAGGCCTTGCGTGCCAAAAACATCACCTCTTTGGCGATGGAAATGGTGCCGCGCATTTCGCGCGCGCAGTCTATGGACGCCTTGTCGTCCATGGCCAACATCAGTGGCTATCGCGCGGTCATCGAAGCGGCGCACGAGTTTGGTCGTTTCTTTACTGGACAAATCACCGCTGCGGGCAAAGTACCGCCAGCGCAAGTATTGGTGATCGGTGCGGGTGTGGCTGGTTTGGCTGCCATTGGTGCGGCCAATTCTTTGGGTGCGGTGGTCAAGGCATTTGACACGCGTTTGGAAGTGGCCGAGCAAATCGAATCCATGGGTGGCCAATTCTTGAAATTGGATTTCCCACAAGAATCAGCCGGCAGCGGCGATGGCTATGCCAAAGTGATGTCGGAAGAATTCATTGCCGCCGAGATGAAGCTGTTTGCCGAGCAAGCGCGCGAGGTCGACATCATCATCACCACCGCGGCGATACCGGGCAAACCTTCGCCGAAATTGATTACCAAAGCGATGGTCGATTCAATGAAACCGGGCTCGGTCATCGTCGATTTGGCGGCTGTGGGCGGCGGTAACTGCGAATACACCGTGCCGGGTGAAGTGCACACCACCGCCAATGGTGTCAAAGTGGTCGGTTATACCGATTTGGCCAACCGCTTGTCGGGTCAGTCGTCACAATTGTATGCCACCAACTTGGTCAATTTGGCCAAACTCATCACCCCTGAAAAAGACGGCAACATTGTCTTGAATGAGGAAGACGTGATTGTGCGCAACATGACCGTTACCCAAGGCGGCGAAATCAAATTCCCACCGCCACCAATACAGGTATCGGCGCAGCCACAAGCCGCGGCCAAAGTTGCGCCGGTGGTGAAACCTGAGCCGACACCGGTGCCAACGTGGAAGAAAATCTTGCCATTGGCGATAGGCGCGTTGGCAATCTTATGGGTGGGCGCTGCCGCTCCTGCAGCGTTCTTGAATCACTTCATCGTGTTTGTGTTGTCGTGCGTGGTCGGTTATTACGTGGTGTGGAATGTGTCGCATTCGCTGCACACGCCGCTGATGTCGGTGACCAATGCCATTTCCGGCATTGTGATCTTGGGCGCGGTATTGCAAATCGGCCAAGGCAATGGCTGGGTGAGTGTGCTCGCATTCATCGCCGTCTTATTGGTGAGCGTGAATATTTTTGGCGGTTTCTACGTGACGCGCCGCATGCTCAATATGTTCCGTAAAGGTTAAGGGGAGAACAAATATGTCTACAGGATTTGTTAGCGCCGCTTACATCATTGCGGCCATCTTGTTTATTTTCAGTTTGGCGGGTTTGTCCAAACAAGAAACCGCCAAGCGCGGTAATGTGTTTGGCATGGTCGGCATGGGCATCGCCTTGTTTGTGACCGTGTTTGGCCCCAATACCCACGGTTTGGTGTGGATATTGATCGCCATGGTCATCGGTGCTGCCATCGGCATCCACCGCGCGCAAAAAGTCGAAATGACGCAAATGCCAGAATTGATTGCCATCTTACACAGTTTCGTTGGTTTGGCAGCGGTATTGGTGGGCTATAACAGCTACATTGAACCGGGTGATGTGGCGGCCGACATGCACACCATCCACATGGTGGAAGTGTATTTGGGCATCTTCATCGGTGCGGTGACGTTTACCGGTTCCATCGTCGCTTTTGGCAAGCTCAATGGCAAAATCAGCTCCAAGCCTTTGTCTTTGCCACACAAACACAAGCTCAATTTGGCGGCTTTGGTGGTGTCTTTGTTGCTGATGTTCTGTTTCTTGTCGGCCGATGGTTCGGCTTGGGGCACGATGTGCTTGCTCATCATGACCGTCATCGCTTTGGCGTTTGGTTGGCATTTGGTGGCGTCGATTGGTGGCGCCGACATGCCGGTGGTAATTTCCATGCTCAACTCTTACTCAGGTTGGGCGGCCGCAGCCACAGGCTTTATGTTGTCTAACGACTTGCTAATCGTCATTGGTGCGTTGGTCGGTTCTTCTGGTGCGATTCTGTCTTACATCATGTGTAAGGCGATGAACCGCTCGTTTATTTCGGTAATTGCCGGTGGTTTCGGTGCCGCACCTGCAGCTGCTGGTGAAGAAGTGACGGGTGAACACAAGGAAATCCAAGCGGCCGAATTGGCAGCGATGCTCAAAGATGCCAGCAGCGTCATCATTACCCCAGGCTACGGCATGGCGGTGGCGCAAGCGCAATACCCAGTGGCGGAGTTGACGCAAAAACTGCGTGCTGCCGGTGTGGAGGTGCGTTTTGGCATCCATCCGGTTGCCGGTCGTTTGCCGGGGCACATGAATGTGTTGTTGGCCGAGGCGAAAGTGCCTTACGACATCGTGTTGGAAATGGATGAAATCAACGATGATTTCGCCGATACCGATGTGGTGTTGGTCATCGGTGCCAACGACACGGTGAATCCTGCTGCGGCAACCGATCCAAGCAGCCCGATTGCCGGCATGCCAGTATTGCATGTGTGGGAAGCGAAGAATGTGATTGTGTTCAAACGCTCGATGAGTGCAGGTTACGCCGGCGTGCAAAATCCATTGTTCTTCAACGACAACAGTTATATGTATTTTGGCGATGCCAAAGACAAGGTGCCGGAGATTTTGCAACATCTGTAATGGATGATATCTGAAGCATAACAGCGGCCTGTAAACACTTACAGGCCGCTTTTTTGTGTTTTGAACGCCGCTTGACCAAACACAGGGATTCACCAATACTCTGTGCCACTGTGTTGAGAAAAGGCCTAACCATGTTGGAAGATGTCAAAAGCAGCAACCCGCACCTGCGCATGTTTCCCTCGGCTGATGAGGTGTTTGCACCGTCGTCGGCGTTTTTAAGCCAACACTTATTGCCCGTCGTAAGCGTGGATTTGGCGGCGGTAAATCCGGCGTGGTCGGGTTGGTTGCCGTTTGTGAACCCGATAGAGCCGTATGAGTGTTACATCGGTGACGGCACCGAGCCGTTTCACAATGAGTTTGCCAAGGCGAATGTGTTTTGCCTGCGCTTTAATGAGCAAGGGCAATACGAATGGTTGGCGGATGAACGCTATTTTCTGTTGGCCCATACCGAACCCAGCGATGACTGGCAGCGGCAAATGATGGCTGAGTTGGGCAAAGAACGCCTTGAAGCCATCAAGCAATTGGCCATTACCGAGCAGCGCTATCGCCAATATGGCAAATTTTTCGACAATAATAAATACTCGTTCCAGCGCGGTGAGGTGGATTTTTCCCAAGCGGAAGAAGACGTGGTCTTGGACCAAATCGGCGGTGAGGTCGGCTGTGGTAATTGGGAATACCCGTTGTCGGATTATGGCATGTTGGAAATTGTCGACGATGAAACCACTTATTTGATTGCGCCCAATGGCAAGCGCGCTTATTTTGTCGCCGCGGCCGATGGCTACCGTTTTAACCAACGCGGCGCCGATTGGATTTTGCTGTTTTACGAGCCAGAATCGCGTTTGGCGATGTTTACGTTTGATTGGACGTAATCATGCTCACGCAATCGCACGGAATGTGATTAAATGCGGCCTGTAAACGAATACAGGCCGCTTTTTGCAGAAGAAACATGAATCAAAACGAATACTTTGTCGTCTTAGACGATGCTCTCGCCCACACTTGCCGTTATTACCAAGGCTTACGCCATGTCGATGCCATCCAAGCCGCCGATGTGCTCAGCGTTGATGCCTTGTTACAACAGGGTTGGGCGCAAGGTTTACAGGTGGTGTTGTGGCAGTCGTACGATTTTGGCTGGGAGTTGATGTATGGCGGCAAACAGGCCGCGCTGTATTTGCTGTGGTTTGAACGCTGCGAGGTGTTGGCCGACGATGCGCGACATTTGCCATGGTTACAGGCTGCTGCAGTGCCCACTGGCATCGCTGCTTTGCACAATCAGGTGGCTGAGGCCGAGTATTTGCAACGCATAGACGCCATCCACGCGGCGATTACCCGTGGCGATGTGTATCAAATCAATTACACCAGCGCGTGGACGGGCGAAGTGTATGGCGAGCCGAGTCGTTTGTATGCGCGTTTGCGTGCGCGCCAGCAAGTGCCGTATGGCGTGTTGGCACACTTGCCGCCTGAGGTGAATGAGGGTGCGGCTTGGCATTTGGGCTTTTCACCTGAGCTGTTTTTGCACATACAGGCCGATGGCCACATCATGACCAAGCCGATGAAGGGCACGGCGCCCTTATTGGGCGATGGCTTGGATGAGGAACGCGCCGCTGCTTTGCGCAGCGATGCCAAAAACCGCGCTGAAAATGTGATGATCGTTGATTTGCTGCGCAATGATTTGGGCAAGTTGGCGGTGGCTGGTGGCGTGAGCGTGCCGCAGGCGTTTGAAGTGCAGGCGTTTGGTTCGGTATGGCAAATGACCTCGACCGTAGTGGCGCAAATGCGGCCTGAAACCACGGTGGCCAACATCATACAGGCCGCTTTCCCGTGTGGCTCGATTACCGGCGCACCCAAGCGCATGGCCATGCAGGTGATAGAACAGTTGGAGCAGCGCCAGCGCGGCCTGTACACCGGCAGTGTCGGGTATTTGGAGCCATGTGACACAGGCTTAGGGTTTACCGGCACTTGGAATGTGGTCATCCGCTCCTTGCAATTGCGCGCACACGCGACACCGCAACGCTATGGCTTGAGTATGGGCATAGGTTCGGGCATTGTCATTGACAGTGTCGGTGCGGATGAATGGGATGAGTGCCATTGGAAGGCGCGTTTTGCACGAGGTTTGAGCGCCGAAGTGGGCGTGTTTGAAACGCTGCGAGTAGAAAATGGCCGCTGTGAATTACTGGCCTTACACCAAGCGCGTTTGCAACAGAGTGTGCGCGATTTGCACATCGTCTGTGATGTGAACGCCTTGTGGCAAGACTTACAGGCCGCTTGTGAGAGCGAGTGGGCACAAGGCTTGTGGCGGGTGAAATGTGCGGTGGCGGCCGATGGGCAATATGCGATAACGGCGGCGGCCATGGTGGATTTTGAGGCGCCGCAAACGGTGTGTTTGAGCGAGCAAGTGTTGCCGAACCAAGATGTGTTGCGCCGTTACAAAACCACGATGCGAACGCAGTTTGATAAGGTGTGGCAAGGCGCGGTCGAACTGGGTGCGTTTGATGGCTTGTTGTTCAATCAAGACGGTTTCCTGCTCGAAGGCGGGCGCTCGAATGTGTTTATCGAATTAGATGGGCAGTGGTACACACCGAGTACGGATTTGGACATTTTGAACGGTGTGATGCGCCAAGCCATATTGCAAAATCCTGCGCAATATGGGTTTACAGGCCGCATCATCGAGCGTGCGGACATCGGTCGCGCTGAAGTATTGGCGGCCACGCGCATCCGCTTGAGCAATGCTTTGCGGGGTGTGTTTGCGGTAGGCTTGGTGGAAACTTTGATGTAGCGCAAACGCCATGAGTTTCCCCTCTAAAATCAGTGTTGTGCCCCTTATAATATCAACATGGTAATAGGTACTCCCGATGAAAGGCTGAATGCATGGCAGACGACAAATTAAAACACACACCCATCAACCCCAATGCCGAGGACGAAACGGTCGAGTTGGCCGAAGCCTTACCGATTTTCACCCAGCAAGTGTTGCACGCTGAGGGCGAAACCAGTGCTGAAGATGCCAATTCGGCGCCTTTGCCGGCATCTTACCCTTACAAAACCCGCATGAGCCGCCGTGTTTACGAACACGACAAGCAATTGTTGCAAATCGAATTGCTGAAAGTGCAATCGTGGGTGAAGGAAACGGGGCAACGCATCGTGTGCCTGTTTGAAGGGCGCGATGCGGCAGGCAAGGGCGGCACGATTAAGCGTTTTATGGAGCATTTGAACCCGCGTGGTGCGCGTGTGGTGGCCTTAGAGAAACCGAATGAGGTGGAATTGGGGCAGTGGTATTTTCAGCGCTATATTGAGCATTTGCCGACGGCGGGTGAAATCGTGTTGTTCGACCGCTCTTGGTATAACCGCGCTGGTGTAGAACGGGTGATGGGGTTTTGCGAGCCGCAACAGTATTTGCAGTTTATGCGCCAAACCCCCGATTTGGAGCGCATGTTGGTCAATGATGGCATCCATTTGTTCAAGTTTTGGTTCTCGGTCAGCCGTGAAGAACAATTGCGCCGCTTTATTTCGCGCCGTGATGACCCTTTGAAACACTGGAAATTATCGCCGATAGACATACAGTCACTAGACCGTTGGGATGAGTATACCGAGGCCAAGAACCAAATGTTCTTCCATACCCATACCGGCGATGCGCCGTGGACGGTGATTAAGTCGGACGACAAAAAGCGTGCCCGCCTCAATTGCATCCGCCATTTCTTGCACCGCTTGGACTATCCAGACAAAAACCTCAAAGCGATACGCGCCACCGACGACAAAATCGTGTTGGTACCGAATGCGCAGCGTAAGTCGGGCAGTTTGGACAGCGAACAGGATTAATCACCATCCAATGTGATGCGCATGCATGTTAAAGCGGCCTGTAAAGAGTTTACAGGCCGCTTTTTGATGTTCTGTGTTGAGGGTTGTGGGCTATTCGCTGGCCACTTGTTGCTTGCTACAACGCTCAAACGCTTGTTTGGCTTGACCGCCGTAACGGCGTTCCAATTCGGAATCGGACATCTCGACCAAGTTCAATAAGTCACGCGTGGACAGATTGGCTTTGGCGTGTTGGGTCATGCAGGCGCAGGTATTGCGGCGCTCGCTGCTGCTGAGTTTGACTTTGGGGTATTGAGAGATGCGGTGCATGCACTGTTGGTTTAACCATTTGTCCGGAGAGGGCAAGCCAGGCAGCCAGTCGGCAAAAGCGGCGCCGCTGAACAACAAGCCAGTTAAAACACAGAGGTGGATCTTCTTCATGATTTCCCCTTCAAGACACACAGCCACAATAGAATGTTTGACATCATAGAAAAAACGGTGCCATAAGACACCGTTTTTAACGTATTTTTAAGCAAATACTTCTTATTTGGCCACTTTGCGTGCTGGCAATTTTTCTTTAATGCGAGCCGCTTTACCAGTCAAACCACGTAAGTAGTACAATTTCGCGCGGCGAACGTCACCACGGCGTTTTACTTCGATTTTCGCTACTGATGGAGCGTACAATTGGAATGTACGTTCAACACCTTCACCGTTAGAGATTTTACGAACGATGAAGTTAGAATTCAAACCACGGTTACGACGGGCAATTACCACGCCTTCGTAAGCTTGCAAACGGGTACGGTTACCCTCGGTCACAGACACAGACACGATTACGGTGTCGCCTGGTGCAAACGCTGGGATTTCTTTGTTCAAGCGAGCAATTTCTTCTTGCTCTAATTGTTCAATAATGTTCATTACATTTCCTATATATCATATGGCCTTGTCTGTTGGTTCGGAGATTCCGAGTTCAGACGCCTCTTGTTTCAACGCAGCCAATAAATCTGGACGGCGCTGGGTAGTACGCAAAACAGACTGTTGTTGTCGCCATTTTGCAATCTTGGCATGGTTACCTGAGAGCAATACCTCAGGAACATGCATGTCTTCAAAGCTTTCAGGCCGCGTGTAATGCGGACAATCAAGTAAACCGTTGGCAAATGAATCTTGTGCGGCTGAATCTTGGTGACCCAATACGCCATCAATTTGACGCAATACCGAGTCCATCAACATCATCGCTGGCAATTCACCGCCAGAAACCACAAAGTCGCCGATGGAAATTTCTTCGTCTATGTAGTGGTTAAGCAAGCGTTCATCAACGCCTTCGTAACGACCACACAGCAAAATCATGCCATCAAGCTTAGCCAATTCTTGCGTTTTGGCATGGGTAAGAGGCTGGCCTTGTGGGCTTAAATACAGCACACGCGGTGGATTCTTACCTTGGTGTTGGTCTTTGGCATGGGTAATGGCGCGCGCTAAAGGCGGTGCCATCATGACCATACCCGGTCCGCCACCATAAGGTCTGTCGTCTATGTAACCGAGTTTGTTATCGGCAAACTGACGCGGATTAATCGCATCAAACTGCCACAAACCTTGTTTCAATGCTCGCGAAGTCACACCAAAATCGCTGATCGCCGCAAACATTTCCGGTAACACACTGATGACTTGGATGTGCATCAGTAGTCCAAACCCCATTCAACTTGTATGGTTTTTGCGTTCATGTCCACTTCGCCGACAAATGCCTCAACGAAAGGAATCAGTTTCTCGCCATGTTCACCGCGCACCACGAGCACGTCGTGAGCACCGGTTTGCAACAAGCTGTGAACGCTGCCCAATACCACTTGTTCGTGATTGATGACACTCATGCCTATCAAATCCGTCCAGTAGTATTCACCTTCTTCGGTTTCTACAAAATCCGCTCGAGGAACAGCGATGGTATAACCTTGCCATGCTTCGGCTTGGTCACGCGTATCACAGTCTTCAAACTTGACCTGCAGTTCTTTGTTATTCAATACCTTGCCGGTTTCAAGCACTGCTTCGACACGTTGTTGGTCTTTAATCAGATACCACGTCGGGTAATCCAACAAACTGTCGAGGTATTCGGTATGACTACCTATCTTGACCCAACCTTTAACGCCCACGGCACCACGTATGAAACCCATGATGATTAATTCGCCGCCATCGGGCAGGGTTAAAACCGCATCAGACATGTGAATTAAGCTTGTTCTTTAACCAATTTAGCAACCGCGTCGCTCAATTGAGCACCTTGGCTAACCCAGTGGTTCAAGCGGTCGTTGTTCAAGCGAACACGTTCTTGTTTTTCATTGGCAACTGGGTTGTAAAAACCAACGCGCTCAATGAAACGACCATCGCGACGATTGCGTGAATCAGCAACAACCACGTTGTAGAACGGACGGTGTTTAGAACCACCGCGAGACAAACGAATGACAACCATGTGTAATCCTTAAAGTTCAATAGAAGTAAACCCGCAATTTTAGGCTAATATGTGCTTGTCTGGCAAGCTCTTAATTTTACAGGCCGCTTTTAAGTCGGCGTATCGCTGCTTAGGAGGCGAGTGACAATGTAAATATTTGGATCTTCTGGGTCTTTTTTCAGCTTGAATCCCAATTTTTTCATCAGCTGCAACATGCCGCTGTTGCTGGTCAAAACCTCGCCACGCATGGTGGACAAGCCTTGTTGACTGGCCACATCAAATAATTTTTGCATCAACAGCGTGCCCACGCCGCGTCCTTGCCATTTGTCGGCAATGGAAATGGCAAATTCGCACACTTCCATGTCGGGGTCGGTGACATAGCGGCTCATGCCCAGCACTTCTTCATGGCCATCGTCGTAGGTATAGACCAAGACCAAGGCCATGTCGCGGTCGTAATCGAGCTGGGTGAAGCGCACCAACACTTGT
Source organism: Vitreoscilla massiliensis (assembly GCF_001457815.1). Lineage (GTDB taxonomy): Bacteria > Pseudomonadota > Gammaproteobacteria > Burkholderiales > Neisseriaceae > Vitreoscilla > Vitreoscilla massiliensis. The sequence continues at coordinate 62,349 of NZ_LN898219.1, forward strand.
TGCGACAATTGCTTGATGCTGGACATGAAACGGTTATAACGGCTTTCTTCGGACAGGTTGCGTACGAAATCTTGCACCATGTCGGCGTCTTCAGGCCGCAGTGGCCGCAAGGCAACTTGGGTGCCATCTTTCAATTGCAAAGATTCTTCCAAATACGATGGGTAAGGCATGATGGCCATGTGTTTGTAGCGTTGGCTGCGATTGGATTTGACTTGGTGCTCGTCTATGACCACGCGTGCATCTACGGCAATGGCACCGGCAGGGCTGAGCAGCAAAGGGTTGATTTCCAATTCGATGATTTCTGGCAACTCGCTCACCATCTCCGATACCCGCAACAGCACTTGCTCCAAAGCTTCTTGGTCTATCGGGCGCATGTTTTTGAATGCGCCCAGAGTTTGGCCGACTTTGGTGCGCTTCACCATGTCGGCGATGATGAAATTGTTCAAAGGCGGCAAAGAGGTGGCATTGTCTTTTTGGATGGATGCGGCCAAACCACCAGCGCCAAAAGTGATGACGGGGCCAAATACCTGATCGCGGGTGACACTGATCATTACCTCGCGTGCCTCGCGCTGTTGCAACATCGGTTGTACGGTGATGCCATTGATGCGCGCTTGTGGTGCCAATACGGCGGCACGTTCCATGATGACACGGTAGGCTTCGCGCAAATTGGGCGCATCGTGGATATTGAGTTTGACGCCGCCGATATTGGATTTGTAGAAAATATCGGCCGAATCAATTTTCAACACCACGGGATAACCCATGTCTTGCGCCAAGGCCACTGCTTCGTCTTCATCGTGCGCCAAGCGCGTTTGGTTGCTCAGAATGTGGAATTGGTTGAGCAAGGTTTTGGAGCTGTATTCGGGCAATACGGTCAAATGTTGCTGTTGTGCTTCGCGCAGCAAGTGTTTGGCGGCTTTGATATCGGCCGGTAAGGCATGGCCTTCCAACGGCTTGGGTGTTTGCCACAGCAAGGCTTGGTTTTTCTGAAACTCAGCCAAGTTGCTGAACACTTCTATCGCAAATTCAGGCGATTTAAAGTGTATTGCCCGTGCTTGCGTGAGCAAGGGGATGCTGTTTTTGACTTTCTCATCGCCCATCCACGCCATCATCAGCGGTTTGTTGCTTTCTTTTTGCAGTTGCAACATCATTTGCGCCGTGCCGACATCATCACTGCCAGGTTGCGGTGAGAAGATGACCAAGACGCCATCGACGGCGGCATCGTCCAAACACAGCTTCACCACCGAGCGAAAGCGCAGTGGGCTGGCATCGTTGCCAGTATCAACAGGATTGCTGATGTGATTGTGCGGTGGCAGCACGGTTTTGAGCTGTTGCAGGGTTGATTCTGACAGTTGCGCCAACGGTACGTTGGAATCGTGTGCGCTGTCTACGGCCAGTACGCCCAAACCTATGCCATTGGAGACTATGGCCAAGCGGTTGCCTTGGGTGCGGTAATCGGCGGTGAGCATGCGTGCGGCGGTGAACAATTGCGATATGGTTTGTACCCGCAACACACCGGCGCGGCTTAAGGCGCTGTTGAAGATGTCGTTGCTGTCGAGCACATTGCTGGCGGTGGACAAGCCATCAATGTGGTTTTCCTCACGCCCAGATTTCAAGACCACCACTGGTTTGACCCGCGCCGCCGAGCGCAAAGCGCTCATAAAGCGGCGGCCATCCAAAATGTGGTGGATGTGCAGCAAAATGCCTTTGGTGTGGCTGTCTTGTACCAAAAAGTCCAAAATTTCGCCGTAATCAATGTCCAGCGTTTCCACACCGAGTGACAACACAGTTGAAAAACCGATTTTGCGCCCATGCGCCCAGTCCAGTAGGGCGCTGCTGAGGCCGCTGGATTGGGTAATCAAGGCCAAGCTGCCGCTGTTGAGCACACCTTGGTAAGTACTGGCATGCAGGTTTTGCGGTGGTCGTATCAAACCCAAGATGCTGGGACCGAGCAAGCGCACTTGTAAGCGTTTGGCCAGTTTGACTGCTTTTTCCAATAATTGACGGTCTTTAGGCGTTTGCTCGTCCAAGTTTTTGATGATGACCATAAAGCGGATTTTGAGTTTGGCGCACTCGCGTATCAGGCCATCAAAACTGCTGGTCGGGGTCAAGACCAAGGCCACATCGACTTTATCGCTCAGTTGCGACAAATGACTGGCAGCAGGCACACCGCCGACAATCGGGTGTTTCAAATTGACTGGGCTGATGCGGCCTGTAAAACCGCAAGTGAGCAAATTGGCGAAGACAGTTTGACCAATGCTGTGGGCTCTGTCGCTGGCACCGATGACCGCTATGTGTTTGGGATTGAATAAATCGTGTAAATAATGGGGCTTCATCACCATTTCCCAGTCAGGCTGAAAACACCATCTTACCTGAAATTCAATGACTTCTTGGTTTAGAGCAAGGTGATTTAATCCAAGTCAAATGAACAGCGGCCTGTGGTTTACAGGCCGCTTAAGAGCAGAAATCAGTGAAACACCGACAATTCAAGCATGTGGCACCACGGTACGCAAGTCTGCGGCGGTAATGCCTTTGACCATATAGGCTGCGCCCAGTTGTTGCAATGCAACAAAACGCATCTCGCCATTGACCACTTTTTTGTCATGTTGCATGTGTTCTAACCAAGTTGCAAACGCGAATGTGGGCGCATCTACCGGTAATTGGGCGCGTGCAATCAGGTCTATGGCACGCTGGCTGTCTGCGGTGCTGATGTTGCCCAATTGCTCAGACAAACGGCATGCCAACACCATACCAGCCGCCACGGCTTCACCGTGCAACCACACGCCATAGCCCATTTCGGTTTCTATCGCATGACCAAAGGTGTGACCCAAGTTTAACAAGGCGCGACGGCCGTGTTCTTTTTCATCTTCGGCCACAATATCGGCTTTCATTTGGCAGCAATGGCCGATGATGTGGCGCAATGCCTGCGCATCTTGCGCTTGGATGGCATCCATGTGGTTTTCTAAATAGCTTAAAAATTCAACATCGCCCAACAGTGCGTATTTGATGACTTCGGCCATGCCTGCAGCAAATTCGCGTTCAGGCAGGGTTTTCAAGCTGTCCAAACCGATGAATACCGCTTGAGGCTGGTAAAACGCGCCTATCATGTTCTTACCCAGAGGATGGTTGATGGCGGTTTTGCCACCAACAGACGAATCCACCTGGCTGAGTAAGGTGGTGGGAATTTGAATAAAAGGCGCACCACGTTGATACGTCGCTGCAGCAAAGCCGACCATGTCGCCGATGACACCGCCACCCAAAGCAATCAAGGTGGTCGAGCGCTCGGCATGGTTTTGCAATAAGCCATCAAAAATCAGGTTGAGGGTTTCCCAATTTTTATGTGCTTCACCATCGGGTAAGATGATGGTGAAACTGTCTATGCCGGCGGTTTTACAGGCCGCTTGTACTTGTTCTAAGTACAAAGGTGCGATAGTGGTGTTGGTCACAATGGCTGCTTTGCGACTGCAATACTGTGCCAATTCACGTGCTAATGCGGCCTGTAAATGGGTATCAATGAAAATAGGATAGCTATGAGAAGGGGCATCAACGGTCAGTGTCAGAGGGCTCATATAAATTCAATTGTTGGATTAATTGGTTCACCACCATGGGTATGGCTTGGCTATGGGTCTCGATAATGTGGTCGGCAATATCGCGGTAGAGTGGGTCGCGTTCTTGGAACAGTTTTTCCAAACGCTCACGCGGATTCTCCACTTGTAACAGCGGTCGTGATTTGTCTTGTGCCGTGCGTTTGAGGATGCAATCGACACTGGTGCTTAAGTAAATTACCGTGCCCGATTGCTGCAACAATTGACGGTTTTCAGGGCGCAAGATGGCACCGCCGCCAGTGGCAATCACACAATGTTTGAGTTTGCTTAAGTCACTGATGACAGCATGCTCGCGCTCACGAAAACTCGCTTCGCCTTCCAGCTCGAAAATGGTACTGATGGGTACACCTGTGCGTTTGACAACTTCTTGGTCCGAATCGTAAAACTGCCAACCCAAACGCTGTGCCAAACACTTACCGATGGTGGTTTTACCAGCCCCCATCAACCCAATAAAAATAAGATTGCCTGCTATGTAGTCCATAGCAGGCATTGTAACCTAAGTTGGTTGAATGATAGAAGATTAATAACGCAAGTTACTGCCCGTTGCACTCATGATGCGAGGGGTGATGAAAATCAGTAATTCTTCTTGGTTATCCACTTTTTTCTGGTATTTAAACAAATTGCCCAAGACAGGGATATCGCCTAGTAATGGCACTTTTGACGTGGCATTGTTTAAATCTTGTTTGTAAATGCCGCCAACAATAATTGTACCGCCATTTTCTACCATCACTGTACTGTTCAGGTTGTTGGTTTTGATACATGGTTCGGAAGCGGTACAAGTTGAATCAACCGAATCATTAGTCACATCTAAATCCATGATAATGTTGCCATCAGGGGTGATACGTGGGGTGACAGTTAAACCTAAAACCGCCTCTTTAAATGAAACAGAAGTGGCCCCACTAGAGCTTGCTTCTTGGTAAGGAACTTCAGTACCGGATTTGATTTCAGCTTTTTTCCCATTTTGGGTCAATACACGAGGGCTAGAAATGGTTTTGGTTTTTCCTTCTGACTCTGCTGCAGACAGTTCCAAGCCCAAAGCACCTGATAAAGTTTGTCGCACAATGGCGATACTGCTAGTTGCAGCTTGTACTCCTAAATTAACACTTGGAGAATTTGAAAAACCCATTGGACCAGCCCACGCATTATTACCCGTTGTGGTTGTGTTAGATGAAGGAATTGCCGATCCAATTCCGGTACTCGGTTTGGTGGAAGAACTTGTATGTTGACCAAACCATCTAACACCAAGTTCGCGTCCAAAGTTGGTGGTGGCAGATACAATGCGAGCTTCTACCATCACTTGTTGTGAAGGAACATCAAGTTCTTCAACGAGTGCTTGCATTTTTTTAATGACAGAAGAAACATCATTGATGATTAAAGTATTGGTTGCAGGATCAATTAAAGCTGATCCCCTAGCAGATAAGATGGACTTTGTATCTCCACTATTAGAGGATCCAGTTTTAATATCTAAGACGGTTTTAAACTCTTCAACACTTTTATATTTCAATTGAAATGATTGAGATAATAACGGCCCCAAGTTTTCTAATTCTTTCGCATTTGTTAATTCTTCTTTTTCTTGGGCTATTAACTCTTCTCTAGGGGCGATCTTTATAATATTTCCATTTTGCCGTTTGTCTAAATTACGAGAATCCATCACTAATTGTAATGCCTGATCCCAAGGTACATCTTTTAAACTGATAGTCATGTTACCTCTAACACTATCGCTGGCAACAATATTCATACCAGATTCTTTAGCCAAAATTTGCAAGATGGTACGTACCTCAACATCTTGAAAGTCTAAAGTAACACGCGTTCCTTTAAAGTTTTGGTTTTTTTTAATTAAACCGGCTTGTGCGATATTGCTTTGCGGCAGGATATGGAAGACTTGTCGGCCATTTTCCAATTTGTTTTGATAAGACCAAGGACCAGAGGTCACTATTTCCAACTGGGTTTGGGCATTGTTACGAGTCAAGTTTACAAAGCGCACTGGCGTACCAAAAGTGGTAACATCCAATTTTTTCTGTTCGGCGGCATTGATACTGGTATCTGGCAAAGTAATAATCAATCGATCATTATTTTTTTGAACATTAAACCGAGTATTTGGTGTCGGTAAGTTCAAGGTCACTTCACCACGCCCACCATTGCCTTTTTTGAAGTCAATGCCAACACCACTGTGGCCTATGTCATCGCTGTTATTTGATGACAATTGCGAGGAAGCATTGTTATTTTTGATGGTAGAAGTATTGGTGGCAGTAGTTTTCACTGATTCAGTAATGTTTGGTATTGCATTTTTTGAGGTGATGTAAACCCAAATCTCATCGCCTTTGCGCTCGGTGTAATACTCACTATTGCTGCGTAAATCGATGGCCAAACGCGCCCGACCATTACTTTCGGCTGCTAAGATTTTACCCAGCAAGCTGTCATTGTATTGGAAGTCCTGTTGAGCCAAATTAATGCCGGTTTGACCAAAATCCAAGGCTATAGTAGGGGGAGTGCCCGTTACAAAGCCTTTAGGTTCCACCACATCCCGATCAAATTTAATCTTAACGATTTTTTTGCTGTCGGTTAATGAAGTGACTTTGATGTCAGTAATGTTACCCGCCCATGCTGTTTGCAGCATTAAACCCAAACTCAAACCAGAGAGCAGCTTTACTGTTGCTTGAATGTGTTTCATAGTTATCCCTTATTAATTATCACTATTTTGTGGTTTCAGTATCATTTGCAGAATCTGAGCGGGTAATGGTGCCTTCGCGGTGTTCCCAAGTACCATCGGTGCCTTCAACCATTTCTTGTAAGACGATGCGATCTGGCTCGATGGCAACAATACGACCAAAATCTTGCCCTAAATAATTGCCCACATTAACGGTATAGATGTGATCATCCACTTTGATAAAACCAGCAGTTTGACCACCTTTGACCAAAGAGCCTACATAAGCCAATTTCTCTAAGCCAAATGCCTCCAATATTTCTTTGGGGCGATTCATATTTGGACCGTTATCGCCAGTTTGTCGACCTGCTTTTAACCGATCAGGATTAAATGCCTGTAAACCTACAAAAGCAGGTGGTATATAAGTTGCCATGGCATTAATGCTAGGAACTGTCTGTTCAGGATATGATTTGATTGCCTTTTGTTTGACATTTGACATCCATTGTCTTAAGTCATCGTGCTCTGAGCAGGCACTAAGAAGCAAAGCAATCCCAATAAGAGGAATATATTTTTTCTTAGAGTATTTCATTATTTAGCCCCCTCTGCTTTAGCATCCTTATTGCTGGCCGCTTTTTTATTTTTAGGTTCTGAAGCTTGCTTTTTATCTTCATCAATTACATTTACATCGACGGCTTTATAAGTATTGGCTTTTGCTTCAAGTACAAATTGTGTGACAGGCGCATTTTTATCTTTTTTATCTTTTTTATCTTGTTCGAGTTTCATCTCACTTAAGGTAATGATGCGCGATAATTTACCAACATCACGTGCAAACTGACTTAACTGTGCATGACTACCGGTTAAGGAAATTTGATATGGTAATATATCAATAGGGCCATCATTGACAATAGGTTGAGGAATGACTTTATCCAAGCGCATGCCATTAGAAGATGCCGCATCATGTAATTCTTGCAGTAGATTAGGTACTTCAGCATCCGTTGGTAATTGTTTCAACAAAATCGCAAAAGTGGTATTGATTTGTTCTAATTGCTTTTTCAAAATAGGCAATTGTGCTGCTGCCTTAGCCTTGGATTCAAAGTCTTCTTTTAATTTTACTTCTTCAGTTTCTGCGACTTTCAATTCGTCCAATTGACCGCTGTAGAAAACAAAATATGCCAAACCTAAAATTAATACAATGATACCCAAGGCTAAACCCAATTGTGCAATTGGATTGAGTTTGTATAAATCATTGAGTTCTAAACTTTTGGATGCCATGTTATTTCCCCTCTAAGACAGAGCCAGCACCAGTTGCTGCGGCAGTTTGTTCTTCTTTTACGGCAGCATGGTCAATCAAATTCGCATTCAATACAAATTCTTGAGCATCTGGTTGTTTGGTAATGCTGGTTAGTTGTGGTATTTCAAATACACCAGTACTTGGCAGATTTTTCATAAACAAAGCCACTTTATTATCACTAACTGCTTTACCAGAAATTTTGTAATTGTTTTTAACATCACCTTCAATAGATGTCAGGTATACTCCATCAGGAATCAATACATTCAAATCATCAATCATCTTGGCTGCTTCATAACGCTTATTTTGAAGCTCTTCAATTTTTTGTTTACGTTCTAAAAAGTTTTTGTGTTTGTCTTTAAGTGTTTTGACTTCTTCAATTTCTTTGTCTAATTTTGAAATCTCACCTTTGAGTAAGGTATTGCGATCTTGTTGATCGCTGACCATGCCGGCCAAGCCCATCCATGCCACAACCGCCAAGCCCACGCCGACTGCTGCAGCTGCACCCATTAAAATCTTAAAGCGTTTCAGTTTCTCTTGTTGAATCTCAGCTCGGTAATCGAGCAAGTTCAGTTGAACGATTTTAATCATAAAACACCTCTCACGCCCAAACCGCAGCAAACTGTTAATCGTCCTGCATCTTGTACCAAGGCCAATGGATCAATATGACTGGCTATGCCCAAATATTGCATAGGATTGACAACCAAAGTGGCAATATTGCATTGCTCTTCAACAACATCACTTAAATGCGGTAAGACAGATGAGCCACCCGTTAAGATGATTTTGCTGATTTTTTGGTTGTTACTAGAGTGTGCGCTGGTATAGAAGAACTGTAATACACGTTGGATTTCCAATGAAAGCTCTTGGTTAAAGCCATTCACAATCAAATTTTGGTAATCGACTGGTTGTTCAGCAGAGGTTTTTAAGCGTTCAGCTGCCTCCAAATCCATTTGGTAAGTGCGCTGAATTTCACGCGACAATTGCTCACCACCAAACAGGATTTCTTGTTTGAACAAAACTTTGCCGGCACGCATAATCAAACATTGAGTTTTTAAACCACCAACGTCAAATACAGCGAGGGTTTCATTTTCTAAATCAGGTGACTGAGTATTAATCCAGTTAGAGAATGCATTAACGATGGCATAAGTTTCCACGTCCAATAATTTTAATGGACCAAAGCCCGACTCATCTAAACAATCTAAATAAGGTTGGCTGTCGCCTTTCAGGGCGATGACCATCAACACTTCTTCAGAGTCGCCTACAGCATTGATGACTTGATAATCCAAGTTGATTTCATCAATGGTGGCAATTTGGGCGGCCTCAAAGCTGGCGGCATCTTCTAAAGAAGTATCGCCATCATTGGTGTAGTTAAAGGTCTGTAGCGTCACAATATTGTGTGGTAAGGCGGCAACAAATTGCTTGCTACTGCCTTTAAACTGGCTGTAAGCCTGTTGCAAAATTGCGACTAATTGCTCCTCATTGTTGATTTTCCCGTCCTGAACATAACCTTGCGGTAAAGGAAAAATTTTGTAATTTTCTAATATCAACTGTTCAGGTGATCGCCCATTAAGATGCGCAATTTTTACATTCTGATCAGTGATATCTATGGTTATCAAACCACGACCACTCACGCTTTTACTGTTATTCTTGCTTGGCGCGGCAGCTTTTTTCTTGATTTTCATTGGCAATTATCCCCGTTTGAAAATTAACCTTTAGAAACGTTAATTTTTATATCTAGCATAAGGTTAGCTTTAACCTTATACTTTGCGCAATCATTTTGCTGAAAATTATTCTTCTAATGTTTAAAAAACTATTCAGTACCCTAATGGGATTAACCTTAGGGCTTATTTTTTTTGGTGCAGCTTTACTGGCAATAGCAGTGTTGGTTACTTACCCTAAATTGCCAAGTTTGGAGTCTGTGACGAATTACAAACCCAAAATGCCATTGATGATTTATTCATCAGATGACAAATTAATTGGCATGTACGGTGAAGAGCGCCGTAACTTTACCAAGATAGACAAATTCCCTAAAGATTTGCGCAATGCCGTGATTGCAGCTGAAGACCAGCGTTTCTACAGCCATTGGGGTGTGGATGTGATGGGGGTGGCACGGGCGATGGTGGGTAACTTAACCGGTGGTGTGCGCTCTGGTGCCAGTACCATTACCCAACAAGTGGCGCGTAACTTCTATTTAAGCAATGAACAAACCTTAAAGCGCAAATTCAATGAAGCCTTGTTGGCGTATAAGATTGAACAAAACTTAAGCAAAGACCAAATTCTTGAGTTGTATTTTAACCAAATCTATTTGGGGCAGCGTTCTTACGGCTTTGCTGCGGCGTCTTATGCGTATTATAACAAACCGGTAGAAAAACTCAGCTTGGCCGAGTCCGCAATGTTGGCGGGTTTACCCAAAGCCCCTTCTGCTTTCAATCCGATTGTGAATTTTGAACGTGCCAAACAGCGCCAACGCTATATTCTGAACAATATGGCAGAGCAGGGCATGGTGACGAAAGAGCAGGCTGATGCGGCATACGCAGACGAGTTGAAGTTTGAACGTGCGGTAACCGAAGTGGATGAAAACTCTTTGTATGTGGCTGAAATGGCGCGCCAAGCCATGGTGGACAAATACGGTGAAGAGGCCTATACCCAGGGCTTTAAAGTGATTACCACCGTGTCTACTGAGCACCAAGTGGTGGCCACCAAAGCCTTGCGCACTGCCTTGGAAAATTTTGACCGTGGCGCACGTTTCCATGGTCCTGAAGCGCAATTGGACTTGTCGCAATTGCCTACAGACAAAGACGAGTATTTGGACGATTTGGAACAAATTCTGACACCATTCCGTACCGTGCGTGGCGAGGTGCCGGCAGTGGTGACCAGTGCCAAAGGCCAAGGCTCGATTGAGGTGTATATTTCAGGCCGTGGCCTGCACAAAATGTCGGGTGCGGATTTGTCTTTAATCAAATCTGTTATCAACAATTCCAAAGCCAAGGAGCGTGAAGTCAAAGTGGGCTCGTTATTGCGCTTGGCCAAAAGCGGCAATGGTTGGAAAGTGGTACAGCAACCTGAGTTACAGGGCGCATTGGTGGCCTTGGATGCGCAAACTGGTGCGGTACGCGCTTTGGTTGGTGGCTATGACTTCCACCGTCGCACATTTAACCGTGCCACCCAAGCATGGCGCCAACCGGGTTCTACCTTTAAACCTTTTATTTACTCTGCGGCCTTGGCCAAAGGTGTGACCGCTGCCACACCGATTAACGATGCACCGATTTCTATGCCTGGCATGGGGGCGGGTGGTCGTGCGTGGGAGCCTAAAAACTCGGATGGTCGTTACGCTGGTTACATTTCCATGCATTCGGCTTTGGTGGCATCTAAAAACATGGTCACCATCCGCTTGTTGATGATGTTGGGCGTGAAAAATGCCAAAGACTACATTCAACGCTTTGGCTTTGCACCAAAAGACCATCCTGATAGCCTGTCTATGGCTTTGGGTGCGGGCTCGGCCACACCGTTGCAAATGGCTGAGGGTTATGCCGTCTTTGCCAATGGCGGTTACAAAGTCACCGCTTATGTGATTGATAAGATTTACGACGGTTCAGGCCGCTTGCGTGCCCAAACCCAACCGTTGGTGGCAGGACAAAATGCCCAACAAGTGGTGGATCCGCGCAATGCGTTCATCATGTACAACATCTTAAAAGACGTCACCCGTCGTGGTACGGCAGCACGCGCTAGCGCCTTGGGTCGTTCGGATATTGCCGGTAAAACCGGTACCACCAACGACATGAAAGATGCTTGGTTTGTGGGCTTCAATCCTAAATTGGTGACTGCGGTATACGTGGGCTTTGACAAGCCACGCAGCTTGGGTCGTGCTGGTTATGGTGGCGTGATTGCCTTGCCAGTGTGGATGGATTACATGAAGTTTGCCTTGAAAGGCACGCCTATCGTCGATGTGAAACCGCCTAAAGGTTTGGTACAACGCGGTGGTGAATACTTTATGGAAGAGTTCCAAACCTTGAATCCTAACCTGAACATTGATAACCATGCCAGCGCGCCGATTAAGGCGGAAGAGCGCGACCATGAAACCGTGGGCGGCGATCAACAAGGCGTGACCGTTGATCCTATCAATGGCTTGGGTGAACCTGGTGGCGGTACTACCGTTGAGCCGATTAATGGTGGTGGTGCACAAGAAGTGAAGCCTAGCAATCAAGCACCGCAAGGCGGTGGTAACAAGCCACCACAACAGAAAACCGATGCCATCGATGATTTGTTTTAATTAGGTATCCATACATGCGGCCTGTAAACATTTACAGGCCGCTTTTTTATGGTTTGAATATTGTGTCATTCAATTTTAAACGATGTGTTGTAAGCGTAATAAACAGGCCACTAGGGCTGGGTTTTTGATGTGAGCGTATGGCAGTTATTACACAGCTTTAGCTGGGTGGGTGTGAAGGGGTTGATTAAATATTCAAATATAACTGTGGCTTGAGGGTGTGTGTACTTAGCGGAATGTAAAATGTTTGAACAATACTGATTTAGAAGAGTGTGCAGTCATGTTTAGGATAGCAACTAACTGCTAGCGTGCATGGTGTGCTGAGGCTGCTTGGATTGGGGTGTTGTTATCATTGCAATGATGGTTTAATTGCAGTAATAAGCAGCGTATTGGTATTGTTGGTTATATTTGTAGGATGTTGTGTTTGAGTATGATGTGGTGGATAGATGCGTGTGTTTGGGTAATACAGAAGCGGCCTGTAAACGATTTACAGGCCGCTTTTAAACTGTCTTTATTTCAGTGTTTATACTGAGAATGAAGAACCGCAACCACAGGTAGTGGTAGCGTTTGGATTGCGAATCACGAATTGTGAGCCGTGCAAGCTTTCGGTGTAATCAATCTCAGCGCCAACCAAGTATTGGTAGCTCATAGGGTCTACCAAGAAAGTCAGTTCGTCTTTTTTGATTTCAAAGTCGTCTTCGTTGACGATTTCATCGAAAGTGAAGCCGTATTGGAAGCCCGAACAGCCGCCACCGTTAACAAATACACGCAGTTTCAATTCAGGGTTGTTTTCTTCTGCAATCAAATCTTTTACTTTGGTGCAGCAGCTATCGGTAAAGACGATAGGGCTACTGGTTTCAACATCGCTCATCAGAGTTTCCTTTCATGTGGGCGTTTAAGGCAGTAGGGGCATACCGTTTAAAGCAGTCTGCTCTGGTAAACCCAACATAATATTCATATTTTGTACGGCTTGGCCGGCGGCACCTTTTACCAAATTATCAATCACCGATAAAATAATCCATTGATTGGCTTCGGTTTCTGGGGCACGGTAAGCGGTAATGCGGCAAGTATTGGCACCACGCACAGAACGAGTTTCTGGCAAGCTGCCATGTGGCATCACATCGACAAACGCGCTGTCTTGGTAGGCGGCCTGAAATACAGCCAAAGCATCGACACCTTCATTTAATTCTACATAGATGGTGGCATGCATGCCGCGTATCAAGGGGGTCAAATGCGGCACAAAGGTAAATTTCTGTGCAATTTCAGGGGCGAATGCAGATATGGTTTGGCGTATCTCGGGCAAATGGCGGTGGCCTGCCACACCATAAGCCTTGAAATTGTCACCAGCTTCACTGAATAAGCTGCCTATTTCGGCCTTGCGACCGGCACCAGAGACACCTGATTTGCAATCGGCAATGATGGCTGCATCGGTTTTCAAGCTGTTTTGTTGTAACAAAGCCAGCAAAGGTAAACCCACGCAAGTAGGGTAGCAACCAGGGTTAGCTATCAGTTGTGCTGCGGCGATGTCGTCACGTTTCCATTCTGATAAACCATACACAGCTTTACTGATCCAATCGGTACTGGCATGTTCCATTTTGTAATATTTTTGCCAAGTGGCCACATCTTGGATGCGGTAGTCGGCCGACAAGTCCACAACTTTAATGCCTTGTGCCAATAAAGCCGGTGCTTCTTTCATGGCCACGCCATTTGGTGTGGCAAAGAACACCACATCACACTGACTTAAATCAGCATCGTCAGGTGCTTGAAAGACCAAGTCGTAAGCACCGCGCAGACTGGGAAAATAATCCGCCACTGCTTTGCCTGCTTCTTGGCGGCTGGTGACTGCGCGCACTTCTACAAAAGGGTGGTGTGCCAAAAGGCGTAACAATTCAACACCGGTATAGCCGGTAGCGCCAACGATGCCTACTTGGGTTTTGGTTTCGCTCATCATCCGTCCTGTCATTGCATATACCGATTATTTTACGCTGTATTGCAACATAGAGGGAATGCTTGTGTGTATCAGCTTGATAGTTATACACAAATAAAAAACCGCCCGAGGGCGGCTTTTCCAAACAAAACGTAAAATATTAACGTTTTGAGAATTGTTTTGCGCGACGTGCTTTGCGCAAACCTGGTTTTTTACGTTCAACTTCACGAGCATCGCGAGTAACGTAACCAGCTTGTGACAATGCAGGTTTCAATGCAGCATCAAAGTCAATCAAAGCACGGGTAATGCCGTGACGAATCGCGCCAGATTGGCCAGTTTCACCGCCGCCACATACGTTTACTTTGATGTCGAAGCTTTCCAAGTTTTCAGTCAAAGCCAATGGTTGGCGAACCACCATGCGACCAGTTTCACGAGCAAAGAATTCGTCTACTGGACGACCATTAACAATGATTTGACCAGTGCCTTTTTGCAAAAATACACGTGCTACTGAACTTTTGCGACGGCCTGTGCCGTAGTAGTATTTACCGTTCATCGTGTATCCTTAAATATCCAAAACTTTAGGTTGTTGTGCTTCGTGACCGTGTTCGGCACCAGCATACACTTTTAATTTTTTGATCATGGCATAGCCCAAAGGACCTTTAGGCAACATGCCTTTCACTGCTTTTTCCAACACGCGTTCTGGGAACTGTTGTTGCATTTCAGTGAAATTGCGCTCGTAGATACCACCAGGGTAGCCAGAGTGACGGTAGTATTTTTTGTCTAATGCTTTGTTACCAGTGACACGTAATTTTTCAGCATTGATAACGATGATGTAATCACCAGTATCGATGTGAGGTGTGTATTCTGGTTTGTGTTTACCGCGCAAGCGGTGAGCGATTTCAGCAGCCAAACGACCCAAAACTTTGTCTTGAGCATCAACCACGTACCATTCGCGCTTCACCTCGTGCGGTTTAGCTGAAAAGGTTTTCATAGGAATAGTCCAAAAATAGTGAATACTGTAAACCGTCGATTTTATGTGAGAGTGGCCGTACTGTCAATATAAACAAAGGACTTGCTTTAAAGATTTATACAGCTTGTGGCAAGAATTGGTCAGAATCTCAGCTTGAAAGCGGATTTGACGCTGAAGTTGACTGAAGAAGTCCAAAGTCGGTGTGATGAAGTAGAGTGGAATCGTTTAGAATGGGGATTCCCCCGCTTGTGCCGGTAGGCATAATTCGCTTGAACCTTGGGGACAAGGCTAGTCACATGGATATGTTTCGGGTGCGTTCGCGAGGAACGCTCGCGCCCACATACCACCTTGCAACTATAAAGCGAACTTATTGGTTCAAAGGAATATAAGCCCTTTCGAACACTGCAGGGGAAAATTTAACTCATTTATCATTCAGCCAGTGTTTTTTCACAAGCTGTAATCATGTCACTAATTTTACGCTCAAACTGCGCAAATTCCAAGCCATCTTTGGTGGTCATCTTCAAGAAATCGTGTGCCAAGTTCAAAGCGGCCATGATGACGATCTTGTCGGTTTCCACAATGCGGCCTGTATCTTGAATCACACCTATTTTTTGATTCAATAAGTAAACGGCTTGACGCAAGGTTTCTGCTTCTTCGTCTGGAGTGCCTATGGTGAATTGGCGCCCTAAAATATTCACATCAACTTGTGAAATACTCATTGTTCAATCTCCTCTTGTACCACTTTAGGCAAGCGTGACAACAAAGTCTTAATCGCATCGGCAGTGTCGATTAAGGTGGCACGCAAGACTGTGTTCTCGACTTTCAAATCATTGATTTGTTTGTCGGAGGTGGCCTGTAAGGTGTTTACTTGCTCAGTGTGATTTTGCTCTTTGTCTGCCAATTGACCATCGTATTGCGTTATCAATTGACGTTTTTCTTGTTCCAACTCTTGAATGCGGCTGGTCAAAGAAGCATTGTCGGCACTTTGCGCATTAAACTTTTCGATTAAGGCGTTTAAGCAGATTTGTAAGTGTTCTAATTGATTTTCCATGGCTCAGAGAATATCGTAGTGGGATGAGTAAATCAATGCCGACTTCGGCGTTCAGAGTCAATTATAAGGCACATTTGTTCTAATGACGACTTAATACGCAAACTTGGACGTAAATCAGCGTTAATGCTGTAAAGCTTGGGTGCATTGGGTGTCTTCGCATAAAAATTTTGCCACGATTGCACATCGCTTTCACCACTGACAAACACCACTTGCAGCTGTTGTTGCAATAAGGCTTCGGGGTTGAGCGTAAAAGCCGGCTGTTTGATGTTGCCAAACACATTATTCGCGCCACACAACTGCAACATTTTTCCCAAAAAACTGTTGTTGCTGACCGCATAAATTGGGTTATAGCCGACCAAAAAAGCGCTGTTAATAGTGGGTGTGCTGGATTTTTGAGCCAGCGTTTGCAAATACGTGCGAAATGGCGCGGTGTTTTGCTTGGCAATATTGGGGGTGCCGTTGAGCACGCCTAAGGCATGAATTTCGGTAGCGATGTCTTGTGGGGTCAACGGATGTGACATGAACACAGGAATGCCCGCTTGGCGCAGCGCTTGTATCACGCTGGGTTGGCCGCCATCTTGCCACGCTACCACCAAATCAGGTTTAAGTTTAATGATGGCTTCGACATTGATTTGCGCATAAGTGCCGACTTTGGGCAGGGCTTTGACGGGTTCGGGATAGTCGCTTTCTTGGGTGACACCGACCAATTTGCTGCCGGCACCGGCGCTGTAGAGCAGTTCGGTCGCATGTGGTGTTAATGCCACGACTTTGTAGATTTCATGGGGCACGGTAACAGTTTGTCCCGTGCCATCGGTAACGCTGATGGCGGCCCAGCTCAGTGCGGATACACAGCTTAACAGCCAAGCCATCAATATTTTTTGCATGTTTTGCATTGTTATACTCATTACAGGCCGCATAAAACCTGTATGGACATGGAAAAGCCTCAGTTAAGGTACAGGCAATCTGCCTCATTCAAACGTCTGTTTGCTGTAATTGGCCTATGGGGGCTGACAGCAATGTGCTGCCATTCATACCAGTACGTTTGACTGTGTAATCAAGACAGAACTGCATGACAGTACGATGAGAGCTGATTAAAAACCCATTCAAACTAAATTCTACACCTGCATTATGGGTAGTCCTTGATCATGCGTTACAGTTTATGTAGACGAAAACGCATTTACAGGCCGCATGGGTGTGCTTGTGTTTATAGCTAAGCAAGTTGTCATCAGTCACGCCGCTTGAATCTTTGCAAGGTGACAGGGTTGCTATTCAATCCTACAAAATAAGAGGGCTTATGGCAGTAGCGACATCATTTACTTAGATATCACTTATCTTATATGTAGCTTATCAGGCAGCTTGTGCAGAAGCGGTATCTAATATGTTCGCAAACCATTGTTTAAGTATTTACAGGCCGCTTATGTAATACATGCGGCCTGTAAGCATGGTCATAGCCTTAAATCATCATGGTATGGATAGATTAAAAACTGTAGCGACCTGACAACAATACACTGCGACCTTGGGTGTTGTATCCACGCACTGAGGTGTATTGTTTGTCCAACAAATTGTTACCAGACAGTTTCACCGACCATTGTTCAGATGGTTTGTACTCAACACTGGCACCCAATAAGGCATAACCACCCAAGCTGTCGGTATTGGCAGTGTTGGCAAAAGTGCGACCGTGCACATGCATATTGGCATTCAAGCGCCATTGCTCATGTGGTTGGTAGTCGACGCCAATATTGCCGAACACACGTGCGCGTTGAATCAACAATTTGTCGTTGGTTTCATCACGTGGGTCTTGGTAAGTCATATTGCCGTACAGTGTGACCTGTTGCCATTGTTTGCTGGCGGCGATGCTGGTGCCAACCATGGTGGCTTCGTTGACGTTTTGTGCAGGCCAACCGTTAATCATGTCGGTCAGTTTGGTGTGGAACACGGTCCAATCTAAGGCCAAATCTTGGGTGTGGTATTTCAGGCCGGCTTCCCAAGAGCGGCTTTTCTCTGGGTGCAAATCGGGATTGCCACCGCCGTATGGGTAGTACAACTCATTGAAAGTCGGTACGCGGAAGGCAGTACCATAGCTGACGCGGCCGACCAAGTTGTCGGTCAATTCATAGCCCAAAGCCAAGCGGCCGGTGGTGTGGTGGCCGTATTGGCTGTCGCGGTCTTGGCGCAATGAGGATTCAACCAAGAAATTGTTGTAATTGCCATTCACTGCGGCGAAAAAGGCGCGGTTAATGCGTGTGTCGCGGGCGTAATCGGTATCGGATTCGACTTGCTGTTTCAACCATTCTGCGCCGGCTTGCCATTGCACATATTCATGCTCGCCGCTGAACACCCATTGCGCGCGCGTGTCTTTGCTGTTGACGTAATAATTGGTGTGACCATCGGTTTGGCTTTTGCCTTTTTCACGGCTTACCGACAATTGCACATTAGATTGAATACTGTCGGTGATTTTGTCGCGCGAAGCGATGCTAAATTGTGACAAGTCGGTGATGTAATGCTCGTTGTCTACGGCTATCGGTGCCCAAGTAATTGGGTCAGAACCGCCGGCGTCGTATTCGGCATCACCACGGGTGCGCAAGGCACTGGCACTGATTTCATGGCCTTCGGCCCATTCATAGGTCAAGCGGCCTGTAACATTGTGGTTTTTGTAACCGTCTTCATCGGGATTGTGACCAAAGGCATAATCGCGGTTGGTGGCAGAGAAGCCGCCATCGGTACGTTCGGTGCCTGCGCTCAATTGGTAGCTAAAACCACCGACACGACCACCGACATTGGCATCGACACCGCGTTGACCATCGGTGCCGACTTTGGCGCCTATGCTGCCGTGTGCAGCACCGTCTTGTGGTTTGCGCGTGAAAATTTGTACCACACCACCGATGGCATCGGCACCGTATACGCTGCTGGCGGCGCCGCGCACCACTTCGATGCGGTCAATTTGATTCAAAGGAATGTGGTTGTAAGAGGCTGCGCCAGTGGTGGCAGACATCAAACGCACACCATCAACCAAAATCACGGTTTGGTTGGTGTTGGTGCCACGGGTGTATAAGCTGCTGACGGTGCCGCTGCCACCATTGGATAAGGTTTCCAAGCCTATGGTTTGTTGCAACAATTCTGGCAAGGATTGGGCGGTGCTGTGGTCGATGTCGCTGCGGGTAATCACGCTGACATCGTTCAGGCTTTTCAATGGATTTTGGCTGATGCGTGTGGCAGTCACCACGATGTTGTCTAATTCGGTGTCGGCGGTGGTGGTGTCCGCGTATGCCATAGATTGGCATGCGAGCAGCGCTAAAGCGGCTGCGATGGGTTTTATTTGCATGAAACACTCCAAGTATTGTGTATACCGAGTGCGAAAGAATGTGTATTTAACCGCAATGACCAAACATAACAGTCAAATATCGCCTCCCCGCGATACTCGTGTTTAAGCCAATAAGCCGGTCTTCGGACTTGGTCGGTATCCACCAACGCCTTCCCATCTACTATTGTGTAAACAGTGGCCTGTGTTGGTGCTAAAGCTACCTTACCGCTGCGGGGGCAGTGTGGGCATTTCACCCAGCTTCCCGGTTCTTATTAGCGCGGCGCGATTGTAACACAGTGCGCATAAACTTACAGGCCGCATCAAGCGGCCTGTAAAGACTGTGAAAACAGCGAGTTGTTATTTGCTGCCAGTAGAGATGCTGTCTACCGGTACCCATTTGCCTTTTTCGGCTTTGTACACGGTAATGGCCACATCTTTCAAATCGCCTTTGGCATCATAAGAGAAGTGTTGGCTGGTCACCCCATCCAAATCCATCGCTTGCAATTTGGCCAAGTAATCGGCGGCTTTAGACGAATTGGCTTGCTTCATCGCGGTGATCATCGCCCAAGTGGCGTCGTAACCATAAGGAGAATAAGTAGCCACGTCTTGATTGTACTTCGCTTTGTACTTGGTTTCGTATTCCTTGCCTTTTGGCATTTTGTCCAAAGGGAAACCTGCCAAAGAGGTGAACACGCCTTCGGCATCAGGGCCAGCCACGGTCAAGAAGGTTGGGGTTTTGGTCATTTCACCGGAAATAAACGGCGATTTGATGCCCAAACGGCGAATTTGCTTGATCATAGGCGCAGATTGGGTATCGGCACCGCCGTAGAAAATCACATCAGGTTGTTCGGTTTTGAAGCTGGTCAAAATCGATTGGAAATCTGAGGCTTTGTCATTGGTGAATTGGCGCGGCAAGATGGTGGCACCAGCGGCTTTGGCTGATTTTTCAAATTCATCGGCCAAACCTTGGCCGTAAGCCGTTCGGTCGTCGATGATGGCGATTTTTTTGTAGCCCAATTTTTCTACCGCGTATTTGCCCAATACCGTGCCTTGTTGGCTGTCGGAAGTCATGGAGCGGAACACATATTTAAAGCCTTGCGCGCTCAAAGTCGGGCTGGTGGCCATGGCGATATTCGGAATTTGGTTGTCTTCGTAAATCTTAGACGCAGGAATGGCTGTGCCTGAGTTGAAGTGACCAATCACACCTGCGACTTTGGCATCAATAAAGCGCTCAGCCACTTGTGTCGCTTGTTTTGGGTCGGCAGCATCGTCTTCGGCCATCAATTTGAAGGTGGCAGGTTTGCCATTGACGGTGAGTTTTTGCGCATTGGCTTCGTCTATCGCCAATTGGGCGCCATTACGGTATTCCTCACCGTAATGCGATTGTGGGCCTGTTAATGGTGCGGCAAAACCGATGACAATTTCATTGTCGCCAGAAGCGGCAGTGCTGTCGCCACCTTGCTTTTGACCGCCACAAGCGGTTAAGGCCAAACCGACCATCAAGCTCAGCGTCAACTTGCCTATGTTTAATGTATTCATTGCTTTCTCCTGAAGACTCAATGCAAAAACGAAAGTCCTGCATAGTAAAGCAATCTCCATCAGGTTGAAACCGTCATTAAGATATTTAAGATTAAAAAAGATGGAGTTACTCTACTAAAACAAAGTCTTAGCTGTTTTCAGGAGTGGGGGAGCGCATCATCAGGCTTTGGGCGACTTGGGTGCTGTTGAGTTGGCCTTGGAATAGAGCATACAAAGTGGCGGTAATCGGCATGCTGACTTGGTATTGCTCGGCCAAACGGTGCGCTTCGCTGACGGTATACACACCTTCGGCAACATGGCCGAGTTCAGCCAAAATGGTGTCTAAATTTTTGTTTTCGGCCAGTTTCAGGCCGACTTGGCGATTGCGCGATAGGCCACCAGTACAGGTCAAAATCAAGTCACCCAAGCCCGATAAACCCATTAAGGTGTGTTCTTGCGCGCCCAAATGATTTGCCAAACGGGCAATTTCGGCCAGTCCGCGCGTCATCAAAGCGGCGCGCGCATTCATGCCGTAATGCAAGCCATCGCACAAACCGGTGGCAATCGCCATCACATTTTTCAAGGCGCCACCAACGGCCACGCCGATTAAATCGGTAGACGCATACAGGCGCAATACTGGGCTGTTCAAATCGCGACACAATTGTTCTATCCAGTCGCTGTTGGCCGCGGCCAATGTCACGGCGCAAGGCAATTGTTCTGCCAATTCTTGCGCAAAACTGGGACCAGAGAGCAAGACAATGTGTTGTTGCTGCGGCAAAACTTCGGCCACTACTTGATGCGGCAACATGCCTGTAGACACTTCAAAGCCTTTACAGGCCGTCATGATGGGCAAGTTGTCATCAATATATTCCGCTAATGCGGTTAAAGTTGGGCGCAAACCGGCCACGGGCGTGGCTATCAATACCAATTCACTGGCGTCGACAGCGGCCTGTAAGTCAGTGGCCAAGCTTAAAGACTCGGGAAATAGAAACCCTTTTAAATAACGTTCATTACAACGCTCATGCTGCATTTGCACCACATGGCTGCTGTCGCGTGCCCACAAACACACTTGGTGTTGCTGCTTGGCAAAGTGTATGGCCAATGCGGTGCCCCATGCGCCAGCGCCCAAAACTGTGATTTTCATTGCTATAACCTTTTTATTACCATGTCTTGCACCTTGCCACGAGTTTTGGTGAGAGGCAAGAGTGCAAAAACTTGAATTTTGAATAATATAGCTAGTTTGTTGGTTGAGGGAGCATTTGTCCTTGTGCTAATATGCCCGCTAAATCGAAAAAATCGGCTGTTTGTGTGCACAGAGTACTGGCAAGAATGCTGGAAATATGCGTACAATAGCTTCATCTGATGGATGGAAAACTCTATTTAAATTCAGTACAATAAGCGCTGAATTTTGATGATTAGCAAATAAATTCTATCTAAAACAAACCCTTATTAAGATCAAGGTAAAGGAAGTAACATGGAAAATATCGAACAGCGCGTAAAGAAAATTGTTGCTGAACAATTGGGCGTGAATGAAGCTGAAGTGAAAAACGAATCTTCATTCCAAGAAGACTTGGGCGCTGACTCTTTGGACATCGTTGAATTGGTTATGGCTTTGGAAGAAGCTTTCGGCACTGAAATTCCAGACGAAGAAGCTGAAAACATTACCACTGTTCAACAAGCAATCGACTTCTTGTCAGCTGCTGAGTAATTTTTCTCTGTCGCAATACTTTAACCTCTGCAGAGCACACTAGCTGGCTGTGCAGAGGTTTTTACTATGGGTTCCACACGAATGAGTAAAAAAAGGATAGTCATAACTGGTTTAGGTATGGTGTCGCCACTGGGCAACTCTGTTACTGATAACTGGAACAATTTATTAGCTGGTGTCAGTGGTATTGGTCCAATCACCCGTTTTGATGCTTCCAATTTGGCGTGTCAAATTGCTGGTGAAGTGAAAGATTTTGATATCACTGAATACATTCCAGCCAAAGAAGCACGTCGCATGGATGTGTTTATTCATTATGGTATTGCTGCGGCGTTTCAAGCGATTGAAGATGCAGGTTTAGACAATATTGAAGGCTTGGACAAGAGCCGTGTCGGTGTCAACATTGGCGCAGGCATTGGTGGTTTGCCTTCTATTGAAAACACAGGCGCTGATGTGATTGCCGGTGGCATACGCAAAATCAATCCATTCTTCATCCCAGGTTCCTTGATTAACCTGATTGCCGGTCACATCACCATCATGAAGGGCTACCAAGGCCCAAGTTATGGCATTGTATCGGCCTGTACCACAGGGGCACACTGTATTGGCGATGCGGCACGCATGATTGCTTATGGTGACGCTGACATCATGATTGCCGGTGGTGCCGAAGGTGCAATTTGTACTTTGGGTGTCGGTGGTTTTGCGGCGATGAAAGCCTTGTCTACTCGCAATGATGAGCCTACCAAAGCCTCTCGTCCTTGGGACAAAGACCGCGACGGTTTTGTGATGGGCGAGGGCGCTGGTGTGATGGTATTGGAATCTTACGATTCAGCCGTTGCCCGAGGTGCCAAGATATACGCTGAATTGGTGGGATTTGGCATGAGCTCAGACGCTCACCACATCACTGCTCCTAGTGTGGATGGCCCAGCTTTGGCGATTAACCGCGCCTTGAAAGACGCGGGCATGGCGCCTACCGACATTGATTACGTCAATGCCCACGGTACGTCTACGCCTTTGGGCGATGCCAATGAAACCAATGCATTGAAAGCCGCATTTGGTGAGCACGCTTACAAAATGGTGGTGAATTCGACCAAATCCATGACAGGTCACTTATTGGGTGGCGCCGGTGGTATTGAAGCGGTGATTACCGCTTTGGCGATTAAAAACCAAATTGCGCCGCCTACCATCAATATGGATGAGCAAGACGTGGAAGCCGGTTGTGACTTGGATTACAACAAAGAAGGCGCCCGTCCTATGACCATCCGTGCGGCGATTTCCAACTCGTTTGGTTTCGGTGGTACCAATGGTACGGTGGTGATGAAACGCGTCGACTGAGATTAAATCGACGGTATTGAAAAGCGGCCTGTAAGTTTACAGGCCGCTTTGTTTATTCTGAGGCAGACAGTTTGGAAAATAAATGGCAGCAGAGACTTAGTCAGTACAGAATAAACGTGTTAAAGTTATGGTCTGTTTTTTTGATGGGTGCAGGTTGCCTTACAACGACAACTTGAACTGTTTTAATCTGCAACTTTTAGGACAAAAACCTCATGTTTGAACATGTTGATTATTATCCAGGTGACCCTATTTTGGGTTTGAACGATTTGTACAACAAAGACACTCGCGCTGAGAAAGTAAATTTGGGCGTGGGCGTTTACTACGACGAAGAAGGTCGCTTGCCCTTGTTGGGTTCGGTTTTGAAAGCCGAAGAAGCACGCGCTAAAACGCCTGCTGCTCGTCCGTACTTGCCTATGGATGGTTTGCCAGCTTACAACAAAGCGGTTCAACGCTTGTTGTTCGGTGCTGACAGTGCAGCTGTTGCGGCTGACCGCGTTGCGACCATACAGTCTATCGGTGGTTCAGGTGCGTTGCGCGTGGGTGCTGAGTTTGTGAAACAATACTTCCCACAAAGCGTGGTGTATGTGAGCAAACCTACTTGGGGCAATCACATCAGCATTTTTGAAGCAGCTGGTTTGGAAGTCAGTGAATATCCATATTACGATGCGGCCACTGGCGGCGTGGCTTTCGATGCCTTGATTGAAAAATTCAACAGCTTGAACAAGCACGATGTGGTGTTGTTACACCCTTGCTGTCATAACCCAACTGGCGTGGATTTGACACCTGCACAATGGGATAAAGTCATCGAAGTGGTTAAAGCGCGTGAATTGATTGCGTTCATGGACATTGCTTACCAAGGTTTTGGTGACGATTTCGAGAGTGATGTGTACGCGATTCGTGCCGCTGAAAAAGCTGGCTTGAGCTATTTTGTCAGCAGCTCTTTCTCTAAAAACCTGTCGTTCTACGGTGAGCGTTTGGGTGCGTTGTCTGTGGTGTCTCCTAACGCAGACGAGAAAAAATTGGTATTGAGCCAATTGAAATACATCGTGCGCCGTTTGTATTCTAACCCGCCTTGCCATCCAGCCATCATTGCTGCCGACGTGTTGAACGACGCGGCTTTGTTTGAAGAATGGACCAACGAAGTGGCCGAAATGCGCGTGCGCATCAAAGCGATGCGTCAACGTTTGTTTGATGTATTGACTGCCAAAGTACCGGGTCGTGATTTCAGCTACATCACTACCCAACGTGGTATGTTCAGCTTCTCTGGTTTGACTCCAACGCAAGTAGAGCGCTTGATTCAAGACTACGGCATTTACTTGGTGAAAAACGGTCGCATGTGTGTGGCTGGTTTGAACACCAAAAACATTGAGTATGTTGCCAATGCTTTTGCTGATGTGTTGAAAGACTAAACACATTGCCATTAAGAAGCGGCCTGTAAATCATTTACAGGCCGCTTTTGTTTGCTCAGAAGTTTGGTTTAACGACCAAAGTCTTCGATGATGTCGTTAATGGTTTTTTTAATCGTCCACAAAGCGGTGGCGTAATTGACGTGGCGACTGCACGCTACCAACAGCTCTACCGATTTTTCATGGTCTAGCATCACATGGCGGCTGAATACCAAACCGTCTTCACATTCTATGGTGGTAGCGACGGCATTTTTCAAACCAGATTCTTCCGAAACCGAAGTGCTCAAACCACCCAAAGAGGCAGTCATCGCCGCTTTGCGGGCGGCATCTTTGTCATCGTTTAAAGTGTGGGTGATGGGGAAACCATCGTCACTGGCCACCACAATGAATTCAATGTCGCTGAGGTTTTTTTTCAATGCTTGCACATGGCGTTCAAACAAAGCTTGTTGTGACATGATTTGTTGGTGTTTGCGCACCGCTTCACTGTTATCCATATGCTCAATTCCCTTTGATTTCTGTGTTCGCTAAGATGACTTCCAATAACATCAATACATCGGCCTTGTCCCGAGCATCGACCTCCATGATGGGGGCGTACATATCACGTTCCGCGAAATATTGGTTGTATTTTTCCAATGAAGAGCCGTCTTTATTGGTTTTGCCCACACCGACCACGAATGCTTGTTTGGAAACCAAGTCATTGAATTCGTGTAAGTACAGGGTGAGGTCTGCCATCGGGTCTTCACGGGTGTCATCAATGAGTAAGATGCAACCCAAAGCCCCTTTGGCCAAAATCGGCCACATGAATTTAAAGCGGTCTTGCCCCGGGATGCCATATAAGTGCACCACTTCTTCTGGGCCCAATTCTATGCTGCCATAGTCCATGGCCACAGTGGTGGTGGATTTGGTGGATTGGCCTGCATCTGAGTTACTCGCCTCAGTGCCAATAGGGTCACTGTCACTGATGCAGCGTATGGCAGTGGTTTTACCTGCCCCCATAGGGCCGATAAACAAGATTTTCAACAGCGGAGCTGATTTCGCAGTGTCGTTGCTTACAGACATGATGGAGCTTTCCAATTAATCAATTAGTTATGATTCAAAATGTTCATTAATGTGTAATTTATTGCGCAAGCGGGAAATCCAAGAAGCACTTTCTTGGTGTGGGTGTGCTGACAGTTCGGCCATTTGTTGCTGCTTGATGTCGGCAGCCAGCGGGCGACTGTCCCAAGTTAACCCTGCCAATTTGGCGGCGCAAATAAAGTTCTTAATTTGTGTGGCATCGGCTTTGCCTTTGGCTTGGGCGGCAAATATGCTTTGGTGTTTTTGCGCAAAAAACGTGGCCAAAAACAGCCAAGTAGGGTGGGTTTCCCATAGGCCAAAACGTGGAAAGCCTTTCAGTTTCCATTCATGATTTTCCAAATCCATACCATTTAATAATTGTTCGGCATGAGGATGGTGTAAGCCATAAGACCATAAGACCGAGGCCAATGGCAACTTTTTTAATTCATTCGGAATACTTTTTACCGACTCTGACACAATTTCGGTTTGCTTAATCAAGCCATATGCCAATTCAGTAGCATTTTTGTAAGTACTGGCAATTATTTTTTGCTCTGCATCATAATAAAACGCCGGTTCTTGTACTGCGACCAAGCCTTGTTGCTCTTGCAAGAATGCCGGCCAAATGTCTGTACTGGCTGAAGAAATCGGTTGCGGCTCTGGCGCTTCAGGAGTGTGAATAGGCGCTTCTGTGGCCGGTGGCGGAGTTTCTATGGATGCAGGCGTTGGGGCAAGTGTCGGAGCTGGCGTGGGT
This sequence comes from Vitreoscilla massiliensis, assembly GCF_001457815.1. GTDB lineage: Bacteria > Pseudomonadota > Gammaproteobacteria > Burkholderiales > Neisseriaceae > Vitreoscilla > Vitreoscilla massiliensis. Next base: position 89,164 of record NZ_LN898219.1, read on the forward strand.
GCGAGCGTTGGCACTGGCGTGGGTGCTAAGGTGGGAGCCGGTGTCGGTGCGATGGTAGGCGCAGGCGTCGGTGCAGGCGTCGGTGCAACCGTGATATCCGGAGTGTGCATAGGCTGAGCCGTAGCTACGGTTTTTTGCTTGGGTGTGTCATCAATATCGACGTTTTTTAAGCTGCCATAGCGTATGAAGGTCTCACCTGCTGGTTTGGTGGGCGCACTGGTTGGTGCTGGCGTACTAGGCGCTTCAGTTGGCGCGGGCACTGTTTCAGTTTGCTGATTGGTATGGGTGCGTGAATACGCATTGGTCCAAGAGCTGACCACCGGTTTTTCAGTTGGTGTGGGTTCGATTTTGACTTCGGCAGCACTGGGTTTGTGGACGGCATTGTCCATACTGTAGCTGCCATAAGTGGTAAAAGTGTCTTTTTTCGGCGCTTCTGTGGGAGCGGGTGTAGGTTGGTAAGCTTTAAAAGTGTAACTGGAAGTGTTTGTATCGTTGTCGAGGCTGGTATTCAGTGGCGCAGTCGTTGGAGCAGGAGTCGGTGTTTCAATTTGGCTTAAGCTGTTATTGAGTCCCATGCGGGCACGTTCATACAGCGATAAAGAGGCAAAGTCGACTGGAGCTTCGGGAACGTCTTCTTCCTCTTCTTCAATGACACTATCGGCCTGTAAACGCTCTTCAGGTACCAGTGTTTCCACATAGGCCAAGATGTCCATCAAGTCAAAAGTGGTGACGGGATAAGGGCAGGGAATGATGTTGCCCGTTTCAATATTTTGGTTGGTCAGAATGGGATCGCTGGAATTTTCCAGATAGGCAGGCAAAGGCGAACTGATGACAAAATGCACTTGGCAGCTTTGTCTCTGTTGGCTTACGCCCCAAAAGTATTTGAGGCGGTCTTGCGCCGCATTCATGCGGTTAATGGTGTCTATTTGCTTGGTGAATTTGTCTGTGGCATCCAGTCCAAAGCCCACCAAATTCATGTTCACATTGAAATTTTCAACATCAGACATTGTAACTCGCTCAAGTATAATCGCCTCGGCAATAGAGTATTACCGAGGCGTGGATGTAAACCCATCAAACAAATGACACGAAACGGTTATACCAAATGTTTTTCTGCTTCACGCAAAGAACGGCGAGCCAAAGCCAAGTTAGATTTGCTCTTATCCAATACGTGGTACAAGAACAAACCATCGTGTTTTTGTAATGGACGCAACAAGTGGTATTGTTCGCCCAAGGTAATCAAGATGTCGTCAATGATATCGTTTAAGCCCAACATGCCCATGGTTTTCATTTTGGCACGCATTACTTCGGTATTGCCCGCAGCTGCAATCTCCAAGTCAACGTTAGATGAGCCACCGCCAGCAAGCAACATACCACTTGAGTAGTCCACAACAGCTGCAGCTAACGCACCGTCTACATTCAATAATTCGGAGATGGTTTTATCAAAGTTCATGGTAAATCCTTTTCGTTGCACGAATATAATTTTAAAAAAGTTTTTAATACTGGTGATGCAATGAAAATGCAGTTGATGTTGACGGTTTTTAATTCCAAGAAGCCCTGTAAGAAACAGTATTGAAATTAATAAGCTTCAAAACCGCGCGCGACCATCATATCACACTAAAAGTAACTTTCAATCCATGTCAAACAGATTCTATTCGATAAATTTAGGTTTGACGATTGAATTTTTTTACTACAACAGCATAAAAGTTTTTAAGGATTTATCAACTTTAAATCAAAGGCGTTGATCCATTTCTTGAGCCGGAATACTACCGGTTTTTCCAGCTTCGCGAGCAGGCACACCCACTACGGTGGTGAAAGCCGGTACGTCTTCAACCACCACGCTACCAGCGCCAATTTTGGCACATTGGTTGATGCGGATATTGCCCAAAACAGATGCATTGGCACCTATCATCACGCCATCACTGATTTTAGGATGGCGATCTCCCGATTCTTTGCCCGAGCCGCCCAAAGTCACACCATGCAATAAAGAAATATTGTCACCCAAAACCGCGGTTTCACCGATGACGATGCCAGTACCATGGTCTATCATCAAACCTTTGCCAAAAACGGCGGCCGGATGGATGTCTACCCCAAAAACCTCTGAGGCTCTGTTCTGCAAAAAGTATGCCAATGTTTTGCGGCCTTGCAGCCATAAATAGTGGTTAATGCGATGGGCTTGAATGGCATGATAGCCTTTAAAATAAAGCAAAGGCAACGAATATGCATCACAAGCTGGGTCGCGTTCATAATATGCAACAATATCGGCGATGGCGGCATCGTGGATGTTCTGATCTGAGACCAAGGCCTGATGAAACATCTCATATAAAGTGCGCGCATCCATCACTGGACTGGCCAATTTGCTCGACAAATGGAAGGCCAAGACCCGATTTAATGAGGAGTGGCGAAGTACGGTCAGATGTAAAAAACTGGCGAGCGTCGGTTCGTTATCGGCCGCTTCCACGGTTTCGGCCAAAATGGTTTGCCAGACTTGTTCTGTGCTCAGTGCTGCGGTCAAAATGAGTGCTCCAAAATATCACATCAAGATGATGTCAAATTGTTCTTGATTGTAAGACGTTTCCACCGCCAAGGTAATGGGTGCGCCGATGAAGTCGATTAACATGGCCAACGACTGTGATTCTTCGTCCAATAATAAGTCTATGACCGCTTGCGATGCCAGAATTTTATAACTCTTGGCATGGTAGCGGCGCGCTTCACCGACGATTTCACGCTGGATTTCATAACACACGGTTTGCGGTGTTTTTAAAGTGCCGCGGCCATTACAACATGGACAAGACTCACTCAGTAAATGGTTCAAGCTTTCACGTGTGCGTTTGCGTGTCAGCTCAATCAAGCCCAAGCTGGTAAAACCATTCAACGTAACACGGGTGCGGTCTAGACTTAATACCCGTGTTAACTCATTCAATACCGCCTCACGGTGTTGCTCTTGTTCCATGTCGATAAAGTCAATGATGACGATGCCGCCAATATTGCGCAAACGCAATTCGCGCGCTATGGCATGACAGGCTTCCAAATTGGTTTTGAAGATGGTTTCATCAAAATTGCGTGTACCGACAAAGCCACCGGTATTCACGTCTATGGTGGTCATGGCTTCGGTAGGGTCGATGATGAGGTAGCCGCCAAACTTCAAATTCACTCGCGGGTGTAAGGCCTTATCAATTTCCTCTTCCACACCGTAAGACTCAAACAAAGGGCGAGCGCCATCGAAACGCTCGATTTTGTTGATGGCATTGTGCACATACATTTGCGCAAACTCGAGCATGGATTCGTAGTTTTCAGTCGAATCAATCAAGATGCGTTGGGTATTGTCGCTGAACATGTCACGTAAAACACGACGGCTCAAAGGCAAATCTTGATAAAGCAAGCTTTCAGGCGGTGCAATCTTGCTGCGTTTGCGGATATTCGCCCACAAGCGTGTCAGGTAATCAATGTCGGCCTGTAACTCTTGGTCGGTGGCGGTTTCGGCACTGGTGCGTATGATATAGCCATGGCAAGACTCTTGCGGCAATAAGGCTTCTAAACGGTTGCGCAAATGCGCACGTTCGGTTTCGTCTTCAATGCGCTGAGAAATACCTATGTGCTCGTCTTGTGGCAGATGTACCAAGAAACGACCCGCCAAGGAAATCTGCGTCGACAGACGCGCACCTTTGCTGTTGATAGGATCCTTAATCACTTGCACCATCACCGCTTGGCCTTCAAACAACATGTGTTCGATGCGTTGGGTTTCGGTAGGGTGTTGGCGTTGTTCCAGTATGTCGACGATGTGTAAAAACGCCGCTCTGTCCAAACCAATGTCGATAAAGGCACTTTGCATGCCGGGTAATACCCGTTTGACCACGCCCAAATAAATATTGCCAACCAAGCCACGGCCAGAATTGCGCTCTATGTGCAATTCGCACACAGTGGAGTTTTCTAAAATGGCAACACGGGTTTCTTGGGGAGTGACGTTGACGAGAACCGTTTCAGGTGGGCGCGGCACATCTTTTGCCAGTGCAATGGCATTTTGTAACATGATGCATCCTTTGATTTCAATGTGGTTTGCTCAAGAGGTAACGAAACACCTGCTGAGCAAACAACACTACAGCTAAACCGTTTTATCTTAACATAAGCATACGTGGCTGGAGTAGTCAGCATACACCTGTAATGGTGCAAATTTACAGTTTCACAAGTGCGGCAATTTTAAGGCGCTGAAAACAAGAAGAATCATTACAAGTTTATGAAAGCAATTGTTTTCAATTTCAGTATTTTTGCAGTAAGAAATATATCTTTAAGTGATGGGAATGTTTTATTTACTGTTGATTTTAAAGACGCGATTGTTTGACTGAGTTGCTGTATTTGAAGCGAGTTTGTACAAGATTTGCTGTGATACTGATATGTATACAGCAAACTAGGGCGTGTTCTCATTTCAAATCTGAAATAAGCCACTCCTAAAACTTATGTTATAGAATGAAATATATGTTTATTTGATAAAAGTTTTAACATGGCCCGCCGAGTTTTAACCGATGATATTTGGCTGCAAATTCAAGATACCATGAAGTTTTATGGCTGCTACCGTTCCAAAAATAGCAAAAATATCATGGAGGCCATTTTGTGGAAACTTCGCACTGGAGCGACATGGCGAGATATTCCTGAAGATTTGTGTCCTTGGCAAACGGCTTACAATCGCTTTAATCGCTGGGCCATCAAGGGTTTATGGGACAAGTTTTTTTTAAACTACGAGGCGTATTGGATACAGAACGGGTATTCATCGACGGAAGCTACGTCCGCGCTCATCAGCATGCGAGTGGAGCTAGGCGTGGTGAGGCTCGAGCAATTGGCCGTTCACGAGGTGGCGCAACTACAAAAATACACTTGGCCGTCGACGCGAACGGACATCCGCTTGATTTTGAAATCACTGGGGGCGAAACCCACGACAGTCAAGTTGCACCGCAGCTGATCGCCTTGGTTCAAACCGGCCATTATTTGGTCGCTGATAAGGGCTATGACTCTGAAAAGATAAGAGAATCTTCAAGAAAACATGGAATGATTCCCGTCATCCCTAGAAAATCCAACAGCACCAAAAGTAATCCGGAATTTAGCCGTTATTTATACGGCTTACGCTATGTGGTTGAAAATGCATTTGCCCGCTTGAAGCATTTCAGAGGTATTGCAACGCGTTTTGACAAATTAGCCCGCAATTACAAGGCCATGCTACGACTGGCTTGTATCTTTATTTGGTGTAAGGCCAAATGAGAACACGCCCTAGTGCTGCAAATTATATAGATTGAGATAAAAAGAAGGTGTTGGATTACCTTATTGAAGAAGTATGAGTATCAGTTGTATGTATTATTTCAGAACTAAAGTTGTTTAAGCAAATTTCATATTTTAATAAAGCCATGGCATTTGTGTGATTAAGTAGGCAATTGTGAATGCATTGATGTGCTTAACGAGATTATCATTACAGGCCGCTTAAATAATATCAAGCCATTAAAGTTGATTAATCAACAAAATCTATCTTGAAATTTTAACCATTCAAGTAATTTTAGGAGCCGTATTTTAGATAATAGCCTGCTATTGTTAGAATTTGTATTCACCTGTATGGGGGTGTGTAGCTTGTTGATTTGTTGTTAGTATTGAGATGATTACCTCACTTTTTAAGTATATAATTATGCTCTAAAAGCATAATGGTAAAGATCTTTAAAATATAAAAATTCCAGTTATTACGCCATTAAATAAAATTTTCGAGTAGGTTTGTGTTATAAAATTGCAACAAATATGCAACAAAATCCGTGGTTAATTGCAAAATATGAGGAGCTGTTTTGTGGTGTTTACGCTGATTTTTTTAATGTAACATAATGAATTAAATAATAAAAATACTTTCCTGTTTGATGATTTCAATAATCACTCCCCCTAATGGGTATAAAAATTCTCGCTGTTTTATCTGTTAAAACCTGTGAATATTCTTTAAAGTTCTGTTGCAAATGCAACGAATTAAATAAATGCATGTACATGATAAAAGAGATTGAGGATAAACATGATTAAGAAGATTTTGGCAGCAAGTGTGGCTTTGGTGGCAATTCCGGCAATGGCAGATGTGGTTTTGTACGGTCAAATCAAAGGCGGTATCAATGTGATGAAGGGTGAGGATTCTGGCACCATCACGCAAATGGAAGATTACAAATCACGCATCGGCTTTAAAGGCGAAGAAGATTTGGGCAATGGTTTGCAAGCCATTTGGAAAGTGGAACAATTTGTGTCCATCGCCGGTGCGGAACAATCTAAAGGTTGGAATACCCGCGACACTTACATCGGTTTAAAAGGTGAGAATTTCGGTACCATCCGTGCTGGTTACATTAGCGATGTGATGAATGATGCGACCAACCAAAAATTGTTGGTAGATCCATGGGAATGGGGTTTTAACTCCAATACCGCACGTGGTTTGGCCAATTTGACCCGTGTCGACAAGCGTTTGCAAGGTGTGCGTTATGATTCACCTAATTTTGGTGGCTTCCAATTTAATTTACATCACCAATTAGCGGATAGCGCAACCGAGTCTGATTTTGAAGCGGCATCAACTGTGACACAAGCCAGCATTGTGTCTGCGAGCTATGTCAAATCAGGCTTTGAAGTACATGGTGTGTATGGCTTGTACAAACAGCAAAACATCGACAATCAAAGTGATTTGGATGATGGCCAATTGGCGCGAGTGATTGGTGCATACCGTGCCAATGGCATCGTTGGTGCGGTGACTTATCAATATACCGATGGTTTCCGCGGCTTGTGGGCAACGCCATTAAATACCACTGCTCAAGACCCAAATAAACGCATCCATAATGCAGTGAAAACACACGAAGTGTCTGGTTTGTTCAGCTACAAATTGGGCAACGTGACCCCACGCATCACCTATACCCATGGTTTTGATGAAAAACGCGATGGTTATGGCAAGGTAGATAATACCAATTATGATCAAGTGGTCATCGGTGCAGACTATGCTTTGTCTAAACGCACCACAGTATTGGCATCTGCCGGTTGGAAGAATGCACCTGTAGCTTATGCTACTGATGTGAATGGAAAAGTCACAGGTGTGGATGAAGATGTATATGGTATGGGCATAGGCTTACGTCATATGTTCTAATAGAATTGTTTTTAAGAATCATCTCTGCTGTTCGTGTGTGTGCACAGAGTGATAAAAAAGGGAGGCCTGTGAGGGGTCTCCCTTTCGTATTGATATTTTTGTAAATAGGTTTAAGTCACACTCACCCACTTCTGCGCGCAAACTGGCGGCAGCTTCTACCATGTTTTTCAAAGCCGGCAAGACTTCTGACCATTGGCGAGTTTTCAGGCCGCAATCGGGGTTGACCCACAGGCGTTTGGCGGGAATGCGCGTTGCCGCTTGTTGCATCAAGTGGATGATTTGCTCGGTGCTGGGGATATTCGGTGTATGGATGTCGTATACACCAGGGCCGATGTCGTTGGGGTAGGCAAATTCATCAAACACATCCAGCAATTCCATGTCTGAACGCGAGGTTTCGATGGTGATTACATCGGCATCCATGGCCGCGATGGCAGCGATGATGTCATTGAATTCGGAATAGCACATATGGGTATGGATTTGGGTGTGGTCTTGCACGCCATTGGCGCTGATGCAGAACGATTTCACTGTCCAGTCCAAATAATGTTGCCATTCGCTTTGACGCAGAGGCAAACCTTCGCGCAGAGCCGCTTCATCGATTTGAATGACTTGTATATCGGCTCGTTCCAAATCCAAAACCTCTAGGCGTACGGCCAAGGCCAATTGGTAACACGTTAGCTCACGGCTTTGGTCGTCGCGCACAAACGACCAATTCAAGAGGGTGACTGGGCCGGTTAACATGCCTTTGACTGGTTTGTCGGTTAAAGATTGGGCATAGCGTATCCACTGCACAGTCATGGCATTGGGACGGCTGATGTCACCAAACAAAATTGGCGGTTTGACGCAGCGCGAGCCGTAAGACTGTACCCAACCGTATTGGCTGAACACATAACCATTCAATTGCTCGCCAAAATACTCAACCATGTCGTTGCGTTCGGCTTCACCGTGTACCAATACATCCAAACCGAGTGTTTCTTGCTCGCGTATGCACAAGGCGATTTCTTGTTGTATCGCGGCCTCGTAGGCTGCTGCGCTCAGCTCGCCCGTTTTGTATTGCTTGCGCAGCGCGCGGATGCTGGTGGTTTGTGGGAACGAGCCTATGGTGGTGGTTGGGTATAAGGGCAGGGACAAAGAAGCGGCCTGTAAGGCTAGTCGCACCGGATAGGCGCTGCGACGGCGTTCCATGTCAGCCGTAATGGCGTTTACAGCTTGTGCCACTCGTGGCTGGTGCACACGGGCAGAGGCGCGGCGGGCGGCCAAATCGCGCTGATTGGCCGCCAATTCGGCTGCCACACTGTCGCTACCGTGCTTGATGGCTTGTGCCAAGATCGATAATTCAGCCAATTTCTGCACCGCAAACGCAAGCCATGCACGCACTTCGGCATCAAGGTGTTGTTCTTGTGCCAAATCCATAGGCACATGCAATAAAGAACACGAGGGTGCCAACCACAAACGTTCACCCAATTGCGCGGCTATTGGCGCTAACCATGTCAAAGCGGCCTGTAAATCGGTTTTCCAAATATTGCGACCGTTAATCACGCCCACCGACAATACCGAATGCTGTGGCAACAAAGTCAGCAAGGTCGTTACTTCGTCGCGTGCATTAATGGCATCCATGTGCACGCCGGCCACGGGTAATTGGCTCAGCAAATGCAGATTGTCCTCCAAGCGGCCAAAATACGTCGCAAGCAAGAGCTTCACTGGGCTGGGATTGAAATATTGGTAAGCCACACGCAGCGCTTGTTGCCAAGCCTCATCCAACTCGGTTACCAATATCGGCTCGTCGATTTGTACCCATTCAATCCCCGCGGCGGCCAATTGTTCTAATAATTGTGCGTATATCGGCAGGATTTTGTGCAATAAGGCCAGTTTGTCGCTGCCGTCTTTGCTTTTGCCCAAATACAAATATGTGACTGGGCCGATGATGGTCGGTTTCACACGGTGGCCAGCGGCTTGGGCTTCGGCAATCTGCGCCAGCAAACGCTCACTGTGGAGGCTAAATTCAGTTGTAGCGGTGAATTCCGGCACGATGTAGTGGTAATTGGTATCGAACCATTTGGTCATTTCGCCAGCGTGGATGTCACACTGACATGGGTGTTCAGCATGCACTTGTTGGGCTGAGCGGCCGCGAGCGATGCGAAAATAGTTGTCCAATTCGGCACCGTGAAAGTGTTGTGCCCGCTCTGGTAGGTTGCCAAGCAAGAAGCTGGTGTCCAAGACTTGGTCGTAAAACGAAAAATCGCCGACAGGCACAAAATCCAATGCCGCTTGTTGTTGCCAATGTTGGGCGCGCAACTCAGCGCCGAGGCGCTCCAGCTCTTCCAAGCTGCTGTCGCCGCGCCAATAGGCTTCTTGGGCGAATTTCAATTCGCGTTGGGCGCCGATGCGTGGGTACCCAAGATTGTGGGTTATGGCCATTTGCGCTACTCCTGTTTTGCATTATTGTGGTTGGTCAGGCCATGGTAAAAAACTTGAATCATGAAGTAAAATGATATAATTTCAGAAATTAATGACCAAAATTCATGGATAAGCAATGATAGAACGCAGCCATTTGAGCATCATCCGCGAGGTAGAGCGGCAAGGTTCGCTGACGGCGGCGGCGGAGAGTCTGTGTTTAACTCAGTCCGCCCTCAGTCACAGCATGCGCAAGCTCGAGCATTTGCTGGGCACCGATGTGTGGTTGCGCGAAGGGCGCAGCCTGCACTTAACCCAAGCGGGGCAATACTTATTGGACTTGGCCAACCGCTTGTTGCCGCAATTGGAGCGGGCGGAAGAACAATTGCAGCAATACGCCAGTGGCCATCGTGGCACGCTGCGCATTGGTATGGAATGCCATCCTTGTTACGAATGGCTGTTGCGGGTGGTGTCGCCGTATTTGGATGCGTGGCCGGATGTCGATGTGGACGTGAAACAGAAGTTTCAATTTGGCGGCATAGGCGCGCTGTTTACGCATGAAATCGACTTATTGGTGACGCCAGACCCGCTTTACAGACCGGGTTTGCATTTCGAGGCGGTGTTTGATTATGAGCAAGTGTTGGTGGTGGCGTCGGAACACCGTTTGGCACAACAAACCAGTGTGCAGCCGCGTGATTTATTGGATGAGGTGTTGATTACCTATCCGGTTGAAGCCAGCCGCTTGGATGTGTTCACGCTGTTTTTGAATCCGGCCAATACCATGCCCAAACTGCACAAAACCATCGAAACCACCGACATCATGTTGCAAATGGTGGCGAGCAATCGCGGTGTCGCCGCCTTGCCGCGCTGGTTGGTGGAGACGTTTCAAGGCCGCTTTGATGTGGTGGCCTTGCCGTTGGGAAAAAACGGCATTCACAAGCAGATTTACTTGGGTGCACGTGAAAAAGATTTGCACACCGAATACCTGCACAGCTTTTTCCAATTGTCGCGCCAACCGATTGCGGGCTAGCTGCGGCTAACAGCAGCGACAAAGCAAGATGCACAGCCCATGTTCAACACACGGATTCTAAATCTATGACTGGCTTGATACACATACAAAAGCGGCCTGTAAACCGATTACATGGGTTTACAGGCCGCTTTAAAACATGGCGTACCGTTATCTGCCTTGGTAGATATGGTCGTGCATGATTTTTTCATACACAGGCTCAGGCAGGTAGCGCTTAATCATCTCTTGCCAATTCTTAGGCCCAACCATGCCTTTGACCATGGTCGACGACACTTCTGCAAACTCGCGCGGTGGCAATAAAAACACCGTCGAAATTTCTGGCTGCAAATCCGAATTGATGTAGCGCATCGAGCGCTCGTACTCGTAATCGGCGGTGGTGCGGATGCCGCGCACGATGTATTCGGCATGGATGCTGTCGGCGTAATTGACCAGATATTGGTTTTCAAATGAAGCGATGCGCACATTGCTCATGCCAGCGGTAATCGCGCGCAACATCTCTTTGCGTTCTTCCAAGCTGTAGGTAAAACGCTTGTCTGGATTGACACCGATGGCAACCACCAATTCATCAAACAGCATTTGCGCTTCGCGTATCATCCACAAATGGCCATTGGTCGGCGGGTCGAAGCTGCCTGCGTAAACCGCGCGGCGGATTCTTGGCTGCGCCATCAGCGTTTTTCCACAATCACTGAGCCTATGGAGTAACCAGCACCAAAGCTGGACAACACGCCCAAATCACCGGCTTGCATGTCGGCGTGGTGTAAATGCATCGCAATCACTGAGCCGGCGGAGCTGGTGTTGGCATAAGTGTCCAAGATGGTGGGCGACTCTTCGGCCGTGGCAGGGCGACCCAACACGCGTTTGGCGATGAGTTCGTTCATGGTCAAATTGGCTTGGTGCAGCCAAAAACGGCGCACATTGGTCGGCTCAATTTGGTTTTTGTGCAAATGGGTCACGATGTGTTCGCCTACCGCTGGACACACTTCTTTGAACACTTTGCGGCCGTTTTGCACAAACAATTTGTCGGCGGCCAACGGGTCGTTGCCCACTTCGGTGCGGTTTAAGAAGCCGGCGTTATTGCGGATGTTGTTGGAGAATTGCGTCCACAAATAGGTGTCGACGATGTTAAAGCCTTTGTGTGCAGCGGCCGCATCAACCAAGTCTGCATGCACCAATACCAAAGCGGTGGCGGCGTCGCCAAAAATAAAATGGCTGTCGCGTTCGCGGAAATTCAAATGCGCGGTACAGATTTCGGCATTGATGATGAGCACGCGTTTGGCGGAACCAGCGGCAATGGCATTGGCGGCCATTTGCACACCAAAAGTGGCGCTAGAGCAGGCCACGTTCATGTCAAACGCAAAACCACCACAGCCCAACGCCGATTGGATTTCCACCGCCATCGCTGGGTAAGCGCGTTGCATATTGGAATTGGCGACGATGACCATGTCGATGTCGGCGGCGGCCACGCCAGCATTGGCCAAGGCTTGCTCTGCTGCGGCCACGCCGATTTCGGCTTGCAATGACAATTCGTCATTGGCGCGCGGTGCAAACTGTGGCTTCATGATGTCTGGGTTCAAAATGCCGGCTTTGTCGACGACAAAGCGGCTCTTGATGCCTGAGGCTTTTTCGATGAAGGCGCTGCTGGATTCAGACAAGGCTTCTACTGTGCCTGCTTCTATGGCGGCTGCATGTTCTTGGTTATATTGGGCAACGTATTGGTTAAACGTGGCCACCAATTCATCGTTGCTGATGCTGTCTTTGGGGGTGTACAAACTGGTGCCGAGCAACACAACAGGCATATGGGTCATGGGTGTGGATCTCCAACTGAATTCGTCATAACAAACAGCAACATAGATTGTATGCTCTGATTGGGCTGTTTGTTTATATATTGCACAGCAGCATAACTGGGTTAATGTTCTCAGTCAAAGAATAATATTAAAAAAAAGCGGCCTGTAACAATACAGGCCGCTTATCTTTAGAGAAAAAACCTAGGCTTAGTCGTTGCCGCTCAAAGCCAGCAACAAACGCAATAAGCTGGTGAACAAGTTGTAAATCGAAATGAAGATGGTCAAAGCCGCGCTGATGTAGCTGGTTTCGCCACCTTCGATGACCATTTTGGTTTGCCACATGATCATCAGCGAGCTAAACAGCACAAACAAGGCCGAAATCGCCAAAGACACGGCTGGCACTTTAAAGAACAAATTCGCCACCACGCCTATCATCAACACGATGGCGCCGATGAACAAGAAGCGACCCAAGGCATTGGTGTCGGCTTTGACTTTGTGGGCGGCGATGGTCATGGCAAAAAACACTGCTGCTGTCATCACGGCTGCGGTCAAGACGATTTGCGTGCCCGCGGCCGAGCCCAATAAAATGCCCAAAATCGGGCCTAACATCATGCCCATGCCGAAGGTAAACACTTGCAACAACACGATGCCAACAGTGCTGTAGCGGTTTTTTTCAATCGCAAAAATCAAACCATAAAAAATGGCGAAAAAGGCGATGATACCGACCCAGCCGCCGCCCAACATGGCCATAGGGTTGATGTTGGAGCCCACAAACGCGCCTATGCCGCAGGGGATGAATGAAACGGCCAACAGCAAATAGGCTTTGCGCAACACTTGGTTTTGCGTGCCGACGCCAGCATGGCCATGAGCAAGAGGTTGTTCAGACATGGTCATTTCCTTGAAATATCACAACGAAAAATAAATACGAGCGATTATCATAACATAGAGCGCAGTGAACGCTCTAAATTCGGCGCCGCTTTCGCGCTCAGGTGTTGCAGACTTCAGCGCAAAGGCAGGTAGTCGCCATCGACGCTGCCATTCAAACCACAAAATTCGCTGCCACTGCCGTGCGGATTGCTCACTCGTAATACCGAGCCAACGCGCTCGACTTGCAAGACTTGATTCAGGTCGTCATCGTTGACAAACGTCACGCGGCTGCTGTTAGCAGCCACCGGTTTGGCGCTGCCTTTGAAATCACACACCCACAAGCCGCGTCCCGGTTCAACCCGGTTTAAGTCTATGCGCAGCAAATTGCTTGCCGCCGTCGTGGTAATGTTAACGCCGCCCGATTCCACATACCAATTGCCGGTGATGGCATGGGCATTGGTGCGTGGCTGGATGTTTTGTAAAGTACGCAAGTGTCGTTGCAGTGTGGCCGTCAGCGCTTGTTTGGTGGCTTGATTTAAGGCTTTGGCGCTTTCCACTTGGGTATTGCGGCTGTATAAAAACGCGCGTTGCTCTTGTTGCAAGGCCGCTTTGCCTACCGCATCTAAGCGGCCTGTAAGCTGTTGGTAGCGGCTGTCTATGGCGCGGTCGAGTTGGCTGAGCTTGCTGTCTTGGCAAATCAGCTGTTCGGCGCCAGTCAGCGCTTTTTTACAACTGAAAGACGGGCCTTGGGCATGGGCCAGTGTGCTCAAACCCAAACCCATGCCCACGATGCTGACCAAGGTGGTCAAGGTATTAACAGAGTGTTTGCGCTGCATAAGAAACTCACTTTCTGAAAGCCAACAGGGTTGAGATGGGTTTACAGGCCGCTTAGACAGCCTCAGTGCTTGCCAGCGCGCCACAGCGACCACAGCATCCACACGCTGTTAAAGAAGGCGATGACGTAGCCTACAAAGCCAAAGAACGGCAGGCCAAAGATTTTCGGCCCCGCATCCACACTCATGACAATGGACGAGCCTATGATTAAGGACGCGGTGATGATGCCGACGGTCAAACGGTTGGTGGATTTGTCCAGCTGGTAGCCAAACATGTCCAAACGCTCCATGTCCACATTCACTTGGATTTGCCCGGCTTTGAGTTTGCGATTGAGGCGGATTAAGGTGTGCGGCATGTCGTCCAGCAATTGTAGCAAGCTGTAGGTGTGGGTTTTGACCTTGCGCGACAAGTGGTCGGTGGAGAAGTGTTGCTTCACCAAGCCTTCTACCAACGGTTTGGTCGATTCCATCAATTGGAAATCGCCGTCCAATTGTTTGACCACGCCTTCTAAGGTAATCAAGGTGCGGAACAGCATCACCAAGTCGCCGGGCAAGGTAAGGTTGTTTTCGCGTATGATGCTGGTGATGTCGTTGACGATGGAGGAGAGGCTGACGTCTTTCAAGGCGGTGAATTCATAATTCATCAGCATTTCCATCACATCGTTGCCCAAACGGTCTTCATCGGGCAAATCGCCTTGCGCCCAATCGCTGAGCACATGCTGAATGGTGAACTGGTCGCGGTCTATGATCGCGTTAATTAATGTAATAATTTCACGGCGCCGATTGTTGCCTAAAAAGCCCGCCAATCCGAAATCAATGAGGGTAATACGTCCTTCTTCTGATAAGAAAATGTTGCCGGGGTGGGGGTCTGCGTGAAAATAGCCATGTTTCAGTATCATGTCCAATATCAGCTGGGCAAGGTCGCTGGCGCGGCGGCTTAACCATTCATGCTTGTATTGACTTAGATTGAGGTTTTTAAGTAAGGTATCGCCGATGTATTCCTGTACCAATATTTTGCGATTGGAATACGCAGGGTAGACCACCGGAATGTGCACATGGTGTTGTCCCTCATAAGCACGGGCAAAACGCTCCATATTGCGCAGCTCCATGGTCAAATCGGTTTCGCGCGCCAGGCTCTTGGCGAAGTAATGCACCATCTCAACCGGGTGGTAGCGACGCGATTCAGGGATTTCGTATTCGACCAATTGTGCCAAATGCTTCATGATGCGCAAGTCGGCCTGTATGGTTTTGTCGATGTTAGGCCGTTTGATTTTGACCGCCACCACCGTGCCATCAAGCAACACCGCTTTGTGGACTTGGGCAATGGAAGCACTGCCTATCGGTGTCGGTTCTATGCTGCGGAAAACCTCGTTTACAGGCCGCTCTAAATAAGCACTGATGAGCGCCGCAATGTCGGCTTGAGCGATGGGACGCACATTGTTTTGTAAGCGTTGAAACTCTTCTATCCACTCAGGACTGAAAATGTCGACGCGGGTAGACAGAATTTGGCCAAACTTGATGAAAGTTGGGCCCAACTCCTCAAACGCCATGCGAAAGCGTTGGGGAACACTTAAATACGGATTGTTGGCGATATTGCTCTCAGCGTCTTCTTTGTTTAAAAACGCAAAAGCGTTGGAGAGCTTGAGTCTTTGGATGAAATCGCCCAAACCATAGCGCATTAATATGCCGATGATTTCTTTCATGCGTGGCAAGTCACGCATGGCAACAACGGTTTGTTTCAACATAAAACAGCCTTAATAGTGCGCAATAGCTTTAACTTAGCATAGCGTGAATAGACCACACAAGCTAAGCGCTTGGATTCGTATACAGCGAAGAGTTTTGATACATGATGAGTAAGACAATACACAGATTGTTGTTATTGGTATTAAGTTGCCTCAGCTTGGTGCCGGTAACCACGGCTGACCCTTTAGAAGATTTGATCCGCCAACGCGGTGGCAACAGCAGCCATGCGCAGTCGCAGTCTTCTAAAGAACAAGCCGGTGATTTGATTATGAACGCGATGGGCTTGATCGGCCTGTCTTACCGCTATGGCGGCAACAATCCCAATCAAGGTTTGGATTGCAGTGCGTTCATGCAATACATTTTCAAACAAAGCATGCGCGTGAGTTTACCGCGTACTGCCTCAGAGCAATTCGGCGTGGGCAGCTCGGTCGACCGCAGCAGCTTGCAACCGGGTGACATGGTGTTTTTCCGCACCGCAGGGCCTAGCCGCATTTCCCATGTCGGCATGTACATCGGTGGCGACCGCTTTATCCATGCGCCACGCACCGGTAAAAACATCGAAATCACCAGCTTGACCAGCAAATACTGGAGCAAGACGTATGCAGGTGCGCGTCGCGTCAGTGGTGCCGGCAAAGCCGCGTCGTTTGTGCGTTAAGGACGAATGATGTCAGCAATGCCCCCAATGCCCAAATGGTTTGACGCCGACGGTGAGCCGGTTTCTTGTACCGAGAAAATCAAAGTCATGCAGCAAAACCTGCAAGAGCTGCATGAAATGGCGCAAGAAGCGTTAGAAGACGCGGTGTTAATGGGTTGTACCGAAACCCAAGTCAAAGACTACCTGCGTCTGCTCATGGACAGCCTCGAAAATCCTTACCAAAACTGAGGATTTGTTCTATATTTCGCTTTCCATCATCCATGCTTCACTGGTTTGTTTCTTTATAAGAAAACATCATTGCTTTTTTGTGTATTTATTTTCGATGTAATAAAACATAAACTGGGAACCATGTTACAGCACTGCTGACACAAAGCAGTCTAACCCCACACGGAAAGAGGACTCATATGAACATTCGTCGCAGCAATGAACGCGGTCATGCAGACCATGGTTGGCTCAACAGCTATCACACTTTCTCCTTTGCCAATTACTACGATCCAGATTGGATGGGCTACAGCAATTTGCGCGTCATCAATGAAGACCGCATCAAGCCAGGCATGGGTTTTGGTGAACACGCCCACCGCGACATGGAAATCATCTCTTATGTCTTGGAAGGTGATTTGGCGCACCGCGACAGCATGGGCAATGTCAAAGGCATTCCTCCGGGTGAAGTACAACGCATGTCTGCCGGCAGCGGCGTGGTGCACAGCGAATTCAACCATGCCGAAGGCCAAACCACCCATTTCTTGCAAATTTGGATAGAGTCAAACAAAACCGGCATCAAACCCGAATACTCGCAAGAAGCGTACAGCGAAGCCGAAAAACGTGGCCGCTTGGTGCAAGTGATTAAGCCTTACGAGCAAGCCGCCAGCGCCGACAATGCCCGTGCCATCAACATCCACGCCGATGCGTCTTTGTGGGTAGGTTTGTTTGACGGTGCCGAAAGTTTGGAACGCGATTTGTCCAGCGCCCACAAATACTATTTGCACATTGCTCGCGGCAGCGTGGTGGTCAATGGTGAACAATTGAACGCAGGCGACGCCGCCATGTTCGACGGCGAAACCCACTTGAGCTTGAAAAACGGCCAACAAGCCGAAGTATTGTTGTTTGAATTGAGCAAATAAACCCAAGTCATGTTTAAAGCGGCCTGTAAATCATTTACAGGCCGCTTTTGTGTTGCTTTGACATATTTAAAGCTAATAAACCGTAGCATGTGTCATGCTTGTGTAAGCATTAATGGTTGCCTACAGTAAGATATTGAAACCATTGCAAAGTCGTAACACGAGCGTATTTTCTGGATTTGAGCCAACGAAACACAAACAGAGCGAGCATGCTGGTGGTGTATCCAGTATCTTAAGGTTGGTGCAGCCACAGAGACAGAATAAAAGGAAAATGACAGTGAAACATCTCATTAAATTCATGGTCAGCATCACTGTGTTGTTATTGTTAAGCGGATGTATGGATACATTGACCAGATTGTGAAACGGAGGACCTTATATATCAGAAAAAGAGAGTCGAGCCTATGATCAGTGTTTTGCAGAAGTGCGCGCACAAGACCCTTTGATGTCGAAATTCAATAAAACTGAGGCTGAGCAGTCTGAGTTTTATCGTAGAGTGAGACCATGCATGGAAAGAAAAGGATATTAACAAAAGGTTTTGAATGCGTCTTGTAATTTACAGGGCGCATTATTTTGGTTTGTGAGTTGAACGGTAATCAAGTGAGTGCACTGTGTAACCCCTTATTTCGATATTCATAGCGAAATTTGGATTGGTGGAAAAACGAATAATCAAAATACAGAGAATCCATCGTTGCCTGATTTGGTGAAGCTAGAAAAACCGAAGGAAGGGGTACTAACAATGAAACATCTCATTAAATTTATGGCCAGCATCACCGTGTTGCTAATTTTAACTGGATGTATGGATACTGCGACCAGACTGTGGGATGGGGGACCTTATATTTCAAAAAAAGAGAGGGAGGCTTTTAGTCAATGCTTGGATGAGGTAAGAGCACAAGACTCGGTGATGGCGAAAATGAATAAAACTGAAGCAGAAAGGCTAGAGTTATTGCGTAGGACGACACCGTGTATGCAAAGAAAAGGGTATTAATAAAGGGTTTTAAAATGCGGCCTGTAAACCTTCGATTGGTTTACAGGCCGCTTTGCGACATTTGAGATGAACGAGAGCATTAAATACTCGCCTGTACCTCAGCCACATCCAAGAAGCGCCATTCTCCAGCGGCGAAGTCGTCGACGCGCCATTGGTGGAATTGGTCACGGTGCAGGCCTTCGACGCGGTTGCCGGCGGCGGCAATCATGCGTTTGACTTGGTGGTATTTGCCTTGGGTTAAGGTCATCAGCAAGGTATTCGGGTCGATTAACTCGGCCGCGGCGGCCGCGATGGTTTCGTGCTCGTCATCGAGGAGCACGCCTTTGATGAGTTTGTCGCACAGGCTTTGCTCGGCAGCGTGTTTGAGGGTGACGCGGTAGATTTTGGCCACATGGTGTTTGGGCGAGGTTACGCGGTGGTTAAACTGGCCATCGTTGGTGAGGATGATGGCGCCGGTGGTGTCGGCATCGAGGCGACCGACGGCTTGGATGTCGATGTCACGGAAATTGTTCGGCAACAGCGAAAACACGCTCGGGTATTGCTGCGGCTTGTGCGAGGTTTCGGTATCGGCGGCTTTATTGAGCAAGATGTAGAAATAAGGCAAGTCCACGGTCGGGATGGTGTCTTCGTCCAATTGCAACACGCGGCGGCCGTTTAAATCCACTTCGGCTTTGGTATTGTCGACGACCTCGCCGTCGATGCGTATCCAGCCACCTTTGACCCAGTTTTGACATTGTTTGCGACTGCCCAAACCTTGGGCTTGTAAGTATTTGATGATGTTCATAAGCATTCTAAACAAAAGCGGCCTGTAAGTTTTACAGGCCGCTTATTAATCTGTAAACACGTTCATTATATAAAGAAAATCAGCGTGTGTAAGATAAACAAGGGCACCAAGATGCCAAACGACCATGCCATATAGCCAAAAAAGCTTGGCATTTTGACGCGATTTTGTTCGGCGATGGCTTTGACCATGAAGTTGGGCGCATTACCGATGTAGCTTAAAGCACCCATAAACACCGAGCCCATGGATACGGCCAGCAAGGTGGAAGTCATGTGGCTCATCAATTCCACCGCATCGCCCGAGGCGAGGTTAAAGAACACCAAATACGTTGGCGCATTGTCCAAGAAGGCCGATAACATGCCCGACATCCAGAAATACACCGCATTGATGGGTTCGCCTTGGGCATTGTGGGCCAAGCTCACCAAAGGCGCGAAATGGCCGTCCATGCCGACTTTGAGCATGGCCAATACCGGTGCGATGGTGATGAAGATGCCCAAGAACAATTTGCCCACTTCTTGTATTGGCCTCCAATCAAAATCGTTGGCTTGGCGAATTTCTTGCGCGGTGGTTTTCAAAGACAAGATGCCGATGACGATGAACAAGCCATCGCGCACGATGTTTTGCAAACTCACAGGTGTGCCCAAAACATTGAATTCCACACCAGACTTCCAAATGCCCGACATCAACACCGCGGCAATCACACAGCCCAACCACAGAAAATTGATTTTGCCAGCGATGCTGATGCGGCTGTCAGGAGTGGGGTCTAGTGGTTTCAACTCGGTTTCTTGTTTCCAAAAATGCTGGTCTATCGCATAGAACACCGCCAATAAAACCACGGCGCTGATGAGCACAGGCAAGGCCATGTGTTCTACCGTCCACATAAAGTCCACGCCTTTTAAGAAGCCCAAAAATAAAGGCGGGTCGCCGAGTGGGGTTAAGCCGCCGCCGATGTTGGCGACCAAAAAGATGAAGAAGACCACCACATGCACTTGGTGTTTGCGGTTGTCATTGGCGCGCAACAAGGGGCGTATCAACAACATCGCCGCGCCAGTAGTACCCATCAATGAGGCCAAGAGCGTGCCCAAGGCCAAGATAAAGGTATTGGTTTTGGCGCTGCCGTGGATATTGCCTTTGACCAAGATGCCACCGGAAACGGTAAACAGCGCCCACAACAGCAAAATAAACGGAATGTACTCGGCGATGAGGGCGTGCGCCACTGTGTGCACCGCTTCGCCCATGCCATACACCACGGTAAACGGGATTAAGAACAACAGCGTCCATGCGGCGGTGATTTTGCCAAAGCTGTGGTGCCATATTTTCGGCGCAAACAAGGGAAACAAGGCGATGGACAGCAAGATACAGGCAAAAGGCAAACCCCATAATAAACTCATGTCAGCAGGGTCAAATCCCGCAGCATGAGCGCTCAGCGGCAGCAAGGTCGCCGCCAGTAGCGCGAGTTTGGGTAACATGGACGCAGTCCTTTCTTGGCAATGTGTTGTGCAGCGTGTGTGGTGAGTGTGAGTGCTGCTCTCAAAAACCGCGCTGTTTGCCATCAGAGAGCAAACAGCGCGGCCGGTTTTAGTCTTGACCCGAATTTTTTTGGATGAATTCGATTTTGTAGCCATCCGGGTCTTCGACAAAGGCAATCACGGTGGTGCCGTGCTTCATTGGGCCGGCTTCGCGCACCACATTGCCGCCTTTGGCACGGGCGGCATCGCAAGCGGCATAAGCATCGTCCACTTCGATGGCGATGTGGCCATAGGCATTGCCCAAGTCATAACTGGCGGTGTCCCAATTGTGGGTCAATTCCAAGACGGTGTGGTCGCTTTCGTCGCCATAGCCAACAAAAGCCAAGGTGAATTTGCCTTCTGGATAGTCGTTTTTGCGCAATAATTTCATGCCCAATACTTCTTGGTAAAAAGCCAATGAGCGATCCAAATCGCCCACGCGCAACATGGTGTGTAACAAACGCATGGTGGTGTCCTCGTAATTTATAAATATATTAGGTCTGAATCATAGGCGACTTTGGCAGGTATTGCCAAGATTGCGTGCAGATTCTCTAAGCTTGATTATTTCGATAATGACGATTTATTAATATTAAATATCGTAGTTATTCTAATCTGTGATTCAATGATTTGTACGACTGCATAATGGCAGTGCCATGTTGTTTGAGCCATAAACGTTGCTCACGGTAGTCTGGCATGCGCGCAGCCACCGCCTGCCAAAATGCCGCCGAATGGTTAGGATGAGCCAAATGGCAGATTTCATGCACGCACACATAATCAATGACGTCGACGGGTGCGCCGATTAAGCGCCAATTGAGCTTGATTTGTTGCGGCCTGCATATGCCCCAATAGCTGTGGGCGGCCGACAAGCGCACATCGAGTTGCGCATATTGCTCAGGCAGTAATGCACGCAAACGCGGCAGCAAGATGGTCGCCGCAGCATCTTGTAAGTGTTGCAACAGGCTTAAATAAGGTTGGGCCAAATTGTCGGCCAGCACGCACTCGTGCTGATTGAGAATGATATTGGAGTTTACAGGCCGCATCTGTATGGGCAGAGGCTGACCCAGATACCACACTTGTTGCGGTAGGGCATGCAGAGACAATTGTAAGCGCTGTTGGTATAGCCAGTGTTGGTGTTCGCTGACAAACGCCCGCAAGCGCTGCGCGGACACCTGTTTGGGGGCGCTGATTTCAATCAAATGGCGCTCTCGCACCCGCAACTTGATTTGGGTTTTGCCACGTTGGCTCACGCGCACTTGGCACACACCCAAATCGTCTTCAAATTGCCAGCTGATCATGAGCCGGTGCGTTCGTCCTGCTCGGCTGCCACGGGTTTGTTGGCAAACGGGCCACGGCCTTCAATCAAGCGTTGTTGGCCTTCAATCCACGTTTCCACTTGTTGCATCACCGCTTCAGGGCCTTGGCCGACAGGATTAATCGGTTTGCCAACCACCACGCTGATGGTGCCAGGGTATTTCATGAACGAGTTTTTAGGCCAAAATTCACCGCTGTTCAATGCCACAGGGACGATGGGCATTTCCAAGGTGTTGGCAATGCGTGCACCGCCCAATTTGTAGCGACCGCGCAAACCCGGTTTGATGCGTGTGCCTTCAGGGAAGATGGCGATGGAAAAACCCTGTTTCTTACGCAATCCGCCCACTTCTAACAATTGACGTGATGCACCCAAGCGGTCTTTGCGGTCTATGCCTATGGTGCCGGCCAGTTTCAAGCCCCAACCGAAAAATGGGATTTTGAACAATTCTTTTTTGGCCACAAACACGATGGGGCGGAAGAATTTTTGCAAAATCAAAGTTTCCCAACCCGATTGGTGTTTGCAGCAAATCACCACCGGCTCGTCAGGAATGTTTTCCAAACCTTTGACTTCGTATTTCAGGCCGATGATGTGTTCCAACAACCACACCAAAGTCAGAGCCCATTGCGTACAAGCACGGTTGGCCACTTTGACGCCAAACAACAAACTCACAGCGACGTACATAAAGTGAAACACAGTAAAAATGCTGACGCACAACCAATACAGTAAATTTTTCAGTAAGATCATTTTATTCTTCTTGTTCAGCTTGCGCCGCTTGGCGTTTTTGATGGTTTTGTAACATGGTTTGCGCGAATTCCAATAAATCATGGTAGACAATGGTGTCTTCGGGCAAGGCCGGATCGCGCAAGGTTTTTTGGCCTTTGCCTGTGAGCACCAATACCGGTTGGCCACCGACGGCTTCGATGGCTTGCAAATCGCGCAAGCTGTCGCCGACCAAATACAATTCATCCGGATCGGTGTTCAAATAGCGCTGCAAGATGTCTTCTATCATGCCTGGCAAAGGCTTGCGACAGCCACATTTGTCGGCCGCCGTGTGTGGGCAAAACCACACCGCCTCGATTTGCCCGCCGGCTTGCTGCACCAAACGGTGCATTTTGGCGTGCATTTCGTTCAAATCATGGATGGTGAAAAAACCACGGCCTATGCCCGATTGATTGGTTGCCACCACCACTTTGATGTCGGCCTGATTCAAAAACGCAATCGCATCCATGCTGCCGGGCAAAGCGACCCATTCGTCTACCGATTTGACAAAGTCATCGCGGTCTTCATTGATGACGCCATCGCGGTCCAAAATCACCAATTTGGTCATGATAATTGTTCCCGTAAACTGTCGCTCCAGCGCGCATACGCCACATCAAATTGCGAGGCGATGGCATCGTAAGCGGCTTGGCTGTTGTCGACATGGTAAAACGATGGCAACAAATCGGTGCGCAAAGTGGTGACGTAATCGCTTAAAAACTGGCCATAACCGTCTTCGTCATCGGCATAGTAATAGGCGGTAAAGCGTTGGCCAATGTCATTGAAAAAGCTCAACAGCAACTGTTTGCCCAAAGCCTGCTCAACAATATCGCGGCCGGTAATTTCACGTGTTGCCAATTGTGCCAAGGCTTTGGTCAATTGTTCTGCCACATCAGGGTGCAGCAATTTTTTGTGCGCTGCCCACTCAAAATACATGCCCATGTGCGTGAGCGCGTGTACCGGCGTCAAGTCCGCAGGAAAGTCTTCCTCGGTATGCCATTCTTGGTGGTCGATGATATCAAATTCCATATTCAGCTCGAATGCAGTCGGAAAAGGTCAAAACTATAACATTGTGTTGGGCGCATGCACATACGTGAGTGTATGTTTCTGTTGTCACTTGTGTGCAGATGAAGCCAGTAATTCGCAGCCACAACACTGTAATAATTGTGCGGTTTCAAACAAAGGCAGGCCCATGACGCCGCTGAAGCTGCCGCTTAAATGTTCGATAAACACCGCGGCCATGCCTTGTATGCCGTAGGCGCCGGCTTTGTCGTCGGCTTCACCACTGGCAACATAGGCTTGGATTTCGGCATCGCTTAAGGTGCGAAAGCTGACGGTGCTGATTTGGGTGGCTTGTTGGCGTTCGCCTTGGTGCCACACCACCACTGAGCTGATGACTTGGTGAGAGCGGCCTGAAAGCTGTTGCAACATGGCTATAGCATCGGCGTGGTCTGTCGGTTTGCCCAAAATGTGGCCATCAACCGCCACCGAAGTGTCGGCGGTCAACACCGGTTTGTCGGGAGCATGACCATGCGCGGCGGTGAACAAGGCCAAAGCCTGTTCGGATTTTTGCCATGCCATGCGCTCGGTATAGTTTTGTGCCAATTCTTGTGCGTGTGGGGTTTCGTCGATGTCGCTGGCAATTTTGCTCACGCTCAAGCCCAATTGGCCCAATAATTGGGCGCGTCTGGGGCTGCCAGAGGCCAAATACAAATTCATGCTTGTCCTTTATCATTACCTGCAATGAGGATTTTGTCCAACACGCAAGTGGGGAGTAAGTGTTTAAAAACTGTCATTATTTTTGTGGCTGTGGTAACGCGGTAGCGTGCTTTAGGGTGGGGGGCATTCAAAGCCTGTGTGCACACGGCAGCGCAATCTTCGCTGGAAATGGCGAACCGATTGGGTTTGCCTTCGCCGCGCAGACGTTGCAATAAATAGCGGTAATCGGCGTGGCTGCCTTGTTGCGGTACGTGCGCCAAAAATTGTTCCAAGGTATTGTGACGGAAGCGGGTTTTAATCGGGCCGGGCTGTAACAAGCTGACATGGATGTCGGTGGCGGCCAATTCCAAACGCAAGGTATCGCACAAGCCTTCTAAGGCAAATTTGCTGCTGTTATACGGCGCACGCAGTGCCATGGCGGCAAAACCCAAGACGCTGGAATTGACCAAGATGCGGCCAAAGCCTTGTTCGCGAAACAGCGGCAACACATGCAAAATGCCATCCCAAGTGCCAAACACATTGGTGGCAAATTGGGCTTTGACCGCCTCCAGCGGCACATCATCAACCGCGCCGTTTTGGCCGAAACCGGCATTGGCAAAAAAGGCGTCCAACACGCCGACATGCTCTTGAATGTAAGCGATGGCCGCCGCGTAATCGGCAGAAACGCGTACATCCACTTGCAAACATTCCAAGCCTTCGCTTTGTAAACGTGCCACATCGGCCGCTTGGCGGCAGCTGGCAATCACACGCCAGCCTTGATTATGGAGCAAATGGGCGGTGGCGTAGCCTATGCCGCTGGAACAGCCGGTAATGAAAATGGATTTCATGTTGATGCCCAAAAAATTCAATCCCGATATAATAACACGCTCATGTGGCGCACCGATGCGGCCTGTCATTAGGAGTTTTGATGAAATCGTGGTTTAACCCATCTCCCACCCAAAACCGTGCTCGGGCTTGGCGCTTTGCCAAAAGCCTGCGCGATGCCCAAGCCTATCCGTGGCGTGCGGAAGAAGTCGCGCTGGCGGAGCAATTCATCGCCGAAAGTCTGGATGCGGCGGCATATCGGGCGGCAGTTTATGCCTTAACCGATTGGCACAACATCAAAGACCGCGCCGATTTTGGTGGTTACAGTAAAGCTGAGCGCGATTACCGTGCCGACATCATCGCCACCATGGAAATCACCATCGCCCAAAGTGAGAAAAAATGACCGAGTTGTGGTGGCAATGGTTGGGTTTGTGGTTTTCGGCCTTCAGTTCGGCCACCATCTTGCCCGGCACTTCTGATGTGGTGTTGGTGACGATGGTGAATGCACATCCGCAGTGGTGGGCATGGGCGTGGTTGGTGGCGACTGTGGGCAATGGCATGGGTGGATTCGCTTCATATTGGATGGGGCGCTTGTTGCCAAATAAATACAAAGCACCGTCGAAAATGATCGGTTGGTTACACCGTTATGGTTATTGGGCCTTGCTGATGTCGTGGGTGCCATTTATTGGCGACGGTTTGGCGATTGCGGCAGGTTGGTTGCGATTGAATGTGTATTTAAGCACTTTAATGTTGGTCATCGGCAAATTTGCGCGTTACGGCGTGCTCATTTTTGGTACACTGCAAATTATTGCATGAAATGCGGCCTGTAAACCTTACGCGCCGCCCAGAAGGAAGTTATGGCAGAACACAAAGCCCGCAAGCGTTTTGGGCAGAATTTTTTACAAGACACACGCATTATTAACGACATTGTCGACGCGGTTCGCCCTGAGCCCGATGATGTGGTGATAGAGATTGGCCCCGGTTTGGCCGCGATTACCGAACCATTGGCACGCAACTTAAAACAATTGCACGTGGTGGAAATCGACCGTGATATTATTGCGCGCTTAAAGCGTTTGCCGTTTGCGGGCAAATTGGTGATACACGAGGGCGATGTGTTGCAATTGGATTTTCGCAGCATCCCCGGCATGAAGAAAATTGTCGGTAATTTGCCTTACAATATTTCGACACCGTTGTTGTTTGAATTGGTGGAAGTGGCCGACGAAGTGGTCGACATGCATTTCATGCTGCAAAAAGAAGTGGTAGAGCGCATGGTGGCCGAGCCTAAAACCAATGATTACGGTCGCTTGAGCGTGGTGTTGCAGTATTATTTCGAGATGGAAAAAATCCTCGATGTGCCACCAGAATCGTTTGATCCTGCGCCCAAAGTGGATTCTGCCGTCATCCGCATGATACCGAATTCAGGCCGCATCGGTGTGGCAGACGATTTTGCGCAGTTGAGCCGCTTGTTGCAACATGCGTTTCAACAGCGCCGCAAAACCTTACGCAATAATTTAAAACAATGGGTCAGTGATGAGGATTTTGCTGCGGTGGGCATAGAACCTACCTTGCGTGCCGAACACGTTGCCCCAGAACAATACGTACAATTAAGTAACCACTTGCTGCGCCAAGGCGTGGCAATAGATTGATGACAGGATGAGCCATGGCCAATGAAATGATCCGTTTTGAAAATGTACACAAATGGTTTAAAGATTTACACGTCATCAATGGTGTGAATCTGGACATCGCCAAAGGCGAAGTGGTGGTGGTGTGTGGCCCCTCCGGTTCAGGCAAATCAACGCTGATACGCACGGTTAACCAATTGGAGTCCATCCAAGAAGGCAATATTTACGTGGATGGCGTGTGCGTGAACGACCACAAAACCAATTTGAACAAATTGCGTGCTGAAGTGGGTTTTGTGTTCCAAAGCTTCAATTTGTACCCACACTTAACCGCCATCGAAAACATCATGTTGTCTCCGATGAAAGTGAAAAATATGAGCTCAGCCGAAGCCAAAACCTTGGGCATGAGCTTGTTGGAGAAAGTTGGCTTGGCGCACAAAGCCGAATCGTATCCTAGCCAATTGTCAGGTGGTCAGCAGCAACGTGTGGCGATTGCCCGCGGTTTGGCGATGCAGCCCAAAGTGATGTTGTTTGACGAACCGACTTCGGCACTCGACCCTGAAATGGTGGGTGAAGTGTTGAAAGTGATGAAAGATTTGGCCATGACCGGCATGACCATGATGTGTGTGACCCATGAAATGGGTTTTGCACGCGAAGTGGCCGACCGTGTGGTGTTTGTCGACCAAGGTGAAATCATTGAGGCAGCGAAGCCAGAAGAGTTCTTTACCAATCCGAAACACGACCGTGCCAAACAATTCTTAAGCCAATTGCGCGCACATTGATACGCAGCAAGACTAAGGCGTCCTGTAATTTACAGGACGCCCTTATTATTTGAAAGCAGCAAAGGAGTGGGGCAGTGGCGGTAGACCATTACGAAAATTTTCCAGTGGGTTCGGTATTGGTGCCGCGCCGTTTGCGCAAACCGATACACGCGATTTATGCCTTTGCCCGCACTGCCGATGATTATGCCGATGAAGGCGATGCCGACAATGAGCAGCGTTTGGCACAATTGCAGGCT
The DNA here is from genome assembly GCF_001457815.1 of Vitreoscilla massiliensis. Classification (GTDB taxonomy): domain Bacteria; phylum Pseudomonadota; class Gammaproteobacteria; order Burkholderiales; family Neisseriaceae; genus Vitreoscilla; species Vitreoscilla massiliensis. The sequence goes on from NZ_LN898219.1 coordinate 117,213, forward strand.
TTATCGGATGAGTTGGGTTTGATTGAACAAGGCAAGCGGCCTGTAACGCTGTTGATGCAGCGTTTGCAAGACGAGGCGATTGCGCCGTTTGCCTTGCCGACACAATTGTTTGAGGACTTGTTGTCGGCGTTTCGCCAAGATGTGGTGCAAAAACGCTATCAAGAATTTGCTGGCTTGGTTGACTATTCGCGTCGTTCTGCCAATCCGGTTGGGCGTTTGCTCTTGTGTTTGTATGGCGTGAACGATGCCAAGTCTTTGGCGCAAAGCGATGGCATTTGCACGGCTTTACAATTGATTAATTTTTGGCAAGATGTGGCGGTGGATTGGCGCAAAGACCGTGTTTATCTGCCTTTGCAAGACATGGCCAAGTTTGGTGTCAGTGAAATGGACATTGCAACGCAGCGTTTAACACCTGAATTCAAGCGCTTGATGGCCTATGAATGTGAAAAAGCGTTTAAAATGCTGCAGGCTGGCTCGGGGCTGGTGCACCAATTACCGGGTCGTTTGGCCTGGGAATTGCGCTTAATCGTGTTGGGCGGACAGCGCATCTTGCAAAAATTGGATGAGGTGGGCTATGACGTGTTCACACAGCGGCCTGAACTCGGTCGCAAAGACTGGTGGTGGATGTTGAAACAATTGTTCAAGCCGCAGGCCAAGCAACAAGCTGGTTGTCAGCGTTCTTGAAGAAAGCGGCCTGTAAATGTCCAAATTATTGCCCAATGACACGATTGAGGAAGTGCGTACACCGTTAAAGCCAGCGCCGTTGTGGCCGTTGATATTGTTGATTATCGCGACGGTGGCGACTTTGGTGTTTACTGCTTTGCAATTGCCGCTGTTGGACAAATGGCCGTTATACGGACTGACTTTGTGGACGATGGCCTTGTTTTGCTATGCGCACCGCATGGTGTATTTTTATTATTTGCGCAAAGCCAAAAAATGGGTGTATGTGGTGGCTATGCCTGGTGTGTTGGTTTTGTATCCGAGTTTATTCATGTGTTTATTGTTTGTCGCGGCGATGGAGCAAGCGCTGCGGCATTAGTTTTGGCAGCAAGAGGAATGGTCATGGGTGTGTATATTTTGTGGTTTTTATTGTGTATTTTGGGCATAGGTCTGTGCATTTTGACTTTGATTACGGCCAATCAGCGCATGCCTAAGGTGCAAGGCGTGTGTTTGTTGGCGGGTGTGGTGTTGTTGTTGTCGACTTTAGGCTTGAGCGTGTACGACATCCAAACCAAGCCTGAATTGGACACGTATTTCATGGGCATGCAGGTATTGCCGCTGGTGATGTACGCTTGGATAGGCTATTTTGCCAGCAAGCAATTGCGCCGCTTTAAAACCGCTTGAGTGTTATTTAAATACACTTACAGGCCGCTTTCTGCAAATGCGAAAGCGGCCTGTAAATATCTGTCGCTCTGAATTGGGCTTATTCGTCTGCGCTTGAGTCTGCTTTCGATTCGGCCGCGTGTTTGTCGTGGTCTTTTTTGTCATCGCCATCGGGTATGACCGCGCCCACAACCGCTGCCGTGCCTTTGACCGTGTATTTGCCCACGGTATACACCGCTTTGACTGGCACCGTCACCAATTTGTACACACAGCCTTGCAACATCAGGCAGCAACCGAGGATTAACAACGTGGCACGCATGGGTGCATCCTTGCAAAGAAAAGCGCATTATCGCTGATTTTGTACAGTCTGACTGTATTTGCAGGGATGATGGCGCATAAAAAACCGCTGCAGCGCAGCGGTGATTGGCAAGGTCTTAGTTATCGATTTTTTCCACCCGTTTGAGCTCGGGCTGTACCTCATTGAAATCGCCTTCGATGATGTCACCCTCTTGGTCTTGCTGCTGACGGCGTTGTTGGTAAGCCTGTTGGGTATACGCAGCGGTAATGCCGGTTTTTGGGCCGCCTTTTAAGGGCAACATCAAACCGGCGGCAAACACGGTAGACACAAAGCCGGGGCTTAATAACATCAAACCGGCCAAGATAAAGCGGATTGGCCACATCAATTGGTATAAAGACAGGCCTTGTTTGTTATGGCGCAAGGTTTCGCCTGCCATCAATACTTTGGAAAAACCGACGTTGCGCAGTAAGAACACGCCGAGGAAGAATTGCACAGCCATTAATACCAAAGTCCAGCCACCGAGCCATTGGCTCATGAGGACGATAGAAATGATTTCTGCTATGAAGAAGGCCGGAAACAACCAACCAAGGTAACGCATGCGTGTTCCTGTTTTCAAGTATTTAAGTGTCTGTTAAACATATAAGCAAGGTGGACATAATTCAAGCGGCCTGTAAGTCAAATTAAGTAAACCAATGAGGTGGTATGGCGGTGAACAGCGGTGTATGGCTCAGAACAGAGTGTAAATGCGCAGAATCTGTGGGATAGATGTTGGTTTTCTTCAAGGAGTGACACAAGGTTTACAGGCCGCTTGTGTGAGTGAAGTTGCGCAGGTATGGCTTGATGGCAGTCAACACAGTACACAGCTCAATTAGGGCCCGTACCATAAAAACAGCCTGAATCTGCAAGACTCAGGCTGCTGTTTATATCTGTGTGGATGCTTATTGGTCGAGGTTGCCCAAGATGATGCGCAACATGCGACGCAACGGCTCAGCCGCGCCCCACAACAATTGGTCGCCGACGGTAAACGCGGTGATGTATTCGCCGCCCATGCCCATTTTGCGGATGCGGCCAACGGGTACAGACAAAGTGCCAGTCACTTTGGCAGGGGTCAATTCTTCGATAGACGCTTGTTTTTCGTTAGGAACGACTTTAACCCAGTCATTCGCACTGGCCAACAAGGCTTCGATTTCGGCCACTGACAAGTCTTTTTTCAATTTCAAGGTGATGGCTTGGCTGTGGCAACGCATGGCGCCCACGCGCACACACAAACCGTCAATCACGGTAGGGTTGGCAGTACGTCCCAAAATCTTATTGGTCTCCACGCCGCCTTTCCATTCTTCTTTTGATTGACCGTTGCCCAAATCGGCATCAATCCAAGGAATCAAGCTGCCTGCCAAAGGCACGCCGAAGTTTTCTTTTGGATAGGCATCAGAGCGCAAGAAATCAGACACTTTGCGGTCTATGTCCAAAATCGCGCTGGCTGGATCGGCCAATTCCGCCGCCACTTCGCTTTCAATCGCGCCCATGCCGGCAATCAATTCGCGCATGTTTTTCGCACCCGCGCCAGAAGCCGCTTGGTAAGTCATGCTCGAAGCCCATTCGACCAAATCGTTTTGGAACAAGCCGCCCAAAGCCATCAACATCAACGACACGGTGCAATTGCCGCCGATGAAGTTTTTCACACCGTTTTGCAAGCCCGCATCAATCACATCGCGGTTAACTGGGTCCAAAATAATGATGGCGTCGTCTTTCATGCGCAAACTTGAAGCCGCGTCTATCCAATAGCCATTCCAACCGCTCGCGCGCAAAGGCTCAAACACCGCTTTGGTGTAATCGCCACCTTGGCAGGTGACGATGATGTCCATCTTGGCCAATTCGGTAATATTGTTGGCATCGAGCAATGTCTTTTCGGTTTGACCGAAGTCAGGTGCAGTGCCACCAATATTCGAGGTGGTAAAAAACACACTTTCAGGAATGTGTTTGAAATCTTGCTCTTCTTGCATGCGTTGCATCAAAACCGAACCAACCATGCCGCGCCAACCAACAAAACCTACTTTCACAACGAGCTCCTTTTGCGGAAACGACTAAAAATCAATAGAAGTGAAAACTATAACCTAAAATCAGACACTGTATCAGTCTATTTGCGAAAAAAGTTTACAAATTATCGAATTGGCAAGTATGGCCGTCAGGGTTTTATGTAATTTTGCTATTTAACATGAATTAACTTAGAATGGTGTAAAAAATCGAGTATAAATTTTAATTTCTGCCGCACATCAAACCATAAACATTTTTTATCCCTCAATTCAGGAGTGAACAGATGAACGATTTGAACAATGTATACCAATCCACACAGGTAGATTATGAGGATGACGGTGGCGAAGAAATGGAATTGGCTACGCCAGGTAAACGCATTGCGGCTTATTTGATTAACTATCTCATTAGCTTGGTTGCGGCCGTGCCGTTAATCATTGGTTTTTACCAAATGTACAAATCGTATGTCATTTCTGCCCAAGCAGGAGCGAGTGCACCCGATTTCAGCGGCGCTTCTATGGGCATGATTGGTTTGGGTTCGCTATTGGTGTTGGCTTATTACATTGTGCAAGCAGTTTTGATGAGCAAAAATGGTCAATCCATGGGCAAGCGCATCATGAAAATCAAAGTGGTGGATGAAGATGGCGACAATCCGGGCTTTGTCAAAGTGGTGTTGATGCGTGAAGTAGTGCCTAATTTGGTATTGGCATTTGTAGGCATGATTCCATTCTTGGGACCGATTGCACAAATTGGCTTTTGGGTGGCATGTTTGGTGATGTTGTTCTTGGTAGATCGCGATCGCCAAACCTTGCAAGACATGATCGCCAAGACTTATGTTGTGGATGCTGAATAAGTTGCAAATGAGATAAAAGCGGCCTGTAAACTGTTTACAGGCCGCTTTTGCATAGTCATAGGGTATTTAAGTTGTTTGAACATAAAATCTGAGAGCGGTGTGCCGTTGAGGGGATGGCATGGCGCAACAGAATCAGCCTACTGGCAGTATATGGTGTAGTTATGGTGGGCATACATAAAGGGAAAACGAGATGGATGATTTGAATTCAGTTTACCATTCAACACAAGTGGCAATGGCGGCAACCGAAGACGATGGCGATGAGTTGGAGCTGGCTTCTGCAGTGCAGCGCATTGTGGCATGGATCATCAATCGGGTGATTGAAATTGCGATGTTGATACCGGTAATTGGGGTGATTGTTGCGTTGTTGTGGCAAGCGCAGGGCAGTAAGGACGCTGATTTACTCATGACTTCGATGATGGGCAGCTTGGGTTTGGTGGGGTTGTTGTATCTGGTGTATTCGGGCGTGCAAGTGTATTTGATGAGCAAATACGGTCAATCGATAGGCAAACGCATCATGAAAATACGGGTGGTGACGGAAGACGGTGATAAAGCCGGTTTTGTGCGCAATGTGTTGTTGCGCGAATTGGCCTATGGTGCGATTTGCATGGTTATCATGTTGGGCATAGGTTTTTTGGCAGAGCTGGTATTCGGTACCAGCGACAATGTGATGGCGACGATGGCGGTGAATGGCATGGTGGAATTCATCAGTTATATTCCAACCATCGTGTGCTTGGTGATGCTGTTCCTCGAAAGCCGTAACCGCCAAACCTTGCAAGACTTATTGGCGAAGACGTATGTGGTGCAGGTGTAAGTCTATCGTCTTAGTGAGTATTGATTAGTCATTTCTAATGCATGATGTATGCGGCCTGTAACAGTTTACAGGCCGCATTTGTCTGCGCAACACGCATCAATTGGGCACAAAATTGCCAAAAATCAGGTCTGATACACAATGCTTGTGGGTGGTAATGTAGGGAGTATCTGGTCTTGTGTTAGCAACTTTGGGTCGCGGTTGTCTGCCATGTTGCAATATAGGCGGCCTGTAAAGCCTGTGGGCAGTGTGTTGTGGCTGATGTTGATGGTTTTTAGGGTGTAATCTTGTTGATTTAATAAAATCTTTGCTGTATAAATTCATAAATAATAAAAATAATAGATAATAAATCTAAATAATTAATTATTATTGAAATGAATATAAAGCGAGGAGCGTGAGATGGCTGAACAGTTAGTCTACACCGCCCGCCAAAGCGATGCACATGGACACATCGATTGGTCTGAAACGGAAGACCACACTTGGCAACAGTTGATGACGCGGCAATTGGGCAATTTGCAGGGCAAGGCTTGTGATGAGTATTTGCTGGGCTTGGAGCGCTTGAATCTGCCGCAAGACCACATTCCGGCCTTAAAAGACGTCAGCCGCGTGTTGTACGAGGCCACCGGTTGGCAATGCGCCGAAGTGCCGGCCTTAATCAGTTTCGACCGCTTCTTTAAGCTTTTGTCTGAACGAAAATTTCCAGTGGCGACGTTTATCCGTCGCCCCGAAGACATGGATTATTTGCAAGAGCCCGATATTTTTCATGAAATCTTTGGCCATTGCGCCATGCTTACCCATCCGGCTTTCGCCGATTTCACTGCCCATTATGGCAAACTGGGTGTGGCCGCGAGCAAGCAAGAGCGGGCATATTTGGCGCGTTTGTATTGGTTTACGGTCGAGTTTGGCCTGCTCAATACCTCGCAAGGCTTGAAAATTTACGGCGGTGGCGTTTTGTCGTCGCCACAAGAAACCGAATACGCTTACGCATCGACTGTGCCAGAGCGGCGCGCGTTTAACATCAGCGATGTGTTGCGCACACGTTACCGCATTGATGTGTTGCAACCGATTTACTACCAATTGCGCAGCGTCAACGATTTGTATGACTTGGCGAATACCGACATCATGGCCGAAGTGGCCAAAGCGCGCGAATTAGGCTTGTTTCCGCTGCCCGAATCCATTGCACATTAATGCTCCGAACCATGCCCCAAGCCCATAAACTGCATGTTGGGTAATGAACATCATGGAGGACAAAATCGCGATGACCATATTGGATGTTGAGATGGAGGCGGTGTTGTTGCAAGCCATTGATGCCCACATTGCACTGGCGCATGAGCTGATGCACAAACTCATTACCGAAACCGACCAGCCTGAAAAAGCCCTCATCGCAACCGGGCATTTTGATGAAATCCAAAATGCCGATGTGTATGCTGGAGGGGAAACACTGTCAGGTGGATGGTGGTTTGATGTGCATGGGGAGCATTGTTTGTTTCACAACTTGGTGACGGGGCAAAAATTGGAAGTGGCCTTGGGCGACCAAGACTGTGTGGCCACAGTGGATGCGTATTTCTTTGCGCAGTTTTTGGCCAGCAGCAAGGCGTTTCAGTGTTTAAGCCGCTGGGTTGAACAGCTTGATGGTGGTGTGTTGGCGCTGTTTGAACAACTGGCCCGTGACAATAAAATGCAGCAAGTGCGGGGTGTGGTGTTTAGAAAAACATGACTTGCTTAGGTAATCATGGCAATGGCTGAGGCTGCGCCTCAAAAAAAACAATTGATGATGGAGAATCCGATGAGTGCTGAATTAAACCAACTGCAATGCGAGGCTTGCCGCGCCGGTGCGCCGCAAGTGAGCGATGAAGAATTACCGGAATTGTTGCGCCAAATTCCCGATTGGCAACCGATAGTGGTCGATGGCGTGATGCAATTGCAACGCGTGTACACTTTCCGCAATTTCAAACAAGCATGGGCGGCGAGCAACAAAGTGGCAGAATTGGCCGAACAAGAAGGCCACCATCCAGCGCTGTTATTAGAGTGGGGCAAGCTCACCATCACTTGGTGGACGCACGCCATAGGTGGCTTGCACAAGAATGATTTTATTTGCGCCGCCAAAACCGATGCGGTATTGAGCGCGCAATAAGCACAAGAGTGTGTGTGAGTAAAAGCGGCCTGTAAACGATTTACAGGCCGCTTTTATATGCATCAAGTGAGTCTGTTTAGCCCAAATCGACTTTGGCACCCAAGGCAGTGAGGAATTGCGACAACCATTGTGGGTGGGCCGGCCAAGCTGGGGCGGTGACCAAATGGCCATCGGTGACGGCATCGTCTATGGCGATGTCGGCATACACGCCGCCGGCCAAGCGCACTTCCGGCGCGCAGGCGGGGTAGGCAGACACGGTTTTGCCCTCGATGATTTCGGCCGCGGCCAAGATTTGCGCACCGTGGCACACCGCCGCAATCGGTTTTTGCACCTGATTGAATTCACGTACGATGTCTAAGACGCGTGGGTTCACGCGCAAATATTCAGGCGCTCGGCCTCCAGGGATGATTAAGCCGACATAATCGGCAGTATTGACCTTGGCAAAATCGGCATTGAGGGCGAAATTGTGGCCGGGTTTTTCGCTGTACGTCTGCGCGCCTTCAAAATCGTGTATCGCGGTTTTGATGCTGTCGCCGGCTTTTTTGTCCGGACACACCGCATCAACATGGTAGCCCACGCCCAATAAAAACTGAAACGGCACCATGGTTTCGTAATCTTCGGCATAATCGCCGACCAACATCAGGATTTTTTTGCTCATAGAATACTCCAGTTCAACACAGAAAAAGAGGCAAGCTTGCTTTGCCAACGTACAAGACTTGCATCCGTCAAAATACGGCCAGTGCTAGATATCGCTTACAAAAAATCTGTGTAAGAAAACCACTTATCATCAGTACAATACCGGCTAAGTTCTGCTGCTCATTATGCATTATCCATATCGGTTTGCACACACACCACCACCACGTCCAACCATGTTTCGTGCTGAAACGCCTGCTTGATGCGGGCAAAGTCCCAAGTGGCGATGTTGGCCAAATCGTGTTCGGAGTGGGCACTGTCTACCAATAAGCACACACAATACCCTGCTTCTGAGGCGGCCTGTAACCAAGCTGCATCGGCTATTTCACATGTGAGCAGCGTTTGCTCCGCTGCCACGCAATGCAAACACTGCTGTTGTCGCAGCCAATAGCCATCGTCGGCAAGCAGGTAAAATGCGTCTTCACCTTCATAGGCATGGCCTAAGAGTGCGGTCAGAGTTGCTGGCAATTCCGCTGTGTTGAGCAGCAATAAAGGCGCCATTTGACCATCTTCATCGGCACAGAAAGCGGTAATAGGGTGGTGTAGCTGCATGGCTTAGTCTTGTGCCAATTGCATGCGCAAGGCCTCTGTGTTGTCGACCATCTTCGCGCCTGCCGCCTGCATTTCATCTATGGCACTGGCCACCGTTTCAGCGGCGATGCCGCGACAAGCGGCCAGATTCAGCCATACTGTCCAGTTTGGATTGTAAGCGCACAATTGCAATACCGTGTTTTTAACACAATAGTCGGTAGCCAAACCGCCTACCAACACATGTTTCGCGCTATTGACCGTCAGCCATTCCAATAAACCAGTGCTGATGGTGTTGCCCAAATCATGGTAGCAAGCGCCATACGGGTGCATGTTGTTTTCCACGCCTTTGTAGACCAGAAAATCGTATTGCTCAGGCTCGGGCAAGCCGGGCAAGGCTTTGAAGCCGTCGGTGCCGACTTCGGCATGGCGCACCCAGCCGATATCGCTGTTGGGCAAGCCAATGGGCGTGCCGATTTGTTCGTGCGTGGGCACCACCCATGCCGCATGCGGATTGTGCGCGTCTTTGGTGAGCACACGCTTGTCGGCCAATGCGGCCTGTAAATTCAATTCGGCCACAATTTGGTCGCCCTCCAACACGGGCAATTCATTCGGGCACAAAGGGCTGAAGGTGCGCTGTGGGTCTACGTCTATGGCGATGATGCTCATGGCTCAACTTTCTGATGGCAAACAAATATGTACCACATACTGCATCAGCGGCAGGGCGGCGGCAAGCGAAATGCTCACACAGATGCGCAGGAGGCTATGGTGCGCAGGGCAAAAAGTGGTATAAACGCAGTTTGTGAAGAAACCGAACACTGATAAAAGGATGATGCTGTTATGGCCGTGCACTTGAAGCCTAAAAATGCCCAAGAATTGCTCACCATTGATGGGGTGCAATTGTTTGTGGGCCAAGCGGGGATTAAAAAGCCCGATTACAACGATGTGACTTTGATGGTGTTAAGCCCGAATTCACGCGTGGCGGGGGTGTTTACCCAAAACCGTTTTTGCGCCGCGCCGGTGCGTGTGTGCCAAGAATTGTTGCCCAGCAGTAACATCCGTGCTTTGGTGGTCAACACTGGCAATGCCAACGCCGGTACAGGCGACGATGGTTTGAAACGCGCGCGCGCCGTGTGTGCGGCGGTGGCCGAGCAAATCAAGTGTGAGGCCAACCAAGTGTTGCCATTTTCGACAGGGGTGATTTTGGAACCCTTGCCACACGAGAAAATCCAAGCCGCGATTAAGAAAATGAAGCCTGTGCATTGGGACATCGCCGCCAAAGCCATCATGACCACCGACACCGTGGCCAAATCGGGCAGCCGCGAATTGGTGGTGGATGGCGAACACGTGCGCTTTACCGGCATTTCCAAAGGTTCGGGCATGATTCATCCGAACATGGCAACCATGCTCGGTTTTATCGCGCTCGATGCCAACATTGCCACCGAGGTATTGCAAGTGTTGGTGAAAGAAGTGGCCGACAAAACCTTTAACTGCATCAGCGTTGATGGCGATACCTCGACCAATGACAGCTTCGTGATTGTGTCTACCGGCAAAGCCAAATTGGCACCGATTACCGCCGCCGAAGGCGCCACTTATGAAGCCATCAAAGCCGTATTAATCGACTTGGCTTTGGAATTGGCACAAGCGATCGTGCGCGATGGCGAAGGCGCCACCAAATTCATCACGGTTGACGTACAACACGCCGCCACCGCCGAAGAAGCACGCCAAGTCGCCGATGCGATTGCACGCTCGCCCTTGGTGAAAACCGCGTTCTTTGCCAGCGACCCCAATTTGGGCCGCATCTTGTGCGCCATCGGTTATGCCGGCGTGGTTGACTTGGACGTGCAACAAGTGCGCGTGTGGCTGGGCAATGTGTTGGTGGCAGAAAAAGGCGGCCGCGCCGCCAGCTATGTCGAATCTGCTGGTGCGGCGGTGATGAAGCAAAGCGATATCACCATCACCGTGGACTTGGCGCGCGGCGATGCGCAAACCTTTATGTACACCTGCGATTTCTCATATGAGTATGTGAAAATCAATGCTGAGTACCGCAGCTAAGTCATAAGCAATCATACATATTGGGTGAATTGCTCACCTGTTAAATCAAGCGGCCTGTAAATCTTCATTGTGGATTTACAGGCCGCTTTGTTGTCGGATTTATTCCACTTATTTTTGTTGTGCTTGTTTCAATTCTTGCTCAAATTGAGGGAGAAGCTGTACTGCTCGTTGGTGCGAAATGAATGGTAGTGATTCAGAGGACATATTTGCAGGGAGTGTAACAGCCACCGCCGCCCGAGTCCATTTAATCGCTTGTTTTAAATCCTGAATGTTTTTGTGTTCAAGATACTGTTTGTAATGGATTTCACCTTCACCTAATAAACTCTCAATATTGCCTTGGTTTGCCGCTTTTCTTCTCCAATAGGCACTTTGAGCTTTGTCGACGGGAAATGGCTCCGTACTGAAGGCAAGATACCCTGAATAATACATACTGTCTAATTGTGCTTGAGCATTGGCATCTCCTTGTATGGCTTTTAACATGATCTCTCCTATGGTATTGCGCACCACAATGTCCCATTGAGTGAGGATTGCTGCTGGCACATGGTTTTGCAATTCTTGAAACATCGCTAAACGCTGTATGGATTTGGTGTCTTGTTGAGAAGCGGCTTTTTCCATCCAATAAATGGCTTGGTTGAGGTCAAACTGGGTTCCCGTACCGTTGAAATACATGATGCCTAGCAAATGCATCGCATCAGTGTGCTGTTGCTGGGCAGCTAAGGAAATTGATTTGAAAGCCTCGTCTGCATCAAATGACTCAGGCTGGAGGTAACTCAGACCGCGAGCGTATTAGGTTGCAGCATCTTTGGTTTGAGTAAGAGCAATGGGAAGTTCTGAGTTGGGCACAGACTCTGCATGTGCAGTCATCGTCAATGAGAGCATGCTTGCCAACAGTAAGTAAGGCAGTTGAGATGCATAGGTGGTCAAAGATTTTTTGGCTGCGCCCAAGGTTAAGAATGACAGCATGTGATTGCCTTTGCTTGAATGATACAAACTGAATTTTAACTCAAATGATGATGGTTAATGCGGCCTGTAAACCTCTTACAAGGGTTTACAGGCCGCTTTGTTGTATGTACACGGTTTTTAACAGCGAAGGCATTGGATACTGAGCCTATCTGTTGAGATGCAATTGGGTCAATAAGCGCTTATTGGGGCTTCAGCTTTACTTGTTTTGAGATGTTGCAAGCAGTGTGGTGAGATTTAATATTCACCTTGAGTATTATGTATGCGAATCGGGGTAAATAGTGCTGGAATCAGCAGTGGAATAGTCGTGAAAAACGAATATGGTGGCTGGCTTTTTATTCAGCCTGTTTTTTAATCATGTGTTCATAATATAGCGGTTTATTTCATTTTAAAAGCTTTCTCGGTATAAAATTTACATAAAACGATTAAAAAGCAATTTAATATCAAATTTAAAACGGTTTTGAGTTTGTTAAAACGTGTTAGCGGGCATATCGGCCAAGCTGAGGGCAGATTATTGTGAATTGCGTGTGACACAAAAGAAAATTATTGCAGTGCAAAATAATCCTGCGTATGTTTGTTTTAACGCTGCAGCGCACCAAATGAAGCCTTAACACTTACTACACAAGCCCTTACCACGACACACATGGCGTTGGTTTGGAACCCATATTGCTCGCTTGAGAGGTGACACATGAAACTCATTAGTGCCGTAATCAAACCGTTTAAGCTCGATGAAGTGCGCGAAGCACTGACCGAGTTGGGCATCAGTGGCATGACCGTAACCGAAGTCAAAGGATTTGGTCGCCAAAAAGGCCATACGGAAATTTACCGTGGCGCGGAATACGCGGTTGACTTCCTGCCCAAAATCAAAATCGAAACCGCGGTTAAAGCCGAATTGGTGGAACAAGTATGCGAAGCCATTGTCACTGCTGCATACACTGGTAAAACCGGTGATGGCAAAGTGTTTGTGTTTGATTTAGACCAAGCCATCCGCATCCGAACCTCGGAAACTGGCACCGACGCATTGTAAGAAAGGAAGTCCTCATGTCTGTTTGTATCCCCAAAATTGCAGCCGCGTCTGCACTGATGTTACCCGTGGTGGCTATGGCCGATGGCACTGCCGATTGGTTGCAACCTGTTGAAAACCTCAATGCCGGTGACAGCGCGTGGATGATGATTTCTGCCGCTTTGGTGTTGTTTATGACGCTGCCGGGCTTGGCCTTGTTTTACGGCGGTATGGCGCGCAAGAAAAATGTGTTGTCGATGATGGTGCAAAGCTTCGCCGTGGCGGCTTTGGTGAGCGTGTTGTGGATGGCGATAGGCTACAGCATTGCGTTTACGCCTAACAATGGTTTTTTGGGCGGCTTTGACCGCGTGTTTTTAAATGGCATGACGTTTATGGCTGAAGACGGCAAGTTGACCATTTATCCAGGCTTGAAAACCATTCCTGAAAGCGTGTTCTTCTTCTTCCAAATGACGTTTGCCATCATCAGCTCGGCCATCATTACCGGTGCGTTTGCTGAACGGATGAAATTCTCCGCCATCATGGTGTTCATCGCCTTGTGGGTATTGATGGTATACGCACCGACGGCGCATTGGGTGTGGGGCAGCGATGGCTGGTTGGCCAAAGACGGCGTGTTGGACTATGCCGGTGGTACGGTGGTGCACATCAATGCCGGTATTGCGGGTTTGGTAGGCTGTGTGTTGGTGGGCAAACGCTTGGGCTATGGCAAAGAACAAATGGCGCCACACAATTTGACCTTGACCTTAATCGGTGTGGGCATGTTGTGGGTGGGTTGGTTTGGCTTTAACGCGGGCTCTGCCGGTGCTGCGGATGGCCGTGCCGGTATGGCGATGGTGACCACACAAGTGGCAACGGCTGGCGGTGCTTTGGCATGGATGTTGTGTGAAAAAGTGTTTGGTCACAAAGCGTCGGCTTTGGGTTTGGCTTCGGGTGCTTTGTCTGGCTTGGTCGGCATTACCCCAGCCGCAGGTTTTGTGGCCCCGGTTCCGGCTCTGATCATAGGCTTATTGACGGCAGTGGTGTGTTTCTTCGCCGTGACCAAATTGAAAATCATGTTGAAATACGATGACTCTATGGACGCCTTCGGCATCCACGGCATAGGCGGCATCGTCGGTGCGGTGTTAACCGGTGTGTTTGTATCGACCACCATCAGCGGTGCCAGTGTGAACTGGGTAGCGCAAATTGAAGGCATCGTGATTACCGTCTTGTACAGTGGCATCGTCAGCTTGATTTTGTTGAAAATCATCGACAAAACCATAGGCTTGCGTGTGGCCGCAGACGATGAGCGCCAAGGTTTGGACATTACCTCCCACGGTGAGCGCATCGAATAAAAGAACCTCTCTCCACTCTGATGTTTCAGAGGCCGCATAAGGACACTTATGCGGTTCTTTTTTTTGCATTGCAGAATCGTGCTAGTATGGAATTCAAATAAGACAGGCTCATGCGGCCTGTAAACACGATACGGAATACCATGAAGCACAATCATTTCATTCAAAACCTTCCCAGTGGTGCACTCGACATCGTCGGCGATGTGCACGGTGAATGGGCGGTGTTGCAGCAATTATTACAGCATTTGGGTTATGACGAACGCGGCGAACACCCGCAAGGGCGGCGTTTGGTTTTTATTGGCGACATCGTCGACCGCGGCCCCGATTCGCCGGCGGCATTGGCGTGGGTCTTGCGCGCGCGTGAACAACATGGTGTGCTCAGCGTCTTGGGCAATCATGAAGTGAACATCTTGGCCGGCGACCCCAAAGACGGTTCGGCATGGTTTTTTGACAGCCGCATTCCGCAAGACACGCAATACCTGCCGTATCAGCGTTTGGATGCCGATGACAGAAGCGAAGTCTTGCACGATTTGCAAACTTGGCCGTTGGTATTGCAACGCGATGATTTGCGCTTGGTGCATGCGGCGTGGTTGCCCGAGGCCATCAACACGATACATGCTCTCGATCCCGAGCGTGATATTGCGCAGTGGTACAATTATTTCGACAAACACGTGCATGATTTGGTACACGACAAACCGTGGTATCCGCAATACCAACAAGAATTCAAACAATACGATGCGCTGCTAGGCAATGCCGATTTGAATCCGCCGATGTTGGCTGGCCATACCGAATTTGAACTCAACCGTTGGCGCCAAAATCCGGTGCGTGCCTTGGTTTCTGGCAGCGAAGAACCCGTGAGCACGCCGTTTTATGCAGGTGCGCGTTGGCGTTTTACTGGCCGCGCCGCGTGGTGGGAACAGTATCACGACGATGTGCCGGTGGTGATGGGGCATTATTGGCGCTTGTGGAAAAGCCACAGCGAAGCCAAACACCGCCATGCGGGCTTGATGCCGGAAGACGGCAGTGCGTGGTTTGGTGCCAAAAACAATGTGTTTTGCATTGATTTTTCAGTGGGCGCCCGTTGGCGCGACCGCCAGCAAAACATTGCCCCAGCGCAATCCAAATTCCATCTGGCGGCTTTGCGTTGGCCTGAGCGTACCATTGTGATGGATAATGGTGCACAATACGCCAGTACCGCATTTGAAGCGGCCTGAAACCGCGTTACAGGCCGCTTAAACCGACAGAAAGAGATACCCATGCAGCATTTTCCCATCCCCGATTTTGAGCACAAAATCTGTGCCCCAGCCGATTTGCCTGCGCGCATTGCCAAGTTGCCGCAACCAGTGGTGTTTACCAACGGCTGTTTCGACATCTTGCACCGCGGCCATGTGACGTATTTGGCGCAAGCACGGGCTTTGGGTGGCAGCTTGGTATTGGCCTTGAATACCGATGCCTCGGTCAAGCGCCAAGGCAAGGGCGATGACAGACCGATTAACTGTTTGGAAAATCGCTTGGCGGTGATTGCCGCTTTGCAAAGCGTGGATGTGGTGACGTGGTTTGATGAAGACACACCGGCGAATTTGATTGAATTGGTGCAGCCGCAAGTATTGGTCAAAGGTGGCGATTGGGCAGTAGAAAACATCGTTGGCGCCAAAGAAACGCAAGCGCGTGGCGGCAAAGTGGTGTCGATTGCGTTTGACCACCCAACGTCGACGACTCAGACCTTGGCCAAAATTCGTGAGGCGCAAGCGTGAAATTGTTGGCAACGAATGCATGGACGCTGTGGGGCGCGCTCGCCGATGGCAAGCGCCAACATGTGCGCGATTTGGCGCAATTATTGGGCTGTGATGCCTATGCCTTATATGGACATTGGAAACAACTGCCGGTCGACATCCAAAAGCAATTGCGCCAACACGATGGTTGGTGGCAATTAAAGCAGGCAATGGCGGTGGTGTCGCCGTTACAGGCCGCCTTCATCAGTGACAATACCGGTTTTCAATTGCAAGTCTTGCCCGAAACCACATCGACCAACGATGTGTTGTGGCAGCGCTGGCAAGAGGGCGCAGAGATACACAAACAAGCGGTGTGTGCCTTGGAACAAAGCCAAGGCCGTGGCCGTTTGCAGCGTCCGTGGCAAAACGTGGTCGGGCAAACACTGATGTTCAGCTTGGCCTATCAAATTGAGCATGGTCAAGCCGGTTTGGCGGCCTTGCCTTTGATTGTGGGCTTGGTGGTGCAGCAAGTATTGGCCGAACAACAAGTGCATGCGCAATTGAAATGGCCGAACGACATCGTTGTCGGTGCACGCAAATTGTGCGGCATCTTGGTCGAGAGCAAACAGCGCGGCGAGCGTTGGCATGTGGTCATCGGCATCGGTGTGAACGTGATGCAGCCACGCCAAGAGCAGTTGCGCGACATCGCCACCGCTTGCAATGCCCAAACCGCTGATTTCAGCTCGGCCAGTTTTTTGCAACAATTGTTACCGCAACTGGATCAAGCCTTGCAGCTGTTTTTGGCGCAAGGTTTTGGCGCGTTTCAGGCCGCTTATACCGCGCAAATGCGCGACTTGGATCAAAACGTGAATTTGTTTGAACGCGGTGCCATCATCGGCCACGGTCAAGTGGTGGGCGTGAACGAGCTCGGTGGTTTGCGGGTGTTGGATGAGGCAGGGCAAGAGCAGGTGTATTTGAATGGCGAAATCAGCATGCGGCCTGAACAAGCGCCAGATGTGCCACAAGCTGGGTCTGAGTCTGCTATTGCACCAGAGTCAGCAAAGTCAGACCCGATATCTGCAAATAATGCAGGTGCAGACACATTAGCCGAACAACAAACACCTGTTGCACCGGTATCAGCGCAAACCCGTACCAATAGCGACTATGCGAATACTCACACTGGCACTCACAAACCTGCCACAAACCAAAGTGTGCGCTATATTTTATTGGATGGCGGCAACAGCCAATTGAAATGGGCTTGGGTTGATGGCGAGCGTCAATTGCATTTTGGTGGCCGTGCGCCGTATGCCAATTTGCAAGCCTTTGCCGACTTCATGACCAAACATGCGCCTGAGTTGCCGATTATTGGTTGCGCCGTGTGTGGTGCCAAAAAAATGGCCTTGGTGGAAGAAGCGGCCGCGCGCGGCGTGCGTTGGCTGCCGTCTATGCGCCATGCATTGGGTGTGACCAACCATTATTATAAAGTGCAGCAGCATGGCTCCGACCGTTGGTTCAATGTCTTGGGCAGCCGCATGTACAGTCAGAACTCCTGTGTGGTGGTGTCGTGTGGCACAGCGATTACCGTGGACGCCATCACGCATGACAACCATTATTTGGGTGGCAGTATCATGCCGGGCTTCAATTTGATGAAAGAAGCGATGGCAGCGAAAACCGCCAACTTGAACCAACCGATAGGCAAGGCGTATCCGTTCGCCACGTCCACGCCCAATGCCTTGGCCAGCGGCATGCACGATGCTGCCAGTGGTGCGGTGATTTTGATGTACCAACGCTTGAAAGAACGCCAACAAGGACAAACAGTCGACATCATCTTAACCGGCGGTGGGGCCTCGAAAATCGAGCAACATCTGCCACAAGCTTTAATTTTAGACAGCCAAGTGAAAATTGTGGATAATTTGGTGTTATTTGGCTTGCAAAACTGGGTAGAGCACACATGCAATTATTGAAGTGGTTGTTTGCGGTTTTAGTGGTTTTAAATCTGATTGTGTTCGCCAATGTGGTGACGCAAAAAATGAATGGCAATCGTCCCAAGCAAAACCCAGCGGTGGTGGCTGTACCCATAAGCGGCGGCACCGATGCCAATGGCAATCCGGTTCCAGCCCCAAGTGCGGGTACGACTTCAGGTTCACGCATCGTGGCACCTGTTGCCAGCCGTCAATCGAGTGGCGGAGGTGGTGGTAACAATGTGATTGATACCACTGCACTGCCCAAAAATGCACCCAATTGCAGCGCGCAAATCACCTTGCCAGAAGACGCTTACCACCGTTTGAAGAATTTCATTAATGGCTGGAACAATGCGGCCACGCGCAATGTGGTAGAAAACAAACACAGTGGCAAAGCACAAGGCGTGCAATACCAAGTGTTGGTGGCCGGTAGCAGCGACGAAGCCTTACAACAATTGCGCAGTGCCGGCATCAGCGCCAGTCCGCAAGGCGGCAGTATCAGTTTGGGGGTCTATCCCGATGCAGGTAAGGCCAACTCTGTGCGCGAACGTGCGGTGGCAGCCGGTGTGGGCGGTGTGATTGTGTCTGAACGCGGTTCGGCGCAAACCGCGTTGACCAGCGCCCAATACACGGTGTCTTTCCGCAACATCACCAACCAAGATGCCCAAAAAATCAACGAGGTTTTGGGTCGCTACGGACGCTTGCAACGCAGCGCTTGCGCCCAATAATCGCTAATATGATGTTTACAGGCCGCTGTATCTAAAGCAGATACAGCGGCCGATTTTTTGCCTGTTGCACACAGCTCGTTATGCAGGTTAAGGCTTATGGTAAAAGGTGCATCCAGCTTGTTTGTGGTGGTATTGCAATCGCTGTAAGGCTGTAATCAGTATGACCACCATGTTGAATTTTGAGCCAGATGTATGGCTGCAGGCTGTGCGGTGTGTTGCTGAGCATGATGATTGGCGATGTGCGGATATTTATTTGAATGTGAATATATCTGTTTGTTGTCTGTCGCTAGCTGAGGGATGGGTATGTTGTTGGACAAGAAATATGGGCAGTGTTTGGTACAGATGGGCAAACCCACAAAGCGGCTTGCTCCAAACAGATGCTGCACAGCAAATGCATATTCTCATTCCATGCAGCAGTTTGTCCATTGATGGCTAGAAGTACATTTGATGGTACTGCTGATCTGTATCGCAACAATCCCTGATTAAGCGGCCTGTAAATCAGTTGGACATCAACAAACACTTGGCAAGGCTATCAAGATAATCAGCACAGCCAACGGGCAGATAGTGAACAATAATGACGCGCATAAAGTTTATTGTGCGCCGCTTGCGTCGGCAGCGAATGAAATCCGCTACAATAGCGCACATATTTATAGGCTTTGGTTTTGATAATGAGCACATCAGACGTTTTTCAACATGCCAGCCAGCATTTATTGGCACGCAATGGCATTTCTGCAACGGTTTTAGACCACATCTTGGCAGACGTTGGGCAGCATCAAGTGGATTTTGCCGACATTTATTGTCAACACTCGGCGTTTGAGAGTTGGCAATTGGAAGAAGGCATCGTCAAAAGCGGCAGCTTTAACATAGACGAAGGCTTTGGCATTCGTGCCATCGTCGGCGACAAAACCGCGTTTGCTTATGCCGATTCCATCTTGCCAGACAGCTTAAAGCAAGCGGCATCGACAGTGCGCGCCATTGCCAGACAAGGTCAAAGCAATGCCATGCGCGGCGCTCAAGTGCCTACCCAAGTGGCGGTGCAATACCCTATGGTCAATCCGATGTTGTCTTTGGATGCGACTCAGAAAGTGGCTTTGCTCGAGCAAGTCGAGGCTTTGGCGCGCGCCAAAGACCCGCGGGTAGTACAAGTGATGGCGACTTTGGCATGTGAACACGACATCATTTATATTGCGCGCTTGGATGGCCGCCATGCTGCCGATGTGCGCCCCTTGGTGCGCTTGTCGGTGACGGTCATCGTTGAACAAAACGGTCGCCGTGAGCAAGGCTCTAGCGGCGGCGGTGGTCGTTTTGATTTCGCCTATTTTGATGCCGCCATGGTGCAACACTATGTGGACAAAGCGGTTGATCAAGCTTTGGTGAATTTAGAAGCCCGTCCAGCGCCTGCTGGTGCCATGAAAGTGGTGCTGGGCAATGGTTGGCCTGGCGTGTTGCTACACGAGGCGGTAGGCCATGGTTTGGAAGGCGATTTCAATCGCAAAGAAACCAGTGCATTTTCAAATAAAATCGGTCAGCAAGTGGCAGCCAAAGGCGTGACCGTTATCGACCAAGGCAATATTGAAAAACGCCGCGGCTCTTTGAGTTTGGATGACGAGGGTAATGCCACCGGTGCGACGGTGTTGATTGAAGACGGTATTTTGCGCAATTACTTGCAAGATGAAACCAATGCGCGCTTGATGGGCATGGCAGTGACTGGCAATGGCCGTCGCGAAAGCTATGCGTCCACCGTGATGCCGCGCATGACCAATACCTTTATGGCCAATGGCAGCCACGACCCTGAAGAAATCTTGGCGTCGGTAGACAAAGGCATATATGCGGTGAACTTTGGTGGCGGGCAAGTCGACATCACCAGCGGCAAATTCGTGTTTTCCGCTTCGGAAGCGTGGTGGGTGGAAAACGGCAAGCTGCAATATCCGGTTAAAGGTGCCACCATCATCGGCAACGGCCCCGATGTGATGCAACACATCTCCATGATAGGCAATGACATGGCTTTGGACAGTGGCGTGGGCGTGTGTGGCAAAGAAGGGCAGAGCGTACCTGTGGGTGTGGGTCAGCCTACTTTGCGCATAGACGAAGGTTTGATCATCGGCGGTTCGCAAGCTTAAGCATCATTCTTTATATAGAGACATGAGAAGCGGCCTGTAACTCGTTACAGGCCGCTTTTGTATGGTTAGTGGATGAATGTTGTTATTTGCGCCACAACGTGTGTCTGGCTTGGTGTGGCATATCTTTATGTGCGTTTGCAGCAACTGAACAGTTTATTTGCAGTTGAATGCTTGTGGGCACTTGTATTCTGACTTTGTATCCTAATATTCATTTGTACTTAAGTGTGTCGCCGATTGCTTGATGAAACGTTGTTTTTCGGTATGTGCGGCGTCTAATTGGCACACTTATTGGTTTGAATGTTCGTGTTGGAAACAAATACCCACAATTGTGGGTGTGTTTGTTGATTTTTGTATTTAATCGAACAATTTTGAATATTTGTGGCCGTATTGTTGCTTTTATGTTCGCTTTACATATATTTAAACAAATAAAGTGAAAATAATGTTTGACAGTTTTTTCATAAGTGTTCATAATGACGTCATTGAGTGGTTGCAATGACCTACTTAATAGTTTCTCTTCTATTTCTCCTTTGTAGACTTGGCGCACATTTAAACAAATGTGCGCATTTTTTTTGCTTTGCAACAATTAACACAAGTCTTTATTGTGAATGTATGTTCATTAATATTTAAAAACAACACAAATCAAATCTTTTGAACAGCAGTGAATTAAAAAAATAGTCTTATAAATCAATGATGTGATTCGGAAATGAAAAAACTTCATTAAAATTGATATGATTTTTATCAAATACTATCAAAAATTTACTTTTTGAAAGTTGACTTTCATTTGAGCGGACAGGATAATAGCGACTGTTGAATCAGTGCATAGCTGGTTCAACAGTTTCTCCTCTATTTCTCCTTTGTAGACTTGGCGCACATTTTGATTGAATGTGCGCATTTTTTTGCCTATTTGTCAGTAAGTTACTAGAGCTGTACTCAAATATTGCCCATAGGCAACAAATGGGTTTCTTTGACTTCTTCCATCACAATGTACGAGCGGCTTTCTAAAATGGCCGGCAATTGCAATAAGATGTCGCCCAGCATTTGACGGTAGGCGGCGATGTCGGTCATGCGCACTTTAATCAGGTAATCGTATTCACCCGAAACCAAATGGCATTCCATAATAGGAGCGATGCGCAACACATCGCGCTTGAATTCGGCAAACAAACTGGCCGATTTGTCTTTCAATTTGATTTCCACAAATACCAACAGCCCTTGCCCCACCAAATGTGGGTTGATTTTGGCATGGTAACCAGTGATGACACCTTGGTCTTGCAAGCGGCGCATGCGCTCTTTGATGGGTGTGGCGGAGAGGCCAACTTTGTCGGCCAGCTCGGCCACGCTCATGCGCGCATTCTGCTGCAACAGTTGGATGATTTTCATGTCGATTTTATCGAGTGAGGGCAAGTCTGTGCTCATGGTGAATTCAAATTTTAAAAGTTAAAAAAAAGAAGAAAAACAGTATAAATCACATTTTTTTAGTGAAAATCACCAGACATTATCCGATAAACTATATAAATAAGCTGCGAAATTGTTGCTTTGCAACATTGCGGCACAGTCTATACAGAGGAATGGTTATGAAAATTGTGATTTTAGGCGCCGGTGTGATTGGTGTAACGACGGCATGGTATTTAAGTCAGGAAGGCCACCAAGTACAAGTGATAGAGCGCCATGGTCATGCGGCTTGCGACACCAGTTTTGCCAATGCAGGTCAAATCTCTTTCGGTTATTCCACGCCTTGGGCTGCGCCGGGTATCCCACAAAAAGCCTTGAAGTGGATGTTCAAAGAACACTCTCCTTTGTTGATGCGTCCTGATGCCTCATTATACCAGTTGAAATGGATGATGATGATGTTGCAAAACTGTGGCGAAAAAGTTTACGAAATCAACAAAGAGCGCATGTTGCGCATTGCCGATTACAGCCGTGAACAATTTGCCGCCTTGCGCGCCGCGACGGGCATTGAATACGAAGGCCGTCAGCAAGGTACGTTGCAAGTCTTCCGTACCGAGCACCAATTGGAAGTGGTGGAAAACGACATGAAGGTGTTGGCCGAATGTGGCATTCCATTTGAAAAACTCACGCCTGAAGGCTGTGCGGCAGCAGAGCCTGCATTGGCGCGGGTGCAACACAAATTAACCGGTGGTTTGCGCTTGCCTGAAGATGAAACCGGCGATTGCTATATGTTTACCAACCGCTTGGCACAAATGTGTAAAGACGCGGGTGTGGAATTCTTCTACGACCACCGCATCGACCGTGTTGAAAACGATGGCCAAGAAGTGAAAGCGGTATGGGCCAACGGTACGGCATTTACTGGTGACTATTATGTGTGCTGTTTGGGCACTTACAGCCGTGACTTGTTCTTGAACTTGGGCATTGATTTGCCGATTTACCCAGTCAAAGGCTATTCATTGACCATTCCGATTACCGATAAAGAAGCGGCACCGGTGTCTACGGTCATGGATGAGACTTACAAAATTGCCATTACCCGTTTTGACGACCGCATTCGTGTCGGCGGTATGGCGGAATTGTCTGGTTATTACGTGAAATTGAATGACAAACGCCGCGAAACCCTAGAATTGTCAGTAACCGACTTGTTCCCAGATGGCGGTGATGTATCGCGCGCTTCGTTCTGGTCAGGTCTGCGCCCAGTGACGCCAGACAGTACGCCGATTATTGGTGGCTCCACTTACCGCAATTTGGCCTTTAACTGTGGTCACGGTACTTTGGGTTGGACCATGAGTTTGGGTTCGGGCAAAGTCATGTCGGATTTGCTCACTGGTAAGCGTCCTGAAATTGATGCGCATGACTTGTCCATGCAGCGTTATGCCAAAGGCGGCAAAGTTCTGGCCAAGCCCATTCAATTGTAATACTTAGAGCAGTTCATGCTTGTATCAGGTCGTCTTGAAGCGTACAAAGACGGCCTGAATTATTATGAATCAAAGGTGATACCCATGCGTCCATTAGAAGCACACATTAATTTGGCCAATTTGCGCCACAATTTTCAATATTTAAAAAGCAAACACGGCAACAAAACCTTGGCGGTGATCAAGGCCAATGCCTATGGACACGGTTCAGTACAGTGTGCGCACGCTTTGGCTGATTTGGCCGATGGTTTTGCCGTGGCGTGTATTGAAGAGGCTTTGACCTTGCGCGAAGCCGGTGTGACTTTGCCCATCGTCTTGTTGGAAGGTGTGTTTGAAAATGACGAATACGCGTTGATTGAGCAACATGATTTGTGGCCTGTGGTGCAAAACGAAGCGCAATTGCAAGGCTTGTTGGCTTGTAATATTCAAAAACCGTTAACTGTCTGGTTGAAAATGGACAGTGGCATGCACCGCGCCGGTTTCTTCCCACAAGACTATGCGGATGCTTTCCACCGTTTACAGGCCGCACCACAAGTGGCGAAAATCGTGAAAATGACCCACTTTGCCCGTGCCGATGAGCCATCTGTGGGCATGACGGAAATGCAAATTGCCGCATTCGATGCCGGTTGCGAAGGTTGCGAGGGCGAAGCGTCTATGTCTAATTCAGCCGGTATTTTGGATTTTCCAGCCGCGCACCGTGATTGGGGCCGTGCTGGTTTGGCTTTGTATGGTTTGTCACCAATGCCGGAAGCCGATGCCAACTTAAAACCGGTGATGACCTTCAAAACCAAGGTGTTTGGTGTGCGTGAATTGGCAGCAGGCGAAGTCATTGGTTATGGTTCCATCTTTAAAACCGAAAAGCCAACCCGCATTGGTTTGATTGCCGTTGGTTATGCTGATGGTTACCCGCGTTTGGCCTCTAATGACAGTCCTGTCAGCATAGATGGCAAACCTTCACGCATCATAGGCCGCGTTTCTATGGACATGACCATGGTGGAATTGAACGATGCCGCCCAAGGCATAGGCAGTGATGTGGAATTGTGGGGTGAAAACGTCAGCGCCAACGCTGTGGCGGCAGTGGCAGGCACCATCAGCTATGAAATCTTGTGCAATGTGAAGCGTGCGCGCTTTGTTTACCAAGATTGATTTGTGTCTTAAAAGCGGCCTGTAAACATTTACAGGCCGCTTTTTTATTGCCTGACGCGCATAAAGTCTTTTATGCTTAAGTGTATTTGCATGGCATTAAATGATTGGATGTGGGAACTAAAAGAGCGGGCGTGAATCTGTTGGCTCGTGTTTTGTGAATTGACGAGGAGAATGGCATGATAGGAACCATCATCGTAGGCTTTATCGTGGGTTTGTTGGCGCGTGCTCTGCACCCGGGCGATGACAATATCGGCTGGATTTGGACCATCTTATTGGGCATTGCAGGTTCGTTTGTCGGTGGCTGGATAGGCCAAGCTGCTGGTTGGTATCAACCCGGTCAAGCGGCTGGTTGGGTGGTGTCTACCATCGTTGCCGTTGTGTTGTTGATTGTGTATTACAAAATCCGCGGCATCAAAATGGGCAAGAAGTAATTTAAGCCATAAAAGCGGCCTGTAAATATTTACAGGCCGCTTTTTTAAGCAATAAAAAAGCCTTCATAAAGAAGGCATTTTTATGAGAAGCAAATCGAATTATTTCAATTTGGTTTCTTTGTAGATAACGTGTTTGCGAGCAACGGGATCAAATTTTTTGATTTCCATTTTGCCAGGCATAGTACGTTTGTTTTTGGTAGTGGTGTAGAAGTGACCAGTACCAGCAGATGATTCTAATTTGATTTTATCGCGCATTTCGCTTGTTCCTTATTACGCTTCGCCGCGTGCACGCAAATCAGCCAATACAGCGTCAATGCCTAATTTATCAATAGTGCGCAAAGCAGCGTTAGAAACGCGGATGCGTACCCAACGGTTTTCGCTTTCAACCCAAAAACGACGTGATTGCAAGTTAGGTAAAAAGCGGCGTTTGGTTTTGTTGTTGGCATGTGACACGTTGTTGCCCGTCATAGGGCGTTTACCGGTCACTACACATACTCGTGCCATGGTTAGACTCCAAATTACCGAATTAGTAAAAACGAGATTTATATCACGAAAACGGCTGATAATTCAAGTTCATTTGTGGATTTTACCCATTTAATTAACAAGTCGTTGTAATTCGCCCCGTGTATTGGGGTGAAATTGGCGATTTCGCTGTCAATCAAAATCATATTGATGCGATTTCAAATACTTAATTTGGGTAAAATTCACGCCATATTTCGCTGCCATGATAGCAAATATTGCCAAATCTGGCTGGGCTATCGCGTGTGGCTGTGCAAAAAACGCCGCCAAATGGGCGGCGCTTAGTCACTGGTTTTATTTGTGATTGCATTGTTTTGGGTCGGTGCTTCGCAGTCGGTTGTCGAACCAGCGCTTGGCCAAGGTCGGCACGATGATGGCGGCTAAAATAAAACTGCCACCAACAATGATGTTCAAACCCACGGCTTCATGCAGCCACCAAGTGGCAAAAATGGTGGCAAATACTGGCTCCAGATTGAAAATCAAGGCGGCGCGGTCGGGCGTGGTATCGGCTTGGTAACGCGTTTGTATCCAAGTGGCAAACGTGGAAGAGACCAAGCTCGATGCCAAAATGATGGCCACCAATTGCCATGACCAATTGATGTTGTGCACAGGCGGTTTGGCGATGGCATAGACGATGGTACAGCCTATGCCCAATACCATAAGCTGCATCACCGTCATCACGATGCCTGAATAAGTCTTGCCATAGCGGTCTAACACCAAAATATAGGCGGCGTATAAGAAAGAGCACAGCAAAATCAAAAAGTCACCGTAATTGAATTTCAATTGGTGCAAATTGGCGATGATGGCCAAACCTATCAAGCCCAAAGTCATGCTGAATTTGATTTGTGGGCTGATGCGGGTCTTGTTCAAATACGCATTCAAAATTGGCACCCAAATAATGCACAAGGCAAAAATAAAGCCGGCATTGGCTGAGCTGGTGTAATGCAGCCCCAAATTCATCAATTCCACCGACGGCAACAGAATCAAGCCCAATAACATGCCGATTTTGGCACTGCCCCAAGACAGGTGTTGGCGCTGCATCCACAGCAGTGGCAACATGATGAGGAAACTGAGACTGAAGCGCACGGCCAAAGTCCAAATGCCCAATTCGTGTTGCAAGGCCATTTTCATCAAGGGGTAATTCATACCCCAACCTAAGGTGGCGAGGGACAGCATCAATTCGGCGCGGGTTTGAGTGCGAAACATGGGAGGTCAACTTTGATCAGTGTTTTTTAAGGTGAGGTGTGTCACCATTGTAGCGAGGGCATTGGGGTTTGTGTTGCTTGGTTTGGGCTTAATTTTAGACTGAGCTTTGATTCATCTCAAATTGAGCACAAAGTGTCGTCATGTCGTTTTTACGTTCAGTAAAAACAGCGGCTTATAGTTTGGATAGCAGTGCTTTGGTGTGGGTTTGTTTAAAGCGGCTGTGGCGTGTTTGTGGTGTGAGTGGCTGAGTGATGGTTAAAGCAGCTATTGGTGAGCCGATGGTGATATTTACAGGCCGCTTGTATGGGTGCTGGTGGTGTGACTTGGCTTGAGTATTGCTGCACTTGTCCGTATTCTTGCCTTGGTACAGACACTCTGGCCATGTGCTCATGTGTCAATTCAATTATCTGCCGTTTTTTGCGGACATGGGAACCTCAACATGAAAAAAGTGTTTATCAATACTGCCATCGTCGTTGGCATGTTGTTGCTGTATTTTGTGCCATCCATTGTGATGGGCGTGTCTTTGCTGATTGCCAGCAAACATGTGGGCGAGGTGTTTGTGTGGTTCCGCGATTTGGCGCCGTTGTTGGGCATGATCATCGCCACGGTGGCTTTGCTGTATTGGGCGCATTTTTTAAACTTCTTCCCCAAAGCGACCACCAAATTCAGTCTCAAAGACGGTTTGAAATTGGTGTTGGTGTTTGTGCTGATGCAGGTTTGGGTCGCGGCCTTTAGTCAGTTCAAACCGGAATACACCGACAATGACAAAGCCATCATGGAATTGATGCAGATGTTTCCATTGTGGTTGATGTTTATTTTCATCTGCATCGTGGCGCCGATTTGCGAGGAAATCATTTTTCGCGGCGCGTTGATAGGACAATTGTTTGCCAAGCATTTGTGGTGGGGCGCGGCGGTGAGTACGCTGTTGTTTGCGGCCATACACCTGCCGGAAGATGCTATCAGTTGGTTGATGTATGGCGGTTTGGGAGCGGCGTTTTCATGGGTGTTTGTGCGCAGCAAACAGCTGTGGCAGTGCGTGGTTTTGCACATGGCAAACAACTTATTGGCTTTGGCGAGCATGCAAGGTTGGCTAGGGTAACAATTCGTCAATCTGGGTTTAAGTCCGATGTCAGTCATGCTATAATTTGTAATTCCATTCAGTGTATTCTGTCATGACCAAGTTTATCTTTGTTACGGGCGGTGTCGTTTCTTCTTTAGGTAAAGGCATTGCCGCAGCTTCCATCGCTGCCATTCTCGAAGCACGTGGCTTAAAAGTCACCATGCTCAAACTAGACCCTTACATTAACGTAGACCCAGGCACGATGAGCCCGTTCCAACACGGCGAAGTGTTTGTAACCGAAGACGGTGCCGAAACCGACTTGGACTTGGGCCATTACGAGCGTTTCATCAACTCCACCATGCACAAGTCTAACAACTTCACCACCGGTCAAGTGTACGAAGAAGTGTTGGCGAAAGAGCGTCGCGGTGATTATTTGGGTGGCACTGTGCAAGTGATTCCACACATCACCGACGAAATCAAACGCAAAGTGCATGTGGGTGCGGCCGACAACCAAGTGGCCATCGTGGAAATCGGTGGTACGGTAGGTGATATTGAGTCTTTGCCATTCTTGGAATCCATCCGCCAAATGCGCAGCCAATTGGGCCGCGCCAATACCTTGTTTGTGCACTTGTCTTACGTGCCTTACATCGCTACAGCAGGCGAAATCAAAACCAAACCAACACAGCATTCGGTCAAAGAAATGCGCTCGATTGGTTTGCAACCTGACATCTTGGTGTGCCGCATGGAACACATGTTGCCAGAAGATGAAAAACGCAAAATTGCCTTGTTCTGTAACGTGGAAGAACGTGCCGTCATCAGTTGTCCTGATGAAAACAGCATTTACAAAATCCCACAATTGCTGCACAACCAAGGCATAGACAAAATCATTTGTGAACAATTGCAATTGAATGTGGCCGAAGCCGATTTGACCCAATGGAAAAAAATTGTTCACGCCATCGACAATCCGAAACACACTGTGAAAATCGGTATGGTCGGCAAATATGTGGACTTGACCGAGTCTTACAAATCCTTGTCTGAAGCCTTGAAACACGCCGGTATCCATACCGAAACCGATGTGCAAATCACCTATTTTGACAGTGAGCAAATCGACAAAGAAGGCACCGATGCCTTGAAAACCATGGACGCGGTATTGGTTCCCGGTGGTTTCGGTGTGCGCGGTGTCGAAGGCAAAATCAAAGCGGTGGAATACGCGCGTACCAACAAAGTGCCGTACTTGGGCATATGCTTGGGCATGCAAATCGCCTTGATTGAATACGCACGTCACGAAGCGGGCATGGAAGGCGCGAACTCAACCGAGTTTGACTTGAAAACCAAATTCCCAGTGGTGGCTTTGGTAGAAGAGTGGGTGAACGAAGACGGTCAAATCGAAAAACGCGATGAAAACACCGACTTGGGCGGCACCATGCGTTTGGGCGCACAAACGTGCGAATTGAACGAAGGCTCGTTGGCGGCACGCATTTACGGCGCCACCGAAATCAAAGAACGCCACCGTCACCGCTATGAAGTGAACGGCCAATACATTCCGAAATTGGAAGAGGCAGGTTTGGTCATCGCTGGTTATTCCAGCGGTCACGAGCATTTGGTGGAAACCATCGAATTGCCACAAACCGAACACCCATGGTTCTTCGCTTCGCAATTCCATCCTGAGTTCACCTCAACGCCACGCAAAGGCCATCCGCTCTTTACCGCGTTTGTGAAAGCAGCATTGAAAAGCAAAGTCGCCAACGGTGATAAATAAGACATAAGCTGTTACACTCACTGCCAATGGTTACACGCTGTTGGCAGTTTGTTTTTCAGGATGCCTGAAAGGAAAAAGACATGAAATTATGTGGTTTTGATGTGGGTTTGGACCAACCCTTCTTCTTGATTGCCGGCCCATGCGTGATAGAAAGCGAACAAATGGCGCTGGATACCGCCGGTTACTTGAAAGAAGTCACCACCGAGTTGGGAATCCCGTTCATTTACAAATCCAGTTTTGACAAAGCCAACCGCTCCAGCGGTACCTCATTCCGTGGTTTGGGCATGGCCGAAGGCTTGCGCATTTTGGACGAAGTGAAGCGCCAAATCGGCGTGCCGGTGTTGACCGATGTGCACACCGAAGCCGAAGTGCCTGAAGTGGCGGCGGCGGGGGGTGTGTTGCAAACGCCCGCCTTCTTGGCGCGCCAAACCGACTTTATTCGCGCCGTGGCCCAATCAGGCAAACCGGTGAACATCAAAAAAGGCCAGTTTATGGCGCCCGAAGACATGGGCAACGTCATCGACAAAGCCCGCGCTGCCGCAGCCGAAAAAGGCTTGCCAGCTGACTTTATGGTGTGCGAACGCGGCGCCAGCTTCGGTTACCACAATTTGGTATCCGACATGCGCAGCCTGATGATCATGCGCGATACCGATTGTCCAGTGGTATTCGATGCTACCCATTCGGTGCAAATGCCCGGTGGTTTGGGCAATGCTTCTGGCGGTCGCCGTGAGTTTGTCCCAGTGCTCGCGCGCGCTGCGATTGCGGCGGGTGTGGCCGGTGTGTTTATGGAAACCCATCCGAACCCATGCGAAGCCAAATCAGATGGCCCGAACGCAGTACCGATGGAATACATGAAAGCCTTGCTCAGCTCGATGAAACAACTCGATGCAGTGGTGAAAAGCCAAAAACTATTGGAAAACGATTTGCTGCAATACGGTAAATGATGCAATAGAATCAAAGCGGCCTGTAAATCATTTACAGGCCGCTTTGATATGGGAAAGACACATGGAAATTCCGTTACACACACGCATCAACATCCAGTTGCTGACGCCACCACACACCTTGCCCTGGGATTTGTTGTTATTGGCCGATGAGACCGAGGCTGCCATTGAGGCTTATGTGCACGACTGTGCGTGTATGTGGCCACTGATGCACAACAAGTGGTGGCCGTGGCTTGTGTGCAACCCATCGACTCACAGCAAGTTGAGTTGAAAAATTTGGCGGTGGCAGAAGCGTATCAAGGACAAGGCGTGGGCAGTTTGATGGTGTCGTTCTTAAAGCGCCAGTACCAACACAGCCACGACAGCATGTTGGTGGGCACTGCCGATGTCGGTGTGGCACAACAGCGGTTTTATCAGCGCCATGGTTTTGTAAGAGTGGGCATTCGTGAGCGTTTTTTCATTGAGCATTATCCACAGCCGATTGTGGAACAGGGGCAGCAATTGGTGGACATGTATGTGTTTGAATGCTGCTTATCAGCCTCTGCAGATAATCAGTCCATCTTTTGATGGGCATATGGCTGGGTGGGAGTATATGGAATACATGAAAGCCTTGCTCAGCTCGATGAAACAACTGAGTGCAGTGGTGAAAAGTCAAAAACTATTGGAAAACGATTTGCTGCAATAGGGTAAATAATTCAGTAAGATACAAGCGACTTGCAAGTGATTTACAGGCCGCTTTATTATGGCTATCGGAGGGGTGCGATGTCTTTTAATCAACTCAGTTACGACTATGCGTATTTAACGGTAACCGGCACTGGTGTAGCCAATTCATGGCTGAGCCCAGCGACTTGCGCCCAGTTGGAACAGGCCATCGCTGAGCATCCCATCTTGCAACAGCACAAGGGCTTTCAACACCTGTTTGAAACGCGTACCGCAGGAGCCGCGGTACACGGCGACAGTGGGCCGCATGCCTCACAAGACTATTTAATGTTCAATTTTGGTCGCCACATCCACAGTGAAGACGATGCTTTGCACATTTGGCTACAGTTGTTGCAACAACACTTACAGGCCGAGTTGCGGGCGCCAGAATTCAACATCATATTGCACATCGTCATCCATGGTTGGAATTTTCAAGATGCGGATTTTTATTTGGCAGGGCCGTGCCTACAGGCATTGCGCGGCTTGGGTGCGGGAGTGCAAGTCAGCGGCCATTGTTTTGATGATGGTCACGATTTTCCTTACAGCGATGACAGACTGCTGGAAACCGCGTATGCGTCTCAACTCAGTCAGATACACAGCCATGTGTGTGCCTTGCGCATTGAAGTGGATGGGGTGGAGGCGGTGAGTCATGCCGATGAGCGGGTGGCGAAGCTGCCTTTGCCTGTGCACGATGTCAGCATTTTTCAGAACACATTGTATGTAGAAATAGGGCGACGCCAAACCGATACCGATGTCACTGCTGTTTGGCGCTTGCTGTGGCAAGACTTGTACCGACATCGCGAGGCCTTGCAAACATGGCAACAAGCGACACAGGCCTCTTATCAAGTGTGGCTGACAGGGTTTGTGCCGCGACACTACCGTTTGGATTTCAGTGCGGCAGAATTGGACTTATTGGCGTCTTTGCAGTGTGAACTCGATGGCGATGTGTATTTTGACACCGAGTATTGAAAACAAATAGGGTAATCAAGCGGCCTGTAAACTCTCGCAAGGGTTTACAGGCCGCTTTTATTGATGGCAGGTGCAAGTCTTGCCACTATTCTTTGGGCTCATCCTCGCTGGCCGAGGCGGTATCTATTTCTGTTTCTGTTTCCACAGCACTGGGGTCAGCTTCGTCGATATTGATGTAATCGCCGGAGCCGGGGAAGGTGTTCACGGCCAAGCTTTTGATGTCGGTACTGCCTTCGGCGGCATCGAAGGCGATTAAGAACAACATGTTTTGCTGCGCATATGGGTAATCAAACGTCGCCATCAACATGTGGCCATAGCCTTCGTAATACACGTCTTCCAGCGCAAACAATTTCGGTGGTTTGATGCTGGCTTCTTGCGGCACGAAACTGGCCATTTCTGCCATCAATTGCGGATTGTCTTTGAGCTCGGCGGCGAAGCTGGGGTCGATGTGGCTTTCAAATTCGTCATAATGCTTGGTTTTCATCGCATCGACCACGGTCTGTGCCATCTGCAATTGCGCTGGGCTTAATTGGCGCTTGGACGGTCTGACGATGGGCGATGCGGTCGCAGGCAGGGCCGCTTCTTGGCTTTGACTGGCCGCAGGCGTGCTGGCGCTGACGGCGGCAGGCGGTTGTTCGGTGCAGGCCAATAAGAGCAGCAAACTCGCCAACATCAGGCCAGACAAGCGGTGGTACCGCAAAGAAGTTGCAAGAAAAACGGAATGCATGATGGGCTCTGAAAGGTAAAGGCGTAAGGTTGTAATCATGGTAATCAGGATGGTGCATAAACTCAAGTAAATGCTTTAAGGGTGGCAGGAAAGCCACATATGCACCGCTCTAATGCGGCCTGTAAACGGGTGATGTGCTTACAGGCCGCTGGCTTACGCTTGCGTGCGCGATTTGGCAATGAGCAGCATCGCCATGGCGACCAAGGGCAAACTGATGAGGTTAACCCACATCCAGCCTATGGTTTCCACCGTTTGGCCGGCAAACAAACTCGCCACTGCCGCGGTGCTGAACACCAAAAAGTCGTTCATGCCTTGTACCTTGCCTTTTTCCTGTGGGCGATAGGCGAGGCTGACCAATTGGGTCGCGCCGATAAAAGTGAAATTCCAGCCCACACCGAGCAGTAATAACGCAGTAAAGAAATGGTAATAGCTTTGGCCAAACAAATTGATGATGGCGCTGATGATGAGCAAGGCGCAGCCGAGCAAGATGATGGGCTTTAAGCCATGGCGCTTGATCAAATGGCCGGTAAAAAACGACGGCACAAACATGCCGAGCACATGCCATTGAATCACCACCGCAATGTCGGGAAAGGCGTAATCGTGGTGGTGCATCGCCAGCGGCGTGGCCGTCATCAAAAACACCATTACCCCATAACCGATTGCGCCTGACACCGTCGCCGCTACCAATAAAGGTTGTTGGAACAGCGCGCCATAGCTGCGGACATCGGTTTGCGCCGCAGCCGCGTTCACGGTGTTGGATTTGAGTGGCAAGACGATGATGAGGATTAAGGCCAACACATACAGGCCGGCCAAACCGACAAACGCACCCACATACACGTTTTGCGCAAACCATTGCTGCGACCAAATCGCCAAATTCGGGCCTATGAACGCCGCCAACACGCCACCGCTCATCACCACGCTGATGGCTTTCGGGTGCACGTCTTTGGCGCACTCGTCCAAAGCGGCAAAACGGTATTGCTGCGCGATGCCGATGGCGATGCCGGTGAGGAAAATGCCGAGGGTGAACAACAGCAAACTGCTGATGAGCAAGGCTTGTATCGCCACGGCGGCGCCGATGATGCCAAACACATTACCGATGATGAATACTTTTTTGCGCCCCAATTTTTGCATTAAAAACGCGGCCGGCAGCGTTGCCAAAATCAAGCCCAAGAATTGCGAGGCCACAGGAGCGGTGACCAAAGCCGGATGGCTGGCCAATTGTTTGCCAATTAAGGCGGACACGGCCACCAGCAAAATATTGCCAGTGGTGAGCAAAGCTTGAGCCAAGGCCAAGCCCCAGACGGTATAAGGCATGTGAGTGGGTTTCCAAACAAGATACAGCCATTATAAGCGATATGACACAAGACCAGTGTTTACAGGCCGCTGTGTTTGACATGGCGGTGTCAAAATACTGAAAACTGTTTTAGACCAAAGTGGCTGTATTGCGATGGAATAAGGCATTACAGTGTCGGCATGTCCACACTCTACAGGAAACACCATGCAGCACAGTATTTGGTTGGCGATGTTCGGCTTTGCCTTGAGCATGTCGATTTCACCAGGGCCGGTAAACATGCTCATCATTGCCACAGCAGCGCAACAAGGTTTTGCCCGCACTTGGGCTTTGGTGTCGGGCGCGACCCTAGGCTTTACCGCATTGCTGGCCTTGGTGGGCATGGGTTTGAACGGGTTATTGCAGCAATATCCGTTGGTGTTACACGTATTGGGCATCTTGGGCGCGGTTTTTATGTTGTGGGTGGGGTGGTGTCTGTGGCGTGCGCCCACGGCACCATTGCAGGTTGATTCGGCAGATGCAAATGCAGTAGAAGCAAATATGACGGATACAGATGCGGCAGATACAGCGCCAGCCTTGCCAGCCGCGCCGGGGTTTTGGCATGGCGTGTTATTGCAATGTTTGAATCCCAAGGCATGGATCGCCTGTGCGGCAGGCACAGCCATGTTTGCCTCAGCGCCAGTCGCGCATGCCTTGACCACGTTTGTGGCGATTTATTTTGTCGTGTGTTACGCCTCTTTGGCGCTGTGGGCTTGGGCAGGGCAGCAATTGGCGGCGTATTTGCAACTGCCGCGGCGCATGCGTGTGTTCAATGTGATGATGGCGGCGATGATGTGGCTGACGGCAGCGGTGATGCTGTGGCAACAATTGGCTGGTTTAAGCGGCCTGTAAGTCTTGTAAGCTGTGAACAAAACGCTGTGCCAAACTGCCAGCGGCGACATTATTAGGCCACAAGGCATACACTTTTATTGCGCGCAAACGCCACAGCGGCAATACCTCAGACACCACCCCGGCCTGTAAGTCTGCCGCACACATAAAGCGCGGTGGCGTGTACAGACCGACACCAGCGCGCGCCAATTGGTAGACCGCGGCGACATTGTCAGCCGTGACCGCTGCGCTGTAGCTGACCGTCACGCTGTCGTGGCTGTGCACATGCTGAAACGCGCGCTGTTGCGGCAACATTTGCAAGCCTAACCACGCGTAAGCCGCCAAATCTTGCGGTGTGCTCGGCGCGGTTTGTTGCTGCAGCCATTGCGTTTGCGCAATCAATACCCGTTCCAAGCTGAACACATGTTTGGCCTTGAAGCTGCTGTCGGGCAATTCACCAATGCGCAACACCACATCCAAACCCTCACCCAATAAGTCGCTGCGCGCATCGCTGTAACACAAGTCGAGATGGGCATGTGGGTGGGCGTGGATGAAGGCGGCCAAACAGCGATTGAAATCGGCATGGTGTATCAACACACTGGGTAGGCCGATGCGCAGTTGTTGGCTGTGTTGCTGTTGCCCATGTTTGAACGACAACACCTCATCGGCATACAACTGCGCCATGTTTGCGCGGTGGCATACAGCTTGGCGCCATCGGGCGTGAGGCTGAGCTTGCGCGTGTTGCGGTAGAGCAAGGCGGTGCCGACGCTGCGCTCCAATTTGTGCAAATGCGAGCTGACCGTGGCCGCGCTCAAGTGCAAGGCTTCGGCAGCGGCGGAAATGGAGCCGGTGGCCACGATTTTGGCAAACACCAGTAAGTAGCGGACGTCGTCTATCATTAAGTAAAGTATTTCTGAAGAGGTATTGCTGCGCGAGTAGGATGGATACAGTGCGCCATCATAGCATTGAGAAGTTGTTATAAGCGGCCTGTAAACGATTTACAGGCCGCTTATAGACTGCGTGACTAAAAAATTGGCTCAAAGATGGTGAGGAAGTTTTGCAAGATGATGCGCCATTTGGGACGGCGCTGTAAATCCAACGCGCTGACGGCAGTGGCTTTGGCCAAGTAACTGTCTTGGCGTGCGCGGATAAGGGCGGCGGTGGGTGGCGCATACAGCAAGATGTTGTTCTCAAAATTCAATTCCAAACTGCGTCTGTCCATATTGGCCGAACCGATTAAAGCCACTTCGCCATCGATGACCATGGTTTTGGCATGCAACAAACCGCCGTGAAATTCTTGGATGTTAACGCCGGCGGCGATGAGCGGCGCGTAATAGGCGCGGCTCATGGTGCCGACAAACCACGAGTCGTTGCGCGCCGGCACGATTAAAGTCACGGCCACGCCGCGGCGGCTGCAGGCAATCAAAGCGGCCTGTAAGGGATGGTCGGGCACGAAATACGGTGTGGAGATCACCAATTCGGTTTGGGCACAGGCAATGACGCTGCTGAACGCCGAGGACATGCCGCCTTGTACCGACATCGGCCCCGTACCAAACACCACCGCAGGAAAACTGCCGTCATCGCCCGCAGTGTTGGGGCTAATAGGATGTAAGGGCAGGTTTTCACCGCTTTCCACCATCCAATCATCGGCAAACAGCATTTGGTTTTGCGTGGCCACCGGGCCGGTAAAGCGCAGCATGATGTCTACCCACGGCGCGAATTTGGCCTTGACCAAAAATTCCGGGTCGGCGCAGTTTTGGCTGCCGCAATAAGTGATGCTGTCGTCGACGATGACGATTTTGCGGTGATTGCGCAAATCAATGCGGCTGGAATGCAGCGGATTACCACCGAATTTGTGCCGCATTGATACCGCCAGTTTGACGCCGGCTTGCTGCATGGTTTGCCATTGTGGCGAGGCGATTAAGGTGCGTGAACCTATGGCGTCGACAACGATGCGGCAGGTCACGCCGCGCCGCGCTGCCTCGGCGACGGCATTGACGATTTTGCTGCCATTGTGGTCGGTAAGCCAGATGTAAAACGAGATGTGGATGCTGGACTTAGCGGCGGCAAAGTCGCTGACCATCGCATCTATGCTGGCATTGGAGTCGGCAGTGAGGCTGGCTTGGTTGCCAGCGAGCACGGGGAAACCATTGATGCTGCTGCAAGTCCTGAACGCATTTTGGTAGCGCGCGGGAATGGTGTTTAAGGCCGAAGCTGTGGGGTCGAGCTCTTGCTGCAATTGCTGAAAATCATGCCGTGCCTCGCTGCGCGTGTTTTTGGCCACCCATGGCTCGCCAAAAAACACATACAAGACCACCCCCACGCCCGGCAATAACAGCAATAACATCACCCACGCCGCGCGCGAATACGGATTGCGCGTTTCCAGCAACAACACGCGCGCGATGACCAGCAAATGCAGCAGAAATAACAGGCTGAGCCAAACAGTGTGTGCCGACATGGTGTGTCCTTATTAAGTGGAGAGAGGGCGTTTACTAGGGCGATAGGCAACCAAGTGGTAATAACAAGTGCTTGTTATATAAAGTCTCTGTGCGCATGTTTGACATCATACCGCCCAATCACAGCGGCCTGTAAACACACAAACAGCGATATGGAGCAGATACCCACGCTAAGCCCAAGCCTATGCCAAGCAAATTGTGTGCGCTGTTGTGGATTGGGCTGAATTTAATCGGTGCGCAGTCTGCCAGTGTCGTCGTTCCATTGTCCACAATCGTTTGCTAGGCAAGGACGGTGCTCGTTCAATCAGTTAGCACAGAACGATGCGTACGCTCATAGCGGTTTACAGGCCGCTTATGTTTACAGCAATTGAATTTCGCGCAACACCAAATCCCACAGCGCTTGGTGGCTGGGGCGGAAGATGAGGTTGTGGCCTATGCTGTTAAAGCCTTGTTCTTTGGGGTTGAGGGTATAGACATTTTTCTGCGCATGTGGGTACAGGCTTAGGAATTCCGCCACATTGGCATCGTTGGCAATGTCGTCATCGTCGGCATGGATGACGGTAATGGGCTGGGTGATGTCGGCATGGTAATCGACGGCGATGTCGCCGCGGTCTATGGCGGTTTTGACGTAATGACCTGCCGTACACCACTGTGCCCATTGGCGGGCCACATGGCGCGGCAAGTCTTCGCCCCATTTGATGCGCTTGAGTTTGGTATAGCCAAACAGCAGGTTGTTGATGGGCATGTACACGTTAAACATGAACTTGGCTTGGCGCGCAAATTCAGGCCGCATATTGACCACATGCCCAGTTGAACCGGCAATGGCCACGACTTTGGCGACCTTGGCATGGTTGTGCATTACCCCCAACATTTGTCCACCGGCACTGTGACCGACCAACACCACTTGGCTTAAACCCGTATAGCCAAGCAGAAAGTCCACCGCTGCCGGAATGTCGTCCGTGCCCCAGTCTTGCAAGCGCGCATGGCATTGTTTTAAGGGCGTGTGGCGCGAGGCGCCTATGCCTTGGTAATCGAAGGTGAGCACGGTATAGCCTTTGTCGGCCAGCCATGTGGCCAACGGCGCGTAGTATTTTTGCAAGAAACCGGTGCCGCCACAGATGAGCACGGCAGTATTGTGGGCGATGTTGTCGGCATGAAACAAGATGCCAGCAAGTGGCTGGCCATTGCCGCTGGCGAATTGCACTGTTTGTTGCACCATGTTGTCCTCGTTTGCGATGTGCGCTGGAAAAGAACTCTAACATAGCTGGATTGTGTTCATGCACAAACGATGCGATGAATTGCTCCAGTCCTGCCTCTTACAGGCCGCATGTGCGTGTAGTATCAGTCTGTGCCGTGTTGTAACCAAGTTGCCACACCATCGATTACTGCCGCTGCTTTGTGCGTGTCCAAAGTGTCTAAGGTGTCGCCTGCCGTGTGGTAGTTTTTATTGCGGTAAAACGAGGTGTCAGTGAGCATGATGGCGGGTATTTTGTGCGCCCAATAATTCAAATGGTCGGAAAAATCGACGCCGGTCAAGCTGCTGGGCGCGGTCAAGCGTTCGCACGGCAATTGCTGTAAGGCGCGCATGTGCCGGCAATATTGCTGCGTGAGTTTTCTCGATTGCCAATTGCCCACCGCGGCGATGAAATTGCCGTGTTTGGGATAGACCGCGCGCATGATGTTCAGCGGATAGTCTTGCACCGCCTCGGTGCGGTAATAGCCTATCATTTCCAAAATCACCACTGCTTTGACGTTTATAGGCCGCTTGCTTAAAGACTGAGCATGCACGGCACTGCCCATGTGTTCGGAACGAAAATACGGCGGTTCTTCCAAGGTGTAAGCGACCAATTCAATGTTTTGTGGCAGCTGAGCTTGCTGTTGCTTGAGCAGCCGCGCCAATTCTATGAGACCGGCCGTGCCCGAGGCATTGTCATCGGCGCCGGGCAAATCGGCATAGCTGTCGTAATGCGCGCCGACGATGACGGTATCGGTGTTGTCGGCTTGAGCTGCGCTGAGGCTGCACACCACGTTGCGGTAAGTTTGTCCCGCGACTTCGTAGTTTTGGTAGGCACAGGGCAGGCCGTATTGCTCTATCTGCGTTTTGATGTAAGCCGCGGCTTGGTCCAAGCCTTGTGGATGTTGGTGGTGGCGCGACAGCGAGCTTAAATAGTGGATGTGTTCGGACAGAACATCAGCATGGGCCGCTGTCTGGTTAGGATGGCTTGCATCGGTGCTAACGGGCACGGCAGCAGTGGCATCGTCTGTGGCGGCACAGACGGGATGAAGGCTGCTTAAACCCAAGGCCAACCATAAATAAGAGCAGCGTCTGCGCATGGGAGTTGCCTGAAAAAGAGATGCTTGGCAGCCTAGGGGTGATGCGCCAGTTTTGACCATGATAAAAACCATGGCAACAAAAAATGCGACTTCAAGTCGCACTTTTTACCACATACAGAAGGTAAATAGGGGTGTTTAACAGCGTTCAGGCCGCTTGCAATAAGGGCAGTAAGTCCCAAGCAAATTTGCCAATCAATATCACCAGCAACACCATAAAGCCATAGCGCAAGAAGCGTGTACCGCCTTTTAAGGCGATGCGCGTGCCAGCAAAACCGCCGCACAAATTCGCTGCCGCCAAGGGAATGGCCCATGCCCATAAGATGTAGCCATGCGGCACAAAGAAACTCAAGGCCGCCAAATTGGTGGTGATGTTGATGATTTTCGATGAGGCTACGGCGGTGAGAAAATCAAACGCAAACAAGCGGATGAACATAAAGGTGAGGAAGCTGCCGGTACCTGGGCCAATCACGCCATCGTAAAAACCGATTAAGGCGCCACAAGCCAAGCCCACATACAACTCGTTTTTGCTCAAAGCGCTGGTGCGCTGGCTTTGGCCAAAGTCTTTTTTGCAAAACGTGTACACAGCCATGACCACCAACACCAACAAGATAAACGGTTTAAACCATTGCACTGGTATGTGGGTGACCAACATTGAGCCGCCAAACGAGGTCAATGCCGCCAAAACGGCGGCCGGTAACAGCATTTTCCACGGCACGGGGATTTTGCGCACGTATTGCCAACCCGAGGTTAAAGTGCCGCAGACCGAAGCAAATTTATTCGTGCCCATCACCGTGGCAATGGGCGTGTGCGCCGGCATCAGGCTGAACAAAGACGGAATTTGCAACAAGCCGCCGCCACCCACCGCCGCGTTCATCATGCCCGCCAAAAACGCGAGCACACACATCAACATCAAATCACTCATGCGAAAACTTACTTGCTAGAACCTGCAGTGCCACGGTTTTGGGTCGGGTTAAACGTGCCGCGGTCGATGAGGCGTTGGTTTAAGTCGGCATCATTGCGCGGCATGCCGTCGTCACAGAAGACGCGGCTGAGCATTTCTTGCACTGGCGTGGTGGTGCTGAGATTGCTGCCGACATCGCGCCATGGGGCGTTTTTGCTTTCCAACCAGCGTTTGTTATAGGTATCGGCAAACGCGATTTGGCGGAAACCATTGTTGTATTCGGAGCGGAACGATTGCACCGAACAGCGCAGGTTTTCAAAGCTGATGTTGTCTATGCCATTGCCCGATTGGTTGTTTAAGATGTAGCTGACAGAGTTGTTGTCTTGGATGTGGATGCTGCCAACCATGATTTTGGGTTTGCCTGCAAACGTTGGATGGACATACAAATCCACCCACTTCGCATTGGCAGCGGGATAGTCGGGTAAAGTCAGCGATTTGTCTTGGAAAGAAAAATCGGCTTCTTTGATGTTTTGGGTGAATTCTTTGGGGTCGGCTGCCGCAGCAGTCAAACTGGTGCCCAATAAGGCCAAAGCCCATAAGCGGGCAAAATGATGAGACATCACAAGTTCCTGTGCGGAGTAAGTAGCCAATATTGTAACGCAACTTACCTTGTCATGCGCGGCTGTGTGTGGCTCATTAACAATGCTATAATTTGTCCGTTTTGCGTTTGAAAGAATCGATATGGCTCAACAAGCAAGTTTGGATGTCAAAGGCTTAAAATGCCCGATGCCGATGTTGCGCGCTAAAAAAGCGTTGGCAACCTTGGACAGCGGCGATGAATTAACCGTTTATGCCACCGACCCAGGGGTGCAAGAAGACTTTGCTGCTTTTTGTCGCCACACCGGCCATGTGTTGCTGCAATCTTCGGCGAATGAAGACGGCAGTTTCACTTTGATTTTGCGTCACAAATAGGTTTACAGGCCGCATGTCACACATTG
The DNA here is from genome assembly GCF_001457815.1 of Vitreoscilla massiliensis. Taxonomy (GTDB): domain Bacteria; phylum Pseudomonadota; class Gammaproteobacteria; order Burkholderiales; family Neisseriaceae; genus Vitreoscilla; species Vitreoscilla massiliensis. The sequence goes on from NZ_LN898219.1 coordinate 158,928, forward strand.
GGTGTGGATATAAGCGGCCTGTAAAGCGCACAGCGCTACACACTCATTAAAAAAGGAAATGCAATGACCGAACGTCTGACCCTGATACAGCCAGATGATTTTCACGTTCACTTTCGCAGCGGCGCAGCGCTGCAAGCGGTGGTGCCACACACTGCCAAGCAAATGGCGCGCGCTTTGGTAATGCCCAATTTGAAACCGCCGGTGACACAAGTGGCCCAAGCCTTGGCTTACCGTGATGAGATTTTGGCAGCAGTACCGCAAGGCGTGGCGTTTACCCCTTTGATGAGTTTGTACTTAACCGACAATACCGATGTCGCCACTGTGGCGGCAGCTAAAACTGCTGGCATCGTCGCGTTTAAATTGTATCCAGCAGGCGCCACCACCAATTCCGATTCGGGCGTGACCGATTTGTTCAAATTGCTGCCCGTATTGGAAGCCATGGCCGAACACGGCTTGTTGTTGTTGGTGCACGGCGAAGTGACACACTCGCACATTGACATATTCGACCGTGAAGCGGTGTTTATTGATGAGGTGTTGTTGCCGATCATGGCCAAGGTGCCGAGTTTGAAAATCGTGTTTGAACACATCACCACCAGCGAAGCGGCCAAATTGGTGCAAGAGTCGGGTGAAAACTTGGTGGCGACGGTAACGCCACAACACTTATTGCACAACCGCAACGACATGTTGGTCGGTGGTGTGCGTCCGCATCTGTATTGCTTGCCGATTTTGAAACGCCGCACCCACCAAGAAGCTTTGTTGGCGGCGGTCAGCGGCGCGCAAGCGCACAAATTCTTCTTGGGCACCGACAGTGCGCCACATGAACAAGGCACCAAAGAATGTGCGTGTGGCTGTGCCGGCGTGTTCAGCGCTTTGACCGCAATGGAATTGTATGCCGAAGCATTTGAATCGGTGCATGCCTTGGACAAGCTCGAAGCGTTTGCTTCACAAAATGGCGCACGTTTTTATGGTTTGCCAGAAAACAGCCGCAAAATCGTGTTAGAAAAACGTGAACAAGCCGTGCCTGAGTATGTGGACTATGTTACAGGCCGCTTAATCCCGATGCGTGCTGGCGAGACACTGGCGTGGACGTTTGCGGGTTTTGCCAACTGATATGCGCACCAATCAAGCCCGCCGTCGTTATTTAAGTTTGGCCATTGCTAGTGCTTTGGCGCCGAGCATGGTATGGGCATCGCAACGCGAAGAAACCTTGGCCGACAATGTCGCCTCAACCATGCGCCGTTCGGTCAACAATGTCAGCCCAGCGCGCTTGGTGTTTTCCACCCCGCAAGCAGGGCGGCAGTGGTTGTATGAAATGTCGGCGCGTTTGAGTCGCTTCATACCCGATGCGCGCGAGCGCGAAACCATACTCGTTAATGTGCAATACGAGGCCAAACGCGCGGGCTTGGATGTGCAATTGATATTGGGCTTGATTGAAGTGGAATCGATGTTCCGCCGCTATGCCATCAGCGGCGTCGGTGCGCGCGGCTTGATGCAAGTGATGCCGTTTTGGGTGCGCCACATTGGTACGACGGGTCACAATTTGTTTGAGATACGCACCAATTTGCGCTATGGCTGCACCATTTTGCGTTATTACATCGACCGCGAACGCGGCGATGTCACGCGGGCGTTGGCGCGTTACAACGGCAGTTTGGGGCGCTTAACCTATCCCAATAAGATATACGCAGCGATGCGCCGCAATTGGATTTATAACGGAGCCGTATAATTTGGACAAAACCTTGGAAAAACCTGTGGCCAATCAGTTGAGCAAAGACGAATGGCGCATCAGTGGCATCTTATCGGGCGTGTACGCACTGCGCATGTTGGGCTTGTTTTTGGTCTTGCCGGTGTTGTCTTTGTATGCGGCTGAATTGGCAGGCTCGAAACAATCGATGTGGATAGGCTGGGCAATGGGTGCGTATGGTTTGACCCAAGCCTGTTTGCAATTGCCGTTTGGCATGGTTTCCGATAAGTGGGGACGCAAAAAAACCATTTACATCGGCATGACGATGTTTATCGTCGGCAGTTTCATAGCCGCGGTCGCGCCTTCGATTGAATGGTTGGTGTTTGCGCGCGCTTTGCAAGGCGCGGGCGCCATCAGTGCGGTGATTACTGCTCTGATGTCGGATTTAATCCGCGATTCGGTGCGCACGCGTGCCATGTCCATGGTCGGCATGAGCATCGGTTTGACTTTTGCCTTGAGTTTGGTGGCAGCACCATTGTTGGTGAGCTTCATCGGCATGTCGGGTTTGTTTGTGTTGACGGGTGTGGCTATGTTGCTGGCGATGTTTGCGGTGTACAAATACGTGCCCGATCCTGAGAAAAACACCAGCACCAATCGCATTCCCGCCTTAAAAATTGCCTTGCAACCACAATTGTGGCGCTTGAATTACGGCATTTTCGCCTTGCACGCGGCGCAAATGGCCTTGTTTGTTTCTTTGCCATTTTTGTTTTTGCAAATGGGCATCGCCCAAGACATGCAGTGGAAAGTGTACGCACCGATGGTGTTGTTTGGCATGGTGTTGATGGTGCCAGTGATTATTTTTGGTGAGAAAAAACAAAAGTTGAAGCAAACGCTGTTGTTTGCCATAGGCATGATGGTGGTGGCGCAGTCGATTTTGGCCTTGCAACACGATGTGGTGTTGGCTATGACCGTGGCTTTGGTGATTTATGCGATTGCGTTCAATGTGCTTGAAGCCATCTTGCCGTCTATGGTGGCGAAATTTGCACCGGCCGAGCAACGCGGTGCGGCCATGGGTTTTTACAGTACGGCGCAATCGATTGGTCTGTTTGTCGGGGGTGTGGCCGGCGGTGGTTTGTTCAGCAAATTCGGTTTTGAAGGTGTGTTTGTTTTTGCCACAGTGTTGATGCTGGTTTGGTGGGCGATTGCGGCCACCGGTGCGGCACCGAAACCGCGCGAGGCGTGACGCGAGGGCGTTGTGACTTTATACTGTCGCAGTAAATTAATGAATGAAGTGTTGTGGAGGACGTTATGTCAGTAAATAAAGTGATATTGGTCGGTCGTTTGGGGCGTGACCCAGAGGTGCGTTACTTGCCCAATGGCGAAGCAGTGGCCAATTTCGGCGTCGCTACCAGTGAACAATGGAAAGACCGCAATGGTGAGCGCCAAGAGCGCACCGAATGGCACAACATCACCATGTACCGCCGTTTGGCCGAAATTGCCGGCCAATATTTGAAAAAAGGCAGCCAAGTGTACATTGAAGGCCGCATCCAATCGCGCAAATACACCGGCAAAGACGGCGTAGAGCGCACGGCTTATGAAATCATCGCCAATGAAATGAAGATGATTGGTGGCCGTGACATGGGTGGCAGCAGCAGTGATTTTGATGGTGGCGATTATGCTGCCAGCTCTTCGGCCAGTGCCGCTCCAGTGGCCGCTGCCAGCTCAGTACCGCCAGCAGCGCCGCGCCGCGAAGTGAACAAGCCTGCACCAGTAGTCGATGATTTGGATGACGATATTCCATTTTAAGCTCGGCCTGTAAACGCAGTGGCTTAAGCCATGTATGAACACCTCAGCGCAATTGCTTGCGTTGAGGTGTTTTGTTGTGGTGGGTGAATATACAACATGTGCATAAAAACAAGAGTGGGCAAAATTGCGTAGAATAGACTGTGATAGAGGTTGTTTACAGGCCGCATTGCAGGGCTTGGTGCTGTCTTGACCAGTGCAAACACCGAATTTATTGATGCAGATTAGACGGCAGTGTTTTAAGGCCAACTGCTGGTTGCTATTTCTGACTGGTTTGTTACAATAGGCTCTACTTTATTCGAAACAAGCCGCCGATTACTCCGGCGGCTTGTATTTTTATTGCCTGAATGACGCGAAACGTAGGAGAGAGTCATGCAAAAAGTACCATTGACCGTTCGTGGTGCCCAATTGTTAAAAGATGAGTTGCAACACTTGAAATCAGTGGAGCGCCCAGCCGTAATTGAGGCGATTGCTGAAGCACGTTCGCATGGTGACTTGTCTGAAAACGCCGAATACGATGCCGCTAAAGAAAAGCAAGGCTTTGTTGAAGGCCGCATTGCCGAGCTAGAAAGCAAATTGTCTTACGCCCACATCGTGAATCCAAAAGAATTGGATGCCGATGGCAAAATCGTCTTTGCCGCGACCGTGACTTTGGAAGACTGTGACAGCGAAGAAAATGTCACTTACCAAATCGTTGGTGATGATGAAGCTGACATCAAACAAGGCAAGGTATCGGTGTCGTCTCCGATTGCCCGTGCTTTAATCGGCAAGTACGAAGGCGATGTGGCCGAAGTACAAGCCCCTGGTGGTGTGCGCGAATACGAGATTGTCAGCGTACAATACATTTAAGTTGTGATGGTTTACAGGCCGCTTAAAGCAAATAAGCGGCCTGTAAACCGAAGAAGTCTGGAATAAGCGATGAAATCCATACTGGTTATTTTGCAAGCGTTGTGGTTGGGTGCACACATTACTGTGGGTTATGTGGTGGCACCTTTGTTGTTTCATTTTGCCAGTCAAGGTGAATTCAGCCGCATGACCGCGGGCAATGTGGCCGGTGAGTTGTTTCATGTGGTGTCTTATCTGGGCTTGTTCACCGCGGTAGCGTGGTGGTTGTTTTGCCGCAGTGTGCGCCAACCATCGCCCATTTTGAATGCCTTATTGCTGTTATTGGTGGTGAGTGAGTGGGTGATTACCCCGGTGATTGCCGCCATCAAGCAACAGCAATCACAATGGCTGCATGACTTGGTCGGCGGCAGTTTTGGCATGTGGCACGGTGTGTCATCCAGTGTGTATTTGCTGATGACCATCTTATTGTTGCTTTGGACAGGTAAACGTTTGCAAATCAACAGCCACCGCCGTTAAGCAATATAAAAGCGGCCTGTAAGCTTACAGGCCGCTTTTTAACAGATTTTGCAATCAATCTTCGTTTTTGCGATACAAAACCAAGATTTTGCCGATGTGTTGCACCAATTCGGCGCCAGTTTGTTCACACAATTGTGCTGACCACAATTTGCGTTCGTCGCGATCATCGCCCAAAATACGCACTTTAATCAATTCATGCGCGGTTAAATTGGCATTGGTTTCTTTCACCACGGCCTCGGTTAAACCGTTTTGACCGATCATCACCACAGGTTGCAAAGTGTGGGCTTGTTGTTTGAGTTCCGCTTTTTCGGCACTCGATAAAGATTTAGACATCTGAAGCTTTCCTGTAAAACGCATATTGTACTGGATTTGCAGTACAAATTGAAAAAAACTCATCAAATGTAATGGATTAAACCAATGCCCAAACGAACAAAATCATCAGGTGCGTGGCTCAATGAGCACGTACATGATCCGTACGTTAAACTCGCACAAAAACAAGGATACCGTGCGCGCGCCGCGTTTAAACTGTTAGAAATCAATGAAAAAGACAAACTGATCCAAGCCGATACCGTGTTGGCAGACTTGGGCAGTGCACCTGGCAGCTGGTCGCAAGTGGCGACCGAACTGATCGGCCCACGCGGCCGCGTGTTTGCCTTGGACATCTTGCCGATGGAGCCTGTGGCTGGGGTGGAGTTCATCCAAGGCGACTTTCGCGAAGAGGAAGTTTTACAACAGTTGGTTGATTTGTTAAATGGTCAAAAATTAGACCTTGTGATTTCAGACATTGCCCCCAATATGAGTGGAAACACAGTCACAGACCAAGCGCGCAGTTTCTATTTATGCGAATTGGCTTATGACTTTGCAATATCTCACTTGAAGCCTGGTGGTCAGTTTTTGATTAAGGTGTTTCAAGGTGCAGGTTATCAAGAATATGTGAAGCTTTTGCGTGAGTCGTTTGCCGAAGTGGTGGTGCGCAAACCGAAAGCTTCTCGCGATAGGTCTAATGAAATTTATTTATTGGCAAGAAAATTGCACTGACACAGATGCCGCAGTGTTTTACAATGCAGTTTCTTCTATTCTCTTGTATTTTGATGGGAGCCTCGTTTAGTGGGTAATACGGTAAAAAATCTTTTGGTTTGGCTGGTGTTGGCGATGGTGCTGATACTTGCGTTCAATGCGTTGCAAGGTACGAAAGAGACCAAGCAACAAATTGAGTATTCTCTCTTCATGCAAGATGTGAAGGCCGGTAAAGTCGATCAAGTGAATATTGAAGGTTCTGTGGCCCGCGGCTATGAAATCCAAGGTGTGCGCAAAGACAAAACCAACTTCAGTACCAATGCGCCTTTAGACGATCAATTGGTGCCATCATTGTTGCAAAACAATGTGCGCGTCAAAGTGACGCCTGAAGAGAAACCAAGCATGTTGGGCAGCATCTTCTTAAGCTTGCTTCCTATCTTGTTGTTAATCGGTGTGTGGTTTTACTTCATGCGCCAAATGCAAGGTGGTGGCGGTGGCAAAGGTGGCGCTTTCTCCTTCGGTAAATCACGTGCCAAATTGTTGGACAAAGACACCAACAGCATCACGTTTGCCGATGTGGCAGGTTGTGACGAGGCCAAAGAAGAAGTGCAAGAAATCGTTGATTATTTGAAATCGCCTTCGCGCTACCAAAGCTTGGGTGGTCGTGTGCCGCGCGGTATCTTGTTGGCAGGTTCACCAGGTACCGGTAAAACCTTGTTGGCCAAAGCCATCGCCGGTGAAGCCAAAGTGCCTTTCTACAGCATTTCAGGTTCTGACTTTGTGGAAATGTTCGTCGGTGTCGGCGCCTCTCGTGTGCGTGACATGTTCGAGCAAGCGAAGAAAAATTCTCCTAGCATCATTTTCATTGACGAGATTGATGCGGTAGGTCGCCAACGTGGCGCAGGTTTGGGCGGTGGTAACGATGAACGCGAACAAACCTTGAACCAATTGTTGGTGGAAATGGATGGCTTTGAAAGCAATCAAACCGTGATTGTGATTGCCGCTACCAACCGTCCTGATGTATTAGACCCAGCGTTGCAACGTCCAGGCCGTTTTGACCGCCAAGTGGTGGTGCCGTTGCCAGACATTCGTGGTCGTGAACAAATCTTGAAAGTACACGCGAAAAAAGTACCGTTGGACAGCTCGGTGCAATTGGCCGATTTGGCGCGTGGTACCCCAGGCTTCTCAGGTGCAGACTTGGCCAACTTGGTCAATGAAGCGGCTTTGTTTGCCGGTCGTCGCAACAAAACCAAAGTCGATCAAAGCGATTTTGAAGATGCGAAAGACAAAATTTACATGGGCCCTGAGCGCCGCTCTATGGTGATGCATGAAGATGAGAAGCGTGCTACCGCTTACCATGAGTCTGGTCACGCCGTGGTTGCCAGCTTGTTACCGAATACCGATCCAGTGCACAAAGTGACCATCGTACCGCGTGGCCGTGCCTTGGGTGTGACATGGCAATTGCCTGAGCGCGATCGCATCAGCTTGTACAAAGACCAAATGCTCAACAATATTGCGGTATTGTTTGGTGGTCGCATCGCCGAAGACATTTTCTTAGGCCGTGTGTCTACTGGTGCATCGAATGACTTTGAACGTGCGACCAGCATTGCTCGCGACATGGTGACCCGTTATGGCATGTCGGACAAAATGGGCGTGATGGTGTATGCCGAAAACGAAGGCGAAGTGTTCTTAGGCCGTTCGGTAACCAATACCAAAAACATTTCTGAAGACACGCAGCAGCAAGTTGATGCCGAAGTGCGCCGCATTTTGGATGAACAATATGCGTTGGCCTACAAGCTGATTGATGAAAATCGCGCCAAAATGGAAACCATGACCAATGCTTTGATGCAATGGGAAACCATAGATGCCGATCAAGTTAAAGAGATCATGGCCGGTAAAGAGCCTAGTCCTCCTAAGGATTACAGCCATAATGTGCGCTCTGATGCCGAAGTTGCAGCAGCGCAAAGCAGTGCGGCTGAGCCTGAGCAAACAGTGGCGGTAGACAATCGACCAGCTTCTGAAGTGTTGAAGTCTGAAAATGCTGTTGCTGATGCAGAAAAACCGAGTGCGGATTTGGCTGCAGACGCCATAGTTGGTGACAAAGACAAAGATCAGCATGCACCGAAACAATAAGCAACATTAAGATACAACGGCAGCCTGTGCTGCCGTTTTTATTTGTCGAGAAAAAAAGGAAACAACATGCGTTGGCAGTGCGGTCGCTTTGATTTGAATTTGGACAGCCCTAAGGTGATGGGCATCGTCAATGTCACCCCAGATTCGTTTTCAGATGGCGGCGTTTACTCTCAAAACTTGGCCAGTGTGCTTGCCCATGCGCAGCAATTATTGGATGAGGGGGCGGACATTTTGGATGTGGGCGGCGAGTCTACCCGTCCTGGCAGTGATTATGTGTCGCCAGAAGAGGAGTGGCAACGGGTGGCGCCGGTGATTGAGGCTTTGTACCAATGGCAAGTGCCGCTGACCTTGGACACACGCCGCACTTATGTGATGCAACAGGCTTTACAGCACGGTTGGGTTGATGCCATCAATGATGTGGCAGCGTTGAGCGATGAAGGGGCAGTTGAGACTTTGGCGCAATACCCCAACATCGGTGTGTGTTTGATGCACATGCAAGGCATACCTGAATCCATGCAGCACAATCCGCAATACTCAGATGTGACGGCAGAAGTGGTGCAATACCTGCAAAGTCGGGTAGCGGCGTGTTTACAGGCCGGCATTAAGCCTGAATGCTTGCTACTCGATCCGGGTTTTGGTTTTGGCAAGACTTTGCAACACAATGTTGATTTAATGCGTGATTTAAAGCCGTGGATAGAGGACAGTGACTATCCGGTATTGATAGGGGTGTCGCGCAAAACCATGTTGGGTCAAATCACTGGCATAGACGTTCCTGAGCAGCGCATGGTGGCCTCGGTGATGGCGGCGGTTGCGTCTATTGCCCGCGGCGCGCACATTGTGCGCGTGCACGATGTTAAAGAAACGGTGCAAGCCGTAAAAGTTTGGCAGGAACTGGGCGTTTGGGCTTAAACCCTCGAATTTTTGCTGTTAATAGTGAGTCAGTCGATTTACAATTGTTTCTTAATTAAAATATTCAGGATTAGAAGTAGATGGCTAGAAAGTATTTTGGTACCGATGGTGTGCGTGGTTTGGTAGGGCAAGATCCGATTACGCCTGAGTTTGTGTTGAAGTTGGCGTTTGCTGCAGGCAAAGCACTGGTGGCACGAGAACAAGGCCACCGTCCCATGGTATTGATAGGCAAAGACACCCGCATTTCTGGCTATATGTTGGAAGCCGCGTTACAGGCCGGTTTTACCGCCGCTGGTGTGGATGTCCACTTAACTGGCCCGCTGCCGACTCCTGGTATTGCCTATTTGACCCGCGCCATGCGCGCGTCTGCTGGGGTGATGATTTCCGCTTCGCACAATGCGTATCACGATAATGGCATTAAGTTTTTTGCCCAAGGTGGGGTGAAGCTCAATGATGAGATGGAATTGGCGATTGAAGCCTTAATCGACCAGCCGATGCAAACCATGCCATCGGACGATTTGGGTCGCAGCAAACGCATTTCTGGTGCCGACGACCGCTATATCGAATTTTGCAAATCGACGTTCCCAAGTGACCAAGATTTGCATGGCTTGAAAATTGTGGTCGATTGCGCTCATGGTGCGGGTTACCATGTCGCGCCCAAAGTGTTTCACGAATTGGGTGCTCAAGTCATCAGCATCGGTTGTGAACCGAATGGTTACAACATCAATAAAAACGTCGGTGCCACCCATACCGAAACCTTGCAACAAGCGGTATTGGCGAACAAAGCCGATTATGGTGTGGCCTTGGACGGTGATGGCGATCGTTTGATGATGGTAGACCGTACAGGCCGCGTGTTTGATGGTGATAGCTTGATTTATGTGATTGCCAAAGCGCGTGCCCAAGCCGGCAAATTACAAGGCGGTGTCGTTGGTACGGTGATGACCAATTTGGCTATGGAATTGGCCTTAAAAGAGCGTGGTATCGAATTTGTACGCGCCAAAGTCGGCGACCGTTATGTGTTGGAACAATTGTACCAACGCGGTTGGCAAGTCGGTGGTGAAGCCTCTGGCCATGTGTTGTGCATGGACAAACACAATACTGGTGATGGCATTATTTCTGCTTTGCAAGTGTTTGCGGCCTTGGGCGAATTGGGTGTGGATTTGCACAGCGTGTTGTCGGATTGGCAAGCCTATCCGCAAACCATGATCAATGTGCGCATCAGCAAAGGCCATCCGTGGCAAGCGGCTGCCGAGCCAGTATTGAAACAAGTAGAACAAGAATTGGGGCAGCAAGGCCGTGTGGTCTTACGTGCTTCAGGTACGGAACCGGTGGTGCGGGTGATGGTAGAGGCCAAAGACGCATCTGTTGCCAAAACCAGTGCCGAACGTATCGCCGCGGCCATCGAAGCCTCCATCCATTGATAAAGCCTGAATCGCCATGAGTTTGATTGCCTTATTAGAAGCATTTTTTACTGAGTATGGTTACATCGCGGTGTTTACCGTGTTGGTGGCCTGCGGTTTTGGTATTCCCATCCCTGAAGACGTGACTTTGGTGGTGGGCGGTATCATGTCTGGCTTGGGCCACGCCAATGTGCATGTGATGGTGTTGGTGGGCATCGCAGGGGTGTTGGTCGGCGATGGCATGATGTTTGCCGCTGGCCGCATTTTTGGTCACCGCATCTTGCGCTTTCGTTTGGTGGCGCGGGTGATGACACCGAAGCGTTATGCGCAAGTGCAGGAAAAGTTTGAAAAATACGGCAATTGGGTGTTGTTTATCGCGCGTTTCCTTCCCGGTTTGCGCACACCCATCTTTATCTCCGCCGGCATCAGTGGCAAGGTTTCGTATTTGCGCTTTTTGCTGATGGATGGTTTTGCTGCCTTGATTTCCGTACCGGTGTGGGTGTATTTGGGTGATTTTGGTGCCGAAAACAGCGAGTGGCTGTGGCACAAAGTGCACCAATTCCAAATGGTCTTGTTTGTGTTCTTGGGTGTGGTGTTGCTGTATGTGGCTTACCGCTGGTGGAACAAACGCCAAAAAACCAAGATAGCAGAATCAAATTAAGCGTTTATGTTCTTTAAAAAGCGGCCTGTAATTATTTACAGGCCGCTTTTGTATGCGGTGTACACATTGTTCAAGCGCATATCTGAAGTGATATCGTCTAAGGTGAGAGTGCATGTCGAATTGGGTTTGATGGGGCTATAAAAGCACTTACAGGCCGCTTATTTGTGATAGGTTATCACTGCATCAACAGAGGCTTAAAGCACCATAGAGTAAGGCGAGCGGCTTGCTGAGAGAGGCATGATGCGGCCTGTAATCCCTTTGGGGTGATGGTCATATTCCGCTATAACAGATGCAATGTATTGATGAGCAGCACATGAATACTTATATCGGAGGCTGTTGGTATTTTTACAGGCCGCTTATTTGTGATGGGTTATCACTGCATCAGCAGGTGCTTAAAGCACTATAGGGTAAGTCATGGAGCGTACAGGATGAGGTATAATGCGGCCTGTAAGCCATCTGTGGGCTAGCTAAGCCAAGTTCGGCTACAACAGATGCAACATACAGGTGAGCAGCAGAGTATCAAGGTGATGGTTGCTGAAAGCTACCCGTGATTTTAAGGCCAGACATCTAATGTTGTGGTCTTTATCATTGGTGCAAAATGCGATGAGTACATCTACTGAGTAACAGCATTCTCTTGTGTGCAAATACAAAAAAGCGGCCTGTAAATGTTTACAGGCCGCTTTATCTATTGCATCAACTCATCACGGTTTAACGTGCGTGGTAGTTAGGTGCTTCTTTGGTGATTTGCACATCGTGTACATGCGATTCGTTCATGCCGGCTGCGGTGATTTCCACAAACTCAGCACGCTCGTGCATGGCCGCGATGGTTTCGCAACCCAAATAGCCCATGCTTGAACGCAAACCGCCCACCAATTGGTGGATGATGTTGGTGATAGGGCCTTTGTAAGGCACACGACCTTCGATGCCTTCTGGTACGTATTTGTCGGTGCTGGACACATTGTCTTGGAAGTAACGGTCAGAAGAGCCTTGGCTCATCGCGCCCAAAGAACCCATGCCGCGATACGATTTGTAAGAACGGCCTTGGTACAATTCGATTTCGCCAGGGGCTTCATCGGTACCGGCAAACATGCCGCCCAACATCACCGCAGATGCGCCGGCTGCCAAGGCTTTAGACACGTCGCCTGAGAAGCGGATGCCGCCGTCGGCAATCAAAGGCACACCGGTGCCTTTTAAGGCTTCAGACACATTGTGGATGGCTGTTAATTGCGGTACGCCAACACCAGCGACGATGCGGGTGGTACAAATAGAGCCTGGGCCTATGCCGACTTTCACGCCGTCTGCACCAGCTGCCACCAAGTCACGCGCTGCTTGTGCCGTGGCGATGTTGCCGCCGATTACGTCGACTTGTGGGTAATGTTCTTTCACCCAACGCACACGGTCTATCACGCCTTGGCTGTGGCCGTGAGCGGTGTCTACCACTATCACGTCTACGCCAGCAGCAACCAAAGCCGCGACGCGTTCGTCGGTTTCTGCGCCCACACCCACGGCCGCGCCCACGCGCAAACTGCCATTGGCATCTTTGTTGGCATTGGGGAAGGTCGAGGTTTTCAAAATGTCTTTAACCGTAATCAGGCCTTTTAATTCCCAATTTTCGTTGATGACCAAGACGCGTTCCACTTTATGGTCGTGCATCACATCGCGAGCGGCATCAATGCTGCTGCCTTCCATGACAGTCACCAAACGTTCTTTTGGTGTCATGATAGACGCGACGGTTTGATCCAAGCGTTTTTCAAAACGCAAGTCGCGGTTGGTCACGATGCCCACCACTTTGCCGTCTTCAATCACAGGCAAACCTGATACCTTGTGTTTGCGGGTCAAATCAATCAAATCACGCACCAACATATTGGGTGCAATGGTCACAGGCTCTTTCACCACGCCGCTTTCATGGCGTTTGACTTTGGCGATGGCCTTGGCTTGGCGCTCAATGCTCATGTTTTTGTGCATGATGCCGATACCGCCTTCTTGGGCGATGGCAATGGCTAACTTGGCTTCGGTAACCGTGTCCATGGCGGCAGACACAAGAGGGATATTGAGAGAAATGTTGCGAGTGAGTGGGGTTTTGAGAGAGACGTCGCGCGGCAAAACGGTAGAATGAGCCGGTACCAGCAAAACGTCGTCGAAAGTGTAGGCTTTTTCGACAATGCGCATTTCGAACTTCTTTCTTGGTCAACAATGCCGAATTGTATCAAATTTGTTGGTTTGAGTTAAGCATTTTGCCAAAGTAAGACGTTTAACATGGCACATGGGTGTGGTTTATAGTTAAAATGGGAAGCTGTTGAACATAATGATAACCATAGGGAATATTTGACATGATGAAATCCACAAAAACAGTGCTGAGTCTGGCTTTAATCAGTATGGTCGGCATGGCTTCAGCCAACGGTGTGTTTACTTGGAAAGGGAAAAGCGGTAACCAAGTGTATTCAGATACCCCGCGCAATTTGAGCACCAATAATGTCAGCACCATGAACATCCGCTCGCACACGGTGACCAAAATCGAAACTCAGGCCAAATCAGACACCATACAAGGTGGTCAAATTGGCGTGGAAGGCGATGGCAAAGAGAAAAGTACCGCTGACCAACAAGCTGCACTGAATGCTAAAGTTGCCGCTGAAAATAAAAAATTAGAAGAAGAAAATAAAAAAATTGCAGAACAAAACAATAAAATGAATGAAGAAAATTGTACTCGAGCTAAAATTAATAAAAACAATGTTGAAACCGCGGGCCGAGTGAATGACCGTGAAAAATTATCGGCCAGTTACCAACAAGACATTGATCGCTATTGTAAATAATTTAGGAGGCTGAATGTCGTTTGATCTTGCGACGTTTTTACAAAGCTTACCTCAGTTGCCCGGTGTGTATCGCATGTTGGATACGGCCGGGCAAGTGCTTTATGTGGGCAAAGCGGTGAATTTAAAACGCCGTGTCAGCAGTTATTTTCAAAAAACCGACTTGTCACCGCGCATCGTGTTGATGGTGAAGCAAGTTGCCAGCATCGAAATCACCGTCACCCGTTCTGAGGCGGAAGCCTTAATCTTGGAAAACAACCTGATTAAGGCCTTAAGTCCCAAGTACAACATTCTGTTTCGCGATGACAAGTCTTATCCTTATTTGATTTTCAGCGAACACGCTTACCCGCAAATGGCCTATCACCGTGGCAGTTTACATGGGATTAAGCAGTTTTTTGGACCGTTTCCAAACGGTTATGCGGTGCGTCAAAGCATGGAAGTGCTGCAAAAAGTGTTTCAGCTGCGCACCTGTGAAGACACGGTGTTTGCACACCGTGACCGTGCGTGTTTATTGCACCAAATCAAACGCTGCAGCGCGCCGTGTATCGCGGCCATCAGCGCTGACGATTATGCCGACACCGTGCAGCAAGCGACGTGGTTCTTACAAGGCCGTACCGATGAATTGATGGCGCGTTTGCAAACGCAAATGCAGCAAGCAGCCGAGCAATTGGAATTTGAGCAAGCAGGCATGTTGCGCGATCAAATCGTGGCACTGGGCGCTTTGCAATCGCAGCAATATGTGGACGTACAGGCCGGCAATAAGGTGCAAGACATTGATGTGTTGGCGGCAGTGGCTGAACAAGGCATGGTGTGCATTCATTGGAGCAGCATCCGCGGTGGTCGCTTAATCGGCGACAAGAATTACTTTCCTGAGCAATTTGATGACTCGTGGCAAACCTTGCAGCAATCGGCGGAAAGCTTTGTGGCACAGCATTATTTGGGCCGCGACAAACCGCAAATCATCATCAGTGATTTTGTCATCCCTGAGAGTTTACAGGCCGCATTGAATCAAGAAGGGCACAAACTGGCTTACATCAACCAAACCACAGGGCAGCGCAAAGTGTGGTTGGAGATGGCCAGACAAAATGCCGTCATCGCCATTACTCAAAAGCAACAACAGCACAGCTCGCAAATGCTGCGTTTGGATGCTTTGGCCGAAGTGTTGAACCTGCACGATTTGAATCGTTTGGAATGCTTCGACATCAGCCATACCCAAGGCGAAGCGACTGTGGCCTCGTGTGTGGTGTATGACGAGGGGGCGATGCAGCCATCCCAATACCGCCGCTTTAACATTCAAACCGCCAAGGCAGGCGATGATTATGCCGCCATGCGCGAGGTGTTAACGCGCCGTTATGGCGGCCTGAAAGAAGCGGCTGCGAATGGAGAGACGGTGTTGTGGCCCGACGTGGTGTTAATCGATGGCGGCAAAGGGCAGGTGAGCATGGCGATGCAGGTGTGGGAAGACTTGGGTCTGAACATCACCATTTTGGGCATCGCCAAAGGGCCAGAGCGCAAAGCCGGTTTGGAAGAATTGATTTTGCCGCAAACGGGCGAGGTATTCCGTTTGCCCGATAACCATCCGGCATTGCATTTGTTGCAAACCGTGCGCGATGAGTCGCACCGCTTTGCCATTACCGGCCACCGCAAGAAGCGCGCTAAGGCAAGAGTGCAGTCGAGTTTATTGGAAATACCGGGTGTGGGCGCCACGCGTCGCAAGAATTTGCTCACCCGCTTCGGTGGTTTACGCGGTATCATGGCGGCCAGTAAAGACGATATTGCTCAGGTTGAGGGCATCAGTAACAGTTTGGCGCAGAAAATATACGACGCCTTACACACATCTTAATTGAGACATCATCATGAAGTGGAACATACCCATATTGTTAACTTGGTTGCGCGTGTGGCTCATCCCCGTGTTCACCATCTTGTTTTATCTGCCCAGCGATTGGATTGATTACCATACCGTCAATTGGTTGGGGGCCATGATTTTTGCCATCGCCGCGGTGACCGATTGGTTCGATGGCTATTTGGCGCGCAAATGGAACCAAACCTCCAGCTTCGGCGCTTTCCTAGACCCAGTGGCGGACAAATTGATGGTGGCGGTGGCCTTAATCTTGTTGGTGAGCTTGGGTCGTACTTATGCATTTTGCGCGATGATTATTATTGGTCGTGAAATCACCATTTCGGCTTTACGCGAATGGATGGCGCAATTGGGACGGCGCAACAATGTCGCTGTAGCCCAAATTGGCAAGTTCAAAACCGCCGCGCAAATGGCCGCGATTGTATTGCTGCTCATAGGTTCTGAGAATTTTCACGGTTTGAATTTTATTTTAATCGGTAATATTTTAATGGGCATTGCGGTGATTTTGACTGTGTGGTCAATGTGTTACTATTTGAAGGTCGCTTTTGCCGATTTTAAAGAGTAGTTTTTTTTATGAAAAACGCTTGACGTCAGGATTATAAGCTTTATAATACGCATCTCTTTCAGGCAGCAGTGATTAACGAAAGCCTAAGCGGGAATAGCTCAGTTGGTAGAGCGCAACCTTGCCAAGGTTGAGGTCGCGAGTTCGAGACTCGTTTCCCGCTCCATCGTAAGATTCAGCGAGGTGGGTTAAATGTTAATCAGTTGTGTGAAGTGCGGGAATAGCTCAGTTGGTAGAGCGCAACCTTGCCAAGGTTGAGGTCGCGAGTTCGAGACTCGTTTCCCGCTCCAAAGATTTTAGCAGTATGCAGTTTAGTCATGCGGGAATAGCTCAGTTGGTAGAGCGCAACCTTGCCAAGGTTGAGGTCGCGAGTTCGAGACTCGTTTCCCGCTCCACTGAATCTGAATACGCACGGCAATACCAAGTTTTACGCGGGAATAGCTCAGTTGGTAGAGCGCAACCTTGCCAAGGTTGAGGTCGCGAGTTCGAGACTCGTTTCCCGCTCCAAGTTGTAAATCTGATAGATAAAACCACATCTATTAAGATGCAGTAAGGCGGGATGGCAGAGTGGTTATGCAGCGGCCTGCAAAGCCGTGGACGCCGGTTCGATTCCGACTCCCGCCTCCAGTTAGCAAACTGGTTTCAGTTCTTGAAACCATATTTATGGCGGGGGGGGAGAGGGACTATGCCACAGTTTGCAAAGCTGTGCAGGCCGGTTTAAATCCGCGCCCCCGCCTCCAGTTTTAAAGTGTTGCCCGGGTGGTGAAATAGGTAGACACAACGGACTTAAAATCCGTCGGCCCTAATACGGCCGTGCCGGTTCGATTCCGGCCCCGGGCACCATCAAAACATAGCAATATCAATAGTTTAAGCCGCTTAAGTAAGCGGCTTTTTGTTTGCTTTTCTTCTTTGTTTTGTTCTACATTTTGCTTCTTGTTCTACATTTCCCCTGTATTAAGCCTTGTTTTGTAGTGAATTTGGTGTCACCAATTTGCCCAAACGGTGGCGAATATACTCACCTGTCATCAGTTGATTACTGTGGCCAAGTAGGTTTCTTGCGGCTTCAATTCCTGCATTTTCGTCGGCATCGGTTGCAGCTTTTGCGCGTAAATCTCTAAACTGAAAACTGTCTTTCGGTATGCCTGCTTTTTCACGCGCTCGATTCATACCACCACTAAGCATGTCATAAGTTAACGGCCGACCAGCCTCACGTTTCCGACCTTTGTTTACAAATAAATAATCATGGGTAACATTGCCACGTTCAACCAGTAAGGTTTCGACCAAGGCTTTTAAGTCGCCAGTCAAAGCAATGCGTACTTTGGTTTTAACTTTGTTTTGTTGAATCCACAACGCACCATCTTGCAAGTCTGAAACCTTGATTTTCAAAACGTCTGCCACACGCTGGCCGATAAAATAAGCCACTAGCATCACATCTTTGATGTGTTCATCCGCAGCATCAAACAGCTTCCAAAACAAATCATCGGTTACATACACATCGCGGCCCTGTTCTTTAAAGCCTCTGATACCCTTACATGGGTTTTCATTGGTTGTGTAATCCCATTCTCGTGCCTTGTTGAAAATGTGAGAGAACAAAGCGCGCTCGCGGTTGGCCCTTGTCTGTGCAGTCTTGCCCCGCCAGTCCAAGTATTCACGAATATGAACGGGCTTGATTGAATCAATTGGGGCAGGGGGATTATCAAAGAATTTCAACAGCCAGCCCAATTCGGAAATATTGTCTTTTTGAGTGCGGGGTGCTTTGATCGGGATAACCTCTTTTAAATACCGGTCGGCCACCACTTTGAAAGTCGTGGCATCACTGATGCTTTTTTCCAAGCTGTCTTGGTTGTACTCACGTTCATACTCAGCATATTTTTTTAAAGCTTCCAAATAATTGCCGCCCAAAGCCAGCCATTTGCGCGGTTTGGTGCAAGTGTCATAATAAAAGTACACATTGCCTTTTAATGTGGTTTTGCTGCGCATGCGTGGCAATAAAGTTGGCTTTGTCATTGGGGGCAATCTGATGGTATTGGATGCTTTAAAATAATGATGCTGGATTTGTTCTACAACCATAACCCCTATATAGGATTATGGTCACTTAATCACATTTGATTTCCACGCCGTGCGCGGTTTTTTACCTGCTGTACTAGCTGTCATGGTTCCGATGAATATGGCACGGGCCACAATCGGGCGGCCTGCGGCATTCGGTGTAAAAGGGATGCCTATTTCTGCCAAGCGTATTGCTTGATTTTTGTGGCGCTTGTATCCGGTCAATGTTTCCACCTCGTCAGCGGTCAAAAATAATGGCTCTATGGTTTCCATTGCTTTCACCTCCTTTTAATCAGCACAAAAACAGTCGGCAAGGTCTTCGCGCTCATATCCGAAAAAATCCACTTGCTTGATTGCAAATTGTTTTAACTGCTGATAATTAGGAGCATCTTTTCTGAAAGTAGCCCCAATGCTTTGCTCCTGCTCAATCCACCAGTTGGCAATTTCAGGATGTTCCGCCATCAATCTAATTCGCTTGTATTCACCTTTTAAAAAGCATAAGTCACAATTGCCATGATCGGTAACGCCATTATTGTTTGGCAACTCCAAATCAAAAGCTTGTGATTGCCAAAATTCACTTACCTCTCTTTTAGTGATTGATAACTGTGCCAGCGGCGCAAAGCGTTCAAACTTCTCTTTGTTGTTTGCCAGTTTTTTTACCCTTGACATTTCGTCCGCGCGAAACCCAATTGCAACATTCCATTCCGTCCAGCTTAAGATTTGTTCACAATAAAATTGAATGGGTCGAATTTTCATGTCTATAGTGCAAAAGCGTGTTACTGGATTTGGCAGGTAACTGCGCATCTTAATCAGATCGGCAAATGGTTGTCCGTCTCTTGATGCCGTTTCATATGACACTTGTTTCCAGCGCTGTTTTGGTTTATCACCTTCGTCGCATTTAAATTCTAACCAGACAATTTCAATCCCCCAATTCACTGCACAATCGTTCACAAACTTCAGTGTGTTGGGATGTTCTTTCCCCGTGTTTGCAAATACCACTTTGTAATTGGTAGGTAGCGTGCCACCGTTGGCATCAATAAACATTTTCAACATAAGGCCGCTAGTGCGCCCGCCGCTAAAGCTGATTAATACGTTTTCTTCTGTAATAAATGAGCTGCTCATATTTTCACCTCACTGCATTTGGCGCGATTGCATGCGCGCGATTAGGTTGCGGGTTTCTTGTAACTGGTCGGCCAGCGTGTGGCTCTTGGTGCGGCGGCGTTTTTCGGCCTGCGCTTGGGTGTATTCGGCCTGTAATTCGGCCACAGTTGGTGTGGTTTCTTCTTGTTTGGCATTGATTGCTGCAATGCCTTGGCGGCTCAGGTCAATGTTGCGGCCCGCGCGGCGCATCATGCGGGCGATTGGGTCTACTGCATCGGCGTATGCCTGTGCTTCAATGTCGGCAATTTCGTTTTTCAGGCGGTCAATTTCCACTTGAGTGCGGGCCATATCAAATTCAGCAATGTGAATGTCCACAGGTTTCAGTGATTCTTTGAATATGCGCACTTCTTGTTTGGCTGCATTTTTGAAGTGTTCAAACGATTCATACTTATTCAAAAGTGCGGTTTCGCCCATTTCTACCATTGCATCGGCATACATCAAAACAGCAGCGGCATTGTTTATATTTTCATAATCAATCACTTGGCTGTTTTTCATCACCCATTCAACCAATTCACTGATTTGGTCTTTGTTGAAATGGCGGCGGTTTTCCTTGTTTTCGGTCACGATCGCCGCAGCAAGCTGGTCAGTGAAATGTTTTTGGTTGTTTCTGTGATTCGTAGAGTTATTGACACGAGTCCAAGCGGGGCTAACGCCCCCCTCAAAACCCAAAACCTCCGCGCTGATTGGCGCTTGCTTCTGGCCGACCATCGTCCAAACGTGATGGCGGCTGTAAAGCAACTCACCCGTGGCCACGGCATACACGCCTTGGGTTTCTTTGGCGCGAGGCTCTCCATAGGCATTGGTGCCGTCCATGTCTTCTTTGTACAGCTTAATCGGGCGGTCTTTGTTCGATAGGGAAATGCCGCCCATCAACATGGTGAATTTGCCCCAGTCGCCCTTATCCGCAGCAGCGGCCGCACGTTCAATGATGTCACCCTCTTCATAGCCACTGATGCGCAGGCGGCGCAATTCACGCCATACGCTCACTGGCGCACCTCCAAACTGTTGAAACTGACGTATGCCCCAAGCCGATGCCCAAGCATCAACACGCACGGCCGCATCCACCGCGCTCATGTAGTCAGCCGATTCATAATCGCCACCAATGGAATCACCCGCATTGTTCTTGCCATCAATGTTTTTAGAAATGTATTTGGCGATGTAACCCACTGCGGAGCCTGCATCCAAATCCAATTCTTTGAATAGAACCCGCGCACGAACCTGATGAAACAGCTTGTAATCGGCATTCTTCCACACATCAGCCTCAACTTTTTGGCGGTCAACAAACGACTGTAAAGTGGGCTTTTTGTCGCCATTGGCTTTGGCTTGCTGGCAATGAAACTCCCATTGCACGCGCGCCTTGGCTTTGGCCTCTTTGCGGGTTTCTTGGTAAAACAGTTTCAATTCACGGCGGTCTTCACGGCAGCCATGTAAGGCCATGATTTGTCGAAAGCGAGCGCGGTGCTCTTTGGGCATGAAAAACAGGCCATGCCAATGCGGACACCCATCATGGTGTGGCTCCGTCACTCGAAAGCCATATATCTTGATGTGCTCACGCCCTAAGTGAGAACCGATGCGACCCCAAACTTCATTTAAATATGCCTGCGCCTCTGTAGGGGTAGACCCGTCAAACTTGCCATTTTTGCGGCCACGGGCTGCGCTGTGAACATGAAAGCGGCTAGGGCAAGTCAAGGTAATGAATTCGCACACATGGCCCAACTCTTGCGCCATGTGTTCAAAACCCGCAAGGCGCACCATCAATTCCGCGCGGCGCACCGCAGGATTGGCAATCGAGCCTGCTACCACTTCATCCAATTGGAATTCTTCACCCAATTCATTAACGATGGTTTTCATGGCTAACATGGCTTGGTTGCGGGCTTTTTGCTCGATACGACGGCGCACTTGCTCATTGCTCACATACAATTGATTGTTGCGATGAACAAAGCCCAAATGGTTGCGGATGATGGTTTCCAGCTCACGCGCTGCCATGCAGCGCATTTTTCTCACCCAAAATGCACCCGATAACAGACGAGCAACAATGCTATCAGGCGTGTGCAAACGGTTTTTAAAATATTTGTTGGGCAAATCAGATGGCATTTGAGCCAGCAGTGCAGCCAGCTCCTCAACACCGTGGTGGTGGTACTTTTTTTTGATGAAAGCGTGCAACACATCAATGTATTGATTCGCCACAGTAAATAGCACAGCAAAATCAGACTGATTCAGTTTTGTCCAAAATTGGACGTGCTCACTGTAAAAACGATTGAATTTCAAAGCCAAGGCACGGCCATATTCAATGATGTCGCCATCGCTGGCAGAAATGTCAAACGGCAAAGTGCTGTTGGCAAATGACTGTGAAATGTCTTTCAACCATTTGTCAGCAACAGGATGCTTTAATTGATTGCGGGCATCGTGATACCAATCGTCCGCCTTATTTGCTAACTTCAACCATGTATTGCGCGCCAAGCCCGCCAAACTGGCAGGCAACACGGCAAGCATGTCGTCAGCCAGTAGGCTAGTGTCGGTGATTTCTCTGGCGTAGGTTTGCATGTTTTGGTTTCTTTAAAATGGAATGTCGTCTTCTAAATCGCCTACAACTTTGGTTGATGGTGCGCGGCCTGTGCCTTTGGCTTGCGCGTACTGATTGGCGGCGGGCTTGGCGGGCGGGGCAGGCTTGGTGGCGCTGGCATCGGCTTGCGTGGCCTCTTGCTTACTGCCCAGCATTTTCAATTCATTGCCGATGATTTCGTATGCAGTGCGCTCGATGCCGTCTTTGCCTGTGTACTTGCGCGATTGGATGCGGCCCTCGATGTACACTTGGCTGCCTTTTTTCAGGTACTGGCCTGCGATTTCAGCCAAGCGGCGGTACAGGGTGACGTTGTGCCACTCGGTGCGCTCTTGGCGCTCACCGTTGCGGTCTTTCCATTGTTCACTGGTGGCGATACCGAAATTGGCCACAGCTTCGCCGTTGGGCAAGTAGCGCACTTCGGGGTCGCGCCCCAAGCGGCCGACCAAAATAACTTTGTTCACACTCATGCCGTCAGCTCCGCTTGCGCGGCCGCCAATGCCACTTGTTCTTCGGCAATTTCTTCACACGCTGCGGCTTTCATTCTTGCCAGGCGGGTGATTTCGGCTGCATCGTTGCCATTGGCACGGGTTTCTTTTACTGCCAAGTCGATGCTGTTTAAACGGGCTTGTAACGCCACAATGCGGTTGCTGCTGTAAGAAATACGGCCTTTGGCTTGAGCGCGTTTGATGCCTTGAGCCAATGCCGCAAGCGGCGCTAAAAAGTGCAAGGCCAAGCCAATCAAAGCCGCCAACACTATGGCAAATGAATTTACAGGCCGCTTGTTAATGGTTGCTGTACGCATGGTTATCTCCCGTCGATTTGAACAGTCAATTGCAAAGGCTTCTCAGGCGTGTGCAATGAACCTTGGTAAACAAAATGTGACAAGCTTTGGCTTGTTGACGTGATGCCCAAAGGCAATTCATCAAAGAAGCGTTTTAACTTTCTGCCCACCGTGGCCATGTCCTCGATGTCCACAATCAAATGCAGCCATGGGGCTGGCCAGTTCATGAGCGGCTCAATGGCGATTTGGGCATGGTTTTCGTGTGCAAACACATTCAAAGCCGCAATCAATTCAGCATGTCGGTTGTAAAAATAAGAACGCTCGGCCAGTTCAGCGATGGCCTTGCCTTGCAAGCGGTGGAAGGTTTGTAAGGCTTGCAGTTTGTTTTCTGTGCTTAGGATTTCCATTTAAGCGGCCTCTTTCTGTTTTTGAATCTGTTTCGATTGGTAGTAAGCGTTGGTTTTTTCTTGGCTGTTTTCCAAATGCTGGCGATGGTTCTGCATTTCTTTGTATTGGCTAGCGCCGCCTTTGTTGTCGATGACGGCCTGCACGCCGCGCGCGTGGGCGATTTGGTGCAGGATGCGGATGCGGTCTTGCACTTCGCCCAGCATGTCGCCTGCGGCATAAGCATTGAGTGTTGATAATCCTAAATTCCATACTGCGTTTTCTGTGTTAATCATGTCTGTGAGTTTGGCTATCTCATACAGTGCGGCCTGTATCAGCGTTAATGCCTCATTTTGGGCAGGCGTGTACAACTTGGTGTCGGCAATTACTTTTGCGGCCGCTTGTTGGGCTTCGTGCTGCAAAACCTTGTCTATGCTGCGCAATGGCTCGCTCACCAACTCTTGTTTTTTATGCGCTTCAATGTTCGCCAAAATGGTGTTGACCATTGGGTGCTGCGGTTTGGTTTGTAATTGATTTGTTTGCATTTTTTAAATCCCTTTCGTTTCAGTAGGGTGCAAAAAACCACGCTTGCGCGTTTTGGTGGCGAGCGGGGTTTAAAACAATTCGGTGGATTCGTTGGTTTGGCGCGGTGACAACAGCTTTTCTTTTTCCAGTGGTGGCGGCAAATTATCGTTTTGCACGTTGGCTGGATGTGGCAAAGTCACGGTGCGGGTGATTTCAGACGTTTGCACGCCGCTCCAGCCGCAGCGTTCATCAGAGCAGCGCAACCATGTTTCGCGGGTAACTTTGCTGATTTGGTAGCTGTTGGAAACAAAACACACCGCACCGCAATTGGGGCAGTAGTTTTGCGCCCGCATGGCCAAGCCGCCGCGCTTAATCACTTGTGACTTTGCGTGTTGGTTAGCCATGGCTCTCACCTGCGGTTTGGTCACAAAACACTTTTTCTGTCATTTGAATGATGCTTGCGGCCTTGGTGCAAAGGCGTGTTTTGATCGCTTCCAAGCGCTTCAACTCCAAAGCATCGACAACACCGTCATCAGTAGCCGCCTGAAATTCGGCCACCAATTTGCCCAATTCCTTGGTGCACTCCATGAACAATTCTTGGATGTCGCCATCGACTAAATCATCGGTTGGCATTTGTACAAACACGCCGCCCGATTGGTGAGCGACGGCTTCCGCAAAATCGGTGCGGCCTGTGAACTCTTGCATCAGTAAACTGCGCTCAGTCGGCACATGCATGCCTTTTTGCTCATATGCTTGGTTCTTCAAGCGCACTTCGGTGTCGTCGCCCAAAGCCATGGCCATGCCTTTTAAGCCATTTGGGAACGCTTCTATCATGTTCAGGTGTGCTGATTTGATGGTAAGTGGCTCACGCTCACGCTTGATTGGCTTGCTTGTCATAATTGCCCCCGCTGCCGTATGGTTTTCAAATTGATGACGCTGGCTTAAGATGCAAGCGTGGTTGCAACACCGTGTGACTGAATCACTTGGCGGGCTTCTTTGATGGCTGATTGCTTGATAAAAGCACTGACGTTACCCGCAGCCGCGATGTCGGCGGCGCGCTTGATTAATTGGTGATAATCGTCGGTAACACGGAATTTAAGAGTTGGGGAACCGCTCGATTTTTTAGCGGTTTCATTGACTGGCTGCGGATTCATAATATAATAACCTTTCTGGCTGTGGGTCATTCGTGTTCTACTTGTGGTGAGTGAATATTAATAGCCTTATAGCCTGTTTGCAATGCCCATAAAGCTATTGATGTAGCTTTATGGGCTATCGTATTGTTTATTAAGGTTATTTATTTTCATGAATGCAGTCGATAGAGCCAAAAAAGCTTTAGGTGTAACCACTGACCTTGCGATGGCGCAGGCTTTAGGTGTACATGCGACTGTTATTGGTGGTTATAAAAAGCGTGAATCTGTTCCACTTGAGCAGTGCATTAAAATCGCCGACAAAACTGGCGTAGACCTAAACTGGCTGATACTGGGCAAAGGCATTGCACCAGACGGCACATCTACTTTTACATCAAGCGACTTCATCAAAATCCCTGTGTACGATATTCAAGCATCAGCAGGCAACGGCTACCATAATGAATTTGAAGTAATCATTGATGAGCTGTGGCTGTCCCCCGAATGGGTGCACCAACAAGGCTTGTATGTCAAAGACCTGTTCTGTGTTGAAGTATTGGGCGATAGCATGGCGCACCCGCCTAGCCTGATTATGCCTAAGGACAAAGTATTGATTAACCGTGCGGTCATTGATGATGATGGGGTGTTTTTGGTGCGGGTTGGCGCGGCTTTGCGCTTGAAGCGCTTGCAATGGCTGTACGATGGCCGTGTGACTTTGATTTCAGACAATCCAATTTACCAGCCCGAAACCATAGACCCTGAAAACATGGGCGAAGCGTTTCAAGTTTTGGGCCATGCCCATTCTAAATTTGGCAATCTGCTGTAATTTCTTGCGGCCTGTGTTTACAGGTCGCTTTTTTTGTTTTTCTAAGGGGATGTAAATGGGGATAGCAATTATCTTGCTCGGGTTTCCGTTGTCTATTTTGGCGTGGGTGTTGATTGCGCGCAAATTAAAACAGAAAAGTTACAGCGGCCTTTCTCGCCACTTGGCAGGCTTCGCAGGGTCGTTTGTGGTGTGGTGGCTGTGTGCCATCGTAGGCACACTGGCTTCGCCCGAATTGATGGAGGCGACAAACGCCAAGGCTGAACAAGACAAAAAAGCCCAAGCCCTGCAATCACAAACGGCCTCTACTATTGTCAGCTCTGAACCAGTTACCAAGCCCGAGCCTGTGACCGAAGCCAACACTACTGATACGCCAAAAGCAAAACAAGACCAAAATATCACTGCATTTTTTGAGCGTACTGGCGGTTACCGTGTTGAAAATGGCGAAATGTCTGATGGATATTTTGTTATTGATGATGCCTCCAAAAATAAATACACAATTAAGCCTGTAATTTTTTCAAGTTCAAATGGTGATTCTATTCAGAATGACGTGAATCGAGCAATGTGGGAAGGTGTTTTCCGTGTCTTTGCCCATCTGCCAATTGATAGCTTAGATGTAACAATTGCTCCACAAATTGCTAAGAATGCCACTACCATCAGTGATGATATGAAACGCTTAAAAGACTTCAACATCCACATCAAAACCACACGCGCCGAAGCCTTGGCAGCATTGCAAAAGCACGCGGGCGTGCAATCGTTTGACGAGCTGGTGGACTTCACTGGCGAACTGGGCGAAAAGGGCACACTGCAATCCAAAACATTTTTGACGCTGCGTAAAGACCCTGTGAAGTCGTATTTGATTTACAAAGACATTGCAGCCAAATAAACAAACAATGCGGCCTGTAGGTTTTACAGGCCGCTTTTTCATTGGGGAATGAAATGCCAACAGTTGATATTGCCAATTCGATTGCCAATTTATTTAAGGGTGTGGCCATTGATTTTGTTTTTTTGCTGGCGTTGATGGTGTGCGTTTATTATGCCCGCTACCATTGGTGTGTGAATTACTCGGAAGAGTATCACCGCAAAGCCGATGCCAAAAGCGAAGCGAAAGACGCCATGTTTATTACTTTCGTTGTTGGTATTATCGCCACAGGCGCACACTTCGCTTGGCGCATGGGTTTGTTTGGCTAGACTGCTGACCAAGTGAAAGCGGCCTGTAATTTACAGGCCGCTTGTTGTTTTATGTGGGTTTATTCTAATTTCAGCAAGGCTTCCAATTCCAAGCCGCTCACATAGCCACCGTCTGAAACGCTGTGACTGACTTTGGCCACTATCCATGTTTCTGCATCAATTTCGGGTTTGAATCCAGTCACTTCGATGGGGGTTTCGGGAGCCAAGTCAGGGCGGCCAACTGCCAGTGAAATGCTGAACACGGCACGGCCGCGTTTGAGTTTCTTGTATGCGGCGCGGGCACCACGTTCGGCAGTGGCTTTGCTGGCATACAGGTGGCGCAGGGTTTTGGTTTTTTCGCCATCGCTGTTGATGGGAGTTTCTGTTTTTTCTGCCTTGGCCTTGTCTTTGGTTTTTTTCTTGTCTTGCTTTTTGGGTTCCAAATTGTCAGCATTGATGATGACATGCTGCCTGGCGCTGCCTTTCTTGTCGGGCTGATAATAGGCTTTGACCGCATTGAAATTGTCGGCCGTGTTGTAGGTGAAGCGGTGTTGGTCGCCAGTTAGCCTGGTGATGTTCACTGTTGGGATGGCTTCGCCGCTGAGGGTTTGGCCTTGGCCTGCGGGCATGAAAAGCATGTGCTGTTGTTTGATGGTGGCGATGGCATCGTTTTGGTCGGCCAATCGCATCAAGAAGCTGGCATCTGATTCATTGGTTTGGGTCATGTGGTCAATGCTGATTTTGGCCAAGTCTTTGTGGACTTTTGGGGTGTAGCTGTATTTTTTGGCAATGGTTTCTACGATTGCGCCCAGAGTGGTTTTGCTCCACGTTTTTTCCTGTTGCTCGGTGAGGCCGGCAGCCATATCAGCGGCCACGGCTGATATGCGCAATTGGTCGGGTGCGCCGCTGTGCTCAAAGCCGGTGATTTTGTATTCGCCTTTGTACACCACGCCTGTTTCGACATAGCCCAGCCACACCTTGACCATGCTGTCAGTGGATGGAATAGCCAGCGCGCCATCGTAGTCGCTGAGTGTGATGGTAAGTTCATCGGCTTCAAAGCCGCGTTTGTCGTCCAGGGTCACATCAATGATGCGGCTCATGGTTTGGGTGCCAAAGGCTTGGCCGTCTATGCTCAACACCACGGCAGGGGTCATGTGATTGCCCCCGGCATTGGTGAGTTTTTCAAACAGACGCGTGGCGGTGTTGGCAATTTTTTCCAGCATGTTAAATTCCTGTCAGTGTGCGCACCAAGCCGATGCCCAAGCCCAAAGCCTCACCTTTTAAACCCAAGGGCTGGTCGGCAACCTTGAGCAAGTCCATTGAAAACTGAATGCTGCGTGGATAGCCATCGTGCATGAGTTCGCTTTGGTTCTTGCTGATTTTGGTGATGACGTAACTGCCCATCAAACTGCCTGAACCCAATATCAGTGGCCATGCTTGGCCAGTGTCGGCCATTTTTTCCAGCAGCATGATGGACATGCGACCGCCAGTGATTTCAGGTCGCAGTTCGGCATTGATGGTGATGGTGGTTTCGCCGCCAGTGAATTGCGCGGGTCTGACCAGGCTGCCCACTGTGGCGTGGGTAGGGTGGTTGTAAGTCTTGGTTTCATTCAGTTCGTGAAACGCAATGGTTGAGCGGATGAATGGAAAGTAACCCAATACGCCCATCATAATCATGGCCATCAATCTCTGTCCCATAATGAAGTTTTGTTTTGGCGGTCAAAGCCGGCTTTGATTTCCCTGAATTTGCGCTCGATGGTAGCAGCGATGGTTTCGGCATTGTCGCTGCCACCATTGATGGTGATGCTGATGTTGAAGTCGCCAGCACTTGCCGCTGCAGGGGTGACGTTGCCTGCTGTGGCCATGGCCGCATTGACACTGATGGCATCGCGGAATTTTGGCCGCTCTTGCTTTTGGCCATTGTCTAGCAAGGCAAGGCTGCGATTAATCAGGCCGCCTGTTTTGACTTGACCCAAACCACCACTGGCCAACATTTCAATGCCACGGCTGCCCCAAGTACGGATCAGGCCGCGTAATCTGTTGAAGCCTGATTCACCACCGATGGCACGGATTTCAGATTGGTTAAACACACCCTCACCACGGTGAACGATGCCCGCGATAGCATTGCGGCCACCATTGCCGGTGTAGCCGCCTGTTGAAAAGCCTGGCAAGGATGCACCAACGGATGCAGCCGCATTGGCACTGGCCGTGCCTTTGTATGAACCATTGAATATCGAAGCCACAGTGTTCCACTTGGATTTCAATGCCGCGAATTTACTGGCGATACCATCAATCAAGCCGCCGATGATGCGCGCGCCCAAGTTAAACAAGGTGTCTTTCAGGCCGCCCAAATATGTAGTGATGTTGTTCCACTGATTAACAATTGCCTGATAGGCCGATGTTGAGCGCACCCAATTGATTAAGGCATTCCATGCGGCAATAACGGCCGCTTTAATGTTGGCCCACATTGCCACGGTGGTGCCGTAAATTTTTGCCCATGTGTTGATGATGAACATCAGTATTGCCGTGGCGAATGTAATCACTGCGGTTTTAATGCTGCTCCACGCGTTGAGTAACCATGCTTTGATGGGATTCCAAATAGCCATGGTGGCGGTGTAAATGGCGTTCCAAATTCTGAGTACGACAGCCAATACAGCGGTGACATGGTTTTGCACTGTATTCTTGATTGCGCTCCATGCTGCCATGGTGAAATTCTTAATCAGTGTCCAGTGAGTATTGATGAAGTTGGCAAACATTAAAATACGCGATACCGCATAGTTGACGACTTTGGCCCACAGTTCTTGGAAGAATGGTGCAATCACCCCCCAATTGTTGATAATCAAACGCGCAATACCAATGATGGGAAAGATGAAATTTAAAATAGGATTGTTGGCAAAAGTCTGTTGTATCCAAGCCCATGCCCCTGCGATGGCATTGGCGATGCCATCGAGCGCCGCATTAAACCCATTTTTGATGCCCTCCCATGCGCTGGATAAAAGACCAGGCATGTCATTCCAGCCATTGACCACGGCTGATTTGATGGCATCCCAATTGTTGATAATCAGGCGGGCAATACCGATGATAGGGAATAGGGCGTTTAAAATGGGATTCTTTGAAAATACTGACTCTATCCACTGCCAACCACTGACGATGGCTGCTTTGACGGTATCCCAGTGTTTCCACAGCAGATATAGCGCACCTACCACCAACATGATGCCCAATACAATTGGATTGGCCATAAAGAATCGGCCCACCATTAACAGCCCCATTTTTAACCAATTGAGCAATGGCAGTAGCTTGGCAATGGCACCGCCAGCACCGGCGAACAATGGCCCCACTTGCACCAAAGCCAAACGCAAGAAAGCAAACGGCCCCAATACTGTGGCCACCACGGCGGCGATGCCCGCAAAGGCCAAGAACAGCACACCGATGGCGGCAATGGTTTTCATAATGGCAGCGGCAAGCTGTGGATTATTGGCCGCCCAATTGCTCATGTGGCTGTTGATGTTGCTTATCCATTCGGTGATGGACTTCAATTCGGGCGCAATGGATTCGCCCATGCTGGCCATCAGGTTGGTGAATGAACCTGTGGCCGCATCCAATAGGTTTGTGAGTGTGCCCAGCTGCTCATTCACACGCTGATTGAGTGAGGCTTGTGCTGCCATTTTTTGGGCAAATTCATCATAACCCGCTTGGCCTTTTTCAATCATGGTGTTTAAGGCTTGCAAGGTTTCGGCATCATCGCCCCAAATGTCTTTTAAGATGGACAACCTTGCTTCTGTGGTCAGGTTTTTCATCTTGGCCAATTCTTTGTACATGTTTTCCATGCCAGCGAATTCGCCTTTGCCATCGGTGAAATTGAGGTCTATGCCTGAGCCTTTGGTGGCTTTGGCTATCTTGTCAGTGTCCATGGATGACTGAAACACTTTGCGCAGTGCATTGCCCGCGCTTTCACCTGATAAGCCCGCTTGGTCGAGCATGGCCAGCAATGGGCTGAATTGCTTCATGGCCGCATCGCCTTTGACTTTCAAAATATCAAGGGCAGGGGCCAGTTTGCCAAAGGCAGGCACTATGTTTTCAACGTCCACACCGGAATAGAACATGCGCTGGACTGAATCCATGATGCTCAACATTTCGGCTTCGGTGCCTCGGGTTGCGTCTTGCAGCTTGGCGGCCATCTCGGCAGCGGCTTCGGGGGTTTGTTTGAGTTGCACCGCCAGCAAGGCGGCGGCCTCACCTGTGCCACCCAAAACCGCTTGGGCAGACAGACCTTGCCGCATCAGCATGGTCATCAGGTTTTTGAAG
This sequence comes from Vitreoscilla massiliensis, assembly GCF_001457815.1. GTDB lineage: Bacteria > Pseudomonadota > Gammaproteobacteria > Burkholderiales > Neisseriaceae > Vitreoscilla > Vitreoscilla massiliensis. The sequence goes on from NZ_LN898219.1 coordinate 190,003, forward strand.
TCGGCAGTGGTACCAGGCAAACGGTCACCCAATTTGGTGGCCAGTTGGTCAAGTTGCTTGTATTCGGGCGGCACTTTGCCGCTGCTGTTCATCATTGCCACGCGCAAGTCGGTGCTGGCGGTTTCGCTTTCGGCATAGGCGCGCACAGGCACAGACATGGCGGCCATGGTCACGGTGCCCTTGATGGCAGCGCTGCCAGCGGCACTGCTTAAACTGGATGCACGACTTTGTGCTCTGCTGTAACGGGATTGTGCTTGGTTCAAGCGCTCAAGTCTGCGGCGCTGCTCTTCAATGGTTTGATTGGCTTGCTCTTGGCGGCGGCGTAGCTCGGATTGCGCTTGACCAAGGTTGCGGGTGCCGATGCCAGCCTCGGTTAATGAGCGGCGCAAGCTCTCACTGCTTTGGCGGGTTTGTTGTTGCTGTTGACTGAGTTCACGGCCACGGCGCTGCAGCTCTTGCAGTCGTTGCGCCTGCTCACGCGTGGGCACGCCACTGCGGGATATCTCTTGTGTCAATTGACGGATGGCATTTTGGGTGTCGCCCAATTCGCTGCCAAGCTGCTGCAGCTTGCGACGGCTTTCAGCAAACTTATCAAAGTTTTTTTGTGCGGTCGCAAGCTTTTTGCTTTCGGCTTGGGTTTCTCTAAGTTGACGTGTCAAATGGCTGCCTGCATTGGTCACTTCTTCAAACCGTTGGCGGGCATTGCCCATGGCATTGAGTACAATCTGCAGTTTTAAATCAGCCATTTTTTTGATTCGCCTTTACTTTTGCATCTACCAAACTAATGGCGCGATGTGTCCAATCCAGTGTTTCTGACAGTGTCAGCTCCACCCATACCATGGCGGACGGGAATTCCATCGCGCACACGGCTATGCAGTCGCTGGGGTCGTTGTAGTGCTTTCGTCCGTCAAAGATGCTGGGCTGTTCGCTGGCAAGCTCTCTGCAGATGTCACCTCTGATTCGCCAGCCGTGGTAGCGGTCGAATCCGTCTCGTAAAGGCTCTGATAGATTTCCCGAATCTCTTTCTTGCCCACAGCGTCGGCATAAAAAAAATCCAATGCCGCATTCAATAATGAAATGTCAGACAGGCCCATGGTTTCAAATTGTTTGCGACTGACAATGGGCTCACAAATGCGCGCATAAAGTGGCTGAACTTGGTCGGTAACTTTGGCACGAACCATGTCTAAAGACAGCCCACGCATAGCATGGCCTTGCGGTTCGTGCATGATGTGGGTAGCCCCGTTGCTTAAGGTCACTTCGATGGTTTCGTTATCAATGATTTTGATGCCGGCTTTGTTTTGCATGTTGGTTTCCTAAGCAGCGCCACGGCTGTGGCGCTTGTTGAATGATGATTAAGGTGGCAGGGGTTTACAGGCCCAAGCCTTTGTTAAAGTCTTTGTACATATCGACACCGTCCACAATGTATTTGTTTTGCAGCACATCAATGTCAATCACGACCACACCGCCAACGGTTTCTTTGTAGCGTACCAATTCAATGTTGAGTTTGGTCTCGCCATTTTCGCCTTGGGTGTCGGTGCCCTGGTCAACTTCGGTGATGCGGCCAGACGCTTCACCGACCACACGCACAAAGCCCACCTCGTCATCGCGCTCGGCGTTGCCTGAAAAGCGAATGGGCTTGCTGTCGATTTTGCCCCCCATCATTTTGAGAACATCGGCACCAATACCACCGATGGTCACAGACATGCTGAGTTTTTCAATACCATGAAAGATGGACACAGGGGCAATCATGCCGCCGGCTCGGTACTCTTCCATTTTTTGGGTGATTTTCGGGCGCTCGATGTCACCGACCAAGCCATGCAAACTTTCACCGTCGATGAAAATGTTTTGGCCTTTTAAGATTAATGGTAATTTCACGTTTTATCCCTTATACGGTGGTTGGCAGAATGTCGTTGGCAATGGCCACCACACGGTCTACCAAATTGACAATGAATGTGTCGCTGACCACTTGCTCAAGCACCAAGTTTTCCAGTGGCATCACAATCGTGAATTCATAACCCACGCGGAATTTGCCCAACAAAATTTCGCTTTTGGTGTTTTCTTCGGCACGCACAAACACACGCGCACCATACAACTTGCCATCACGCACATCTTTGGCCAAATCGCTGTTGACGCTTAACAGAATGTCTTCAATCAAAGTTGGGGTCATGGGCTTGTCGATGGCCCACATCATGGCGGAGGCAATGCGCTGGCGAATGATTTGGGCGCCACGGGTAGATGATTCAAACGCGAACATCGGTTCATCTGAACAGGTACGGTTGCCCCAAAAGCGGAAGCCATCTTCGCGCACCAAAGTGGTGATGTCGGCATTGTTTAAGAAGTTGGCATCGGTGTCTTTATTAATCAGACTGAATGATCGTGGTGTTTCAATGCCGACCACACCATTCACGCCCACGTTTGATAAGGTTTTGTGCCAGCCGGTTTGGCTGTCAATTTTGGCGCGCAAGCCCATGGCAATGGCAATGGTCATGGCGCGTTCGACTTCGCCTGTGATGGGGCTGATGCGGGTAAATTCGCCATCAATCAATTCCAATTCGCGTTGACTGTAGTTTTCACGATAAGCGGCCACTTCAGTCAGTGTTGCACCAATGGCTTTGGCATAGGCAAAGGCATTCAATGCTTGTGCTACCACCACCAATTCAGCCGTCACGCCTTGTGTGTCCAAGCCTGGGCAGCCAATGATTTTTGGCTCTACACCCAACAAGGTTTTGGCGGCGGCCAATGCTTTCAGGCCGGTGAGTTTGCCTGCTGTGTCTGAACCAATGACCAAAGCCGATTGTTCGGGCTCGGTAGGGGCTTCGGCCACACGCACTAATACAATTGGTGCATCGGCTTGGTCGGTGATGCCATCTAAAACAGCAGCGATGGTGCCCGTTTTGCCAGCGTATTTGGCCAGTGCGCGGGCACTGGTGCTGAACACCGGTGTATCAAGTGGCAGCGCAGCAACGTCAGCATCATCGCCGGTGACAATGGCACCAATGACATTGGTGGCCATTGCGCTGATGGGGCGAATGCCTTTGACGGTTTCAATGGAGGTGACACCATGGTGGCGGTCGGTTGTCATGTTTGACCCTTTGAATTCGTTAATGGAGTTTAGTAATAAGGTCAGTTTGCAGACACGCGAGGGAATGGACAAGCGCCGCCATATGTGGCGGCGTGATGTAGATGTGGCTGGCTTACTTGAGCAGAGCGGATTGCCACATCGCGTCGATTTTCAAATCATCAAAGCCCAATAATTCGGTCGCTATCATGATTAAATTGGCATTGTTGCGTTGGTAGCCAGTGGCATATTGCCACTCAATCATGGCCACTTCACGGATAGTTTCGTCTTCAATGGCCGCAATGGCGGTTTCCACTGCTTTGGAATTGACCCCATTTTCAAGTAAGACCATGCGCAATTGTTTTGGGGTGATTTCGGCCACATTGTTGCGCCAGTCTGCCAGTTTAGCGGCCTGTAAATCGGCATCGGTTTCCCATGTTTTCGTGGCCGCATTCCAAATGTGATAGGCATCGGGCTGGAATCCAGCCAACACACCATTAAAAACGTACTGACCCGTGGCAATGTCTTGGCAAACGTCGGCGGGCAATTCAATCACACTTTGCCCAATTTGCGGAGCAAAGGTAGATACATCAGTGCTGTAAGCCACAATACACTTTTGGTCTAAAACCATTTTCATGGTATCAGCAGAAAATTCAGCCTGACAGGCATAGAAATCGTTGCCGTTTTCGTCTTCAAAAAACACAATGCCGTTTTCAATGATGGTGGTGGCGGTGGTAAATGTTGCCATGTCGTTTCCTTTACAGTGCTGCAACCGTTACCCAAACGCCATTGATTTGGGCTTGCATCGGTCGGGTATGGTATTTGGTGACATTCCTAGAACCTGACGTGGTGGCTAAATCATAGCCTGTCAGGACGTTTCCAGATGCTGCTTTATAGCTTCCATCCGCATCAGTATTCACGCTGGTTTCAGCTCCCAAGCGAACCTTGGTAGCAGCATCAAGCAAAGGCTTGAGTATGTCAGCACAAACAACTTTGTTTGCCGTGCCTGCAGTGATGTTGGCAGCAGTGGCTTTGTCGATATTCAGTGTGCGACTAGCCCCGTAAGTGCCGCCACCCGTCATCCCTGTGCCTGCGATGATGCTGTTGGTATTCAATGCGGCATCGGTGATGCCATAGCCGGCCAATGTGGTGGGCTTATTGTAAATGTACCCAGCCATCCGCTCGGTTGCATTCCAGTCGGCGCCATCGACACGCTTCCAAGATTGGTATGCGCCACTCAAAACCAAACGAGAACGGATGAATACAGGATCACCGTATGCCATAAAAAAGAATTGGCTGTCCCAATTTGCAGGGCCAACTTGAAATACCTTACTGGCACCGACATTTTCGCCATTGCTCCAAGTTGGGGCATCGGGTGAATCAACACCAAATGAGTGTATGCCTTGGCCAGATGCGGTAGCGATGGCCGTGCCTGAACCTGAGCTGGTACTGGTTAAGACCCAATCTTTAATGCCGTAAGAGGCCAGCGTTGTACCTTTGCTGGCTTTTAAGGCCAAAGCATCATTGATTTCGGATTTTGTGAAAACATCGGTTAAGCCATAACCTGCGGCAGTGGTGGGCTTGTTGCGGATGCCGTTGTTTCCTGTTGCAGCCCAATCTGCTCCCATCATCGTGCGCCAGCTTGACCATGTGTTGGCGATATAGGTGCGCATTGCTAAATTGACTCTGTCGTATCCCCATGCAATTTGTATTTTTTGACCACCTGTGTGGATGTACCGTGTTTCAATGAATGCGTAGGAACCTTCCCACCACACGTTTGCAATTGGGGTGTTAAGGATGGCTGCAGAACAGGCATAGCGTGTACCGATTTCAAAATCATTGGCATCGCCTTCCGTGGGGCTGCCGTCATAGCGTGTGTTTGCCAAAAAATAAGCGCTCAATGCCAATGCGGTTGGGTGTATTGCCTTGTTCGACATATTGCCTGTTTTGGCTTCGTCGGCACTGGCGAAATCCACATAAAATGTTCGGTCTGATGCCAATGTACCGCCGCCTGTTAAGCCTGTGCCTGCGGTGACTTTGGTGGTTTTGTTGGCTTTATCGGCACTTAAGCTGTCTGTTTGTACTTTTAAGTAGACCGTTCTGTTTGCCAATTGTCGCGGCGTGGTATTGGTAACGCCATTGGCTCCACCCATGACAGGGTCGCTGGTTTCAATTTGGCGTACGCCTGGTTCCCAAACTGGGGATTCAATTAAGTTAGCCATCTACTGCTCCGTAATTGTAAGTACCGTCATACATTGCAACATTGTTGTGACGTATGGCGACACGGGTGTAAATAATCTGTCTGAGTTCGCAGCGCGCGGGGGCGATGCCTTTTAATATCGTTTTGAGAAAATCGGCTTGGTCATTGGTGATGGGCTGCTCTTTGACAATGATGTTGTAAGTTGCCCATGTGCTGCCTGTGCTGCCGTGCAAGTAGGTTCCGTCATGAATCACTTTGCCGTCATAGCGGATTTTGCCAACGTCTTCGATGATGTCGATTTCGCCTAAACCTAAGTCACGGAACAATTGGCGGATGCTTGCGGGCGTGCCTTTAAATTCATGCTTGCGGATATAGTTGGCAATTAATGCGCGTTTTTCGGTTTCGCCCTCGGCGAATACCCAACCCTCGGCATCATCAATGCTGTTTTCCCATGCCAACCAAGGCAACAAATCCACATCACAAATCAAAGGGTCGCGGCTGTCACGGATGACGTTGTGATTCAGGTCAGTGGCTTTGGCGGTGGTCAATGCCAGTGCATGTTGTAAATCTGTGGCCGATGATGGCAATAAGCTGATGTCTGTCATAGGGCCGGCGCTTTCAGTGTGTAAACAGGATAGCGGCCGAATCCTGACACCACGTCTGCAGTTGGCTTGGTGAGTGTGACTTTTTTCACGCCCTCAACGTCCAGCGCCCCGATGATTTTTGACAAAGACACTTCGGCACCGATGTTGGCATTCTTTCCAATCAGTGCGGTGATGGCGGCCTTTTGGTTGGCAAACACCACGGCCTTATCCGGGCCAGTTTCGTATTCATTTGCCCATTCAATGACCACTGCCCACGCACTGGCGGCTCTGACTTCTACCGTGTCGCACAGTGGGCGTCTTGTGTCGGCTGACAAGTAGTCATAAACGGTCGTGACTAAATGCCCATTGGCCACGGCGGCTGTGTGTGATTTGATGTAGACCCGCACTGTGCCCGCAGGCACTAAACCTGAATCGGCATTGACCACTTGGGCATCGGCCACATCGGTATCGGCATCCAGCGCGTGGGCGTAATAAGTGTTGCGTGGGCCAGCAGCGGCCAGTTTTTCGGGAAACAATTGGCAGCGTAGGCGCAAGGCGGCATCGCTTTCCAAGATGGCCTCGACTGGCGGCGTGGCATCGGGGTCGGCGGCTTGAATGATTTTGCGCGCGATGTTGCGACCAGCGGCAAATTGGTCAAGGTCGGCACCTGTGGCTGTGGCCAAAAATGTGGCCTTGACGGCGGTGTTGATGCGTTCACGCAAGATGTATTCACGGTAAACGCTTTGCTCAAGGTCTATCGTCAATGGTTCGGATTCCAATTCTAAAGTGGCGGCGATGGTGGCGCGTATGGCTTCGGGGCAAGCGGCAATCAGTGCGGCCTTGCGCTCAGATAACAATGCTTCAAAATTGGGATAATCCAGCACATCGGGTGGCGGTAATTGGGTTAAATCTATGCTCATGTTGTGCCCCCTAATGTGATTTGTTCGGCCACTTTTTGGCCATTGATTTCGTATTCAATGGTGAGATTCAAACGGGCGTTGGCCACTGCGTTTAAATTCACAGACACATTGGTCACATTGATGCGTGGCTCATAAGTTGCCAAGGCCATATATACCCCTGCGGTAATAATCATGGACAGGACTTCACCCCGCATGGGGCTGTCGATTAATTCAGGGATGATGCTGCCATATGGTTCACGCTGCACACGGCTGCCGATGCGGGTGAACAGAATGTCGGCAATGCTTTGGCGCACATGCGCGATTAAATCCATGCTGCGGCCGGTTTGGGCATTCATCATGATGGCTTACCTGTAGTAGCACCGCCTGCCATCACACCGCCATGGGTGTGAGTGTCTGCAACAATGCCATTGCTTTCCATGCGGCCTGTGTTTTTGAATGTGCCTTTGTGCTCAATATTGCCAGTGATGACAGCGGTGGAGCCTTGACCACCTGACACGGCCAATCCACCTGAACAAGTGGTCAAACCTGTGACATTGAGATTGCCATCGACAGTGTTGTCAGGGCATTTGATGAGGGTGCTGCTGCTGGCAGTGACATTGGCAGTGGCAATGCCGCTGATGTCCAAATGGCTGGCAGCATGGTCATAGACGATGCGGGCACCATCGGGAAATAACACCACGGTTTCGTTTGCGGCTTGGCTAGGTTCAGGAAATGGCAAACTGGCGAAGCCAAACACCACACGGCCAGCCTCAAGATTGCCGCTTGGCGACAATACGGTGCAGGCTTCGCCACGGCTGGGCATGCGGTGCACAGACACGCCGCCAGCCGCTGGCACTTGGTATTGCAGCCAGTCGGTGACCAGGGTTTCAGACAGCCGCACAGTGCACAGGCTGGGCTTAACGTCTTCAACCACGCCATGGCGCACCATGTTTTCAATTTTCCGATTCAATTCGGCAAGGCTTAAATTGTTCATGCCTATATTGTTTCGATGCGCGCGCGTATGGACAAGCGCCGCCATGTGTGGCGGCGTGATGTAGATGTGATTACAAGGCTTCGGCCAAGTATTCAATGACAGATTGTTCTATCCATTCGATATCGTCAGGGCTGAATCCTAAGACAGTGCGTGGCGGTAAATTTTTGCGACTGCCACTTTGGTGCTCGGCTGCCACACGGGCAGCGCTGCCCGTCCAAAAACCAACAGTGGCACTGCCCACCTCGGTTTTGGCTTTGAGCCATTTGGCCATGGGCAAACGGCGAAACATTCTTTTATTGGCTTTGCTGGCCAGTTTGACATGGCTGCGCAGATAGACACCGACCTTGCTGTTGTCACCGGCGGCAAAGCCACCGATGAAGCGCTCACCATAGTCTTTAACCCAAGTGAGCGATACCAGGCGGCCGTAATAATAAAACGGCTGACCCGCGCGCAAACTGCCATTTGCGCGCAGGCGGCGCAAGTTTTTACCGCGCCTTGCTGCCATGCCGCTGCCATCGGGTTCCGTATTGGATTTGATGCGCTCGGCATTGCGGCGGCGAATTTCAGTGCCGATTTTGCGCGCCAGTTCACGCTGCTGTGCGGGTTCCAGTTTGGCGACCAAGGCATCCACACGGTCAAGAAACACGGCCAAGTCGTCCATCAGTAGTCGTCCGGTTGTGGCTCGGTTTGGGCAAGTATTTCCACATCCCCATTGGCCGCCACTTTTACCACCACTTTTTCAGTGATGTCCAATTCATACAGCAAATCGGCCAAGTTGTTGTCTAAGATTTCGGCTTCATAGCGCATGGATTCATTGCCAATATTGCCTTGCAACAGTTTTTGCGGCTGATGCACCTGCATCCAACTCAATATGGTGGCGGTCACTTGCTGCATGGGTGCGGCCCAATCGGTCAACAACACTCGCATGGTGTACTTTTCAGTGTGACTGAGGCTGTACTTTTGGCCATTGATGCTGCCAGCGATGATGTAAATGATCAGTTTGTCGGGGTGGTCTTTCAATACTGGAAACGTGTCGGTCAGTTTTGCTCTAAGCGAATCGGGTTTGTCCATGGCTCTCGTATTCCTGTTGGCAGTCTATGCAATAGCGGCAGCCCATGGCAGCGATGCGCCGCGCTTCTGGAATGGGTTCACCACAACTTTCACATTCAAATGCGCTGGGTGCTTGGGCATCTGACTTATCCAATTGTTTGGCCAAGGCATGGTCACGCATCATTTGTTCAAGGGCGCAGGCTCGGTCAATGGTGTTGTTCATGTTGGCTTTCAATACAGGTTTGCAGGGTATCCCTAGCGATTTTGCAAGAGGCAAATGCGGCGCGGCCATTGAGTAAATCGGTGGCCAAGTCGGCATTGGTCATAATGGTGGCCGCTGGCCATACACAAGGCGGCACCGTTGGACAGTGCAACACATTTGCTTGTGGTTTATTTTTGATTGAGCACGCTGGCAACAGCATCAGGCAAGCGAGCATTGCCCCAAGTTTGATTGTTTTCATGGTTTAAAGTGGCCTGTAAGTGTTGTTGGTCGGTAGCCGCCTGTTTGGCGGCCGCATCCAATTTGTTGCGCATGTCATCGGCTTGTTTACGGTAGTTTTCAAAAGCCGTCTTTTGTTGTGCCATGGCTTCTTTAGCGGCTGCCAAATCTGCGGTGATGCGCTCTTGCTGGCTTTGCATGACATGGCCACGCCACAGCATGAAACCAATGGCTGCGATGCAAACCAGCAATAAGGAAATTAAGGTGGCAATGATGGCGCTCAAATATTTTGCAATCATGTTGCCCACCTAAACCGCATGGCGCGCGTATGCCTGCGCCATCTTGGTATCGTAGTTGTTGATTTTGTAGTCTGCTCCGTTGTATCCCGCCGCAAAGGCTGCCCAGCGTTTGGCTTTCAGTGCTTTGTATATGGCCTCATTGGCTTTGATGAAATTGCAAAAGGCCATTAAATGCGCGCCCTCGGTGGTAGCTTGCGCGGCCACATAGGCTTGGACGGAATCAAAACCGCAGGCACGGTAATTGAATCCCATTATTTGGAAGCGGCCGTAAGAAGCGGACAACATGGCGGCGGTTTCATCGTAGGATATAGCCGCTTTGAAGCGCGGGTATTCCGCTTCGTTGCCTTTGTAGCCACCAGCTTTGCTGTTGCAAATGTTGGGATTGACTTGCATCAGTTTGGCCGCTGCGGTTTTGCCCATGGTCGCGCCGTAGTATTTGTAAAACTTGTGGCGCTCAAACAAAATCTTGGTGCGACCATCGGCCAGAAAGCCGCCGCCATAACTTTCCACTTCGGCCACTGCTTTGATGGCAGCCACTTCCACACCCAAAAAGGCAGCGGCGTTTTTGAAGTCTTGCTCGGTCAGAAATTTGCCCATGGTGTCTTTATTGTACAAAGCCGACCAGGTGGCATCGCCGACTTTGCCGTCCACATACAGCCCACGGCTGCGCTGAAATTCACGCACTGCGCTTTCAGTGTCTTTGCCAAAGTCGTGGTCAATTTCCAAAATTGGCTTGGCACCATGCTGATTGAGCAGGCTTTGTAAAATGGCCACGGCTTCGGTTTGGCTGCCGCGTTTTAAAAACTGGCGGGTGTCTTGGGTTTGTGGGTCGCGCTTTGGGGCTTCGCAACAATCGGCCTGTATTTGTGCTTGGATGGCCTCACCGATGTCGATGCCAATGTCGGCCAATGTTTGGGTGATTTCAGACATTTTGCTGTTTCCTGTGTTTGAATTTATGGTGGCGGCGGCTGTGTGGTTTGCTTGGTGGCAAAGGCTTGATGGTGGCGCTGATGTCTTTGACATTGCCACGCGCCAGCACCAAATTGATGACATTCACGGCCACGATGGCAGTCAGTAAGGCGGTGACAAATGGCCAAGACTTGGCCAAGGCTGCCAAAAAGAGGGAACCAAACAGCACAAACAACACATAGGCCAAGGCACTGGCGGTTTTGCAATGGCTGCTGTGGCGGTTGTCGAATGCCAAAATGGTCAAGGCTCCCATCAAGGCAATGGCTTGGATGAAAAACAATAAGGTGGTCATGGCTTGGCACCTCCGGTGTTGGGTTGGGTTTGCAGTCGTTTGATCACCAACTCGATGACAACAATAAACAGCGCGGCTGATAACACTGCGCCACTGAATTCATCAATGAATTGGGTGTCGGGTAAAAAGCGCAGCAATTTGCTCAAGCCTGCGCCCAGGCTTTGGCCGCCAAACAGGCCGATGATGAAAGCCAAGGTGAAATACACCACATTCAACAATGGCGCTCGTTTTTGACTGGTCAAAATAAACAGGCTGGCGCCGACCAATGCGCCCATGGCCAAGCCCAGCGAAAAATGCACAATGCCAATGGTGATGATGACTTGGCTGATGACGGTTGATTCTTGAGTGGTTTGCATATCCCTTAATCCCATAAATTGACTGTTGGTATCACTTTGTTGGTTTTGTTCTTGCTGCTGGATGCTTCCGGCAATGTCACGATGGTGCCGGCTGGCAAATTGGGCGGCAGGTCGCACAGGTTGGGATTGGCGGCCATGACTTTTTCCACCATGCCAATAGAATCACCGTACAGGCGCCAGCAAATGTGGCTGATGGTTTCGTCTTGCACGGCGATGACGGTATTGGCTTTGCTCATATCAATTCGCTGTCACAGCGATTGCGACCCAAAATGTCGGCCACGGCGTTGTGGCCCATACAGCGAAAGTCATTTGCCTGTTCTTGTTTGGCCTCCGCACGTTCTGCGGTGTTGCCAGTGGCGGCAAACGTGGCGTATTTTTCCAAAATTTCGACATTGGCAAAGCTGTACACGGCTTGTTTGAAGCTGTGAACATGCACCGATTCACCGTTGATGACTTCATCGGCATCACAGGCCGCTAATGTGGTAATGCCGTTTTCAATGGCGGCCAGTCTGAATGCGCGCAATTCTTTGCTGACCGTGGTGATAGCGGCAATTAATGCGGTTTTAACGCGTACCGCTGGCACGGAATCATCGACATTCATGGTGGCGCGGTACTCGGCAATGCTGATGCTTGGCCAAAACGCATTGGGGGTGATGGTGTCGTCTTGAGTAGTGGGGCTGGCCGCTGCGGGAAAGTTGAGTTTGTTCATGGATGGGCACCTAGTTGGGTGATGCGGCGGGTGGATTCAGGCAAGGCATTGCAGGGCAAAGACAAGACAGAATCCACCACGCATCACGGCCGAGGGAGCTAGTCAGGTTTGTTCAAAGCGGCCAGCTTTTGCTTTACGCCGATTTTGTCGTCGTATTGCAAGGCGGTTTCATACAAACGAATGGCGGCGGCTTTGTTTTTTTGGGTTTCAAAATATTCACCAGCGGCCTTGAAAAACTTGGCGCGGACTTTGTCCGGCATGTCTAAGGCGTGCAATTCGCCGTTTTTTTGTTGGGCCAATTCGACCAGGCTTTGCAACACATCCACATCAATGGCGGCACCTTTGGCCAATTGGTCGGCAATTTCTTCAAACACGGCGACTTTGGCGGTGCGCTCAAAGCCACCCACACTGAGCATGGTATCGGCGGCATTGAAGACCAATGCGGCCATTTCGACTGCCCGATTCAAATCACCGGCGTCAATCGTCCACACCAACAATGTGGTGTACACATCGTCACCAACGGGAATGGCACCGGCGGCCAACACACCGTCAATATAGCCATCGTATTCAGGCAGAAACTCGGCTTTGAGTTTGGCCTTGTCGGTGATGGATTGAACCGCGTGTAATTGCACACGGTGGTGCATCAATTGTTGCTTGAGTTTGATGTAAGTGTTGTCTTGCTCAAGTGCAGGGGCTTCGCCACTGGCTTGGGCATAAAAAGCCATGGCCTCGAGGCGTCTTTGGCGGGCGGGGTTGGATTGTCTGCTGCTCATTTGCTTTACCTTTTTGAAGTAAAGCGGGCATAAGCCCGCTTGCTTATGCCACGAATTCCAAGTTTTCAATCAACGCGCAGGCATCAAATTCTTCGACCACATAATCCAAGTTTTCAGATTCGTAGTTGGCAATGCGGTTGTATTGGGGTTCATCGGCGACTTTGCGGCGCTTGCCTGCGGTTTGCATGTAGATAGACAGGTTGGCCAAAGGGGTGATAAGCAAGGTGTCTTCGGGGAAGAATGGCACCGCAATCGCATCCAAACCGCCCAGTTGTTTGTTGGCAATCAACAAATCATTGGCCGCTTTGGCTTCTGTTGCTTTGGTGCCAGCTTCATTCACATAGCCGAAGTATTTGTCGCCTAGGGTTTTGCGGTTGCACAGCACCACCATATCGGGGCGCAAGGCAAATTCATCACCGATGAATTCATTGTGATGGGCCACGACCACGGCATCCAAATTCTTAAAGGCTTGGGCATCACCAAATTTGACTGGCTTGGCTGTGGTGCCAATTTGACCAGGCTCCCAGCCTACCACTTGGGTCGGCGCGTCTTCACGGATGCGCTGCAACCAGCCACGGGCCACATCTTGCAACAATGGGTTGGCCACAATGTCGGTTTGCGCGGCAAAGGTTTTGCCATTGAAACCCATGCAAATCAACGACAAGGCTTTGGACAGTTCATTGTTTTGATTGACCAGGTTGGCAAAGTCTTTTTGGTGTGCCCAGGCATCCAATTCATTGTAGGAAATGGCATGGTCAAAATCGACTTGGCGGCACACATAGTCAATGGCCACAGCGTTGTGTTTGGCATGTGGGTGGCGGCGGTTGTTGTTGTCGGTGTTGGTGCGACCTGCGGTCAAGCCACCACCAATGCCAATTTTTTGGCCTGCTTTTTCCATCACTGAAAAGACATTGACGCGTTGCAAAAAGGCACTGGATTCACGCGTGGCAGCGTGCATGCGCTGGGCAACGGCTGGGTCTACTGCAAACCAGTTTTGGACATTTTCAACACCGTTGGCGCTACCAATCATGCTGAATAAAAGGGTGAGTGCTTCGTTCATTGTGTTATTCCCGTTTGAATTGAAGTGTGATGATCAGTAGTTGGGCGCGGTGTATTTCACGCTGGCATCGGCACCAGTGTGCAATTTGGTGTCTTCTTGTGGCGCAGGCTGTTGGCTCAATTCTTGGCGCAAATTTTTTAATTCATCCATTACGGCTGTGAATTGTTGGTTTTGCTTGGCTTCCAAATCCTGAATGGCTTGGCCTGCAGCTGCGAAGCCCGCTTCTGTTTCGGTGCGGTATTTTTGCAAGTCGGCCGCGTCCACTTTGGCTTCGCTAGCGGGAGCGGATTTGCTGAAAAACTTGGTGAACCAGCTGGGTGCTTGGTCTTCTTTTTCGACAGTGGCGGCGTTGTCTTGTTGGGCTTGGGTGTTTTGGGTCATGGCTGTAGGCTCACTGATATAAAACTCGGGTTTGATGGAATAGGGGCTGTTGGCATCGGTGTTGAATTGCAAGGCTGATGTGCCGACGCTGGATGGGCTGTCGGTGATGGCCAAGCCGACCAAGTAGGCGCGCTGCTTTTCTTGGAAGTTGGTGTGCAATTCCATGGATGTGTAGATTTTTTCGCGCTTTTGATTGAGAGCGACCAGCTTGTCGGTTGGGTCGATTTGGGCAAACAGCTTGGTGATGCCGTTTGCGCTTTCGGTTTTCAATGCCGTCACATCGCCATAGCCGGCAAATTCGCTACCGGGCCATGCGCTGCGCAAGTGTTCAACATTGATGCGCGCACCATACAACTCAGGGTCGTAATCTTCGGCACACTGTTCTAGCCATTCAGGCTTGATGTCGCGGCCGTCCACGGTTTTACCGCTGGTGCCGATGCAAAACCATTGGCCTTTGCTGAATTTGATGGGTGTGTTTTGTGGTTGTGGCATGACGCATCAATATGGTTTGTGGTGATGTGTCTAGTTTCGCGACTATCTCGCATGAGGGCAATGTGATTGATGTGTGGGGGCGTGATGTAGATGTGATGGGGAATGCAATATAAGTGTGAGGCGTTGACACTTAGGCATTACATTAACAGTTGCTTGAAATGTCTGAAACCATAATTGATTCACGCTTAGACCCGCGCATCCAAGCCCGCAATTTACACTGGCAAGGCTGGCGGGTCAGCTCTATCGCTAGATACTTGGGTTTGAAGCCGGCCACGGTCCACTCTTGGGCACGGCGTGAAAATTGGGATGGTGGTAGCCCACACCAACGGGTGGCGGCATCGACCGAAGCACGCCTGATTCAGCTTGTAAATCTGCCAAAAAAAACCGATGGTGATTACAAAGAAATGGATAAGCTGGCCAAGATGTTGACCACTGTACAGGCCGCTTTGCATAAGTCACCTGAACCTGTGGCTGTTATCGGCGATAAGGCCATGCCTGATTACAGGCCGCATACACAGTCAACAATTGATAATCCACCGCGTGAAATGCGTGAACCCAAAGAAAAACGCGAAAAAGCCCCCAGCAATCGCAAGCCATCCAAGTTAATCATATTGGATGATGAACAAACGGAGCGATTGTCTGAGATATTCACAGAGCAGTCGTTTGAGTATCAAAAAGCCTGGTACCGCTCAGGTTTGGTGAACCGTTTTCGCAATTTGCTCAAGTCGCGCCAAATCGGGGCGACGTTTTTCATGGCACGCGAAGCATTCTTGCGGGCGGTGAAAACCGGCAACAATCAGATTTTTCTGTCGGCCAGTCGTGCCCAGGCTTTTCAGTTCAAACAGTACATTGCCGACTTTTTGGCCATGGTTGGGATTGAATTCAAAGGCGATGTGCCTGAATTGGCCAATGGGGCCAAGTTTTATTTTTTGGGCACCAACAGCCGCACCGCTCAAGGTCGCAATGGTGACTTGTATGTGGACGAGTATTTCTGGATTCAGGACTTTAAACGCTTGCGAGAATTGGCCGAACCGATGGCCTCGCAAGCACGATTTCGCACCACTTTCTTTTCCACACCAAGCGATGAATTGCACCCCGCGTATGGCTTTTGGACGGGCACCGAATTCAACGATGGTCGGCCTGAAAATGAGCACATCAAACTGGATGTGAGCCATGCCGCGCTGGCCGCTGGCCGCTTAGACCCTGATGCGCAATACCGCCAAATTGTGACCTTGGATGATGCCGAGGCGGGCGGCTGCACACTGTTTGACAAAGACTATTTGCGCAAACGCTATGCCCCGTCTGTGTATGACCAATTGTTCAAGTGCCAATTTGTGAAGCCTGGCGACAGCGTTTTTGAATACGGCTGGCTGCGGGCGGCGGCTGTCGATGCAATGGATGTTTGGCCTGATTACAAACCATGGACTTCACCGACGCGGCCTTGTGGTGCTCATCCTGTGTGGGTGTCTTATGACCCGACCGATGATGGTGATGCTGCTGGCTTGGTGGTGGTGATGCCACCACAAAGAAAGGGCGACCCATTTCGAGTGGTGGAGCGCCAGCTTTTGCATGGCAATGACTTTGAATCACAGGCCGAAGTGATACGCGAAGTATGCACCCGTTACAACGTGACCAAACTTGTGATTGATGCCGGTGGCTTGGGTGCTGCGGTTTATCAGTTGGTGCAGAAGTTTTATCCAGCTGTGATTGGCCACAAGTTTACACAGGAATTGAAATCCTCTTGGGTGCAAAAAGCACAATCATTGTTTCGTGCCAAACGTGTGCAATGGGATGCTGGCTCAATGGCCATGGATTTACAGGCCGCTTTTATGACCATACGCATCCAAAAAACCAACTCCGGTAAAGGTTTGACCTATGGCTCTGGCCGCAATGCGGTGGCCAGTCATGGCGATTTGGCGTGGGCATTGATGATGCTGTTTGCCGAAGAACCTTTGGACGGTTCTCTTTCTTCTAATTCTTCTATTGAGGTTTTCTAAACATGAAACGCGCTAAACAAAATATGGTCGCGCCTGCGCCTACTGTTGATTTTGAGGTGTTCAATATCATGGATGATGCACCCGCCAATGTGTTGGACTATCTGCAATGTGCCGACAATGGCATTTACTTTGAACCCTTGGTCAGTTATGAATCACTGATGCAGTTGACCACCACTGGCGTGCATCATGCCAGTGCGTTGCAGGCCAAAGCCAATATTTTGAAAAAGACTTTTGAACCGTCGCAATACTTGAGCCGCAAAGACTTTGAGTTGTTTGTGATGAATTACTTGACCTTGGGCGATGGCTATTTGCAAATCACGCGCAATCGCCTGGGCGGAGTGTTGAAGTTGACCAGCTTGCTGACGATGTACACGCGTATGGCCAGCGACATGAAACACTATTTGTACATTCGCAACCGCTTTGGCTTAAATGGTTTGCAGTACGACACCATCAAGATCGCGGATGTGGTGAATGTGAAGCAACACGATTTGCGCCAGCAAATCTATGGTGTGCCTGAGTATTTGCCCGCCATGCACAGCATCATGCTCAATAACAGTGCGACCCGATTCCGCCGTCGCTATTACGACAATGGCAGTCATGCTGGTTTTATTCTTTACTGTACCGATGAGAAGATTAATGAAGACGACTGGAATGTACTTAAAAGCAACATGCGTCAAAGCCGTGGCCGTGGCAACTTTAAAAATGTGATGCTGCGCTCACCTGGCGGCAAGGATGGTATCAAGTTGATTCCTATCTCCGAAGTGGCGGCTAAGGATGAATTCCTGAACATCAAGTCGGTATCGGCTGAGGATATGCTTGCCGCGCATCGGGTGCCCGCGATATTGATGGGCATTGTGCCGCAAAATGCTGGCGGCTTGGGTGACCCAATCAAGGCGGCCAAGGTGTTTTATGAGCATGAAATCGCACCGATACAAGAGTCGTTCAAGTCTATCAATGAGCAGCTTGGCATCGAGGTGTTCAAGTTCAAGGACTATCAGTTGGACACACCAACATAAGACCACAAACAGACCGTCACCGCCGCCAAAAATCTTGGCGGCGTTTTTTTTTGCCCAAAAAATTCCAAATGACCCTTGACCCCGCTGGCGGGAACTCCCCTCCCGCCATTCGGCATTTCAAGAAATATAAAAAATTTATGCAGATGGCAGCACTGATTAAAACCATATATTGCACGGGGTTCGCGACGATTTTTTGATTCAAATATTTATGCAATTTTCGGCTAAAACTTGCAGATTGATGCAACATTATGCGGCAGTATTTTTGACACTGCTTTTTGTTCTACATTCAAAAAACAAAGCCTTGAGTTTAAAGACTTCTCGTGCCTTTACAAATGATAAATGGTAGAACAAAAAATGTATTAAGGTTTTGTTTTGCTTAAATTTTGGTTAGGACTTAAAATCCGTCGGCCCTAATACGGCCGTGCCGGTTCGATTCCGGCCCCGGGCACCATCAAGATTGAATTAACCGCTTTTAGCGGTTTTTTTTCGTCTATAAAAGTCCAATAAAGTCTAATTTTTATATATAAATCAATGTGTTGTATTTTAACCCATGTTTTTATCGTCTAATAATGGTTAAGTTAGATTAACTAGAATCAACGCCTATTGCTGGTACTTTTGTTGGTACATGAGAGTTGGTAGCATAAATGTACCAACAACTACGACTGAAACTCAGGTGTACCAATGGCTTTGACCGAATTGAAAATAAAATCGTTAGCCCCCACAAATAAAATTCAAAAAATAAGCGATGGTGGTGGGTTGGTGCTTTTTATTAACCCTAAAGGGAATAAATACTGGCGTTACAACTTCCGATTTGAGAATAAGCAGAAAACATTATCGATAGGTGTCTATCCGGTAGTTTCACTTGCAGAGGCCCGTAAGAAGCACATACAGGCAAAATTACTTGTGACTGAGGGTATAGACCCAACGACCCTAAGCAAAGCTGCAGAGGATGCTGTAAAGAAGGAAGTGAGCTTACTGTTTGAATCGGTTGCTCGAGACTGGTGGAATGCGCAGTTACCTCGTTGGAAGGAGTCGCATTCGCTCAGGATATTGCGTGCAATGGAAATGGATCTCTTTCCTGTGCTAGGAACTCTATCCTTAGCTGATATTAAAACACCTATGGTGTTGGATGTATTAAGACAAATTGAAGCACGTGGAGTAAATGACACGGCATTAAGGGCTCTTCAGCGTATTAAGGCGGTGTTTAACTTTGGCATTCAAACAGGTTTGATTGAGTACAATCCGGCTTTGGCATTAACCGGGGTTATTATAAAAAGAAAAGAAATCCACCATCATGCTTTAAAGCAAACCGAATTGACCTCCTTTTTTGATAACCTCTATAAATCTCCAATGAAGGAATACATACGTTTAGCGATGATATTTCAGATTATTTGGTTTGTGAGACCAGGTGAGCTGCGTAACGCGGAGTGGAGTGAATTTAACTTTGAGAAGCGTGAATGGCATATTCCAGCTGAAAAGATGAAAATGCAACGGCCGCATGTGGTTCCATTATCGAGTTGGGCACTGGAGCTGTTAGGGCAGTTGCGTGAAATTACAGGCTCAAGCCCATATTTGTTTCCCAATTATCGTGACTTCAGTAAACCAATGAGTGAGAATGCTTTGAGCTATGTTATGGCCAGAATGGGATATAAAGGCAAAGCAGTCCCACATGGTTTTAGATCATTGGCTACTGATATTTTGAATGAACATGATTTTAAAGCAGATGTTATTGAGCGGCAGTTAGCGCATATTGAAAGCAATAAAATCAGAGCTGCTTACCACCGAGCAGAGTATCTTCCACAGAGGCATGAAATGATGGAATGGTATAGCGGTTGGGTGAAAGAGTTTATTAAAAATTGAGTTTTTACAGTAACCATATGGGGCTAATCGTGCTAATTTAGCACGATTAGCCAAGGGGCAGGACTAATTTTTTTCAATAATTGAATCTAAAAAGCTTAAGGTGATGAGATTTCCTCAGAAGATAAATTCTCATCAATATTAATTTATTGTAATGGATCTGTTTTGGCTTGATTTGGTTGAAATTGTAAGTGCTCAACAGACATTAATGACGTTTTGATTCGACACTAAGTATCATTCTCGCTCTTCGTCCTGTTCACGTATCGCCCATACTAGATACGTTTAAAAGAAGACAGTGTTCAACAACGCACTGGAATTCCCTCTACGTAGGGATAAAGCCCATACGACCTTGTTCATTTCCGGTGAACAGTTCGACCTTAACCCCGTCAAGCGTCCCGTCGTCTGGAAGCTGGTTGCTATTCTCGATAATGATGACTTGCGCATCGATAAAGGACGATTTCACGCTCTCCCAAAAGTGCTTCTTGACGTCGTGTGGGAACGCTAAATCACCGGCGTCTGGCTCCTCGTAAACGAGCAGTGGGGAGTCGATTAGGATGAAGTTCGGGAACGGACGCTCGTTCGCGATGCAGAGGCGAAGGAGAGCGAGGTTGAAAGCCGCTCGCGTGATTGCTCGTATACCCTTGCCGTGGCTTTTACGGGCGTGACCGGAGATTACGACATCTTGGTCGCTCTCGCTGAACGAAACATGGTCGAGGCCGGGAAAGTGCCACTCCCTTAAGAGTACCTCGACCTCTCTGCAGAATAGATCTGCTTGCGCTGTGCTCACAGCTGCGCCTGCCATATCGCTCTTCTGCTTCTTTTTCGGCTTGTTGACATTTTCCAGCAGCTCTTCGAGCTCCTGAATCCGTTCAAGATATTCAATCATCTTGCGGCATGTCTCCGCGTGAACACGAAATTCATCAACCTTCTTGGAAGCGACATCGACATGCTGTTCCATCAGATCTTTTAGCTCCGACGCGATCACATCTAACTCGGTCCGGCGAGTATCTCGATCTACTTGAAGCTGTTCGACCTTGGCGGCGTTGGTGGCTCGCGTTGTCTGAAGATCCATAAACAGCTGCATGGTCTTGGTAGCCTCCGCCTTGCACGCCAGAGACACATCTGCCGGTGTGGGATTCGCCTTCGGGTGCTCGTGATGTTGGTACTCGGCGAGCGCGCCGCACATTGGGCACCGCTCTTCCTTGAGCTGATCGAGCCAAGCACCAGCCTCAGCAATTGCTTCTAGCCGTCGCAGGTCTGATTTATATTGCTGTCCCAGCAAATCAAACCGTGTCTGTAACTCCGACAGGACTGCGAGCTTGGACTCGACCGCTTTCAACGCCGTCCATGCGGTGTTGCGCTTCGTTTGGAGCGGTACTACACTTGTCTGTGCTGCGTTTCGTTCGTCGAGAGCAGTTTGAATCGAAGCTTCGATTCGGGTCAGGCGGTCGCGCTCCTCAACGAGCGTTCTCGACTCGCCAAGTTCGGTGAGTCGGGCACGTGTTGCTTTCAGCAGGTCGTCGAGTAACTCGACCTTGCCCGTCTGACGTCCCTTTGCAATTTTCAAATCTTCCTTTGCGATGATAGATGAGTCATCAGTGCCCGTAAGCAAGAGACGGAACACACTGCCCTCAACTGTTTTCGACGTGTACTGTCCACTAAGTGTCGGAGAGTTCTCTTGGATGATTGTTTCTTCATCGATGATCACGAGTCGAGCAATATCTCGGAAACTTAGTGGGCGTGTTTTGCCCTGTTCGTTTGTGCGAACCTTCTTCATCCCCAGTCCCGACAGATCCAGAAGGAACTGTGAGATGGTGTCCTTTTTGTCCGGTTGGTGTTTTGCCGCCAGTACACGATCTGGTTGTCCATTGGTCTTACAGAGCACGTTGCCGCCATGAAGACTTCTCTCCAGTGTGTAGATGCGTCTGTCGCTGTTGGCCTCGATGTCGATGACAACGGAGCTATAGCCATTCGCTTGAGGGATATCCTTCGGTGTGTCGCGACCACCAAGCGCGTAGTCTAGGCAATGCGCGATGAAGCTCTTACCAGAATCTGAGGGACCAGCGATAACGTTTAGACCGCGCTCAAACGTAACCTCAGCGGGTACCTTTCCCTGTCCAATGAGCGAGAGACGCCGAAGGGTAAAGCCAAATTTCATGGCGCTTCCTCGGTCCAAAGAATGGACTCCATCGAGAGTTCGGCACCCCACGTACCGATGCGCTCACGAACCATCGTGTCGAGAGCCATGTCGCTGAGGGCATCGAAGCTCTCAACAACCCAGTCGGCGCGCTCCCGGAGGCCGGTCAAGTACTCGGTGCTAAGTGTGTTGAGGAAATCAGCAGACTTATCAGTCGCCGCAAAGAAGATACCTCCATCCTTGTAGACTCGCTCAATGAGGCCACGGCTCTCGTAGAGTGTGAGACCATCTTGAATCACGCCGCGCCGAACAAGAATTTCACTGCCACGATGTGGGGTTTTTGGGTGCATCCCCTCTGGACCGCCGATGTCGTCGGAATGCACGAGGAAATAATCGAAGATGACCAACCGCTGCAGTGCATATGCAGTGGGGAAGGCGGTGCTCAGCAAACAGAGAGCACGAAGGCCAATCTCGACTGGTCCGTTGAATGGCGAAATTAAATGGAGAGGTATATTAGTTGTCACTTGACCCACCGAAACTTTCCGTCGTTCGCGAGCTGGTGGCATATACCGCCCCGGTCACGTGTGTGAATGCGAGTGGTGAGTGAGTTGCTCGTGAGCTGTAGGGCTCGAGCCGTCTTCACCACTGCGAGAACGCGACGATAGCCATCATTGTATTCACCGCGCACGTCGTCCTTGATGCCAGAGTGAACCTCGTCTTGTAATTTCTCAAACTCGCCTGGGGGCAGTGTATCGCGCGAGAAGGCACGCAGTCCTTCTGCGCTGTAGAACTCCACTCGGGCATCATGGAAGTGCTCACGGAGTTCTCCGTGAGCCGCGAGCCCTGCATCGAGATCCTTCAAGTCTTGTTTGAGGTATTGCGCATACGCACACCGAAGTTCACTGACGAAAACTGCCTCGTTGTCGGCGGGAAGATTAGGCGGAGTCACTGGGTTTGGGCGCAGGGGAAGTCCTCCCCCAAACCGTGCCACGTGCCAGCGTGTCTTGGTATGTCCTTCGATGATGTGAAGAACAGGCGTCGCCTGGAAGATCGAAAAGTCTAGGCCCTCGATGTGAGCAATCATCGCTGAATCGCATTCGACTTTCTCGGTGGTGGTGATGCCCTCTCGGCAGTGAGTGTTCCAGTGCTTCAGTAGCTCGCTCTTGAGGTCTTTCGGCTTCCTCAGAAGATTCGATAGCTTCGTACCAGCGCCCTTCGGAGCGATGAAGTAATAACGGCGCGGGTATTCGTAGTCGCCACGCTTCGTGTAATACGCGAGTTTACCTAACTCGACCCATATGTCGCTGGGTGTCAGTGAATTACTATAGTGCTTGCACTGGTAGTTGTCCCACATACCATTCCCATCCTTCACTATCGCAATGATGTCACGGCCCATGTCACCAGCCCCACCGCAGCGTTCGACTAATTCGTACTCGTCGCGCAGCGAGTCTACCCACTCTTGGATAAATTGCTCCCATTGTGTATCACTGAACAGTTTGATGCGGTCCTCGGGATGGATTGATGGTCCCGACGTTACGACATCCACAGTTAATCCTACTGACGGTGCTGAGGGCAGGGGGATCGGAATGGACGACGGAACATGTTTTGTCATTATGAATATTAGGGATGTGAGTTTTGAGAGGCCTAACTTTAGTTTTAATGTAGTGAGCCCAAGTTAAGTCATTTTTACATATGCAATATGCTTATATTTCAAGCCTTCAGTCTATATTTGATTGCTTGAAGCTGTCAAGGGTAACTGACCGCCTGCAGCTGAACCAAGACCTGGCCGCAGCCAATGCTTTTCAGAGGCGCTTCTTCGCGGGTGAAACAGGGCTAGACGATTTCCGCACGCTGGCCGATCTGTTGCCGATTTCGCCAAACTTCGACATACCCATCAGTGACTAGGTCGCGATGCCCTTAGAAGGAGAGACGTACTATGAATGACGTAAAGGTGATTGATCGATTTTTAGGGCCTGTTAACACCACGTCGAAGTGCATCAGAAATTAATGCAAAAGTGATAAAGCCCACAAACATCGAATCCAATTTTTCAAATCGGCTAAAAATGCGCTTGAAGCCTTTGAGTCTTCTAAATAAACGCTCAACTTCATTGCGGTGTTTATAAAGCTCTCGGTCATATGACCAAGGATGGACACGGTTGCGTTTGGGCGGAACCATAGGATTAAAACCCAAATCCACGGCGAATTGCCGGGTTTCATTACCCTCATAAGCCCGATCCATCAGTACATGAGCACCTCGAAAGCAAGATGGCAAACCTTTCAACAAGGTCTGACCTTGCTGTGCATCATGTACTTGACCCTCTGATAGCTTAAAATCAATCGCTATTCGGGCTTACAGCAACCAAATGAATTTTGGTGCTCCATCCATCCTTAGAGCGACCGATAGCTTGCCTGCCATTTTTTTCGAGCACCACATCCATCAGGATGGACTTTAATGATGGTTGAGTCGACCGACAATACGTTGATTTCTAAATTTAAAATCTGTTGCCTTTGCAATTCCATAAAAACATTGCTCAATACGCCTGCTTTGTTCCAACGCATCATGCGGGTATAGACGGTATGCCAATTGCCAAATTCCTTTGGCAAGCCACGCCATTTGCAGCCGTGCTCAGCGACATATAACAGAGCATTGAGCAATTGTAAATTATCGATGCTGACGTTGCCTCTTTGCACGGGAAAGGCATGTTTGATGGTGTCAAATTGTTCGGATGTGATTTGCATATGGTTATGATAAAGAAATTATCGCTTGTAGTGTTAACAAGCCCTAGTTATTAAAATAACAAATTCAACTTATTATTAATATTTTCAACTTTTTAGGATGTTCATGTTAATAGGTTTATACGCAACTATTAAGGTTGGTACACATGGATATATGACATGGATAAAAGTGATATAAAACAGAAGTTAGGTAGATCTATAGCAAAAGTCCGTAACACCAAAAGCCTTACTCAAGAATATGTGGCTGAAAGGCTGGGTATAGGCAATGAGGCTTTATCAAGAATTGAACGTGGTATTGTTGAGCCTTCAGTGACTCGTATATTTGAATTAGCACAAATACTGGAATGTAATGTTCAAGAGCTGTTAGGTGAGGCCACGCCGATTCTGAATGATCGTATTTTGGATTTGGCGCAGCAAATGGAAACTTTAGATATTCAAGAACAAGGTTTTGTCCATCAGCAAAGTTTGCAGTTGATTGCGCAATTACAGCGTTACAAATAGTAGTTATAGCTTATTGTGGTGTTGGAGGGAATTGGCTCATTCAAAAAAAATTTCTATTAGATCTAAATTCCACTGAAAATAAAAAAAGCCATCCCAACACGGGTGGCTTTTTTGTTTGTTATCCATACATGGTTTCATGTACTGACCACAGTTCATCCTGATACCAAGCCAAGCCCCACAAGTAGGCTTGGGGATTGTGATAGTGGTACACACAGTTCAAGTCTGGCCAATGCTTTGACAAGGCCTGATACACCTTGACGGGCGGTGACCACAGCGTCGTAAAGTGCCATTGCAACGCCGTTTCAGATTCTACTATGTGATTGAGCATGCCATTGCTCTCGGTGCTCCAATGTTGGACCCGCCAACGTTTTAAGGCTTGTACAAATGCCTTATTGCGTTTTACAAGTTGCAGAGATAGAGGAGGCGGAAGCAAACCACCAAAATCCAATACAAGCAAGTTGGATGCGTTTCGTTGTAACAATGATTGCTTGGCGGCTTGGACTGTTTCAGTTTTACCTATTAACCATAAGGTATTATTGCAATGGTGTTTCATGGTGTAACCCCTACATCTTTGACCTGTAATTTCTGCTTCAGACCACTGGTGGCTTGCACCGCAATGCCATCGGTTTCTTCAGCGATAGGATAAAACTCTTCTACCACTTCTAAGCCTTCATCTTCGGTATCCTCAAATTCACCATTGGCAAAGCCCAGCATAGCGGCATGGTCTAAGGCTTGCTGATCGAAACCGCTTTGCTGCCGTTGTAAGTTGGTCTCAGTGGCAATTGCAATGGCTTGTGCAAGACTGTGTTCAGGCCGTGTGGTGATGTCTACGTAGAAAATGGCCTGTCTAAAGGATTGCGTGGTGGATTTGCCGCGTATTCTCAGTGCCAATGGCAAACTGGCTAACTGGTTGTTGGAAACGGCACTGAAGTAATACAAGCGGCTGAGCAAGGTTCGGATACTGTTGTAGCCCGTGGTGCGAAACACAAACGTGCCCAGCTCATCCTCATCGCCTATCACTACATTCAAACGCCCATAGGCTTTGCAATAACCGGCTTGTCCATATTCACACACCATCGGACTTGGGCATGGCAAGGTGGTCATGCCTTGGGCAGTCATGCGCTTACAGGTTTCGCCATTACCAACACAAACAGGCCGGCCTGTCTTGTGGTCGAACATAGAGTAGTTGGCGCGAAAGTTCAGATCAGGATCATTGAACAATATGCGTATAGGAATGATGCGCAGTTTGTTACTGGCATCACCTTGGCGCAATTCTTCATCTAACGGGTGTTTGATCCACTGGCCTTTGCTTTGCACTTGGGTGGTGATGGTGAATTCATCATCTTTTTCAGGCAGACGTTTGCCGTTTTTCTCAACGACTTTGCCGATGGAAATACGCCCCAATACGGGTGGGGTGATGGCTAGTCCTTTAATCATGGTAGTGCTCCTTTGATACGTTATGTGCAATGACAAACAGCCCCACTGGAAAGTGGGGCTGTGCGGTTTGGGTATTTGGATAGAGTTTGCATGGCACTGACTACAGGCCACTGAAATAGAAGAGCTGATTGCATTGGGTCAATCAATCAACTTTAAGATAGTCGTGCTATGTGGGTGCTGCAAAGCAAACTCACGTAAGGCATGGAAGCCATTTACCACTTGGCTCAATGAATTGCTATCGGCCTGTAAAGCGAATGAAAGATCCGATAAGGCAATCAAATTAATGATGATGGAAGCGGTTTCAGCATCAACTTCGGCGCTGCTGCCATTGGGACTGTTTACGGTGATATTGTCACTGTTATCCCATTCCATCATCAAGCCGCCATTGCTTAGGTGGTAAAACTCCCAGTAACCGCCGTCATAGTCCACGATGAAATGTTGGGCAAAGAAATAAATGCGGTTTTGGAACTGAATGTGAGCATTGCCCAAATATTGCGGCAAGAAGCCCATGCGTTGGTCAATGGAGCAATGAATTTTGTGGATGGGTATGGCTTCATCGTCTGGGATTGGAGTGTTCACATCAACTGGTGATGGTTTGTTTGAATTGGGCATGGTGTTTTCCTTTGGTTAAATCAGCACACAAGCAAACAGCCACCGTTGGGTGGCTGTTTGTGTATGTTGTGGTTGTAGGGGAAGATAAGGGTAGTGGTAGACTAAGCATCGCAGTGAGTTGAAAAATACTGCCGTATTGGTGCATTTAAAACACAATAAATTGTGTTATTTTGGTTTGCTGGCACAAGATAATGTTGATTGATTAAGCCAGTACCGTAAACCGTCTGCTGCCTGTACGGGTAGTGAAGTATTGCGCCACCAAGTCAGGATGTTCTTGACTTAAACGTTTGCTGTCCAAGACTTGAACATCGGCAGTTTTCTTCCACGACACAGAACCATGGAGAAATTGAGCATGACTGTGATGCTCCATGGTTTGTTGAATACGCTGTTTAAGTTGACCTTCCTTGGCTTTGTATTCATCCAAATGCGCACGCACTTTAACCAATTCCTCAAACACAGCATTCATATCGGCATCAAAGGTTAAATCCAGAATTTGGCCATTGTCTTGTTGGAACAAGGTTTGTAAGGCTTGAGCAGCTGAGTCACTGCCATCGGCGGGTGGTGGAATGTTGTTTTCCACATGCCACCAAAACTGTGCTTCCAACTCAATCAACTTGGCAATCAGCTCCTCATCCCGGTGCACTCGGTGGATTTGCAAATCTTGGCCCGCAATCAGTACTGCCACATCGACAGCCTGTTTCCCCGTTACCGCCAATTGGTGCATTACCTGTATCAATACATACTCAGGCACACCTTCTTTCCAAGCTTTGGCACCGTAAGCACCTGCTGTTTTGCATTCCAGAATTTGCACATCGATTTGACCGACTACCTCACGGTCTAGGTTGGCCAACATAAACGGATGTTCGGGATGTTGTAGAATGGCGTTGACGCGTCTGACTTTATTGCCTGTGCGTTTGCTGTAGTGGGTGGCAACGATGGGTTCCAATACCGTGCCCCAATAAGTGGGATGGGTATCGTCGTCTGGGTCGATGTCGTTGAAAGATTGTTCAGGCCGCGTCTTCTCTATCCATAAGGCCAAACGAGATTGATAGGGATTCAAGCCCAATGCGGTAGCGGCGTCTGAGCTGCCCAAGCCTGAACGTCTGGCCTGTAACCATTCTTCATGGCTTAAACCTTTGGTTCTAAGTAAACGCAGTGCGGTTTTGGGTTTGGGTATAGAAGGTGTGTCACAGGCTGACTGCACTGCATTTGGTACGATATGTTCAGTAGAGGTAACAGCGTTTCCTATAGATATAGGTAAATTCATGACATTCCTTTCAGACATAAAAAATCCCCCGATGGCCGTAGCCATCAGGGGAACAAGTCATTCAAAATAAGGGAATAATGCAATACTACAAATAAGGATTAAGCCACCAATTGCAAGGCTTGCTCCAAGGCTTTTTGTTTCATTTGACCGCCATTGCCAAACCAAGCCGAATCTAGGCGATTTTCATTGGAGCGGGCTTGGCGTTCATGGTCGACAAACTCAGTCACCGCACACAGCAAACCCCATGCGGTGTCTTTGGCGGCGGTCAATTCTGCCCCACGGCCTTGGCCGCCGTACATGGCCTGTAACTTCTTATAGGCCCGCTCATTCGGCATCACACTTTCAGATTGTGCACTCAGCAGTTTCAAATGTGACTTGCTCCCAATGACAGGCGCTGCGTCTGCTGGACCGCTGGATAATAAAGCTTCAAAATAGCGATTGGCCTCTTTGACATTGACCTTGCGCTCAGACAAGACTTTCATCTCGTACATAAACTGATCCCATTGTGACACTGCTATGCCCAAACGTTGCTTGACCGCATCGGCATCGAAGTTGGAACGGTGCGAAACCTTAACTGCTTGTTCGGCACCATTCACCGCAATCGACAAAGTGTTGTTGCAAACCACCCGCACCGTGGTGGGCATGGCCACAGTGGCCAGACTACCATCACAAGAAGTAGCCAATAACACATAGCCATTGACCACATCATTGCCTTTCAAAGCGGTGGATTTACCCGTGCGAGCCAATGCCCAAAATTTACGGCCACCTTTGAGCACGCCAGCGGTATCCAGCTCAAAGCCTGCGTACTCGGTCAAATCACGGTAAAACTCCAATACCTCCATCGGTTGTACCACTTGGTAGCGGTTAGAAACCACAGATAAAGCGGTGTTGGTATCGCTGCGGTACAAAACTTTTTGTTCATCGAATGAGCCAAACATCGATGCATTGTGAACATTGTCGATAGAAAAATGGACTGGCGATTCTTTGATCTGCCAGTCCATGCCTGCGGCTTGCGCCCATATTTCCAATGGTTGCTTCTCTGGCAATTGACTGCCCAAGCCATGCCAAGGAGTAAGGCCAGTATAGGCCATGGTTTCAACTAAATGTGACATGCTTACTCTCCCCGTTTAACTTGAAATGTTTCACCACATTCTAAGCATTCGTAGATACTTAAAACTTTGTGGTCAAATTGTTCACCAATTTCAGAACCAGCTATTCCACCAGCGGTTGCTCCGATTAATCCTCCAATTAAAGCACCAGCAAAAGATCCTATTGGCCCTCCAATAGCACCTAATGAGGCTCCGACTTGAGCACCACCTAAAGCTCCGCTGGCACCAGTTACTGTTCCTGCAACTGTGCCTATAGCGGCTCCGGTATTGCGACCATAGCTGCATGACTTGATATGATGGGAATGACAATAAGGACACTGCATGTAAATACTCCTTTAAAGCGGTTGGTTACATGACAGTGATATATGGTTGAAATATTTTTAAAATTAATTTTGTATAAATGATAATTGGGTAAAAATGGGGATTTTAATTGATTGATATATACGAAGACTAAGGTTCTTGGTAGCATTAAATTTTAGTCTAGTTACTTTTAGATAATAAGTAAAATACACAATTAAGGGGAGTGTGGTAATGCTAGAACAAGAAAATAATAATCAGCAAAGTAGTAAGTATTTATTACAGGTAGAGTGTGCATCAGCATTAAATTTTGTGTTGCAACAAAACTCTGTGCCATTAATTAAACAAATCTTAATATCCTCACCAAATGCGATTATAGATTCAAAAATAGTATTCAAATCAAATCCTGAATTGTTTAAAGAGCATACGATTTTCTTAAGCCACCTAGAGGCCGAACAAATATTATCGTTGGATGCTCCAAAGCTTTCATTTGACGTAACTTTTTTGCGTGAATTACCTGAAAACTTAAAAGGAAATATAGAAGTTAGTTGGTTGAGTAAGGATGGTGAAATTCTTGCATTTGAAAATATAGAAATTGATCTTCTCACTATAGATACTTGGGGGGGAGAAAAGCAGCCAATTGAGCTACTGGCAAGTTTTTCACAACCCAATGCCCCTTCTTTGAATCCAATTTTAGTGGCGGCCAGTGAATGGTTGAATAGCAAGCAACTTGGATCTCTTAGCGGATATTTAGAGAGAGATAGGATATCTGTACGTACACAAGTAAATGCTTTGTGGGAGGCACTGCTGTCCCAAGAGATACACTACATAGTTAATCCTGCAAGTTTTATAAAATCCGGTCAGCGGATTCGTTTGGCGAAGCAAATTTTAGATGAAAAACTTGGATGTTGTTTGGATTTAACTCTTTTGTTGAGTTCGCTGGCTGAACAAATTGGCTTAGACACGTTATTAATCTTGGAAGAGGGCCATGCTTATTTAGGTGTTTGGTTAAATGAAACCCCTAGTGCAGATTTAATTATTGATGATATTCAGTCATTAAGAAAACGGTATGACTTGGATGAGTTGATATTTGTAGAAACAACACTGCTCACAAAGAAAGCCAAATTTAGCCAAGCACTTGAAACGGCACAGTCCTATATCAAGGATGAATTAAGACAAGAGAAATTTTATCTGGCTTTGGATGTGAGACAAGCACGTTTACGTGGTGTAAAACCAATCTCATTAAAGCAAGACAAGATTGCAGTTTTAGATGAAACAGAAAATGAATGGGCACCAGCCTCAGTACCAATTTATAACTCTGAAAATCATATTGAAAGTAAAACTACGCGGGTAGATCGTTGGTTAAGACGACTTCTGGATTTAAGTCTAAGAAATAAACTATTGAATTTCAAAGATAATAGATTAAGTATCCCATTGCAAAGCTCTGAGGTAATCCTAAGTAAATTAGAAGATGCCTTAGCAAACCAAGAAGGTTTTTTATTTAAAAGCATTGATAGCATTGCACTTAAAGATGTGCAACGAGAAAATGAAAAACACTATATTGATTATTATGTAGATGAGTGTCTTGCACGGAAGTTACTGTTTAGTCCACTTGAGTCATCAGTATTAGAGAAGCGTTTGGTTGAAGTATACCGAGCTTCTAAGACTGCCTTAGAGGAAGGTGGTGCAAATACATTGTTTCTTGCTGTTGGTTTTTTAGAATGGAAAGAGTCAGAGAGATCAAAGCGAACATTTAAAGCCCCGCTTTTATTGATTCCAGTACAAATCACAAGGGAGACTGCTAAAACAGGCTATAAGCTGTTTATGTATGATGATGAGCCTAGGTTCAACTCAACCTTATTGCAGCTATTGAGACAAGATTTTGATTTAGATATTTTGGGTTTAAATCCACTCCCTACAGATGATGCAGGTGTAGATGTAAATCAAGTATTACACATCATTCGTAAAGCCGTTGTTTCGATACCTGGTTGGGAAGTAAAAACTGAAGCCGCAATTGGTCAGTTTTCATTTTCTAAGTATTTAATGTGGCTTGATCTTTCTACGAGAATGGATCAATTAAAAAACCAATCAGTGGTAAACCATTTAATAGAATCACCACGTGATCCATATTTAAAGCAGGATGATTTTCCAAAACCGGTGCGGTTGGATCAGGATTATAAACCACAACAGTTATTCACTCCGCTATCATCAGATTCTTCACAGCTTGCGGCAGTAATGTCCGCTGCATTAGGGCGTACATTTGTATTATCAGGCCCACCAGGCACAGGTAAGTCCCAAACAATTACTAACATGATTGCCCAGTGTTTGGCAGATGGGAAATCAGTTCTCTTTGTTTCTGAAAAAATGGCGGCATTGGAAGTTGTTTATCGTAGATTGACTCAAATAGGCTTAAGTGAGCTTTGCTTACAGCTGCATTCTTCAAAAGCTCAAAAGATGGCAGTTTTAGACCAACTGCGTGAACGGGCTCTAAAAACCAATGATCCTTATTTATCAGAAACAATCAATAAAAAAAGTAAGTGGCAAAGTTTATCAAATCAATTGGTTCAGACAAGAGATGAGTTAAATCATTACGTTAAAAGTCTACATACTTCTCACCCAATTGGCTGGAGTTTATACGGTGCAATGTCAGATGAGCTTTGCTATCGAGCTACGCCTAATCTGAGATTCTCCAGTATTGATATTTCGGCGCTTACTAGCGAGAAGCGTAAATATTTAAAAGAGTTGGTGACTCAAGCAGTTACCTTGCGCCAGCTTGTGAGTGTTGAAACAAAGAAAGATTTAGAAGGATTTGCAGAAGGTATTTCAGACAATATTTGGAGTTTAAGTTGGCAAGATCAATATCAAAAACTACAAGATGATTTAGAAATACAGATAAAGAATCTCAATAAAGCAATGTCACCTTGGCAGCAGGTTTTTGGGCAAAGTGCTAAAGATAAATTTAATCAAATGAAGCAAGATTTTGGTTTGTTTCATTCTGTGTACGAATTAATACAAGATGTAGATTTAAAACTTTTGTTTAACATTAAAGACGTAAGTCTAAATTTAATTACTGAATCACAAATGCTGGCTACTGATTTGAAACAACAACGGTCACAGCTAATTGGTCAGTATCAAGATAGTATTTATCAAGCTGAATTAAGTCAGGTAGTTAAGGACTGGAGAGAGGCTGAATCATCAATCTTTCCACTCTCATGGTTTGCAAAAAACAAAATCAAGAAATTGATTAAAACTTATCAAACTAATGATACTAAACTCACTTCTCAGGATATGTTTAGTGAACTGCAAAGATTGCAACATATTCAAAACCAGCAGCTTGCATTTAGTAAGAATGAAGGGCAGTTGGCTGATAAATTAAATACATATTGGCTTGGTGAAGTGAGCCCCTGGAAAGAGTTTGAAAATGCGTACCATAAATGGCAGCAGATTCTTCAAGTTAAGGACTTAAATCATTCAGATATAAAAGCAGTGTTTACTTCTTTGGCATATTGTCAAAAGAATAATATCGAAGATTTAAAGACTTCGCTTAATTTAAGTGAAGCGACATTACAGCATCTAATAAGAGATACGACGTTACTAGATGGGTCAGAAGCACAAACTTACCTTGATGTTAGGTTTGAGAGTTTGATTCATCGACAAAAGCTGTTACAGCAGCATAGTGGTGCGTGGAGGAATTGGATTAACTGGCAGAATGCCAAAGAAAAGTTGATTGTAGAAGGACTAAAACCTTTGGCTGATGGTCTTTCAGAAAAGCCATTAGAATTAGATGAGGCTGTTCAGCAATTAGAAATCAATTTGGCTAGGCAATGGATTACTAATCAATTTAATCAGTATCCTGAATTAAATCAATTTAATTCACAGTTGCATGAGAAGAAAATTGAACAATTTAAACAGCAAGATAAAGAACATCAACAAGAGGCAAGCCAAGAAATCATTTATCGTTGGAATAAAATTTATAAAAATCCAGATGAATACAAATCTCAATGGACATTGTTAAATAAAGAACTTGGTAAAAAACGTAGGCATATTCCGGTGCGAGAATTAATGCGTCAAATTCCTGATGTGCTAGTGGGCTTAAAACCTTGTCTGTTAATGAGCCCATTGTCAGTGGCACAATATTTAGATACTGAAGCAAAATTTGATGTGGTTATTTTTGATGAGGCATCTCAAATACCTGTTTGGGATGCTATTGGAGCTTTAGCTAGAGGAAAGCAATCCATCGTTGTGGGTGATAATAAACAGATGCCTCCAACTAGTTTTTTTGGTAAAGGTGATTCTGATGAGGAAGTCGATGAAGAAGTAACTGAGGATCTCGAGAGTATTTTAGATGAATGCCTTGCCGCACAGTTACCTGAGCTAGCATTGAGTTGGCATTATCGAAGTAGGTATGAAAGCCTAATACAGTTTAGTAATCAGAAGTATTACAAGGGTGAGTTGATGACGTTTCCTGCCCCTGTCGCTGATGATACTGCGATTACATTACATAAAATTGATGGGGTTTATGATAAGGGTGATACGCGAACTAATTTGGCTGAAGCAAAAGCAATAGTAGCCTTTATACTTCAACATTTGCAGAGCCAGTTAACTGTAGAAGTGCCATTAACTCTAGGTGTGGTTACTTTTAATGTTACTCAACAAAAACTCATTGAGGATTTACTTGATAATGAAATGGTAAATCATCCGGAGTTGGAGTCTATAAGTAAGTCAGGAATAGAACCTTTATTTATAAAAAATCTTGAAAATGTACAAGGGGATGAAAGGGATATCATTGTCTTTTCTATTACGTATGCAAAAGATCAGTTTGGTAAGTTGTCGATGAATTTTGGTGCTCTAAATCGCGTTGGAGGACAACGTAGATTGAACGTAGCAATCACTCGTGCGCGACAGGGATTACATGTTTTTTCTTCACTCTCTCCTGAGGATATCAATCTTTCCAGAACGAACAGTGAAGGTGTTAAAGATTTAAAAGATTTTTTGTTATTTGCCAGAAATAGGCAACTGCATTTAGCACCCTCATCCTTAAATAAAGCGCCAACTAAAAAAGAGCTGGTTCAGTATTTACGGAATAAATTACAAGGATATGGCTGGAAAACTGATGTCGAAATAGGCCATGGTGAAAATTGTGTGGATATTGCCGTGTATGATAAATTGAATCCAGATACCTTTGTTGTGGGTATATTAATTGATGGTGAGAATTATGCTAATACCGCTACTGCAAGTGATCGTGATCAGTTACGGCAATCAGTTTTGACTGGATTAGGTTGGGAAATTATTTCGGTATGGACAGTTGACTGGTGGTTAGATCCTGAGCGAAATTTGAATGACGTAATCAAGCAATTAAGTGAATTATCACAAGCTTC
The DNA here is from genome assembly GCF_001457815.1 of Vitreoscilla massiliensis. Lineage (GTDB taxonomy): Bacteria > Pseudomonadota > Gammaproteobacteria > Burkholderiales > Neisseriaceae > Vitreoscilla > Vitreoscilla massiliensis. Next base: position 224,902 of record NZ_LN898219.1, read on the forward strand.
GGTTGCAGTTTAAACATTTTTAATAAATAGTAGCTACTTATCATCGGTATAAAAAGGAGGGTAAGTAGCTATAAGTTTTAGGGTTAATTAATGAATAGAATTAAATGGATAGAGCCTGTCCCGAATTTTGTGTAAGTACCTGTTTAATATATCCTGATCCAAGTGCGCAGTGTTTCTGGTGTGCAGTCAAACTTGCTGGCAATGGACACAATTGCGGCCCACTGAGTCGGATATTCCCTGCGCTGCTCTTGATAAAGACGAACCGCTCGTTGACGGATTTCATGTGAGTAAGTATTTTTCATTCGGATATTCTCTCAGAAAGTTAGGTCTCCGAGAAACCCGGGGCGGTTCACATTCACATTTTTAATCAATAGCTACTTATCCCATAGGTATTAGTTAAAAAGGGGATAAATAGCTTTTTATCATCTTGAAATGTGCTTCAATCTTAATTGGTAGTACATTCCTGCTCAAATTGAGTCATTAGTTCTGGCGAAGCCTTTAAATCAGATAATGCAGCCTTAAGTGCTTGTTGTGATTCCTCATCTGAAGTAGAAGCAAGTTCAGTTTCTAACTTTTCTCTTGTACTGGTTAGATACGTTTTTTCCTTGTTATAGATGCAATCCCGTTGTTTGGATTCTTTATTCTGTTGAATTTGCCATGAACTTAGACCGTTGTGAAACTCTAAAATTTCGCCATCTCCTGCAGCGCTAGGTGTTCTCCACTTTCCGTTTCGTGGGTTACCTTTTTCGAGGATAGCTTCAGCAATAATATTACCATCTGCATCGTATTCAACTGCTGGGCCTGTTTCCCAGCCTCCTTCAAAAGTGTGTGTTTTAAATAGCCAAAAATGTACTTTACCTTCTTCATCCCGATCAAAACGATAGAGTGCTTCTACGCCAGTAAAATTCATAGGGTCAGCAGTACTAGATCGATGTCTTCCTGTGGATTCACCTATCAAATCACCAGTTTTAGGATGGTAGTATTTAACCTGTTCAATATTTTTGGCACCGTAGAAATTTTCGATGATGACTTTACCATCACCGTTTAAAAATTTCTCAGAGTCAACAGGACGATTGTTTTCAAATTCAGTATCATAAATAGTTTGGCCTGCTCGAGTAAACATTTCAGTTCGACCATTCAATTGGCCACCTTTAAAATTAGCAGAGATTACTTGAACAGAAGATGCTGAATCTTGCGGTTTTGTGTAGTTAACAGTTAACTTACCATCTAAAGCCCCTTCTTTATATTTAAAATCTAAATAGGTAGTTTGTTCACTCATCAATCGGCAATGGGTATTACCATCTAATAGACCATCAACAACCTCAACATCACATAAAAGTATTTGGCCTGTTGATGCTAACTCTGGACGCCCGCGAAGCCCATTGTCTTTGAGAAATTTATGGTGTTTATTGACTAAATTAAAAATTGGATCAATAGGTAACTTAGTAAATGGGAAATTGGTTACTACACCAGTGAACGGGGTATTGCTACCTTGAGAATAAATTTTATTATAAGAAATTTGTACATTTCTGATGTCTAAGGTTTCTTTAGAGCAAGAAGCTAAAAAAAGTGGCATTGCAAGGCAACATAGAATAGTTTTTTTGAGATTCATATTTGTACATTCAATAGATAAGTATCTAAAGAATCAACCAACTACATTGGGATGTAGCTGGTTGATTTATTAGTTAAAGTAATAGGCTAGGGATGGATTATTCATCGCCCCGTTCTCGAAGGATTTTTAATGCAACTTGCTTTTCCAAATTGGATGCTGAAAAAAAGCCGTTTCCTTTGACAATATCCCGTAGTTCCCCACTGCTTTTATCTTCATATCGCATTTTGATGGACTGAATTTCAGCTCCCTTTTCTTCAATCGCATTCAATGCCCCTTGTGCCACTTTCCCTGCTGTATCCCAAAATCCCATTATTTCCTCCTTGTCAGTCAGTTAAATAAACAACTTATTAAATCTAATTACAACCTTTTAAGTGGTTTTTGTCAATATGCTGAGGACATTTCAAACTCAAAATCCAAATACTTGTCTTGAAATTAAGCGAAATGTAAGAGGTTAAATGGCAACAATGACTGCTTATCAATTAAGAATTGATATCGGAGGGTGATGTGCGAGAAAATCAACTACTCATGGAATGTGCAGAAGATTTATAACGATGCGCTGACTCAATAATAATGTCAGAACAACCGCGGTCTGCCAGCATTAGATTTAAGCTTTATCTGCCCAAAGAAAATAGTGCGTGGTTTTCTCTTAAGGCCTTGTTCAGCTAAATAGTTTTCAGTATTTTGATCTATCTTGGTTAGGTATTCAGTGGTATCAATTAGAGCATGTAAGTCGGTATAGGCATTAGTATTATTTTTTATTTGGTTTAATGCATAACTGGAGCTGATCATCTTCAGTGCACATTGATCATATCGTTTTTTTGCCATATTACATGCGTAATAACTTCCTTCATGTAGTTTTTTAGATTCCACTACCTGATTCCAATACTCTCCTATATCTGATGATAAAGAATAGTCATCTTTTATTTTTTGACCATCAAATAAAAGAAGCATGTGCATATGCCATCCACGGTTGTACCCGTATTCCAATTTAGCGATATAGGTTATTAAGTGTTCAAATCTTTGATTACGACGCATATTGTTCTGCATGGCGTGCCAATAGTCTACAAAGTCTTGTCTATCTACTTCAAGGCCAACAGAAGATGAAAGATGAAAATCAATTCTGATAGGGAGTATTTTGGAATAGTTTTCAGCTGCTTCGTAAATTAGATCTTTGAGAGATTGGCGATGTTTAGGATGAAGGTTGTAACGATTTTCTAGGATGGTATTAAAGCGACGAGACATGATGAAATTCCTGCGGGTTTAGACACAGGATGTGTCATCTGCATATTTTTTTACTGTTTGAGTTGAACTGCGAATTCCAGTCTTGTCTGTTTACTTGTTATAGTGCTCATGGGCAGGCCACTAACATTAGATGGGCACGCTACCAGTCAAATTGGTCGACTGCTTCCGAGCCAATGAGAGCATTGAATCATCATGATTTTTTAAAATTAAAGTAACACTAAGGCCAAGTGTGGAGAAATACGAATGATGCTGAATCAGAAAATTGTTGTTGTGACAGGTGCTGGTCGTGGACTCGGTGCAGCATTTGCCCTTTCATTAGCGCCTTTGGGGTGTGAACTGATCCTGTGCGCACGTCGTGAAGAAGACCTAGCTCAGATATCTGAATGTGTAGTCAATCACGGCGGAAAGATACCCAAGATTATTCAGCTTGATCTATCTGATGTTGCAAGTGTACGAGCTGCTGCAGACAGTATCGCTAACATGACGGAGTATGTGGATGTTCTAATCAACAATGGGGCAATGTGGCTTGAAAGCAGCGATGTCTCCTACGCGGAAACTGATGTCCTGAACGTAGTTAATGCTGCAATTACTGGAACCTTTCTTTTCGTGCAGAACATTATGCCTCTGCTCAAGGCCTCACAATCACCTGATGTGTTGACCATAGGTTCCATCAGCGGCCTTCCCAATGCTGCTTTACAGTCGGTTTCGGTTCCCTTCTATGCGGCAAAGCGAGGGCAGGTCGCACTGGCAGAGGGGTTGAGGCAAGAATTTAACGGTAGCCCGTTGCGTTCAATCCTTATTAATCCGCCTTATTTGGACGACGCGCTGCCGGGTGAGAAAAGCTGGATCGATGCCAGCGCACGCGTGAAAGGCGACCGAGGGACAACCAGAGACATTGTAGAGGCTGTGTAGTGGTCAAGCCGCGCAGGACACTTTTATCTGAGAATTTTCATACTCCAATGGGCTCATTCCATTGTTGGCTGTATGTGGCCGTTTAAAATTGTAATAATGAATAAATTGCGTGATTTCTTGTTTGACTACACTTTCATTCATGCTCGTGGTATGGCCTAAACCTTCATATTTCAAACTGCCAAAGAATCGCTCTACTACCGCATTATCGTAGCAACATCCCATATCAGACATACTCAAACGCATCTTTAATTGACTGGCTTTCTTAGCGAAGGCTCGACTGGTGTACTGTGAACCTCGGTCGCTGTGAAATACACAGCCATACTGCGGTTGGCGTAAGACATGTGCCTGTTGTAACGCTTGAATCACCAAGTCAGCTTTCATGCGTTCAGCCATACTCCAACCCACAATGCGGCGAGAGAACAAGTCCATCACCACAGCCAGGTAGCGCCAACCTTGGCTGGTTTTGATGTAAGTAATGTCGCCGGCCCAAACTTCATTGGCAAACAACGGTTGGAAGTTTTGATTCAATAAGTTGAATTGAACTTGGTGCCTCTCATTGCGTTTGGTTGTCACCTTAAATGCTTGACGCTGCTGACATACCAAACCCAACTTTCTCATCACACTGCGAACTTTGTACCTTCCGACTTGGAATCCAATTTGTTGTAATAACGCTTTAATTGTGCGAGAACCTATACGTTGTTTGTGTTGGTTAAACAGAGCTCTGATTTGGATTTGTAAACCAACTTCAACCAGATTTGTCCGTTTAGGTTCCAAGGCATAGTAGGCTGAAACACTTACTTTCATTACTTTGCACAGAGTCTTAATTGGGTAATGGCGTTGATTTTGTTGAATAAAATTGTATCTTACTTCACGTGCTTCGCAAAGTAAGCGCTGGCCTTTTTTAATATTTCTTGCTCCATTCGAAGCTGTTTTATTTCTTTGCGCAATCGCAATAATTCGGCCTTCTCATCATCATTCAATATTGGCTGTTCAGTCAGTTTGGCTTTCCATTTATAGAGCAAAGCTGGAGTGATACCGACTGCTCTAGCAGCATCAGCCACTGAATAACCTTGTTTCAACACCAAATCAACCGTTTCTTGTTTGAATTCATCTGAATGACGGCGTGGGCTCTTTTTTGCCATGATTTTGACCTTTCAAAGGGAATTAATATTCTCTCAGAAATGTGTCCTGTTGTATTAGACCACTACANTCATTGGCAAACAACGGTTGGAAGTTTTGATTCAATAAGTTGAATTGAACTTGGTGCCTCTCATTGCGTTTGGTTGTCACCTTAAATGCGTGACGCTGCTGACATACCAAACCCAACTTTCTCATCACACTGCGAACTTTGTACCTTCCGACTTGGAATCCAATTTGTTGTAATAACGCTTTAATTGTGCGAGAACCTATACGTTGTTTGTGTTGGTTAAACAGAGCTCTGATTTGGATTTGTAAACCAACTTCAACCAGATTTGTCCGTTTAGGTTCCAAGGCATAGTAGGCTGAAACACTTACTTTCATTACTTTGCACAGAGTCTTAATTGGGTAATGGCGTTGATTTTGTTGAATAAAATTGTATCTTACTTCACGTGCTTCGCAAAGTAAGCGCTGGCCTTTTTTAATATTTCTTGCTCCATTCGAAGCTGTTTTATTTCTTTGCGCAATCGCAATAATTCGGCCTTCTCATCATCATTCAATATTGGCTGTTCAGTCAGTTTGGCTTTCCATTTATAGAGCAAAGCTGGAGTGATACCGACTGCTCTAGCAGCATCAGCCACTGAATAACCTTGTTTCAACACCAAATCAACCGTTTCTTGTTTGAATTCATCTGAATGACGGCGTGGGCTCTTTTTTGCCATGATTTTGACCTTTCAAAGGGAATTAATATTCTCTCAGAAATGTGTCCTGTTGTATTAGACCACTACACATGGGGATTTTAATTTAGGTTTGTAATGTTATTTATTTATATATATATTAACTTGTTATTAGTTATAAATAATTTATTATATGTATTAACTTGTTACTATTTATAAATAGTCTACTATTCAATTAACATACATTAATGCCAAATAATAATTAATAACCCATCTACGATATTAAGTAAATGCAGATTCCACGTTATATGAATACTCGTTCCAATATTTCGTAGACCTTCTTTCAATTAAGAGGCTATGCCGGAAATAGCCCTCCATCATCTGCATCCAGATTGATTGTCAACGAAATATGACGTGGCCGGGTTAAAGCAAACAAGGCAGTGTAGTGGTCTAATACAACAGGACACATTTCTGAGAGAATATTAATTCCCTTTGAAAGGTCAAAATCATGGCAAAAAAGAGCCCACGCCGTCATTCAGATGAATTCAAACAAGAAACGGTTGATTTGGTGTTGAAACAAGGTTATTCAGTGGCTGATGCTGCTAGAGCAGTCGGTATCACTCCAGCTTTGCTCTATAAATGGAAAGCCAAACTGACTGAACAGCCAATATTGAATGATGATGAGAAGGCCGAATTATTGCGATTGCGCAAAGAAATAAAACAGCTTCGAATGGAGCAAGAAATATTAAAAAAGGCCAGCGCTTACTTTGCGAAGCACGTGAAGTAAGATACAATTTTATTCAACAAAATCAACGCCATTACCCAATTAAGACTCTGTGCAAAGTAATGAAAGTAAGTGTTTCAGCCTACTATGCCTTGGAACCTAAACGGACAAATCTGGTTGAAGTTGGTTTACAAATCCAAATCAGAGCTCTGTTTAACCAACACAAACAACGTATAGGTTCTCGCACAATTACAGCGTTATTACAACAACTTGGATTCCAACTCGGAAGGTACAAAGTTCGCAGTGTGATGAGAAAGTTGGGTTTGGTATGTCAGCAGCGTCAAGCATTTAAGGTGACAACCAAACGCAATGAGAGGCACCAAGTTCAATTCAACTTATTGAATCAAAACTTCCAACCGTTGTTTGCCAATGAAGTTTGGGCCGGCGACATTACTTACATCAAAACCAGCCAAGGTTGGCGCTACCTGGCTGTGGTGATGGACTTGTTCTCTCGCCGCATTGTGGGTTGGAGTATGGCTGAACGCATGAAAGCTGACTTGGTGATTCAAGCGTTACAACAGGCACATGTCTTACGCCAACCGCAGTATGGCTGTGTATTTCACAGCGACCGAGGTTCACAGTACACCAGTCGAGCCTTCGCTAAGAAAGCCAGTCAATTAAAGATGCGTTTGAGTATGTCTGATATGGGATGTTGCTACGATAATGCGGTAGTAGAGCGATTCTTTGGCAGTTTGAAATATGAAGGTTTAGGCCATACCACGAGCATGAATGAAAGTGTAGTCAAACAAGAAATCACGCAATTTATTCATTATTACAATTTTAAACGGCCACATACAGCCAACAATGGAATGAGCCCATTGGAGTATGAAAATTCTCAGATAAAAGTGTCCTGCGCGGCTTGACCACTACACAGCAACACAAACAACGTATAGGTTCTCGCACAATTAAAGCGTTATTACAACAAATTGGATTCCAAGTCGGAAGGTACAAAGTTCGCAGTGTGATGAGAAAGTTGGGTTTGGTATGTCAGCAGCGTCAAGCATTTAAGGTGACAACCAAACGCAATGAGAGGCACCAAGTTCAATTCAACTTATTGAATCAAAACTTCCAACCGTTGTTTGCCAATGAAGTTTGGGCCGGCGACATTACTTACATCAAAACCAGCCAAGGTTGGCGCTACCTGGCTGTGGTGATGGACTTGTTCTCTCGCCGCATTGTGGGTTGGAGTATGGCTGAACGCATGAAAGCTGACTTGGTGATTCAAGCGTTACAACAGGCACATGTCTTACGCCAACCGCAGTATGGCTGTGTATTTCACAGCGACCGAGGTTCACAGTACACCAGTCGAGCCTTCGCTAAGAAAGCCAGTCAATTAAAGATGCGTTTGAGTATGTCTGATATGGGATGTTGCTACGATAATGCGGTAGTAGAGCGATTCTTTGGCAGTTTGAAATATGAAGGTTTAGGCCATACCACGAGCATGAATGAAAGTGTAGTCAAACAAGAAATCACGCAATTTATTCATTATTACAATTTTAAACGGCCACATACAGCCAACAATGGAATGAGCCCATTGGAGTATGAAAATTCTCAGATAAAAGTGTCCTGCGCGGCTTGACCACTACAATAACCGGCAAGGTCAGTGGGTTTGTTTGCAATGAATCCCGCAGCTTTTTCGGGGGCGGCAAAGTCTGCACCATCAAGTCGTTTCCATGGTTGATATGCCCCGTTGGCAGTGCGGCGCGAGCGGATAAATGTGCACTCGCCATAGGCTTGCGTAACAATTTGACTGTCTCATGCGGCTGACCCATATTGCAGCATTTTTTGGGCACCAATGGATGAACCATCTAACCATGTTGCTGCATCAGTTGCCCCAGCACCGTATGAGTGCACACCATTACCAATAGCATCAGCAATGATATTACCTGTGCCGCTGTAAGCTTTTGCTACCCAGTCAGTAATGCCAAAACCGGCCAAAGTGGTTGGCTTGTTGTAGATGTATCCCGTTTCTGATGCTGCGGCATTCCAGTCGGCACCATCAAAGCGACCCCATGCGGTTTCTGTTCCTTGATAACAATGGCGACCATAAAGTTTTGGGGCCGATGCGGTTGAGTAGGGTACTGCCAATTGTGAATATTGAATGCTGCCACCGTATTGGGTCGTCCGAATATATGTAAATCCTGAGTGGTCTTTCATACCATCGCCGGCGGCAATCGTGACCAGTGAAATGGGTTTTTCTATGGTTTCCGGCAGACTGGCTGTTGTTGCTGAAATGGTCAGTAGCTCTTTTTTGGTCACGCCATCTGTGATGCCATAGCCTGCCAGTGTGTTTGATTGGCTGACTTTAACGCTCAACAAGTTGTCTACTTCTGTTTTGTTATAAGCGTTGCTGATGCCATAACCGGCCAAGGTGTTAGACACATTGGCCTTGCCTGCCAATATTGGACCCAAAATATCTGAGGTAACCACTTTATTGGGTGTGCTGGCAGTGATTTGGGCGGCAGTTGCCTTGTCAATTGACAGTGTGCGGCTACTGCTTAAATCGCCACTTTAATCATCCCTGGCATCGGCACTTTGCACGATTTGACCCATGCGCATGCAGCAGGTATCAGCGTGGTGCGTGTGGCGACCCATTGTACCGAGGCCGATGTGGCCAAACAGCATTTAGAACACGCCCGCAAATTGGGCATGAACGCGGTGGGTTTTTTGATGATGAGCCACATGATTAGCCCGCAGCAATTGGCAGAGAAAGCCAAGCTGATGGAGTCTTATGGGGCCGAGTGTTTGTATGTGGTGGATTCTGGTGGGGCGATGAATATGTACGACATTGCCGACCGTTTTAAAGCTTTAAAAGACGTGCTAAACAGCGATACCCAAACAGGCATACATGCACACCACAATTTGAGTTTGGGCGTGGCCAATTCCATCGTGGCCGTTGAGCATGGCTGTGACCGTGTGGATGCTAGCTTAACCGGCATGGGAGCTGGAGCGGGCAATGCGCCATTGGAAGTCTTTATCGCTGCAGCCGACAAGTTAGGCATTAAGCACGGTTGTGACATGAAACAGCTGATTGATATTGCTGACGATTACGTGCGTCCGCTACAAGACCGGCCTGTAAGGGTAGACCGTGAAACCTTGGCCTTGGGTTATGCAGGTGTGTATTCCAGCTTTTTACGCCATGCTGAAGCGGCAGCGCAGAAATACCAACTTTCTACTTTCGATATTTTGGTGGAATTAGGCAAACGCAAAATGGTCGGTGGCCAAGAAGACATGATAGTCGATGTGGCTTTGGACTTGGTTAACGCGCAATAAACTTTGAGAAAGGGGGCCAGTCCCCCGCACATAAAGCATGAATAATCAGCAAACAGCAAACTTAATCACCACATTGGAAGCCATCGTCGGCTCGGCCAAGGTGTTGACGCAAGAAATACACAAAAAACCGTTTGCAACCGGATTTCGTTTGGGCGGTGGCGCGTGTTTGGCAGTGGTGTTGCCCCAAACCCTGTTGCAAATGTGGCAAGTCTTACAAGCCTGCGTCGATGCCGATGTGATTGTGATCCCGCAGGCGGCCAATACCGGTGTGACCGGTGGTTCTACTCCTGATGGTGATGCTTATGACCGCGATATTGTCATCATCAGCACCAATGCCCTCAAAGGGGTGCACTTATTGGATGAGCAGCAACAGGTATTGGCGTTCCCTGGCACCAGTTTGACCGAGTTGGAGCAAGCATTGGCACCGCATGATCGAGAGCCTCATTCGGTCATTGGTTCTTCTTGTATCGGTGCTTCGGTCATCGGTGGTGTGTGCAACAACTCTGGTGGTTCTTTGATACGCCGCGGCCCTGCGTTTACCGAGAAATCACTGTTTGCGCGGGTGAATGCCAACGGTGAATTGGAATTGGTGAATGAGTTGGGCATAGACTTGGGCGAGAGCCCACAGCAAATTTTCGCCAATTTAAGTGCGCAAAACTACCAAATTGGCCAGCACCCAGAATGGCAGGGACGCATTTGGGCCGACGATTACGCCGACAAACTGCGACAAGTGGATGCCGATGAGCCTACCCGTTTCAATGGTAATCCCGATTATCTGCACAACAGTGCTGGTTGTGCTGGCAAATTGGCGGTGTTTGCGGTGCGTTTGCCCACGTTTGCCAAAGCAGGGCGCAGCGAGGTGTTTTACATCGGATCACATAGCCAAGCCTCACTCATCGCCTTGCGCCGCAGCCTGTTAACGCACATGAGCGATTTGCCGTATCAAGCCGAATACATCCACCGTGGCGCCATGGATTTGACCGTGCGCTATGCACGATATGTTTACAAGGCGGTGCAATACTTGGGCGCTGATAAGATTCCACAGTTGTTTGGCTGGAAAAAGAAATTACAGGCCGCATTGTGCAAGCTGCCATTGCTGCCCAGCAATGCTTTAGACAAGTTGATACAGGCTGCCAGTGTGTTCATTCCCGGTGCTGTGGCGCCGAGAATTCAAGCCTACCGCCAGCAGTACGAACACCATTTGATGTTGAAGATTGATGCCACACAATTGCAAGAGGTGACAGAGCTGTTGCAACAGCATTTTCAACACCACGATGGTGCATATTTTCAATGCAATGCTGCCGAAGCTGAGAATGCCTTTTTAATCCGTTTTGGTGTGGGCAGTTGTTTGAGCAGTTATTGTGACTTGCATGGCCTCAATCCGAATGAGCGCATTGTCACGTTTGACGTGGCTTTGCGGGCGAATGACACGCAATGGTTATTGGACATACCCGAAGCCTTGCAACAGCAAATTCAGTTCAATTCTTCTTGTGGGCATTTTTTCTGTTATGTGGCGCACCAAGAATTCATCGTCAAAGCCGGTGTGGATACGGAGCAGTTTAAAAACGACATGTTGGCCTTGTTCCGCGCACGTGGGGCGCAATACCCTGCGGAGCACAATGTTGGCCATGTGTATGAGGCTACGGCGGGTTACCAAGCATTTTTGCAGCAGCTAGACCCGACCAATGTGTTCAATCCGGGCATAGGCAAAACCAGTAAGTGCAAGCATTGGCATTAAAGTCAGCATGGATTTACAGGCCGCTTGAATCATCAATGCGGCCTGTAAATGTCCAGTAGGGTTGTTTTCTTCTTTCCACCGGCTCATCCCCAGTCATTGAGTCGGTTTTTTATGTGTAAATAGGATGAGGCTTATTGCGCCGGTGCTGACATGTTTACTGGCTGCATGGGAATTAAGCTGTGCTGTAGCGGTGTTTGCGCCATAATGACAGCCATTACTTCAATGGTGGCAGTGGAGGTGGGCAGACATGGAACAGGCAATCAAACCCGATTTGCGCGTGGGTTTTGTGCTCATTGAGCAGTTTACCTTGGCTCCGGTGGCGGGCTTGGTGGAGTCGCTGCGTTTTGCGGCGGACGAGTCGTTTCGCAGTTTGCAAATCTATTGTCAGTGGGATTGGATGACGCTGGACAATCAGGCGGTAACCGCCAGTTGCGGCATGCAAGTGGTACCCACGCAAAACTTCAATTTGTTCAATGATTACGATTACATCGTGCTGGCCAGTGGTTTGCTGGGACCGGCGCGCCATCCCAAGCCTGAGTTATTGCAGGCTTTACAGGCCGCTTATGCGGCCAATATTCCCATCATTGCCTTGGATTCGGCCTGTTTTATCTTGGGCGTGGCAGGCTTGTTGGATGGCAAGCAATGCGCGATTCATTTCACCACCATTGCCGAATTCAAAGCCTTGTTTCCGCAAGTGCAGGTTTTCAGCGACCGCATGTATGTCAACGACCACAACATCATCACCTGCCCAGGTGGCACGGCCATTGATTTGGCCGCATTTTTGATACGGCAACATTGCGGCGAAAAGCGCGCGAAGAAAAGTTTGGAATACCTACTGGTCGATGAAGATGAGAGTGTGAACAGCGCCACGGCTGCCATGGGTGATGCGCCTATCTATGCCAATAAAATGGTGCTCAAAGCCATTGCTTACATGCAGGCCAATTTGGACAGCCATGCCCAGCTCAAAGATGTGGCCGAGCACATAGGCACGTATCCACGCCATTTGCACCGTTTGTTTGTGCTGAATACGCAAGAAACGCCAGCAGGCTATTGGCGCAAGCTGCGTTTGGAACATGGGCGCCGTTTATTGGCCAACACCAATGCCTACATCACCAATATCGCGATTGAATGCGGTTTTGCCGATGTGTCGCATTTTATTTTGTGGTTTCGCAAAGTCTATGGCGAAACGCCGCGGGCGTACCGCAAGCGCGGCCAAAAAGCCGATCATTTTCTCAGTGCTGCCCATGATGAAGACCATAGTGCGGTGGTGAATAAGGCGGATTGACCAATGTATGCATGACAATCTTAGTGTATTTATACAAATATAAATGAAGGCAATACCATATTCATAAGGACATTACGCCAAACATGCACACATAAAAAAATCGGGCAGTGGGCCCGATTTTTTTATCACAGTCGCACTACAGCGGTGCGCCGATATGGTAATGGGAATTGCGATGGGGTTTGCCAGAGTTTTGCGCTTCAGACCACGTCACATACTGTGCGTGAACGCTGGGGTTACGGAATTTGTCACCGACGGTGATTAAATCATGGTCATCTAAGCCATGGTTTTCTTTGGCGTAAGACTTGAATTGTTCGATGAGTGTCATATGTTCTCCATGGCACATTGATTGATAGCCTTGAGCTTGATTGGGTAGCTCGGGCAATTGAGAGAGTTGTGCACCGCAGCTTGGCGCTTGGCCTTTGTTGCAATGCATCAAATCATTATAATCGCAATAACAGCGATTTGTCTGTAGTAAAAATTGCGTAATGTTAATAAGTTTTAAAATGAAGTGCTTAAATTCTGTGCGACAGATCAAGCAAATGCGGATTTACAGGATGAAATTCCCTGATCCGTGTGTGTCGGGTTTTTAGAAACCTTTGTCATTCATAACCATAAAATAAGCGGCCTGTACCGTTACAGGCCGCTTATTTGCAGGTGATAAGGCTTAGGCCATGTCAGCGTGGTCGTTGGCGCTGGTTAACAATTGCAAAAATTCAGCCTTGGCCTTTGCATCCAAATCGACCAAAGGCATGCGCACCGAGCCGGCTTCCAAACCAAAACGCTGTATGCCTAATTTGGCTTTTTGATTGTAGTCGCCCAACTCCATCGAGCGTATGCCCGCATACATGTGGCGCATTTGCGCACGGGCAGTGTTCCAATCGCCTGCCAATGCGGCCCTGGCCAAGGCCACGTGTTCGTCTGGATAGACATTGGCGGCACCGCTAATCCATGAGTGTGAACCCCAGAAGAAGAAATCGGTGGCCAAACCATCGCTGCCACACATCACCTCAAAGTCTGGCCATGCGGCCTGTAACATTTGTAAGGCAAAATTGAAGTCGCCACTGCTTTCTTTGATGGCAATGATATTGGGGTGTTGGCGTAAGTGGTTGATGGTGTCGAAATCCAAGCTCACGCCGATGCGGTCGGGGTAGTTGTACATGATAATCGGCAAGTCTTGCGCCTCAGCCACGGTTTCAAAATGATGAATAATGCCAGCTTGGCTGGGCAAGCTGTAGGGTGGTGCGCTCAGCATCAAGGCTTGGTAGCCGTATTGCTTGGCTGTTTTGGCGTGTTCTATGCTGCCTGCGGTGGACAAATCATTGACGCCGACAATCAATTGCACCCGGCCTTGGGCCACGGCGGCAATGCGTTGCAAGACTTCGGCGCGCTCGGCGGCGCTGAACGAGTAATACTCGCCGGTGGTGCCAAAGGCGACGATGCCGGCCACGCCTTTTTGTATCATCAATTCTGCCAATTGCTCTAAAACGGGGTAGTCGATGCGGTTATCGACGGTGAATGGGGTAACCAAAGGGACGTATATGCCTTGTAATTTCATGGGTGATGCTCCTGTGTTGGGTGAATGAGGGTTAATGTAAGGCGGCGGCTTCAGCCAAATCTTTGGCTTTGGTTTCGGGTGCCCAAGCGATGGCAACCACGAGGCCGATGAAGGTCACGGCAGCGGCAATGAACATGGTGTTGCCTATGCCGATGCTGTCTAAAGATACGGGGACCAAGAATGTGCCGATGGCGGCGCCTATGCGGGAGGCGGAGACGCCCCAACCCATGGCATAAGGGCGCAGCTCGGTGGGGAAGATTTCATTCGGATAGACCAATTCCAATACTTGGGCGCCGCCGATGAACAAGGCATACGCACCGAAGAACACCAACACCACCATTTCAGACGAATCGGCCCAAGTGCCCAAGCACAATAAGGCGAGACCCGACCACAAAAAGCTGTGAATCAGCATTTTGCGGCGGCCCAAGACATCAATGAGTTGGGTGCCCACGATGCAGCCCACTACGAACAACAGCGTGATGGCCACCGAGCCGTAAGCCGCCCAAGCGCCTTCTAATTTCAAGGCTGCCAATACTTTCGGGGCAAACGCGTACACGGCAAACACCGGAATGACGGCACAAGTCCAAAAAATGCTGACAAAGGCCAAACGTTTGCCATAACCCATGCGCAACATGTCGCGCAAAGACAGTTTTTGTTGGGCAGACGTTTCGGGCAGATTGGCCAAAGAGTAGTTTGTGCCATACACGTGTTGGATGATGGTTTCGGCTTCGGTGGCACGGTTTTTGGTGATGAGCCAGCGTGCCGATTCCAAAGTATTGAGGCGAGACAGCAACAAGAACACGCCGATGATGATGGGGCTGGCCAAAGCCCAGCGCCAGCCGTGTTCACCGCTGTTGTGCAAGATGATGTCGCCAAAAATATAGGCCATGGCCGCGCCGGTAAACCACAAAATGGTGAAGCCAGCCAAACGCGAGCCGCGGTATTTTTTGGGCACAAATTCGACAAACAAACTGGTGGCAGCAGAGTAATCAATGGCAATGGCGAGGCCTATGCCAAAGCGCAATAAGAAAATCACCATGGGCGAGTCGGTCCAAAATTGCAACACCGAGGCGATGAGAAACACGCACGGCGCCACAAACACCACTTTGCGGCGGCCAAAGCGGTCGGTGAGCCAGCCGCTGAATAAGCCGCCGACAAAAATACCCAATAAAGCCGAAGTGGCAATCATGCCTTGCCAAAAATTGCTCAATTGCAATTGGCTGGTCATTTGCACCAAGGCCACGCCGATGATGCTGAGGATGTAGCCATCCATCAATGAGGCGCCGCCAACGGCAAGGGTCAAACGTTGGTGAAACGGGTTGAGGGGAGCATCTTCGATGGATGCATTGCTTGTTCTCATGTGATTTCTCCTTTGTGATGGTTTTATGGTGGTGATGCGTTTACAGCAGGCAAACCTTTCCCTAGGGCTGTGACGAATGCACAGACACCGCAGGGATGAATACAGTGGGAAATGCAGTGTTAGGGTGAATGCCGCAGGGTTTACAGGCCGCTTATTAAGCTTCCATGCCTGCGCGCTGTTGTCCCAACATGAGGTTGAAGTTCACGCCCATGGACAAAAAAGGTTGGGGTGGGTTGGCACAAGGCTGTTCCGAGCCAAGCAAGAATGCAATCATCTCGTCTTCATCGCCCGCCAACCAATTGGCGAGCAAATGTCCGCCCATGGTGCCACGGGTGGTGCCCAAGCCATTGCAACACAGCGAGCCATAGACATTGGGCGCCAATTGACCAAAGAAAGGCATGTGATTGCGCGACAAACACATGGCACCGCCCCAAGTGTATTCAAAGGTCACGTCTTTGAGCATGGGGAAACGGCGTTGGTAGGATTGCACATGGCGTTGGTAAGCGGTTTTGAGCTGGGCATCGCTGCATTTGCCATTGGGGTTGAAGCTCATGGAATTGCGCACGATCAAGCGCTGGTCGGCGGTGCGGCGCAGCGTGCTGCCAAATGGGTCGGCTGGAATGATGCCCCAAGTAGATTTGCCGCCCAGAGCCGCTTGCTCGTCTTCGTTCAGCGGCCGCGTCATGCTGGCATAGGTGAATACAGGCAACAATCGACCTTGTAAAAAGCCAAAGCTGCTGGCAAAACCATTGTTGGCCAAGACCAGTTTGTCGGCCACAATGTGACCGTAGGCATGGCCGAGTGTGATTTTGCTGCCGTAATCGACCGAGGTAATGGCGGTGTGCTCGTACAAAGAGACATTGCTGGGCAAGGCATCGGCCGCGCCTTTCACAAACGCCGACGGTTGTATCAATAAAGTGCCTGGGGTGTACAAGGCTTTTTGGTAGAAATGCATGCCGATGTGTTGTTGTAATTCCTCTTGCGCCAGCCAAGTGTAGTCTTGTCCCAAGCGCTCCAAACCACGTTGGTATGCCTCTAAGACCCTTATGCCTTTAGGCTCAACCGCACATTGGTATTTGCCGGCATGCTCTAAACCGCAGTCGATGTGGTGCTCGTGTACCAAGTCGGTAATGAGTTGTTGTGCTTGTTGCTGCAATTGCAAAGTTTTGCGCGCGATGGTGATATCGCCTATGTAATCGGCCGCACCGATGTCGTGCGGCAAATCAATGACAAAACCCGAATTGCGTCCGGCGGTGCCAAAGCCGACTTCTTGCGCCTCTACCAACACGATTTCATCATTGGGAAAGCGTTTGGCCAGTTGGCGAGCGGCGGCCAAACCGGTGAAACCTGCGCCTATGACCACAAATCTGGCGCTGAGATTGCCTTGTAAGGCCGGTTTGGGCGTGCGCTGTGGGCTGGTGTGAAACCAGCCACACTGCTTATTGTCTTGTGGTAAGTGTTTGATTGTTTTCATGGTATTGGCGACTCCTTTGTGTGACCTATTGTCAGCTTGAATGCCTGAGTAAGAATATAAAAAAACAGCTCATAAGCGTAAGCATTAGGACAAAACAGGATGTTGCGGACAAAATATGCTGAGATTTAGGCGGTATGTGTGTGGATTTGTGCAGACTTTGTTCAGTTGGCTGACGAGGCGGGCGAGGCCGTCTTCAATGCGGCCTGTAACGTTGAATGTGACAGGCATAGGCGTTTGCAATCATGTGCCGCAGCGTTGTTACAGGCCGCTTGCGCGGCAGAGGAATGCTTAAAGATAATATCGCAATATTTATAGAGGGAATGGGTATTTGAGTTTGTGTGGACTGCGGGTATGATAAAGAACAGATTGAAATGATTGTGTATGGCTTATTGTTGATGAAGTGGGAATATGAAATCGATTAAACGACTGCCGCAAGTCGATGGTGAATTGGGTTGGTATTTGACCGCACCGAATGTGGACAGAAAAGTGGGACGGGCGTTAAAAGGCGAACAACAGGCCGACATCGCCATCATCGGTGCGGGCTTTACCGGTTTGGCCGCTGCCGAGCGTTTGCAAGAATTGTATCCAGACAAAACCATCGCCGTGGTTGAGGCTTTGGATGTGGGACAAGGCACGTCTGGCCGCAATGCTGGCTTTATCATCGATTTGCCGCACAATGTCGATGCCAAAGAAAACAGCGCTGCCGAAGACATGCAGTTGTACGCGCTGAATCAGTTTGCCATCGCGCGCTTGTTTGAGCGCATGCAAACCTACAGCATCAATTGCCTGTGGCACCATGCGGGCAAGTACATGGTGGCGCGTGAAGACAAGAATGTTAAAGGCTTGGACGATTTTGAACGCACTTTGAAAAAGCGCGATTTTGCTTATCAACGCTTGAATCGCAGCGAATTGGCGCAGCGTTTGGGCACCGATTATTACCAAGATGGCATTTTCACCCCCGGCAATATTCTGATGAATCCAGCGGCCTTGGTGCGCGGCTTGGCTTTGGGGCTGCAAAAACACATTGATGTCTATACCCATTCGCCTGTCATCGGCATCGATTATGGCGACGTGCACCAGATACACACCGTCGGTGGTGTGTTGCGCGCCAAAACCATTGTGCAAACCATGAGCTCGTTCAGCGAAGAAACTGGTTTGGTCAAAAACAAAATCGCGCCGGTGTTTACCTATGGCAGCTTGACCGATCCCTTGCCTGATAACATCGTGAGCCAGTATTTCCAAAACATAGAGCCGTGGGGGCTGACTTCTGCCCATCCGGCCGGCACCACAGTGCGTTTTACCCCAGACAAACGCATTTTGGTGCGCAACATCTTGGAATTCAATCCAAATCAAGCCTCAACGGCAGAGGTGCGCCAGAAAGCATGGCAACAACACCGCGCATCGTTTGTGGCGCGTTTCCCATTTTTGGAACACATAGATTTTCAATACACCTGGGGCGGCTTGTTAGCGGTGACTTTGAACCACAATTCGGTGTTTGAGAAGCTGGCCGACAATGTGTATGGCATTTGTGGTTGCAATGGCGTTGGTGTCGCTAAGGGCACATATTTGGGCTATTACATGGCCGAGATGATGCATGGCAATCACAGTGCTGAATTGGAATTTATCCTACAAACCAGTCACGCCAATCGCATTCCGCCAGAGCCGTTTCGCAGCATCGGTGCGCGCCATCAAATCAAGCGCGAACAAAGCGCGGCGGGCATGGACATTTGAGTTTACAGGCCGCTTGCTGTGCCCGTGATGTATGAACGATAAAACCGCTTTTAAGCGGTTTTATTTTTATCTGTTACAGCGTGTGTCATGTTGAAATGGTGGCAAGTTGGTCGAGTAAGCAAGATGCTTGATTACCAGTGCGCACATTCAGATGGCGATGCAAAACCAGATGACTAGAGATGGCGCAACAGCGGCGAGAGCAGGCTTAACAGCAACACCATGCTCAACATGGCGATGGCGTAACTGACCGCCACACCCCATTGTGGCCGGTATTTGGCTGGAATCTCATCGTCGTTGAGGGTGGGCAGAATTTTTTGGTATTGGCGTGTGGCGTACAAACACACGGCGATGCCCAGCAGCATAAACAGGCTGCCAATAAGGACAGACGACAGATTATTGCTTTTGTGCAGCAGCAATTCTGCCAACCAGCCAGCGCGTTCTATGGCAAAGCCAAAGGCGATCAAGGCCAAACTGGTGCGCTGCCAAGCCATCAACGTGCGTTCGGCGGCAAACAACACACGGGGGTCGTGTAACTGCGACATGGGTCTTTCATGGCCTTTTGACAATTGTGGGTGTCGGCATTGTAGATGAATTTGGCGCAGAAAGAAAAAAGGCCATGGATTGCTCGCATGGCCTTAAAAGGGATAATCTTGTGGTGATGACATGGGTAGGCTAGGCTGTCTAGCATCTCGCGCTGTCATTACGTCTACATACTTGTAGTACTTGGGCTGTGTGAGCCCAGTATTGGTGCTATGCATCTCAGTGACATGTTTACGACTCACGCATGGCCAAAAGCATTATCGACGTTTACAGGCCGCTTTTTTGCATACTGTTGGCTCTGACCATTTCCAATCAAACATTTTCATCAAACAGACACTGAGTTAAGACTAGTCATTTGTTGGCAGCACATCGCTGGTGGTGTGCTGTCATGGTCACTCAATCTGCGTTGTTTCATGCTCAAGCTAGCGTTGCAATAAGCGCTGTTGTTTGTGCGCCAAGTTCAAGCACATTTCTTGGGCATGGCGGGTTAACTCGCTCAAGCGTTTGTGGCTGTGGTTTTGGCGCAATTCGTATTCCAGCGCATCTTGGATTTCTTCGATGCGCGCTTGCAATTGTTCGATGCGCCATTGCGTCAACCAAGATTTGACTTTGGTCGCAGCAGACACTTTGTTGGCTGATGGGGTAGGGGAGTAAAACAATGGGGCTTCTGCCTTAACGTGGTTGTTTAACATGACCGACTCCTTACTCAATGAATGTTGTAACTTGAATCAAGTGTAACAGAATTCAAGATGGTAAGAAAAGCGATTTTTTGTATATTTTTAAAGGTGTTGCATTTTTGATGTGTTGATTTAACGCAAACAAAAAGCAGCTTATTAAGCTGCTTTTTGACGAAAATCAAGCTGGGTAAGGCTTAGCGGAAGGATTTGATGACGGCGGTAACCACGCCTACGATGTACCAATTTTCACCACTTTTGGGTTTTAAGATGGGATAACCCGCGGCTTGGTTTTCTGGATGCAATTCAAATTGGCCGGCTTGGCTGTGCAAACGTTTGATGGTGAAGTCGTTGCCGGTGTCGGCCATGACCACGTCAAAATGACGCGGTTTGAGCGAGCGGTCGATGATGAGCAAGTCTTCTTTGTCTATGCCGGCGTCTTGCATGGAGTCGCCACCGGCGCGCACCATAAACGTGTGTTCAGGGTGGTTAATCAGGTATTGGTTGAGGTCTAAATACTCTTCCACATGGCTGTCGACCGGTGAGGGCATGCCCGCAGGCACTTTTTCGGTGGCCAATGGAATATTGGCCGCTTCGCCATGAACGACGGGCTTTAAGGCATGCAAAGGCAGGCTGTCGTTGGCGGCGCTGGGGTTGTCGGGCTCGCGTTTTAATTGCAAGATGGCCTGTTCCAACATCGGCACCAAGGCTTTGGGCACGCGTTTGACCACGGTTGCCAAAGCTTCAGGTTTGGGTTTGCGCCCCGCACCTGCCCGTTTGCCGCCCCAATTATTGGCTGTATCGTTCGTATTCATGGCTGAGCTTGTTGTTGTTACGTGATTCAAGTGTAGCGTGCTTGTGCTTAAACAACAAGCAAAATAGCGGCCTGTAAGCTTTACAGGCCGCTATTGCATGAGGATATGCGACAAATCAAGTGTGTTGGCCTTACAAACCCATGGCTTGGCGGATCAATTGGTTTTTGAGTCCGCCCATTTGGTTGACCAGATTCAAGCCGGTATTGCGCAGCCACGACAGCGGTGCGGCCTCGGTTTTGAACAATTGAAACAAGCCATCGCAACCCATTTGCATGGAACGCACGGCGTGCAAACGTTCGGCTTCGTATTGTCTTAGCACGTTGCTGCGGCCCCAATCTTGCGCATCTTGCAACAATTTGGCCAAGACCATCACATCGCCAAAACCCAAGTTCACGCCTTGGCCTGCCAAGGGATGGATGGTGTGGGCGGCATCGCCGAGCAAGGCGATGCGTGGGGCGTACATTTTTTCAGGGCGACGCAACACCAGTTCAAACGCAAAGCGGCGGCCGATGGGGGTCAGCGTGCCCAAGCTATGCTCGCCTTGCGCGGCCACGCGTTCGGCAAACGCTTCATCGCTTAAGGCCATCAATTCTGCCGTTTGCGAGGTCGACCACACGATGGAGATGTGTTGCGCAGGCAAGGGCAAGTAGGCCAACACATCGCCTTGTTTGAACCATTGGCGTGCAATGGCGCCATGCGGTTTTTCGACGCGATAGTTGGCGACGATGCCGTGATGATGGTAAGGCTTGGCATCGACGTGGATGTCGGTTTGGGCGCGTACCCACGAGTTGGCACCATCGGCGGCCATGATCAGCGGCGCTGACAACACGCTGCCATCGTGCAGGGTCACACTGGCGGCTTGCTCATCGCTGTGCAACACTTGCGCGGCCGAGCTGTAAACATGAATATTGTCCAAGCTGTGAATGCGTTGCCACAAGGCTTGCAGGAGCCAACGGTTTTCGACGATGGAGGTCAGGTGTGAGGTGTGTATGGCTGGCGCGGAAAAGTCGATTTTGCCGCCGGCATCGCCACGCACATCCATGTGGGTCACTGGCTGGATGCGTTCGCTGTCTGGCCATGCATTTAAGCTGCGCAAAAACTGTTCATTGGCAGGGCTGATGGCGTAAATGCGCGCATCCCAATCCGTGGCAGCGGCCTGTAAATTCAATTGTGGCGGGCGCAGCTCCAATAAGGCGATGTCTTTGCCTTGTTCGGCCAAAGCCACAGCCAAAGCCGCACCGACCAAACCACCACCCACAATCACACCATCAAAATACGCAATACTCATGTTTACAGGCCGCCTTTACAAACCGAAAATCAAATGTTCAGAGAATTTTTGTCGCAACGGCAATGAGGTATTGAGCGCACTCATCACCATGCCACGACTGGCTTGCAAGAGCGCACTCGGTTGGTCAAATACCGTTACCAAAGAATGGGTAAACGCGACGATGGATTTGGCATCGAGGCGGCGTGCACGCGCATAGTTGGCGCCCAAACTGCCGTTTCGGACTTGGGTAGGCTGGGCAAACGCTTGTGCCAAAGCCTGCGCATCGCGCACGCCCAAATTCAAACCTTGCGCCGCCACTGGGTGCATGGTTTGCGCGGCATTGCCGATGCAGACCACGCGGCCGGTGGTGACTTTTTGCAATTGTTTTAATACCAGTGGGAATTGTATCGGCGGGTCTACCGCCACCAATTCACCGGCGCGTGTGCCAAAAGCGGCCTGAAAGATTTGTTTGAACTCGGCAAACGGCAATTGCGCCAAACGCTCGGCTTCTTCTGGCGAACGCGTCCAAATCAAGCGGTAATTGTCGCCATAAGGCAATAAGGCAAACGGCCCATCGTGGGCAAAACGCTCATATGCCACCCCGTCTTGCGGGCGGTCGAAATGGGCGGTGGTGATGTAAGCGCGCTGTTGGTAATCGTATTGTTGCGGTGCCAATTCCGGCAATTGGGCGGTGAGTTGGCCGCCTTCGGCCAAGATTAGCCAATCGCAAGTGATTTGGCTGCCATCGGCCAGAGTCACTTGCGCCATATTGGACAGGGTAGAGACTTGTTCCACCGCCATGCCCCAATGGCTGTGCACGTGTTGCGCATCCAAGGCATGCATGGCCGCTTGCATCAAGCGCGCATAATCGACCACTTGACCCATGAACGGCAGTTTCAAATCGGTTTCAGACAATAAGGTGCGACCAAACGCGCCTTGTTGGGAAATGTGAACTTGGTGGATGGCGGTCATATGGGCGTGGCTTAAGTCCACGCCGGCCTGTTCAAACGCCACAACGCTGTTATACGACAAAGCCAGCGTGCGCTTGTCTTGCGGCGGCACGGCTTTGGGGCGGGCTTCCAAGAGCAAGACGCGGTGGCCTTGTTGGTGTAATTGCAAACTGAGCAACATGCCAACTGGCCCTGCGCCCACGATAATCACCGGTACATGCAGCGGTAACATAAACCATCCTTTACTGTTTATGTGGGAATTGTACCTGATTTGGCGCGGCTAACGGAGGCTAAGCGTGAGAGTGGGTTTAAGCTTGGCTGGTGGAAATGAACAATAAGGCATTTTCACCGTCGGGATAACATTCAAAATCACAACGGTACAGCCGTTGCAATTGTGCTTCTTGTTCGTGCACGCCTTGCCACAAAGTCAACATGTCGGCGGGCAATTCCGATGCCGCTTCAAACTGGTAATAATTGAGTGCTGGGATTTTGAAACGGCGCATGTCTACCGGCAAAGGTGCATCGGCTTCGGTTTCCAAACCCAACCACACACTGAATCCCTGGTTGCTAGAATGCTGATAATCGGTATAGAGTAGGTAGACAGTGTCGTCCACGCTGAAATCCAATTGTCCGGCAACATCGTCTTGATAAAAGCGTTTCCACAATTTGGCAATATCGGCCTTGGCTTGGTTGTTGTGCCAAGTGGTGTGGATGTGCAGTCCGGTCAATTCAAATGCTGGGCGTGTGGTGAATTTCATGTGCAGGCTTCCTGTGCGAGCAAGTCATTCTGTGTGCATACGAGGGTGGCAAGAGGCCACAAGTTCAAAGCGTTTATTGTAAAATTTAACCATCATTCATATCGGTACAGTGGCAAACATGCAAACAAATGTTTTAACTTGGCAAGATACTTTGGCGCTGGAAAAGCAACAGCCCTATTTTCAAGAATTGGTGAGCAAAGTCAACCATGAACGCGCCGATGGCAAAACCATCTACCCACCGAATGCGGAGGTTTTTCATGCGTTTGTGGCCACAGATTTGGCCAATATCAAAGTGGTGATTTTAGGACAAGACCCGTATCACGGCCCCGAACAAGCACATGGTTTGGCATTTTCGGTGCGCAAAGGCGTGAAAATACCGCCATCGTTGCGCAATATGTACAAGGAATTGAGCACCGATATTGACGGTTTTCAAATTCCAGAACATGGTGATTTGAACCATTGGGCCGAGCAAGGGGTGTTGCTTTTGAACACGGTCTTGACTGTAGAAGCTGGACAAGCGCATTCGCATGCCAAATGGGGCTGGGAACGATTCACCGACAAGGTGGTCGATGTCATCAACCAATACCAGCAGCAAGTGGTGTTTATGTTGTGGGGCAGCCATGCCCAGAAAAAAGGCGCGATGATAGACCGGTCGCGCCATTTGGTTTTAGAAAGCGTGCACCCATCGCCATTGTCGGCACACCGTGGATTTTTCGGTTGTCGCCACTTTTCGCAAGCCAATCAATACTTAATCCAAACAGGTCAAGCGCCAATCGATTGGCAAGTTTAATCCATGCGGCCTGTAAGGCTTACAGGCCGCTTTTGAAACGGAACGAACCATGAGTACAGCTTCTTCTACGCCTAGACAAAACCACCGTTGGTTGGGCAAACCTTCGCTTTCCAGTGCCATCCGTTTTGGGGTGTGGATTGTGTCGATTGTGTATGTGGTTTTGTATCTGATACACAGCGGCTTATTGGATTTTTTCTTGAGCGAAGGCACGCAAAACGTGGTGTTTGTCATCGCCTTGCTCGCCGCCTTGCTTGGTGCTTACGATGTGAAGCAGAGCAAACACAGCGTGTTGCGCAATTATCCGGTCATCGGCCATTTTCGCTGGTTGTTTGAAGGCATACGCCCCGAAATCCGCCAGTATTTGATTGAAGCCGACGATGAGGCCTTGCCATTCACGCGTTCACAACGCTCGCTGGTGTATCAGCGTTCTAAATCAGTCAGTGCGGACAAGCCGTTTGGCACCATTGTCGATGTCTACCAAACCGGTTATGAATTTATGGTGCATTCGATTACTCCGGCCAAACACCCGAATCCCGACGACTTCCGCATTCAAATTGGCAATGAACAATGCACACAGCCGTATTCAGCGTCGGTATTCAATATTTCGGCCATGAGTTTTGGCAGCTTGAGCGCCAATGCGATTTTGGCCTTGAATAAAGGCGCAGCACGCGGGCGCTTCTACCACGATACTGGTGAGGGCAGCATCAGTCCGTATCACTTACAAGGTGGCGGTGACTTGGTGTGGGAGTTGGGCAGTGGTTATTTTGGTTGTCGCACTGATACCGGCGAATTCGACCCTGAAAAATTCGCCAAACAAGCGGTGTTGCCGAATGTGAAAATGATTGAAATCAAAATGAGCCAAGGCGCGAAGCCTGGCCATGGCGGCATTTTACCTAAGGAAAAAATCACCGAGCAAATCGCGCAAGTGCGTGGGGTGCCACGCGACCGCGATTGTGTGTCGCCGGCTGCGCATTCTGCGTTCAGCACACCATTGGAAATGATGGCGTTTATCCGCCAATTGCGTGAATTGTCAGGTGGCAAGCCGGTGGGCTTTAAGCTGTGTATCGGCCAGCCGTGGGAATTTATGGGCATTGTCAAAGCGATGTTGCAAACCGATACGTATCCCGATTACATCGTGGTCGATGGCGCCGAAGGCGGTACGGGCGCAGCACCGATTGAGTTTACCGACCATTTGGGCACGCCGCTGCGCGAAGGTTTGCTGTTTGTGCACAACACTTTGGTCGGTGCGGGCATACGCGATAAGGTCAAAGTTGGCGCCAGTGGCAAAATCGTATCGGCTTTTGACATTGCCCGTACCGTGGCCTTGGGCGCGGACTGGGTCAACTCCGCCCGTGGCTTTATGTTTGCCTTGGGCTGCATCCAGTCGCAAAGTTGCCACACCAACCGCTGCCCAACTGGCGTGGCCACTCAAGACGAAAACCGTCAAAAAGCCTTGGTGGTCGGCGATAAATCTGAGCGGGTATTTCACTTTCACCACAATACCTTAAAGGCCTTGGCTGACATGATTGCAGCGGCGGGTTTAACCCATCCTGAGCAAATTCATCCTGAGCATTTGGTGGTGCGAATTTCCGAGATTGAGATTAAAAATTACCGACAAATGCATTATTATATGCGACCATCGGAGCTGCTATCGGGACAAACCAAAAGTCCTTTTTATGCGCGTATGTGGGAATTGGCCAGTGCTGAGTCTTTTCAAGCCCAGCCACATGCCCATTAATACCAATACCATACCATCAAGAGAAGAAAGCAAGGAAAACGGTTTATGCTCACCAATGAACAATTGCGCGGAATTTATCCTTTAATAGTGACCCCCAGCCACGATGGCAAATTTTTCTACAATTACACTTTGTCTTTATTGAATTTGCAAAACGTGGCCATGCAATTGGGCATGCCGATACAATTTTTATTGCAACAAGGCGAGAGTTTGGTGACGCGTGCGCGCAATAATTGCGTGGCACAATTCTTGGAAAACCCTGAATGGACGCATTTGTTTTGGGTGGATTCGGACATTGGTTTTACCCCAGATGCGGCACTGCGTTTGTTGCGTGCCGATTACGATATTGCCGCCGGTGTGTATCCATTGAAATACGAAGCGTGGCCTGAGCAAGGTTTGCCACAAGGCATGACCAAGCAAGTGTTCCAAGCCTTGTACCAACGCTATACCGTCAACGGTCGTGCGCCTGCTGATGCAACCGAATTCACCGTGCACATTCAAGAAGACGGTTTCATCGAAATGAGTGAAGCGCCTACTGGCTTTATGGTGATTAAGCGCCATGTGTTTGAACAAATGATGCAACACTATCCGGAATTGGCTTACAAATCAGACAGCATCGGTTACGCCAACAAAGGTTTGCATTACCGCTTCTTCGATGTGATGGTCGACCCTGAAACCAACCGCTATTTGTCAGAAGACTATGGTTTCTGCCGTTTGTGGGAAGGCATGGGCAATAAGATTTACATTGATGCCTTGTCACAACTGACCCACCAAGGCACCAAAGTATACGAAGGCAATTACGCCGAGTCATTGCTCACCAACGTCAGCAATGCCGTGCCATGCAAAGAAGGCATCCAAATGAAGTTGACCGGTGTCGACAATTTGATGAAATTGTTGCAACCGCAAGGCTAAACCAACTCGGTTTAAAACATGGCGTCGGCATCGTCTTGCTGACGCCATTGTTGTATCGCATCGTGGATGGTGCCCATGTCAAAGCCGCGGTAAGCCAAAAAACGCATGTATTTGAGCTTACAGGCCGCATCGTCTTGGTAAACCTTGAATTTCTTGGCCAAGACTTCTACTGCGGTGTGCAATTGCGCTTCACGCGAGGGCAGCGCATCTTGAAACAGTTCCGCGTCCACGCCTTTTTGCTGCAATTCTTGTTGCAAACGCCGATTGCCCAAACGCTGCGCCTTGCTGTGTATCAACACTTCGGCATAGCGCTCGTCTGATTGCCAACCGCGCTCAACCAAATCGTCCAATAAGGCTGCAATTTCGGCCTCATCGTCGCTGTATTTGGCCAGCTTCTGCGCCAATTGCAAACGGCTGTATTCGCCGCGACTGAGCAAATCCAGCGCGCGTGCGCGCAGGCTTTTCTCAGCTTTCACGCGCTTGCGCCATTTGTGCGTCTTGCGCCGCAGGGTATAACTGGGTCAACGACTGTATCACCGCATCGGCACGGGTATTCGGGTCTTGCGCCAAATCGTCCATGTTTTCATAGCCGTAATTGACACCGATGGCATACGCACCGGCGGCTTTGGCCGCCAAAATATCGTTGTGCGAATCGCCGACCATCGCTAATTGCTTGGGCTCAATGTTCAACACCTCGCACACATGTTGCAAAGGCAAGGCCGACGGTTTTTTCTCAGGCAAAGTATCGCCGCCGATGACCAAACTGAATTCATCCAACATGCCCAAATCCGCCAGCAGCTTGATGGCAAAGCGTTCGGCCTTGTTGGTCACCACCACCACCGGGTAACCGAGTGATTTCAACAATTGCACGCCATCGACCACGCCCGCATACGGGCTGGAATAATCGGCGATGTGTTCGTGGTAATACTGGGTAAAAAAGGCAAAGCCTTGTTGCCACAAAGCATCATCGGCCAAGGCTTCGTGGTCGTTGGTGAGCGCACGGTGCACCAAACGCCCCATGCCATCGCCAACAAAGCTTTTTAAGGTGTCCAAAGGCAAATCGTCCATGCCCAAAGCCTCACGCATGGCGTTGGCGGCCAAAGCCAAGTCCTTAATCGAATCGACCAAAGTGCCATCCAAATCAAAGGCAAAAGCCTGAATGTGGTTTAATTGCAATGCGTTATTCATATCCATGTGCGGCCTGTAAAAGTTTAGGGGGCAATTATACGGCCTTATACCAATAGGCGCGAATCTTGCACCTTTAACAGCACAAACTGACAAAATATTGGGACGCATTGAATAATGCGGCCATGGTCTGAAACCGAAACAGGTAGGAGAGCGAAATGAAATCACACACAGCAGCATGGTATTTGGGTTTGGGTATCTTGGGTGTCAGCTCACTGGTTTGGGCCGATAGGGTACCGAGCATGGAGCCACCATCACGAGAATTAATCAGCACCTCACAATTGTTGTCACCACCGACCAACATCAGGGCAACGCCGAACGGCCGTATTTTGTGCGTGGCCAAAAAGACCGGCAGCATCAAGATTTACGGTGAAACCGGCGTTTATGACGACAATGGCCAATGGTATTACACCAATTATTGCGGTCGCATGGGCGTGATACACAGCTCACAATTCATCAGTCCAGGTTAAGCCACAATGAATGCAACTTGGCCGTTGTGCCATCTAATCGCGTATTCACAGTGTCATCCTCATCGAGAACAAGGAGTGTTCAGATGCAAAGCTTAAAAACCATACTGACTTTGACTGTGCTGGCCGTAGTGGCCGCGCCCATTGCTCAGGCTGCCCCGCGCGGTGTCAACAATCCTGACCGTGTCGGCTTGACCGGCTGGGTACCGACCCCGCCCACCAATATCCGCGCCCAGCCCAATGGCAAAATCCAATGCGTGGTGCGCCGCGAAGGCCGCATCAAGCTCTATGGCTCTACCGGCATAGAAGACCACAACGGTGAATGGTTTTACACCGATTATTGCGGCAAAATGGGCATGATCCATTCGACGCAGTTTGTGATACCGGATTGAGTGAATACCGATGTTTAAGCGGCCTGTAAATGTTTACAGGCCGCTTTTTGTGGGTATTGATGGCTGTGTTAGTCGGTGATTGTTGATGGGGCCATGTCAGTGATGCTGAGATGAGTGTGTTTATTTGAATGTGTATTGCAACTTGGCATCGAATGCTTGCATTTGTTCAGGTTCCACTTCATACACATACAGCTTAGCGTCCAAGCGGTAACGAATTTTGATGATGTCAGCACGCGGGGCATTCACACACTCTTGCCCAGTACGAGGGTCTTTATTGGCCGCGTTATTGGTCAACCATTGTCTTTGTATTTCTATGGACTTGGTTTTTTTGAACAAACTGGAAAAATTACCTCCGATAGTAACCAATAAATATTCGATTTGTGGCCAATCCTGCTCGCTTACTAAGTTTTTAGATGGCGCTGGTTTCTTGGTTTTGGCGTCGATAAAAAAAGGATGCAATTCGTTGGAGCTCCCATAAATCCAATAACAGTAATTGTTGCTGTCGGTCACAAATAAATAAGGTGTCGAATTGGCCGTACCACCATATCTCACCATTCTCACGGTTTTAAAGCCCGTACTTTCCACTTGAAATGGCGTCGGACTGGGCGCTCTAATGGGATTCATTAATTGAGATGAGTATTCTGGAGCATTGCTAAAAGTCGTAATAGGGTAGCTGCTTTCATCTGGAAAAAACCACAAATACAGATTCAAAAACAGCGCAAACCCCAAAATCAAGGCCAGAAAGATGAATGGCGAGGCCACCAGCAACATGCATCCCCAAGGCGTGCGTTCATTTTTGGGCTGTGTGGACATGGCTTTCCTGTTGGTTGGTGATGGTTCATGGTAGCAGCTTAGGTCGCTGTCATTGAAGCATTGTAGCCATCCATGCATCAAGTCGGCTTGATGAAAGTAATAAAGCGGCCTGTAAAAGTTTACAGGCCGCTTGTGTTGGCAGCTTATCTGTTGTTTGATGCTGCTTATCCAAACAGATTCTATGGAGAACGTGGAAATGGCAAACAGACACGCAGCCTTGCAACAACTACACGCTGAATTGGGATTTGAACTGCCGGTCAGACTGCAATCTATTTTGTTGGCATTTGAACAGCAATATGCGGGAGTGTTGGCCAATGGCCAAGAAGTGAGTTTTGATGCTTTGAGCCAGTTGTTGCAGCCGTTTGTGCGGCCATATGCCTATCATCAACGCTTGCAGAAATTTTTTGCAGACGCCGCACACAAATATCCATCAGGGCAGGTGTACCGTCGCGATACCGATGCTTTGGTGGATACGGTTGGGTTTGCACGCACCATAGCCTTCGGCAGCGGTGATGATGGTGTGCGCTGGTTTTGGAATGCGGCAGATGGGGCAGTGTGGGATTATTATTTGGATGATGGCTCTGTGGGGTGGGTGGCAGAGAGTTTTGACGACTGGATGAGTGGTTTTCAGCTCCACATACAAGACGATTGGAATGTGTTTTTAGAGGATAATGCCTGACATTTGCAAGTGTTTGTGGTCGATAAAAAGCGGCCTGTAAATGTTTACAGGCCGCTTTTTCCATGTCTAAGCCCTATGAATGGGCTTAACACACATGCTTACACGATTTCCGCTTTGGTGATTACCACTGCGTCTTTAGGCACATCTTGGTGGAAGCCTTTGTTGCCGGTTTTCACGCCTTCGATTTGATCGACCACGTCAAAGCCTTCAACCACTTTACCGAATACCGCATAGCCGAAACCTTGTGGGTTAGGGGCTTTGAAGTTCAAGAAATCGTTGTTGGCGGTGTTGATGAAGAATTGTGCAGACGCTGAATGAGGCGCAGAAGTGCGTGCCATGGCGATGCTGTATTTGTTGTTTTTTAAGCCATTGGCCGCTTCGTTTTCGATGGTGTCGCGGGTTTGTTTTTCACGCATGTCGGCATCCATGCCGCCGCCTTGAATCATGAAACCTTTGATGACACGGTGGAAAATCACGCCATCGTAGAAGCCGTCTTTCACATATTGTTCAAAGTTGGCCGCAGTGATAGGGGCTTTTTCATGGTCTAATTCGATGCCAATCACGCCAAAATTGGTGTGTAATTTAATCATGGTCAGTCTTTCGCTAATGATTACTGGGTTTTAAATACAGTGACTTTTTTAATCACAATAGGGGTAAGAGGGACGTCGCTGTGTATGCCTTTGGAGCCTGTGCGCACTTTGGAAATGGCATTGACCACATTCATGCCGGCGGTCACGCGACCGAACACCGCATAACCCGCTCCAGCTGGGGTTGGACCCTTGTAATTCAAGGGGGTGTTGTTGGCGGTGTTGATGAAAAATTGACTGGTGGCCGAATTCGGTGCGGGCATGCGCGCCATCGCAATGGTGCCAACGGTGTTTTTCAAGCCGTTTTTAGACTCATTGACAATGGCTTTGTCGGTGGCTTTTTCGCGCATTTGCGCGTCCATACCGCCGCCTTGGATCATAAAGCCATCCATGACGCGATGAAATATTGTGCCGTTGTAATGGCCTTTGTTGGCGTAAGACACGAAGTTTTTCACCGTAATCGGTGCTTTTTGTTCATCCAACAACAAATCAATATTGCCCATAGAGGTTTCGATGCGCACCGGTGTGGCGGCAAAACTGCTGAGGACGATGCCACCGAGTACGGCAGCCAAAAGTAATTTTTTCATAAACAGCGTCCTGTAAAATCAATTCAAGTACAGATTAAGCTTGCATGCCGGTGGCGATGTGTTTGTCGGTAATGTAAGTTACTTCTTCGCTGCTGCCCAATACCACCGATACGCGTTGGTGCAAACCTTCGGGTTGGATGTCCAAAATGGCTTGGTGGGCGTTGGTAGACAAACCACCGGCTTGGCTCACAATCAAACTCATCGGATTGGCTTCGTACATCAAACGCAATTTGCCGGCTTTGCTTGGGTCACGCTTGTCTTTTGGGTACATGAACACGCCGCCACGCATCAAGATGCGGTGCACTTCGGCCACCATAGAAGCGACCCAACGCATATTGTAGTCTTTGCCACGCACGCCTTCTTTGCCTTGCAACAATTCAGCGATGCAGTCTTGCATCGCGCTTTGCCAATGGCGTTGGTTGGACATATTGATGGCAAATTCTTTGGTGGCCGCGGCTATGTGGTTGTGCTCACGCGTCATCACAAATTCTTCGTCTGCATTCAAGGTGAATACAAACACGCCGTGACGCAAAGTCAACACAAACAAGGTTTGTGGGCCGTACAAGGCATAACCACTGGCCACTTGTTGATTGCCGGCCTGTAAAAAGCTGGCGGTGCTCAATTCACCTTGGTGCGGCAAAATAGAGAAAATGGTGCCGATGGAAATGTTCACATCGATATTAGATGAGCCGTCTAAAGGGTCGAACAACACCAAGTATTGGCCGTCTTGATTGGCTGCCACAAATTCGTCTTCTTCTTCCGAAGCCAAACCGGCCACATGAGGATTGTTTTGCAAGGCGCTGATCAACATGTCGTTGGCAATCACATCCAATTTCTTTTGGTGTTCGCCTTGCACATTGTCGCTGCCGGCTTCACCGATGATGCCAGCCAAGTCGCCCAAACGCACTTTGTCGCTGATGGCCACGCAAGAGGCGGCCAAGGTGTTCATCACATCAATCAAGCCCGCATCGATGTGATGCGCAGCCGCATGTTCTTGTAAAAATGCACTCAAAGTTTGTGCCATGAAAACCATCCTTTTGTTTGAAGCGGGTTTTTTAAAAGTGGGTATTTTAGAGCAGTTTGCCATGCGAAGCACGGCTTACAGGCCGCATTAAGCGCTTTGGTGTTGTAAAACAAAGTGAGCGCTGTCGTCTTGAGCCAGTGTTTGCGTTAACACAGGTAAAGCGGCCTGTAATTGTTCTGCCAATACATACGGCGGGTTGATGACAAACATGCCACTGCCGTGCATGCCAAAGCCATCGGCGCGCGGTGCGTGTACAAACAGCTCGGCCTGTAAATAATTATTGGGTGCGAGTTTTTGTAAATGGCCAGCCAATTCGATGCTGTCGCGGCGCGACAGTAGGGGATACCACAGCAAATACGTACCAGTGGCAAAACGCTCCATCGCTGCTTTGAGGGTGTCGACCACGGTGCGGTAGTCTTGCGCCATTTCATACGGTGGGTCGATTAAAACCACGCCGCGGCGGCTCGGCGGTGGCAACAAGCCGATTAAGCCTTGGTAGCCATTGTCTTTGAACAATTGAATCTGGCGGCCACGGTGCAAATTGGCGATGTTGCCGCGCAATAAATCAAAATCGCTCGGGTGCAATTCAAACAGCTTGGCCTTGTCTTGTTCGCGCAGCAATGACGCAGCCAGCCACGGAGAACCGCAATACGACTGTTCGTTGTCCAAAGTAGCGCGCACTTGGGCGATAAATTCTTGCAAGACTTCTGGCAAATCGCTGGCTTGGGTCAAGCGTTCCCAACCTTGTTTGTACTCGCCCACTTTTTGCGAAAAAGCGGCCTGTAAATCGTACAAACCGGCACCGGCATGGGTGTCGATATAGGTATAGGCTTTGTCTTTGCGGTTGTAATAATTCAAGACCAGCTGCAAAACAAGGTGTTTGAGCATGTCGGCGTGGTTGCCGGCGTGAAAAGCGTGACGGTAGCTGAGCATGGTTGCGACTAAATGTGAAAACGGCGTCTATTGTAACGGTTGTGCGGCGAATGCGCACGAATCCTTGCAAACGGATTCGATTTGATCAAAATCAAAAAGCCACTGATTTAAATGTAAATCCGTGATTTAAAAAACTTTTAATTGTAAATGGTATAAAGTTTCTAAATCTTGTGCTAACTCAATGATTATTATTAAAATAATTGATTTGAATCAGGGTTGGGATGGCAGAGCCACCCGTGATTTCATGCCCAATGCGCCATTGCAATGCTTGGAAACCATGAAATTTAACCAAGTTCCTGTTAAAATTGCGGGGTTATAAGTTAACGACTTGGTAGCACTAAACCTCATAATGTTGTTTTAACTGCGTTTACTGTTTGTTAATGGTAGAGGCGGCTGAGTCTGCATGATGAGGTTGTTGTGTTTTTTACAAAAAAGATTATTTGAGGTCACGCTCATGAAGCAGATGATTCGGGTCTTATCTTTTGCTGCGCTTGCCGGTTTATTGGCAGGTTGTGGTGAGGGATATGTGCTGATCGATTCCAAGGGACAGGTTGGTATCGAACAGCGTAATTTGATCTACATCCAAATTGTGATGATGTTGTTGGTGGTGATACCCGCCATTGCAATGTCGTTGTGGTTTGCATGGAAGTATCGCCATAACAATAAAGCAGTAGAGAAAGAGTATGCACCAAACTGGGACTATTCACACAAGATTGAGATGTGGGTGTGGGCCGTTCCTTGTATCATTATTTTGATTATGGCGGTCATTTCTTGGCGTGCTACTCATCAATTGGATCCATACCGTCCCTTGGATGCCGATAAAGAACACATTCAAATTCAAGCCATCGCTGCACCGTACCAATGGGTATTTGTGTATCCAAATGAAAAAATTGCGACTGTGAATGAAATTTACTTCCCTGCGAATACGCCAGTGAATTTCACCATCACGTCTGACTTCTCGATGAACTCGTTCTTCATCCCACAATTGGGTGGTCAAGTTTATGCGATGGCAGGCATGAAAACGCAATTGCATTTGATTGCAAATGAACCTGGTCAATTCTACGGCATGTCTTCAAACTACAGCGGTCACGGTTTCTCAAAAATGAAATTCCAAGCCCATGCAGTGTCTGAAGCGGAATACCAAAACTGGATTAAACAAGCCCAAGCGTCTTCAAATACCTTGACCATGCAAAAGTTCAAGTCTTTGCAAGACCCTGTGCATCAAACGGCAGTGGGTCACCACGCCAAACGCACCGAAGCGCCTAAACCCAATCCAGTGCAGTATTTCGGCAGCGTTGAAAACAACTTGTTCCAAAACATTGTTGATCAATACATGATTGCAAAACATGAAAATGCCACTGGCGCCAGCGCCCCAGTAGCGGCTTCAGCTGCAGGAGGAAATTAAGCTATGTCTTTCTTAGGCAGACTTTCTTTGGATGCAATCCCAGCCGATCCTATCGTACAAGTAACGATGGTAGCGATGGTTTTGGGTGGCATCGTGCTTTTGGGTGGCATCACTTATTTGAAAAAGTGGGGCTATTTGTGGAATGAATGGTTTACCTCTGTAGACCACAAACGCTTGGGCATTATGTACGTCATCGTGTCTTTGGTGATGTTGGTGCGTGGTTTTGCCGATGCCTTCATGATGCGTTTGCAATTGTCTTTGGCTGCCAATGGCGGTCCTGGCTATTTGCCTCCAGAACACTATGACCAAATCTTTACCGCTCACGGCGTGATCATGATTTTCTTCGTGGCCATGGGTTTGGTAGTGGGCTTGATGAACGTGGTGGTGCCTTTGCAAATTGGTGCGCGCGACGTGGCTTACCCATTGTTGAATAACTTCAGTTTCTGGTTGTTCGTGTCAGGCGTGGTATTGGTGATGTTGTCTTTGGTATTGGGTGAGTTTGCGGCCACTGGTTGGTTGGCTTATCCGCCATTGTCTAACATCGAGATGAGTCCTGGCGTGGGTGTGGATTACTACATCTGGGCATTACAATTGTCTGGTTTGGGTACTTTGCTCACTGGTGTGAACATGGTAGTAACCATCTTGCGCATGCGTGCTCCTGGCATGACTTTGATGCAAATGCCGATTTTCACTTGGACCAGCTTGGTGGCTGCCATGATGATTTTGGCAACCTTCCCAGTATTGACTGGCGCCTTGGCGATGTTGACCGTAGACCGCTTGTTGGGCTTCCATTTCTTCACCAATGAATTGGGCGGCAGTCCAATGCTGTACGTGAACTTGATTTGGACTTGGGGTCACCCTGAGGTGTACATCTTGGTATTGCCTGCGTTTGGTATTTTCTCAGAAGTGGTTTCGGCCTTCTCTGGTAAACGCTTGTTTGGTTACAAATCGATGGTGTACGCGACCATGGCCATTGCCATCTTGTCTATGGTGGTTTGGGTGCATCACTTCTTTACCATGGGCGCAGGTCCTAGCGTGAATGCCTTCTTCGGTATCATGACCATGGTGATTGCCATTCCAACAGGTGTGAAAATCTTTAACTGGATCTTCACCATGTACAAAGGCAAGATTCGTTTTGAAGTGCCAATGTTGTGGGCAGTAGGTTTCTTGGTGACCTTCACCATCGGTGGTATGACTGGCGTATTGTTGTCTATTCCGCCTGCTGACTTTGTGGTTCACAACTCTTTGTTCTTGGTTGCCCACTTCCATAACACCATTATCGGTGGCGTGGTATTCGGTTTGATGGCTGGTTTGACTTACTGGTGGCCAAAAATGTTCGGTTACAAACTGAACGACAAATTGGGCCGTGCCTCTTTCTGGTGCTGGTTCTGGGGCTTCTGGTTGGCATTCGTACCATTGTACATCTTGGGCTTCATGGGCATGACTCGTCGTATGAACACCATCGGTTTGGATCATCCTGAATGGACTCCTTACTTGCACGTCGCGTTTGTCGGTGCTTTGGTGATTGCTGCGGGTATTGGTTTGACCGTGTTGAACATCTTGTGGTCAGCTTACCAATACAAGAAAAACCGTGACGTTACCGGTGACCCTTGGAATGCACGTACTTTGGAATGGTCTATTTCGTCTCCTGCGCCATTCTATAACTTTGCAAAATTGCCACAAATCAATGACATCGACCAATTCTGGTATGACAAAGAACATGGTAAAGCGTATGCCACTGATGTGAAATACGAAGAAATCCACATGCCTAAAAACCGTACCATCGGTGTGGTCATGGCTGCTTTGTTGACTGTGGGTGGTTTCGCTGTGATTTGGCACATGTGGTGGTTGGCGGTATTGGGTTTGGCTGGCACCATCGTGTCTTTGATTGTGTCTTCATTCAACACTGAACATGACTATTATGTTGATGTAGAGACCATCGCTAAAACCGAAAGCGAACACTTACAAGCTGTTCGTGACTACCAAGAATCACGAGGATAATTATGACAACTGTGAATGTAAATGATGCCCATCATCACGATGAACATCACGACCATCATGAAGTGGTAAATGCCAATGCCTCTTTGGGTTTTTGGATTTACATCATGACCGACTTGATTTTGTTCTGCTCCTTGTTCATTGGTTTTCAAGTATTGCGTGAACATTCAGCGGGTGGTCCGACTCAATATGAAGTGTTTAAAGAGAGCTTGGGTTTCGTGTTTGTGGAAACCTTGGTGTTGTTAACCAGTAGCTTTACCTTTGGTATGGCGCATTTGGCGCAAGCCAAACGCGATATCGGCAAATTGCAAATGTGGTTGTTTGCCACATTTGTATTGGGTGCCATCTTTATTGGCATGGAAGTGTATGAATTCAATCATTTGATTCATAACGGCCAAGGCCCACAAGTGAGCGCGTTCTTGACTTCATACTTCAGCTTGGTGGGTACTCACGGCTTGCACGTGAGCTCAGGTTTGATTTGGTTGGCAGTCATCATGGTACAAATCAAAAAATTTGGTTTGACCCCAGTGATGATGCGTCGCTTGACCATGTTGAGTATTTTCTGGCACTTCTTAGACATCGTTTGGGTTTGTGTCTACACTGAAGTTTACTTATTGGGAGCAATTCAATGAGTGGAAATAACCATGTAAATGCACATCAAGACCATGGTTCTGCCAAGCAATATGTGGTTGGTTTCATCATCTCCATCATCTTGACGGTCATTCCGTTCTTTATGGTGATGAATGGTGGCTTCCCTAAAGGCTTGACCGTAGCTGTGTTGGTCATCACCATGATTGCCCAAGTTTGGGTGCAATTGGTGTGGTTCTTACACATGAAACGTGAAGATTCCCAAAAATGGCAAGTATTGTCTTTTTGGTATACCTTCTTGACCATAGCCATTTTGTTCATCGGTTCTGTGTGGATTTTGTCCGAATTACACACATTCATGATGTAAGAAACAGCAGTGCAAACAACGACGTTTAAGCGCTATTGGGGCTTAATCAAACCAGGAATCGTGTTTGGTAACATGATTCCTGTGTTGGGTGGCTTCTTACTGGCTGAACCAAGTTGGCAAGACTGGCCGACATTACTTTGGGTGATGTTGGCCACCTTTTGTTTGGTCGGCTCTGCCTGCGTCTTCAACAATTACTATGAACGCGACATCGATGGTTTGATGACGCGCACCCAAAACCGTGTATTGGTACACAACGGCATCCCCAAAATCCAAGTCATCGTGATTGCGGTGTTGTTGTTGTTGGCGGCCTTGCTGATTTTGGCGCGCATCAATTGGGTTACGTTTGCCATCGGTATTTTTGGCTTTGTGGTGTATGTGTTGATTTACACCTTATTGCTCAAACGCCATTCCATCCACCAAACCACTTTAGGCAGTTTTTCAGGAGCATGTCCGCCAGTCATGGGCTATTGCAGCATTTCTGGGGTGTTTAACATAGATGCTTTTCTGATTTTCATGCTGTTTGCGTTTTGGCAAATTCCGCATTCGTATGCGATTGCGGTGTTTCGCCAACAAGACTATGCCAATGCCCAAATTCCTTTATTGCCGTTGATTAAAGGCGTCGGGCATACCAAAAAAGCCATGTTGGTGTATTGGGCTTTGTATTTGGCCACCGGTGTGGCTTTGTACGCGTATGGCACTGTGGGTTGGGTATTTTTGGCCATCTTTGGCTATTATGGTTTGCGTTGGGGGGCCATTGGTTGGCAAGGCTTTGCTGCCGAAGACAACGACAAATGGGCAAGGCGCTTTTTCTTTTACTCGATCAAAGTGATGATGATGTTCAGCTTGGGTATCGTGGTTGATACCTTGGTCAAATACCTGATTCCGAGTATTTATTTCTGATGAATACTACCGTTACAGGCCGCTTAATGCGGCCTGTAATTTTTGTACACTGCTTAAAAGCAATTCAATTTGTTTAAGTTGCCAACTCAGCAGCAAGCGTCACCAAATCGCGGTTGTAATGCGCGCCTTGGTTGTGTTGCAAGGCAAGGCCGCTGTGCACCATCAATAAGGCGGTGATTAAGCGCAAGCGCTCAGCTACCGCGTGTTCAGGCAAGTTTTGATACCACAGACACAATTGCTGCCACAGCAAGTTCATACCCGTAAAATCGCGCACGATGCCAAAATATTGGCTCATGGCGGCCTGTAATTTCACCGGCGTAAACTCGGCATCCAAATCCGTGTTTGCCGTATCAGTTTGCAAAACTAACGCTTGCAACTGTTGCCAATTGCCTGTGGTAGTGGGTTGGGTTGTGTTGACTGGCCAATCACTGTTGCTTGCTATGGCTTGCGCCGCTTTGCGTCCCATGACCACACACTCAAGCAAGGAATTGCTGGCCAAGCGGTTGGCACCGTGCAAACCGGTACAACTCACTTCACCGACGGCGTACAAGTTTGGCACATTGGTGCGCGCCCAAGCATCGGTCAACACGCCGCCACAGGCATAGTGGGCGGCAGGCGCCACCGGCAGGGCGGTGGTGCTCATGTCCAATTGATGCTGTTGCAAGCAATGGGCGTGGATGCTGGGAAAATGCGCATGGATGAAGTCGGCCTGTAAATGGCTGCTGTCCAAATACACATGGTTTTGCTGGCTGCGCTGCATTTCTGTGGCGATGGCGCGTGCCACCACATCGCGCGGCGCCAATTCGGCGCGGGCGTCATAATGTGGCATAAAGCGTTCGCCCACATGATTTCTCAATAACCCACCTTCGCCGCGTACCGCTTCGGAAATCAGAAAACACGGGTTTTCAGGCAAGGCCAAAGCGGTAGGGTGAAATTGCACATAGGCCAAATCTTGGGTGCGGCAACCGGCTTGTGCGGCCAAGGCA
The DNA here is from genome assembly GCF_001457815.1 of Vitreoscilla massiliensis. GTDB lineage: Bacteria > Pseudomonadota > Gammaproteobacteria > Burkholderiales > Neisseriaceae > Vitreoscilla > Vitreoscilla massiliensis. Next base: position 265,034 of record NZ_LN898219.1, read on the forward strand.
ACACCGTCGCCGGTGGCGGTGAGCGGATTGGTGGTCAGCGCAAACAATTGTCCCAAACCGCCAGTGGCCAATACCACATGGCTTGCTTCTATGTGGTGGTTAAGACCTGCATCATCCACACCGTCCGCGCCCACACAGCAAGCGGCCTGTAAACGCAAGGCCTGCACTTGCAAGTGCGTCAGCCATTGCACATTGCCTTGTTGTAATAGCCGCTGTTGTAAGGTTTCGGTAATGCTGAAGCCAGTGTGGTCGGCATGGTGAACCACGCGCCGTTTGCCATGGCCGCCTTCGCGGGTCAAATGCAAGCTGCCATCGTCGTCTAGACTGAATGGCACACCCAATTGCTGCAACCAGTCTATCGCCTCGCTGCCGGCAGCCAGTATTGCCGCCACTTGCTTCTCATCGCAGCGGCCATCGCCGGCGATTAAGGTGTCGTGGATGTGTTCGTCTATGCTGTCATCGGCAGCCATCACTGCGGCAATGCCGCCTTGCGCGCGTTTGCTGGCGCAAGTGTCCAAGTCTTGTTTGGCCAAGATGATGATGCGCGTGTGCACCGGCAACGACAACGACACACTCAAACCGGCCAAACCAGCACCGATGATCAAGACATCACAAGAATGTTGCTGTGCGTTCATGGTGGCGTATCCAGTGGTGAAAGTGCTGTATGTGGGTGTGCAAATCGTCGCTGGCAGGGCCAAACTCGCGGTAAGCGGCGGCGAAATCGAGCATGTTTTGGATGGATTTGCGGGCGGCCTGTAAGGTTGGCGTCGGCACGGTGATGCCCGCATCGCCTTGTTGTAAGACGTGTGCACACGCTTGCAAACTGTTCATCGCCATCCATGGGCAAAACGCGCACGATTTACACGTTGCGCCATTGCCGGCGGTGGGCGCGGCGATAAAGTGTTTGTGCGGTGCTTGTTTTTGCATCTCATGCAAAATGCCCAAGTCGGTGGCCACGATGAAGATCTGCGCCGGCAGCGTGACAGCGGCCTGTAACAATTTGCTGGTCGAGCCGATGACATCGGCTTGTGCTACCACGGCGGCAGGCGATTCTGGATGTACCAATACTAAGGCGTCGGGATGTTGCTGTTTTAAGCTCGCCAGTTCACTGCCTTTGAATTCATTGTGGACGATGCACGAGCCTTGCCACAAAATCATGTTGGCACCGGTTTGCTGCTGGATGTATTGCCCCAAATGGCGGTCTGGCCCCCACAGAATTTTTTTGCCTTGTTGGTGCAAAAAAGTCACGATTTCCAAGGCAATGGACGAGGTCACTACCCAGTCTGCCAATGCCTTGACTTCGGCGCTGGTATTGGCATACACGACCACAGTGCGGTCGGGATGTTCGGCGCAAAATTGCGCAAAATCGTCTGCCGGACAGCCCAAATCCAAAGAGCAAGTGGCATCGGTATCGGGCATCAAGATGGTTTTTTCGGGGCTGAGGATTTTGGCGGTTTCGCCCATGAATTTCACCCCCGCCACCAACAGCGTTTGCGCCGCATGTGCTTGGCCAAACTTGGCCATTTCCAAAGAGTCACCGACCATGCCGCCGGTGGCCAAGGCCAAGTCTTGTAATTCGGGCTCCACATAATAATGCGCCACCATCACCGCTTGGCGCTGTTGTAATAAATCGCGGATGTGCGCGACATGGGTTTGCTGCTCAGCGCGGCTTAAGCTGGCGGGGACTTTGGCCCAAGCTTGGTGTAGCACGCATGCGTGTGCGCTTTGCTCGCTTTGAGCGGCCTGTAAATGTTGCTGCATATCGGCCAAGCTGGGCTTTTCATATGGGTAAGCACGCTGATTGGGCGATGAGGGGGTGAGGGTGTTCATGGTGGTTTCATGAGGTGGGTTAAGGAAATTTAATTATGCTCACATTGAGTATATTGTGCAATTGTTTTTATGCTCAAACTGAGTATAAAAACATTAAAAATTTGAAAAGAGGGCGAATTTTTTTGGGTGCGAACCGAGCAAATTCGGCCATTATTGCGCTGACAGCATGGATTTTACGGTCTTGCATGTGTTGCACAGCGGTCACACTGGGAGTGCAAAACTGCTAATGCAGGCTTGGTGGGCGCTCAAGCTATGCGCTTGGTGGCTTGGTGAAGTTTAAAGTCTATTAAGGGTGTGCACACAACACTGCTGGTTTTATGGCTTACAGGCCGCATTGAGGTGTTTGCAGATGGCTGTAACACTGTGTGGCCGCGACTTTGCTTATGCGGCGCACAAATTTTAACCATCATTGCTTACCCACCCCCGCAGATATGATAGTATTTAGCTCGATTGCCAGCGCGCTGGCCACAGGTTTCTTTTAACTTCATAAACATTAAGAACTCCGCATGAAAACAGCCGAAATACGCCAAAAATTTCTCTCGTTTTTCGAGAGTCAAGGGCACACCATTGTGTCCTCTAGCTCGCTCGTGCCGCATGACGACCCGACCTTGCTTTTTACCAATGCTGGTATGAACCAATTCAAAGACGTGTTTTTGGGCTTTGACAAACGCCCATACAGCCGTGCCGTGACCGCGCAAAAATGCGTGCGTGCCGGTGGCAAACACAATGACTTGGAAAACGTCGGCTATACCGCACGTCACCATACTTTCTTTGAAATGATGGGCAACTTCAGCTTCGGTGATTATTTCAAACACGATGCCATCAAGTTTGCGTGGGAGTTTTTGACTTCACCACAATACTTGAACTTGCCCAAAGAAAAATTATTGGCCACCGTATACGCCGAAGACGACGAAGCCTACGACATTTGGCTGAACGACATCGGTTTGCCAGCGGAAAAAATCATCCGCATTGGCGACAACAAAGGTGCCAAGTACGCGTCAGACAACTTCTGGACCATGGGCGACACTGGCCCTTGCGGCCCTTGCTCGGAGATTTTCTTCGACCACGGCGAAGAAATCTGGGGTGGCCCTCCAGGAAGCCCTGAAGAAGACGGCGACCGTTTCATTGAAATTTGGAACAACGTCTTTATGCAGTTTAACCGCGACGAAAGCGGCGAAATGCATTTGTTGCCTAAACCTTCTGTCGACACGGGCATGGGTTTGGAACGCATCACCGCGGTATTGCAACACGTGCACAGCAATTACGAAATCGACTTGTTTGTCGATTTGTTGAAAGCCGCTGCGCGTGAAACTGGCGTGCCTTACAACCAAGAAACCCCAAGCTTGAAAGTGATTGCCGACCACATCCGCGCCTGCTCATTCTTGATCGCCGACGGTGTGTTGCCATCTAACGAAGGCCGTGGTTATGTGTTGCGCCGCATCATCCGCCGCGCCGTGCGTCATGGTTACAAATTGGGTCAAAACAAACCGTTCTTCCACAAATTGGTGGCAGACTTGGCCAACATCATGGGCGATGCTTACCCAGAATTGCGCGAACGCCAAGATTTGATTACCGAACAATTGCGTTTGGAAGAAACCCGTTTTGCCCAAACCTTGGAAACCGGCATGGGCTTGCTGGAGCAAGCGTTGGCCGACAACCAAAAAGTGTTGGCAGGCGAAGTGATCTTCAAACTCTACGACACTTATGGCTTCCCATACGACTTAACCGCCGACATCTGCCGCGAGCGCGAAATCGAGCTCGACGAAGAAGGCTTTAACCGCGAAATGGAAGCGCAGCGTGCGCGTGCACGTTCGGCCAAATCCTTCAAAGCCAATGTGCAATTGGAATACGAAGGCGCCGACAGCGCATTCAAAGGCTATACCGACACTACTGCCCAAGCCAAAATCTTAGCCTTGTACCGCGACAATGAAGCGGTAGACGAATTGCATGAAGGCGAAGAAGGCATTGTGGTGTTGGACAACACCCCGTTCTACGCTGAAAGCGGTGGTCAAATTGGCGACACCGGTGTGATTGCAGCTGTTTCAGGCCGCTTTGAAGTGGCCGATACGCAAAAAATCAAGGCGGCAGTCTTTGGTCAATACGGTAAAGTGGCCGCCGGCAGCTTGAAAGTGGGCGAAGACGTAACTGCCTCCATCGACAGCGACATCCGCGCTGCCAATATGCGCAATCACTCAGCCACCCACTTGATGCACGCGGCTTTGCGCGAAGTTTTGGGCGAACACGTTGAGCAAAAAGGCTCGTTGGTGACAGCTGAACGCACCCGTTTTGACATCTCGCACCAACAAGCGATTACTGCGGAAGAAATTGCTCGCGTTGAAGCGATAGTCAACCAATCCATCTTGGCGAACGTACCAGTCGAAGCGGCGCACATGTCGTTTGACGACGCGATTGCCGCTGGTGCCATGGCATTGTTTGGTGAGAAATACGGCGACGAAGTGCGCGTGTTGAAAATGGGCGAGTTCTCGACCGAATTGTGTGGTGGTACCCACGTATCACGCACAGGCGATATCGGCTTGTTCAAAATCGTGTCTGAGCAAGGCATTGCCGCCGGTGTGCGCCGTGTTGAAGCTGTGACCGGTTTGAACGCCTTGGCTTGGGCGCAAGAGCAAGAACAGTTAATCAAAACCGTGGTCGCTGAAGTGAAAGCGCAAACGGCCGATGACATTGTGACCAAGGTACAGGCCGCGCAAAGCCATGCCAAACAATTGGAAAAAGCCTTGGCCGAAGCCAACAGCAAATTGGCAGCGCACGCCGGTGCGGCCTTGTTGGGAGAAGCACAAGCCGTGGGCGCTGCACGCGTGATCGTCAAACAAATGGACGGTGTCGATGGCAATGCCTTGCGCGACATCACCACCGATTTGACGGGCAAAGGCGACGATTTGGTGGTGTTGTTGGCTTCTGTGGCCGACGACAAAATCAGCTTGTGCGCTGGCGTGTCTAAAGCTTTGAGCAAAACCATCAAAGCCGGTGATTTGGTCAAAACCGTGGCCGAGAAAGTGGGCGGTAAAGGCGGTGGCCGTCCTGATTTGGCCCAAGCCGGTGGTACCGACATTGCCGCCTTGCCTGCAGCCTTGAATGGTGTTGCAGCTTGGGTACAAAGCAAACAAGTTTAAACCTATTTAGATGATAGAAGCGGCCTGTAAACGTTTACAGGCCGCTTTTTTGTGTCTGTAAGCTTGGGTATCTTGTGCTTTTTCAGTAGGAATCAAATGCTTATCTGGCCTTGAAGACTGCTTGTATTTTTTATGCAATTAGGGTATTCAAGTGGCAAAATACCTATTTTTTGGGATATGAAAGCAAGGGCAATGCGTGTATGTTTGCTGGTTTCTTGGGGAGATGACTAAGAGAGCAGACAGCGTTTTTTTTAGGGGCTTGTTAGCGCGAGGAGTCAGGCAAGGCGCACTGAGGTGGCGTTGGACTAAGCAATGCATCATCGCGACAGCTGCAGGGGGCTGCATTTTTTGCTGCAGTATTCAGCTTATGCGAGATGGCAGCATAACAACAGTGGTTTGGATAGGGGAAAATGAAATGCGGTATCAGTTAAGATGGTGGCTGTGTGTGGGTATGGGCTGGATGTGGCTGACATCGGCCCATGCCATGAATAATGCGGGACAAGAGTCTTATGCTTTGGGCTTGGCTGCGGTTCAAGATGGCAATTACCAAACCGCCATCCAGTATTTGCAATTGGCGGTGCAAAAAGGCGAGCCACATGCGTATGCGGCCTTGGGCAATATTTACAGCAGCGGCCCACGGCAGGCTGTGGATTTTGGCAAGGCCAAAACCGCGTATGAACAAGCGGCCTTAAGAGACGATGTGGAAGGTTGGTATGGCTTGGGCAAGTTGTATGCCGAAGGCTTGGGTGTGGCTAAGAGTGACCAACAAGCGGTGTATTACTATGCCAAAGCCGCGGGCAAATACCATGTGCAAGCGGCTTATGCCTTGGGTGTGATGTATGCACATGGTGGCGCGAATGTGGCGGTTGATGCACCACGCAGTCGCCAATATTTTGAACAATCGTGTTTAGGCGGCTGGAGCGCAGCTTGCCGTGTGCTCAAATCAAAGTAATCCATACCTGCTTATTTTGATTTGAGCGGGCATGTGGCTTGTTGATGATGGTCACCGCCACAGACCACGTTACCATCGCACTGACAGAAACTTTCTGTGGGTGCGTATTTTTTTGTGGGTATTGGGGTGTTGCCGTTACCAAAATAGCAGTCGCTCGCATCAGACTTGTGTGGCATATATTGGTGTAACGCTGGTTTAAGGCGTGTTTTTGAATAACACATGTGAGACCAGCGTGCACTGGTATGCAGAAGCGGCCTGTAAACCATGTTCACAGTGATGTTGCTCAAACATGCTCAAATCCAGCAATCATGGCACAATAAGGCTGAAATCAGAACACAGGTCAGACATGCAGCAAAAACAAAAATGCGTTGTATCGTACAGCGGCGGCAAAGATTCGAGTTTGGCTTTGTATCATATGCTGCAAACCACCGAAGTAGTGGGCTTAATCGCCATGTTGGAAGAACAAGGCCAGCGCACGCGCTCACATGGTATGGACACGGACTTTATCAGCGCGCAAGCACAGCTGTTGGGCTTGCCCATCATCACTGCGGCGGCGAGTTGGCAAGACTATGAAGCGGAATTTGCCAAGTTGTTGGCGCAATGTCAGCACCAAGGCGTGAGCGTGTTGGCCACTGGCGATTTGGATGTGCCGGCAGTGGGCAGTTGGCATGAGCAAATGGCGCATGCGGCCGGTTTGCAATTGCAAATGCCGCTGTTGCAACGCCCTCACCAAGCAGTGGTGGATGAGTTCATAGACTTGGGCTTTGTTGCCATCGTGGTCACCGTGAACTTGAGCTTGGGCATGCGGCCGGAAGATTTGGGACGCGAATTTAACCGCGAATTTGTGCAAGAATTGCAGCAGCGCGGCATTGATGTCGCCGGTGAGGGCGGTGAATTTCACACCAGTGTCATCGATGGACCGATATTTGCGCAGCGCTTGGCGGTGCGGCAAGGCAGCAAGGTTTATCATGGTGATTATGGTTTTTTACCGCTGTATGTGGACAACAAATAAAGGACGAAATATGGAATTGGTTATCGCAGGCAAAACGGCTTTGGTGTGTGGCGCCAGTAAAGGTTTGGGTTATGGCTGTGCCGAGGCCTTGGTCAAAGAAGGGGTGAATGTGCTCATCGTCGCGCGCGGTGAAGCGGATTTACAGGCCGCCTCTGCGCGTTTGCATACCGTGGCCACGCAAGGCGCATGGGTGAAATATGTGGCGGCCGACATCACCACCGAAGCAGGACGCGCGGCAGTGTTTGCGGCGCAGCCAGAATTTGACATTGTGGTGACCAATGCCGGTGGGCCGCCGCCGGGCGATTTCCGTGCTTGGGACAAAGAGGCATGGTTTAAGGCGGTGGAAGCGAATATGTACACGCCGATAGCCTTGATACAGGCGACGGTTGATGGTATGGCTGCACGTGGTTTTGGTCGCATCATCAACATCACCTCCAGCGCGGTGAAGGCACCCATTGATGTGTTGGGCTTGTCCAATGGCGCTCGCAGCGGTTTGACCGGTTTTGTCGCTGGCGTGGCACGCAGCGGCATTGCCGCGCAAGGCGTGACCATCAACAATATTTTGCCGGGGCTGTTTGACACCGACCGTTTGCGCGGCATTACCGAGAATGCGATGCAAAAATCGGGCAAGAGCAAAGAGCAGGTGCAAGCGGCGCAACAACACACGATACCGGTGCGCCGCTTTGGTCAGCCGCATGAGTTTGGCGCGTTGTGTGCGTTTTTGTGCAGCGATTTGGCTGGCTACATTACCGGTCAAAACCTGCTCATCGATGGCGGTGCTTACGCGGGAACGTTCTAATCATTGCCAGCTCATTGGCTAAGCAAGCAAATGATGTGGCCTGTAAACCATGATGGAGGTTTACAGGCCGCATTTTCATTTCAGGTATGATGTGTGGATTGATTACGGAGAACAAGCGATGTTATTGGGATTGCTATTGGGTTTTGGGTTGTCGGCGTGTGTTTATGTGCGCTTAAAGCTGCGCGCGGCCAGCCTCAATGCCTTGGCCATAAAAGCCTTAACCACTGTGTTTTGCATTGCCATCGCGGTTTATGGAGGCCATGCATCACAAGCTTGGTCTTTGTGGGCAAGCGTGGTGGTGTTGGCCTTGGTGTGCGGGTTGTTGGGCGATGTGTTTTTGGATTTGAAACTGATTTACCGCGAGCAAGACACTTGGTTTACCTACGCAGGTTTTATCGCCTTTGGCATCGGCCACTTGCTGTATTGGGCGTATTTCTTCAGTCAGTTTGCATGGAGTGGCAACGCACTGACTTGGTGGCTGGGCATTAATGGGTTGATGGTGGCGGCGGTGTGGCTGACAGAAAAGCCGATGCAATTGGATTATGGTCGTTTTCGCGCCATCAGTTTGCTGTATGCGTTTGTGTTGCTGGGGGTGTTGTTACAGGCCGCTTATGCGTGTTGGCAACAGCCGAGTTGGCAACTGGCGCTGTTTACTTTGGCGATGATTGCATTTGTGTTGTCGGATGTGATTTTGAGCCAGTCGTATTTTGGCAAACGCCCCGAGCAGCCGTGGATGATAGTGGGCAATTATGTGTGTTATTTTGGTGCGCAAGTGTTGGTGGCGCTGACGGTAATGCTGTAATACCTGAGTAGCTCGTGCGACGGCGATGCTGCCGAACATCGCCGCCAACAAGGTGTGATTAAGGCGTGGGTGGCAATTGCTTCAGAAATTTGCGCACGCCATCGTGTACTTGGGCGCTGGTGGGCACATTGATTTTGAAAACCTGCTTCAGCAATTGCAACACCTCATCGGCATTGTGCAACAGATGTTGCTCGCTAGGCTGCCCCAGTGTGTGGATGCTGTAACGGGTGTTCAGCAGCGCATGGCGCTTACCATTGGGCTCGGTGCGCGCCGCCATCAAACGAGTGCGAAACGGCGACTTGGGGTGGGTGGCGACAAACCAATTGGCCACTTCCAAATCGATGTCGTTCACTTTTTGCAAGTCAAACGCATACAACATGCGCCATTCGTCGCCCATTTGCACGGACAACACAAATTCATTGCCGATGTTTTGAATGCGATACAGCCCATGCGGCGTGGCTTGCGCTTCGGGGTTGAGCAATTGCAAGGGCGCGGTCGGCACCAAGCCGCCAAAACCAACATCAACCAAATATGCCTGCCCATACAGGCTGACCAACAGTGCCATGTGCGTGCGCGCATGGGCCAGAGCCGGATTGTTGTCGTGCACCACCCGACCGGTAATCGCCCGCGCCTCAAACCCCAAATGCTGTAACAAACGCAAAAACAAGCCATTCAATTCAAAACAATAGCCGCCTTGATGGCCCACCACGATTTTTTGATACAGCGCATCCGCATCAAGCTGGATGTCTTGGTGCAATACCGTCGACAGGGATTGAAACGCAAACGTGCTGATGTGCGCCAATTGCAAGGCGCTTAAGGTTTCCAAATTGACCACGGGAGCAGGCTGCGGCATCAACTGCGCCAGATAGGCATCAAATGAGATGGTTTCCATAAGGCTCTCCTGTTTTGATGTGTGGGTTTTAGGGTGACAACAGATGCGTTTGGCGTCAAGTAGGGAGCATGGGTGGCTTGGAAAACTGCTTGAAATAAGGGCATATTTTTTCAGATAATCAGACAGACTGTTGTTTCAAACAGCTAAAAAAGCGGCCTGTAAATTATTACAGGCCGCTTTTAAAATCTAAAATCCAAAAGATGAAGTGGTGTATTTGCTTCATTTTCCTGATGAAATATACTGTATTTGGATCAAAATTAACCGAATATTTCAAGGCGTATGGTACATGCGATTTTTAATAATAAAGATGAGAATTTAAGATATGGACAAATAGAAAATAGCATTTAGGTTCAATATACTATCATGGCGAAATTGAGTAAGGCCAGAGTCTGTGTTTTTTCATTCTAGTTAAAAATTTTACAATATTTATATTCAGGAGCAAGCCATGTCAACCTATACCGATACAGCCAATCAAAATAATTCATATGAGCCAGCATCATCAAGCAATGATACTTATGTATTTAATAAAAATAATGGTCTGGATGTCATTAATGATAATAAAGGTACCGATAGAATTGTCTTTAATGATGTGAATTTTACAGATGTTGAATTTGTTTTAGATGGCGATGATTCAGATGGCTTAAAAATTACAGGTTATAACGGTGGTAACTATGTCAGTTTAAAAAATTTTTTCTATAGCAATGATTATAAGATAGAAAATTTTGTGTTTAAAGATGTGCAATTTAGCCTTAATAATTTGGCTACTACTGCATTAAAAATCAGTTTGAAGGAATATTCCCGAGTAGATTTAGATTTGAGCAGTGCAAATAAATGGAATGGGCCCGTTGTACTTACCAATATGCCAGATGCGCCAGAAACATCTAGTTCTTACTATGACTATAATCAAGTAAAAACCACGGACTATGGTGATGTGATTTTTGATGGATTGGGTGCAGATTATATCTATGCTAATGGCGGCAATGACACACTTTACAGTAAAAGTGGTAATGATAAGCTCTATGGGGGCGTGGGAAATGATGTGTATCAAATCAATAATGCGTATGCAGGTGATCGCATTATTATTGAGTCTTCAGAAGCAGCCAGCACTGATACTTTGACATTTACCAATTTTAATTATGAAGATGCAAGATTCTTTGCTGATAAAGAAAACAGTTACGATAATTTAATCATTAAGGGCAGTAATTTAGACAGATCTTACACGCTGTATAACCAGTTTTATTCTGTTAATAATATAGAAAATATACAGTTTTCTAATAAAAACAAATCTTGGGCTGCTTGGGCTGAGAAAATGGATTTGTACTTCACTGAAATTGACAATGTCTATACCACTGAAGCATTCAGTAACAGTAATTTCACCAATCATCCTGGGATTCGATTTTTAACCAATAATACTAAGACTACCCTAACAGGCACATTTGCAGATGATGTGTTTATTGGTGGAGCTGGTGATGATTCCTTTAGCGGGTCAAATAATAATAGCATTGTCGATGCCGATGTATTTTGGGGAGGCGCTGGCAATGATGTCCTTACAGGATATGCTGGGAGCGATACCTATGTGTTTCAAGAAGGGCATGGGCAAGATGTAATTTATGGTAATTACGAGCGAGCGGGTGAAAATAATATAATTAAGTTTATTGATATTAAAGAAACGGATGTGACCTTTACTCGAAATGACGTGGATTTGGTTATTACGCACAATAATGGCGTCGATAGTTTAACCATTAAATACTATTATTGGGATAATGTTTTGCCCACTTACAGTTTGCAATTTGCAAATTCTATCGTAACCAATATTACAGGAACGACTGCAAATGATGTGTTGTATGGCAGTAAACTTGCCACCACCATTAATGGGGGAAATGGCAATGACATCATATTGGCAGGAAAAGGCAAGTTAACCAGTAATGGTGGTAATGGTAACGACTATATTAAAGGTGGAATTGCCGATGATGTCTTAATTGGTGGAAACGGCAATGATACTGTATTTTCTGGAGTGGGAAACGATGCGTTGACTGGTGGTGATGGATCTGATTATTTATACGGTGAAGCTGGTAATGATACATTAACAGGAAGTGCTGGTAATGATGTGCTTTCAGGTGGTGCCAATAATGATACCTATATTTTTGCAGCGGGTTTTGGCGCAGATTTGGTAAAAGATCATGAAAATACCGCTGAAGAGCCTGAAAGCAATCTCACTCAAAATAATATTGCTCGTTTTCAGGGTTTGAGTATTCGAGAGTTTAGCTTCTTGAAGTCGGCACAGAATTTAGTCATAAGTCATACGAATGGAAGTGATAAAGTCACGTTTCAAAATTACTATGCAACTAACGGTGTGGCATCAGACCAAATTTCCACTTTTATATTTAGCGATGCGACTGTGGACAGCATACAATTTGGTGAAAACATCGATGATACTTTATGGGGTTCAGGCACTCGTGATGCCTTAATCGGTTATGCCGGTAACGATACTTTGTTTGGTTATAACGGCAATGATGTGCTTTATGGTGATGCCGGTAATGATAAATTGTCTGGTGGTAACGATAATGATATTTTGCTTGGAGATGTGGGTAACGATACCATATTTGGAGAAGCAGGAAATGACTCATTGTATGGCGGTGACGGCAATGATGGCATGAATGGTGGTGCTGGCAATGATATGTTAGAGGGTGGTAAAGGCAGTGATACTTTGTATGGCGGAGTGGGTAATGATGCGGATACTTATGTATTTGCCATTGGGCATGGAAATGACACCATCAATGATACCGATGATGCTACTGCTGTAGATGTATTGAATTTTTCGGCATTCAGTAGTAGCAGTGCTGTATTTACTAAGGTTGGCAATGACTTGGTGATTTCAGGATATGCGAGTGTTACTGATAAAGTTACGGTAAAACAGTATTTTGACACTGCAGTTAAGGCCTCAAATAAGCAGTTTAAATTTTCAGATCAAACCTTAACTTTGAGTAATTTGGTGAATGGCACCATCCGACTCAATATTACAGGTACGGTAAACGCAGATACTTTGAATGGCACTTCATATAGCGATGTCATCAATGGTTTAGATGGTAATGATGTTATAAATGGCTTGAATGGTAATGACATTTTAAGTGGTGGTATTGGTAATGACAGTTTGTCAGGTGGTAATGGTAGTGATGGTTTAAATGGTGGTCTTGGTAACGATACTTTAAATGGTGGTGCAGGGAATGATAATCTGTACGGTGGCGAAGGTAATGATGCTGATGTGTATGTTTTTGCCAGTGGTATGGGGATAGACAGTATTATTGATGTTGATGATACCACTGCTATTGATGTATTGAAATTTTCCAATATTAACAGTACACAAGCGGTATTTGTTCGCTCAGGGAACGACTTGGTGGTTTCGGGGGATGGTGCAGGAACAGATAGAGCCATAGTAAGGCAGTATTTTGATAAGTTAGTGAATGCCCATACCAAATCTTTCCAATTCGCTGACAAAACAATCACATTGGCGGATATGCAGTCTGGTTCAAAACGTTTTGGTTTAAATGGTACTGTCACCAATGATATTTTGAATGGCAGTAAACTTGCTGACAGTATCTTAGGTTTAGCCGGTAATGATGCCATTTATGGTGATGATGGTAATGATGTTTTAAATGGTGGTCTTGGTAACGATACAATATTTGGAGGAACGGGAAATGATGGTTTGAATGGTGCTGAGGGCAGCGACACCTTTAATGGTGGAGCTGGGACTGATGTGTTGTATGGTGGTACAAGCAATGATGCTGATACTTACTTATTTTATAAAGGTTTTGGCAGCGACACCGTCATTGATACTGATGATGTGTCAGCAGTTGATACCTTGCGTTTTGTCAGTATTAACAGTTCCACTGCAAAATTTTCAAAATCAGGCAATGATTTGATCATCAGTGGTTATGGCGCCACTACCGACAAAGTCACCGTCAAGCAGTTTTACGATACCACTGTGCAAGCGGGGAAAAAGCAATTTCAGTTTGCCGATAAAACGATTACTGCAGCGCAAGCCATTACTTTGGCGCAACAAACTGCAGGGTTGAAAACGGCGATGAGTTCATTGGTAAGCAGTGATGCTCAAACCGATGTTACTCCGACTACCATCAACCCAAGCAATAATTTGTTGGCAGCCAGTGCATAATCAAAGATATGATACAGAATATATTTATTAAAGCAGAGCTAGCATGAAAAAGCGGCCTGTAAATCGTTACAGGCCGCTTTGGTATCTTGTGAGTAAACCCGTAAGCGGTTTATTTCTTCACATAAATCTGGTCAAACACACCGCCATCGGCGAAGAATTGTTGTTGGGCGGTTTTCCAGCCACCGAAGTCTTTGTCTATGGTCACCAATTGCAGTTGTGGGAATTTGTCTTTGAATTCTGCGGCCACTTTCGGGTTAATCGGACGGTAGAAGTTTTTGGCGATGATGCGTTGCGCGTCTTCGGTGTACAGGCCTTTTAAGTATTCGGTGGCCACTTCACGTGTGCCTTTTTTATCGACCACTGAGTCGACCACAGCCACAGGCGGTTCGCACAAGATGGACAAGCTTGGGGTGACGATTTCGTATTGGTCACCGGCTTCTTTCAAGGCCAAATAGGCTTCGTTTTCCCATGCGAGCAACACATCGCCCAAGCCGCGTTGGGTAAAGGTGATGGTCGAGCCGCGTGCGCCGGTGTCCATTACTGGCACACGTTTGTACAAATCGGTGACAAACGCTTTGGCTTTGGCTTCATCGCCGCCATTGCTTTGTTTTGCCCATGCCCAAGCGGCAAGGAAATTCCAACGCGCACCGCCTGAGGTTTTTGGATTTGGGGTAATCACTTGCACATCGCCTTTGACCAAATCGCCCCAGTCTTTGATGTGTTTTGGATTGCCTTTGCGCACCAAGAACACGATGGTGGAGGTGTAAGGGGTGCTGTTGTCCGGCAAGGTTTTTTGCCAATCTTTGTTCAGCAATTCTTTTTGTTTGTTTAAAGAATCGATGTCACCGGCCAAGGCCAAAGTCACCACATCGGCCTGTAAACCATTTTGTACCGATAAGGATTGTTTGCCTGAGCCGCCGTTAGACTGTTGGATGTCCAAGGTTTGGCCGGTTTTTTGTTGCCATTGTTTTTGAAACACTTGGTTGTATTCTTGGTAGAGCTCGCGCGTTGGGTCGTAAGACACGTTTAAGATGCTGACGCTGCCTGTAGCGGCGGGTTTGCTGCCGGCGGCGGTGCTGGCCGCGTTTTTGTCATTGCCAGTGTTGTTGCCGCATGCCGCCAAAGCCAATACCAATGGCAGGGCAAGAAAGAGGGATTTTTTGAGTTTGAGCATGATGCGGCTTTCTGTTGCAGTGCAAAATGGAAGATGAAACCACTATAGCAGTGATTTTTGGCTGCACTAAATACCGTTTTATTGTTTATTTATGCGCAAAAATTATTAAAATTGGCAGCGTTGGTGGCGAGATGGTCAGCGATGATTTATGCTGATGCGTGAAGGTTTTAAGGGCAGCGGCAAGGCAAGACGGCGCTGCAAAACAGCTATGGCACACAAAATGAGGTGAACAATGGCAGCACACAAAACATACCGTTTGGATTTGGCTTTGCAAGGAGGGGGTTCACACGGTGCATTCACTTGGGGCGTGTTGGATGCTTTGTTGGAAGACGGTAGCTATGAATTTGAGGGCATCAGCGGCACCAGCGCTGGCGCGATGAATGCGGTGGCCTTGGCGGCTGGGTTTGCCGAGGCAAAAACTGAGGGCATGAGTGAGGCCGAGGCGCACAAGGCGCGCTGTGAATTGGCGCGGCAAAAACTGCACACGTTTTGGTGGGAAGTGGGCAAGATAGGGACACTGTTGGCGGCCAGTCCTGCTGCGTTTGCCGCGCAATTGATGCCGTGGCTCAGACCGGTATTGGCACCGGCGCAAAGCAACCCGTTTGACATCAACCCATTGCGGCGCATTTTGAACAATATTGTTGATTTCGACTTGATTGCCAGTTTGCAAGAAGCGCCGTGGATGCCGCAATTGTTTATTTGTGCCACTTGTGTGCGCACGGGCAAGGCCGAGATTTTTACCAATTGCAATGTCAGCAGCCAAGCGGTGATGGCTTCAGCCTGTTTGCCCATGTTATACCAAGCGGTGGAGATTGATGGCGAGCAGTATTGGGATGGCGGTTATGCTGGCAATCCGGTCTTGTACCCCTTGATTTACCAAACGCCAGCCACCGATATTTTACTGGTGCAAATCAATCCAATTGCGATTGAAAACATGCCCAAAACCATGGATGAAATTCAAGACCGAGCCAATCAAATCACGTTCAATGCCGGTTTGCTCATGGAATTGCGCGCCATCCGCTTTGTCACCCGCTTGGTAGAAGAGCAAAAATTGGACACCAGCCGCTATCGCAAGGTGTTTTTGCATCAAATTGATGGGGGTGCCAAATTGATGGGTTATGGCAGTGACAGCAAGGTCAAGTCTGATTGGTCATTTTTGCAACAATTGTTTGAGCAAGGGCGCGAAGCAGGGCAACAATGGCTGAAAACCGATGCCAAACACTTGGGCAAGAAAAACACCATGGCGAAAATCATCGACTAGGGTGGTATGGACTTGTGGTATTGATGTAAATTTACAATTAATGATAATTGTTATTATTTACATTTAAATTCGCTTGGATTAAGATGCAGCCATCGTTAAACAGTAGTCATGTGCAGCAAGCGCGGCGGCTGTTTGGCAGAGATTTATGAGGTGTGTTCCGTTTGCCCCCGCTCTAAACCAGCGGGGGCGCTTTTTTGTGCTTATTCGCTCGGCACGTCTGTGTCTTGCAATTCGCCACCCAAATCACGCAATTGCTGCAATACCTGCGCCCACACTTGCGGCAAGCTGTCGCAAGCTTGGTCTTGTGCTTTCAAACCAAATTCGATGCGGTATTGGTAAGGGCTGTTTTGCCCGGCCTGTAAAGTAGAGGGCAGACTAAAAGTCTGTATTTGCGGATATTGCTGCTCGATATTGTGCATCAAGTCGGTGATGTTGGACTCAGGCAAGTTGTATACCCACACGCTGACGCTGGCATAACGGGTTTGGTGGTGTAAATGCGGGTAGAGCGTGTCCAAAACCCATGCCACCATCGGATGGGCCATGATGGGGAAACCGGGCAAAAAATAATGTTCTTGGATGGAAAAACCGGCGATGTTGTTATACGGATTGGGCACCAAGTCGGCGCCGACCGGGAAGGTCGCCATGTTCAAACGGGTGAGGTGGTTAGGATTGTCCAAGCTTTCGCCGCGTCGGTGTGCAATGGCTTCGATGGCAGGCACAGCATCGGCATGCAAAGTCAGTGGTAAATCCAAGGCCGCCGCTGCCGCTTGACGGGTATGGTCGTCTGGTGTGCCACCGATGCCACCAGTGACAAAAGTGGGAATGCCATCGGCAAAACTGCGCTTAAGCTGCTCGATAATCATCACCCTGTCATCGGGTAGGTATTGCACATTGCGCAAACGCAAGCCGCGTTCGGCCAGTAAATTCTTAATCGCACTGAAGTGGGCATCGACACGGCTGCCGTGGATGATTTCGTCGCCTATGATGATCAATTGAAAATTCATAAATTCCTCTTTACAGGCCGCATGGTCGGGTGATGACTGTGGAAGTTGCAGCAAAGTATGACTTAGCGCTGCTCAGTCGCAGTCACAGCCTGCATACAGTAGGCGAAACCATCGCAATTGTCCATATGGCACTGGCAGCAGATGGCAAAATGCATCGGCCTGTAAGCCATTGCGCTCAAGTGTTTACGCCGGTGTTTGATGCCGTTGCCACGTCCACTGTGCGGCTTCGGATACCAAGGCCAATTCGTGTTGGCAAAAAGGCGCCACCGCCGCGGCAATCGCAGCACTGGGGGCGCTGTTGCCCAAGGCAATCAAGATGTTCGACAGCCATTTGTGAAAACCGATGCGGTAAATCGGGCTGCCGGCCATGCGCTCTTTGAAATCGTCTGCTGTCCACGCCAATAAATCCAATAAACTCATTTGGGTCAGGTTGTGGCGCACTTGAAAATCGGCTTCGCTGCTCTCTGGGGTAAAGCGGTTAAACGGGCACACCAATTGGCAATCGTCACAGCCATAAATGCGGTTGCCGATGGCGGTGCGAAATTCTTCCGGAATGATGCTGGGCAACTCTATGGTGAGGTAGGAAATGCAGCGGCGCGCGTCCACCATGTGCGGGCCAACGATGGCGCCAGTGGGGCAGGCTTGGATGCAACGGCTGCACTGGCCACAATGGCCATTAACTGCCTCAGTGGGCTCGAGTTTGACCGTGGTCAATAAGGCACCGAGAAAGTAAAAACTGCCGGTGTTTTTTTGCAAGAGCAAAGTGTGTTTGCCGCGCCAACCCAAGCCGGCCTGTACCGCAAACGACACTTCTGACACCGGCGCACTGTCGACCACGGGGCGGTGTATGCCTTCTGGTGCCAGTGTCGACAGGTATTGCGCCAATTGTTTGAGGCGAGAACGTAAAACTTTGTGATAATCCCGCCCGACCGCATAGCGTGACACATATGCTGCGTGGCTATCTGCTAGAATGGAATGCGTTAGGTCAAAGCCTTCCGTCCAATACGGCAAGGCGACCATGATGACCGATTGGGCTTGTGGCAACACATAATCGGCGTGATTGCGCGCCGTGCCGTGTTTGTGGAAAAACGTCATTTCCCCTTCATAACCTTGAGCCAGCCATGCACGCAGTTTCTCATCGTGCTCGGCGGACAAATGGGGCGGTGCGATTTTGCAGTCTAAAAAACCCAGCCGCTTCGCTTCAGTGCTCACGGCCAGACTCAATTCGGTGGCATTCATACTTCTATCTATGGAAACAACATGGCAGATTATACGCAATTCCTTGCCGATGAAGCGGCAAGCCTTGCATTTGCACAAAAATTAGCAAGCGTCCTGAAACCTTCATTAACCGTGTATTTGGCCGGTGATTTGGGCGCAGGTAAAACCACATTGACCCGCGGCCTGCTACGCGCGTGGGGTTTTGCGGGCACGGTGAAAAGCCCGACTTATACCATCGTCGAGAGTTACGAATTGGATGGTTTTAAAGTAGAACACTTTGATTTGTACCGCTTTCAAAGTCCAGAAGAGTGGTTGGACGCCGGTTTGGATGAGTTGTTTGATGACAACACCATAGCCTTGATAGAATGGCCACAAATGGCGGCAGGTTTCGTGCCTGCGGCCGATGTGACAGTCGCCTTGAGTGTACAGGACGCCGGTCGTCTGTGTACAATCATTCCCCATACAGAACTAGCTCAAAAGATGTTAAGCCCATGCCTTTGATGACCCGTCGCGGTATGTTGCAAACCTTAAGTGCCGGTGCGTTGGTGTCTGTGACGCCACTGGCCTTTGCCAACAACGCCCAAATTACCGCCGCCCGTATTTGGCCCTCCGATTTGTACACGCGCATGACGTTGGAAGCCAGCGCGGCCGTGCCGTTTAAATACTTCGTGCTCGACAATCCGCGCCGCTTGGTGGTGGACATGCAAGGCGTCAGCATCAACGAGGTGATGAAAAGCGTGCCGAGCAAGGTATTGGCGCGTGACCCTTACATCAACCAGATTCGCGTTGGCCAGTTTGATCAAAGCACGGTGCGCATCGTGGTGGATTTAAAACGCAACATCAGCCCGCAAGTGTTTTCCTTATTGCCCGTGGCCGAATACAAACACCGCTTGGTGATTGATTTGTTCCCAGCAGGCCAAGGCTCGGCGCCAGCGGTACAGGCCGAGGAAGAAGACGCATTGATGGCGCTGCTCAATGATTACAGCAAGGGCAAGGTCAGCAAAGATGGCTCGACCACCGTCACCGCGCAAACCACCATCCCCAAACCTGAAGAAGCACGCCCGAAAGCCACGCCGCAAAACAAATCCAACATCAACCGCAAAGTGGTGGTGGTCATAGATCCTGGTCACGGCGGCGAAGACCCCGGTGCCATCGGCCCCAATGGTCTGAAAGAAAAGAACGTGGTGTTGGCCATTAGCCGCGACTTGAAGAAAAAACTCGATGCTGCCGGCTACAAAACCCACATGACGCGCAACCAAGACGTGTTCATCCCCTTGGGCGTGCGCGTGGCCACGGCGCGCAAATTACAGGCCGACTTGTTTATCTCCGTGCATGCCGATGCGTTTACCAGCCCATCGGCACGCGGTACAGGCGTGTATGCCTTGAGTACCAGCGGCGCCACCAGTGCGCAAGCGAAGTTCTTGGCCGATTCGCAAAACGCGGCCGACTTAATCGGTGGGGTGAAAAAAGTTGGCAATGCCAACGTCGATCGCGCCATCTTGGACATGACCCAAACCGCCACTGTGCGCGATTCTTTGGTATTGGGCCGGCATGTGTTGAATGCCTTGGGCAACATCAACAAATTGCACAAAGGCCAAGTCGACCAAGCCGGTTTCGCCGTGCTCAAAGCACCAGACATTCCGTCCATCTTGGTGGAAACCGCGTTTATTTCCAATCCGGAAGAAGAGCGCTTGTTGGCAGGCACGGCGTTTCGCGGCAAAGTCGCCGACGCGATTTCTGCCGGTGTGAAGCGTTATTTCGCCGGTGGTGCGGTATTGGCACAACGTTAACTGCAACAAATTCATGCGGCCTGTAAGTGTTTACAGGCCGCATTTGTCTGTATCAATCATTTGAATGCATGAGGTGTGATGATGTGGTGGTTGATATTGCCTATGGTGGTGTTGGGCATCTTGAGTCTGTACATGGAAGCAGTGGCTGAGGAATGGCGCAAACTCTTGCAGCAGCGTCCTCAATTGGTGGCGCAATTGCCGCATTTTATGGCGACTTCCTCGACCGTGTTTTACCCGTACAAATACGTGCGCCTGTGGTGGGCGCTGTGCCGCCATCCGCAGTGGCAACAGCAATACGATTTGCCCGCAGACGAGTTTCAGCATTGCTTGGTGGTGGGTGGGTTTTATTATGCATTGACCACCGCAGCCTGTGCGACCCTATTGTGGTGGGGGCTGGTGCATGCGTGATGGCTGGGAATGGCATCCAATATCACAGTCATATGCTTCAACACACATTAAAGCGGCCTGTAAACTTTACAGGCCGCTTTTGATTGCCATGCATTCAAATCATGTGCGCATGCTTACTGCGCGTAAATAATGAATATGGTCGGGCGTTTTTTCAGGTTCGGACGGTCTTTAGGCCAATCTTGTACCGGCAAAGAGATGATGGTTTCGCTGTCGGCGGTCAAATCACAGGCCACACACAAGCGTGTCGTTGGTTTTAAGGTTTGCAGCGCGGTTTCGAGCAGCACATCGTTGCGGTATGGCGTTTCGATGAAGATTTGCGTTTCTTTTTGTTGGTAAGCGCGGGCTTCCCAGTCTTTCAATGCCGCAGCGCGCTCATCGGCGTGTTGCGGCAAATAGCCACGGAAGGCGAAGTTTTGGCCATTGGCACCCGAGGCCATCAAGGCCAATAAAATGCTCGATGGGCCCACCAAAGGTTTAACGGTAAATCCATGTTGGTGTGCCAAAGCCACCACTTGTGCACCAGGGTCGGCCACGGCAGGGCAACCGGCTTCGCTGACCAAGCCGACATCACGGCCTTGCTTCAAAGGTTCAAGCAAGGCGGGTATGTCGGCCGCGTTGGTGTGCTCATTGAGCGTGTGCATGGACAATTCGCGTATCGGCGTGCTCACACCCAAGGCTTTCAAATGTGCGCGCGCGGTTTTTTCGGCTTCGACGATGAAGTCGGTGATGCCGACAATCAGTGCTTGTTCGTGTGGCAATAGGCAAGGCGTGTCGGCAGTGGCCAAAGGGGTGGGGATTAAGTACAAAGTCGCGCTCATGGTAATGCGATTCCTTCTTCAATTAAAAAGCCAATCAAACTCAACATCGGCAAACCGATTAAGGCATTGGGATCGGTGCTGGTGATGGCGGCAATCAGGGTTTGGCCCAAGCCTTCGCTTTTGGCGCCGCCGGCGCAGTAAATGGCATCGGGTTCTTGTTCTAAATAGCGCTGGATGCTCTCATCTGAGAGTTCGCGCATTTGCACTTGGGTGAGGTCAACATGACTGTGCATGCGGCCTGTAAGTGTGTTGAGTAAGACCACAGCGGTGTAAAAGTCCAAATGCTGGCCGCTGGTGAAACGCAGAGTTTCGGCGGCTTTCTCCACACTCATTGGTTTGCCCAATTGCGTGTGTTGGCAAAACGCCACTTGATCGGAGCCGATGATTAAATGCTGTGGGTATATTTCAGCCACGGCTTGCGCTTTGCCAGTGGCCAAACGCAAGGCGGTAGCAGCGGCGTTTTCATGCGCTAAAGGCGTTTCGTCTATGTCTGGCGAGCAAGTGGAGAAGGGAAGATTCAATTGTTGCAATTGCATTTGGCGAAAGCGTGAACTCGATGCCAAAATCAGTGCTGGGGTGCTCATGGGGAAATTTGTCATTGACAGTTAGAATCAAACAATTATATCATCCTTCGTTTATGTTAGACGTTAATTTGATTGATCCGGTCGCTTTTGCAAAAAGCGCGTTGCTTCAAGATGATAGCATCAGCTTGGCGCAATTGGATGAGCGCGTGGCGCAGCATGAGTTTTTGGCCCATGCCGATACAACACTGCATTACCGCTTAAAAGGCGGTGTGGACAAGTTGCAACGCCCCTTTCTTGATTTATCAATACAGGGCGAGTTACAACTTGCTTGTCAACGTTGTTTGTCAGCGTTGCCATTCGTGTTGGACGAGACAGTTCGCATCGTGTTGTTCAGCGATGAGGCTGTGTTGGATGAGGCCATGGACAGTGATCCCGATTTAGAGGGAGTGCTGGCTGAGTCTGAGCTTTCTGTGTGGTCGCTCTTGGAAGATCAAATCATTATGGCTTTGCCTTATGCCCCACGTCACGACGATTGTGGCAATGATGATTTAGAGCGCGTTAATGCGGATAAACCTAATCCTTTTGCCCAGTTGGCCAAGCTTAAGCGCAACCAATAAACGTATTTATTTTCTCTTATGGAGTTTGACTCATGGCAGTTCAACAAAACAAAAAATCCCCTTCTAAACGCGGTATGCACCGTTCACACGACAGCTTGACTGCACCTGCAACAGCTGTTGATGCAACCACTGGCGAAGTACATTTGCGTCACCACATCTCTCCTAACGGTATGTACCGTGGTCGTAAAGTGATCAAATCAAACGACGAATAAGTCTGTTTGATGGAGGAAGCCAACACCAGCTCAAGCTAGATGTTGGCTTTTTTGCATTTCAGTGTTGTGCAAAACAGGCTAACCCAATTTTGCGCGACTTTCACACGCAGCAGTTTGTGGTGCATTTCTTCGCGTGATAAGCTTGCCGTGTTTTAAAAATGATTGAGTATAAATAATGATAACGATTGCAGTGGATGCGATGGGTGGTGACATAGGTTTAAGCGTTACCGTACCGGCTTCCGTGGCTTTTTTAGAACGCCAAAACGATGTCAAACTGTTGATGGTCGGCGATGAGGCCAAGTTACAGGCCGCTTTAAAAAGCGTTAACGCGCCCATGGACCGCATCAGTGTGATCCATGCCTCTGAAGTGGTGGACATGGACGAAGACCCTCGCAATGCCTTGCGCCACAAGAAAGATTCTTCGATGCGCGTGGCGATTAACCAAGTCAAAGAAGGCTTGGCCGAGGCGGCTGTGTCTGCGGGCAATACCGGCGCATTGATGGCCACTGCAAAATTCGTGTTGAAAACGATAGAAGGCATAGAACGTCCGGCAATTGCCAAATTCTTGCCCACTACCAATGGTGGCTTGACCTGTGTGTTGGACTTGGGTGCCAACATCGACAGCACGCCTGAGCATTTGTTACAGTTTGCCATCATGGGTTCGCAATTGGTGCAAGCGGTCAATCCGCACATCAAAACCCCACGCGTGGGCTTGCTGAACATCGGTTCGGAAGAAATCAAAGGCAACAGCACCGTCAAAGAGGCTTACCACCAATTGCAAAACAGCCAATTGAATTTCATTGGCAATGTTGAAGGCGATGATATTTTTACCGGTGAAGTGGAAGTGATTGTCGCCGATGGTTTTGTTGGCAATGTGGCTTTGAAAACCATCGAAGGCACGGTGAAGATGATGGGTCAAATCATCAAAAACGAATTCAACAGCAGCGCTTTAAGCAAAGCGCAAGGCTTGATTGCCAAACCGGTGTTGGCTCAAGTGAAAAAACGCATAGACCCACGCCGCTTTAATGGCGCCATATTCTTGGGTTTGCGCGGGGTGGTGGTGAAAAGCCACGGTGGTACCGATGCGGTTGGCTTTAACTATGCCTTGCAAGAAGCGTATCACGAAGCCAAGGCCGATATTTTGACCAGCATCCAACGCGGTGTGAGTGCACATTTGGCTGCGGCCGAAGCCTCAGGTGTGAACATCGGCAAATAAACCCCAGCAGCGCGATAATAATAGGCAGCTAGGCGTGAGTCCACGCCGAGCAGGCACACAGTTAAGTGACATCAGCAGCACCAACGAGAAAGTCGAGAGCGTATTACCATGACGTATGCAAAAATTTTAGGTACGGGCAGTTTCCTACCCGCCAACCGCGTCAGCAATGATGATTTGGCACAAAAAGTAGATACTTCTGATGAATGGATTGTGACGCGCACAGGCATACGTCACCGCCATGTGGCTGCTGAAAACGAATTGACCAGTGATTTGGCCGTACAGGCCGCTTTGAAGGCCATAGACAGCTCTGGTCTGGACAAAAACGACATTGATTTGATCATTGTTGCCACGACCACACCGGACAAAACCTTCCCATCGACCGCATGCATCGTGCAGCAAAAATTGGGCATGCCCGGCGTGGCAGCGTTTGACGTGCAAGCGGTGTGTGCCGGCTTTATGTATGCGTTGACCACCGCCCATGCTTACATCTTGGCTGGCTTGGCCAAAAATGCCTTGGTGATTGGTGCCGAGACGTTCACGCGTTTGCTTGATTGGAACGACAGACGCACGTGCGTGTTGTTTGGCGATGGCGCGGGCGCGGTGGTGTTGGGCAAGAGTGAGACCGAAGGCGGCATCATGCAGGCCAAATTACAGGCCGATGGCAATTACGCCCACATCTTGGAAACCCCAGGGGTGATTCATGGTGGCGAAATCGTCGGTTCACCGTATGTGTACATGGACGGCCAAGCGGTATTCAAATTTGCAGTGAAAACCTTGGCCAAAATCGGCAAGCAAGTGATAGACGATGCAGGTTTGACTGCGGACGATGTGGATTGGGTGGTGCCGCACCAAGCCAATTTGCGCATCATCGAGTCTACCGCCAAACACTTGGGCCTCTCTATGGACAAAATCATTTTGACCGTACAAGACCAAGGCAATACCTCGGCGGCGTCTATTCCGTTGGCACTGGACTTGGGCGTGCGCGATGGTCGCATCAAACGCGGCGACGTGGTCTTGCTTGAAGGCATAGGCGGTGGTTTTGCTTGGGGCGCGGTGTTATTGCGCTATTGATGTATGGATTTTATTACAGGCCGCTTAAAAACTGTTTAAGCGGCCTGTAAACGTTTTTAAGATGAAGCTAGATGTCACGTTCACGTTCTGCGGGTGTTTGGACCCGTCCCACTTTGGTGCTGCCTGTGTTATTGGGGGTGGCTTTGATTTTGTTTGCTTTGCAGCAAAACTCTTATTTAGGGCTGTGGCTGCTGGGCATGAATGTGGTATCTTTGTTCAGTTATTATGTCGACAAACGTGCGGCAACGCGCCAAGGCTGGCGCATTTCTGAAGCGCGTTTGCATGGACAAGACTTATTGGGCGGTTGGGTAGGCGGCTTGTTGGCACGCCATGTGTGGCACCACAAAACCAGCAAAACCCCTTTTATATGGGTGTTTTGGCTGACGGCCTTACTCAACACCGCCGCAGTGTTGGCGCTGATTGCTGTTTTGAAAAACGGCGCCACGCTTTATTAAACACCAGAGAGGACCATAATGGCTTTTGCATTTTTCTTTCCCGGACAAGGTTCGCAATCTTTGCACATGATGGATGGCTTCAATGACATCAGTGTGGTGCGCCATACTTTCCAAGAAGCATCCGATGTGTTGGGGCAAGACTTGTGGGCGCTGATTAACGGCGACGATGCCGCCAAACTCAATGCTACCGTGATTACCCAACCTTTGATGTTGACCGCTGGCATCGCCACATGGCGCGCTTACCAACACTTGGGCGGCGCAGCACCTGCTGCTTTGGCCGGCCACAGCTTGGGCGAATACACCGCTTTGGTGGCAGCACAAAGCTTGGATTTTGCCACTGCGATTAAATTGGTGAGCGAACGCGCCCACTTGATGCAAAACGCCGTGCCACAAGGCGTGGGCGCGATGGCGGCCATCTTGGGCTTGAGCGATGAAGAAGTGATGGACGTGTGCCGTTTGGCGCAAGACGGTGGCGAAGTGGTCGAAGCGGTGAACTTCAATGCCGTCGGTCAAGTGGTGATTGCCGGCAATGCTCAAGCCGTGGAAACCGCGATGGCCTTGGCCAAAGAAAAAGGTGCCAAACGTGCCTTGCCTTTGCCTGTGTCTGTGCCTTCACATTGCAGCTTGATGAAACCTGCAGCAGAAAAACTCAAGGCTTATTTGGCCGATGTTGAGATTGTGGCACCACACATTCCAGTGATACACAACGTCGATGTCAACACCCACCAAGATGTGGCCTTGATCAAAGACGCGTTGGTGCGCCAATTGTATTCGCCGGTATTGTGGACGCAAACCGTGAACAAACTGGTCGAAGACGGCATTACCGAAGCGGCCGAATGTGGCCCCGGCAAAGTATTGGCGGGCTTGTCCAAACGCATTAACAAAGAAGCCTCTTGTGTGGCCTTGACCAAACAAGCAGACTTAGAAGCATTTATCGCGGCTCAGAGCGCGTAATACAAAGGGATGAACATGGATTTAGGATTACAAGGCAAGGTGGTATTGGTAACGGGCGCATCGCGCGGCATCGGTGCGGCGATTGCCGACAGCTTGGCTGCCCAAGGCGCGATTGTGATAGGCACGGCTACCAGCGACGCGCAAGCGGCGAAAATCAACGAGCGCTTGAGTGCGCACGGTGGCGCTGGTCGCGTGTTGAACGTGGGCGAAGTGGAATCTATCGAAACCTTGATTGCCGACATTACCAAAGAATTCGGCACCATCGAAGTGTTGGTGAACAACGCCGGCGTGACCCGCGACAATTTGTTGATGCGCATGAAAGACGAAGAGTGGGACGACATCATGCACATCAATTTGAAATCGGTGTACCGCGCCAGCAAAGCCGTTTTGCGCGGCATGATGAAAGCGCGCCACGGCCGCATCATCAGCATCGCTTCTGTCGTTGGTGCGATGGGCAATGCCGGTCAAGCCAATTACGCCGCCGCCAAAGCCGGCATGATGGGTTTCACCAAATCCTTGGCGCGTGAAGTCGGCAGCCGTGGCATTACCGTCAACTGTGTTGCCCCTGGTTTTATCGACACCGACATGACCCGCGCCTTGCCTGAAGAGCAACGTGCAGCCTTGGCTGGCAACATCGCCTTGGGCAAACTTGGTGAAGCGCAAGACATCGCCGATGCAGTGGTGTTCTTGGCATCGAATCAAGCCAAATACATCACCGGCCAAACCTTACATGTGAATGGCGGCATGTTGATGCCTTAAGGCTTTGAGAGCAAGACCATGAATCAATAAGCGGCCTGTAAACCATTTACAGGCCGCTTTTGTATGTGCTCTCTGAACAGCTTTATCTTATTCAGAGAGCTCAAATCCTTGTGCGGCGGCATAGGCTTTGGCCGCATCTGCCGTGGCAAACAACAGCGCTTGACCGTTGTCGTCAGTGAGTCGCCGCGGTTTACCACGCTGAAACACCAAAATGGTAAAAGCATCGACATGGTTTGGTTTGTCGATAAAGCGCGTAAGGGCATAAATCGTGTCAGCCATTTCAGAACCTGTGCCAAAATAATGTTGCCACATCATAGACGCTGCGCTTAGCTGCGGCAAATAGCGGCAACGGGGATGGCATAGATGGGAGAAACAGTGTGCAGGGAAATGTGGGCAACACCGAGCGAGGCTTGCCGAGATGAAGGAGGTGGGTGTGAACAAACGGCGACAATCAACATTGTTCTTGAGTGTGTGGTTGCCCTTGTTTGCTGCGGCCATGTTCATCGCCTATGTGCGACCGTGGTTGGCGCAAGGCTTGGGCGGCGAACGCGTGTTGCGTGCCAGCGCTGGTGTGCGCGGCGGAAGAAATCAGTGGTGGGTGTTTGACGAAGCCACGCGCACCGCCCATCCGCTGCGCACGGCCTTGCTGTCGCTGTCGGACGTGCAAATCGGTGCCATCGCCTTGGGAGTGGTGGCGGTTTTGCTGTTGTGGCGCTGGTATCACCGTCGACGTGTTTGAGAGGGATGGAGAGGATAAAAGACAGTCGCAGCCATACCTGTATGTAAACACAAATAAGCGGCCTGTAAACGTTTACAGGCCGCTTTGCTGTTGTTGATATGCTCTAAACAGATAACGATTATTTTAGAAAGTAATTCGGAATGAATATTGCTGTAGAGAGAGGAGCAATTTATCTAAATTACTTGTATCTGAAGTACAAACTACATTTTAAGGGGAAAGTATGGCAACTCAATTAGGTACTGTTGGTAATGATGCGTTATTTGGAGATGATTTTGATAATTTCATTGACGCATTAGAAGGAGATGATTCTATTTCAGGGTATGCGGGTGCAGATACTCTTTGGGGAGGGATTGGCAATGACACATTATGGGGAGATGAGGGCAAAGACATTCTTTATGGTGGTGATGGGGTAGATTATCTTTATGGAGGCTATGGCGAAGATAAATTGTATGGTGGTGCTGGTAATGATTATTTATATGGTCATGAGGATAATAATTATTTAGATGGTGGGGATGGTAATGACATCTTGTATGGCGGTTTGATGAATGACGAAATACTGGGTGGAAATGGGGACGACAAAATTTATGCGTATAATGGTAATGATATTTTGAATGGTGGCGCTGGCAATGATGAATTGTATGGATACGAAGGCGATGACACCATAAATGGTGGTGATGGTGATGACACTATATTGGGCGCCGCTGGTAATGACACATTGTATGGTGGTCTGGGGCAAGATTTATTTTATTTTTCTGACCAAAATTTTGGTAATGATGTCATTTTTGAAACCAATGAGGCAGACAATTCTAATTCACCAAAATACACAGTAGAATTTTACGGTGGTGCAGTGGCAGATTATGGTTATACCAAAATCAATAATGATCTCATCATTCAGCATGTGTCTGGAAATGGTAGTGTTCGAATAAGTGATTATTTTTTACATAATATACAGGCAGTATCAGCCCCGATTTTTGATTATAGAGATGGAAAATACAGCAGTTTTATCGTGGGTGGGGCTGGTATTGATAACCTGACAGGCACCAGCATTGCTGATGTCATGCACGGTAATGCAGGAGCGGATACCATTGATTCAGGTGATGGTGATGATGTGGTGTTTGGTGGTTTGGGCAATGATGTGATTGATGGTGGAACAGGTTATGACAAGCTGTATGGTCAAGAAGGTAATGACACCATCAGAGGCAATTATGGGGCCGATATCATTGTAGGTGGTAAAGGCAACGATACCATGTACAGTGGCGATGGCAGTGATGAGGACACTTACCGATTCTACTCAGGAGATGGTGTGGATATGGTAATTGATTTGGATGACCGTTTTTTACGAGGAGATTTCCTAGAGTTCTTACAAGTCAACAGTTCGCAAGCCATTTTCACCAAGCAAGGAGATGATTTGGTGGTGGCAGGTTATGGTTTAACAACCGATAAAGTCATCGTTAAACAGTATTTTGATACCTCAACATTTGCTCGCAATAAACGCTTTACTTTTAAGGATAAGACTTTGCTTGCGGGTGATGTTAAGTTAAGTGTTAAAGGCACTCTTAATGGTGATGTACTGAAAGGCTCTGAGTATGCTGACTTGATACAAGGCTTGGATGGTAATGATATCTTATATGGCTATTTGGGCAATGATGCTTTGCAAGGTGGTAAGGGTAACGATACCTTGTTTGGTAATGAAGGTGCAGATGGTTTGAATGGCAATGAGGGTAATGATGTTTTAAATGCTGGCAAGGGCAATGATGTCATTTATGGTGGTGTTAGTAATGATGCGGATACCTATATATTTTATTTGGGGGATGGGAGTGATACTGTAATCGATACGGATGACAGCAGTGCCAAAGATACTTTGCGATTTATCAATATGAATGCCAGCAATGCACAGTACTTACGTAAGGGTACCGATTTGGTCATTAGCGCTTATGGTAGTAGTGGTGATGCGGTAAAAATTTCCCAGTATTTTGATCGAACAGTTGCTGCTCACAATAAGCAGTTTCAATTTGCAGACAAGACTATGGGCTTGTTGGAAATGCAAGCAGGAAGCTTGCGCTTTAATTTGAATGGCAGTGCTGAAGTGGATACCCTTAATGGCAGTCAAGTTGCGGATACAATCTATGGTTTGGCTGGAAATGATAAATTGTATGGCTATGAAGGCAGTGATTTATTGCGTGGGGGCATTGGTAATGACACTTTGTTTGGAGGTGTAGGTGCTGATGCGTTGAATGGTGATGCTGGGATTGATGTTTTAAATGGTGGTACGGGTAATGATACCTTGTATGGTGGTGCGGGTAATGATGCTGATTCGTATATTTTTTACAAAGGTGATGGGACAGATACTGTTATTGATACCGATGATACCTCTGCGCTAGATACCTTACGTTTTATTAATATTAACAGCAGCGCAGCGACATTTAGCAAAGTTGGAACGGATTTGTTGATTTCGGGTTACGGGGTTGCCAGCGATAAGGTTACAGTAAAACAATTTTTTACAACTACGGTGAATGCTGCAAATAAACAATTTCAATTTGCAGATAAAACCGTCACGGCCAATCAGGTGTCTCAATTGATTGGTGCGATGAATGCAATGGCAACAACCACATCTGTAGTAAGCAATACATCCGTGGCAAATTCTATGACACCAAATTTGGCTGTTAGTATTTAAATAAAGCATTAATTAAGCGGCCTGTAAACCATTTACAGGCCGCTTTTGTATGCACCAAATAGCTGATAAAAACACCTAGAGTCATTATTTCATTTCTGCTACCATCCACACATCATGACTGGGGCTAAAGGTGTGGAAATGGCGATATTGGTGAATGCGTATGCAACCGTGGTGGCATTGCCGCCACTGGATTTTCGTGGCGAGGTGCTCAATCAGCGCGATGACACGGACGCGGAATTGGCGGGACATCTGCAAGGCTTTATTGGCTATGTGTTGCAGCTTGATGGCGAGGACATGACGCAGAGCAAGTATTACACCATGAAGCACATCGAGCGGGTGAAACACCAAGTCAGCGCCGAAGTCGATGAGCATGATTTGGATGATTTTGCCCTCTGGGCCGAGCGCGCCAATGCCATTGTTTATTTGCCCGATGGTTCGGTGCGCGCACCCAATGGCGCGCAAATCTTGCCAGCCACCGATGAACCCGTATTGCCACCGACACTGCCAAGTGCTTGGGCGCGCAAGCAGCGCACCGAGGCGGCTTTGACAGCACTAGGCATACGCACACCTGTGTCGTTGCCGGCAGTGATTGCGGATGAGGAATTGCGCTTGCGTCCGGCGGCTGAGTGTTTGCAGCGGGCATTGGGCTGTTGTGTGGCGGCGGTGATGGCGGACACACGCGCCAGCGGTGAGCCATTCAGCACTGATGAGCTACAAGAAAAATTTCCACAAGCCTATGGCTGGATGACGCCGCAAGAGCGCGATTTTGTTGAGAGCGATTATGTGGATGAGCAAGACTGTGTCAATTTCACTTGGCGTTATGAGGCGATTGCGACCTTGATGTGGGCGTTGGAGGCCTTGCCGGCTTTGCCCAAAGTCGATGAGGTGTGTGATGTGTCGGCCTTGGCTGGTTTGGTGTTGAACATGGATGTGCCACAGGCTTTACAGGCCGCTCATTACCGCGCGGACAGCGAGATTTTGGATGCCTTGGATGAGATGTACCGTTTGCAATGGTTGGTGCACGACTGCCATCACCAAGGCAAAAATCTGCCCGAACACATCCACGGCGGCGTGGTGCAAGAGCGTTTGTACGCGCTCAATTGGTTGACGGGCTTTGATGTGGCCGAGTGGGACGACATCCAAACGCCGGCTTAATGGTGAAAAATAACAAGCGGCCTGTAAAGCCGAATAGGTTTACAGGCCGCTTGCTTGCGGTGAATTGGGGCTTAAGTTTTGGGGTCAGTCAGTGCCAGCATCAGTTAAATTGAGTACATGCCCCAGCAATACCACCAAATCACCGCTGTTGGGACTGATGGGCTGCCCTTGGGTATCGGAGACGGCTTCGGGCAAATAATCGCCATCTTCATTGGCTTCGAGCAACACATATTCACCAAATGCATTGCGCGGAAATGGCAACACTTGCACGCGGCTATTGCCCGCCACTTGGTGGCGCTCACACCATTGCAAACAGGCGATGGCGGCATCGATTTGGCGCTTATAGGCCAAAGCGTCCGCATCTTGGGGGGAGGAGCGCAAGGCGGCGATGGCATCGGCACGCTGCTGTGCTAAAGTATGTAAGACCAACTGCAATTGTAAGCGGGGCTTCATCACGGAACTCGCTGGATGGCTGTTAGGGTGAGGACAAGCAAACACGGCTCGAATCCGTATCAGCGTTGGAGAGGATAGCACACATGCACACTGCGCTTTGGGGCGAGATGGAATTGACCGAATTGGCGGCGTACGTGCAGGCGCAAGAGCCGACGGCATTGCGCGCGACCTTGCTGCAACAATTTCATGAATTGAAATCCTACCGCAATGCCAGTGAGTGGAACCGTTTGGTGCGCGTGTGTGAGTGTTTGCGCATCATCGGTTGGGGCGAGGCCGAACCCGTGGAAGCCTTGGCGCAAGTGTGGCTCAATGGCGCTTGGTACACGCGTTTGCAAAACAGCGCATTTGCCTGTGTGGCCGGTGGTGAAGAACAAGAATGGCGAATTCGCCACGGTGTGCAAGTATTGGCAGCGCAGCCAGACAGCGATGGCGACTGTGCAAAATTGGCCAGTCAGCGCAATCCCTTGCCCAAATCGCCACTGCGTTGGCAATGCTCGGGCAATCACGACCGCGCCTTATTGCCTTAATTGCCAGCTTGGAACGCTTGAAAGCCTTGTTAATTGCCCACAGCCGGCCTGAAGCCTATGGCAACGACTTTGCCTATGTGGCGTGGCAGTGGCTGTTCAGCCATGTGGATGATGAGAACCTACCTGCTGAATACTACCATGCCGAAGCCGATGTGCCAGAAGCGCAGCGGGCGAGCCATCGCCCCGCATATTGGATACGACCGGCTTACCAAGTGGGGCGTTTGACTGTGGCCAAGTACGAAACGCGCTTGAGCATACGCCGCCATTACACCACGGCGTTTGCACGCATGGATTTGGTGCAGCAACAAGCGCAAATGGCGACCGATATGTTGTATGGTGCGGCGGCGGTGCGCAAGAAATTGCAGGCCAAAGGCAGTGCCTATGATTGCGATGCGTGGCAACACGATTTGCAGATGATTTTAAACCTGTGGCAACAAGGCTGATGCGGCCTGTAAGCCCGCTACCCAAGGGAAAACCATGTTCAACAAACCCTCTTATCTGAGCCTGTTGGCCTTGAGCACGTTGTTGCCTGTGGCGCAGGCGGCGACGCCCAGCGACAAACAAATCGTCAACTGGCTCACCAACAAAGACAAAATCGTCGCTGAAGAAGTGACCAACAAATCGGTGCACATCGTTCAAACCGAGGCCATCACCTTGCAATCGGGCGAGCAAGCGTATTTGTCGGCGGTGGAGTACGCCGATTCAGGCCGCAATTTCTCCAATGGCTATATTTTGACGCGTCCGCAACTGAAGCAATCGCAACACTTGGAAGACTTTGCCGGCCAATCGTCCAGCATAGAGGTGTTGAGCCGCCAGCGCAAAGCGACTTTATTGGAATTGGAAAGCTCGGGTTCGGGGCAGGGCACGGTTGCCACGGGCGTGAGCTTGGTGACCTTCAATGGCTGGAAACCCGTGGTGCATTACCGCTCGGAATCTTACGATGATTTTGGCTATGCGTCGGAAACCCGTGGCTGTACTTCGATTGAGGCCAAATTGAAATTCCATGATGGCAATCCGGCCAAAGTGACCGAAACGATTAAAACGCTGCACCAAAAAAACTGTGACAATCCCAAGACCGCCAAAACCAAAACCACCACCAAGAGCAAGACAATTACTTGGTAGTGAATGGGTTTTGGGGAATACACAAGCGGCCTGTATATCGTTTACAGGCCGCTTGTTATGCACAGCATCATCATTAGTGGCGTGATTAATTCAGTTTGATGCCTTCATGGGTGATGTGGGCAATGGTGGTGCGTATCGGCAAGCGCTGTTGCCATTCTTGCTGGAATAACAGGCTTTTTTGGCGCACATCAGCATCGCCTGCGGTGATGTCATAGCGCGAGGTATTGTGCAAACACGGCACCGGCAAGATGGCGCCGATAAAGCCCGCATCTTCCGCTTTGAACACCGATTCGGTGGCGTAATAGTGAAAACCATAAGCAGGATTGAGCTCGGGGATAAAGCGGTCGCTGCGGTAGACCAACACCAATTCGTCTAAAGAATGGGCTTGCAACGGCAATTGGGCTTGCGCGTGGTTGTAGGTGTACATGCGGTCCATGCAACAGCCGGCGGCGATAAAGTCGCCAGCGTCGCGTTTGACCATGCCAGCGACGCCGGCCACGCCTATGGGTTTGCCGAGTTTGGCTTCCGCCGCTTGCCATGCCTGTTGTACATCGGCCAACCAGCCTTGCGGCAAATACACATCTTGGTGCGCCAACACCAACCATTTGTGTTCGGCGTATTTCACCCCTTGTTCAAACGCCATGGCGATGTTGGGCGCGCGGGTAATCGAGAGGATTTGGTGGCCGGCTTGTGGGGCCAATAAGTCGGGCGACACCGCCAAATTGTTTTGGTATTGCAGTGGATTGTTGGTGGCACACAACACGCTGCACGGCTCGGCGACGGCAACCAGTAAACGGGTGGGCACGTTTTGAGCAGTGAAGATGTATTGCAATTGGTTGAGGCGAACTTTGGCAATGCTCTCTTGTATGCCCAAATGCACAAATGCGGCCTGTAAACTGGCAATTAAGGCATCGTCGGCTTTGTGCGGCAAAGAAGTGTGCAAATACGGCAACATGCCCGCATCCAAAAACACCTTAATGGCTTCCATCAAGGATAACTTGGCCACATTGCCGGTTTTGGTGCTGGTGTAATTGTGGCTGTTTTGGCTGAGCAATTGTTGGATGTATTGGTGGTGTTGGCTGTTTTTGACATTGGCAATCACATGGCCTGTGGCTTTAAGGCTGTGACGTGCGGCCTGTAACCACGCAATGCTGTGCTCTTGCAATTGCATAAAGTCGATTAACAGCAAGCAATCCACCGATTGCTCAGGCAAGTCTTGCAAGAATCGCTGTAGCGAGGCATGAAAATCCCCCAACCACCACTGCCTATCGGCTTCAAAAACGTGCAGCTGCGCTTGTGGGTGTTGCGCCGCCACTTGGTCTATGAAGCCTGATTGGGCATGGCCTATGATGACGATGCTTGACGCCTCGGCGGCTTTGGCACTGAGGGCTGTTAATAACAATTGCTGAACGGCGGCTTCTTCTTGCTCGTGGTACATTAAGTCATCCTCATGGCAGATGGGTGCTGATGCTCCGCATCATGCCTTGTTTTTCAGGCCGCTTGCAATGCCTGCCACACCAAACGCAAGGCCAAGACGGTGAGCAGCAGATTGAAAATCAGCCCAAAGTGGCGGTTGCTGAGGCGGTGTGCCAGTTTCAAACCCAGCCACGTGCCAATGGCGCCGCTGAATACCATCAATACTATTAGTCCCAACCATTGTTGAAACACAAACCCAGTGGCACCAAACACAATGGTTTTGGGCAGATGTTGTACCGTCATGGCGGCGGAGAAATTGGCCACGGTGCGGGCGCGGTCGCCATGTTGTTGCTGCTTCACAAATGCGCCGACCAAAGGGCCGGTGGCGCCAGCGAACATGCTGATGAAGGTGGTGACGGTGGCGGCAATGAAAGAGCCGAACTTGCCCAAGGCCACATTGGGGATGGCAGGGCCCCAACACAAAAACAAAATCAAGGCGGCGATGGTGAACTGGGTGGTTTGCAGCGGCAGTTGTACCAAAAACAAACTGGCCAACCATGCGCCCAAGGCCGAGCCCAAGGCAAACACCGCCAACATGCGCCCATCCAAGTCTTTAATCGTCATCAAGGCACGGTTGAGGTTGGAACCCAATTGCACAATGCCGTGCACTGGGATGATGACGGCCGGCGGCAACACCATTGCCATCGTCGCCAATAACAACACACCGCCACCGGCACCCAAGCTGGCGGTGATGGCAGAGGTGAGGCAAGAGAAAAATATCAAAAATACGGTGGTGGCGTGGGAAATCAATTCCGGCCACAGCCAATCAAACATTCGCTTGTCCTTAATCAAATCACCGTGTTGAGGGTTTATTCAGGCTGGGTCAAGTGGTGGGCTTGCATCCAAAAATGCAGTTGACAGCTGTTTTTGAATGATTTGGACGGCGGTTGGATGTCAAACCCGGCCGCATCAAGCACACGGTAAGTGATGTCACACGGTGGACACACATCGCCTTGCACCGCATCGTGTACCGACCATTCTTGTTCGACTTCGGCAATCATGCGCACGCCGTTGTCAAATGTGTACTCAGTGGTTTGGGTGAGGATGGTGTAATCGCCGTCTTGTTGGCGCTGTTCTTGTTGCTGGCGTTGGCAAACAGCGGGGCTGTCTTGCAAACGCATGCTGGCGCGCACATAAGCGCTTAATGGATGAGATTCAGACATAATCGTGTGTTAAAGCGGCCTGTAAACAGCTACATCTATGTTACAGGCCGCTTGGCCTTAAATACTGAAGTCTTCGTTAATCGGCGCATACAGGATTTGGCTGATGCGCTCACGCGTTAACGAAGGTTCAAACAATTGAATAAAGTCGTAAGCAAAACCGCGCAAATAGCTGTCTTGTCGCAGCGCGATTTGGGTGGTAGACGGTTCAAACAAATGCTCGGCATTGATGAGGTGCAAACCTTTGTCTTCTTCAGGGATAAAAGCCATGGAGGCAATCAAGCCCACGCCCAAGCCCAAACGCACATACGTCTTGATGACGTCGGTGTCCACCGCCGACAAAGCCACGTGTGGTGGTGGCGAACCGGCGCGGATAAAGCCACGCGCAATTTGCGATTGACCGGTGAAGGCAAATTCATACGTCACCAATGGGTATTGGGCGATGTCGGAAATGCGCAGCGGCCGGTCTAATTCTAATAAGGGATGGCCATCGGGCACGACCACACTGCGGTTCCATTGGTAACACGGCAGTTTGGACAATTCTGGATAGTCGTCGATTTCTTCGGTGGCGATGGCAAAGTCAGCGTCGCCGTTCATCACCATATCGCAAATGGTGTTCGGTGGGCCTTGTTTGATGGACAGCTGCACTTTGGGAAAGCGCTCCACAAAATCGGCAATGATTTTAGGCAATACATAGCGCGCTTGTGTGTGTGTCGTCGCAATGGTGAGCGAGCCTGCGTCTTGCTCGGAAAACTCAGCGCCTATTTTTTTGATGTTTTGGGCATCGCGCAACATGCGTTCGGCCACTTGCAACACCTGTTTTCCCGGCTCTGACACTGCTACCACACGTTTGCCATTGCGGATGAAGATTTGGATGCCCAATTCATCTTCTAATAAGCGAATTTGTTTGGATATACCTGGTTGTGATGTAAATAAAGCCTCAGCGGCCTCAGACACATTCAAATTGTGTTTGTAGACTTCCAAGGTGTAACGCAATTGTTGTAATTTCATATTGTTATACTTTCAGTGCGCTGCAGCAAAACAGTGAATAGACAGAAGGTGTTGCGTTCTTGCAGGGTGGGCAATGGGTTAAAGACACGCAATACTCTGACTGAAATAAGCCTGCATTTTAGCATTAATTAACCATGGTCCCCGCTTTCAGGCAGTGGCCACGCTGAGATTGCAAGTTAAGCCGTGTAACTGTTGTGGATAACCTACAGTGTAGGGAATATGTGAGTCGTAATGTTGTATTAAAGTGACAAAAGAGGTATTTTTGACCCTATGTTCTGTATGGGTAGTTGAGCTGGCGCTGAGGATTATGAAGATTGTATTGACAGTTTTCACCCTTGTTCTTATAGTGCTTACTTGACATACCTTAGTGCTCCGCCGTGATGGCGAGTCAGATTTTTGTAATCGCTTATGCACTCCCAAGTGTTGCATAAATGAAATTTTAGATGAGGGAAAACCATGACCAAACAGCTTAAATTGGGTGCATTGATTGCTGCACTTGTTGCTTCTACCGGTGCATTGGCACATGAAAAGCCTGGCTACACCATCAGCGAGCAATCACGTGAAGTGGTTCGCAACAGCTACGGTGAATGCTGGGAAAATACTTACTTAGACAAAGCTGCAAATGGTTTGGCTGAGTGTGGTGACGCTCCTGCTAAAGAAGTGATCACTGAAGTAGTAGACGAAACTGTTCGTTTGCAATCTGAATTCTTGTTCGGTTTTGACAAATACAACTTGCGCCCTGAAGCCATCACTACTTTGGATGCTTTGGCTGCTCGTTTGGGTCAAACCAACGTACAGTCAGTGCGTGTTGAAGGTAACACCGACTTCATGGGTACTGAACAATACAACCAAGCATTGTCTGAGCGTCGTGCTAACACTGTTGCTAACTACTTGGTTAGCCGCGGCGTTGCAGCCAGCAAAATCTCTGCAGTTGGTTTAGGCGAAAGCCAACAACAATTGCAAGCTCAGTGTGAAGCTGAAGTGGCTAAATTGGGCAAAAAAGTATCTAAAGCCAAAAAACGCGCTGCTTTGATTGCTTGTATCGAACCTGATCGTCGCGTAGACGTTCAAATCAAAACTTTGGTAACTCGCGAAGTTCAAAAACAAGCGAACTAATCGAAGTCTTGAAAAAACCCGCTGCTTGCAGCGGGTTTTTTATTTGCCTGTTACTCAGCGCAGGTTAACGCATACGTGTCTTTGGCGATCATCAATTCTTCATTGGTAGGGATGACCAAGGTGTGTACCACATCGGTGGCCACATTGATGGCACCGGCTTGACCGCCCACCATGGCGGCATTCAATTCCGCATCCACATGCACACCCAAAACCCCCAGATGTTGTATCACGCGTTGGCGCATGGAAGCCGAGTTTTCACCGATGCCGCCAGTGAACACCAAGGCATCTAAGCGGCCTGTAGCCACCGTCATCGAAGCAATGTATTTGGCCAAGCGGTAGGCAAACATGTTTAAGGCCAAAATCGCACCATCATGGCCCAAAGCGGCGTGTTCTTCTAAGGTGCGGCAATCGTTAGACAATTCGGAAATGCCCAATAAGCCGCTGTCTTTGTTGAGCATGCTGTTGATTTGACGGATGCTCATGTGCTTGTTATCAAACAAGAACTCAAAAATAGACGGATCGATGTCGCCGCTGCGCGTGCCCATGATCAGGCCTTCTAATGGCGTCAAACCCATGCTGGTGTCGACAGACAAACCATTTTTCACCGCCGTCACCGACGCGCCATTGCCCAGATGGGCAATCACCATGCACAACTCGTCCAGATTGCGCCCAAGCATGTCGGCGGCAGCTTGGCTGACATAGCGGTAAGACGTGCCATGAAAGCCGTAGCGGCGCACCGCATTTTGGCGGTAATACTTGCGCGGTATGGCATACATATACGCGTGTTCGGGCATGGTTTGGTGGAACGAGGTGTCGAAGACGGCCACATGCGGCAAATTGGGGAAGGCATCTTGGGCGGCGTGAATGCCGAGCAAGTGGGCAGGGTTGTGCAAGGGCGCCAAAGGAATGCAGTGTTCGATGTCTTCCAATACCTCGCGGGTGATGAGAGTAGAGGCATGAAACTTCTCACCGCCGTGTACCACACGGTGGCCAACGGCGATGATGTCTTCACTCAAGCCGTGTTGTTGCAAAATTTGCAGCAATTTGCGCACGGCGTGGTCGTGGGTGGTGTGCTCTTTGAAATAAAAAACGTCTTTTTCACCTTGGTGTTTGGTGGTAATCAAGGCGTCGGCACTGCCCAGTTTTTCGGCCAAGACATTCAAATGGCTGTCGCCAGTTGTGCCGTCTAAGACGGCTGCCTTCATCGAGGAACTGCCACAGTTCAGTACCAAAATTAAGTTGTGCATTCTACTTCCTTAGTTTCTCTTGTTATGGAATTGCTGGGATTTGCGCCTTAGCGCATAAACGTCCGCGCCTCGGTAAACCGCGATGCGAAATAGGGGTTGTCCAGCTTGGCGACTCTGATGGTGCCATTGCTGCTGGGCGCGTGCAGGAATTCGTTGCTGCCCAAGTAAATGCCGACATGGGAGTATTTGCCGCCACCGGTGTTGAAAAACACCAAGTCGCCGCTTTTGAGTTGGCTACGGGAGATTTCATGGGCACTGGCGGCGATGTCGCGCGCGGTGCGGGGGAGTTGGGCGTGCAAGGCTTGCTGGTACACGTATTGCACCATGCCGCTGCAATCAAAGCCACCGCTCTTATCACTGCCACCGTAGCGATACGGGGTGCCGATTAAGGAGAATGCCTGAAACCAAACCTCTTGGCGGGCATTGGGTGTGTCAGGCAAGCTGATTTTGGTGATTTTGGCAACTTGGCCGCTGCTCGTTGGTTTGCTATGTTTGGGTTTGGAGCTGCTATTACAGGCCGCTATTGCCAATACCATGCTGCACATCAGAACATAACGCATAAGCCCTCCTGTTTTTCAGTCAGATGGGCTTACCTTAGCACAGCTTCATGGATATTGTTAAGACGGCAACAATCCGTTTTGCTTATTTTCCAAGTATTCCCAGCGCTCTAACTGCTCTAATAAAGATTCTTCAATCTCATTAATGCGTTGTTGCGCATCGATGGCCTGCTGATATTGGTCTTTGAACACATCGGGCAATAATAGAAATTCATTCAATTGTGATTGTTCTTGTTCCAAGTCAGCCAAGATTTGTGGCAATTGTTCCAACTCGCGTTGTTCTTTGTACGACAGTTTCACCGTTCTTTGGCTTTTATCGCGGCTGATCACTTTTTTATCATTGCTGCTGCTGGTTTCGACTTTAGCGGCCTGTAAACTCAATTCACGCGCTTTGGCGTCTTGGTAATCTTGGTAGCCACCGATGTATTCTTTCAATACGCCATTGCCTTCAAACACGATGCTTTGGGTGATGACATTGTCGATGAACATCCGGTCATGGCTGACCAAAAACACCGTGCCATCGTAGTCTTGCAGCAAGCCTTCGAGCAGCTCTTGTGTGTCTATGTCCAAATCATTGGTCGGCTCGTCCAATACCAAAATATTGGCAGGTTGGGTGAACAATTTTGCTAACAACAAGCGGTTGCGTTCGCCACCGGATAAGGATTTCACTGGCGATTGTGCGCGTTGTGGCGCAAACAAAAAGTCTTCCAAATAACTCATCACGTGTTTTTGCTTATTGCCTATGCTCACATAATCGTTGCCTTGGCCTAAGGTGTAAAACACGGTGTCGTCTTCGTTCAAGGCCGAACGAAACTGGTCAAAATAGGCCACCGCTTGTTTGCTGCCCAATTTGATTTTGCCAGCAGTCGGCTCCAATTCGCCCAAAATCAGTTTCAAAAACGTGGTTTTACCGATGCCGTTGGGGCCGATTAAACCGATTTTATCGCCGCGTTGGATGACGCAACTGAAGTCGCGCATGATGTCGCGTTCAGGAAAGGCGAAAGACGCATGTTCCAATTCGGCAATGATTTTGCCGCTTTTCTCGCCGCTGTCGAGTTTGAAGTTGACTTGGCCTTGTACATCGCGACGGGCAGCGCGGTCACGGCGCAATTGTTCCAAGCGTTTGACGCGACCTTCATTGCGAGTGCGGCGCGCTTCTATGCCTTTGCGTATCCACACTTCTTCTTGGGCATGGAATTTATCGAACAAGCGGTTTTGCTCGGCTTCGGCCGCCAATTCTTGCGCCTTAATGTCGGTATATTGACTGAACGTGCCGGGATAACTGCGCATGATGCCGCGGTCAAGTTCGACGATGCGTGTGGCAATGGCATCCAAGAAGCGGCGGTCATGGGTAATCACCACCAAGCTGCCGTGGAAGTTTTGCAATAAGGTTTCCAACCATTCTATCGCTTCAATGTCCAAATGGTTGGTGGGTTCGTCTAACAGCAACAAATCGGGTTTTTGTACCCACGCCTGAGCCAAGGCCACGCGTTTTTTCTGACCGCCAGACAAATTGCCGATGAGTTCATCTTCAGGCAAGCCCAGTTGTGCCAAGGTTTGCACGATGAGGCTGTCAAATTGCCAACCGTCGCGGCTTTCAATTTCTAATTGCAATTGGTTCAATTGTTTTAATAAGCCGGTATCGTCAGAGTGTTCGGCCAAGGCGGCGCTGACGCGGTGGTATTCGTGTAAATGGTGTTTGAGTTCACCCAAGCCTTCGGCCACCACATCAAACACGCTGGCTTCGGGAGCGAAAAACGATTCTTGCGGCACATACACCACTTTCAAATCGCTTTGGCACACCAAATGGCCATCGTCCAATTGCTGTACGCCAGCCAAAATTTTCAAAAATGACGATTTACCGGCGCCATTGCGGCCGATCAAACCGATGCGCTCACCTTGTTCCAAATGGAATTCGGCATCATCGAGTAAGGCCACATGGCCAACGGCAAATTGCGCGTGATCTACAGAGACTATATTCATGGGTGCTTTGCAAAAAGAATGGGATAGAAGTTTAAGGACGCTATTTTAACGCATGCCACCAACTTAAGCAGTGCTAAAATCCACATATAAGCGGCCTGAAACGTGTCAGCGGCCATGCATCATAGTACAATGTGCACATATTTCTGAAGGACACAAACCATGTATTTCGTAGATCGCAGCGCCGTGGTGCTGAAACCCACACAGGTGTTTTTGGATTGGCTCAAAAGCGTGGATGAAGACATGCCAGAATTGAGTTTGGCACAAATACGCAGCAATTGTACGGTATTGCTGATACCAGAAGTCGGCGAGCCTGAAGAAGCCGTGGCGTATTTGGATGAGCGCTTTGAAGAGGTGTTCCGCAATGAATTGTCGGGCTGGGAAGTGCCGCAAGACCAGTGGCCACAAAACATGGATTTGGTGACATTCTGGCAGTTTTTTGAAGTGGAAATCCATGACTTGGTGTTGGACTCGGTAGACGATGAATTGATGGTTCAACCCATCAGCAGCTGAACATGTACGCCATCAGCGTGAAACCAAGTAAGTCGCGCCTGTATCTGGGTTTGATATGGGGCTTGCACTTACTTGGTTTGGCGTTTGTGGTGGCAGCAACAGCGCCGCCTGTGCGTTATGTGTGGGTGGGCTTATTGCTGTTATCGGGTGTGTGGGCATGGCGAAAATGGCGGCAGAGTGCCGCATATTTTTTGGACATTCGTGCCGATGGCAAGGTGATGTTGGCCTTACAGGCCGCCTCAGCACATGAAGTGTGCTTACAAGACGGTGGTTTTCTGTCCAAATGGCTGCTGGTGATGCGTTGGCAAGATGCACAGGGGCAAAGACAGGTCACACAGGTATGGCGCGACAGTGTGCCCAAGCACACGTTTAAATTATTGTATGTGTGGCTGCGTTGGCAGCCGCAACAACATGAGGTAAAACGCAAATGAGTTTGAGTTTGCAACAGTGGTTGACACAATTAGAACAAGGCATGGTCGGTGGCGTCATCGACTTGGGTTTGGAGCGCACGCGCACGGTCAAAGAGCGCTTGGGTTTGGCGCCCCAATGT
This sequence comes from Vitreoscilla massiliensis, assembly GCF_001457815.1. Lineage (GTDB taxonomy): Bacteria > Pseudomonadota > Gammaproteobacteria > Burkholderiales > Neisseriaceae > Vitreoscilla > Vitreoscilla massiliensis. The sequence goes on from NZ_LN898219.1 coordinate 308,387, forward strand.
CCGCTCATTATTGTCGGCGGCACCAATGGCAAGGGTTCGGTGTGTGCGTTTTTAAGCCAAATCTATTTACAGGCCGGTTACAAAGTCGGCACTTTGACCAGCCCGCATTTGCAACACTATAACGAGCGCATTGCCATCAATGGCGTGCCCAGCAGCGATGAGGAAATCGTCACCAGTTTTGAACGCATTCAAGCGGCCTGTAAAGACGATGTTGCTTTAACCTATTTTGAATACAATGTGTTGGCGGCAGTAGATGTGTTTGACCGTGCTGGCGTGGACGTGATGGTATTGGAAGTGGGCATGGGCGGGCGTTTGGATGCGGTGAATGTGTTTGATGCCGATGTCAGCGTGGTCACCAGTGTTGACATAGATCACCAAGCCTTTTTGGGCGACACCATCGAAAAAATTGCCTTTGAAAAAGCCGGTATCTTCCGCAGTGGCAAACCTGCGATTGTGGCGCAATTGCCATTGCCAGAATCCATGCGCGAACATGCGGAAAACTTGGGTACGCCGTTGTTATTGTTGCAACGCGATTTTGCGTTTGTGAAACAAGAGCAGCAGCAATGGTCGTTCCGTTTCCATCCGCAAGCTCAAGCATTGAATCTGAGTGAACACAACCGCCATGCCTTGCCGATACCGGCTTTGCGCGGCGCTTATCAAATGAGCAATGCTGCTTGTGCATTGGCGGTGTTGGAATGTTTGAATGCGGTATTGCCTATTGATATTGGTGCGATTAAGCGCGGTTTGTTATTGGTCAGCAATCCTGGGCGTTTTCAGGTATTGCCAGGTCGGCCGTTGGTGGTGTGGGATGTGGGGCACAATCCCCATGCAGCACGGGCGCTGCGCAATGGCTTATTGGCCTTGCCATATGCGCAAAAACGCATCGCGGTATTCTCAATGTTGGCCGACAAAGACATTGCCAGTGTGCTCGACATTCTCAAAGACCAATTTGACGAATGGCTGATTGCACCACTGGATTTGCCACGGGGCATGAAGACTGAGGATTTACAGGCCGCTTTAAACCAAGCGGGAATCGATGCGGTGGTTTCGTATCCCAGTGTGGCTGAGGCTTACCAAAGCGCTTTATCACAAGCGACAGAAAATGATAGAATTGTGACGTTTGGCTCATTTCATACCGTGGCAGAAGTGATGGACATTCCACGTTATTAATAGAGTAGTATTCTCATAGCAATATATAACAAAATCCAATGATAAAAAGCAATGTCACACATTTTCTAAGGGGATGAGAACGTGAAATTTCGGCACATCGCAACCGTGTTGAGTGTCGTGTGTGTGGGTTTGTGGCAAACACAAGCCCACGCCGCGGTAGTGAATAATTCGGCTGATGCCAATCAGCCCAAACCAGCGAAACCTGCCAGTGCCAAACGTTATGTGGTGCAATTGGGTGCATTTGCAGATGAATTTCAGGCTTTGCGCTGGCGCCAACAATGGACAGAAGCTGGTGTAAAAACGTATGTGGTGCCTGCCAAAGGGGATACAGGCTTAATGCGCATACGCACAGGGCCGTTTAACACCAAGCAAGAGGCGCAAGCCATGGTATTGCAGTTGAAATTGATAGGCGTAGAAAACGCCATCGTGTTGCCAGAATAAACAGGTAATTAGGATTTGTATGGTGCAAAAGAAAATAGAGAATGAGTACGAGCAGCTCAAACGCCAAAATCGCCGTCGTTTGGTAGGCGCCGTGGTGATGGTGGCAGCCGCCGGTGGCATTTTGGCCAGTACTGGCAGTTTTGGTTCCAAAGCGGCTGATAATGGCGATGTGAAAACCGCCGTCGCCGCAAATGGCAAAACCAGCACCGCACAAGGCTTACAAGCACAGGCGACCACCACTGTATTGCCTAAAGTCACGGTGCACAATCAGCAAGACAATACCGTACAAGCCATCGAAACCGAGGCAGACAAACAGCAAGCACAATTGCTGAAACAGCAGCAAGCCGAAGAAAAGCGCCAACAAGAACAAGCAGCCGCGGAGCACGCCCGAAAAAAGCCGCAGGCTGACGAGTCACAACCACGTCTAGCCCAAGCTGAACAGGCGAAACCCGGAGCTGTCTTAAACGAACAACAGTTGCTAGAGCACAAGCGCCAACAATTGGCCGAAGAAAAGTCTGCCCGTTTGCAACAGCAACAAGCAGACAAGCAACGTCAACAAGAATTGGCTTTTTTGGCCAAAGAGCGGGCTGAAAAAGTGAAGGCCGATCAAGCCGCAGCCAATCAAGCCAAAGCTGACAAATTAGCGGCTGAAAAAGCCAAATCAGAGCAGGCCAAAAACGACAAAGCCGAAGCCGCGCGCAAACAAGCAGAACAGCGCAAATTGGAATTGGCTCAAGCCGAAGCGAAAAAAGCCGCTGATTTAAAACAACGCAAGGCCGAACAAGCCAAGCAAGAACAAGAACGCAAACTGGCTGAAAGCAAAAAAGCTGCCGAGGCCAAGCAATTGGCAGAAGCGAAGAAAAGCGCCGAAGCCAAAAAAGTAGCGGAAGCGAAAAAAGCCGCTGATGCCAAGAAATTGGCCGATGCCAAAAAAGCAGCGGATGCCGCCAAAGCCAAGGCCGCATTAGCCAATAAAGCACCAGCTGCCACAGCCAACAGCAAATCGGTGGTGCAAGTGGCCGCATTTAAGAGCGATGACAAGGCGCAGCAAATCCACAAAGAAGTACAAGCCTTGGGTTTGCCATCTTCTGTTGCTCGTGTGGGAACAATGGCGCGGGTGCGAGTGGGGCCGTATCGCAATCCCGCCGATGCCGAAAAAGCCGCAGCTAAATTAAAGCTGCATGGATTTAATGCCTTGATTATGCAGTATTGAAAAAATGGCAGTATTTGATTTGTTGGTATTGGTGGTATTGGGACTGAGTGTCTTGGTATCCATGGTGCGTGGGGTGGTGGCTGAAATCGCCTCTTTGATTACTTGGTTGGTGGCTCTGGTCGCGGCGCGGGTGTTGGCTCCCGTGGTGGCGCAAACGGTGTTTACCCGAGTCGACTCAACCGTATTTGCCACAGTATTGGCGTTTATTGTGGTGTTCATCACCACTTATTTTTTGCTCTCGTGTGCGCAAAAATTGCTGACTTCGGCCATACAAGCGATAGGCTTGGGTGGCATCAATAAATTCTTTGGCGCTTTGTTTGGTTTAATCAAAGGCACGTTTTTGATTACCGTGGTGGTGTTGCTGTGTGCATTGACCGATTTACCTCGTACTGAGGACTGGAAAAATGCTTACTTAGCCCCCACATTTGAACAAATGGCGTTACTTACAGTTCCCTATCTGCCTGCCTTTGTGGCAGGACGTATTCATTATTCTCCCTCTAGCGAGTAAGGAATTTTTCCATGTGTGGTGTTTTCGGTTTGGTGTGTCATGAGCCTGTTAATCAATTGCTTTATGATGGTTTACAAATGTTGCAGCATCGCGGTCAAGATGCAGCAGGGATTGTGACCGCCAGCGGGCAATCTTTCCACATGCACAAAGGCAGTGGTATGGTGCGTGATGTGTTCAGAACCCGCAATATGCGCGAATTGATTGGTGATGCAGGCATCGCCCATGTGCGCTATCCAACAGCCGGTAATTCAAAAAGTGCGGCCGAAGCGCAGCCGTTTTATGTGAATTCTCCTTTCGGTATTGTGTTGGCACACAATGGCAATTTGACCAATACCGATGAATTGTTTGAAAACGTGTGTTACCGCGATTTGCGTCACATCAACACCCGTTCTGATTCAGAAGTGTTGTTGAATGTGTTTGCGCACGAATTGGAAACCCGCATTGACGGCGAGACCTTAACGGTAGAACACATTTTTGATGCCGTGACCGAATTGCACAAAATGGTGCGCGGTGCGTATGGCGTGGTGGCTTTGATTGCCGGTTATGGCATGGTGGCTTTCCGCGACCCATATGGCATCCGTCCGTTGATTTTGGCCAAGCAACAAGACGAACAAGGCCGTACCGATTATGCTGTCAGCTCTGAATCGGTGGCATTCAATGGTTTGGGCTATGAGGTTTGGCGCGACATCGAGCCGGGTGAAGCGGTGTTCATCAGCTTTGATGGCGAATTCCACAGCCGCCAATGCAGCGACCAAGCGGTATTGAAACCTTGCTTGTTTGAATACGTGTATTTTGCGCGCCCTGATTCAAAAATTGATGGTGTGTCGGTCTACCAAGCCCGTGTGGACATGGGTGTGAGCTTGGCTGAAAAAGTGAAACGCGAATTGCCATGGGAAGAAATTGACGTGGTGATGCCGATTCCGGACACCAGCCGTCCTAGCGCCATGGAATTGGCCCACCATTTGGGCATTACCTACCGCGAAGGCTTCATCAAAAACCGCTACATTGGCCGTACCTTCATCATGCCAGGCCAAGCCGTGCGCAAAAAATCGGTGCGTCAAAAACTGAGCCCTGTTGCCAGCGAATTCAAAGGCAAAAACGTGTTGTTGGTCGATGATTCCATCGTGCGCGGTACCACCAGTCGTGAAATCGTTGAAATGGCGCGCGATGCCGGCGCCAAAAAAGTGTATTTCGCCTCTGCCGCGCCGGAAGTGCGTTATCCCAACGTCTACGGCATCGACATGCCGACACGTGAAGAATTGATTGCCAATGGCCGCAGCGTCGAAGAAATTGCCGCTGAAATTTCTGCCGATGGCGTGGTATTCCAAGACTTGGATGAATTGATTGTGGCCGTGTCCAAACTCAATCCGAAAATCCAAGGTTTCGATACCTCTTGTTTCAATGGTAAGTATTTGACTGGCGATGTGGATGAGGCGTATCTTGAGAAACTGGCCAGCGGCAAGGTGTCTGCTGAGCTGATACAAAAAGTCAATCCAACACTGGTAGACCACAGTGTGCGTGTGGATGACAATCAAGATGACGACGAGTGATTCAAAGGCATAAACACAAATGAGTAAAACATGGCATCCTGAAACCATCGCCATACGCGGTGGTCGCCAAATCAGTGACTTCAGTGAACACACACAAGCATTGTTTATGAGCAGCAGTTTTACTTACCCAACAGCAGAAGACGCATCACGTCTGTTTGTGGGTGAGCAAGCGGGTTATACCTACAGCCGCACTTCCAATCCAACCATCGCCGCGTTTGAAGAGCGCATGGCGCAATTGGAAGGTGCCGAGCGAGGCTTGGCCACTGCCAGCGGTATGGCGGCCATCCATTCGACTTTAATCAGCTTGCTGCAAAACGGCGACCATTTGTTGTCCAGTCACAGCTTGTTTGGTTCAACCAGCTCAGTGGTCAACAATATGTTGCCACGTTATGGCATAGAAGTGACCACGGTCAACCCTGTTGATTTGGCGGCTTGGGAAGCGGCCATCCAGCCGAATACCAAAGTGTTGTTCTTGGAAACCCCATCCAATCCTTTGGGTGAAGTGGCCGACATCAAAGCCTTGGCAGCCTTGGCACACCAACATGGTGCGGTGTTAATCGTTGACAATTGCTTCTGTACGCCAGCGGTACAACAGCCAATTAAATTGGGCGCAGACATTTCCTTGGCTTCGGCCACCAAAGGCATAGACGGCCACGGCCGCGCCATCGGCGGCATTGTTTGTGGCAGCAATGCCTTAATCGAACAAATCTGGAACCATGTCAAAACCGCCGGTGAAATCATTTCGCCATTCAATGCGTGGTTATTGTCCAGTGGTTTGGAAACCTTGTTCGTGCGCTTGGAACGCGAATGCGCCAATGCCATGGCTTTGGCGCAGTGGTTGGAACAACATCCTAAAGTTGAAAAAGTGTATTACGGCGGCCTAGAAAGCCATCCGCAACATGAGTTGGCCAAGCAACAACAGCGCATGTTCGGCGTGGTGGTGGCATTTGAAGTCAAAGGCGGCCGCAAAGAGGCTTGGCATGTGGTGGACGCGGTAGAGTTGTTCTCACGCACCGGCAATTTGGGCGATGTGAAATCGACCATTACCCATCCGTATACCACCACCCACTGTCGCGTCAGCGAAGAGGGCAAGGCAGCAGCAGGCATTACTGAAGGTTTGTTGCGTTTGTCCATCGGTTTGGAAAACGTCGCCGATTTACAGGCCGACTTAGAACAGGCTTTGGCCGGAATTTAAGTTTTTAGGTGCATGACATAAAGGCAAAACGCGCGTCGTTTTGCCTTTTTTATGGGCGCTAGTACTGCCAAACATGAATGAGCATAGAAACTGACAATTTAGTCCAGCCATAATTCTATCCTCACTGTTTACAGGCCGCATTGCGGTATTCCATGTCCTTACAGGCCGCACAAACAGACGCTGAGCGTGTTAGTTCTAGCGCACCGGCTCAAAATATGCGATTCTAATGCCCACAAAGCTGCAGTGCAGCAATTGCACACACAGTGGCAATGACCAAAAGAAACAGAAGGTGTGACGCAACACCCACCGTGCACTATTACTCCTCATATTTGATTTTTAAGGATGCAACCATGAAAAAATTAAGCCTGTCTTTGTGTTCATTGATGGTGGTTTTGGCTTTGGGCGCGTGCTCAGGCGGCAATGAAGCTGTTAAGAGCGACGCCGTTCCTGCACAGCAAGGCAACACCGCCGCCAGCGCCGCGCCTGCCAATACTGCAACTGCGGCCTTGAGCCCAGAAGAGCAAGTAGAAGCGCGCGAAAAAAACATGAAGGCCATCGCCAAAGCCAGCAAAACCTTGCGTGCCATGGCTGAAGGCAAAGAAGGTTTTGATGATGCGAAAATGAAAGAGGCCGTGGCCTTGCTCGATACCCATGCCAATCAAGGTTGGGAATATTTTGATGTCGCCACCAAAGACGTGAAATCTGAGGCGCAACCAGCCGTTTGGGAACAAAACGACAAGTTCCAACAAGAAATCAAAACCTTCCAAGCCTCTGTGGCCGAATTGAAAACCGCGTCTGCGCAAGGTGGTTTGGACGCCATCAAAGCGCCTTTCGCCAAAGTGGGCGAGAGCTGCAAATCTTGTCACACCACGTTTAAGCAGGATTAAACACGTTTCAATGTTGAGTGTTTGAATGTTTAATCAATGATAAATAAGCGGCCTGTAAGTGTTTACAGGCCGCTTTTGTATGCTTGGGTGCACATGCATGCCATTTGATTTGCACACATGGCTTAATATCGCAAGCTCGGTCAGCCGCAAATGGCTTACAGCATCAACAAGCTAGATGGTGTCGAGCGTGGCGGATTTCGCTACAATACTGCGTTGCAGCATTGCTTTTGTCGGTACAGCCCATGTATTGTAAGCGTTTTAGCAGCAGCGCAATGTCGCGCCGGCTTTTAACCAACAACAAGGATGCAATCGGATATGGGATTACAAACAGTGCCAGAAAAATTGGCCGCTTTGCGCGCATTGATGCGCGAGCGCGGTGTGGCCGCTTATGTGGTGATGAGCGCCGACCCGCATATGTCGGAATACTTGCCTGCGTATTGGCAAGTGCGTTTGTGGTTGACTGGCTTTACCGGCTCGGTCGGCACTTTGGTGATTACCGACACGTTTGCCGGCTTGTGGGTAGACGGCCGCTATTGGGTACAGGCTGAGAAAGAATTGGCAGGCACCGGTTTCGTGTTGCAAAAACTGACCGCTGACGAAGGTTCTACCCACATTGCATGGTTGGCGCAACACCTGCCTACCGATGCTGTGGTGGCCGTAGATGGCCGCGCCTTGTCCATTGCCCAATACCAAGCCTTAGAGCAAGCGTTGGCAAGCAAACGTGTGCAGCTAGACACCGCCCAAGACTTGATAACGCCCTTGTGGCAAACACGCCCAGCCTTGCCATTGGCGCCGGTGTACGAAATGGCGGCGGGCATTAACAGCTTAAGCCGTGCCGATAAAATCGCTGCCATACGGGCACACATGCGTGAACGCGGCGTCGCCCACCATTTGGTGTCGTCGGTGGATGACATTGCATGGATATTGAATTGCCGCGGCAGCGATGTGGAGTGCAATCCGGTGTTTTTGGCGCATTTGTACATTGCCGCCGAGCGCTGTGTGTTGTTCGTACAGGCCGCTAAAATCAGCGCCGAGTTACAACAAGCCTTGGCCGCCGATGGCATACAGCTGCAAGACTATGCCGCCAGTGGCGATTTTTTAACGGGTTTGGGCGATGGCGCTGTGTTGTTGGATGCGGCCAAAGTATCGGTGGCGCATTTGTTGGCCTTGTCAGACACCGTATCGGTGGTGTATGACATCAATCCATCGACTTTGCTCAAAGCGTGTAAGAGCGATGCCGAAATCGAGCATGTGAAGCGCGCCATGCACAAAGATGGCGTGGCCTTGGCACAGTTTTTTGCATGGCTAGAACAAGCATTGGCCGCCAAAACCGCCATCAGCGAACTCACCATTGCCGAAAAATTGCGCGAATACCGCGCGCAGCAGGCGGGCTTTATCGGCGAGAGTTTTGCCACCATTGCAGGCTTTAATGACAATGGCGCTTTGCCACATTATCACGCTACGAACGAGAGTTTTGCCATGATTGAGGGCAATGGCTTGTTGCTCATCGACTCGGGCGCGCAATACGAAGACGGCACCACCGACATCACGCGCATGGTCGCCATCGGTGAACTGAGCACGGCGCAAAAACGCGATTGCACCTTGGTCTTAAAAGCGCACATCGCCTTGGCGCAAGCGGTGTTCCCCGAAGGCATCGCCGCGCCTTTGCTGGACGCGTTGGCCCGCCAAGCCTTGTGGCAACAGCAATTGGACTACCGCCATGGCACCGGCCACGGCGTCGGCTTTGCCTTAAACGTGCACGAAGGCCCGCAAATTCTGTCGTATTACGCACCGATGAGCGCCTACAACAAGATGCGCGCCGGCATGATTACCTCGAATGAACCCGGCCTGTACCACGAAGGCCATTACGGCATCCGCATCGAAAACTTGGTGGTGAACCGCTTATTGCCGCAAACCGGCGCTTACGGCGACTTCTTGACATTTGAAACTCTCACACTGTGCCCGATAGAAGTGGCGTGTTTGGATACCGATTTACTCACCCAATCTGAAAAAGACTGGCTCAATGCTTATCACCAACAAGTGCGCACGGCCTTGGCGGATTCTGTGTCAGGTGCAGCTTTGGATTGGTTGTTGCGGCATACGGAAGCTGTGGCTTAATCAATACTGTTTCTGGGTAACATCAAAGCGGCCTGTAAATGTTTACAGGCCGCTTGTTTTTGTCTGCACATCAGTTGATGCGATTGACGGGAATGGCTTGTGGTTTGCCTGCAACCAAACCGATAAACCAGTATGCCCGTCGGTTTTGGTGGTCTACGCGGCAAAAAGCAAACGCTTGATTGTGGATGCAGCCCACATCATATTGTTGCCATTCTTTGGGCAGTGCCGTGATGAAATGGCGCACTTGATTGGGCTCAGAGGTGTGCAATCGGCAGGGCTCTTGTTGGCGGCACGAGGCTTGCCAGCTTTGTTGGCCTTGCTTTTGGTCCATTTGCCATTGGCCATTTTTTTGAGAGAAACGCATGTACATGGCCGAGGGCTGGTGGGTTTTAATATTCAATAACACATATTGGCCTTGGTCGCTGGCATCGGGTGTTTTGGCAAATGCTGGAAGGCAAGACAACATCAAAGACAATAGCAGCAAAGATTTGTGTTGCATGTTTACTTCTCCTCGTTTTTTTGCAATGAAAATGGTGATGTGGGTTTTATCATGTACGTGCAAACATCATAAGTGTATTGAGGCAGGTGAGGTTTGAGAACCGTGTGTGGGTAGCGCTGAGCGCTACTGTCTGAATCACATCATCGTCACCATAGATACAGTAGGATGCAAACAAGCGGCCTGTAAACACTTACAGGCCGCTTATGATGGTGTTAATACTGTTTAAACAGCTTATACCGAGTAATCGCTATTATCGTCATTAGGCAAAGCGAAGCCGGTGATTTCCAAGCCGAAGCCGTTTAACACGCTGAATGCATATGGTTTGCCCATCACGCGCATTTTTTTGATGTGCAATTCGTTCAGAATTTGCGCGCCTATGCCGTAAGTCTTGCTGTCCCAAGTGCTGCGTTGGTTGCTGCCTTGTGGCAAGGCGCGGTCGAGCAGCTCTGAGCCGGTTTCGGGGCGGTGCAACAATAAGGCCACGCCGGCGTCGACGGTTTGCAATTTTTCCAAGGTTTGCGGCAAAGTCCAGCTGTGGCTAGGGTTGGGACTGATGAAATCCATGGCGCTGAATGGCTCGTGCACGCGCACCCACACTTCGGTGTCGGGGGTGATGTTGCCTTTGACCAAGGCCAAATGCGTTTCGCCTTGTAAACGGTCGACGTAAATGTGCTGCACAAAGTCGCCCCACGGTGTGTGCACGGTGTGGCTGCCCATGTCTTCAATCAGGCTTTCGGTTTTGCTGCGGTATTCAATCAAATCGGCGATGGTGCCCATTTTGATGCCGTGTTCTTCGGCGAACACTTCCAATTCGGGCATGCGTGCCATGGTGCCGTCGTCGTTGATGATTTCACAAATCACTGCGGCAGGGGTTAAACCCGCCAATTGCGCCAAATCCACGCTGGCTTCTGTATGACCGGCGCGCACCAATACGCCGCCTTTTTTGGCGCGCAGTGGGAAGATGTGGCCCGGTTGCACGATGTCGCTGGCAACCGAATTCGATGCCACAGCAGTTTGGATGGTGTGGGCACGGTCGGCGGCGGAAATACCGGTCGAGATGCCTTCACGCGCTTCGATGGAAACGGTGAAATTGGTGCCGTATTGGGCGCCGTTATTTTGCGTCATCATCGGCAGACCCAAGCGGTCGATGAGTTCATCGGCCATCGGCAAGCAAACCAAGCCACGCGCATGTTTGATCATGAAATTGATGGCTTCTGGTGTCACAAATTGTGCCGCCATCACCAAATCGCCTTCGTTCTCGCGGTCTTCGGCATCGGTTAAGATGACGATTTTACCGGCTTTGATGTCGGCAATGATTTCGGCTGGTGTAGAGATCATGATTGTTTGTTTCCTATTTCATTGTTTTTGTTGTGCCAATACCCGTGCCACTGTGTCAACAATCGCTTGGGTTTGGGCATCTATTTCAATATTGATGGCATCGCCAACTTGGCGGCTGCCAAATAAGGTGCGCTCGAGGGTTTCAGGGATTAAGTGCACATTGAAACGGTCGGGCAACACATCGCCTATGGTGAGTGAGCAACCATCTAAGCCAACAAAGCCTTTGGATAAGACATAGGCTTGCAAGCTTGCAGGCAGGGCAAACCAAATAGTGGTGTTGAAATCGGTTTTTTCAATGGCAACGATGTGGGTGGTGGTGGCGATGTGGCCACTCATCACATGGCCGCCGATTTCATCACCAAAGCGGGCGGCACGTTCAATATTGACCGCATCGCCGATGTTCAGGCCGCCTAAATTGGTGCAGCGCAGGGTTTCTGCGATTAAATCAAACGCCACACGCTGACCATCAAACTCGGTAATGGTTAAGCAGCAGCCATTGTGGGCCACTGAGGCGCCTATGGCCAAGTCGTGTGCCAATTCTGGCGGCAATTCGACGGTGTGGCGGCGAAATTCGCCACGGTCTTCGATGGCGGTAAGGCGGGCGATGCCTTGAACAATGCCTGTAAACATTATTTGTCCTTAAAAATGCTGCAAGAACTGTGTTGCACGGTTTCCAAACGCATGTGTTTGCGGTGTTCGGCGGCTTCAAAACGGCAGCGTTTCAAGTCGCTGTCCAAATTCAGGCGCGGCACTTCTACCGGCTTGCCGTGTTCGTCTACCGCTACCATGGTGAAGTAACAGCTGTTGGTATGGCGGCCGGTGCGGTTGCGGATGTCTTGTGCTTCGACGCGGATGCCGATTTCCATAGAGGTGCGACCGACGTGGTTGACGTTGGCCAAGAAGGTAACCAATTCACCGACGTAAATCGGTTCTTTGAATGTCACTTTGTCGACAGACAAGGTCACCACATACGAGCCTGAATAGCGGCTGGCGCAAGCGTAAGCGACTTGGTCGAGCAATTTTAAGATGGCGCCACCGTGCACATTGCCTGAAAAATTGGCCATGTCAGGTGTCATTAAAATCGACATGGTTAATTCAGATTGTGCTTCTACGATGGTTGGATGGTCTAATTGGGGCATGTTTTACTCAATTCATTTCTTAATGATTGTTATTATAGCCATTTTCGATAGATCAGGAACACAATTGAACTTATGGCAATGATAGCAATGGTACCCAAGACATAGAAATAACCGTATTGCCAATGCAATTCTGGCATATTGTCAAAATTCATACCATAAATACCAGTGATTAAAGTCAGTGGCATGAAGGTAATGCTGACTGCGGTAAGCAAGCGCATTTGGCGGTTTAGCCGGTTGGACTGTGAGCCCAAAGTCACTTCCATCATGGTGAGCAAGGCATCGCGGCTGAAATCGAGATTTTCCATCAATTGCATGCAATGGTCGAAGGTGTCGCGCAAATACAGGTGATAACGGTCGGACAAGACCTCGAAATCGGAGCGCATCAAGATGGTTAACACATCGCGCAGCGGCACCACCGAGCGGCGCAAGCGCATGGCATCGTGCTTCATGCGGTGTAGGCGTGGCAGCAAGTCGGTGTCTTTGATTTGCAATAAAGAGCCATCGAGTTTGTCGACTTTGGTGCTGAAGGTTTCTACACTGGCCATTAAGGTGTCTACCCAACAATCGATGTACAGATACATCAGGTATTCCAAATTGTTTTGTTGGTACCACAATGGCTTTTGTGCAATGCGCTGCTTCATTACAGGCCGCATCAACAGCGATTTGGGTTGATACGAAATCAAGAAATCCTTACCAATGATCAAATACAGCAATTGGGTTTTCAATTGGCTGTCTTGAAACAACACCCCGCGCAATACCAAAAACACAAAATCGCCATAGTCTTCGATTTTGGCGCGTTGGTTTTTGCTGGCCATGTCTTCCAAAGCCAACGCATGCAAACCGTATTCGGCCAGTAACAATTGCAAATCCGCCAAAGAGGCTTTGCCACTGAGGTTGAGCCAATGCGGTGTCGCTGGTTTGTGCACGCTTTGGTCGCGAGCCAAATCGGTGACCACTTCAGCATCCCCGCTTGGTGTTGCTTGGTGCAATTGTACTTGTAAGCCCGTATCGGCGGTTTTACTGTCCATTAGCTCGCTTGTTGTTCAATGATGAAGTGGCGATTGATGTATTGCCATTGCTGCGCTTCTTGCTCCAAGCTGCCGGCAATCAATGGGTTGTCTTGCAGCCATTGGGCACTTAAACGCAAGGTACAGGTTTTTTCGACAAAATCGTAAAACAAACTGGTGTCGCTCGGAAATTGGATGTCTTGGCGACCGCGGCAGAACAAGGCGGCCAAACGCAAAGACAAGACCGCTGGCCACCATTGGCGTTCGGTCACCACTTCCAATAATTTTTTGGTGTCGCCGCGATGACTCAAGACCAATACCGCCAGCAAGTGTTGCTCTTGGCGCGAAAATCCAAACATGTCGGCATTGTCCAAAATGTAAGCGGAGTGTTTGTGATAGCCTGAGTGGGCAATGCTCATGCCCAATTCGTGTAGCTGTGCAGACCAAGCCAAGTATTTTTGCCACATGTCCAATTGGTTGCGTGGCAGATTTTGCGACAGACCCGCGAAGCACTGCTGCGCCACTTGATTGACCCGATTGGCCTGTAACACATCAATGTGGTAACGGTGTTGGAATTGTTTGACGGTTTCATCGCGCAAATCGTGGTCTAAATCGCGGCCCAACATGTCAAAAAACACGCCATCGCGCAGCGCCGCATCGGTGACCGACATGGAGGTCAAACTCAGTTCTTCAAACACCGCAATCATCACTGCCAAACCACCGATAAACACTTCGGTGCGGTCGGATTTGAGGTTCAGCAATTTGGCTTTCTTCACTGAGCCGGCCTGTATCACCTTCTTAGCCAAGGCGCGCATTGCCGCCGCATCCAAATGGTGGCTGCTTAAGCCATAGGCTTCAATGACATCGCGTATCGAGCGGGCCGATCCGGAGCTGCCTATGGCAAAGTCCCAACCGTGTTGCTTCAACTCTGGGCTGATGCGTTGGATTTCGATACGGGCGCTGGACACGGCGCGTTCAAATTTTTCTGAGGTGATTTTGCCATCGTTAAAAAAGCGCAAGCTGTAAGTCACACAGCCCAAGGGCAGGCTTTCCATGATGTCGGGCTGTAAGGCATTGCCGATGACAAATTCGGTTGAGCCGCCACCGATGTCGACCACCAGCATATTGTCGTTGGTTGGTGGGTGGGTGTGCTTCACGCCCAAGTAAATCAAGCGTGCTTCTTCACGGCCGGCAATGATTTCAACTGGAAAGCCTAAGGCTTCTTCTGCGGCAGGCAAGAAACTGGCAATGTTTTTGGCGACCCGAAAGGTATTGGTGGCGACCACGCGCACTTGTTCAGGTTTGAAACCTTGTAAGCGTTGACCAAAGCGCGATAAACATTTCAGTGCCCGCTGTTGCGCTTCGACGGTGATGTATTTGTTTTCATCCAAACCTGCGGCAAAGCGTACCATTTCTTTGATGGAATCGACGATGCGCAACTGACCTTCTTCGACGGCGCAAATTTGTAAACGAAAACTGTTAGAACCCAAGTCGACTGTGGCCAAAAGCGCTGATCGAGGCATGCCGGTAATCCTATTGAAAATGTTGGGTAGGAGTTTAAAGCGGCCTGTAAGTTCAGGCCGCTTGGGATAGAGAGGGTTTATTCAACAAAGCCTGCGTCTTTGGCTTGCTCATCGGCATGGTAGCTTGAACGCACCATGGCGCCGACAGCCGCATGTTTAAAGCCCATGTCCAAAGCTTCGGTTTCAAAGGTTTTGAACATTTGTGGTGACACATAGCGCAATACTGGTAAGTGGCCATCGGTGGGTTGCAAGTATTGACCGATGGTGATCATGTCGATGTTGTACTCACGCATGTCGCGCATCACTGCACGCACTTCCTCATCGTCTTCACCCAAGCCAACCATGATGCCTGATTTGGTGGCCACATCTGGGCGCAAGGCTTTGTAGCGTTTGAGCAATTCCAAGGAGTGGGTGTAATCGGCACCAGGGCGCGCTTGTTTGTACAAGCGTGGCGCGGTTTCCAAATTGTGGTTCATCACATCAGGTGGGGTTTCGGCCAAAATTTCCAAAGCCACATCCAAACGGCCGCGGAAATCGGGTACCAACACTTCAATTTGTGTGCTTGGGCTCAATTCACGTATCGCTTTGATGCACTCAGCAAAGTGACCAGCGCCACCGTCGCGCAAATCATCGCGGTCGACAGAGGTAATCACCACATATTTCAGTTTCAAAGCGGCGACGGTTTCGGCCAAGTGTTTTGGCTCTTCTGGATCTAAAGGGTTAGGGCGGCCATGACCGACATCACAGAATGGGCAACGGCGGGTACAAATGTCACCCATGATCATGAAAGTCGCCGTGCCTTTGCTGAAACACTCACCAATGTTAGGGCAAGAAGCTTCTTCACACACAGTGTGCAATTTTTGCTCGCGCAAAATGCGTTTGATTTCCATGAATTGGCCACCGCTGGGCAGCTTGGCGCGTATCCATTCCGGTTTTTTTAGCTTGGTTTCCAAAGGCACTACTTTAATCGGGATGCGTGCGGTTTTGGCTGCACCTTTGTGTTTCACGCCTTGGGCATTGTCTTGACTCATGTGTGTGCTTCTTCCACTGTTAATTGTTGTTGCAAATGGTCGGCGAGGATGTCGGCGACTTGATTAAATTCAGGTGTTGGTGACACCAATTCGGCCATCTGTACCATCTCTAAACCAGCATAGCCGCAGGGATTAATTTGGTGAAATGGCGCTAAGTCCATGTTCACATTCAGGGCCAAACCGTGGTAGACCGAACCACGTTTGATTCTCAGACCCAAAGAGGCAATTTTTCCTTCACCCACGTACACGCCAGGGCGTTTGGGATCGTTGTGTGCTTCTATGCCAAAATGTGCCAACGTGGCGATGATGCTGTTTTCCAAGCGGCTGACCAAGTCGCGCACCGAAATGTGGCGGCGTTTGAAGTCTATCATGGTATACACTACCACTTGCCCAGGGCCATGGTAGGTGATTTGACCGCCGCGGTCGACTTGCACGACTGGAATGTTACTGTGTTGCAATAAATGCTCGGCTTTACCCGCCATGCCTTGGGTGAACACCGGTGGATGCTCAACTATCCACAATTCATCGGCGGTGTCTTCGGTACGATTATCGGTAAAGGCCACCATGGCTTGATAAGTGGGCTCGTAATCCACCCGCCCCAAATGTTTAATCAACATCAATACACCACCTTCACCATGGGGTGAGAAGTGAGGCTGCGGTAAATATTGTCCAATTGTTCTTGGCTGGTCGCGGTCACTATAATGGTCGCACCAATGTAATTGCCTTTGCTGGACAAACGGGTGCTGACATGATGTTCTTGCGTATCAGGAGCATGTTCTTGTACCACAGCCAAAATGGTTTGCGCGAATTCATCGTGATGTGTGCCCATGATTTTCAGAGGAAATTCACAGGGGAATTCCAATAAGGTTTCGTGGGGAGTGTTCGCATCAGACATGATAACGCCTTTAATAGATGTATCTAAAGGCGTTATTTTACGCTAGTTTAGTCGGCTACCCAAGTGTTGCGTTGTGGGCACTGTAAACCCGCTATTCAGGGCTGTAACAACGGGTACTGCTGCCGATTTTTTCGCATTCTTGGATGGTATGGTTTTGGTCTATGGTGAGGTAACGAGGTTCTTCTACTGTATCTTTGGCTACAGCCTGTAAACGGTAAGTATTGGCCGCAGCACCGCGGGCGGTACCTTTGAAACTGATGTTGAAATATTCAGTACTCAAATACGGTAAAATTGGCCAAGTGGTCGCATTTTTAGTAAAACGTGCATTTTGCGCATAATAGCGCTCAAGGTATTGTGCATCAGCGACCAAAGTGGTTTTAGCATTTTTTAAACGCGCATTGAGCACATGTTGATGGTAAGTAGGAGCGACGATTACTGCCAAGATGGTAATAATCGCTACCACAACCATGCTTTCTAATAAGGTAAACCCCAAAGTAGCAACGAAAATAGTGTGATTTTGATAAGCCACAATCATCTCCTTAAGCCCCTTTTATGGAGAGTCAATAGAGATGACTCAAAAAGAAAAAAGCCCATCAATATTATTTTGTTTGGCAATCAGCCAGTGAGACATCTGATACTTCTCCTGTCACTGATATGGTGGCACCGTTTGCTTCACATTCTTGAATCGAGCCAGTTGCATCTACAAATAAAAACCGTGTTTCGCCTGGGTTGGTAGCATCAATTGGTGCTGCATATAAACAATACTGATCATTATTTGCATTTGCAGGGTCACATGTTAAGCCAGGGTTGGTGCCACTACCTGTTTCATCATCGCTATAAAAGGCAATGTTAAAAAATGGATTGGCACTGCTGATATTGGTTAAAATATCAGTAGGGTAAGCTCCAGCTTGTCTAAAGCTGTGATTTTGCGCATAGTACTTTTCCAACATATTTTGTGCCAATATAAGTTCAGCTTTGGCATTTTGCAAACGAGCATTGCGCACATATCTTAAGTAACTTGGATAGATAATTGCGGCCAAAATACCGATGATGATGACCACCACCATGACTTCCAGTAATGTAAATCCCCGTTGTTTGCTTTGTGCCAATGTTTGCATGCTTTAAACCCAATGAATTCTTATTAAAATGGTGTGTTTGTGTTCTGTTGTAACACAATCTCTGCATTTACTGTGCCCAAATCTATTTTGGGCAAATCGCTGGGCCAAACCGCATAGGCCACGGTGTATTGCTTGTCATTGTTTAAGGGCAACTCACTGATTTGTAACCACACCTCTGTTTGCGCATTGCGCAAATGCAGCCGTTGTCCGACTTGCAATAAGCGATTGTTTTCCTCAGCAACGATAATCTTAATGCGTTTTGAGTCTTTGGGCTCAATTATAAACAATTGTTGACCGTTTTTAACCTGGCTGCCAGCAGAAACAGTAAATGGCTTGATTACGCCATTAAACGGCGCTTCTAGCCAAATCGGTTGGCTGGGTACTGCGGGTGTCGCTGCTTGCGTGACTGTGGTTTTGGCTTGTGCGGCCAAGCGGTAAGCCGCTTCGCTTTTGGCCACAGCCGCCTCGGAAATAAAGCCTTGCGCTTGCAGTTTTTTGTCTTGTTGCCATTTTTGATAGGCCGCTGCTTTGGCGGCTTGGTCAACGGTGGTCGTGCTGATGCGTTTCACCGTTGCAGCTGCCTCGGGCTTGAATTGGGCCAACCATTGTCCTGCATTCACTTGCTGTCCTGTCTGTACCAACACTTGTTCTAGCTTGCCATGGTTGGGCGCGGTCAGGATTTCAGGTTTGAGGTGTTCCCATTCTAAGACCACTTGTATGCGTTGGGTTTGATGGTCATCAACAGAGGGTGAGGATTGGGTTTTTGCAGGCGCAGCGCTTTTTGCTGCAGATGCGGCCTGTAAAGGTTTAGATTCGGGTTGGCATGCGAGAAGGGTTACGCAAGCTGTAATTAAAGCAGTTATTTGATATTTCTTCATCATGTTCGCTTTGTCATCATTTTGACTTCATTATCGATTTTCATGGCTGTTTGCTGTGCTGCGTCAGTTTCTGGGTGCCTAAGGTTAAGTATTGGCATTAAAACAGGTACAATGCCGGCACTTCCCTTAATCCGCTGTCCTGTTGTTGAAAGAGTTGCCTATGGTCGATAAAGAACCTGATTTCCAGCCATCAGAAGAGCGCAATGAATGGGACATGGAGCGCATCCACGAATTGGCGGGGCGCTTATTGCCCATTTATGCCGATGTCGCTGCCGGTCGCATTGATGACCCCAAAATTCAACGCTATCTGAATGAGTTAATCGGCATTTTACACGATTTGCATCCCGCCGATATGGCGACGGTGTTGGAATCGTTGCCGCAGCAAGAACGGGTGATGGTGTGGAAGCTGTCTGAGCCTGATGAAGACGGTGAAGTGTTGCTGGAAGTGTCGGATGCGGTACGCGAAACCTTGATTGAGAGCATGGGCCAACAAGAATTGTTGGCGGCCATCGAGGACTTGGACGCAGACGAATTGGCCGAGCTGGCGCCCGATTTGCCCAAAGAAGTGGTGCACGAGGCCTTGGAATCCTTGGATGCCGAAGAACGTGCGCAAGTGGTATCGGCCTTGTCGTATGAGGAAGACGAAGTCGGTGCGCTGATGGACTTTGAATTGGTCAGCATCCGTGCCGATGTGACGTGTGAGGTGGTGTTGCGCTATTTGCGCCGCTTTGAAAGCCTGCCCGACCATACCGATAAAATCTTTGTGGTGGACGACGACGATGTGTTGCAAGGGGTGTTGCCGATACGCAGTCTGTTGGTGTCTGACCCTGAAGAATTGGTGGAAAACGTGATGTCCACCGATGTGGTGCGTTTTCGCCCTGAAGACGATGTGGAAGAAGCGGCGGCGGCGTTTGAGCGCTATGACTTGGTGACCGCGCCGGTGGTCGACAACAATAAAAAACTGATAGGCCGCATCACCGTCGATGAAATGCTCGACGTCATCCGTGAAGAATCCGAAGCCGACATGTTGAATATGGCGGGTTTGAAAGAAGAAGAGGATTTGTTTGCGCCGATTATTGATTCTTTCAAAAACCGTTGGATGTGGTTGGTCATCAATCTGTGTACTGCGTTTGTGGCCAGCCGTGTCATTGGCATGTTTGAAGGCTCGATAGAAAAAATCGTCGCCTTGGCCGCCTTGATGCCGATTGTCGCAGGCATAGGCGGCAATTCTGGCAACCAAACCATCACCATGATTGTGCGCTCTTTGGCGATGGGGCAGCTTAATTTGAGCCAATCAGGGCGCTTATTGCGCAAAGAACTGGGCGTGGCCTTACTCAACGGCGTGATTTGGGGTTCGGTGATGGGCGTGGTGTCGTATTTGCTGTATGGCAACATCGGCATAGGCTTGGTGATGGTGGCCGCCATGACCTTAAATTTGGTTTTGGCAGCGACGATGGGGGTGTTAATTCCGGTGGTCATGGAAAAATTTGGGCGTGATCCGGCCTTGGGCAGCTCGGTATTGATTACTGCCGTCACCGATTCGGGTGGGTTTATGATTTTCTTAGGTTTGGCAACGATATTCTTATTATGACCAGCATACGTGATTGGCTGCAGGCCAGCCCTTTACCGAAACTTGAAGCACGCATGTTATTGCAATATGTCGGCGGTTTTACGCGCGCGCATTTGGTGGCGCACGATGATGAGGTGTTGCCCGAGATGATGTTGTGGCAACTCAATGACATGCAACAAGCGCGGCTAGACGGCGTGCCCATGGCGTATTTATTGGGCGAGCGCGAATTCTATGGGCGCGTGTTTCAAGTCACGCCCGCTGTGTTGATACCGCGGCCTGAAACCGAGTTGTTGGTGGAAACCGTGTTGCAATACTTGCCGCAAGGCGGCCGCGTGTGGGACATAGGCACTGGTAGCGGCATCATCGCCATCACCAATGCGTTGGAGCGCAGCGATGCCACGGTACATGCGTCGGACATCAGCGCCGCGGCAGTAGACATCGCTCGCAATAATGCTGGCCGTTTGGGTGCACAAGTGGTGTTTCATATCGGCTCTTGGTACGAAGTCATGCCTGTTATCACTGAGCCAGTGGATGTGTTGGTGTCCAATCCGCCTTACATTCACAAAGACGATGCGCATTTGGCGCAAGGCGATTTGCGTTTTGAACCGCAGCAAGCGTTGACCGATTTTGATGACGGTTTAAACGCTTACCGCGCCTTGGCCGCCGACTGTGCACACTATGTGAAGTCACAAGGTTGGTTAATGGTCGAGCATGGCTTTGAGCAGGCGCAAGACATACAAGCCATCTTCCAAGCCGCAGGTTTGCAGCAAGTACACACGCTGCAAGACTACGCAGGTTTGGACCGCATTACCTTGGGACAATTGCGTGTTTAATTGCTTCAAAGCCGATAGATTACGCTTACAGGCCGCTTTATGCGGCCTGTAAATGTTTAGGGCACTATCTGGTACACACATCAAGGTGTGTCACCGTAATCGTTACTTGTTAGGCATAGGCAGACGAATACACGCCACACTTTTAAACTATTTGTTGTTGGAAGATAAGGCGAGACATGGCAGCAATCCGCCTAAACGCACAAGCTGCACTTGCTCGTAAGGTAAATAAATGGCAAATCCCGCCGCAACTGTTTATGCAGATGCTATAAACCCTGTTTCCACTTTCCATGTCAGGATGGCGTATGTTGAACAAGGTATTGCCGCTGCTACTGTTGTGTTTTGCCCCGTTGTTGCTGGCCAAAGAGTTGGCTTTGAGTTTTGATGATGGCGTCAACCCAGAGACCAATCTTGCGGCCAAGCAAATCAACCAAGACATTTTGCAACACCTCAGCGACCAGCATGTGACCGCCATTGTGTTTCCCTCGTTGATCAAAACCGGTACGGGCGAGGGCCTAAATCTAGTCGCCGATTGGGGCAAGAATGGACACAAAATTGGCAATCACAGCGACCAGCATTTGAATCTGAATAAACCTGAGGTGACGCTCACGCAATACTTAACAGGCATAGAGCAAGCTCAAAAATCGCTGCAAAACATGGCAGGCTGGACACCACGCTACCGTTTTCCCTTTCTGAAAGAGGGGAATACCACCGAAAAAAGAGACGGTGTGCGCCAGTGGTTACAGACCCATCAGTATCAAGCCGGCGATGTGACCATAGATGCCAGTGATTGGTATTACAACCAGTTGTTTAAGCAATACAGCGACAAAAATGATGCCGTGGCGCTGGAGAAATTGAAGAGCGCGTATGTGGCGCATGTGCTAGACCGCGCCCAATACTACGATGGTTTGGCGCTAAAAACCCTCAATTACTCACCCAAACACGTGTTGTTGCTGCATGTGAATGCCATCAATGCCGCGTATTTGGGCGATGCCATCGTGGCCTTGAGACAACATGGTTGGCACATCGTTGACAGCGACACTGCTTATGCCGACCCGATTTACCAACACAAGCCAGATAATTTGCCTGCGGGTGAAAGTTTGGTGTGGGCATTGGCCAAAGCCCAAGGCCACAAAGGCTTGCGCTATCCCGCCGAAGACGCGCCATACGAAAAAACCAATTTGGAACGCCATGGTATTTGGGTGCAGCCTTAAAACCTTGGGGTGAGGGTGTGGTGAATCAGGATGCTCACTGAGAGGTCTTTAAGATTCACTGTGGTATTGGGATGAGCACAGACTTTTACAGGCCGCTTAAATGCGGCCTGTAAATACTTCATATTCATTATCTGCGTGAATTGGCGTGCAGCATTTCGCTATTCAAATACTGGCTTTGTGGATAATGCCCGCCTCAGCAACAAACACAAAATAGCTCAGAGCCAGACAATCACGTACCTCACTTATGAAGTGGGCAGCAGCACGTGGTGGCAGTGGCTTTGCACGGGCAGGCTGACATTCTGTCTTACACTGCTATCATTGCCCACCTGTTTATTGCAGTGGCTGTTTCACCCACTGCACAAACTCATCCGCCCCGACAAAACCCAATAAAGGCGCGCTGCGTTGGCCGTTTTTGCCCAGTTTAAATATCCCAGGTGGGCCGAACAAGCCGTATTGTTTGAGTAAGGCTTGGTGTTCGGCGGTGTTGGCGGTGACGTCTATGGTGAAGAAACGCTGTTCATCCACTTGGTTGTGGACGGTGTCGGTGTTGAAAGTGTTCATTTGCATTTGGATGCAGGTCACGCACCAATCGGCGTAAAAGTCCAGTATCACCGGTGTGTTGGGGTCTTGCGCCAACGCTTCATCTATGGCGGCCTGTAAAGCCGCCACATTAGTGTATTGGCGACCAAAATGCGCTTGATTCGGTGCTTGCAAACTCAAGGCTTGGTGGATGGGCGTGCTGTTGCCACGCAGGGTTTCACCGCTGAAATAAGCTGAAATCGCCAGCAAGGCAGCGCCCAAGACCAACGGCAGGTATTTCCATTTGCTGATGACTTTGAAGCTGCGGGTAATCAAATACAGGCCGAGTCCGAACATGATGGCGCTGTACAAGGCAATGGTCAGCCAATACGGCAAGAATGGTCGTGCCATGTACACGGCGGCTGCAAGCAATAAACAGCCAAACACCACTTTGATGCTGTTCATCCAAGTGCCGGCTTTGGGCAAGATGTGCGCGCCAAACGTCGCCACCAAAATCAACGGCAAGCCCGTGCCCAGCGCCATCGCATACAAGGCGGCGCCGCCCAAGAAGGCATTGCCGCTTTGGGCGATGTAGCCCAAGGCAAACGCCAAAGGCGGCGCCACGCACGGGCCGACGATGAGGGCGGACAACATGCCCATACCAAAAACCGAGGCGAGTTTGCCGCCACTCATGCGGCTGGATTGCTGTTGGAAATACGATTGGATGCGGCTGGGTAATTGGATTTGGATCACATCAAACATTGCCAAGGCCAACACCACCAACAAAGCGGCGGCGGCGAGCACCACCCACGCTTGTTGCAACCACACCGTGAGCAGCGAGCCCGTCAAACCAGTGACCACGCCGACGACGGTATAGGTCAAGGCCAAGCCTTGCACATACACAAACGACAGCCAAAAGGCGATGCGCTTGCTGCGCTTTTGCCCAACGACGATGCTGGAAACAATCGGCAATAAGGGGTACATGCAAGCAGTGAGGCTCAAACCTATGCCAGCAATGAAAAATGTGAGCAAGCTGCGCCATACCGCATCTTGCTTAAGGTTAAAGCCGCTGCTGTCGGTGTTGTTTGCATAGGCTGCGGTGGCAGTGGCAACAGGTGCAGCACTGGTATTGCTGCCGAAAGTAGGCAGAGCGCCATTGCTGAACACATTGACCTTGCTACTGGCTTGCACCGCAATCAAACCGACTTTATCGACCACAAACTCGGCCTTGGTCGGTGGATAACAAATGCCGACTTCGGCACAGCCTTGGTAGCTGAGGTGGAAGCGGTAGGCTTGAGCAGGATTGTGGGCTTTGCTGAATGGGATGTTGATTTGCGCTTGCTTGAAATACACTGCTTGCGTGCCGAAAAATTCATCGGTCTTGGATTCGGTTGGGCTGAATTGCGCTGTGCCCAATGCTGGGCCATCGCTGTCAAACTGCAGCTTGTCTTTGTAAAGGTAATAGCCATCGGCGATGGTGAATTGCAAAGACACGCCGTCTTCGGTGGCGAACAATTGGGTTTGGTAGGCTTGCTCAGCCGGCAAAATCGAGTTCGGATCGATGGCGGCGTGCAGCCAGCCACTGTACAAAGTCACACACAATGCCAAAAAATAAACCACTTTTTGTTTCAATGCCATACCGCTCATACCTGTTTGCACCATAGTGTTGGTGATGATTCATCAAAGACGCTCATTCTAACACAAGCGCTTATGCCAACCGGGACACAGCGCAAACAAGCGGCCTGTAAAGTTTAGGTAAGGTACATCCAGTCGCGTTTGAACGGATAGTCGCTTTGGGCGCCGCGCAAGCGGCCGTGGTTCACGTCGCCATCGGGTGCGGTGACGAGTATTTGATGGATGCTGATCCACGCGTGCTCAAAACTCATGGCGCAGCCGGCCAAATACAAACGGTAGGCTCTGAGAACGCGGTTGGCTTGGGCAGGGCTTAAGGTATTTTCCAAGATTGCCAGTGCCGCGGGCAGTTGTGCTTCCAAGGCGTCCGACCATGCCCACAGCGTTTTGGCATAGTGTGGGCGCAGGTTTTCAATGTCTACCGCTTCCAAACCGGCATCGGCAACATGGCGCAATGCCTCACCGATGTGCAATAACTCGCCACCGGGGAAAATGTATTTCTCGATGAAATCGCCCATGCCGCCGCCCAATTGGCTGTTGCGGGTGCCGCCGGCGGTGATGCCGTGATTCAAAATCAGTCCACCCGCTTTGACCAAGCGGCGCACGGTTTGGAAATAAGCCGTCATATGGGCGTGGCCGACGTGTTCAAACATGCCGATGGAGGCGACTTTGTCAAACGGCGTGTCGGTTTGAAAATCGCGGTAATCGCACAAATGGATGCTCAGGCGGTTTTGCAAACCTTTGGCGGCAATCAAGGCCTGTGCGTAAGCGTATTGGTTGCGTGACAAGGTAATGCCGCTGCCGCGGATGCCATAGTGTTCGGCCGCGTACACCAACAAGCCGCCCCAACCACAACCGATGTCGAGCAAGCGCTCATCGGCCTGTAAATGCAGTTTGCGGCAAATCAAATCCAATTTGGCCTCTTGTGCGGCGGCCAAATCCATATCGGTAGCGCGGTAATAAGCGCAAGAATAGATGCGGCGCGGGTCTAGCCACAAGGCGTAAAAATCGTCGGACACATCGTAGTGAAATTGGATGTTGGCGGCATCTTGGTGCAGGCTGTGCTGGGCCAGCGAGTGGCCGTAGCGCCATAAGCGCGTCCACCAATGGTTGTGGGCGAGGGTCGGTGCTTGTGCCAAAAGCATGCTGGCCAATGTCATCACCTCACGCATGCTGCCATCTAAATCGGCTTGGCCTTCAACCACGGCGCTGGCGATGTCGCCGATGTGGCCGCGTGCCAAATGTTTGAGGACAGCGTTGTCATGTACATGCAAGACGACTTGGGCATCGGCCGCGCCCAAGCGTTGGCCGCTGCGTAAGCGGATTTGTAGGGGGAGTTGGTGTTGTTGTAATTGACGTGCCACCATCGTGGCCAAGGCTTTGTTCATCGCGAGTTGCTTTCTCGAGTGGTTTAAGGGCTCCTGAATGTGCGTGAATGCGGCCTGTAAACATTTACAGGCCGCTTATGGACGTTTTTGAATCTCAAATACTGCAAATGCCACAAGTATTGCGTTAATAACACTTCTTTCTATAACACGGCGACCGCATGGGCGGCCAAGCGTGAGCGTTCGCCGTGTTGCATGGTGATGTGGCCAAAATGCGGCCAGTTCTTAAAGCGGTCGACCAAATAGGTCAAACCACTGGAACCTTCGCTTAAATAGGGTGTGTCGATTTGCGCTAAGTTCCCCATGCAAACGATTTTGGTGCCTTCGCCAGCGCGGGTAATCATGGTTTTCATCTGTTTGGAGGTCAGGTTTTGCGCCTCGTCTATGATGAGGAATTTGTGTTGGAAGGTGCGCCCGCGCATGAAATTGATGGATTTGATTTTGATTTTGCTCGCCACCATGTCGTGGGTGGCGGCGCGCGCCCAATCACCGCCCATGTCGTCGCTGTGGGTGAGCACTTCCAAATTGTCTTCCAGCGCGCCCATCCACGGGTTCATTTTTTCTTCTTCGGTGCCGGGCAAGAAACCAATGTCATTGCCCAAGGGCACGGTGACACGCGTCATGATGATTTCGCTGTAACGCTGCTGGTCCAAAACTTGGGTCAAGGCCGAGGCCAAGGTGAGCAAGGTCTTGCCGGTGCCGGCTTGGCCAAGCAAGGTGACCAAATCAATTTCAGGGTCCATCAACAGGTTTAAGGCATAGTTTTGCCCCCAATTGCGCGCGGTGATGCCAAACACGCTGTTTTTAGGATGGGTATAGTCTTTGACGGTTTGCAATATGGCGACTTTGTCGGCGCGATTGACTTCGCGCACACGCGCTTGCAGGGTTTTTTCACCGTCTTCGTCTAACAATAATTCGTTTGGCAACATTTGCAAGGCATCGTCGCCTTGGATGCGGTAAAACACCGAGCCTTGTTCTTGCCACGATTGCAATTCACTGCCATTGCGCAGCCAAAATTCGCCGTCCAATTGGCGGTAGCCGGTGTAGAGGACATCGCTGTCTTCCAACACCTTGTCATTGAAATAGTCTTCGGCGTGCAAACCCAAGGCGCGCGCCTTGATGCGGATGTTGATGTCTTTCGAGACCAAAGCCACATGTTCGTAGCCATTTTTTTGTTGTTGCAGGTATTTGACCAAGCCCAAAATCAAATTGTCGGCTTTTTCGCCCAATAAGGAATCGGGCAGCGACGCGGTTTCTACCGAGGTTTGCAAAATGAGTTTGCCGCGTGCTTCTTTGTGGCCGGCCAAATTCAAGGGGATGCCGGAGGTGAGCGAATCGGGTTCTTTGCTGAACAATTCGTCGATGTAACGGCTGGCTTGACGCGCATTGCGCGCCACATCGGTCATGCCCACTTTGTGGGCGTCCATTTCTTCTAAAGTGATGAGGGGGATGTAAATGTCGTGTTCGTCGAAACGGAACAGGCTTTGCGGGTCATGTAACAATACATTGGTATCGAGCACAAACAGTTTCTTGGTCGTCATGTAAACCCTCCACTTGTGACAGGAATGTCATCCTTAGGTAGCAAGCTTACCCATGCGGCCTGTAAGCTTGGTTGTCAATTGGTTACAGAAGTGCCTTACTGACAGTGTGAGCCTAAGCGCCAAGCTTGGCAAACCCTGTCAACGCCAACACAGCATAAAAGTCTTACATGACAGTAACGTGACTAGGGAAGCTGGCGTTTGCGTCCGGACAATAAGCCGTTGATTAATACAATGATTGCCGCTGCGCTCAAAATCCACAACACGCCATGCCAATGTTGCTGTGCTTGTTGTAATAATCCCAATAAGGGCGGCGCCAATGCTGCCAATAAATAACCCAAACACTGCGCCATGCCAGACAAAGAAGCGGCGCGGGTAGGCGTGTGGGTACGCAAGCCCATGAACATCAAGCCCAATAAAATGGCGCCGCCCGAGCCAAAGCCTATCATCGCCGCCCACACAGACGCGCCTTGCGGCCACAGATTTAAACCGACCAAACCCAATAACATGCACACGCACACCAGCGCCGTCGGCAACACTTGGTCTTGAAAACGCGCCATCAATGGCACGATGACAAAACCGGGCAAGGCCGAAAACAATTGTAACAATCCGTGTATCGAGCCGGCGGCGCTGGCGCTGTAACCAGCGGCCTGTAACATGCTCGGCAGCCACGTAATAATGCTGTAGTAAATCAGCGAGTTCACCCCCAAGAACGCAGTCACTTGCCACGCCAACAGGTGTTGCCACACCGGCGTGCTGCTGCTGTCTGCGTTACTACTTGCAGTATGTGCACTGGGCGCGGTTGTTTTAAGCTGTGGCAACCAGACGATGAAGGTAACGATGGCAACGAGCACAAACGCAAACAAAGCCTGCGCCCACGTCCATGACCAAACGTGCATCAAGGGGATGACCAAGGCCGAACCCGCCGCTGCGGCCACGCCCATGGTGAAGGCATACACACTGGTAATCAGCGCGATTTTGTCAGGAAAGCGCTGTTTCACCAAGCTGGGCAACAACACATTGCCTATGGCGATACCTGCGCCTATGAAAGCTGTGCCGGTGTACAACATGCCCACGCTCGGCATTAAGCGGCCTGTAAAACCAATGATGATGAGCAACAAACTCAAGCCCAAGCTGCGGTCTGTGCCGATTTTCTTGGCCAATAGCGGTGCCAATGGCGAAATCAAGGCGAAAGCCAGCAAGGGCAAGGTGGTTAACAGACCTAAGGCCGAGCTGCCCAAATGCAAATCTGTACCGATGTTTTGCATCACCGGCCCGATGCTGGTGATGGGCAAACGCAAATTACAGGCAATCAACAAAATGCCCCACAGCAACAGCGAAGACGACGGTTTTTTCATGATGTGATGTGATTTTTAATAAAGGAATACAGTGTATTACAAATGCCCCTGTAAAAATTTAGCTATAATGCCAAAAAATCACTCAAAACAGACAAAATGGTCGATTTTCACCAACACTTAAACCAAACCCACCAAGGCGCTTTGTCGCAACGCCTCAGCGTTACCCGCGTGACCGCCAGTGCTTGCGATTACGAATCGCCTGAGCACGAGCATGCGCAAGGGCAATTGGTATTGGCTTTGGCCGGTGGTGTGCGCTGCGCCATCAATGGGCAGGTGTGGATGGTGCCGCCGCAAGGGGCGGTGTGGATACCGCCGCACCATGTGCACACCAATTATGTCACCCACAATGCCGAGGTGTGCATGGCATTTATCGCCGCCGACATCGGTTTGGCGGCCATGCCCACCGGCACGATAGCCGTGACTGAGGTCTTGCAAGCGGTGTTACTGCAATTGGCAGATTTACAGGCCGCATCTGCAGTGAATACCGAGATGGGTGCAGATGAGGTGAACACTAATGAGAAAGAACAGGAATATGAACAGCGTTTGATGGATGTGTTGCTATTGGAATTGCCACGGGCACAGCCGCAAGCATATGCCATCCCAGTATTGCACCATCCGCGTTTGCAGCCGCTGTACCAACAGCTGTTGGCGCAGCCGCAAAACCGCGACAGCAGCCAAACTTGGGCAGAGCGTTTGGCCATCAGCGAACGCACACTGCTGCGTTTGGTGAAGCAAGACACGGGCTTGAGTTTCGCGCGTTGGCGTCAGCAAGTACAGTTATTGCACGCCTTATTGCAATTGGCGGCGGGCAAAAGCGTGCAGCAAGCGGCGATGGATTTGGGTTATGAATCGGTGAGCGCCTTCATTACTGTGTTCAAAAAACGCTTGGGCACCACACCCAAACGCTATTTTTCGGCACCAAATAAAGGCGAGTGGCGCACGCACAAGCCAACCAAGGATTGAGGTGTGTGGGTATTGAGAAGTTTAGCGATGAAATGAATAGCGCAACAGCGCTGTTGTGGTGTGAATTCGCATCTAGCTTGTGTTTATAACGGGTAAAGGCGGCCTGTAAGCTGCAGATGGAGGAATTGACAGCTTGCAGCTAAGTGGGTGAACGCCTGAAAGCGGCCTGTAAACCGTAAATCGTGATTTTGAAAGCTTTCAGATACGCAGTCATGCAATCAATCAGCAATGCGGCCTGTAAGCCAAATCAAGCACACGCTGCAAACCAGGCAGCTTGCAGCGTGTGTTAGCAAGGCATGTGCCCCACTTTAAACCAAGGGTGAAACAGATTTAGGCAAGGCTTTGCACAAACGCCAATACCTCGTCCACATGGCCTGCCACTTTGACTTTGCGCCATTCTTTTAACAATGCGCCGTCTGCACCGAGCACAAATGTCGAGCGCTCTATGCCCATCACTTTTTTGCCATACATGTTCTTTTCTTTGATGACATCAAATTGCTTGCACACGGTTTCTTCTTTGTCGGACAACAACGGGAAATTCAATTCTTGTTTGCAGACAAAGTTTTGATGCGATTTGACGCTGTCGCGCGAAATGCCGACCACGGTATAACCAGCGGCTTTGAACGCGTCTATGTTGTCGCGAAAGCCTTGGGCTTCGGTGGTGCAACCAGGAGTCGAGTCTTTCGGGTAGAAATACACCACCAACGGCAGGTGTTCCGCTGTCACAAAGTCTTCGCCCGAGTCGGCAGGCAAAGTGAATAAATATTGTGCATTCATAATCAGGTATCCATAAACAAAACCATGGACATTGTAACACCGCCCATGGTTTTGTGATTTACAGGCCGCTTTAAGATGAGTGGCGCTGCTTTTTGTAAGAAATAGGGATGAAGCAAACACAACATCGATAATGCTAAACACAGTGTCACTCCGACTTACTAACCCGAAATAAAACCACCACTATTCACACATTAATCATACCCAAACACATTATTGGGCTTGAGCCAACACACCTGCCGCTGTCAAAATAAAATCATCGCTTTTCGGTTTGCCTATCAGCTGTACCGCCAATGGCAGCGTGCCCGTGTTGGTAAGTGGGATGGTGACCGTTGGCAAGCCCAATACCTGCCATGGGCGGCTCATAAACGGTGCACCGGTGCCGGTTTCTTTCAAGGGCGCGACCCCTGGGGCGGCAGGTGCAATCAACACATCAATGTTGTGCTGTTGCCACCATTGCAACAGCGCTTGTTTCAATACTTCGACCCGTGCCACTTTGGCCACATAAGCCTCATATGGCAAGGCCAAGCCTGTTTTAATCAAATCGTTTAATTGGGCGCTGATTTGACCGGTGCTGGTTTCGTAAACCAAATTGCGCGCGACCTCATACGCCATGATGTCGCCATGCAAGGTAGTGAGTTCGGCGATGGCGTCACTGTGCTCAAATACCTGTGCTTGATGGCCTTGTTGGCTCAGCTTGCCGACAAAATTTTGCAAGGCCAGTGCCATGCCGTCTTCGATCGGGCCTAAGGCACTGCCATCAAAACTACTGAAGCGCAGACTGCTGGGCAAGCTGACCGCTGCTGGAGATTTTTGCAGCAAAATGTTTCTGATGAATAAAGTATCATTCACATCATTGCTGATGATGCCCAAAGAGTCGAGTGACTGTGCCAAAGGCTGGATATTGCGCAGTGAGTATTCATTTTTGCTGCCGACATAGCCAACGCTGCCGCAATACGCCGCAGGGCGAATAACCGAGGCTGCGGTTTGGGTGCCAAATGCAAATGGCACCATAAAATCGGCCACGGCGGCGGCTGAACCACTGGATGAACCACCGGGGGTGCGGGTTTTGTCGTGTGGGTTATTGGTTTTGCCGGCTTTGAAATAGGCAAATTCAGTGGTCACGGTTTTGCCCATCACAATGCCACCAGCGGCTTTGATGGCGGTCACACAAGAGGCATCCATGGCTGGGATGCGCAGATTGTGGATGTCCGAGCCCATACGGGTGGGAATATGGGCGGTGTCGATGACGTCTTTGACTGCAAATGGCAAACCTTTGAGCGCAGACTGCTCGTAAAATTCGCGCTGTGCCTCGTATTGGGCCAAGTAATTTTCTTGGCTGACCAAGTATTGCCACGCCAACACTTCCGGCTCGCGCTCGGCGATTCTGTGATAATAGGAACGAATGATTTCAGGCACCGTCACCGCGCCTGTATCAAGCAATTTCAATAATTCTGTCAATGGAAAAGTGCAATACTCAGGCTGATTCGTTTTCATATTCATTACTCATGATGTGGGTTTTTGGGTAAATGCCGCCTAAAAATCAATGGCTTCTGTCATGGCCTCTTTTTCAGCATACAACAATTGCCAAATCAATAGTCATTCAATTTAAGTATAAAATTATACTTAAAAAGTAATGGAAAATTACAAATAAAAAGAAAATAATGATTTACACGGCAACGGCACGTTGAGGAAAAGTGTGGTGGCCAGATTCAACAACAGACACAAAAACCCGTTGTTGAAAGAAGCAGATACAAAAATAACAAAGACAAAATCAAGACTCCAAAATCAAAACGCATTTGGAATATTTGACCACAACTCACAAAGGATGAAATCACAATGATTAAGTCAGAATCTCAAGTTGTAGAGGAACCTACCCATACCCACAGCCATACCTCGTCTGAGAAAGCCGGCCTGTATTCTTGGTACGTGGTATTGCTGTGTATGGTGGCATACATTTTTTCGTTTATCGACAGACAAATTTTGGCTTTGATGATTGAACCGATCAAAGCCGATTTGCACATCACCGATACCCAATTCAGTTTATTGCACGGTTTAGCATTCTCGCTGTTCTATGCCTTCATGGGCTTGCCTTTGGCTTACATCGCCGACCGTTTCTCGCGTCCCAAACTCATCGCCATTGGCATTGTGTTTTGGAGTGTCGCTACCGTGGCTTGTGGCTTGAGCAAAAATTTCATCCATTTGTTTTTGTCACGCATGGGCGTGGGCGTCGGTGAGGCGGCTTTGTCGCCAGCGGCGTATTCAATGTTCAGTGACATGTTCAGCAAAGAAAAATTGGGTCGCGCTGTGGCGGTGTACTCGATAGGTTCGTTTGTTGGCGGCGGCATTGCTTTCTTGGTTGGTGGTTACATTATTGGCTTGTTGAAAGACATGACGTTGATTTCTGTGCCGGTGTTTGGCATGCTCAAACCATGGCAGTTGGCATTTGTGATTGTGGGTTTACCCGGTGTGGTCATCGGCTTGTTGGTGTTGTTGACAGTAAAAGACCCAAAACGCAAAGGTCAAAAAGTGGATGCCAATGGTCAAGTGGCCAAAGTCAGCCTGAAAGACACGTTCGCATTTTTGGGCAAACACCGCAAAACCTTCACCTGCCATTATTTGGGCTTCACATTTTACGCCATGGCCTTGTATTGCATCATCAGCTGGGCGCCGGCATTTTACATCCGCAAATTTGGTTTAACCCCGACCGAAGCCGGCTATATGTTGGGCACGGTATTGTTGGTGGCCAACTGTTTGGGCGTGTGGGTAGCGGGCTGGTTAAATGACCACTTCATCAAAAAAGGCCGTAAAGATGCGCCGATGTTGGTGGGTGTGATTGGTATTGCCGGTTTGATTATCCCGATGTTGACTTTCACCCATACCGACAGCTTGGTATTGTCAGTGGTGCTCTTGGTACCAGCGATGTTCTTCGCTTCTTTCCCTATGCCGATCTCAACCACCGCCATGCAAATGTTGGCACCTAACCAATTGCGTGCGCAAATTTCCGCCATCTTCTTACTCATCAGCAATTTGGTGGCGGTGGGCATAGGCACGACTTTGGTGGCTTTGATTACCGATAAAGTGTTTACCAATCCCGCCATGGTCGGTTCATCGTTGACCATCGTCGGTACGGTGGCGTGTGTGTTGACCTTCATCTTGTTGCAACGCGGTTGCAAAGCCTTCAGCAACAGCATGGAATCGGAATACAAAAACTGATGACAGCCGTGACACAAGTCCAAGCCCTGGGTTTGGACTTGTTGCCATACCCACCACGCTGAAGGAGTGAGAAATGCAGCCCTTGTCCATGCAAAGCCACAGTCACTACATTCAAAAATACAAATTGTTTCAGTCGCAAGACTTTGATGCGGTACAAGAGCGCATCAGCCACTATTTGTGCGCGCATGAATTCAAACAAGTGCACGATGCCTTGTTGGATGTGCAATTGTACGGCTTCAAACTGGGCAATTCGGCCTTGTTTGATTTGCAATACCGCGCACCGGTGGAAGTCATCATTGATGCGCGCAGTGAGTTTTATTTTTTGCGTTTGACCTTGGATGGGCATTGCCAAGTGTTGACGGAAAACGATGAGGCCTCGCAACACATCGGGGAGATTTCGGTTTCCAATCCGGGGCGGCGCAATAAAATCGTCACCAATCAAGACTGCCGCAATCTGGTATTGAAACTGTCCAAAGCCGATTTGGAGCAGCATTTGGCCGAAAAACTCGGTTACAGGCCGCATCAAGCACTGGTGTTCAATGCCGCTGCCATTGGCGTGGACGAATACCAAATCATTGTCGACACCATCCATTACCTGCTGCAAGTGCATTACCACAGCGAGGAAATGTGGCCAGACTTGTCGCAACACTTCAGCGATTATTTATTGAATCTGCTCTTGCTCAATCTGCCGCACAACCACAGCGACAGCTTAAAAAACCGTCACCGCAAACAGCTATTGCCAGCGTATGTGCGCGCGGCCAAGCAGTATTTAGACGAGCATTTGCATGACGAGGTGAGCATGGAAGAAGTCAGCGCCGCTTGTGGCGTGGCGCAGCGCACTTTGCAAAAAGGCTTTATGCAATTTTTACAGCAAACACCGGTAGAGTATTTACGTGAGCAACGCTTGCAGAGAATCCACAGCGAATTGTTACAGGCCGATAAAAAAGCCAGTGTGACCGATGTGTTACTGCGCAATGGCATCAACAGCATCGGCCATTTTTCCAAGCATTACAAAAACCGTTTTGGCTGTTTGCCATCACAGACCTTAAAGAAAAAGCATCAATTGAATTAAGTGCGCATTTTGAATCACACGTGCGCATTTGGGTAAGACGACACAGTGCAGACGCGATATTGTTCACTCACAGCAACACACAAACATGAATTTAATCAATGGGTTTGAGGAGAATAAGATGAAAGTAACAGTTTTAGGCGGTGGCCACGGTTGTTATGCAGCAGCAGTGGAAATGGCAGAAAAAGGCCACGAAGTGGTGTTATGGCGTCGCGATACCGCTGCTTTGGCAGAATTGGCAGCCGCTGGCACCATCAACATCAAAGATTACGCCGGCAATCGCAGTGTGACTGTCGGCTTCAAAGATGCCCAAATTGTGGTCAACGATGATTTACAGGCCGCTATCGAGTTTGCCGAATTGGTGGTGATTCCATTGCCAGCCTTGACCCATGATGATTTGGCCAAAAAAGCCGCGCCTTATTTCAAAGATGGCCAAGTGGTGTTTTTGCCACCGGGCACGTTTGGCAGCTATGTGTTTTACAAAGCCGTGCGCGAAGCCGGCAACTCAGCCAAAGTGGCGTTTGCCGAAACCGGTACGTTGCCATACTTGGTGCGCAAACATGGTGTGAACAATATTGTGGTCAGCGGCTATGCCACCCGTTTGCCGACTGGTGTGATTCCGAGTGCCTTGTCTGAACACGCGTTTGCGGTATTGCAACAAGCTTATCCTAGTGTGGAGCCGATAGAAGACGCTCTGAGCGGCGCGTTGATGAACGCCGGCCCTGTCATCCATCCGCCATTGATCATGATGAATGCTGGCCCATTAGAACATTTTGAAACCTGGGACATCCACAACGAGGGCACGCAACCGTCTATCCGCCGCGTGACCACTCAATTGGACGCCGAACGCATGCAAGTGCGCGAAGCCTTGGGTTACCAAGCACCGCATTTTCCATTGGCCGACCACTACAACAAAGAAGGCGAAGGCGATGAGTGGATGTATGGTCGCGGCGCGCATGGCAAATTGACCGACAGTGGCGATTGGCGCGAAGACATCAATCTGAAAACCCACCGCTATATGTTGGAAGACACCCGCTTAGGCTTGTCTTTGTTGGTATCGGTAGGCCGTTGGGCCGGTGTGCCTACGCCAGTGGCAGCCGGTTTGCTCAGCATCGCCTCAGCCGTGGCCGAACAAGATTTGTATGCCAATGGCCGCACGTTTGAAAACTTGGGTTTGGCGGGTAAATCACGCGCCGAAGTACAAGCCTTGTTGCAAGAGGGTTAAGACCATGGCCAATATCCAACACATAGGCATAGTCGGAGTTGGCCGTATGTCAAAAGCGATTGCGATCGCTTTTGCATACGCAGGTTTGCCTGCACAGTTAATCGATGCTAAAGAGCGGCCTGTAAACGAGTTTGAGACTTACCAACAGCAAGCCTTGCAAGACATTAGCAAGGAATTGCAATTGCTGGTGAGCACCGGTTTTCTGTTACAGGCCGATGTGGAGCAGGTATTGGGTCGCATCAGCGTGTTGAGCAAGTCACAAGCGCCAGAATTTTTACAGCGCTGTGATTTGATTATGGAAGGCGTGTCAGAAGTGCGTGAAGCCAAACAGCAAATCTTTGCCTGGTTAGACGCCCACATTCCTGCCGATTGCATCGTCGCGTCCACCACCTCTACTTTCTTGGTGGGCGAGATTGCAGCGATGGTGTCCCATCCAGAGCGGGTTATCAATGCGCATTGGCTTAATCCCGCCTATTTGATTCCTTTGGTGGAATTGAGCAAATCAGCGGTGACTTCGGCGCAAGTGGTGACGGATTTACAGCAATTTCTCGAAAGCATCGGCAAAGTCACCGTGGTGTGCAATGAAAGCGCCGGTTACATCGTGCCGCGCATTCAGGCTTTGGCGATGAATGAGGCAGCGCGCATGGTCGAAGAAGGCGTGGCCTCGGCCGAAGAAATCGACAAGGCGATACGCACTGGCTTTGGTTTGCGCTTCTCCGTATTGGGCATGTTGGAGTTCATAGACTGGGGTGGTGGCGACATCTTGTATTACGCCTCGCAATACCTGCAAAAAGAGCTGGGAGAGCGTTACAGGCCGCCGCAAATCATCCAAACGAATATGGACAAGCAACACAACGGCATGCGCGAAGGCAAGGGTTTTTATGATTATGCCCAAGTCGATGTCAACGCATATAAATTGCAGGTGATGAGCACGTTTGTGAACCGCATTGATGGGGTAGGATTGAAACCAAAATTCAATGTGTTGCATTGACATACAAGGCATGTGTGAGCACACATGCCTTGGTAAGCGTTTAATTGGAAGGAATCAAGTCGGCCAGTTTTTGCAATTGTTGGTTGAGGTGCAAGAGTTCGGCTTCACTAAACTGTTGCAACACGCCCGATAAGGTCACTTGGATGATTTGATTCAGTTGGGCAACCAATTCCAAGCCTTTGGGCGTGAGTTTCACCACAGAAATGCGTTCGTCGGTTTCGGAAGATGACACTTCCAAGATGTCATCTTCGACCAAACGGTAGACCGCTTTGGTGGTGGTGGTGAGTTTTAACAGCGCCAAATTGGCAATTTCGGTAATGCTGGCTTCGCCTACCGAATTGGTACTGAGAATGATTTTGCGCTTTGTATTGTCCAATCCCAATTTTTTAATGGACTTTTCCATGAGTTGTAAGTATTTGCCATTGACTTGGGTAATCCAATAAAACGGAAAATTCAAGATGCTTTCTGGTTCATTATTGGGAAGAAATTTTTCCATTCGCATACGTAGAGTCTTTATTTGCTAGGTTCAGATGTACTGATAATACCTGAATAATCCATGTTTAATGCAATGAGATAAAAAAATATATTTGATTTCAAACAAATTTGCTTGACAAGTTTATTGAAATTTCGCATAGTAAACAAAAATAAAAATACATGGAAAAGTGCATTAAATTAAGTTGGTTTGAACAGTCAGGCTGCAAAGATAAGAATCGAGCAAAGCGGCTGGGTTTGGCTAGAAAAAACAAAGAATCAAATGGCTAAGTAATTTAATACAAAGAACACATTTCTACTGAGGAGAATTCAGATGAGCAATATTTCGGTACCAGATGTTGATAACAGCGCGGCTTTAGCCGAGTTGTGCAAAGAAATCCGCGAACGCGCGTTGACCGGTGAATTTGATGATCAGGCTTACGTGAGCCAAGACATCATTGCGCGCTTAAAACAATTGGGCGTGTACCGCGCGTTCGTACCCAAACGCTTGGGTGGCGATGAGCGTTCTCCTCGTGAATTTTGTGAATTGATAGAGCAATTGTCCAAAGCCGATGGTTCGGTGGGTTGGGTGGCCAGTTTTGGCATGGGCCCGACTTATTTGGGCAGCTTACCAGAAGCCACGTTTGAAAAAATCTTCAAAACCGATCCTGATACCGTGTTCGCTGGCGGCATTTTCCCACCACAACCGGCTGAAATCAAAGACGGTGGTGTGGAAGTGCGCGGTCGTTGGAAATTCTCCAGCGGTTGCATGGGTGCAGACGTGGTCGGTGTCGGCATTACCCCACAACAAGGTGCGGACAACAAAGGCTTGCCGAAAATGGCGGTGATGCCAGCGAACAAAGCCCGCATCGAAATGTGTTGGGACACCGTCGGCCTGAAAGGCACGGGCAGCCACGATTTGGTGGTGGAAAATGTCATCGTGCCAGACGATTGGACGTTTGTGCGCGGTGAGCCATCTCAATTGCCTGAACCTTTCTTCAAATACCCATCTTTGTCTTTGGCCACCCAAGTGTTGGTGGTGGTGGGCATCGGTGTGGCTGCGGCTTCATTGGAAGAATTTGCCAAATTGGCTCCGGGCAAAGCCTCAATCACCGGCGGCAATGAGATTGCTAACCGGCCTGTAACCCAATACGAATACGCTTTGGCCGATGCCGAATTCAAATCGGCACGCGCATGGTTTTACCAAGCGATGGACACAGTATGGAATGAAATCATCAATGGTCGCACCCCGACGCGCGAACAAGTCAGTGACATGCGTTTGTCCAGCACCCATGCGGCGCGTGTGTCTGCCGAAGTTGCTCGCAAAATGCAATTGCTCGCCGGCAT
Source organism: Vitreoscilla massiliensis (assembly GCF_001457815.1). Taxonomy (GTDB): domain Bacteria; phylum Pseudomonadota; class Gammaproteobacteria; order Burkholderiales; family Neisseriaceae; genus Vitreoscilla; species Vitreoscilla massiliensis. The sequence continues at coordinate 346,999 of NZ_LN898219.1, forward strand.
GACTGCTATCTACACCAACAATATTTTTGCCCGCTGTGTGAACGACACCAATGTGGTGACGCAACACGCATTCATGGGCGATGCCACTTTGCAAAACGCGGGTGCCATCAGTTTTGGTTTGAATCCTACCCCTGGATTCTTGTAATCAGTGTGAATTGAACGAAATCAATTAAGAAATTGGAGAAGAAAATGAGTGAGAAAAAAACCTTGCGTGTGTTGTTCTGTATGGGCATTAACCAAAACTTTTTTGATGCCGAGCCTGCTGAGGCCAAAGCGGTGTGGGCGGCGTTTGGTGCGATGTGGAACGGCATACACAATATGCCCGGTGTGAATGTATTGGGCAATATGGACGACGACCAAAGCATGGTTGGCCCCAGCACTTCATTTCCATGGACCACGTATTTGTTGGCCGATATGCCAGACATTGAAAGCGTACATGCGGCCTGTAATTTGTTCCGCACCACGGTGGTAGGCGAAGGTCCTTACAAATTGTGGAAGTATTGCAAAGTCGAAGCGCGTGTGGGCCGCGAGTTAATCGTACAAAGCTAAGGGGCACACGATGGCACAAGCACACAATTGGGACGCGGTATTGCAGCGTTTGGCGCAGTTAGAAGCACACAATGCCATCCGCAATTGCATCAATCGCTACATGGAAATCTGCGATGCCTTGTCGGTGGACACCGACTTGGACGAATTGATGGCTTTGTTTGATGCTGACAGCGTGTGGGAAGGCATAGGCGCGAAATACGCTGCCTCATTTGGCCGCTATGAGTCCGCCGCCGCCATCCGCCGCATGTTCGCCACTTACACGCAGCAAGAATCCCATTTTGTGATGAATGCCCATTTTGTGTCGTCTGAGCAGATTACTGTACAAGGCAGTGAGGCCAAGGCTACTTGGTTGATGTTGCAAACCTCCAGTTTTCGCGATGGCCGCAGCCATTTGAATGGCGCCAAATTGCACGTGAGCTTTAAGCAACAAGAAGATGGCACTTGGCGTATCAAACATTTTCAAACCGAAAACCTGTTTAGCCGGCCTGTAAGCCATTGGCACTCCGAAGCCGAACTGCCCGTGCCCAAAACACAACAATAACGTGAAATAGAATTGAGGACATCCTGATGAATACCATTATTCCGATTGAGCAAGAAGCCCCTGATTACGCTGCATTGGTGCAAAAAGACCGTGTACACACGTCTTTGTACAAAGACGAGCAAATCTTCCAAGCCGAAATGGACCAGATTTACAAAAACACTTGGGTATGGGTGGCGCATGCCAGCGAAATCCCTGAGGCGGGCAATTACAAAACCATCACCATAGGCACACAGCCGGTGATTGTGGTGCGTGACCGCAAAAAACAAGTGCATGTCTTACTTAACCGCTGTCGCCACCGCGCGGCCACCGTGTGTGAACACAAAAAAGGCAAAACCAACAGCTTTGTCTGTCCTTACCATGGCTGGAGTTATGCTTTGGATGGCAGCTTGCGCGGCGTGCCTTCACCAGAAGGCTATGGCGAGTGTTTGGACAAAGGTGAATTCCCATTGGTCAGCCTGCGTACCGAAGAATACAACGGCATGATTTTTGCCACTTTTAATGCCGACATCGAGCCTTTGGAAGACTTCTTGGGCGCGGCGAAAAAATGGATAGACTTGTTCATGAAACAAGGCGCTGGTTACCCGATTAAAGTCACCGGTGAACACCGTTTCCGTTTCCCCGGCAACTGGAAAATCCAATTGGAAAACACCACCGATGCCTACCATTTCCCATTGGTACACAAATCATTCCTAAGCTCGGTCGATGAAAAAACCGAAGAGCTGTTCAATTTTGAAAACCAACCGGGTTTTGTTGAAGACTTGGGCAATGGCCACAGCGTGATGGTGATGATTCCGGAATTGGTGGATTTGGACGAAGAATTGATGGAGCGCCCGATTCAAGAGCGTTTTGAAGATTTGGCCGAGGCCTTGCGCCAAGAAGGGCACGAGGAATTGCAAGTGCGCCGCATTGTGCGTGCGGTCGGTGGTTCGGGATTTAACCTGAATTTGTTCCCGAACGTGGCTTGCTCTATGGCATTTTTCCGGGTGATGCAGCCGATTTCTGTGACCGAAACCGAAATTCACCACTCGGTGATTACCATGGACGGTGGTCCGGCGATAGCCAACCAATACCGTTTGCGTTTGCATGAGCATTTCCAAGGCCCGTTTGGCTTTGGTACGCCTGATGATGCGGAGGCGTGGGAGCGTGTGCAACACGGTGCCAGCGCTGGCGACAATTTGTGGATCATGCTCAATCGCGGTTATCCAAATGAAGTTGCCACTGAAGATGGGTTAAAAAGCGATGTGAGCGCCGAAACAGGGATGCGCGCTGCCTATCAACAATGGAAAAAAATGATGACTGCTTAAGGACAAGACCATGAAAACCAATTTACCTTTATTGAACGAAGTGACGGCATTTTTGTGGGCTGAAGCCGATATGTTAGACCACGGTGAGTACCAAGATTGGTTGAGCCTGTGGCAAGACGAGGGCGTGTACATCATACCCATAGACCCAAGTTTAACCGACTACGAAAACCACTTGAATTACGCTTACGACAACCAAGAAATGCGCCGTTTGCGCGTGGAACGTTTGCAAAATGGCGAAGCGATTTCCACCTCGCCTAAGGCCAATATCGTGCACACCGTGTCACGTATTCGCATCTTGCAAGAAGACGGTGAGGTGGTGGTGGTGCGCGCGGCGATGAATTTGCGCGAGTTTCGCAAAGAGCATTTGCGCCATTACACCGCTGACTTGATTTTCCATTTAGTGAAAGACGCCGATACCGGCTTCAAAATCCAACGCAAAGTGGTGAATTTGATCAATTCTACCGACAACTTGGCTGGCATCAGCTACATCATTTAGGAGACGGCCATGAAACAAGTGGTATTGGTTACCGGTAGCGCATCGGGTTTGGGCAATGTCATTGCCGAGCATTTTGCCAAATTGGGTCAGCAAGTGATTTTGTCGGCTTCGACCTTGGCCAAGGCCGAAGCGGCCATCGCCAAGAGTCCGAATGGCCACAATATGGTGCCATTGAAACTGGACATTGCGGTGGAAGCCGATTTTCACAATGCGGTAGCCAGTATAGAGCAGCAATTTGGCCGACTGGATGTGTTGATTAACAATGCCACCGTGACCAAAGCCACGCCAGTATTGGAAATCACCGCGGCTGATTTCGATTGGGTTACCCAAGTAAATCAGCGCGGTACCTTCCAAGCCTGCCAAATTTTGGGCAAATACATGGCCAGCAAGGGTACAGGCCGCATCGTCAATATGGCGTCTTTGGCAGGCCAAAATGGCGGCACCGCTACCGGTGCGCATTACGCCGCGACCAAAGGTGCGATTGTGACCTTGACCAAGATTTTTGCGCGCGAGTTTGCCGCCAAAGGCGTGACTGTGAATGCCATTGCCCCAGGACCGATGGAGTCTCCCATTGTGCACAGCGTGGTATCGGATGAAAAAATGGATCAGTTTATCCAAAACATCCCGGTGAAAGCCTTGGGCAGCATGGAATTCATCGCTGAGACCTGTGCCTTGTTGGCCAGTGGCAGTGCCGGTTTTGTCACCGGTGCCACTTGGGACATCAATGGCGGCATCTACATGCGCTAAGCAATCACAAAAACAACAACAATAGAGGAGAAACACATGTCAACGCTTTACGAGGTGGTGGTGAAAAAACGCCATGTACAAGGACAAAATGTGGCGGTATTGGAATTTGAATCGGCCAATGCCCAAATTTTGCCAAAAATTGAAGCCGGCTCACACATAGACGTGCACTTACCCAATGGCATGGTCAGACAGTATTCCATCTGCCAAGACCCGCGCCATGAAGGGGTATTTCGCTTGGGCATTTTGAAAGATCCTGAGTCGCGCGGTGGTTCAGAATCGGCATTCAATGATTTACAGGACGGCATGCACATACAAGTGAGCGAGCCTAAGAATTTGTTCCCGTTGGTGCCAGCGGCGCACAGTGTCTTGATTGGTGGCGGCATCGGCATCACGCCGTTGATTACCATGGCCTACCAATTGCTCGCCGATGGTGCGTCGTTTGAGCTGCATTATTGTGGTTCCAGCCCTGAGCGCGCCGCCTTTGTCGAAGAATTGGCGCAAGGCGAATTGGCGCCTTTTACGGTGTTCCATTTTAAATCGCAAGGTGCCAGTCACCGCGAGTTTTTCGAGTCGGCAGTCAAAGACTTGAATCCGGCCAGCCATTTTTACACTTGTGGTCCGGTTGGTTTCATGGATTGGGTGATTAACTTGGCTCACAGCCAAAACTTCCCAGATGCGCAAATTCACAAAGAGTATTTCAATGTGGAGGTGGAAACATCGGGCAATGAGTTTGAGGTGGTGGCAGAGCGCAGCGGCAAAACGATTAAAGTGGCGGCCGAAGAAACCATCTTGCAAGCGTTGGCACGCGAGGGCATCAATATTGAAATGTCGTGTGAACAAGGTGTGTGTGGTACGTGCATGTGCGATGTGATTGAAGGCGAGCCTGATCACCGCGATGTGTATTTTACCGATGAAGAAAAAGCCAGCAATGAGCAGATATTGGTGTGTTGTTCGCGTGCCAAATCCGCCCGTTTGGTCTTAGACATTTGATTTTGGAGGACGGTGAGATGGTTAACGTTTCAGAATTTCGCAATGGTATGTGTTTGCTCACTGGTGCGGTGAATGTCATTACCACATCGGGCGACACCGGTCGCTTTGGCTTTACGGCATCTGCTGTGTGCAGCGTGACAGACAGTCCACCCACCTTATTGGTGTGCATGAACCGCTCGTCCAGCTCACATTGCCATTTCAAAGACAACGGTATTTTGTCGGTGAATGTGTTGGGTGGTCATCACCAAGATGTGTCCCAAGCGTTTTCATCCAAAATCAGCATGGAAGAGCGCTTTACCCATGGGGATTGGAGCACTTTGGTCACAGGCGCACCGGTCTTGTCGGATGCCTTGGTCAGCTTCGATTGCCGCGTGCAACACATGCACGACATCGGCACCCACAGCATCTTCTTCTGCGAAGTTGAGGCCATCAGAATGGATGAGGATGCCGACCGCCATGGCCTGATTTACTTCAACCGCGATTACCACCAAGTGGGCAAATTAATTCATAAGTAATGCCATGCAGCCAAACAAATAACGGGTATCTGTATACAAACAGATACCCGTTGTCATGTTTACAGGCCGCATGTTTGCCTAAGCCGCGTGTGGCTTAGCATGCTGATGAACGCTGTCCAAGCTGCAAACTTACAGGCCGCTTTTACTTAACGAAAGCGAATGTGGTCGGTGTCCATGCTGTCGATGATGGCCAAGGATTCCACGCGCACACCGTTGTCGCGCAATTCTTTGCCGCCGTGTTGGAAGCCTTTTTCGATGACGATGCCCACGCCTACGGCAGTGGCTTCGGCTTGTGCCACCACGCTTAACAAGCCACGCACCGCTTCGCCATTGGCCAAGAAGTCGTCGATGATGATGACTTGGTCACCGGCCTGTAAAAAGTCGCGCGATACCGAGATTTCGCTGGTGACGTTTTTGGTGAACGAATGCACGGTGGCTGAGAGCAAATTGCCAGACAAAGTCAACGATTTGCGTTTGCGTGCAAAAATCACTGGCAAGCCCAATACCAAGCCCAACATGGTTGCAGGGGCGATGCCTGACGATTCTAAGGTCAGAATTTTGGTGGCTTGCACGTCTTTGAAGCGCTCGGCGAATTCTTCACCCACGGCCTTCATCAAGGCCGCATCGATTTGGTGGTTGAGGAAGGCGTCCACTTTCAACACGGTTGGGGATAATACGTTACCGAAATCACGGATTTTGTCTTGTAATAATTGCATAATGCTTATCGTTTCAGGACGCTGGCGCAGACGCATCGGTCTGTGGGCAGCGCAGTTAATCAAACAGGTTGGTTTTTAAATCGCATAAATCAAACACGCGCCCAGAGTGGGCGCGTGTTTTCAAGGGTGTTTCTAAATTTCGCTCAGGCGTTTCAACACCTCGGTTCGACCAAGCAAGGCCAGCACCGCGTCTATAGACGGCGTTTTGCTGGTGCCGCACACAGCGAGGCGCAGCGGCATACCAAGTTTGCCCATTTTGATGCCCTCGGCTTCGCAGAAAGGCTTGAACAAATCATGGATGGCTTCGGCCGTCCAATCGGTTAAGCCTTGTAATTGGCTGGCAAAGCGGCGCATGCGCGCAGGCGCTTCTTCGTCCCAATGCTTTTTCACTTCTTCTTCCGTTGGCGTTGATTTGCGGTAGAAATACACACACTCATCGGCCAAGGCATTCAATTCCTGCGCACGGTCTTTGACCAAAGCCAATACTTCGGCCAAGGCTGGGGCAGCGGTGTTTTCTATGTCGCGCACTTGCAAACGCGGTTGCACCAAGGCCACCAATTCTTCATCGCTTTTGGCTTTGATGTGTTGGGCATTCAACCACAACAGTTTTTCTTGGTCGAAACGGCTGGCAGAAGGGCTGACGTCTTTCAAATCAAACCATTCGACAAATTCGTCCATGTTGAAGAATTCGTCATCGCCGTGGGCCCAGCCCAAACGCGCCAAATAATTCAACAAAGCCTCAGGCAAGATGCCTTGGCGGTCGTAATCGACCACGCTGACTGCGTCGCGGCGTTTGGACATTTTTTGACCGTTGGCATTCAAAATCATCGGCAAATGGCCGTACACCGGCATGCTGTCGGTCAAGGCTTTTAAAATATTGATTTGTTTGGGGGTGTTGTTGACATGGTCGTCACCACGGATGATGTGGGTGATGTTCATGTCAAAATCGTCGACCACCACGCAGAAATTGTAAGTCGGCGTGCCGTCGGCGCGGGCAATGATCAAGTCATCAAATTCTTTATTGTTGAATTCGATGCGGCCTTTAACCGCGTCGTCCCAAGCGGTCACACCGTCTTGTGGCATTTTGAAACGCACCACTGGTGGCACACCCTCAGGAATGGCTGGCAAGGTTTTGCCGGCTTCAGGACGCCATTTGCCATCGTACATAAAGTGTTGCTTGTTGGCTTCGGCGGCGGCGCGTTGCGCATCCAATTCTTCTTTGGTGGTATAGCAATAGTAAGCGCTGCCATCGGCCAACATTTTGGCGATGACTTCTTTGTAGCGATCAAAGCGTTTGGTTTGGTAGAACGGGCCTTCATCGTAGCCCATGTTCACCCAATGCATGCCATCCAAAATTGCCTGTACTGATGCGGCGGTTGAGCGCTCCAAATCGGTGTCTTCGATGCGCAAGACAAATTGACCCTTGTGTTTTTTGGCAAAAGCCCAAGAAAACAAAGCTGTACGCACACCACCGATGTGTAAATAGCCGGTGGGGCTAGGCGCAAAACGGGTACGGATGGACATGAATGCTTCTTTCAAATTTCAAATAAACGCGTATTGTACTGCACAGCCGCTTCAAGCCTCAAGAGATGCGGCACGTTTGGCGAGCTTACTTAACGATAAATAACCTACTTGCCACACATCATCGTTTGCAGAGTCGTCGTTGGCACTGATGTGTAACTGCCAACCCGAGTCTGCGAGCAAGTCGTCGACGATGTGCACATCGTCTATGTCCACGCTCATTTTGTCGTCTATGTGCGATTCCGCGCCAGCATAGCCACGGTGTTGGTAAAACTCACTTTGCTTGATGGTGGCAATCGCTTCTTTTTGTGTGGCTGCGACGATGAGGGCTTTGTGGTGGTATTCCTCCATATCGCCTTCGACATAGCCGCCCAAATTGAAGAAAAACAGTTTCAGGTCGCTTGCAGATTCAGTATTGGTGTTTGCTGTGGTTTGTACCAAGTCGATGCGGTAAGCGCCGACGGTATTCACTTCGCGATAAGCATCCACATGCACCGACGAACCTGCAGGCCATACGGCCTGTAAACTCGGTATCAAATCGCTGATGTCGCGGGCAGCGGCAAACATCACATCGTGTTGTTCAATCAAACGACCGAGCACGGTCGCGCCCATGGTAATGCAATACAATTTGGCGGTGTTCATGTGTGGCGGTTTCCAAAACAGGTGTAGGAACTGGGTTTACAGGCCGCATCAAAATTGATAAAGCGGCCTGTAAACTCGGATGGTGTGGTGTGATGCTGGATTTAAGACACTAGGTGGCTTAAAAGCCGTTTTCCATAATGATTTGACCCGGAATGCGGTTGCGGTGCATGGCAAAACCCAATTCCAATAAAGTTTGGAAGGTGTCGTGCACCATGGCCGGATTGCCACAAATCAAAAAGCGCGTGTGCTCGGGTGTGAATTCTGTGCCCAAAGCCTGCGCCAAGCTGCCGTCTTTTAACAAGACAGGAATACGGGCGTTGAGGGCGCCATCTACCGCCTCACGGGTGACCACGGCTTGGAACGTCAACTTGCCTTGGTAGTCTTCTACCAATGGGTGTTCGGCCAAATCGTGCACGCGTTGGTTGAAAATCAATTCGTTGGCATGGGAAACCGAATGCACCAAGGCAATGCGTTCAAAGCGTTGGTAGACATCGGCTTGTTGCAATTGCGATAAAAATGGCGCAATGCCTGAGCCCGTGCACAACATCACCAAATCGCGGCCATCGGCAAAGCGCTCAGGCAGCAAAAAGCCGGTGGCGGTTTTGTCGAGCAAGATGGAATCTTGCTGTTGCAATTGCGCGAATTTGGCTGAAATTGGGCCATCTTCGATTAACACCACGAAATATTCCAAGGTGTCGTCGTATTCGGCCGAAACTATGGAATAAGCGCGCCAAATAAAGCCTTCGCCATCGCGAAAGCCCAAACGCGAGAATTGGCCAGCGCTGAAGCGGTAGCCTTCGGGACGGGTAATGGCAAACGTCATCAATTTGTCGGTATGGCGTTTGACCCACAATACGGTTTCTTCAGTGTATTTTTCTGCTACAGGAGCATTCATAACGGTCTCGGTATTCATTTCATCAATGTAGTTTTAAGCGGCCAGAAACACGGCGCTGCGCCAAGCGGGCGAAGGCCAATAAGACGGTTTTGGGCGTGCCCAAGATGGCGCGGTGGTGCATCAAGTGCAAAGACATGTACATCCACTTCGCCACCAAGCCTTCAATAAAAAAGCTTTTGCCACTCAAACTGCCCATCAAATTGCCCACGCCTTTGTTGTCGCCCAAAGACACCAGCGAGCCTGAGTCTTTGTAGACAAACACATCGCTAAAGCTTTGGTGCGCATCGTGGGCTTTGAGCAAGCGGGTCAAATACGTGGCTTGTTGGTGCGCCACTTGCGCGCGGGCGGGCAAGAGTTTGTCATTTTCCCATTTACAGGCCGCACAGTCACCCATGGCATACACGCCATCGGCTGGCGTTTGCAATTGCGCATCCACCTCAAATTGGTTGATGCGGTTTACCGGCAAGCCATAGTTTTGGTTGCTGTCGGCGGCCTTGATGCCAGCGGCCCACACCACCACATCGGCCTGTAAACGCCCTTGGTCGGTTTGCACAAAGTCGCGGCCAATTTCTTCGGCGCGCCTGCCGGTCAATACCTGTATGCCTTTTTGCTGCAAGGCCACGGTGGCTTGGCTGGACACGGTTTCGGGCAGGCCGGCCAAGATGCGCGGTGCCGATTCGATTAGGGAAATGTGAATGTCAAAGCGCTGCGCCGTGCCAAAGGTTTGCAAAATTTCGTGGTAAGCCTCGGTCAATTCCGCTGCCAACTCCACGCCAGTGGCGCCGCCACCAATGATGACCACGTTCAGGTTTTTTTGGGGTGAATAGGCGGCTTTGGCAAACAAGTCGAGCAAATGGTGTTGGAAGCGTTGCGCGTCTTGGGCGTTTTCCAACACATACGCATGTTCGGCCGCGCCTTGGGTGTTGAAAAAATTGGAGCCACTGCCTATGGCCAAGATGCAACGCTCAAAGCTGATGGTGCGCTCAGGGATAATCAGTTCATGCTCTTTGTCTTCGGCATACACCGCAGCGAGGGTCAGCTGTTTTTGTGCGGCGTCCAAACCTGCCAAGCTGCCTACGGTGAAGCTGAAATTATTGCGGCGTGCCAAAATGCTGTACGACAAGCCTTCTTGTTGTGGATTGAGCGTGCCCACCGCCACTTCGTGCAAGGTGGGTTTCCAAATGTGAAACACCGAACGGTCGATGAGCAAGACTTTGTTGCGACCGTGTTCACGTCCAAATTGACGCCCCAAGCGTGCTGCCAACTCCACACCGCCTGCGCCACCGCCGACAATTACATATTGGTAAAACATGCCAACTCCTTGATGGGTGATTGTTGCTGTCCTGCCTATTGTGCTGGTGATGATAGCGTTTTTTATTGTACTGATTGCTAAGATTGAAATGATTTTAACCGAATTACCGCAGCTTGACATAGCCTAATCAATGCTTACGCCAACGGTAAGCGGCCTGTAAACACAGAATTCATTTGCGTGGCGGATTTTGGACGTGCTTGAGTTTGAAAATGGCCATTTTCGCCAAGGCCCACAGCAACATGACGCCGCCCAGCGGTGGCACGATGATGGTCAAGACAATGGACGCGACCAACCACACCAAATGAGATTTGTCCCAAGCTTGTGCGGGAGTGGGGGTGGTGTTGGCAGCCGCGGTTTTGAAGCGCTTTTTGCCACTGTCTCTTTTGTTGGTGGCAGTCTTTATGCTTGGGCTCTGCGCAGATGGGTTGGGCTGTTGTGTTTGCTCTGGCTGAACCGGAGGCAAGACAGTGCGGGTGGCCGCGGTGGCTTTGAGCTTGGCCTGTTGCGCCGCCAGCATTTTCTCCAAAAACACCACAAAATCGCCACGCGGCGGCTCTTGATAGCGGTTGACCCAAATGTGATTGGAAGTGGGCAGGCGCGGTTTGCCAAGAGGTTGGTTCATGTTGAGCATCCATGCTGAACAAGGGTTTATGAAATGCATGGTAGCACAGCCATACAGCAGCGATAACATTGATGTGCGGCCTGTAAATGGGTTTATGGCGGTATGTCACCTCAACTTGGCTGTAGACCTATCCAGATGCATGCCTATATCAAGTGTAACAGCATGATTTAAAACAACAGGGTGAAGCAGATGAAGGGGTAAGCATAAGCGGCCTGTAAGCATGATTTGGCCATATCACTCAATGAAAGCATCACATCTAACAGGGTATGTTTACCTTAGCTGATAGGATTTACAGGCCGCATCTTACTTGTGCGGCCTATAAACATGAAAAAAGCCCTGTGGAGGCAAACTCCACAGGGCGGGTAAGGTTTAAAGCGATTAGGCAGCGGTTTTGCTGTCTTGCGCCGCGCCTTGGCGGTAAGCCTCGGCCATTTCGCGTTCGCGCTTGGTGGTTTGCCGCATCATCAGCCAATTCAAGATGATGACGATGGTGCCCACAATAGCAATCATGATGGTTGCTAGAGCATTCATCTGCGGGTCCAGGCCCAGTTTGATTTTTGAGAAAATCACCTGAGGCAAGGTAGACGAACCCGGGCCAGACAAGAACGAGGTAATCACCACGTCATCGAGCGACAAGGTAATGCCGAGCAAGAAGCCTGAAGCCAGAGCCGGCATAATCAATGGCAAGGTAATCAAAAAGAAGATTTTCAATGGACGAGCACCCAAGTCCATCGCCGCGTCTTCCAAGTTTTGATCCAGCTCGCTCAAACGCGCTCGTATCACCACCGTCACATAAGCCAAGCACAAAGTAGTATGACCCAACCACACGGTGAACAAGCCACGGTCGAAGTACAGCCATTCCAATGCAGGCGTGTTTTGTAAGAACATTTGCACTTGGATAATCAGCAGCAACATCGACAAGCCGGTAATCACATCAGGCATCACCATCGGTGCAGACACCATGCCAGCGAACAAAGTTGAACCTTTGAAGCGTTTGATGCGCGCCAAAGCGTAAGCCGCCAACGTGCCCAATACCACTGCTGCCAGCGACGACATTGCTGCCAACTTAATCGACAACCATGCGGCACTTAAAATCACATCGTTGTCCATCAAAATGCCATACCACTTGGTCGAGAAGCCGCCCCAAACCGTCACCAGTTTGGAATCGTTAAACGAGTAGATGACCAAGATGAACAAAGGGATGTACAAAAACAGCAAACCCAAAGCCAATGAGCATTTTAAGAACCAAGAGAGTTTGTGTGAACCTGAACTCATGCGTTTTCTCCCTCGATTTCACGGTTTTCATAGCGGTGGAAGATGGCAATCGGCACCACCAATAACAACACCATAATCACAGCCACAGCAGATGCGAGCGGCCAGTTGTTTTGGTCAAAGAAGGCTTGCCATAAGACTTTACCGATCATCAGGTTTTCTGGGCCACCAACCAATTCTGGAATCACATATTCACCCACACAAGGAATGAACACCAACATCGAGCCAGCAATCATGCCCACTTTCGACAATGGCAAGGTAATGGTGAGGAAAGACTTAATCGGCGATGCGCCCAAATCACCGGCTGCTTCGAGCAAACGGTGGTCTAGCTTCAGCAATTGCGTGTACAAAGGCAAAATCATGAATGGCAAATAGGCATACACCATGACCAAAGTCAGCGAGAATTGGTTGTAAAACAATTCCAACGGCCCATCAATAATGCCCCAGTTTTGTAGCCATGTATTGACCAAACCAGTGGTACTCAAAATGCCCATCCATGCGTACACACGCAATAAGAACGAAGTCCAGAATGGCAACATGATGAGCAATAACACGCCATTGCGGATGTCTTCACGCACACGCGAAATCGCGTAAGCTATCGGATAACCGAAAATCAAGCACAATACCGTCACCATCACCGCGGTTTTCAATGAAGACCAATAGGTTTGCAGGTAGATATTGTCGCCATTGCCATTGTGAAATGGATTGAGGATTTGACCCAGTGATTGCCAAAAATCTTTCACAATATCGGCATAGTTCAAATACGACGCTTGGACGATGACGCGTCCCATGTCGCTGTCGGTGCTGACCAACGGCGTGTAAGGTGGAATGGCAATGTCTTGTTCGGCAAAACTGATTTTTAACACAATCAAAAATGGAATCAAAAACAAAACCAATAACCACGTGTACGGCACAGCAATCACAAACCAGCGTCCCAAGACGCTGCTGATGTTGTTCTGTTTCATGCCACACTCCTTAACGGGTTAACGGTACAGGCATGTTGCTGCGCCAAGACACGTACACGGTCTCATCCCAAGTCGGCGGTGTTTCTTCGGCCAAATACCAGCGTGAAGAGGCGACGGTAGACTTGATGATTTTGCCGCTAGGCAAGGCGACGTGGTAAACCGCGAAACTGCCCAAATAGGCGATTTCTTTGACCTTGCCTTCTTCCCAATTGAAATCGGCTGTGGGCTTGTTGCGGCTCAAATTCACGTCTTCAGGCCGCAAGCTGACCCACACATCTTGGTCGGCAGGGCCGGTAATGCCATGACCCAAACGGATGGGTTGGCTCAATTCTTTGCTGGCTATCACGCAAGAATCGGGCGCATCTTCTATCACCGTACCGGAAATCAAATTGGTTTCACCGATGAATTCGGCGGTAAAGCGGCTGTTTGGATAATCGTAGATTTCACGCGGCGTGCCGACTTGGCGCAATTTGCCATCGGACATGATGGCCACACGGGTGGCCATGGTCATCGCTTCTTCTTGGTCGTGCGTCACCATAATGCAAGTCACGCCGACTTGTTCCAACATGTTGACCAATTCCAATTGCGTTTGCTGGCGCAATTTTTTGTCCAAAGCGCCCAAAGGCTCGTCCAATAACAATAATTTCGGACGTTTGGCCAAAGAGCGTGCCAAGGCGATGCGTTGCTGCTGACCGCCCGACAATTGGTGCGGTTTGCGCTTGGCATACTTGGTCATTTGTACCAGTTTCAACATGTCTTCGACACGAGCATCAATTTCGCCTTTGGCCATCTTGTCTTGCTTTAAGCCAAATGCAATATTCTGCTCCACGCTCATGTGTGGAAACAAAGCATAACTCTGGAACATCATGTTAATCGGACGCTCATACGGCGCTTGGTAAGTCACATCCAAACCATCGAGCAAGATTTTGCCTTGTGATGGGCGCTCCATGCCGGCAAGCATGCGCAGCAAGGTAGACTTGCCACTGCCTGAGCTGCCAAGCAGGGCAAAGATTTCATGACGCTCAATGTTCAAATCAACATTATCCACGGCGTAATTGTCGCCGTATTTTTTAACCAAGCCTTGTATTTGCAAATACGGTGTTTTGGCGGTTTGATTGGTGGTATCAGTCATATAGGCACCAGCTCCATAATGAACAGCAATGAGTAAGTTATGTGGGTATTGCAGTGTTTACGAATGTGTGTGCTACACATTCAATAATAAGAATCGGCGCTCCCATGGTGAAATCACCTCGAAGAATTCCTCGAACTCGGTTTCCTTGATGGCAGAGTAGCAACGCACAAAATGTTCACCAAACAGCTCAGCCACCGGTTTGCACGCCATCAATTCAGCGACGGCGTCGTCCAAGTGGTGCGGTAAGTTGGCGGCTTTGTCGTAAGCGCTGCCAGTGAGCGGTGTGCTTGGTTTTAAGCCTTGTTGCATGCCGATTAAGCCAGCGCCCAAACTCGCTGCAAAGGCCAAATACGGGTTCACATCCACGCCGGGCAAACGGTTTTCAATGCGACGGCCAGCAGCATTGGATTCGGGCACACGCAAACCGCAAGTGCGGTTGTCAAAACCCCATTCCAAATTAATCGGTGCCGAGCTGAAACGGCTCAAACGGCGATAAGAGTTCACATACGGTGCCAAAAACGCCATACAGGCCGGCAAGTAAGTCTGCAAACCAGCAATGTGACTGAAGAAGATGTCGGTGGAATCGCCAGTTTTGGCATCGGCAAAAATGTTCAGGCCGGTTTGCTTGTCAATGATGCTTTGGTGCAAATGCATGGCCGAGCCGGGCTGACCTTGCATGGGTTTGGCCATGAAAGTCGCGTACATATTGTGGCGTATGGCCACCTCACGGGCGATGCGTTTGAACAAAAACACTTGGTCGGCCAAATCGAGTGGGTCGCCATGGTCGAGATTGATTTCCATCTGCGCCGGACCCATTTCATGAATCAAGGTATCGAGCGCAATGCCTTGGGTTTCGCACCAGTCATACATGATGTCGAAGACTTCATCGTAATCGTTCATCGCATCTATGCTGAAACTCTGACGACCGGCCTCGGTGCGTTGGGTACGGCCAACGGGCGGCGCCAAAGGCAAATCTTCATCGGGCTGAATTTGCACCAAGTAAAATTCCAACTCCGGCGCGATAATCGGTTGCAAACCCAAATCGTCATAGGCTTGCAACACACGTTTGAGCACATTGCGCGGCGCAATTTCGACCGGCTTGCCATCGAAACCATAAGCGTCATGAATGATGGCAGCAGAAGGGTCTTTGGCCCAAGGCACGAGGCGCAAGCTGGAAGGGTCGGGGATAAGGCGCATGTCGCTGTCGGTGATGGAGGCGAATTCTTCTTCGGGATAATCACCGGTAACGGTTTGGGTGAACACCGCTTCGGCCATGCGTATGCCTTCGGCGGGATTGTATTTGTGGCGTGGGATGATTTTACCGCGGGCAGTGCCGCTCATATCAGGCACCAAACATTCAATTTCAGTAATATTGTTGGCATCTAGCCATTGGTTGATGTGGTTAATGTCGTTGTGGTCAATTTGCTTCATAGGCTCGGCTTTTTAGGGACGGGTGAGAACCATCATAGCAATATCAATTTGCGACTGACAAGGGGGTATCTGACAGAAAAGTTTTTTAAAAAGAGCCATTTATGGAAATGATGTATCTAAATGTAATAAGATAAAATTGACATCATAAATATGTGTTTTGTGCGGGTGGACACAGATTCATTTTGGTTGAAAACCTCGAGGCAATTGCTTGTATTTCCTTCACAAAATATTCGTTTCATTGCTGCGGTGTTTATTCAAACTGCATTAAGATAGTCATGAAATATATTTCATTGTTAACTGATGTCTGGGCACTGTGACAAAAATATTTCAATACAGGCTTGAAATAAGCCTATCAGGCGCATCAGCCGTCCTAGAGCTGCCATGCCGAGGCCTTACTCGGTTGCGCCAAAAGCTTACAGGCCGCTTAGATAACGCAACAATCAATTGCATCTAATTAAAAATACCAAACTCATAATGAACGGTAATAGCGGCCTGTAAACACTGATATATAATCCATGGCATGGATAGGACTATATAGCCGTACTATATAGATTGCATAAGAGCAGCTCTGCTGTACTTATGGAGGCGATGATGGATATTGCTTGGAATGGATAGAAGATGGATGCATGAAAATCGGCGAAGCGAAGCAATTGCCAGCCATGGTTAGTTAAAAAGTTAGCTCATTTGAGGGATGCATCAAAAAAGGACTCAGCAATTTGCTAAGTCCTTTTTATATTGGTCGGAGTGAGAGGATTCGAACCTCCGACCCCTTGCACCCCATGCAATTAAACATCAATTTCTATTAGAACGCGTTAGATGCTATTGTGTAGTTAACACATTGAATTATAAGTAAAAATATAGATTTATTGATTTGACCCCTTCCAATGAAATCTAAAGCAATCTAATATCTGGTTTACCCCTCAGTTTACCCCTCAGAGAGAAATTATGATGCACTATCCCAAAGCAGGTAAAGGTAAAAAATGGACGATTAAAGAGCTTAATGTCATCACGGCTGACTGGAAAGGTGACACAATTTCAGATGGGGAGGGATTAATCGGTGAGGTCCGAGTATCGAAAAGTAATGACATTAGTATAAGGTTTAAATACGCTTTTAAGTGGGATAAAAAGGTGTCGTGGTTCTCATGTGGTACTTATCCCGATAATGATATGCTTACCATACGTCAAAATCGAGACGAGGCGAAGGCCACGGTTGCGAAGGGTATAGACCCGCGGCTTAAGAAACAAGCTGACAAGGTCATTGCGCAGCAAGAAATATTGGCAGTGATTGATGAAGCCAAGGAGTTAGAGCGTCAAAATTTGACTGTACGGGATATGTTTGATGAATGGGTCGCTAATGGAGTGGCGAGACAAGACAATAACCAAGAACTGAAACGACTTTTTGAAAAAGATGTTTTGCCTATGCTTGGTTCTATGCCGATTAAAGAAATCAAAGAAGCTGATATTAGAAATGTTTACCGTGTACTTTTAGAGCGTGGAACAGAAATCAATCCCAGAAACAGGTCTTTGGTGCGTTTGGCTGCTGATGTG
The DNA here is from genome assembly GCF_001457815.1 of Vitreoscilla massiliensis. GTDB lineage: Bacteria > Pseudomonadota > Gammaproteobacteria > Burkholderiales > Neisseriaceae > Vitreoscilla > Vitreoscilla massiliensis. The sequence continues at coordinate 364,197 of NZ_LN898219.1, forward strand.
CGACAGATGTTTAAATGGGCTGATGCGAGACAGCCTTGGCGGGCTTTATTGGTAGAAGGCAATCCAGCACTATTGGTAGACGAGAAGAAATTATTGGATGCTGATTATACAGAGGAGCGAAGTCGAGTTCTTTCTGCAGATGAAATTATTCAATTGGCACAGTTAATCAAACTTGAAGAGCAGCAGTTTGCCGATGCGTTAGACAAACGCAATGCCAACAAAGCGTTAAATGCTTCAACCCAATGTGCTATTTGGATTTGTTTGTCCACCTTGTCACGTATTGGTGAATTGTTGATGGCGCGTTGGGAACACATTGATTTTGAAACAAAAGAATGGTTTATCCCACGGGAGAATGTTAAAAGTACCCGTGGCAAAAAACAAGATCACTATGTTTTTCTTTCTGATTTTGCTTTTAAGCAGTTTCAACGCTTATATGAAGAGTCTGGACATTCCGATTGGTGTTTCCCTGCTAAGGATGAGAAATCGCATGTTGATGTGAAATCTGTATCCAAGCGGATAGGAGACCGCCAAGTCAAATTTAAAGACCGCACCAAGGTAGGTATGAAGCGTCGTCATGACAACAGTTTGGCTGTCGGTGATAGCGAGTGGACACCACATGACTTACGGCGCACAGGGGCTACCATGATGCAAGAATTGGGGATAGGTATGGACATCATTGACCGTTGCCAAAACCATGTTTTAGCAGGTTCAAAAGTGCGGCGACACTATTTGAAATATGAGTATAAAGTTGAAAAAACTGAGGCATTTGAAAAGCTAGGAAAAAAGCTACAAGGAATTTTGAAAGATTCTAATGTAAATTAAGTAGAAATGATTGTGTTGTTTATAAGCCCGCATGTTTGCGGCCTGTAAACCATAGGATAAAGGAAAATAATGGATTTGTATCACTTAGATGGCCAAAACTTGCACACGTTAAAAGAACAGCCGTTCAAACTCGAAAAAGAAATGCAAGCGCTGTTTGAAGCCCATTTGCCACAATTGATGGGTTGGCAAGTAGTGAAGTCTGAATTTCGCTTGAAACAATTCCGTTTTGACACTTTGGCTTTTAATGTTGAAAAGCAGGCCTTTGTGGTGATTGAGTACAAACGCGATAAAAACCATAGCGTGGTTGATTAAGGTGTGGCGTATTTGAATGCGATGCTGGAATACAAAGACAGCTGCTGATGGAGTATAACGAGCGCTTTACAGGCCGCTTATTGAAGCGCTGCGATGTGGATTGGAGCCAAACAAGAATCTTGTTTGTAGCCAATGTGTTTACGCCGTTTCAAAAACAGGCGACCAATTTCAAGGATTTGGGCATAGGTTTGGCGGAGTTCAAACGCTATGAAAACGGTTTGTTAAGCTTGAACCTGATTGAGCGCGACAGCCATGCACCTGAGTTGCCAAAACCGGATTATGCGGCTGAAACTCAAACCGTATCTGCATTGGACAAGGTTACCAAGGAAATTATGGTTTATGATGAGGCCTTCCACTTAGACGGTAAAAGCAATGCTATGGTGGAACTATACGAACAATTTCGTGATGCGATTTTGAATTTGGACACGAATCTGCAATTGGATTATACCAAGCTGTATGTGGCATTTAAAAAAGACAAATCCAATTGTGTGGACATTGCGGTGCTAAAAAACAGTTTGAAACTGTGGCTCAATGCCCGTTGGGGCAGCTTGAACGATGCACGGGGTTTGTTTCGAGATGTGAGCCAAGTTGGTCATCATGGCAATGGTGATTACCAAGTACAGGTGAGCAATAACGATGATTTGGAATATGTCTTAAGCGTGGTGAAGCAGGTTTTGTAAGGCTGGGCCTAGTAAACTGGGGGGTGATTTAAAATGCTTATATTGAGCGTTATAACCGTACCGTTAGGTATGGATTGTTAAATCAGTATTTGTTTAAGAATTTGGAAGAGATTCAGGATGGTGCCACCCGTTGTTTATGGTTTTAAAATCATGAAAGATACCCATCAAGCCAATGGTGGTAAGCCATTGCTGACGGGTTTTGATTCTACTGAAACCTGCCATTAAATATGGGAGGATTACTGCTACGGATTTTCTCAGTTTTTCATTGCATTGGTTAAAGTGCTAACATTGTGACGCATCAATCCCCAGTAGTTTTGTGACGAGCCTCTGATACTTAATGCATCTGCATATAAGGTTCCTTTAGTGTTAACCTTTGCTTCTTTGGCAATTTGCTGCACAATTCTTGGATTAACCATATTCTCAATTAGCAATGCTTTGATTTGTTCTTGCTTAATTTGCTGTATCAGTGATGCGATAGTTGCGGCACTGGCAGTATCATGTGTAGATACTCCTTGTGGTGAATAAAATTTAATTTTGTAGCGATTTCCTAAATAGGCGAAGGAATCGTGAGCAGTCATGGCTTTACGTTTAGCCACGGGCACCATTTGAAATTGAGACTGAGTCCAAACATGCAATTGGTTCAGCTTTGTTTGATAGTCTTTTAAGCGATTCAAATAGTATTCCTTACCCTGTGGGTCTATGCTGATTAAAGCATTGGTGATATTACGCGAGTAAGTTTGCATTAAAATGGGATCGTGCCACACATGTGGGTCGTATGCGCCATGGTCATGTTGTTCACTATGATGTTCATGGGACACAATAGGTAAAGCCTTAATTCCAGCTGTTGCGTTCACAATTTTTTTGCCACTATTTTGAACAGCACGACGAATATCAGCACGCTCAAAACCTAAACCATTCATGATAATTAGTTTGGCAGATTGGATTTTTTTTCACATCTTGGCTTTGTAATTGATAAGTATGAGCATCCTGATCGGCTCCAATTAGCGTGATAACTTTAACACGCTCACCACCCAGTTCTTTGGATACATCTCCCAAAATGCTGAAACTACTCAATACATTGATAGGATTTGCAAAAAGGTTGGTACTTACTAGCAGTGCAGCCAAGGTCAAAATTTTGTTCATTGCTTTGCTTTCTTTTAAAAATGATATGTTATAACATAACTAATCAGTCGTTCAATAAAACAATGGAACAAAAAATGAAAAATATTTTGAAATGGAATCTATTAACTGGACTATTATTTAGTACGCAAGTATGGTCACATGAGGTTTGGGTCGATGCCGAACACATACATTCAGGGGAAGTTTTACAAGCTGCTATCGGATATGGGCATTTTCCTAAGTTGGAGAAAATTGCCTCTGATAGATTAGGTATTTTTGCACCGATGCAGTTGGTGGGTAAAAATGGTATACAAACTCTAAAACAAAAAGGTGAGAACTATCAGTATGAGAGTGAACTACCCTTACAAGAAGGCTCATACTTGGTTTTAGGGACTTACAAGCCGACTTTTTGGTCAGAAAATAATTCTGGTTGGAGGCAGCAATCATTGAGGCAAATGCTCGATGCTAAATACTGTGAACAATCAGCCATGTATGCTAAACATGTCTTGAATGTGGGTCATGGTAGAACAGATAATGACGTGTTAACACGGGCAGTTGGTCAAGTGTTGGAAATTGTTCCGTTGATTAACCCTCAGACTGTTCAAGTTGGCGAGCCTTTACCAGTGAAAGTTTTATTTAAAGGAGAGCCACTAAGTAATGTCACATTGGTTGCGACCTTTAAAGGCTTTACTGAAAGAGACCTAAATGACCATAATCATACTCTTGAGCCTCAAGCCTTTTCTCATCAAACTAATTCTCAAGGGATAGTAGATATTATTCCTTTACGTGAGGGGTATTGGAAAGCCAAAGTTATACATAAAGCCGATTTTGTACCACAATCAGAGTGTAATAAATTGGCGACTTATGCCACGTTAACTTTTCATATTGGTTCTGAGCATTAAATTGATTGAAATAGTGAAGTGCTATAAAAAGAATGCTAATCTTAGATATGTATATTAAATTTTAGGGTGAATCGACCTGACTGTCCTAGATGAGCCTGTCCTGAATTTTGTGTAAGTGATACCTGCAACAACAGTTCTATCAATTTATTTTGTTTGTACTGACTAAGGCGGTTTTTTCTCATAGGGCTATTCTAACCTTAAGTTGAATATTCCTAGTTATCTAGTACAGCTCCAATACTTTTATTAAATAAATGTCATCCCCACCCTGCATTAGCACAAAGACGCTTCAAAATGTGACTTAATTAAGGGATGAAATTCTCACTAACAGCTGCAATGAGCGACATTAATATGAATAGCAACCTATCCAGCCATCAGCTAAGTTGAACTAATCTTAGCATGCCTAGTCACAAGGCTTCAATTGCTCTCCTTTGGCTCCAATTTAGCCGCCCTGTTTGGGCGGCTTTTTTATCTACTACTTCGAACTTAGCTATTAGCCTCTAATTATTAAGTTGTTGCAAAGTGAAAATATTTACGTTAATTATAGTTTACACTTGGACATGTAATAATTTAATATGCTATTAGCATAAAATAGAGGTGTTTTAATGATTAAGGTTAAAAATTATTCCGGTTATGAGCTTATTCAATTACGCCAAACTTTAAAAATGAACCAAACGGAATTTTGGTCGGCAGTTAATGTTACCCAACCTGGTGGCTCTAGATACGAAAGTGGCCATACTGCACCTGATCAAGTATTGATATTGATTGAATTAGTACATGAACTAAATCTTGATTTAAGTACTTCTGCGAAGCGTTCAAAATTGTCTGTAAAGTAACGCTAAAACATTTTAATACTTTGCAATTTATATTGCATTGCATCAAAATTAGTTAGTCGACCTTGAATAAATCATTTCAAGCGCAGCGGCTGGATTATATATTGATGTGGTCAGCATCGTACAATATCGCATGGATGGCATCGCTCAGCTGGCCTTTAAGCCAGTTGTGATTGAGTTTTTCATCAGACTTTATGTGCCCAATAGTCGGTTCTATCGCACTGTGGCGTTTGATCTTGGCTCTTAGGCCACGGATGATGCCTCGTCTGATCTGAATGCAGTATCCAGACCCATTCTGCAATGGCACTTTTGTAGCCTTGGTCCGCCACCACTGTATGTATACGTATGTGGTTGAGTCGTTGCGATTGCGCTAAAGATGAACCAATGTGTGGCCATCGTAAGGATTGTCTGGCATGGCACAAGTACTCAGTAAAAAGCCCTCTTTCAGTGTCGTGGTCAGAGACATTTTGACGTAAACACTTAGGGATTGCAGGTCTTGCCTTTGCTGATGAATTCCACTTCCGGTACATTTAGGGCATACAGTTTGTTTTTGTCTTAGCATTGTTAGGCGAGGATGCGCTGGGTCAGTGTCTAAAGGTCATCCAAATGTTGGCGAGCTGGTTCTGTCAGAGTTTCTTTTTGCCAGTTTAGCTCCCGCTAAATGCGACTAACATGTGAACAAAGTGGATGCAATATATTGTTCATGTCTTTATTGTTTGGTGTGTGAGTAACGATTCACTTGCACTGCCAATCTGTGCTCTCGGTTGTAGTTCTTGTAATGACCTAGCACTTTCTGCATAAGTCACAAGCTTAATGCATAGGCCTCAGCAGGGGTTTTCATGCCCAGTGCTTGGTGAGGTCGGACTTCATTGTAAAACTGTATCCAATCACTTAACACTCGATTGGCATGCTGCAAACTTTCAAAGCGGTGACGGTACACACACTGTTCTTTGATGGTTCGGATTAAGCGTTCCACTATTCCATTTTGTTGAGGAGAATGTGGCGTGATGAATTCCTGCTGTAGCCCATAGCTTTTGACCAATGCTGTGTATTTACGACTGGTAAACACCAAGCCATTATCTGAACGCAGCAAGAACCGCTCAGGTACTTTACCCAAGCAGCGAAAGCGGTTAATCAAAGCGTGTTCCAGTGCACTGACAGCAGTGCTGGCTTTACCTGTTTTGGAAAGCTGCCAACCCAATAACTCACGGGTATTGCAGTCCATCACCAAAGCCAGGCTTAGCCAACCATCTGGGCCACCCCAAACCCGGCACAAATCAGTAGACCAATGCTGATTCGGCTCTTGGGCTTTAGATGGCACCGCTTGTATGCGTGGTCTGCGGCCTACGGAGCGCTTGCGGACTTGCTAACCTTTGAGTTGAAACACCTGTTGCACCGTGTTCTTGTTCCAATGGAGGCAGCCATCAGCTTTTATCAGGTTAAAAGCAAAGATCCATTACGTAATTTGATGCACACTCACGTCAAATTACGGCCACCTAAACAAAGGTAAAACGACAAAAATTTTAGCTACTAAAATTTTGATGTTTTGATGGGGGAGATTGTGCTCGATGCGTTATTCAACTTTAAGCTCACAAGTTTGGTCTCCGTACATCACTTACACCAGAGCCCCAGGTCAGGATATTCAAATTGCTTTTTTCTTAAAGCTATTTTTAAGCAAGACCAGATGTTGAATGCTGATATGGAGCAGGTTTCAATTGAAGCGACTTATGTCCAAGCGCATCAAAGTAGTGCAGGCACGGCTGGTGGAGACTGTCAATGTATTGCCAAAAGTATCGGCGGCAACGGCTCAAAAATACACTTGGTTGTCGATGCTCATAGCAATCCAGTTGAATTTATTGTCGGTGATGGTGTTACGCATGACATTAAAATAGCGCCTGCATTACTTGAGCTCTTAGACTTAAAAGACACTGAGTTCTTAAATGCAGACAAAGGCCATGACTTTGAAACCTTTAGAAAGCTCATTCATTCTAGTGAGATTCATACCGATATTCCACGAAAGAAAAATGCCAAAACCAGTAATGGACATATGGACTGGTTGATTTATCAGGCTAATATGTGGTTGAAAATACATTTGCCAGTTTAAAGCATCAACGAGCATTATCTAGCCGCTATAACAAATTGCTAAACAGCTATATTGGAACAGTTGCACTTACTTGTGGGCTGATTTAGTTGAAATTATGAATGTTCAACAGACCCTAAATATTTCATTGCCGATAATTCTTGTAACTCTGCCAAGGAAGATCCATTATGTTGTGCTGCATTAATTTATAATGATAAGATGTAAGCACCTACTAGCTCTCCTTAAATTGATAGTAGGTTTTATGCTTGGCCTCCTATATTGGCTTAAAAACTTAGGGAGCTTGGTCAGCTACTCAGTACGACTATTAAAGTTAGAAAGACCTTCAAAAGCCCATTGTGTACGAGCAGTGGGCTTTTGTTTGTTTGGCGTATACAACTATTGTCATAATATTGTTGTTTTATTTAAAATCAATTGTTTAAAAAATATAACTTATTAAGGTGAATATTTTTGAGTGTGAATCAAAATTGTAATTTCATCTATTATAAAATACTGAGTAAAAATTTAAGTTACAAAATATACAACAAATTGCTGCATATTTGAGTAATTAATTTTTTAATCTTTTCATACCTTTATCATTTATTTGATGATGGTGTATTAATTTGTATCAAATTTTACTCATTCAATCTTGAAGGTAATGTTTGTGTTTAAGATAATGCATGTTCATTTACAATAAATAAATAAGGAATTTATAATGAATTATAATGAATCAATTCAACAGTTGTTGAAAACAGATGGCGCATTGGCTGCGGCAGTTGTGGATTACTCAAGTGGTATGTTGCTGGCAGGAGGAGGCTCAACAAGTATTGATTTAGAGATTGCAGCTGCAGGTAACACTGAAGTTTTGCGAGCTAAAATGAAAACAATGCAGTTATTGAATTTAAAAGATTCAATTGATGATATTTTGATCACATTGGGTGAGCAATATCATTTATTGCGTCCAGTTAATAAGCAGGATGGCTTATGTTTATACTTCGTACTAGATAAAACAAAATCAAATCTAGCTCTTGCACGCCGTGCTTTGGTTGAAGTGGAGAAAGTAATTAAATAATTATGCATATAAAAAGCCATGTGTATTTTAGAAGTATGTATGGCTTTTTAATTTGTTATTGCTAAAGACAATTTTCAATTAAATAAGGTGTAATGTATGAATGAAAAATTCTTTTAAATTTGTTTGGATAAAAAGATTCAATTCTGATGGAAGCCTAAAACCAGTCAAAAATTGGGTTTTTATTGAAGTACCAAAAAATGTAACTTCCATAGTGTCGGAAATGACCCAGGATTGGGAATTCAAAGAATATCAGATGACCACTTTTGACTTTGACTACTATAAATGGCAAAAACACACAGGAATAACTGCAGCCATTGAGTGGCTAGATGATCAAAGAGGGGATGGGTGGTTTTATTTTGAGGATGGCCATTATCCCAACTTAAACGAACAGGTGTTGATATTTGATGGGAATTCTTATTTGGTGCATTTATTTGAAGAAGAGATGAAAGCTATCCCTCATGGTTTTAAATGCTGGTCTCCAATAATTAGCCCAAAATTTGTATAGAGAATATAAAGTCAACCTGTGACGTTGATCAGGAGTCTGTAGGATTCTGTCGCATTAAGCGCAATGCCTGCTATTATGGGTTTTCATCTTCCAAATAATGGTGACTGAAATGGATGGCGTTCAGCAATCATTCCAACGCTTATATTATCCAGTTGAAATTATCCTACCCCGTCTTCGGTGGTATGGTAATCCTCCCCTTTAAATAAATGCTGTAGATTCGACTGGTCAGCGCAACACCAATCCTAATTTTTATGTTAAAAGGATTGATATGGTTTCCATATATGGAGCAAAGGCGACGATGATGAATCAGGATTGGAAATAGGCAGAGGCTTGGCGATAAACAACCATTTACGCGGTCATCTGTAACGAAGGTAGCTTACACAAAATAGCGTACAGGCTCTTAGTGTTTACTCCAATAACCTTTGACTCGATTTTTTGTGCCCAGTAATTGATGGTTCTCACGCAAATACTTGCGGATTTTTTTGGCTAAAGTGTTTTCAAGTGCTGCCCAGGCAGCATCAATGCTTGGTAGTGATTCAATGATATCAATGATTTCTTGAGCCAAAGATGCACTGTTAGAGTCAATGTAGTAAAAACCAGTACCAGCAGGAGCATCCATCTGGTTGACATATGCTTGTTCAGCCTTGTCATATAATACATTGATTAAAATAGGCGGAATTGGATTGTTCCAGTTCTCTAATAAAGCCAGCGCAGTTGGCAATGAGGTTTCATCCGCAATCAGCAAAGTTTGGCCTTGGTGTAAGTGATCTGTTGCTTCCGTGTAGTCAGAGGTACTGTGTATGATGTCACCTGTTTGCAGAGATTTTGCCCATTCGCCTCCAGCAGTAATGCCATGCAGATATACATCTACCCATGCTACTTCACTTCCTTCACGATATTCCACCTTACGCAATGTGTAATACCGCATGTCTTTTACCATGGAGAGCATGATTTTCTCTCGCTTTTGCTGCGATAGATGTGGCAATACACGAATAAATATACGTTGGAGCAATCGGTGGATGAAGCTATTTTTTTCAGTGTGCGCATCAGGGCTAACATTGAGTACTTTCAAAGAAAATAGCCATGCAAAACCAGGTGCATTAGGTGGTAAGGGTTTATCTGTCTTTAAATACAGGCGCAACATGTGGGGGGTCACCATGGTTTGTTCCAGTACCTCAAAATACTGCTTTTGGGCGTGGTGTAAAGACTTACCTTGTTTCACCATGGCGCTGTGCGCCAAATAAAGGATTTGTTCTTCTAAATCACCTCTGAGTACAAACGGTATCCATACTTGTGTCGCAGCAGAATGTGTCGATTGAATAACTTCTAATATGCACCCTTCAACAAAAATATCTAAGAGTTTGGCAATGGCAGCATCAGCATGTCCATGGGCTTGTGCGATGGCTAATAATTCGGCTTGATGGTCATCGTTTAAGTGGTCAATGATGTCTATTTTGGCATCAAGGTCAGTGATGGGGGTATGTTGTTTAAGATTCATGAGGTTTACTTGAAATAGAAGACAAAACAAAACGGGATAGTAAGGCCGCAGTAGCCGAACATGTCACAGCTAAAATGGCGACAAAGGCATAGCCAAAGTGCTGAGCCAACGACATACTGAGTGCTGCAGCTATAAAGGCAAATAGCATGGGTAATGCGTTCTGTATGGTATAGGCAGTAGCATGGGCGTCAGTGTGAGCAGCTTTATCCATCATCACTGCGGTAATGCTGGCATACAACAAAGGCAAACTGATGAAATAGCCAAACACACCTAAATACACCCACAAGCGGCCTGTAAGCCCAAATGCAGGGGGCAGTAACGCTAGCAAACACAAAGTTTGTAACAAAGACGCATTTTGTACATTGCGCACACGACCATGACGCTTAAACCAAACCTGTGCCAAAAGACCAGCACAACTACCTACCAAAGATCCAATGTAGTGGTCAAGCCGCGCAGGACACTTTTATCTGAGAATTTTCATACTCCAATGGGCTCATTCCATTGTTGGCTGTATGTGGCCGTTTAAAATTGTAATAATGAATAAATTGCGTGATTTCTTGTTTTGACTACA
>NZ_LN898219.1:375165-651995 GCF_001457815.1 Vitreoscilla massiliensis
TGTAGTGGTCAAGCCGCGCAGGACACTTTTATCTGAGAATTTTCATACTCCAATGGGCTCATTCCATTGTTGGCTGTATGTGGCCGTTTAAAATTGTAATAATGAATAAATTGCGTGATTTCTTGTTTGACTACACTTTCATTCATGCTCGTGGTATGGCCTAAACCTTCATATTTCAAACTGCCAAAGAATCGCTCTACTACCGCATTATCGTAGCAACATCCCATATCAGACATACTCAAACGCATCTTTAATTGACTGGCTTTCTTAGCGAAGGCTCGACTGGTGTACTGTGAACCTCGGTCGCTGTGAAATACACAGCCATACTGCGGTTGGCGTAAGACATGTGCCTGTTGTAACGCTTGAATCACCAAGTCAGCTTTCATGCGTTCAGCCATACTCCAACCCACAATGCGGCGAGAGAACAAGTCCATCACCACAGCCAGGTAGCGCCAACCTTGGCTGGTTTTGATGTAAGTAATGTCGCCGGCCCAAACTTCATTGGCAAACAACGGTTGGAAGTTTTGATTCAATAAGTTGAATTGAACTTGGTGCCTCTCATTGCGTTTGGTTGTCACCTTAAATGCTTGACGCTGCTGACATACCAAACCCAACTTTCTCATCACACTGCGAACTTTGTACCTTCCGACTTGGAATCCAATTTGTTGTAATAACGCTTTAATTGTGCGAGAACCTATACGTTGTTTGTGTTGGTTAAACAGAGCTCTGATTTGGATTTGTAAACCAACTTCAACCAGATTTGTCCGTTTAGGTTCCAAGGCATAGTAGGCTGAAACACTTACTTTCATTACTTTGCACAGAGTCTTAATTGGGTAATGGCGTTGATTTTGTTGAATAAAATTGTATCTTACTTCACGTGCTTCGCAAAGTAAGCGCTGGCCTTTTTTAATATTTCTTGCTCCATTCGAAGCTGTTTTATTTCTTTGCGCAATCGCAATAATTCGGCCTTCTCATCATCATTCAATATTGGCTGTTCAGTCAGTTTGGCTTTCCATTTATAGAGCAAAGCTGGAGTGATACCGACTGCTCTAGCAGCATCAGCCACTGAATAACCTTGTTTCAACACCAAATCAACCGTTTCTTGTTTGAATTCATCTGAATGACGGCGTGGGCTCTTTTTTGCCATGATTTTGACCTTTCAAAGGGAATTAATATTCTCTCAGAAATGTGTCCTGTTGTATTAGACCACTACATGCCTAATCAATCAGTTTCAAGATGGTGGCACTGTTTGGGTGATTGAGCGCAAACTCACGCAAGGCATGAAAGCAATGCACCACTTTGTCTAAGGTGTCGGCATTAACCAATAGAGAGAACGATAATTCTGACAACACCATCAGGTTGAGAATGGTGGATGCGGTTTCGGTGTCCACTTCGGCACTGCTGCCATTGGGGCTGTGGATGGTGATGGTTTTATAGTTATCCCACTCCATTAAAAAGCCGCCGTTAGTGAGGTGGTAAAATTCCCAACCACCACCGTCATAGCCCTTAATCAGTTGGTGGGCAAAGACGTACACATGGCTTTGAAACTGAACGTGGGCACGGCCCAAGTATTGAGGCAAGAAGCCCATGCGTTGGTGCATGGGACATTCAAATTTATCGATGGGTGTGATGCCATCATTGTGGGTAGAGACACTGATGTCGGTTTGCACTTGCTTATTTGGTTGGGTCATGGTTTTTCCTTATGGGTGGCATACTTGCACAAACAGACAGCCACTTTATGGTGGCTGTCTGTGTCTGTGTCTGTGTCTGTGGCTAGGGATTGGGAAATGGTAAAGATGTAGATAGGTCGATAGCGTTAAATATTGGAGTAAAGTGTTTGGCCATGGAATATAGGCACTACAGCATGAAGTGCCTTGCAATCATATTGATCTTACAAAGCACCAGATATTGTGATTGTGGCTAAGCCAATACTGTAAACCGTCTGCTGCCTGCACGGGTGGTGAAGTATGGGGCTACCCATTCTGGATGCTCTTGGATTAGGCGTTTGCTGTCTAAGATTTGAGCATCGGCAGTTTTCTTCCACGATACAGAGCCATTGCGAAACTGCACATGGCTGTGTTCTGCCATGGTTTGCTGTATGCGTTGTTTGAGCAGGCTTTCTTTGGTCTTGTATTCTTCCAAGCTTGCACGCACTTTGACCAATTCATCAAACACAGCATTCATATCCGCATCAAAGATTAAATCCAAAATTTGACCATTGTCTTGTTGGAATAAGGCTTGTAGAGCTTGGGCTGCCGAGTCGCTGCCATCGGCTGACGGTGGAATGTTGTTTTCCACATGCCACCAAAATTGCGCTTCCAATTCAATTAATTTGGTAATCAGCTCTTCATCCCGGTGCACACGGTGGATTTGCAAATCCTGCCCTGCGATCAACACCGCCACATCGGCAGCTTGCTTGCCCGTTACCGCCAATTGGTGCATCACCTGTACCAGCACATACTCAGGCACACCGTCTTTCCAAGCCTTGGCACCGTAAGCACCCGCGGTTTTGCATTCGAGTATCTGTACATCGGCTTGACCGATTACCTCACGGTCTAGGTTGGCCAACATAAACGGATGCTCTGGATGTTGCAGGATGGCATTGACGCGGCGAACCTTATTGCCGGTGCGCTTGCTGTAATGGGTGGCGACGATGGGTTCCAATACCGTGCCCCAATAAGTGGGATGGGTATCGTCGCTTGGGTCTATTTGATTCAAGCTCTGTTCAGGCCGTGTCTTCTCTATCCATAGAGCCAAACGGGATTGGTAGGGATTCAAGCCCAGAGCTGTTGCTGCATCAGAACTGCCCAAGCCTGAACGTCTGGCCTGTAGCCATTCATCACGGCTCAAGTCTTTGGTTTTGACCAGACGTAAAGCGGATTGGGATTTAGGTTTATGTGAAGATTTACAGGCCACATGTGTTACATCAGCGGCGATAAGCTCAGAGTTTGAGGTTGAAGCAGTATTAACTACAGGGATGGGTAAGTTCATAACATTCCTCTCAGACATAAAAAATCCCCCAATGGCCACAGCCATCAGGGGAACAAGTCATTCAACACAGGGAAATAATGCAATATTATAGAAACGGATTAAGCCACCAATTGCAAGGCCTGTTCCAAAGCTTTTTGTTTCATTTGACCACCATTGCCAAACCAAGCAGAATCCAGGCGATTTTCATTGGAACGTGCTTGGCGTTCATGGTCGACAAACTCAGTCACCGCACAGAGCAAACCCCATGCGGTGTCTTTGGCAGCGGTCAATTCCGCACCACGACCTTGTCCATTAAACATGGCCTGTAACTTTTTATAGGCTCGCTCATTCGGCATCACACTTTCAGTTTGTGCATTGAGCAGTTTCAAATGTGATTTGGCTCCAATGACAGGTACGACATCTGTTTGGTTACTGGACAGCAAGGTTTCAAAATAGCGGTTGGCCTCTTTAACACTGACCTTGCGCTCAGACAAGACTTTCATCTCGTACATAAACTGATCCCATTGCGATACAGCTATACCCAAACGCCGTTTAACCGCATCGGCATCGAAGTTGGAACGGTGCGAAACTTTGACTGCCTGTTCAGTACCATTCACTGCAATCGACAAGGTGTTGTTACAAGCTACCCGCACCGTAGTGGGCATTGCTATGGTGGCGAGACTGCCATCGCATGAGGTGGCCAATAACACATAGCCATTGACCAAATCATTGCCTTTCAATACCGTGGATTTCCCTGTCCGAGCCAAAGCCCAGAACTTACGTCCACCTTTGAGTACGCCTGCGGTTTCCAATTCAAAGCCCGCTTGCTCAGTCAAATCACGGTAAAACTCCAATACCTCCATGGGCTGTACTACTTGGTAGCGATTCGAGACCACTGATAAAGCGGAATTGGTGTCACTGCGGTACAAGACTTTCTGTTCATCGAATGAGCCAAACATTGATGCATTGTGAACATTGTCGATAGAAAAATGGACTGGTGATTCTTTGATCTGCCAGTCCATGCCTGCGGCTTGTGCCCATACTTCCAGTGGTTGTTTCTCTGGCAATTGATTACCTAGACCATGCCAAGGGGTTAGGCCAGTATAGGCCATGGTTTCTACTAAATGTGCCATTTGAGTGCTCCTAAATGCCCCATGACCTAGGCTTGGCCTAAGTCATAGTGTCAAATATGGTTGAATAAGTGAAAGATGTTCGTTGCCGTTCAAGGCATGGAAATGGTGTTGATAGTGATATCACTGGGTTCTTTACTGGAAAACACATAGCCACAGTCTTGGCATTCAAGGTTTTTAAGGACGTGCTCATCCACAACCTTGCCCAGTTGAGAACCGGCAATGCCACCTGTCGCACCGTAAAAAAGCGCACCGAAAAGTGCACCAGCCACCGTGCCTGCAGCAATACCAACAGGGCCAGCGACCATACCGATTTTGCTGCCGATATTGGCACCAGCCAGTGCAGCAGTGGCACCGCTGATGGCACCACCTGCCGTACCGATGATGCCACCATAGGTTTTAGCAGTGTCTTTGGTGACGATGTGCGCAGAATTGCATTTGGGGCAAATAGGGTTTTGCATAGACATACCTTTCAAAGGAAAAGAAAAAGCCTGCCGTGAAGGCAGGCCAATGGATTCACTTTGATGGTATGGATTTGAAAATTTATTAAATCTAAAATCTACTTATGAAAGATAAAATAAATTTTGTTTTGAGTTAAAATCGCTGAGGATTTGATATTCCAAACACTCATACCTGTAATGAAAATAATTCGATAGTCATTATCTTCACGATTGTTTACATTGCCACTCAAAGGAGAGGTAATGAAATCAATCAAACAACTACCAAAAATTGATGGTGATTTAGGCTGGTACTTAAGCTCACCTAATTATGGTATTAAAATTGGTAAAGCCCTAAAAGGGATTCAATATGCAGATATCGCTATTATCGGCGCCGGCTACACGGGTTTATCTACAGCCCATAGGTTAAAAGAGCTTTACCCTAATAAAACCATTGCTGTCATTGAGGCTTTAGAAGTTGGACAAGGTACATCTGGTAGAAATGCTGGATTTATCATTGATTTACCACACAATCTTGATGCAAATGACAATAATATTGAAGATGATCTACAGCTTTATCATCTCAATAATTTTTCAATTAATCGTCTCAATACATTCCGTCAACAATTCAATATTGATTGTTTATGGCACCATGCAGGCAAATACATGGTTGCCAATGAAACATCGAATCTTCGTGGTTTAGATGCTTTTGAAGTTGTGCTTAAAAAATGCAAATTTGATTTTGAGAGAATTAAACGCAAAGAGTTATCACAACGATTAGGTACAGAATTTTACCAGGAAGGAATATATACACCTGGAAATATTCTAATGAATCCCTCTGCATTAATAAGAGGAATTGGAATAGGTCTACAAAATGAAATAAATATCTATTCCAACTCACCTGTTATTAATATCGAATATGGTGATGAGCATCAGATTCATACAATTGGAGGCACCCTCAAAGCAAAAACTTTGGTGCAGACAATCAATTCTTTTACAGAAGAGTTTGGTCTTCTCAAAAACAAATTGGCTCCAGTGTTTACTTATGGAAGCTTGACCAATCCTCTTCCACAACACCATATAGATAAATATTTCAGAGATGTTAAACCGTGGGGGCTTACTTCTGCTCACCCAGCTGGAACCACTGTTCGATATACATCAGATAATCGAATTTTGGTTCGTAACATTATTGACTTCAATGCATCTTTGCACTCGACGGAGCAACAACGTGATTTTGCTTGGAAGCAACATCGAAAATCTTTTATCGCTCGCTTTCCATTCTTACAGGATATTGATTTTCAATATACCTGGGGAGGAATGCTGTGCATGACATTAAATCATAATTCTATTTTTGAAAAAGTCTCTGATAATATCTACATGGTTTGCGGATGTAATGGCGTTGGAGTAGCAAAAGGCACTTATTTAGGCTATTACATGGCAGAAATGATCTATGGTAACAATAGTAAAGAACTAGAGTTTATTCAAAAAACCAGCCATGTTAGCTGGGTTCCACCAGAGCCATTTAGAAGCTTTGGTGCCAAATACAAAATTAATAAAGAACAACTTACAGCTGGCAACGATATATAAAAATACAAAGGAGAAATAATGAAGAAAGTTAATTTAGAGGATATGGAACTGAATAGTTTCCATAAAAAGCTCACGATATATTCATCAGGTGGACCATTTTTAGATGGTTATGTTCTTAGTATTATCGGTATTGCATTAGTACAGGCCACACCTGCATTAAATTTATCTGTTTTTTGGCAAGGTCTGATTGCAGCTTCGGCCTTAATAGGTGTGTTTTTAGGTGGATTTCTTGGAGGTTGGTTTACCGATAAATATGGACGGAAAGTTTTATATACATTAGATTTAATTGCTATTATCGGATTTTCCATTGGGCAGTTTTGGGTTGAGTCCGCATGGGCATTGTTTGTATGGCGATTACTCATAGGCATTGCAGTAGGTGCTGATTATCCTATTGCTACCTCATTATTGGCAGAGTTTGTTCCTAGAAAATACCGAGGTCCATTGGTTGGTGGCATGATTATGATGTGGTTTGTGGGTGCTGCCGTTGCCTATGTCGTTGGCGAAATGTTAGTACGCTCTGGTCCTGATGGTTGGAGATGGATGTTAGCAAGTGCAGCTTTGCCAGGAGTGTTATTTTTAGCAATGCGTCATGGCACCCCTGAGTCACCGCGCTGGTTGATTGGTAAAGGTAGATTAGACGAGGCTCAAGCAGTCATTGAAAAAGTGTATGGACCTAACTACTCAATCAAAGATTTACCTGAAGTTGCCCCAGAAAACAAAGCCTCAGTTTCTCAATTGTTTAAATCTGGCTATGGCTCAAGAATGTGGTTTATCACCGTATTTTGGACATGCTCAATCGTTCCATTATTTGCAATATATGCATTCGCACCAAAGATACTGGGAGCATTGAAGCTTGATGGAGCCATGGCCAATATTGGATCAGCCGCTATTACAGTTTTATTTTTAGTTGGATGTATTGCTGCTTTGAAATTTGTTAATAGTATGGGACGTAGAAAACTACTAATTCATAGTTTCATTTGGTCTGGCCTTGCTTTATTAATACTTGGTTTATTTCCAGACAGCTCAACCACCATTACTTTATTATTATTCAGTGCATATGCTGTTTTCATTGGTGGTACACAAATACTGCAGTTCGTGTATCCAAATGAGTTGTTCCCAACTGAGATACGAGCAACAGCGGTTGGTTTGGCCTCTTCTTTGAGTAGAATTGGTGCTGCAGTTGGAACATATCTCGTACCGATGTCACTGGATGGTCTGGGTATTGGTAATACTATGTTGATTGCTGCAATTATCACCTTCATTGGAGCAGTTGCTAGTTATAAGATGGCACCAGAAACTAATTCGTTGGATTTACATGCAGCTGCAAACCTGACAGACTGATACTATTATTTACACGATAAAAGCGTAGGTTTAAACCTACGCTTTTTTAAAGTATGAATTCCAAAAATATACGCGCTTTAAATTATCTGTATTACTTTTTCATCGTAGCCAAACAAGGCAGTATCAGTAAATCTGCAGAGCAGTTGGCTGTTACCCAAGGTGCGATTAGCAAACAAATTGTTAATTTGGAACAAATTCTTGGTGTTCAATTATTCAAACGTGAAAGTCGTGGTGTTTCTTTGACCCAAGAGGGGAGGATTCTCTATGAGTCTATTTCTCCTTGTATTGATGTCATATTCTCAGCATTTAACCGTATTCAAAATCAAGAAGACAGTAATGTCATTAAAATTATTTGTACTGAAGCGGTGGCTCATTATTGGTTAGCGCCCATCACATATCAATTCTCAGAAGATTTTCCAAATATTAATATCCATATCACATCAAGCAATGCAATTAGTGCTGAAGTAATTGAGGCATATGATTTCGGTATTTTATATGGTAATGGTCAATGGGATGCATTGAATACATTCTTATTATTCCAAGAAAAAATCAGTCCAATTTGTCATATTGACTATCCAGTTGAAGACATTAAAACAATCAATGATTTAATGAAACACAAACTGATTCAATTAGATCCTTATCAATGGCGTTGGATTACATGGCAAGAGTGGATGAAAATCAACCATTCTCAGTACCATCCACAAAAGGATACTTTAGTTTACAATCAAGTAACTTTAGCCTTAGCAGCCTGTACCAATAAACAAGGTATTGCTTTAGGCTGGGAGTTTATGGTTAAAGACTTAGTGAAAAATAACATTCTGAAAAAAATTAGCCAATTTGAAACACTTACAGGGATGAATGATTATCTGGTAAATTCCAAATATAAAAAGCTTTCATCTCACGCGCAGATTTTTCGTGATTGGCTAATTGCTTCTATAAAATGATTAGTCGAAAATTCAGGACAGGCTCGGGATAGGGTGAATAAAGCCTCTTAATACGCCTTTACTGGCTTATTGCTGTTTCAACATATCAAACAAAATCCTTACAAATTGATCCATCTTGGCGGGATCTGTCAGTAGCTGCATTTTCTGATTTTGGTGTGCTTCATCGCTTTCAAAAATGGCATCTTCAGCTGAATTCCAAAAATCACCCAACATCGCTTGTTCTGGTGAGTTATTGGCGATTTGGGTCATCACAATTTGGTTCTCTGACAGCTTGTCTCGAATGGTGATAGCGTAGTTAACCATGTCGCCTTCAGTCAGATTGTCTGTCACAAATACTTCATTCAATCGTTGAATCACCACCGATAAGAACTCTTGCTTAGCATCACGGGCTTTGCCGCTGCCCAAGTCATTGCCAGGTTCCAGCTTGTGTTCAGTGCTATTGGCTTTGAGTTTAAGGTCTTTCTTTTTCAATTCTGACAAACGGTAGTGACTCATTTCCACATTGCTCAAATCCAACTCATCTTCAGGCGAGATCTGTTCGCGCAGCATGGGGCGCAAGTAGCGGCCATACAGGCTGAGTTTTTCCAAATCATGGTTATCATAATCGACGATTTGCGACATAAACTCATAAAAGCGCACAAAGCTGCCCAAGTCTTTTTTAAACAGCTCCAAGCGTTCTTTTTCTTTGGCCACTTCTTTCAATGCATTTTCTGCATTGGCAATTAATACCGCATCTCCCGTTTTCTGAGTCCGTACAAACATTTCTTTACTGATCTTATAGGCCGCAACTGCTTCTTGATAACGCTTGGTCCAACGTTCTACCGCAGGCTTACAAATATTGCTGATGGCGGCAGACGACTTGCCTTTGGTGAAGAAGGCTTCTGCAAACTGCTCTACTTCATTCCACTGAAAAATCTTGGCGACTTTCAGTTTTTCAAACAAATCAAACACCAAATCAGGATTGGAAACATCGGCCAATTCTGCGGTTTGGTAATAGGGTTGAAACGCATTGAGGATTTCATCAGGCTCATTGAAAAAATCCAATACAAACGTGCCCGCTGCTGCTTTACCAGGATAGGTACGATTCAAGCGTGATAAGGTTTGCACGCATTCCACGCCGCCCAATTTTTTGTCCACATACATGGCGCAGAGTTTGGGTTGGTCAAAGCCGGTTTGGAATTTGTTGGCCACGATCATCACTTGGAAATCATCACTGTCAAAGGCTTTGCGCATTTCACGCTTGTTTAACAACGGATTCATGTTCAATTCATTGAATTTTTGGTCCAATAAACCAGTGCTTTGAGGGTCATCATCGGTGAAGCTGACTTCGCCTGAAAACGCGACCATGGCGGTAATCCGTGGGTATTTCTTCTCGGCAATGTATTGGTCAAAAGCCAATTTGTAGCGCACTGCTTCTTTGCGAGAACCTGTGACCACCATGGC
This sequence comes from Vitreoscilla massiliensis, assembly GCF_001457815.1. Classification (GTDB taxonomy): domain Bacteria; phylum Pseudomonadota; class Gammaproteobacteria; order Burkholderiales; family Neisseriaceae; genus Vitreoscilla; species Vitreoscilla massiliensis. The sequence continues at coordinate 385,018 of NZ_LN898219.1, forward strand.
TTTGGCTTGGCCGCTCAATAAGTGCATCACATGCTCTTTAAAGTGCTCCACAATCACTTTGACCTTTTGGGCAATATTGTGGTCATGCAGGCGCACCCATTGGTTCAATTTCACTTTGGCGCGTTTGGAATCGACCTCATCGTCTCGTTCTTCCAGCTTTTGCTTCAGCTTGTACACCACTTTGTAATTGGTGTAATTCTTCAACACATCCAAAATAAAGCCTTCTTCAATCGCTTGGCGCATTGAATACACATGGTAGGCTACGGGCAGATTGGTTTTAGACGGCGGCATATTGGGATTGGGCACACGGCCAAACAACTGCAAGGTTTTGTCTTTCGGCGTTGCGGTGAAGGCATAGTAACTGAGGTTGCTGCTGCCTTTGCGTGCGGCAATGATGTCGCTTAACTTCTCATCGGTTGATGCCTCGGTTTGCTCATCTTCTGCTGTTTCGGTCATCAACACCTCGCGCAATTGGCGGGCGGTGGAGCCACTTTGTGAAGAGTGGGCTTCATCAGCAATGATCGCATAGCGGCGTTGCTTCAGGCTGATGTTGCTTTCTATCGCGTCCAACACATGCGGAAAGGTTTGTATGGTCACGATAATGATGGCTTGTGAAGCTTCCAAAGCCTTACCCAGTTTTTCAGATTTCGCACCCGTGCCTTCTTTATGGTTGATGCGAACCACCACACCATCCACCTTATTAAACTGTGAAATCGTGTCTTGTAATTGGTCATCCAACACCGTGCGGTCGGTCACCACAATCACAGAGTGAAATTGCTTTTCATCTTGATTGCGATACAGCTTGGACAATTGGTGTGCCGTCCATGCAATCGAATTGGATTTGCCTGAGCCTGCACTGTGTTGTATCAGGTATTTTTGTCCTGTGCCTTCGTCTTTAGCGGCCTGTACCAACTTGGTCACCACATCCCATTGGTGGTAGCGCGGGAATATCATCACTTCTTTTTTGTATTTGCGGCCCTCAGCATCTTCGCGTGCTTCAATGTGCAAGTGCACAAAATACCCCAAGATGTTCAATAACACATCTGGACGCAAGATTTCATTCCACAGGTATTCTGTCGCATAGCGGTTAATGTCTTCAGGTACATCATTGCCAGCACCACCATCGTGGGTGCCACGGTTGAATGGCAGAAAATAAGTGTCTTTGCCTGCCAATTGTGTGGCCATGTACACCTCATACTGGCTCACGGCAAAATGCACCAATGCCCCGCGTTTAAACGTCAACAAAGGCTCAGGCTTATTGGTGGCGGGGTCTTTGGGCAGGCGGGTGTCTTTGTACTGGGTTTTGGCCTGTTCCACCGCTTGCTTGAATTCTGATTTCAGCTCCAAGGTGGCCACTGGCAAACCGTTCACAAACAACACCAAATCAATACGCCATTTCTTCGCTTGCTTGCCTGTGGCCAACAGCTCCGCTTGGGTCGCATACGGGCTGTACACCAATTCAGGCACGATGCGGCAAATATTGGCTTGGTAGCGGGCAAGCAAGTCGGGATTGAGGGAGTTTTCAGGTTTGAATTGGCACATCTCAAACTGGGTATTGCGGCATCTGAAACCATCGCGCAACACGCCCAGAGTACCGCATTTGCGCAATTCTTCATCTGTGGCAGTGGTATCGGCTTTTTTCAATTGCGCCACCAAAGCATCCAAGAAATGGCGTTCGGTGTTTTCAGGGAAGAGCTTGGCAAACTTGTCCCACTCTTTGGCTTGGGTTTGCTGCACAAAGGCCAAAGCATCGGCTTCATACAAGGCGGTTTCGCGATTGTAGAGCTTAGGTGAACCTTCCTGCCAACCATTTGCCGTCATCTGCGCAATAATGTCTTGTTGAAAAACGCTTTCTTTGCTGCTATCGCCTGCCATGCTCATTCCCTTATGAGACAGATACACCGATGTTGACTGGTCGCTTGGCTAAGCCCACACTCTTGTCCACTCGGTATTATTAATAGATTGTTTGAAGCTTGTATCATAACAAGTTAATCATGCATTTGGGGTAAAAACACTGTTTGTTTGTGTTTACAGGCCGCTTAAGCAAGCGGCCTGTAAATGTGTGGTGGTCATGAACTCACTGTCTGTTAAGATAACATACCGTTTAAAACACCATCGCATCATGCGGAGAATGCCAGTTTCTGACATCGATTTTGCCTGTGACTGCAGCGGAGATTAAGGCTGTGCGGCGTTCTTGCATGAGGTGGATAGCTGATTGGGCTTTTGTAACCAACTCTTCAAATCTTTGATTAGATTGCTGAACACTTTCTAAAATCTTTAATGCTTCCTGGTAAGGTGGCAACAAGTAATAAAGCTCTTTAATTGTCTCTTGCCCAATATTCTGCATTGAGTGGCTTGCCCCTGTCGCACCTAGCTCAATTTGCTCCCTTACCACTCCAATAGATAAATATAAAGCAACCATTTCCGGTAAGACATCTTTACATAATTTGAGTCGGTACAATTTATCACAGAGCATTAGATTTGGATAATCACCCTGAACAACAGCTGCACTTCCTACTAATTCCTTTGTATTTGCACGGGAAACTAGTAAATCCTTTTTTTGGATTACATATTGCAAACGTGGCTCTAATTCAGGTGGTAAAGCTTTATTTTCATAGTTTCTAAAAGAGCCACCATTAACACATCCTACTTTTAGAACACCATATTCACTTGAATCAGCTGGACGAGAGTCGCATTGAGGACTCCACCCCTGTTCAAAAGTCGTGGTGATGTATTTGATTTTTATACATTCCCAGTGCTCAGGCACTTGTCCCAACCATTCCACACCTGAATCTTTCATAGTTGCATTGGGATTCAAACCTTTGGTGACCGCATGGCTGATGACGGCTTGACGCTTTTCTTGCAGCAAGGCTATCAACTGTTCTTGTTTGGCAATCAAACGGTCAATTTTTGCGGTTTCATAGTCAAGAAACTTGGTAATTTGAAGCTGGCTTTCAACTGTTGAAGCTGAAATTTTTAATGAAGCAACTTTTTCCTGATTAATATTAGGCTGACCACCACCTGAAGATAATTGAATGATTTCATTCTTAAAAGCCTGCAACCAATAAAAAACATATTTGTTATTCAATATCTTAGATTTTGTCATTACACAACATGCTTGGTTTGTTGTAGCTTCAATACCCAAAATTCCCAATCGTCCAATTGTTGCACCATACATTGCAATAGCTACTGAGCCAATAGGATATTTTTTTAATGTTGGAAACTGTTCTATCGTCTTTTGAGATACCTTTTTATTGGTATCAAAAATCACATTTTCTCTAAGCTCTCCTGTTGTTATCCAAGGAATGTCACCTTCAAAATTTTCCTCATTAGAAGTTGATGGCGTAGTACCAGAGCCAATTTCTACATAGGAATGACTTAATTTCCACATTTCCCAGCCACTAGGAATCTCTCCCAACCAGTCAACCCCTGAATCCTTATACTCCGCATATCGCTGATACTTGCCCATTACGAATGCACCTCTTGCAACAGCGCCATAATCTCACGGCTGACCGCATCCAAATCTGCATCAATTTCTGCTAAATCACGTGGTGGCTCATACACATAGAAATGGCGGTTAAACGGAATCTCATAACCGACGATGCCAATTTCACCATCTTGGGCATCGCGCTTGTCGGCATTGATCCATGCATCGGGCACGTGGGGTTGAACTTCAGCTTTGAAATAACTCTCGATTAATTCAGTGGTGCTGATGGCTGGGTTTAAGGCAATGTTTTCGGCATCACGCAAATCACCGTCTTGGGCAAACTCGACCACCTTGCCTTGGTAGGCAAATTGCCCATACAAAGGATTGGCACTGCCTTTAACGGTTTTGCTGATGACAGGCTCAGCTTCTGGGTTTTTCCATGTGATGGCATCAAGCAGTTGCTTTTTCTCTTTAGCATCCAGTTTGATGTTCAGGCGTTTCATGGTGGCATTGAGTTCGGTTTCAAAGGCATTGAAGTCATCGTGTTGTTCGCAGCCCAATGCAGCCTGTAACTGCTTGGTCACTTGCGCCAATTGCTGCTGCTTGAGCCAAATGCCTGCATCCAATAAGACTTTAATGTCTTTTTCTTTCAACTCCGCACCTTCGGCTTTCAACAGTGCCCGAATTTCGGCGGTGTTGTCTTTTAAACTGTTTGCCAAGTTTGCATCCACTACCAAGCCCAACTGGGTTTGTATGGTTTGCATGGCTGCGGCAAATGGCTTGGGTGCAAAGTGTAAAGCGGCAATGGCTGCATCGCTGATTTGTGCCGACAAGCGCAAAGGCCGCTCGATGGTGACACGGCGGTAACCAAATTGATGGGCAGCAAAAATCTTGCTGCTAAAGGCTTTGTCTTCCACCATGTCTTCGGTGGCTGTAAAGTCACCAAAGTTTTTCACAATGGTGGCAATGTCGGCCTCACTCAATTCATTGCGCTTAGAGCCCAGCGATTTGCGCATTTTGCTGCTGAGATTGGCCGCATTGATTAAATGCACTTTGCCTTTGCGTTCATCACGTTTGGTATTGGACAAAACCCACACATAGGTGGCAATGCCTGTGTTGTAGAACATGTCGGTTGGCAAAGCGATGATGGCCTCCAATAAATCGGATTCCAAGATGTAACGGCGAATTTCACTTTCGCCACTGCCTGCGCTGCCTGTGAACAACGGCGAGCCATTGAGAATGATGCCGATGCGACTGCCATTACCGTGTGCTTTGGGGTCCCGCATTTTGCTGATGAGGTGCATCAAGAACAGCAATGAGCCATCGGATACACGCGGCAAGCCTGGGCCAAAACGGCCTGCAAAGCCTTTTTGCTCATACTCATCTTTAATCTCACCTTCAATTTTTTTCCAATCCACCCCGAATGGTGGGTTGGACAGCATGTAGTCAAAGCTATCTGATGCCAATTGGTCATTGGACAAGGTATTGCCCAGTTTGATAAGGCTAACATCTTGGCCTTTGATGAGCATGTCGCCTTTACAAATGGCGTATGACTCTGGGTTCAACTCTTGGCCGAACACGCGCATCAGCGCATTGGATTCATTTCGTGCATGTATTCCATGCCTGAAGACAAGAAGCCGCCTGTACCTGCGGTTGGGTCGTAAATGGTGCGGATGATGCCGTCTTTGCTCAAGGCTGCATCGTCTTCGGTAAATACCAAAGCAGTAGTGAGGCGCACAATGTCACGTGGGGTAAAGTGTTCCCCTGCGGTATCGTTTGAGCTTTCAGCAAACTTACGGATTAGCTCTTCAAACACCAAACCCATCTCATGATTGGAAATGGCATCAGGGCTTAAATTGGTGGTGGCAAACTTCTGCACCACTTTGTACAGCAAGTTGGCATCATTGAGCTGCACCACGAATTCATCAAATTTGAAGTATTCAAAAATCTCACGTGCATCTTTGGAAAAGCTTTGCACATAAGTATTGAGGTTGGCACGAATGTCGTCTTGCCCCAGTTTGCTGAGGTCTAACGGTGAGGTATTGAAAAATGCCAGTTTGTTGGTGGCACGCAGTAAGAATTTCTCCTGTGTCTCTTCTGGCAGATTTTGGCTTTGTATGCGCTGGTACTCAGCCACCACCTTGGCTTTGCTGTCTTCAAGGACACACTCCAAACGGCGCAATAACGTGAATGGCAAGATAATGCGACCGTATTGCGACTGCCTAAAATCACCGCGCAATAAGTCAGCCACTGACCAAATGAATGCTGCTGTTTGTGAAAAGTTACCACCAGACATGTTTATTTCCGTTTTTGATTAGTTGATTTTTAAAATGGCGCTATTGTGGAAGCAATTGCTAGGTTTGTCACCTTCTCAGATGAAGCCTGCTCAAACTTTGTATCAATACCTAATTTCAACATATCCCTGTAAAGGATCATGGGGAATTTATGTTATCTGTGTGTTTTACAAAGATAATGACCGCTTACGCGGCCATCTATAACGAGGGTGGCTATGTACAGTCTCCTGAAATAAAAACTAGGGCGTGTTCTCATTTGGCCTTACACCAAATAAAGATACAAGCCAGTCGTAGCATGGCCTTGTAATTGCGGGCTAATTTGTCAAAACGCGTTGCAATACCTCTGAAATGCTTCAAGCGGGCAAATGCATTTTCAACCACATAGCGTAAGCCGTATAAATAACGGCTAAATTCCGGATTACTTTTGGTGCTGTTGGATTTTCTAGGGATGACGGGAATCATTCCATGTTTTCTTGAAGAGTCTCTTATCTTTTCAGAGTCATAGCCCTTATCAGCGACCAAATAATGGCCGGTTTGAACCAAGGCGATCAGCTGCGGTGCAACTTGACTGTCGTGGGTTTCGCCCCCAGTGATTTCAAAATCAAGCGGATGTCCGTTCGCGTCGACGGCCAAGTGTATTTTTGTAGTTGCGCCACCTCGTGAACGGCCAATTGCTCGAGCCTCACCACGCCTAGCTCCACTCGCATGCTGATGAGCGCGGACGTAGCTTCCGTCGATGAATACCCGTTCTGTATCCAATACGCCTCGTAGTTTAAAAAAAACTTGTCCCATAAACCCTTGATGGCCCAGCGATTAAAGCGATTGTAAGCCGTTTGCCAAGGACACAAATCTTCAGGAATATCTCGCCATGTCGCTCCAGTGCGAAGTTTCCACAAAATGGCCTCCATGATATTTTTGCTATTTTTGGAACGGTAGCAGCCATAAAACTTCATGGTATCTTGAATTTGCAGCCAAATATCATCGGTTAAAACTCGGCGGGCCATGTTAAAACTTTTATCAAATAAACATATATTTCATTCTATAACATAAGTTTTAGGAGTGGCTTATTTCAGATTTGAAATGAGAACACGCCCTAAAGGATTGTTCTCGGCCTGCCTCTTAAACCTTGCTTAGGCTTGTATTGAGAAATAAAAAATGTACGGATGTTTTTACCAGTGGCATCTGTAAATATCTTATTGAGCTGGTAAAGATCAATTTTAGCCAAGTAAGCCAAAGCGTACTTCACATTGAAAATCTTCTCCACATCTCTGTAATGTACCATTCCTGTACCGTTGATAGAATAGTCTTGCCCACTGGTTAAGTGCGCATGACCTACCATTCCAGCTAATGTGCTCTCCCAATATGCTTGAATGGCTTTGCCTAAGCCATATTCACTTTGGTGATGATGTCCATTGAAAATGAATGCTGTATGAAAATGCCATCCTCTAGCAGGGGTATATTCCAACTTAGCCATGGAAGTAATGCAATGAGCAAAGAGTTGGTTAAAACGCATATTATTTAGAAGTCGTTTCCAGGCTTCAATCATGAATCGATCAGTGATGTCTAAGGTATATTCTTCACGAATATAGAAATCCACTCTCACAACCAATATCTTTGCATATTTTTGAAGCAATTCATCAATACGTTTGTCAATCATATCAAGATTGTTTTGATTGTAGCCATAAAGACGCTCAGGCAATAATGTTTGGTCCATTTCATAAGTCCTTGCAGAGGACTGTATAGCTGATCAACTGTGTTAATGCTTGGTAGTTTTCAATAGTAGACAGTTAATGTGATACCTTGCCTATTAATCAAATGGTTTTAATAGTGGTTCACAACAATCTGATGTTTATACTAAAGGAAGATTAAGTTCATTGATATTCAATCATCTAGAGATATCATTACATTATTGTCTTGATTATCACGGATAGCTGATTTGCTACTTGAACTGTCTATTAATATATAAAATATAATATTAATAACCCATATTCAATTTTATTAGAATATCACTGGATTACAAGGGAATGCATTGGTTTCAGTCCCTTGTGTACAAAGCATGACATTGTTTTTTTCAACTACACAGTTAGGTTTTAATGTGCCAATAAAAATGCCCTCAGTTCACAGTGAATACTGTAAGAACTAAGGGCCAATTATTGGAGTTCAGAAGAGTAGGCTTATCTAAGCCGATTGTTGCAATACATCATCAAGTGACTCAGCATGCTGTTCTAAATACTTATTGGTTAACCAGTCATCAATCATAGTAGATACCCATCCAATCGAGTTACCGCCTAGCTTTATGGGTTTTGGAAAGCTTGGGTCATAACGTGGTGATTTAGGATTGATCCAATCATAAATAGTAGATTTGCCGATTGCTAACTTGGTTGCAACTTCTTTGATACGTAAAATGCGTAATTCGATAGTCATTGTATGAACTCCGTTGATTATTAATAAACGGAAGTGAATTCGCAGGTTTTGCTGAGATGCTGATTCACTTCATACAAGTGGCCAATGTAGTAATAAATTTATTTGTACTTTCTTCCCCCAATACCTCCGCATCCAAATGATGACTTAGAAAGTTCAGGAAAATCAATAAAATAACCTCGCTCTTTAAAAGAGAGTTCTTTTAATAGCAGCGTCTTATCCACTTTAGTGATATCTGGATATTGATTCAATACAGATATATTGAATTCATGATCTTGTGCAATTCGATGAAACTTAGCTAATAGTTGTTCAATGCTTGCATGAAAATCCTCATATCCTTCCTCTTCATGATTTTGAGTAATAATGTGCAACTCTATACTGACTTTGCACTCTTGATTGGAAGTGAGAAGCCACAAATACTTCACGGGTAAGAGATTTTTTAGCTTTGAAAACTCATTACGTAATGTAGAAAGGAGCTGAATTCTAAGATTATTAATTGCATGATGATTCATGGAAAAATCTTCGACATCGAATATGGAAGTAGTGGATGTATGAGAATTCCAAGAAATATCAATTTGACAAAATTGTTTTAAAACCAGATTTGCAGAAATACTGGCAATAAGTTTTTGCACACTTTGATTGCGTTGATTGAGCTGAGTGTAAAACTCCCTGTTTTTTTGAGTCGCTCTCTTATCTAAACTAACAAGTTGATAAAGGTTAAATAGCCAATTATTGAGCATTTCAAAAACATTATACTTAGCGGTCCTATCGGAGCTTAATAATTTGAATATATCACCCGTATAATTATTACAATATGAGAATTGAATGAGTAATGGGTTTTGAAGATAGGGCACTGCAGAAATACTCTTAGTAATGATGTCTGCATTTTCAGTGATGTCAACGTCCCTCAATCCTGATAGTTGAGTTGTGCTTAATAATGTAGGCACATATATAAGGGGAATTGTAGGGTAAGTATTGAAAGTAGCTTTGTATATCTCAATATAAGTTAACGAGGCTTTTAATAGCTTATCGCTTAAGTCACTGCTTTTATATTTATAGTCTATATAGATATTCTGCTCGATACTGCTATTACCCGACAACACTCTCAGGGTTTTAAATATCTTTGTATTTGGAATTGCGTCGGGCTGAAAGTGGTACAGATGACTGAAAAAGCTGTTTTTCTTTACTTTAGAAAGTTTATAAAGAAGTGAGCAGAGATAATCAATGTGCTCTTCAGAGTTTAGGCTCATGGTTACTTTCTACTGGTAGTGAAGTTTCTTACAGTTGGGACTTTTAACATCAGCTCCGTATCCTGTAATAAAGGTATTGATATGGCGGATTCGACAAACTGAGCAATTTCTTTAGCATGCCCTAAATAGGGCAGTTCTTGTTTGTAAAATGTACATAATGCTGTCGGAAACAGAGGAAGAACTGCATTTGACCACAGCTGTTCTATTTCAATTGTACTGACGCTAAATACACTGTCTAAAAAATCAATTTGCAATCCAGTTAAATGGTTGTATGAAACTTTTTTAACATATCCATTGCAAACATACTTTGCTCTTAAGTTTTTGCTAAATCGTCGCAGTATGGTCTTAATTTCATGATTACTCATACCTGATTCTAGATATGCCCAAAGTGTGATATGTCTGATTTCAAAATGGCGAATGAGATCATGAGTATCAACAAATAACTTTGCTTTTGAGTCCTTATTGAAATTAATTAAAGATGATATTTCTGCTTTAGTCGGGTTAGGTCTATTGAGCAAATTATTTCTTGTTCTAATAAATACTGTAATCGCAGTGACAATATCATTATGAAAATTTTCAACTCTTTTAAGATTTAGTCGAGCATCTGTTTTGGTGCGTTGATAATAACTGCGGACCTCCTCAGCAATTGGAAAATTTATCCAAGCAGGTTGCGAGTGACTGCTTCCAATTTGAATGGTGCATCCCGTCAATTCCTTTTTAAAATTGTCACATAACCATGTTAACAATTGGTACAAATACCCATATCGGTGAGTCTTAAAATTCAAATTGATTTCATTCATCAACATGGGCAATGATTGTCTATAACTCAGGTCTTCATTCAAATAAGTGAAAAAATCCTGCTCATTTTTAATTGCTTCTGTGTGTTATCGGTAGAGGCAATTAAGTACAGGATATGTCCCAAGGTAAAAAAGTCAATCAGCATTTTTTGTAGCTTGGCAAAGTTGACTTTAAAATTTTCTAGCAATAAATGTGGTTGAGTTGAGTTCTCATCCATGTGTATATTTTTTGGCTGAGCGATCTCTATTATCAACTCAGGATGCAAGCTACTCCTAAGATAGACTAATGAAAATAAATTATAGTTTCCAGTACCATATAGGTTTAGGAGCTTATATTTGAATGCAGTATTGTTAGAAATATTCATATAAACTAAAAATTCCTGATAATGAATATATTTTATATTATATTTAATAATTAAAAATAAAATATATTTTATTAAATAATTTTATATTATTTTTATAATAGATTTAAATTTTAATCTGCCAATGTTTTATATTGTATTTTTATCATATATATTATTAAAATTACCTTTTTTAATTATAGAAGAATGATGAATACAGCCCAGAAAACAGCACTACTCATTGCCGTTATTTTGCGTCGATCAGGATATAAAATTGCTAGGATCACAAACAAGGAGTTCGCCAATATGGCAAGACACTTCAGCTATTCCGCACGTTATTTTGTTCAAGTGCAAGAACATCTGCTGGAATATGGAGTTGCCTTACATGAGTACCCTGGTCCAGGATACTTACTGATTAATTTGAATTGTGTCAGTGTTAATAAAACTTTAGCCTTTGAAAATGACACTATAGATTTTTTACAAGATCTAGACGAAGCTATGCTGGTTAAAGAGTTGGATATCATTAAAACCAAGCCTGTCGAATACAATGAACCGCCTTCAGAAACGGCGAATGAACTAGAAAAGTTTTGGGCATTTTTATGTGAACTGGCGGAAAACAAAAAAGTCATCACTTATAAAGATGTTTTAGAAGCCGAGGAATTGTCATTTACGCACCAACGGCAAATCATAAGACCCTTACAATACATCCGTGAAACTTGTCTTACCAAGAGATGGCCACCTCTTGATGCATTGATAATCAATCATGCTTTAGGCCGACCTAAAGCATATAAGGATTTGGATTCGTGGGAACAGGATAGAGACAAAGTATTTCAATTTGATTGGGGTGACGTACTTGATCAGTTTGATGCTGAACGTTTCTACTGAAGTATGGTTTGATGGGTTGAGGCGAGTGAGATGAGTTGTAAATATCCAATCGCCTCTAACTGAAACTAAAGCAATCTCATTTCTGGTTTACCCCACAGTTTACCCCTCAGAGTTGATAGCAAAAAATTAAGGACCTAGATTTTCATCTAAGTCCTTGATTTTATTGGTCGGAGTGAGAGGATTCGAACCTCCGACCCCTTGCACCCCATGCAAGTGCGCTACCAGGCTGCGCCACACTCCGAATGGCGTTCATTATAGCGGTGGCATACGAATAGGGCAAGCCATCTGGGTGTGCTTGCTGCGGAAATATGGGACTATTGGTTTAAGAAGAGGCTGGTATGGTACATGAATAGCGATGTGTAGAAATGATGGGTTTTGCATGGGCATGAGGTGTAGGCGGTATTTACAGGCCGCATAAGGTGATGGTGTGCTGAGGGGTTTTGTCAATCAGGTGTTGCCATGCGTAATGGTGACTTGTTTTCCATGATTTAATTTGCATATAGAGATTCAAATCAATGCAGTCTTATTGTCCAGCATGTGCCTGTGCTGGCATAGAGGTTCAATCCAACGGGTGCAAATCCCTTCTAAATTCAACTCTTTCGAGCATTGCTTTGCCAAGAGGGCGAGCAAGCTGGGTGTATTTGCCGCCTGATGGCTATTTTGAGACGGGCTATCAAGAGGATAAACGCACACTGAACGAAGTGAAACAAGCGGCCTGTAAACATGCAATAGCTTACAGGCCGCTTGTTTGTGTTCATGCGCGCTGCTTCAACACTTAATGGTGCTGGCTTGTTCACACATCGACGCTGCGGCTGAAGATTTCGATGACGCTGTTTAAATGGGTTTGCATGGCGATGCGGGCCTGTTCGGGGCGCTGCTTTTCGATTGCAATCAGAATTTGATGGTGCTCCACTTGTGAGCGCAGTGGCATGTCTTCGGGCGTGTACAGGGTTTGCAAACGGTTGAATAACTCGGTGTATTGCTTGCCCAATAAATAACGGATGAAGTAGGCGTAAGCCGGATTACCGCTGGCTTCGGCGATTTTGATGTGGAACAAGCGGTCGCCTATGTGCTCGGTCGAGGCGTTTAAATTGTCGCTGACATTCATGATGTAAGCGTCTTTGATTTCTTGCATCAACTCATCGCTGCGGTTGGCGGCGGCGAGGGCGGCAAATTCTGGTTCCAATAAGAGGCGTGCTTGCAACACTTCAAATGGAGTGATGTCGTCCCCTTGGGCCAAATACGGCAGCAGTTGTGGGTGAATTTGTGGTTCGGTATGACCAATTTTGGATTGGTCTGGACACTTAACATACACGCCACTGCCCACTTTCACATCGACCCAACCCGATACTTCTAAGGCAATAATCGCTTCGCGCACGGAAGTGCGACTTACGCCCAATTGTGCTGCAAAATCGCGCTCTGGCGGCAATTGATGACCGATAGGATAGGTGTTATCGCGTATTTTCTGCTTAATTTCATCGGCTATCTTTTGGTAAAGGCGAGTGGTTTCCATGGTTTTGTTCTCATCAGGCATCAAAAAATACTTGCAATCAGGATTACTATCCCTTAAATTGTACAGACCAATTTTAAATTGGCTAGACCATTGTAACAGAGTGCAGTCTTAGTCTAGACCAATACCGTGATTATACCAAGGAGATGAAATGAGACTAGCTGGTAAAACCTGTGTGATTACCGCCGCAGGTCAAGGCATAGGCGCGGCATCGGCATTGGCGTTTGCCAATGAGGGTGCGCAAGTGATTGCAACCGACATCAACCAAGACACCTTAGAACAATTGGCAGCGGCACATGCCAACATCCGCACGGCCTTGCTGGATGTGACCAATAAGGCGCAAATCGACGCTTTCGTGGCGGCCACAGGTCAGATTGATGTGTTGTTCAATTGCGCCGGTTGGGTGCCAGCTGGCAGCATTTTGGAATGTTCTGAAAGCGATTGGCAACGCGCGTTCGACATCAATGTCACCTCTATGTACCGCCTGATACAAGGCTTCTTACCAGGCATGTTGGCCACAGGCAGCGCGTCCATCATCAATATGTCGTCTGCGGCTTCCAGCATCAAAGGCGTACCGAATCGTTTTGTTTACAGTGCCAGCAAGGCTGCGGTGCTGGGTTTGACCAAGGCCATAGCCGCCGATTACATCACTTCCGGCGTGCGCTGCAATGCCATTTGCCCTGGTACGGTGGAATCACCTTCTTTGCACCAACGCATTGCCACTCAAGCGGCAGAGCAAGGCAAGACGGTGGAAGAGGTGTATGCGCAATTCGTGGCGCGTCAGCCCATGGGTCGCATAGGCAAGGCTGAAGAAATTGCGGCTTTGGCGGTATTCTTGGCTTCAGATGAGTCGGCGTTTACCACAGGCACCATCAATATGATTGATGGCGGTTGGTCCAATTAATTTGTTTTTGCAGGATACCCAATATGAAATTAGTACGTTTTGGCGCCAAAGGCGCAGAAAAACCCGGCATTATTGATGTTACAGGCCGCATTCGTGATTTAAGCGGCGTGGTGACCGACATCAATGGTCATGTGTTGGCACATGAATTGGACAAAATCCGCGCGGTCGATGTGAACACTTTGCCCTTGGTAGATGAAGGTGTGCGCTATGGCGCTTGCGTGGGCAATATTGGCAAGTTTATTTGCATCGGTTTGAATTATTCTGATCACGCCGCCGAAACCGGCGCCGCCATACCTGAAGAGCCAATTGTGTTCAACAAATGGACCAGCGCCATTGTCGGCCCGAATGACAATGTGGAAATTCCACGCCATTCTCAAAAAACCGATTGGGAAGTGGAATTGGGTGTGGTCATAGGCAAAGACGGTCGCTACATCGACAAGGCCGATGCCATGGATTATGTCGCCGGCTATTGTGTGATTAACGATGTGTCTGAACGCGAATACCAAATCGAACGCGGTGGTACTTGGGACAAAGGCAAGGGCTGCGACACGTTTGGTCCGATAGGCCCTTGGCTGGTAACACGCGATGAAATCGCCGACCCGCACCAATTGCACATGTGGTTGGAAGTCGATGGCAAACGCTACCAAGACGGCAACACCAACACTATGATTTTTGATGTGCCCACCATCATCAGCTATTTAAGCCAATTCATGAGTTTGCAAGCAGGCGATGTGATTTCCACCGGCACCCCTCCGGGCGTGGGCTTGGGTCAAAAGCCGCCAGTGTATTTACAGGCCGGCCAAGTGATGCGTTTGGGCATCGCTGGCTTGGGTGAGCAAGAGCAACACGTGATACAGGCACTCTAAAGCGCGCTGAACCACACTCAAATCGCATAAGAAGTGTGGTCACGCAACAATACCCCAACAACAAAGGAGAAGTAAGCCAAACAAGGCTTACAGGCCGCTTGCGCCTGTTGGTTTGGCACGCTGCTTCTTTGTTACCTCATACTCGCGGCGGCAAACGGGTTTTGCCGCGCACAACAAAGGTGAAACAAGATGACAGTGATTACAGCAACGGTGATTACCGATTTGGAAGTGTTGGACGTGCGTTTTCCCACTTCGACCCAATTAGATGGCTCAGATGCCATGAATCCCGACCCAGATTATTCTGCGGCCTATGTGATCTTAAAAACCAATAATCCCGAACTCAGTGGCCATGGCTTGACGTTTACCATCGGTCGCGGCAATGAAATTTGCTGCGCGGCGATAGAGGCGATGCGCCATTTGGTGGTGGGTTTGGACATAGACGAAGTGCGCGCGAATCCAGCCAAAATGTGGCGCGAACTCACTTCCGACAGCCAATTGCGTTGGATAGGTCCAGACAAAGGCGCGATGCATTTGGCCACCGGAGCAGTGGTAAATGCGGTGTGGGACTTGTGGGCCAAAGTCGAAGGCAAACCGGTGTGGCAATTGGTGGCAGAAATGTCGCCTGAGCAATTGGTTGAGTGCATAGACTTCCGTTACATCACCGATTGCATCACTCCAGACGAAGCCTTGCAATTGCTCACTCAGCAAGCGGCTGGTAAGGCTGAGCGCTTACAAAACCTGATGGCACAAGGCTATCCGTGTTACACCACTTCAGCTGGCTGGTTGGGCTATAGCGAAGAAAAATTGGCGCGTTTGTGCCAAGAAGCGGTGGACGAAGGCTTTAATTACATCAAGCTCAAAGTCGGTCGCAATTTAGAAGAAGACAAACGCCGCGTGCAAATCGCCCGCGATATCATCGGCCCAGAGCGCAATCTGATGATAGACGCCAACCAAATTTGGGAACGCGACGAAGCCATTGCTTGGGTCAAAGAATTGGCGTTTGCTCAGCCTTGGTTTATTGAAGAGCCGACCAGCCCCGATGATGTGGAGGCGCACCGTGCCATTCGTGAGGCGATCAAGCCCATCCAAGTGGCCACTGGCGAGATGTGCCAAAACCGCATCATGTTCAAACAATTCATCATGCGCGAAGCCATTGATGTGGTACAAATCGATGCCTGCCGCATGGGCGGGGTCAATGAAGTATTGGCAGTGCTGCTGATGGCGGCCAAATACGGCCTGAAAGTGTGTCCACATGCCGGTGGTGTCGGTTTGTGCGAATACGTACAGCATTTGTCCATGATTGATTATCTGTGCTTCGCCGCCACCAACGAAGGCCGCGTGACCGAGTATGTCGACCATTTGCACGAGCATTTTATCGAGCCTTGCGACATCCAAAACGCCGCTTACATGCCGCCTAAATTGCCGGGTTTCTCCATCGAAATGAAACCCGAGTCTTTACAACAATACTTGTTCCGAGGTTAAAAAAACATGCCAGTACCGGTGCCACAGAAGCACTGGGCTGGCTGCTGCTCACAAAGGAGAGAGCGATGAGCACAGTGGTACAGAATCCCCATTTGGCCTCAGCCTTGCACAAAAGCAAAACCAAGCTGTTGCCCTTAATCGTATTGATGTTCGCCTTGGCGATGTTAGACCGCTCCAATGTCGGCTTTGTGAAGACGTATTTGCAAACCGATGCCGGCATCGATGCCGCTGCTTATGCTTTGGGCGCGGGCATATTCTTCATTGGCTATGCTTTGTTTGAAGTACCGAGCAATCTGATTTTACACAAAGTCGGTGCACGGCTGTGGCTCAGCCGCATCATGGTCAGCTGGGGCATCGTCTCCATCGCCATGATGTTCATTCGCGATACCACCAGTTTTTATATTTTGCGTTTCTTATTGGGTTTGACCGAGGCCGGTTTCTCGCCTGGGGTGGTCTTGTACCTGACGTATTGGTTTCCAAACCGTTTTCGCAGCCAAGCCTATGGTTGGTATTACTTGGGTGTGCCGATTGCCTTGATGTTGGGCGGGCCGTTCACCGGCTGGTTGCTCGACATGACACCGGTGATGGGTTTGCGCAATTGGCAATGGATGTTTTTGGTGCAAGGCGTGCTGACCGTGGCCGTGGGTGTGTTTGCCTTTTTCTGGTTGGTAAGCCGGCCTGAACAAGCCAAATGGCTGACGAGAGAGGAAAAGCAAGCCTTGGCAGATGAATTTGCCCAAGATGCACCGCAAGACGCGCATGCGCACGCTGGCAAAAGCGTGGCAGCTACTTTCAAAGACGCAACGGTGTGGCGCTTCGTGGCGATTTACTTCTCGATTCAAATGAGTGTGTACGGCGTGTTGTTTTATTTGCCGAGCAAATTGGCGGAATTGATGGGCGTGAAAGTCGGCCTGCAAGTGGGTTTGGTCAGCGCCATCCCGTGGCTGTGCACCTTGTTGTTATTGCCGGTGATGACCAAATTGGCGGATAAAAACCGCAATTGGCGGCACATGGCGATGGCGATGTTGGCGTGTGCGGTAGCGGGCATAGGCTTGGCGACGCAAATGCACTCTGTGGTGACGTTTGTCATGGCGATTACCTTGGCCATCATCGGTTTCATCATCGTGCAGCCACTGTTTTGGAATTTACCGACTCAGTATTTGCGCGGTCGTTCTGCTGCCGCAGGTACGGCTTTGATTGGGGCTTTGGGTAATTTGGGTGGTTTTGTGGCGCCGAATTTGAAAAATTGGGCTGAGCAAATGTTTCAAAATGATTATGCCGGTTTGTTGGCTCTGTCTTTGGTGGGTGTGGTGGGCTTGATTTTGTTGGCGACTTTGCGGCATAAAGCCACTCCCACAGTAAAGATGACAAAGGAATACAGTCATGATTGACAGCCACATTCACTTTTGGCGCTACCAAGCGGCCGAATTTCCGTGGATAGACGAGGGCATGGCCGTGCTCAAGCAAGACTTTTTGCCGGAGCATTTGTTGGCCGCCAGCAATGGCCAAGTCGAAGCGATGGTGGCGGTGCAAGCGCGCACTTCTTGGGCGGAAAATCAATATTTGGTCGATTTGGCGGCGACCGAGCCGCGCTTACAAGCGGTGGTGGGCTGGTTTGATTTTGATGGCGAGGTAACGGCGCAATTAAAGCGGGCGCAAGACTTGCCCTTAATCAAAGGTTTTCGCCACTTGATACAAGACGAGGCCGACCCCAGCGCGTATTTGTTGACACACAGCGGTTTGAATCAGGCTGTGCCGCGTTTACAGGCCGCTTCTTTGGTGTACGAGGTCTTGGTACAGCAAGCCGATTTGGCGGCAGCGCTGGCATTTTGTCAGCGTCATGATAATCACTATTTGATTGTTGACCATATGGCCAAGCCGGTGTTTGGTGATGCGGCGGCGTTTGCACATTGGCACCACCACATGCAGGCGTTGGCGGCTTTGCCACATGTATTGGTCAAAGTGTCGGGTTTGGAAACCGAAGCCGGTGTTGGCGCGACTGCTGCAGATTTGCAGCGCCATGTGGACAGCGTTTACCAAATGTTTGGCGCCGAGCGTTTGCTGTGGGGCTCGAATTGGCCAGTCGCTCAATTGACCCACAGTTACAGCGACTTATTGCAGCATGCCCACACCTTGACCCAAACATGGTCGGCCAGCGAGCGTGCGGCCTTATTTAGCGACACGGCGCGGCGCGTTTACCAATTGAACACCCTATCAAATACAGACAACACACAAAGGACACACAATGGATTTGCACTTGCAAGATAAGGTTTACATCGTCACCGGCGGCGGCGCGGGCATAGGCGCGGCCATCAGCCTCACTTTGGCACAAGAAGGCGCGATACCGGTGATTTTCGGCCGTTCGCCTTTGCAGGCGGATTTTCAGGCCGCATTGAGCGCACAAGCGCAAGAATTTGCGTTTTACCAAGTCGATGTGACTGATGAAGCGGCTTGTGCAGCAGCCATCGCCGCCACGGCCACGCGTTTTGGCCGCATTGATGGCGTGGTCAACAATGCCGGCGCCAATGACAACGTCGGCTTGGACGCCTCGGTCGATGCTTTTCGCGCCTCTTTGGAAAAAAACCTGATTCACTATTTCACCATCGTGCACCACGCCTTGCCGCATCTGAAACGAAGCCGCGGCAGTGTTGTGAACATAGGCTCCAAAACCGCGGTCACCGGCCAAGGCCAAACCAGTGGTTATTGCGCGGCCAACGGTGGTCGCTTGGCCTTAACCCGCGAATGGGCAGCGGCTTTGTTACAGGACGGCATCCGCGTCAATGCGGTGATACCGGCCGAAGTGATGACGCCTTTGTACGAAAAATGGATTAACAGCTTTGACAATGCGGCCGAAAAACTCGCCAACATCACCGCCAAAATTCCCTTGGGCCAACGCATGACCACCAGCAATGAAATCGCCAATACGGTGGTGTTTTTGCTGTCGGAGCGCTCATCGCACACCACCGGTGAATGGCTGTACGTCGATGGCGGCTATACCCATTTAGACCGCGCTTTGTCCTAAGGAAACAATCATGAGCCGCTATTGTTTGGCGCTGGATTTGGTCAACGATGCCAGCCAAATTGCTGCCTATATTGAGCAACACCAACGCATTTGGCCAGAAATCGCCGCCCACATTCGCGCCACTGGCGTGACCGAAATGGAGATTTGGCATTTGGGCACGCGCTTGTTCATGGTGATGGATGTCGATGGGTCATACAGCGCCGAACGTGCGGCGGCCTTGGCCGCGAGCACCCCTAAAGTGGCCGAATGGGAAGCGCTGATGTGGACTTACCAAGTACCCACGCCTTGGGCGCAAGAGGGTGAAAAATGGGCCCTGATGACGCAAATCTTTGCCTTGAACGCGCAAGCCTGACTGCGTAAGCCTGAAAAATGCCGCTGCAATAGGCCGTCAAAACGCAGAGCGCCAAGATAGCGCGCCGGCCTGAAACACAGCAGCACATGCAAGACCTGTTTGATCCGCAACACCACAACAATATTTGCACCATAAAACCAACAAAGAGAAATGAGGAGAAAATGAATAGCAAAGCCAGTAGCAGCAGTGCTGACAGCAGTTTTCTGAAAGCCAGCATTACCGACCCCAAATACCGTTTGGGCTTTATTTTGGTGACCACATTGTTTTTCATGTGGGGCTTGTCGTATGGCTTGGTCGATGTGTTGAACAAGCACTTTCAAGAAGCCTTACACATCACCAAAGCCCAATCAGGCTTGATACAGGCCGCTTATTTTGGCGCGTATTTTGTCATCGCCTTGCCGGCGGGGATATTCATCTCCAAAAAAGGCTATAAGGCTGGCATCATCATGGGCTTGTCTTTGTATGCCTTGGGCGCTTTGTTGTTTGTGCCGGCATCGGGTGTGATGAGTTTTGGTTTCTTCTTGTTCGCCTTATTCGTATTGGCCTTGGGCTTGGGCTTCTTGGAAACTGCGGCCAATCCGTATGCGTCGGCCTTGGGCGACCCTACCACCGCCGAAACGCGTTTGAATTTGTCACAATCGTTTAATGGCTTGGGTCAGTTTTTTGGCCCATTGATAGGCGGCATGTTTTTCTTTGAAGGCAAGGAAGCGGCGGCCAATGGCGGCGGCGCGGGCGCGGTGACGCTGACCTATGTCGGCATCGCCATTGTGGTCATCGCCTTGATTGCGATGTTTGCCAAAACCAAATTGCCAGACTTGCGCGAAGCCGAAGCGGCGTTGGACGCACAAAACGCGGGCAAACAAAACCAGTCTTTGCTTGCACACAAAGAATTTGTGTGGGGCGTGGTGACCTTGTTCTTCTATGTGGCGGCACAAGTGGGCGTGGGCGCGTTTTTCATCAACTTGGCCACCGAAACCTGGCAAGGCTTGAGCACGCAAAAAGCCTCATATTTGTTGTCGATTGCGATGTTGGCCTTCATGTTTGGCCGCTTTATCAGCACCGGTATCATGACCAAAATCCCCGCTGCCAAATTATTAAGCATTTATGCGGTGATTAACGTGCTTTTGTGCGCGGTGGTGATGACGGGCATGGCTGGCGTGTCGACTTATGCGGCGATTGCGATTTTCTTCTTCATGTCCATCATGTTCCCCACCATCTTCGCGATGGGGGTGAAAAACTTGGGCTCGCAAACCAAAATCGGCAGCTCGTTCATGATCATGGCCATTGTGGGCGGCGCCATCATGCCTTACTTCATGGGCAAAATCGCCGACGGCCAACACACGGCCATGGCCTATGTGTTGCCCTTGCTGTGCTTCATAATCGTGGTGGTGTACGGTGCGCTGTATCCAAAATTAAGCAAAGCTTAAGCAGAGTGTGTGTAGTAGGTTTACAGGCCGCTTGATGCGGCCTGTAAGCTTTATCACAAAGGCATTACACCCAAAGTCGTATTATCTGCACTTCGTGCTGGCTAGCTATCGAGGACTGCATGGCTCAGTTACACTGCTGGCATTGTGTGCAAGGAGTGGGTGATGAAAGCTTTATTCTTGTGTGTGTCAGCGTTGCTGCTGGGCGCGTGTCATTGGGGTAATACCTCGGCCAACAATGCCATCAGCAGTGTGCCGCGTGGCAGCAGCTTAGACACTTCGCTGTATCGCTTGAGCGATTTTCAAGCCTTGAATTGGGGCAAACAAGCCGATGGGCGCTTGTTGTTGCAAATCCAAACCCGGCCTGTGCCTGCGTTTTGGCCGGCTGGCATCAATTATGAAGTCAAAAACAACACGCTGTTTGTGTCGGTACAAAAATGCATGGCCAAATTCCCTTGTCCTGTACAAGCGCGTTTTCAAACCTTGAACGATAATGAGCTTAAAACCACGCCGCTGTTGGCCACAGCGCAAGCGGGTGCGATGGTGCAACAAGTATTGCTGCCTGAATTGCCGGTACAGCAAGTGGTGATGTTGTTAATGGGCAATGAACAAGTGTATCCGGTGGCCTTAATGCCCAAAGTCGGCCTGTAAACATACAGGCCGCTTGTATTAAAACAGCGATAAACAAGCAGTGCTGTCTTGTTGGTTCAGACAGCACTGCTGGGGTTTACAGTGTCGTATCGGCTGTTTGCGGTACTGCGTCGGCGCTGAAATCCACCGCATTTCTGGCACTGGTGTTGACGTGTAAATTGAAAATATCCGGGCGAGAGTAGTGGCCGGTGGCATCGAAATCCAAATTGGTTTGCTGGGTCATGGCCAAATCAATGTCGGCATACAGTTCGGTTTCGGCATCAAACACCGGCCCTGCCAAGACTTCACCATACGGACTGATGATGCAGCTGCCACCGCGCATCAAATAGTCGTCGGCACCGATATTGTCCAAATCAAACTGCGCCTGAAAATAATCTGGATATTCATGCAGCTTGATGGCTTGGCAAGCGGACAACACAAATACCCGGCCTTCTAAGGCAATGTGCACCATGGAGCTGAGCCACGTCGGGCGATCGTCGGCAGTCGGCGTGCAATAAATCTCCGTGCCTTGGGCGTACATGGCTTGCCGCAGCGCCGGCATGTAGTTTTCCCAACAAATAACGTTTCCTATACGCCCCATCGGCGTGTCGACAGTTTGCATGGTAGAGCCATCGCCAAAGCCCCAAATCAAACGCTCCAAACCGGTTGGCATCAGTTTGCGGTGTATGCCGACGATGCCTTTATTGGGCGCCAAAGTGACAGCGGTACAGTACAAGGTGCGGCCGAGTTTTTCGATGATGCCCATCACCACATGCACATTGGTTTCGCTGACTTTTTGTGCCAACAAGGCCAATTCAGGGCCATCCAAACTGACAGCGCCAGCGACATAGCGTTGGTATAACTTGCGCCCGTCGTTGTGGCGCGTGCCAACGACGCTGCCAAAATGGCTGCCTTTGGGATAACCACCCAAATAGGCTTCGGGAAACACTGCCAATTGAGCTTGCGCCGCACTGACGCGTTCTAAAATTTGGCCTGCTTTTTCCACGCTTAACATCGGTTCAAATGGGATAGCGGCGGCTTGGATAACGGCGACTTTGGTCATGATGGTTCCTTAATGTGGTGGTTGTATGGGTTAATGTTCATCGCTGAGATTTTTGCCCTTGGTTTCAGGCAGCATAAAAAACAAAATGAGGAAGCAGAAAGTGGACACGCCGATTAAATACCAAGCTGGCACGTTGGGATTACCAGTGTATTGAATCAACAAAGCGGCAATAAAAGGGCCAGGGCCGGCCAAGACGGCTGAAGCGATATTGTGACCCAGCGCCGCACCGGTGGAGCGAATAGAAGCGGGAAACACTTCCACCAGCAACACCACATTCAATACCGCCGACATGCACACGAAAAAGCCCAATAAGATGGAGGCGAGCACGATGAGCACGCTGTTGCCCGTGTTCCACATCAAGAAGATGGGGTAAGCACTGACGATTAAACCGGCGGCGGTGAACAATACCGGCTTGCGGCGGCCCACTTTGTCGATGAGCAAACCGACAAACGGGTGCATAAAGCAATACACCAACAAGGCCAAGCTGCACAGCCACAAGGCGGAGATTTTCGGCAAGTGCACCACGGTGACCAAATGGGTGTTGGCATAGGTAATGAAGTAATACAAAGACACGCCAAATAAGGCCGAGAATGCAAAGGCAATGATGAAAGACGAGCGCTTTTTGGCAAAACTGATGGGCGCGATGGCATTGCTGGCTTTTTTGGCTTGTAGCTCGTGGTATACCGGTGTGTCGTCCAAGCGGCGGCGGATGAATACCGCCAAAAACGTCATGAATATCGACAACACAAACGGAATGCGCCAACCCCAAGCGATTACTTGTTCCTCGCTCAAACCGGAATTGATGGCGGCGGCAGTGGCCGTGCCGGCCAAAAATGCGATGCCGGCGGTGCAGGTAATCAAACTGGCCGCCCGTGCCCGTCTGTCATCGTCGGCGCTTTCGATTAAGAAGATGCCGGCACTAGACCATTCTCCACCGACCATCATGCCTTGTAAAAAACGTAACAGAATTAGCACAATGGGCGCGAGCAGACCCAAGGTGGCATAACCGGGCAATAAGCCCATCAGCGTGGTGAACACGCCCATGCCAAACACCGTGACCATCAACACATATTTGCGCCCCAATTTGTCGCCCAAAGGCCCTAAGACCAGCGCACCAAACGGTCTGGCCAAGAACCCCACCGCAAACACCGCCAGCGATGACAACAACGAAATACCGGGGGCATTGGAAGGGAAAAACACCTGCCCGATGACGGCGGCAAAATAGCCGTAAATGGCAAAATCAAACCATTCCATAAAATTGCCTATGCCGACGGCGGCGGATTGCTTGAGCGTGAGCTTTTTGGGTTGCTCAGCGCTGGTAAGGATAGGCGGTGGGGTAATGGCATTGCTGTGTAGACTCATTGATTTCTCCTTTGATATTATTTTTGTCACTATCAAGTTTTTTAAAAAAATACATTTTTTATTGTTGTTGTTTAAGGGTTTTAAGGCCAAATCGTGCCACAATCAAACGACTAATTTCGATGGGATACATCACTGAAATGAATATCAGCAAGATAGATTTGAATTTATTGGTGGTCTTTACGGTGTTGATGCGCGAGCGCAGCGTGACCCGTGCGGCCAAATCGCTGTTTTTGACCCAAAGCGCGGTCAGTGCCTCATTGAAAAAATTGCGCGAGTTATTGCAAGACGAATTGTTTGTGCGCACATCGCATGGCATCACGCCAACGGTAAAAGCCATACGCATTGCGCCGGTAATCAAAGACGCGATTAACAGCATCGTCAGCGTGTTAGAAGAATCCAGTGCCCAAGAAACTTACCAAGCACGGGCGGGTGATGTGTTTAAAATCGGTTTGTCGGATGAGCTGGAATGTTTGATGATTAAAAAGCTGTTGGCGGCCAGCGCCGATTTGCCGATTTCGTTTGCGTTTTATCCGACCAACAGCCATTTTTGGCACCAAGCGCTGTTGGAACACAATTTGGACATGGTCATTGTATCCAATCCGCAAAACATCAGCTCGCAACACCAAAGCCATGTGTTGTTTGCGTCTTCTTATTCGTGTGTGTTCGACAATCAAGTGCACCAATTGGCGCACAAAATCACTTTTGCCGAGTATGTGAGCAAAGAGCATGGACGGGTGGTGTTTGATGGCGGTCGCGCCGGTTTTTTGGACGAGTATTTTGAGGCCGAAGGCTATAAGCGGCAGGTGAAAGCGACGTTTTTCAATTACTCGACCGCCGTCAATGCCATCATCGGCAGCCCATTGCTGTTGACCATGCCCACTTACGCGGCGCATACCTATGCCGAAAACAATGCCAAATTGGCGGTGCATCCGGTGCCGCTGATTTTGGCACCATCGTTTGTGGTGGAAGCGATTTGGGACATCAAAAAGCAAACCCATCCGCGCAACCAATGGCTGCGCAATTTGGTCGCCAATGTCACCACTGCTACCCGCACCGCACTGCGGGAAAATCAATAATCTTGATAATACTGATTGATGACATATGGCTGTGATGGCAGTGAACGGGTGTCAAAAGGTGTCGTTCAAGCTGTGTTGAATAAGCACTCTGTGATATTGCACGAGTTCACTCGCAATGTGCAGCATACCTATCTAAGCGGCCTGTAAGCTTGGTTATGGCCATATTGTGGCTCTCAAACCGTCTGATGACAGTTGGTACATCGCCAACATGCTCTTACAGGCCGCATGTGGGTATTGATATGCTTTATTGGCATTTATAAATCGTTTTATATTCTTTCTTATTTGTTTGGCTTTCTCCTATGATGCTTTTAACAAAACATTACTGGAGTAACACCATGGCCACATCGAATTCCAAAAAAATCACTGCCATCGTCGCGGCCTTGGCTGCGGTGGGCATAGGCGCATTCATCATCAGCCAAAATGGCAATGGTAATAATGCCCAAGCCGCACCAGCCAAAGCGGGCACGGCCTCGGCCAGTACCGCCAATCAAAGCAAAATTGTGGTGGCGTATCAAACCGGTGTCGACCCAACCAAAGTGGCGCAAGCCAATGGCGATTATGAAGCGGCGACCGGTGCCAATATTGAATGGCGCAAGTTTGACAGCGGTGCCGAAGTGATTGCGGCGGTGACGTCGGGCGATGTGCCGGTGGGCAATATCGGTTCCAGCCCGTTGGCGGCGGCAGCGAGTCAAAATGTACCGATAGAAGTGTTCTACATTTCCGGCGTCATCGGCCAATCCGAAGCTTTGGTGGTGAACAACAAAATCGCCAAACCCGAAGACTTAATTGGCAAAAAAGTGGCGGTGCCATTTGTATCGACCACGCATTACAGCCTGTTGTCGGCCTTAAAGCATTGGAACATCGATGCCAAAAAAGTCGATATCGTCAATTTGCGACCACCCGAAATCACCGCCGCATGGAAACGTGGCGACATTGATGCCGCGTATGTGTGGGAACCAGCTTTGAGCCAAGCCAAGCAAACCGGCAAGGTATTGGTGAGCAGCGAAGAAGTGGGCAAATGGGGTGCGCCGACTTACGATTTGTGGATTGTGCGTAAAGACTTTGCCGAGAAAAATCCTGAATTCTTAACCCAGTTTGCCAAAGTCACCGGCAAGCAAGTCGATGCTTACAACCAAGACCCGAAAACCTATGCGGCCAATGCCGACAATGTCAGCAAAATCGCCAAGCTGACTGGCTCCAAACCTGAAGACGTGGCCTTGTTATTGTCGGGCAATGTCTATCCGAACTTGGCCGAGCAAGCGCAGATTTTGGGTGGCAGCTTTGCCGCTGATGTGAAGAAAACCGCGACATTCTTGAAAGAGCAGGGCAAGGTCGATGCGGTCAAAGACAGCTATCAAGACAATGTGACGGCCAAGTTTATCCAAGCGGCGGCGGGCAAATGATGTCGGATTTAAGTTTACAACAGGTGTCGGTGCAGTATGAAGGACAGGCGGCGCCGACGCTGCAAAACATTTCGTTGAACATCCCCCACGATGGCATTACCGTGATCTTGGGGCCATCGGGTTGCGGCAAGACCACCTTATTGAATGTGTTGGCCGGTTTCGTGCCCATCAATGCCGGTGAGGTGCGTGATGGGGACAAATACATCAACGCACCCGCCGCCGACCGCACGGTGGTGTTTCAAGACGATGCGCTGATGCCGTGGCTGAATGTGCAAGAAAATGTCGAACTCGGCCTGAAAATCCAAAACGTGCCAGCGCAACAACGCAGCGCCATTGCCAAACAGGTGTTGCAACAAGTCAATCTCAGCGGTGCCGAGGAAAAACAGATTTGGGAGTTGTCTGGTGGCATGCGCCAACGGGTGGGCATTGCCCGCGCCTTGGCGGTGCGCTCTAAATACCTGTTGATGGATGAGCCTTTTGGGGCACTGGATGCGTTCACACGCGAGCAAATGCAAGACTTGGTATTGGATTTGTGGCAACAGAATCAAACCGGCTTTTTCCTGATTACCCACGACATAGAAGAAGCCTTGGTATTGGCGACGCAATTGGTGTTGATGGCACCGTTTCCGGGACGCATCATCGATGAGATTGAGCCGCCATTCAGCCGCCAACGCCGCGCCGGCAAATCGTTTCGACAAATCAAATCCGATTCTGCCTTCATTGACATGCGCGAGTACTTGTTCACGCGCTTGAATGCACAAGACCCAGCCTTATACGAGGTGTCGATATGAGCACACGCACGCCCTTATCCGAGCGCCGCGGCGTGTTGGCCGCCATCAGCATAGGGTCTTTACTGCTGTTGTGGTGGTTGATTACTGCCTTGCAACTGGTGCCACCGTTGTTTTTGCCCAGCCCCGTGCAAGTGGGGCGCAAATTCATCGAGGTCGCAGGGCAAGGCTTTATGGACGCGACACTGTGGCAACACTTGGCCGCCAGTTTGCAACGCATTTTCCTGTCGCTGTTTGCCGCCATCCTCATCGGCGTGCCTGTCGGTATGGCCATGGGTTTGAATGCGTGGGTGCGCGGCTTGGTTGACCCCTTGGTCGAACTTTACCGGCCGATACCGCCGCTCGCTTACCTGCCTTTATTGGTGATTTGGTTTGGCATTGGTGAAACCACCAAAGTGTTGTTGATATTCTTGGCCATCTTGGCGCCCATCATCATCGCCACCACCCACGGCATGACCGTGGCCAATGGCAACCGCATCCGCGCGGTGCGCTCACTCGGGGCCACGCGCGCACAAGTGATCCAAACAGTGATTTTGCCAGCGGCCTTGCCGAGCATCTTAACTGGCGTGCGCATTGGTTTAGGCGCCGGTTGGTCAACCTTGGTGGCGGCAGAATTGGTCGCGGCCAAACGCGGTTTGGGCTATATGGTGCAATCGGCAGCGCAGTTTTTGGTCACCGATGTGGTGGTGTTGGGCATCATCGTCATCGCCGTGATTGCGGTATTAATTGAGTTGTCATTGCGTGCGTTGCAAAAACAATTAACGCCTTGGTATGGCAAGGCCGAATAACAAACAGCATTATTTCAGAGAAAACAACATGAAAATCGAACGTTTGACCCCAGCCATAGGGGCTGTCATCAGTGGCATCAATTTGAATGAGACCTTGAATGCCGAGGCGCAACAAGACTTACAGGCCGCATTGGTCGAGCACCAAGTGCTGTTTTTGCGCCAACAATTTTTAGAAGCCGAGCAACAGCGCGACATCGCCCAATTGTTCGGCGATTTGCACATCCACCCGATTTACCCTGCGCATGAGCGCGTGGCCGAGGTGATGGTGCTGGACAGCCACAAACAAGACTTGCGCGACAATGAATTGTGGCATACCGATGTCACCTTCATCCAAACCCCGCCTTTGGGCTGCGTGTTGAGCGCGCAGCAAGTGCCCGAGTTCGGTGGCGACACGCTGTGGGCTAGCTCCATCGCCGCTTACGAGGCTTTGTCTGAGCCGTTCAAAGAGTTGTTAGCAGGATTGAGTGCCAGTCACGACATCCGCAAATCTTTCCCTGCCACGCGTTTCGCACAGACCGAGGCCGATGCGGCACGATTTGAAAAAGCCAAACGCGACCATCCGCCTGTCAGTCATCCGGTGGTGCGCACCCATCCGGTGTCGGGCAAAAAAGGCCTGTTTGTCAGCGAAGGCTTTACCACCCACATCAATGAATTGTCCGAAGCCGAGAGCGATGCCTTGCTGCGTTTCTTGTTTGCCCATGCCACCCAGCCGAAATTTCATGTGCGCTGGCATTGGCAAGCGGGTGATGTGGCGATTTGGGACAACCGTTCTACCCAACATTTTGCCAATTTTGATTACGGCACTGCTCACCGCATCATGCACCGTGCCACGGTATTGGGTGATAAGCCTGTCTAATGTGCTACATAAGTTTTACTTATTCATGATTAAGCGGCCTGTAAGTTTACAGGCCGCTTTTTTATCGTGTGTGTGCCGCATGTTGATGCAATACTCTGTTGCATGACATGAGTGGGTAATGTGGAAAGCTTTTGTTTATGGTGTGTTCAGCACTTGGATGGTGGTGAGATAAGGAAACGGCTGCTGGCGGTAGTGGTTGGCGCGTATTGTAAAGTTGTGTAATTTTGGTCGTGCGCATTTTGCAGATTGTTGTGATGGTAATAAATGCGCTGTTGCAAAGTCTGTGGGCGTGCGTAAAGCCGTGTCGCTGCATTCATTGCCTCAGTTACGCCCTCCGAAAATACGGCTGGTTTTGTGCGCGCAGGCAAGCTAAATCCTTAATCAATGCCATGCGCATTCATGGGTTCAGCCTTGCTTGCACAAAATCTTGGCCTTGCGCATATTGCTGACAATCGTGTTGAAACCAAACATAACAACAGCAGTGAGAAACCGAGGAGAAACGCATGAACAAAACAGGATTGGTATGGCATGAACTGTATATGTGGCATGACACGGGCAATTACGCCGGCTTGATGCAGCCGAGCTTGGTGGTGCAGCCCAACATCCATTATGAATCGCCAGAACCCAAGCGCCGCATCAAAAATTTGCTCGATGTGACCGGAGTGACCGAGCAATTGACCGCGATTAAGCCACACACCGCCAGCCGTGAAGATTTGGCGCGCGCGCACTCAGTTGAATATTTGGATCAAGTCGAAGCGATGCGCGGCATCGGTGGCAATGTCGATCCGGAATCGGTATTGGGCAAATCATCGGTAGAAATCGCGCAATTGTCGGCCGGCGGCGCGATTGCGGCGGTGGAGGCGGTGGTGTCGGGCAAGGTGCAAAATGCCTATGCCTTAATCCGTCCACCTGGCCACCATGCTGAGCCGGATTTGGGTTGTGGCTTTTGCGTGTATGCCAATGCCGCGATTGCCGGCGCACATGCCTTGGATGTGTTGGGCTTGGAGCGCATCGCGTTTGTCGATTGGGATGTGCACCATGGCAATGGCACTGAGGCGGTGTTTTTAAACGACCCGCGTGCGTTGACGATTTCGCTGCACCAAGACGGCCTGTATCCTGCCGGTCGCGGTGCGGTTGATGTACACGGCGAAGGCGATGCGGCTGGGCGCAACATCAACATTCCATTGCAGCCGGGCTCAGGCGAGGGCGCGTATTTGTATGCGTTTGAGCAAATCGTGTTGCCGGCTTTGGCGGCGTTCAAGCCGGATTTGATCATCGTACCATCGGGTTTCGACGCCAGCATAGAAGACCCATTGGGACGGATGATGTTGCATGCCGACAGCTACCGCAAAATGACCGAATTGTTGATGCAAGCGGCGGACGAATTGTGTTCAGGCCGCTTGGTGATGACGCATGAGGGCGGTTACAACCCCAATACCACGCCGTTTTTGGGCTTGGCCGTGATTACCGCCTTGATGGGCGTGGACAATCCGGTGGTCGAGCCGTGTTTGCAAGGCTTTAAAACCACACCCGGCCAAGACTTACAAGCGTATCAAAAGGCTTGGATTGATGGGCTGTTGGCTGAACTCAAACAAGCACCGCAGTCTTTATTGGCTTAAGTCAGGAGGCACATTATGTGGTTCCGCAATAAAAACTCCTTGGGCATGCGCAATCAAACCATGCTCATCATCGTCGCGGTGACGGCGGTATTGGTGGCCGCGTGTTATGCCTTAACCCCTGTGGGTGCCGATGGCAAACGGGTGTTTGGCATGTTTACCTTGGTGCCGGTATTGAGCGTGTTGGTATTGGCCTTGCTCAGCAAGCGCACCTTAGAGCCTTTGTGTGCTGGTGCGATTATTGGTTTGTTGATGCTAGACGCCAAACCGCTGGCGCTGCTCAATGGCTTGATGGGCAGCTCTTTAAAAGTGATGGCCTCGCCGGTAATGGGGTGGATCTTGCTGCTGTCGGCACTGATGGGCGGCCTGATCATGTGGTTGCAAGCCTCGCGTGCGACCACGGTATTCAGCCAATTGTTGGAACGCCATGTGAAGACCCGACCACAAAGCCTGATGGCGGCGTGGTTCTTGGGTTTGGTCATCTTCATTGATGACTATTTGAGCGCATTGACCGTAGGTGCGGCCACGCGCCGTTTGACCGATAAGTTTGGCGTGTCGCGGGCGATGTTGGCCTATATCGCTGCCGCCACGGCGGCACCGGTGTGTCTGTTGATACCGATTTCGACTTGGGCGATTTATGTGTCGGGTTTGTTGGAATCAAATAAGGTGGTCGCTGCGGGTGAGGGTTTGCATTATTACATCAGCGTGATTCCGTACATTTTCTATGCGTGGATTGCGGTGTTGATG
The DNA here is from genome assembly GCF_001457815.1 of Vitreoscilla massiliensis. Classification (GTDB taxonomy): domain Bacteria; phylum Pseudomonadota; class Gammaproteobacteria; order Burkholderiales; family Neisseriaceae; genus Vitreoscilla; species Vitreoscilla massiliensis. The sequence continues at coordinate 416,322 of NZ_LN898219.1, forward strand.
GTGCCTTTGGTCGCTTATGGTTTGATACCGATGTCGGCCTCCATGCGCCGCTCTGAAGCCGCGGCTGCGGCCAATCCGCCGGTACACCAAGACAGTGAGGGCATGGGTGGCGAAGCGCAGCCGCGCTTGTGGCACTTCTTTTTGCCCATCGTGGTGATGATCAGCTTGACTTGGTATTTGGGCGACACCTTATTGGGGGTGATGGGCGCGGTCATCGTCACCTTAATCGCTTACCGCATCGCCAAGCTTGGCAGCGTGCCGGCTTTGTGCGAAAACTTTATGAACGGTGTCAGCAGCATGGTCACGCCGATTGCAATCATTTTTGCCGCCTTTGTGCTGCAAGACGTGAATGAGCAATTGGGTTTGGCGCCTTACATCATCGACAGCGTCAAGCCTTTCATCAATGCCGATTTCCTGCCCTTGATTACCTTTGTGTTGCTGGCATTTTTGACTTTTACCACCGGTTCGTTCTGGGGCATATACGCAATCTCGATTCCGATCATTGTGCCGTTGGCGCAGGCTTTGGATGCCAATATGGCCTTGACGCTGGGCGCATTGATTTCCGCCGGTGGTTTTGGCAGCCATGCCTGTTTCTTTGGCGATGCCACGGTGTTGGCAGCGCGTTCGTGCGAAATCACGCCGTTGGAACACGCGGTGACACAATTTCGCTTTGCCTTAATCAGCGCCAGTTTGGCCGCCATCTTGTTTGCCATCATGCCATTTGTCAGTGGCTAAGAAAGGAATCTCATGCGTCCCGTTAAAGTAGCTGCCACCCAAATGAGCGGTGGTTGGGATGTGGCCGCCAACATCGCCAAGGCCGAAGCCTTGGTGCGCGAAGCGGCCGCACAAGGCGCCAACATCATCTTGTTGCAAGAATTGTTTGAGCGCAATTATTTCTGCCAAAAACAGATTCCTGCGTATTTGGCATTTGCCACACCGATAGCCGAAAATGCCGCCATCCAGCATTTTCAAGCCTTGGCACCGAGGTGCAAGACGATTTTGACATCACGTTTTACGGTGGCTCGATGATATGCAATCCATTCGGTGAAATCGTGGCCGAAATGGGCACGGAGGCTGGCGTCATCGTGCATGAGTTTGATTTGGATGCCATCGCCAGCTTGCGCCGTAATTGGGGCGTGTTCCGCGATCGCCGTCCCGATTTGTACCAGACTTTGTTGAGCAAAGACGGCGCTGTGGGTGCTTAAAGGATGTGAATAGGGTGATAGGTTTACAGGCCGCTTAATGCGGCCTGTAAACATTTAATTTAATCTGGCATCAATCAATACCTGCCAAAATTGGCACCGCCCATATCATCAATGCTTTGGCTGTAAGCGCTGCACACGCATTCAGCGCTGGTGCAACGGGCGGCGGCATCGCCTTGTTGTTTGAGGGTGGCGCGGATGGCGGCTGGGCTGTCAGCCACTTCGGTTTTGGTGGCGTTTTCATAACCGTATATCACTGCGCGGTTGTTCAAAACGTGTAAGGATTTGAGCTTGGGATTGGCGTAAATCAGTTTTTGATACGGCGCTGTGGCGGCGCTGCATTGGAAACTGACATTGACATTCGCATACGCCATTTCACCGGTATTGTCCAAGCGCTGTTTTAAACTGGCGCTGTCTAAGGCTGACAAACACGAAGCAATGGCCATGGGGCTGATAGCAAGCATTAATGCGACATAAGCAATGGTTTTCATGTTGATTCCTTGGTGGGCTAGGTGGCTGTTATCTAAACAGAAAAATGCGGAAACTGCCAGTGATTTTATGCGCCTTATCAGCCAGATGCACCTGCAAGTAGCATGAATGCTGTAGCATGTATGCTTTTCCATGCCATGATTTGATGGCTGTGTTTGCTGGTGCAGCTCGTCAGCTGTGGCCTTGTGCCAACCATGTGAAGTGATAGAGAACAAAGCAAACACACGACGGAAACACAGTTTGAGCATGCAAAAGACAAACAAGCGGCCTGTAAACCCCATGGGAGTGTTTACAGGCCGCTTTTCAATGCTTGTTTACTTGTACTGTTTTACAAAGCATGCAGCAATTTAAAATCGTAACCTGCCGCGTCTTGAAAGCTTTGCACATAGCGTTTGCACGCACATTCGACGGTGGTGCACGCCTGGGCAGGATTGCCCACTTGCTGCAACACTTGCGCCACAAACGCATCATTGCCGATGACTTGCTGCTTGGTGGCGCTTTCATACGCCACCAATTGCGCATAGCGATTCAAATGGTGTAAGGCCAGTAAATCGGCATTGCCACACACCAATTGCATGCTGGGCGTGGCGGGTTTGACGCAATTCAAATCGCTGGGCAGCGGCCCCAAATATTCGGTGCTGCGCGACAATTGTTCGGCCAAGGTTTGGCGGTCGAGTTGCGCCAAGCAGTCCGCCCACACAGGTGCACTGGCCACACACAGGCCGAGCAACAACACGCTGAATTTGAACATGACGGACTCCTTGTGGCAAAACGGGCAAGATGGCAGAGCACATTGCTTAATGCTGATGCAATTTGCAGTCCACAATGCCCATGGCATCAATCATTGGGGTAATCCAATTCGGCACCATTGCGGTAACTGGCAAAACGCTGTTGTTCGCGCTCAAACACTGGCGCCGAGTGTTCCCACGGCCAGCCGCCAAACTGGGTGGCGCGAAAGCGGGCAAACGCATCGTTCAATTGCGCTTCGCTGTTGAGTACAAATGGCCCACGCATCGCCACTGGCTCGCCTATGGGCTCACCTTCTAGCCACAGGATGCGCGCCTCGGTGTCACCGGCCTGTAAATGAATGTCGGCATCGGGACGCAATTGCATCAAATGGCGTTCGGCCACCGCCGTGCCTGCGACCAATATTTCATTGCCACGGTAAAAATAGCAAAAGCGGTTGGAGCTGGCGGTGGTGGCAGGCAGTGTCATGCTGGCTCCAGCTTGCAAGGTGAGCATGAAAATATTCACTTTGTGCTCAGGCGCATGTGCCCACGAGTTTACAGGCCGCTCTAGCGCCGCTACATCGTGTAATTGACCCGAAATCACGCGCACATCAGTGTGTTTGCCAGCGCTGTCTTGGTGGTCTAGGTGCGGGATTTTTTCGGCCCACATCATTTTGTAAGCGGCAGGCGCTTGTTTTTGCTCGGCCGAAGAATTGAACCAGATTTGAAACAATTCCAACGGATTGTCGTGCTCTTGTGACAACAGAGGAAACATTTCCGCATGTTGCACACCATGACCAGTGCTCAACCATTGCACATCGCCGTGGCCATAACGGCCGCAACTGCCCAAGGAATCAAAATGGTCAACCATGCCCGAATCGACGATGGTAATGGTTTCAAAGCCGGTATGCGGATGGGCAGGAAAACCGGGCACACCGGTTTGGCTGTAATACATATTGAATGGCCCCGCCGTCGGCGCACCTTCGAGCGGGCCCATGTCGGCATTGCCACGCGGGTAGTGATCGACGTGGTGAGCAGTGAAGATAAACGGGTCTTTGAGGTCGAGACGAAAGGTGATGGGCACCATGGTGTAAATCAAATCAGTGGACATGCAATGCTCCTCGCGGATGGTGGATTGCTGCTTGGCAGATTCAAGCCAAAAGATGGCCTTATCCTAGAGCATTTTCTCCAAGTGCGACAGATAAAAAAACGAAGACGTGGCATGCGTCTTCGTTGTTTGATTGGTTGGCTCAAGCGACATTACTTGCCGCCGTTATAGCGACCAGGTTTGTGCCAAATAATCAACATCGCATTCATCGCTACCGCACTGACTGCCGATAAGGCGACGATGCTGGCGTCCATGCAGGTCAACGCCACCACAAACACCAACGCATCCAAGGCCATTTGGCTTTTGCCGGCATTGATGCGGTATTTTTTCTGCATCCACAAAGTCAGCGCGCCGGTGCCGCCGACTGAGGCGTTGTGTCTGGCCAAGCACAAAATGCCCAAACCAATGATGGTGCCGCCAAACAAGGCCGCAAACACCGGATGCAAATAATCAATGTGGATGACGTAAGGCAAAAAATGCGTGGTCAAACCCAGCACCAAGCTCACGCTGACGGTTTTTAAGGCGAATGCCTTGCCCATGCTGAAATACGAAAAAATCAAAAAAGGAATGTTCACCAACATAAACAACATGCCGATGGACATGGGCAACCAATACGACACCAATAAGGCCATACCAGCGATGCCGCCGGTGATAAAGCCCGAGAGCTTGAGTAAATTGAGCCCCAAAGCGATGAACATCACCCCCAAACTGAGGCCGTACACATCGTCAAACGCGCTGTGCGACAACAAACTGGGCTTGCCCAAACTGATTTCCGAATTTTTCATTACTGCCAAACTGATTAAGATAAAGTCACAAACGGCGAAATGATACTCCGATTGGGGTGTTTTGATTTAAACCATTCCTTATTTTTGCATTTAAATATCGTGTTTGTGGCCATCTGTGCTACAGCTGGGCAGAATTTTAACTGTGATAGAATCAGCCACCTTAAGTCGAAACTGAATGCCATGTACATTGAACCCGTTTTTCGCCCGCCCAGTGAGGCGCAATCGCTGATTTTGCCCGTGACCAATGGCTGCTCATGGAATGAGTGCACGTTTTGTGAAATGTACACCCAGCCGCAGAAGAAGTTTCGCCCATTTGCACAAGAGGAAATCGAGGCCTTCTTGCAGCGCGTGGCCGGACAATACCCGATTAAGCGCGTGTTTTTGGCCGATGGCGATGCGATGGTGTTGTCGACCAAGCGTTTGTTGGCGATTTTGGAGGCGATACAGCGCATTTTGCCCACAGTGGAACGCGTGTCCAGTTATTGCCTGCCCAGCAATGTCAAAAACAAATCGGTGGACGAGTTAAAAGAATTGCACGATGCCGGCCTGAAACTGGCTTACATCGGCTGTGAATCGGGCGATGATGAGGTGTTGCGCTTGGTGAATAAATCCGAGACGTTTGACTCATCGCTGGCGTGTTTGCAAAAACTCGGCGATGCCGGCATCAAGCGCTCGGTGATGATACTCAATGGTTTGGGCGGCAAAAAACTGTCGCCACAACACGCGCTCAATTCGGCACGCTTGATGAATGCCGCGCCGCCGGAATTTCTATCGACCTTGGTGGTGTCGTTTCCGCTGGGCATGCAGCGCTTTCAAAACCGCTATCCCGATTTTGAGATTCTGACCCAGCAAGAATTGTTCATGGAATTGCAATACCTGATCAGCGAATTGGATTTGGACAATACCGTGTTTCGCAGCGACCACGCCTCGAATTATTTGGTGCTCAAAGGGCGTTTGGGGCGCGACAAGCCGCGCTTGCTCAGCGAAATCCAACAAGCCATCCTCAACCCACAACAAGCACGTTTGCGCCCAGAATGGGCCCGCGGCCTGTAATAAGCGGCCTGTAAACAAGGAAACCACACCAGATGGACATGAAAATTGGCTTTGCCCAAGCCCACGAAACCGACGCTTTGGTCGATTTGATTAACCTTGCCTACCGCGGCAGCGAGTCGTGGACGGGCGAGCGCGACTTAATCAGCGGCGCACGCACCGACCGCGCCGAAATCAGCGCCTTGATTGCCGATGCCCAAGCACAATTTTTGGTATTGCGCGATGAGGCACAGCAGATTTTGGGCTGTATTGTCGTCGAACAAGCCGGCGATTATGTGTATTTGGGCATGTTTGCCATCAATCCGAATCTGCAACAAACCGGCTTGGGCAAGGCTTTGCTCGCCGGCGCCGAACACTTTGCCCGCGGCTTTTGGCGCGGCATCAAAGGCAGCAAAATGACGGTCATCACCGCTCGCACCGAATTGCTGGCCTATTACGAGCGCCGCGGCTACGTGCAATCGGCAGAATTACAGCCGTTTCCCCGTGATGTGAACGTCGGCGAACCCAAACAAGAACTGCAATTGGTGACTTTGTACAAGACGTTTTAAGCAGCGCTATCGTGATTGGGAGTGCAAAATGTTGGCCTTAAACGAACGCGTATGGCAGATTCCGCAATTTTTGTCTGCCGTACAATGTCAGCAATTGTTGGATATGGCTGTGCAACATGGTTTCAGCGCGGCGCAAGTCAGGGCGGCCACGGGAACGCGTGCCATGCCCAATATTCGCAATAATTTGCGCGCCCAGTTTACGGCGCCTGAATGGGTGGCTTGGTTATGGCAGCAATTGCAAACACACAGCTTGCCAAGCCTGAATGGGCGCAGTGCTTGTGGCTTGCCGCGCGATTTGCGCTTTTACCAATACTTGCCTGAGCAACGTTTTAAAATGCACAAAGATGGGCCTTGGTTGGAAGACGGTTTGCGCAGCGAATTGACCTTATTGGTGTATTTGAACGAGGATTTTCAAGGCGGTGCCACCGATTTTCGCGATTTCCAAATCCAGCCGCGCACCGGTGATGCGCTGTTGTTTGTCCACGATACTTGGCATGAGGGTGCGGCAGTGGTGAGCGGCTGCAAATACGTATTGCGCTCGGATGTGATGTATTCTTAAGCGGGTAAAGAGTTTGCATCAAGACATTAAAAGCGCCCTGTAAACCATTTACAGGCCGCTTTTGCATATCGAAAACACACACAGAATATCAGTGTCAACAGGATTCAAACATCCACTTTCACCGCGTGCCACGCTGCGCCGGCGTATTCGGGCAGGGTTTTTAACACTGACAGCGGTTTTTGCACCAGCTTAAAGCGTGGATTGGTGATGCGCATCACCTCAACATAAAATTGGATGGTGGCAGGAGCATCAAGCAAGGTGTCGGCGACGCTGTCGCCGCTGCAAAAACAATCGGCCAGCGCCGGCACTTCCGCCCAATAATCGCGCACATCTTCTTTGTAAACGGCCACATGGATTAATATCATCAGCCTCCTTAGCTTTAACTGCACAACATCAATATGCTCATAGGCTCAGCACTTACTTACAGGCCGCTTAAGCTTACTCGATTTCGATGAGTTTGACTTGGCTTTGGTGCACATAGCCCATAGCGCTGTTGCGGTCTTTGCCTATGACTTGCACTTGCAACCACGCGCCTTGCGGTGCTAAGGCCGCGAGTTTGCTGCCTTTGGGCAGGCGTTGCAATACCGCTGCATTGGTATTGGGTGCGGCGCGCAGATTGGCATAGCCGTCTTGCGCATTCACCACATATTGCTCAAGCTGGATGCCATTGGCGCAAGAATCGGCATAAATCGGTGCGATAGGGCTGTTTGTATCGCGCTCTATATTGATTAAGTCGGCCTGAAAGTAATATTGGTCACACTCGGCATTGTAGAGCTGAAAATTTTGAATGCGTACTTGCGCAGGCAGATTCAAAATGCCGCGGCGCTGTTGCCAAAATGGCTGGGTGATGTCGCCAAAGGCGGCCTGTAAGCTGTGCTGCAATTGCGCTTCGCTGCCGCGCCAATGCAAATCGACAAATTTCATGTCTGAACGGGTGTGTGCCAAGGCTTGGGGATTGGGCATATTGCGATAAAGTTGTTGTTGCGACGCCGCATCGCTGTTCAAAGCCAAACGCAGTTGTTGCTCTTGCCAATACAGCGACAACACGCCACGTACGGATTGCGTTTGCGGCGTCAAACTGGCTTGTTGCATCGCCTGTATGGGGTCTACGGGTTCGGCATGGGCTGCCAAGGGCAAGCCGCTGCAGGCCATGAGGGCGGCGAGTAACAAAGCGCGCATGTTCATCCTTTGCTGATGTGGCACAAGGCGTCGGTAAAGCAATCGTAATGGCTGTTTTTGCCCGCGGAAACAGGATTAGGGAAGCCGACTTTGAGTTTTTTGTACAGTTGTTGCCGTTGCGCAGTAAAACCGGCGTGTTCGCTGGCGCTCATTTGTGGCCAACGCTGTTGTTGCTGTTGCAACCACTGAATCAATTCACTGGATTTGGCCGCCATGCTGCTGCCGGTTTTCTTGGTCAGCGCTTGGTGTACGGCCATGGCATCGGCGCTGATGTTCAGCTGTTTGGCATCCGCTTCCAAGACCGGCGTGTTGTCCAAGCCTTGGAATAAGATGGCTTGATACCATTGAAACAGGAATTGCGCTTGTTTGACATACGGACTTTTTGGATAGCGCTTCAAATAGCGTTCCCAAAACAAGGCGCGATTGGACACTTCCGACCACGGAATGACCAAAGCGGCGTCGTTGGTGGTGAGGGTGGTGTTTTCCTTGGCCAATTGGCGTGAAAATACTTGCTCATCTTCGGGCAGATACGGCGAAAAAATGTCGACAATAAAGCGCGGATGGCGACGCAATGCCATTTCGCCTTCGCCGATGTAGTAATTGTCGATGTATTCCTTGCCTTGCCACAGCGACATTTGTTGCATGCGCGGGGTTAAGCGTGGCCACAATTCGGCTTGGCGCTGCAAACGCGCTTGCTTGTCTTCTGAGCTTTCATCGGGATAGCCTTCTAAGATGCCAGAAAATTCATCCCACACCAGCGAGTTTTTGCTGTTGCCGCCGAGTTTTAAAAAGCGTTGGTACATGTCCCAACTGGCTTCCAGCCACAGCTTGCGCGTGTCCATTTTCACCAAGGGCACGCAGCGCTTTAAGGCCAAATTGACCACGCTTAAGGACTGTAAGTCGCTGTTGGCGGTAATGGCGCTCATTTGTAAGGGGATGTTGTCACATTGCGGTGGCAATGGCGTTTTGGCCGTGGCAGCGGCAGATGAACGGGGCTGCGACGCGGGATGGGCACTGCTTGAGCCTTGTTGCTGCTGTGGTTGGCACGCGCTTGTGGCCAACACCAAACACACCCCGATAGTACGCAAAGAAGTCATTGCCCTTAACCCATATTCATAGACAGGTGTATCTTAACAAAAACCCCCGTGCCTGACAGTGAAAAAAAACAGGCGTCCTGTAAACTTTCAGGACGCCTGTGTTGTGTTGTGCAAACTTAAATGGTCACGGTTTGGTTGTCAGTTTGATTTTGATTGGTCAATTCGGCGATGGCAGCGGCCAAACGCTTCACGCCTTCAACAATGGTCGCGGCATCAACAGTACAGAAACTCATGCGGATGTCGTAAGAGGTTTTGCCTTCGGTTGAGAATGGCTCGCCCGGTACAAACGCCACTTTATGTTTCACCGCAATCGGGAACAAACTCATGGCAGGACAGTTTTTCGGCAAGGTCACCCACAAGAACATGCCGCCTTCAGGCTCGGTGAAGGTCACGCCTTCAGGCATGTATTGGTGCAAGGCTTCTACCATGGCTTGGCGTTGCTCAAAATAAGCGGCCTGTATGGTTTTGATGTGCTCATCCAAGGAATTGTCGGCCAAGTATTGTGCCAAAATGCGTTGGGTCAAAATCGGCGTGTGCAAATCTGATGCTTGTTTGGCGGTAACCAAACGTTCCATCACCGCATCATTGGCCACCATCCAGCCGATGCGCATGCCAGGGGCACACACTTTGGAGAACGAGCCCAATAAAATCACGTTTTCAGGCGCGAAGGAATACACATTCGGCAAATGCTCGCCGATAAAGCGCAATTCGCCATAAGGATCGTCTTCCACCATCAAATTGCCGCTGCGTTTTAAGTATTCGGCCAAGTTTTGACGGCTTTCCAAGCTGTAAGTCAAACCGGTTGGGTTTTGGAAATTCGGAATCGCGTACAAGAATTTGGCTTGTTTGGCCGCCATTTGCTGTTCTAATTCCGGCAAGTCTATGCCTGTGGCGGTTAAATCCACTTCTTGGAATTGCGGTTGGAACATTTGGAAAGCTTGAATCGCGCCCAAATAGCTAGGACGTTCCAAACACACATAATCGCCTTTGTTCAAAAACGCTTTGCCAAGCAAGTCCAGCGCTTGTTGCGAACCGGTGGTGATCAAGATGTTTTTAGGGTCGACGTGCACACCGCGGCTTTTGTAGCGGTTGGCAATGAATTCGCGCAAAGGCAAATAGCCTTCGGTGGTTGAGTATTGCAAGGCATTGGCACCATCGTTTTCCAAGACTTTGACAGTAGCGGCCTCAATAGCGGCAATCGGGAAAAATGCCTTGTTAGGCAAACCACCGGCAAACGAAATGATTTCGTCACTTTGGGTGAGTTTTAAGATTTCGCGGATAAACGACTTGGGCGTGTTGTTACTGGCATCTGAAAAACGGTAGTTCATGGGGGGGTATCCTAATGAGTACAAAAGTGGACGATGGTTTCTTCTGAGTATGGCCACCGAGTATACGCCGCCAACTTGGGTTAAGGGAATGGGGGGCGGCGACTAAAATAGAGAATAAATCCAGAAATTCGGCCGAATTGTGGTGTATTGCGGTCATATTGGCTAATTGTTTGGCATTTTGTGGAGCAGATATGGCCTGTCATTGCTATAATGGAACGCTAAGACAGGTTAAAACACACCGTCTGGCATTTCGTTTCTACAGTCTAACAGGAGCGTGCCATGCGTTTGCAACAATCGTTTCACATCGCCGATTTGCATTACCAAGTCCAACTCAAGCATCAAGAACTGGAATTCTGCTTAAAAAACCCTCCACGTCGCCTTTTGCCCCACCGTGCCGACAGCTGGTTGCTGTTTTGGGACGAAGACCAATACGAAAATCTGGATTTTGATGCGCCGGTGTTTCAAGTGCTGCAACACGTCAGCGCCATCGTGCTCGCGTGGATCGCCCGCCATGACATCCGCTATTTTGAATTCTCCACCGAAACACGCAAAGCCAATATCTACGAACGCGCCTTAAAACGCCACCTGCCCAAAAACTACGCCTACCAACGCTGTGTGAATGCGTTTTATGTGTATGCACTGTGCGTGTAACACTTGATTGCAGCACATGCCTTCCATCCTAATCAATATTTGAATCTTTTAAGCGGCCTGTAAACAGCACAGATGATGTTACAGGCCGCTTGTGGGGTGTAAGGATTCCAGCATGAACCCCACGAATGCCTGTAGCCGTGGCAGTTTGTATCGATTGGGCAAATACAGTAAGTGCACAGGATGAGGACTGGGTGTGTATTCAGGCAGTAGCGCCACCAACTTGCCAGCGGCCAAGTCCGATTGCAGCAAAAATGTGGGCTGCATGGTGATTCCTATGCCAGCCAATGCCGCTTGACGCAACACCTGCCCATCGTTGCTTTTTAAATGCCATTGTTGTGGCCAAGCTTGGCCATTATTGGCAAACAACCAATTGAATTGTGGGTTCCAAGTGGCGTGTACCAGCAGCCGGTGATGCAGTAAATCGGCTGGGCTGGTAGGGGTGCCTTGTTGCGCCAAATAAGCGGGAGCGGCGCAAATGACCATGTGGTAATCCATGATTTTTTTGGCAATCAAACCATAATCGTCTTTGAGCGGACCTATGCGCAGCGCACAGTCACAACCCTCTGCCATCAAATCCACCACATGGTTGCTCAGTTGCAATTCAATTTGAATGTCAGGATAGCGCTGCATGAATTGCGCCACCAACGGTGCCAACAGCTCTGAGCCCAAAGTCATGGGTGCACTGATTTTGAGGCTGCCTTTGGGAGCCGCATGCAAGGCCTCCAATTGCTGGTAAGCGTCGCTGACCGCTTGCAAGGCAATTTGGGCGCTGTCGTAAAACAACCAGCCTGCTTCGGTCACCCGAATCTGGCGGGTGGTTCGCTGTATCAATTGGGTCTGTACTTGGGCTTCCAGTGCCGCAATGTATTTGCCCACCATCACATTGGACAGATTCAATGCTGAGGCAGCGGCGGACAGGCCTTGGTGATTGACCACCGCCACAAACACTTCCATGGCTTTTATCGGATTCATTATGAACTTTTTCTTAATAAAGAATGAATATTGTCTGCATTTTAATTCGGAATGGCTTGTTTTAACATGGCATTTTTTAGCACACAACGGACACTGCCATGCAGCACACACCTACCACCATATTGTCAGCATTTCCCAAAGTCTCTTTGTTGGAGGGGGCTACTCCGATACAGCGCTTGTACGGTTTAGAACGCGCATTGGATTGCACTGGCCGCCAGATTGAGGTGTACATCAAACACGATGATGCCGCTCGATTGGGGCAAGGCGGCAACAAACTGCGCAAACTGGAGTATTTATTGGGCGACGCCTTGGCGCAAGGGGCCGATGTCATCATTACCACGGGTGGGATTCAATCCAATCATGCGCGCCTGACGGCCGCCGCTTGTGCGCGCTTAGGTTTGCGCTGTGAATTGGTATTGGCATCGGCGGTCGACAACAGCGAATACGATTACCACCACAATGGCAATCTGGTGTTGAATGATTTGTTTGGTGCGCATCTGCACCACGCCAACAGCCAAATGCCGGCAGACAAGGTGATTGAACAATTGCAACAGCGCTTACAGGCAGAAGGACATCATCCGTATTTTATTCCTACTGGTGGCTCTGTGGCTTTGGGGTGTTTGGGCTATGTTGAAGCCGCGTTGGAAATTGCGGCGCAAGAACAGGAAATGGGCGTGACATTTGATGCCATCCATGTGGCCAATGGCAGCTCAGGAACCCATGCCGGTTTGTTGGCAGGTTTTGAACTGTTAGGGCGGCCACGCCATGTGCAAGCACATTCTGTTTTGCACACTCTGCAAGCCACCACGGAAACGACCCAGACTTTGCGACAACAGACCTTGCATTTGCTGGGGCAGGCCGCGACCACTCCGGTCATGGCCATTCACATCAACCCTGCACAAATGGGCAGTGCCTATGGCATGGTGACCGCGGAAATGAAACGCTGCTTGCGTTTGCTGGCCCAAACTGAGGGCTTGCTCATCGACCCTGTTTACTCAGGCAAAGCCTTTGCTGGCATGGTTCATGATATTGAAACCGGCGTGCTAGCGCCCAACAGCCGCGTCTTATTTGTGATGACAGGTGGCACGCCTGCTTTGTATGCGTATCACAATCTGTTGTAAAAACTGCTGACGATTTGGGTATGGTTTGACCGAATAAGCAGCGGCCTGTAAAACCCTTACAACAGGTTTACAGGCCGCTTTTGCGGGCTTGGTGTTTTAATTTCACCAAGGTATTGAGCAAGTTATTGGCGGAAAGAAATGGCCCAAAATGGCGGATGTTAAGGACCATTTTGGGTTCAAACGCTTCCACAATGACGGTGTTTTCATGCACGTCTAGGCGTTGAATTTGTGCCCAAGTCAATTGCTGTTGCGTCAAAATAGCGGTGTCTAAGCCATGCTGTAATTGTTGCCAGCGCATGCCTGCATCGGTGATTTCTATCCACTCACCGCCTTGCGCTTGCGTGTTTTGGTAGGTTTCAATGTGTTTTTGGCGCAGTAGCCAACACAATATGCTTACGCCTCCTAAAAATACGGCGGCAATCAACCGATACCACCAGTCGTTTTGCCACAGCAGCAACACATACAACAAGCCCAATAAGGCTAAACCAAGCACAGCGCTGATAAGACCAATCCATTCATACAATCGGTCGGTACGAATCAGGAATAAGGTGGCTTGCGCTACGCTAATGCGCGTGGCGGCTTGATGGTTGCGCCTCCAAACGGCAATACCCATACAACCTGCCATCAGCAATATGGTCACGCCTACGATGGTGTCTGGGTTTTCAGACCAACTAAGTCCCCAATGCTCGCTTTGCGCGGCCACAAACAGTGGCAGCACACCCAATAGCAATAAGCTCAATAAGGATTTCGTCACATATTGCTGCGGGCGCAGGTATAAAAACACCCATGCCAGCGCTGCATAGGCCAATGCCAGTTTGAATGCCGCCTCTTTGTCCACAAAATACCAACACAAGCCCCAAACGATTACTGCCGCGATGAGGAGTGGAAGAGGGAGTTTGGGCAAGGATTGTGCTGGCATGGCAGGCTTTCATGGGTTTGGATTGAGTATTGCAATCATATTTTCATGCATTCAGAGCTCAGGCCGAATCGTCATCAGAACAAGCGGCCTGTAAACATTTTCAACAGCCTTACAGGCCGCTTGTATTTGTCCAGTATTATTATTATTGTTGCTGGTGTAAGTAGTGATGCAACTACTCCGCGTTGGTAAATAGGCCAGTTTGGCTGATGTCGATTTGGGTAAATGGCACATCATCGGGTAAATCGGATTTGGCGCGCACAATGACGGTATCAAATTCAAATAGGTGGGTGGTTTTCTCTATCCAAATATAGCTTATATTATATGAATAGTTAATGCTTAAGCGGCCTGTAAACCCTGACAACAGGTTTACAGGCCGCATGATGGTGTTACCAAACGCGAGCACTCGCTACTGATAGGCTCGCAATGCGTTTACCGTATCGTGTTTATTGTCCCTTCACCATTTGCATGATTTTGTTCAAGTCCAAGGTTTTGGCCTGTTGTTGGATGTCGCTGCTGTATTGCGGTTGCAGGCTGATACCGTCTTGCATCAAACGCGCATAAGCATCTTTGAGCACTTGTGGACTGAATTGGCGGCCAGAGGCGTAATACTCTTTGGCGACGTGGCCTAAGGCGTAAGTGGTGGCGAAGCTCATGCCTGAGCTGATGGCTTGGTTGCCGACTTTGCCGACCATGCCAGTGAGCGATTTGCCCAATTTACCGCCCAAGCTGGAGCGCAAACTGCCCAAAACCGTGCCCAACAGCTTGATGCCGGCTTGCTCTAAGTATTGCGAGGTCATGCCTATGCCGACGGTGGCGAGCAAGTCTTTGATGTGGCCTTGGTCTAAATCGTAGCCCAAGTCTTTGCCTATGCCGTAAACCAAACGCATTTGTAAGGGAATGATGGCCATGCTGGCGGCGGTTTGCGGTAACAGCTCCAAAGCGCCATTGATGATGGCGGTTTTCAAAATGCGGCTGTTGAGCGTGGCTTCCAATTGGCTGTCTATGGCCACTAAGGCTTTGGGTGCAGCGGCGCTGAGGGCAGCGGTATCGAGGGCGACGTGGTTTAAACCTTGCTCAAAGCCTTGTTGGTTGGCGCTATTGAGTTCGGTTTGGGCGATGGCGTGGCTGGGTGTGGTGGTGTTGATGGGGGTTTCTGGCAATTGCAAGGCCTGCGCCAAACGGCTTAAAAACGCTTGTTCGGCCTCGCTGATGCTGCCATCGGCTCCGCACACGCCCACGGCGATTTCGTAGGCCAGTTGTTTGGAACCAGCATCGCTGATGTCGGCAGCGACTTCGCTGAGTAATGTTTGCTGACGCAGCACCGCTTGGTCGATTTGCAATAATTGCACTTTGTTGTCCAAACCCAAGCTCGAGGCGATGGCGCTCAATTCATTGCGCTCGCTGCTGTGCTTGCTGCCATCGGCAAACGCGGCCATCACGGCCACAGTCATGATGGCTTGATTTTCGGTATCGCTCATGCGGGAGTCTCCTGTGTGTTGGCGGTATCGATGGCTAACAGATGGGCGATAGTGGGCAAAGTTCAAGCTTAAAATTGTGTAAAGGCAAGCAGACAAGCGGCCTGTAAGCCGCATGGGCAGAGTTTAAAACGCTGTGCAGTCTTGTACTTGCACACGGGTAGTGATGAAGTTGGCATCGGTTTCGACCAAGACGCGACAGCGTTCTAACACAATGGTATTGGGGTCGTAATGGGCCAAATGCGGTGGTTTGGGCACTGAATCGGGTGATGCGCTCGGTGGCGGATAAGCGGGCAAGAGTTTGCCCGCGGTCGAGGTGACGACGTAGGTGTTTTGCCATGCCAATACCGCGCCTATGGTGGACGGTGGCATGCCTTGGGTGGGATGGCCAAAATAGCGCATTGCCTCGCCGGCGCTTTGCCCCAGCAAGAATTGCGCGGCGGCATCGTGGTTGGTGGTGGCAGTGGTCGCGGCTGGTGTGGCGCTTTGGCAAGCGGCCAACGTCAACACGCTGCTTAAGATACTGCTCAAGGCTAACAGTCGCATCATGGTTTGCTCCTAGGCTTTGTTGACAGGCCGCATTGCTTAATTAAGCGGCCTGTAAGCTTAAATGCCGCGCTTGGTCGGGTTACAACCAATGACTGAGGCTTTGGTAATGATGTTTTGGGCATTGGTGAACACGGTGATGTTGCACAAATAATCCAATTGTTTGACGTTTTGGTAATAGCCAGTGGGGCGGTATTGGTCTTGGTAAATCGGCGCGCCAGCGACACCATGCCCGCCGGGCAGTTGCCCCACTTGGGTGCGACCGACAAATTCGCTACCGGTTTGCACAAATTCCATTTCGTCGCTCACTGAGATGAGCGTGTTGTCCCAAGCATAAAAACCACCGTTACCCGACGGCGCCACGCCATGAGTGGGCGGGCCAAACAACATGGCGGCTTTGGCTGCGGGTTGGCCGACCAATTTGCCCGCGGCCACCTCATAAGCATTCGGCGCACGCGGTGTGCTGGCGCAAGCGACGAGCCACAAACACAACACAGCAAGGACGGGGGCTTTCATACACAACTCCTGAAGAATGAACGGTTTGTTGCACTGGTTGTGATTATGTTGCCTGTAAAAATGCGGCCTGTAAATGTTTACAGGCCGCATTAAGTTGAATAGTGTCAGCGTTTAAGCCACAGTGTTCAAGGCTTGGTTGATGTCGTGCCAAATGTCTTCCACGTCTTCAATGCCGATGGAGAAACGCAACAAGCCTTCGCGTATGCCCAAGCTGTCTTTCACCTCACGGCTCATGCCGCTGTGTGATTGGCTGGCGCTGTGGTTAATCAGGCTTTCTACGCCGCCCAAACTTGGTGCCATCAACAACATGTCCAAGGCTTTAATCACGGTATTGGCCGCTTCGCGTGTGTCTTGTTTCAAATACACCGACACCACGCCGCCAAAGCCTGACATTTGGCGCTTGGCCAATTCATGGTGCTCATGGCTGGCCAAACCTGGGTAGAACACTTGCGCCACTGCCGGGTGTTCGGTCAAACGCTCGGCAATGATTTGCGCATTGGCCAAGTGTCTGTCCATGCGCACGGCCAAAGTCTTGATGCCGCGCAGCACAAACGCACAATCCATAGGGCCAGAAATGGCGCCGGTCATGATTTGCATATTGCGCACGCGTTTGGCCAAAGCCGCGTCTTTGACCACCACGATGCCCATCATCACATCGGAATGGCCGCACAAATACTTGGTGGCCGAATGGAAGATGATGTCCACGCCCATGCTGATGGGCTGTTGCAAATACGGTGTGGCAAAAGTGTTGTCAAAGCCAACCAAAGCACCGTATTGGTGTGCCAACGTGCACACAGCTTCAATGTCAACCAAGCGCAGCAATGGATTGCTTGGCGATTCGAGCCACACCAACGCCGGTTTGTGTTCTTGCAGCAGTGGTTCCAAATTGGCCAAGACAGTCAAATCGGCAAACACCACTTTGATGCCCCAATGCGCATACACTTCAGTCAACAAATCGTAAGCACCGCCATAAATGTCGGCCACGGCGATGATGGTGTCACCCGGTTTCAATACCGCGCGCCAAATGCAGTCTATGCCGGCCATGCCGCTGGCAAACGCCATGCCGGCACTGCCTTTTTCCAAGGCGGCGACGGTGTCTTCCAACACTTGGCGGGTTGGATTGGACACACGGCCATAGCGATAAGGAATCGGCTCGCCAATTTCTTTTAAGGCAAACATCGAGTTTTGGTAAATCGGTGGCATGATGGCACGGTTGTGCTCGTCGGGGTTGTAGCTGGAATGGATGGCTTCGGTGGCAAATTTCATTTTACAAACTCTCGCATCAACATCAAAAAACACCATCATAAACGCTTCTGCGCCGTCTGTAAGCTGTTTTCACGCCGCACTTTGGCAAAGTGCTACTGGCAATCAACAGGGTTTACAGGCCGCTGCTCTTGGCTTTGTGGGATAAATGCCAATTTCATCACTCGAATTTGAGTTCCATACTAAAGACTAAATACTAAAATGCTATAATCATATGCATTAACACACACTTACACACAAAGGAAAGAAAGGAAGAATATGGAGTTTGGGGGCATGAAGCCTTGGGTATTTGAAAAAGCCAAACACACGGTGCGCTTTACCTGCAAAGCCTTGGAAGACCCAGAATTATCCGCGCCAACCATCTTGCATTTGCACTGTGTTTTGCACGAAAGCCTGAAAATTTTGGCCTATGCCAGCGGCCATTTGGAATTGTGGAACCGCGAGTTGGTTAAGAAATTTGCATTTCATCCTGAGCAGTGCGAGGAATTTCTTAGTCAATTTGGTCAGCCTTAAGTGTGGCTGGAACCTGAAATGTCGAAGACAGCGTGTTTGCTGTCTTTTTTATGGCCGACAATTTAGCTGACTTGTGATACAACTATCAGCTGATAAAGCCGAGCAATTTGCTCAACTATTTTTGCTGTTGTTATACTTACGCCTTGCTGGTTTGAACGCGTGCGCATGGCGAGGCTTGAAATTGGCAAAGCAGAGCAAATATTAGGTGGATACAGCGCCACACAACATCAAAAGGTTCATCATTCATGAATGTTATTCCAGACGTGCAAAGCAGCGTCGACGTTCGCAATTTACCGATACAACAAGTCGGGATTAAAAATCTGCGCTTCCCCTTACAATGGGCAAGCAGCAATGGCCCACAAGCGACGGTGGCACACCTGACCATGACGGTATACCTGCCTGCCGAACAAAAAGGCACGCACATGTCGCGCTTTGTGCAATTGATGGAAGATGAAGCAGCCACCGTATTGGATGCGCAAGGCTTGCAACGCCTCACTTGGGAAATGCTCAAGCGTTTGGATTCGGCGGCGGGCAAATTGGACATTTCCTTCCCATATTTCCGCACCAAAACCGCACCGGTGTCTGGCATCAAAAGCCTGCTTGATTACGATGTGCGCGTGGTCGGTACGGTAGAGGCGGGTGTTTACCATGCTGAATTACAGGTGTTGATCCCTGTGACCAGCTTGTGCCCGTGCTCAAAAGAAATTTCGCAATACGGCGCCCACAATCAGCGCTCACACGTCACCATCAATTTGCGCCACAGCGGCGACATGCAAATTGATGAATTGATTGATTTGGTTGAAGAACAGGCATCATGCCAGTTATACGGCTTGCTCAAACGTCCAGACGAGAAATACGTCACCGAACGCGCGTATGAAAACCCGAAATTCGTCGAAGACATGGTGCGCGATGTTGCCGCCCGTTTGCGTGACGATGCCCGCGTCAGCCAATTCACGGTGGAAAGCGAAAATTTCGAGTCCATCCACAACCATTCGGCGTATGCATTGATACAATACCCATAACACTGCCATACACTTTAAGCGGCCTGTAAACCATAGCATCGGTTTACAGGCCGCTTTTATGTGTGTTGAGTGATGTATTGGATATTGAATGTACCAGTCGCCATGGCTGCAATGACTTGCTGACATTTACCGACATGGTGGCTGTTTTGTCGACTGGCATCAGCGCGGCCATTATCGGGATAAGCAAGCTGTGCTAGAGTGGGGCGCATCAACAATATGCGTATAGGGAGATGAAGATGCGTCGCAATTGGGTGTGGGTAGTGTTGGCGGCCAGTGCCATGCCGCTGCAAGCGCAAGTGGTGGCTGAGGAAACGTTTTTTGAACAAGGTTTGCGCGCGTGTTTGGAAAACAGCTATGCCGCCAAAATGGTGGCAGCGGCGCGGCAACAAGGGGTGAGCCGCGCGCAATTGCAACCTATTTTGCAAGCGATGGCCGCCAGCAAAAACGGCGATGAGGCCGAGGTGTTTGCTGAGGCAGTGCGCCTGAGTGTGGATGAGGTCTATGCCTATCCCATCGCCGCTACCACTGCTGAAAAACAAACTTTTGTGACCGATGCCCAAGCCAATTTTTACCAAAGCTGCGTGACCTCGTTCAGCCACAAATTGGCGCAAATGGAAGCCGAATAAACATCTGAAAATCATATGCGGCCTGTAAAGGGTTTACAGGCCGCTTAATGCCGCTAAAGCAAGCCACACATTAACAACCCTTCATATCACGGCATAAGGCAGATGCAAGCACCATACGCACATATTGGTTCGTGATGGGCAAGACCCAACAGAGGAAAAATAATGAGCAACACTTGGGAACAACAGGCGATACAGACGTTGCGCAGCGACATGCACCGCACTTCCGACACGCATTTGTACCGCTTGGATTTGCCGTGTTTTCAACATGTGGATGTGTATTTGAAAGACGAATCCACCCATCCCACTGGCAGCTTGAAACACCGTTTGGCGCGGTCGCTGTTTTTGCATGCGTTGTGCAGCGGTCGCATCCATGAGGGCATGCCCATCATTGAAGCCTCGTCTGGCAGCACGGCGGTGTCGGAGGCGTATTTTGCGCGTTTGTTACAATTGCCGTTTTACGCGGTGATTACCGCCAGCACCAGTCCGAGCAAAATCCAATTGATTGAGTCTTTGGGCGGCCATTGCCATTTTGTTGAACGGGCGAGCGAGGTGTATGCGGCGGCACAAGCCTTGGCCGATGACATGCGCGGCCATTATATGGACCAATTCACTTATGCCGAGCAAGCGACCGACTGGCGCGGCAATAACAACATTGCCCAAAGCATTTTTGAACAAATGCAGTTAGAGCGCCATCCGATACCGAAAGCCTTGGTGATGAGCCCCGGCACCGGTGGCACTTCGGCGACCTTGGGGCGCTACATCCGCTATTATGGTTTGGACACGCACATGGTGGTGGTCGACCCTGAATATTCGGTGTTTTACGATGGCTACACCCAAGGCAATCCGCACATCATTGGCGAGCGTGGCAGCCGCATCGAAGGCATAGGTCGGCCGCGCATGGAGGCATCGTTTTTAAGCGGCGTCATCGACCGCATGATTAAAGTACCGGATGCGGCGTCGGTGGCGGCGATGTTGTGGCTGAGCGAGCGCTTGGGGCGCAAAGTGGGCGCGTCAACTGGCACCAATATGTGGGGCGTGTTACAACTGGCGCATGAGATGTATGTGGCTGGGCAAACCGGCTCCATCGTGACCTTGATTTGCGATGGCGGCGAGCGCTACCAAGACACGTATTACCATCCCGCGTGGGTAGCAGAACACATAGGCGACATTGCACCGGCGCAAGCGCAGATACGGCAATGGACAGGCATGTGATGAGATAGACATGGAACGAAACAAGCGGCCTGTAAACCGATTAGGGGTTTACAGGCCGCTTGTTTATATGGATTCACGGCGGCTTATGTTGGTAAGTCTAGGTAATGCCATTCCATCGCACGCGGTGGCTGTTGCCATGCCAAGGCCCACACACAATCATCACGGACATGGCTTTGGTAGGTGTAAGTGTGCGGTGGCAAGAGCAGATGACCGTGTGTTTCTTTGCCATCAAAACCAGTGTCCAATGCGCACATGTCTTGTTGTATACCTGTGCCGGCAGCTTTAAGCAGCGCTTCTTTGATTGTCCACACTTGCAACCAATAGCGCAGCGGCTCGGCCGCGTGTTGATAATGTTGCCATTCTTGCGGGCTTAAGCTCGCCTCTATCACCGCAGCACGGATGGTGCGTGGATAAGACTCGATGTCTATGCCCAAGGCGTTGTCGGTGTGGCCACACACCAAGGCCAGATGGTGTTTGCTGTGGCTGAGGTTGAATTGCCAATCCGGGTAATCGCGCAAATAAGGCTTACCGTGGGCATTGTGGTGCAGATGCAAAGCGTGGCCATCGGGAAGATGCAAGCAATGGCGCAACCAAGTGTGCGCATAGGCATGCAGCGCTTCACGCGGCGCATGGGCAGGAAAACGGCGGCTGATGTCGCTGTGCGCCGCTATGTGCACAAACAATCGCATGTTGGTTGTGCTTTTATTTGACCAAATCACCTTTTAAGGCCACGCCAGCCATGGCGGTGCCTACGCTGCATTGGTAGTTGCTGGTGCTGCTGTAAGTGTCTTTTTTGTAATAGCTGACGATGTTGCGCACCGACGTCGCGCCGGCATTTTTGGCCGCGGTTTGCAATTGGATTAAGGCTGAGCGCAGCACATGGTCGCAAGCCACTTCGTCTTTTTTGGCAAACGCATTGGTTTTTTTATTGGTCACCACATCGGCCTGTAAAACTGTGCCTGTGCTGCCAGTGCCGGCCAAATAAAACGTCACCGAGCCATCTAAAAAACCATCATCGACGGCACGCTGTACCGCCTCTTGAAATGGATAAAACACCGGACGGTCGGCGGCCTGTGCCGGTGTGCTCAAATACAGGCCGCACAGACTGGTCAAAATCAGCTTGGATGGTTTCATGTCGTTTTCCCTTATTTTATGGTGTGTGGACTTGGCGGAAAATCAATGAGGTATTGATGCCGCCAAAGGCGAAATTATTGCTCATGATGCAATCGGCTGCGAATTGCTGTGCGCTGTTTTTGATGTAATTGAGTGGTGCGCACGCAGGGTCGACCTCGTCCAAATTCAAATTGGCGATGAAGGTTTGCTTTTGCATCATGGTGATGGCGAGCATGGCCTCGATGGCGCCGCACGCGCCCAAAGTATGGCCAAAATAGCCTTTGAGCGAGCTGATGGGGATGTCGCCGCCCAAAACTTCCAGCGTGGCTTGTGATTCGGCGATGTCGCCTTGCTCGGTGGCGGTGCCGTGGGCATTGATGTAGTCGATGGCATCGGCCTGTAAGCCGGCATCGGCCAAAGACAGACGCATGCATTCGGCCATGGTGGCTTGGTTGGGTTGGGTGACGTGCATGCCGTCGGTATTGCTGCCATAGCCTATGAGTTCGGCGTAAATGGTGGCACCGCGCGCGATGGCGTGTTCGTATTCTTCTAAGACCAAACAGCCTGCGCCTTCGCCTATGACCAAGCCATCGCGGCCTTTGTCATATGGGCGCGGCGTGTGTTGCGGTGCATCGTGGCGGCAACTGGTGGCAAACAGCACATCGAATACCGCCGCTTGGGTGGCGCTCAATTCTTCGGCGCCGCCGGCAATCATCACCGTTTGCTTGCCGAATTTAATCGCTTCGTAAGCCTGTCCTATGGCCATAGAGCCGGAAGTGCAGGCGCAAGAAGTGGGCAGGGTGCGTCCCTTTAAACCGAAATACACACTGATGTTGACCGCGGTGGTGTGGCCCATCATGCGGATGTAGGAGGTGGCATTGATTTTTTTAACATCGTCTTCCAACACCATGGCACCGAATTCGGCGATGGCCTCGACATTGCCTGAAGAAGAACCAAACGCCACGCCGGTTTGGCCATTGCTGAGGATGTCGTCGCCGAGCAAACCTGCATCGGCCACGGCGCGTTCGGCAGCAATGGTGGCCATTAAGGCGACCCGACCCATGCCACGCTTCACTTTGCGGGTGAAGTGTGCTGGTTCGGTAAAGTGCGGCACCGGGCCGCCCAAACGCGTGCGCAAATCGGCATAGCGCTCCCATTCGTGCATATAGCGTATGCCGGAGACGCCGGCGAGCAAATTGGCAAAGATGGCTTCGGTGTCTTCACCCAAAGCGGTAATGCCGGACATGCCTGTTACCACGACCCGTTTCATCACAGCATCCCCCCATTAATTGATATCACCTGACGGGTGATGTAAGCGGCATTATCGCTGAGTAAGAATTGCACCAAAGCGGCCACCTCATCGGCTTGCCCCAAGCGTTGCAGCGGTATCATCGGCAGTGCATGGGCGATGACTTCGTCTGTCACCATGTCGGTGGCAATCAAACCCGGGGCCACGCAATTGACGGTGATGCGGCGTTTGGCCAATTCTAAGGCCAAGGCCTTACTGGCTGCGATGATGCCGCCTTTGGCGGCGCTGTAATTGGTTTGGCCGCGGTTGCCAGCCAAGCCAGACACCGATGCCATGGTGACGATGCGCCCACCTTGTTTCAAACGCACCATCGGCATGCTCAACGGTTGCAACACATTGTAAAAACCATTGAGCGAGGTATCGATGACGCTGCGCCAATCGTGGCTGCTCAGTGCTGGAAATGCGCCATCGCAGCTGATGCCGGCATTGAGGACCACGCCGTAAAACGCAGGATGGGTCTGCAAATGCTGTTCCAAAGCGGCGCGGCTGGCGGCCTCATCGCCCACGTCAAAACACAGGTAATGCACCGGATGGCGGCTGATGGCGGTCACTTCGGCCACGGTGTCGAGTAAAGCCGCTGAGGCCGTGCGGCCGTGTAAGGTCAGCTGCCAATCGTCTTGTGCCAAACGCAAGGCGATGGCCTTGCCCAAACCACGGCTGGAGCCGCTGATGAAGAGGTGGCGAGTCAAATGTGTTCCTTTATCAAACTGTGTGGGTCGCTCGGTTGGTAGACATTGAGTTTTGCCTCCACCCGACCGACTTCGCTGTCTATGCAGCAATCGTATTGTCCCAATCTGTTGGCATCGACAAAGCTTTCTTCTACCCGTATGCGCAGGCGGCTGCCCACGGGGAAATGGCTCATTGGTGCGTGAAAGCGGCGTGTGCCCAATAAAAAACCAATTTGCGGCGGATGGCCGCTGAATTTGCCGCGCATGCCAGCAAGCACGCTCACGGTTTGCGCCATCAATTCTATGCCCACCCAGCAAGGCAAGCCTTCAGCCTCAACAAACAACATCTCCGGCTGGACGATGACCTCGCTAACGGCATAATCGTCGCCGTATTCCAGCAATTGGTCTAGCAATAACATCGGTGCGCGGTGCACCATCAGGCTTTCTAAATCACGCATGCTTACTTTCAAAAATCAAACTGGCATTGCTGCCGGCAAACGCAAACGAATTGCTCATGATGCGCTTGATGCGGCCTGTAAACTCACTGTCTGGCCGCACAAAGCGCAAATCGGCAAACGCGCTGTCGGTAGCAGCAAAGCCTTGTTGCCACGGCAACCATGTGGCGGCGTCTTCCAATATCGCACATGCTATGGCCGCTTCGATGGCTCCGGCTGCACCCAAACAATGGCCAGTGTGGTGTTTGGTTGAACTCAGCCACGGCCGATGTGTGCCAAACACTTGGCGCACGGCCAAGGCTTCCATGGCATCGTTTTGCGGCGTAGCCGTGCCGTGTAAATTGACATAATCTATGTCAGCGGCCTGTAAACCACTGTTGCTCAGTGCGCGCTGCATTGCTTGCGCCGCGCCCGTGCCTTGCGGATGTGGGGCTGAAATGTGCCAAGCATCGGCCGATTCGCCGCCGCCACACAGGTTCACGTTTTCTTGCTGGCGGTGCAATAGCAACAAGGCACCGGCTTCGCCGATGTTGATGCCATCGCGGTCGGCAGCAAAAGGTCGACAACGCTCGCTGCTCAAGCTTTCCAAGCAATCAAAACCATTGAAGGTGAGGCTGCACAAAGTGTCTATGCCACCGACCAACACCACATCGCAAACATCGGCCTGTAACAAGCGCTGGCCGGCCAAAATGGCCTTGGCCGCGGATGAGCAGGCGGTAGACACGGTAAAGCAAGGGCCACGCCAGCCCAAATAGCGTTGCAAAGCCACGCTGGTGGCATTCATTTGTTGGCGGCTGTACACCAATTCGGCGGAGCTGTCTTCGCCGCGAGTATGGGCAAACAAGGCCGCCTCATTGGCGCTCAACCCCGAAGTCGAGGTGCCGATAACAATGCCCAAACGCTGCGCGGGGATGCCAGCAATGGTTTGCTGTAAATCTGCACGCATGGCCTCAACCAAAGCCAGCGCCACGGCGACATTGCGTGAAGCGACATCGCTGAGTTCATGCGGAATTTCAGGCAATGCGGCCTGTATTTGCCCCAGCCAAGTGGGGCGGCCGGCGGTGAGCCAAGTGTGGTTGAGGCTGAAGTGGTTGGCATCGCTTTGCAAGGCCGCGCGCATGGCGGCGGCGTTGTCGCCCAAATTGGACAAGGCTTGCCAAGCGGCCACACCGACTGCTTGTGCACTCATGGTGTCACCTCGCTGTTTGTATTAGCAGCATCGCCATCGTCATTGGCAATCGGCAGCAGGCGCAATTGGTAATGTGCGGCAGCATTGTCTATCAGCCATGCGCCATCGTCTTGCAAACGCGCTTGCCACAACACTTGCTTGCTGTTGCGCCATGTTTTGCTGTGATCATCGGCTTGAAATTGGTGTTCAGGCTGCTGCATGGCGGCAAATGCGGTAGCGCTGGCCTTGGCCCACGCGACATCGCGAAACACATACGGCAAAGGAATGCGGCGGGTTTCTGGCAATTGCTGCAATACCGTGAAGCTGCCTTGCCGCTCTTGCACGGCAAACAATTCTTGTCCTGTCAGCGTGGTGGCGAGCAAAGTGTGGCTGCCATCGCTTTCAGGCCGCATCATCATCAAAAAAGCAATGCTGCGCCCTTGCCAAAACCATTCGGCTTGATACCACTGCTCGGTTTGCTGAGACACAGCGGCCTGTAAACCGTCGGTCGCTGGCAACACCACATCAGTCACCGGCTTGGGTGTGCTCACGCACGCGCCAAGAGCGATGCAGCCACTCAATAGAATGATGCTCAAACGGCGGCTCATGCTTGCCCCAGTGCATCACGGGCGGCGCGGCCATCGCGGCAGATTTCTGCCAAAGTGGCCAAGCGCTTGACGCTGTTATTGTTCATCGGATTGCTTTCGTCCCAAGCATAGCCGGCCAGCAATGAGCACACCATGCGTTTGACCTCGTCTTGCGGTTCTACCGCAAACACCACGTCTTGAAAACTGCCTTCATACCACGCCTCGACATAGGCGCGGAATACCTTGATGCCACGGCGCAGCGGTTGCTCGTATTCGGTTTGCCAATCGACGCTGCCGCCTTGTAAGAAGCGGTGCAATAATGGTGCGCACAAGCTGGCGGATTTTAAGGCGATGGTCACGCCGGAAGAAAACACCGGATCTAAAAACTCGCCCGCATTGCCGAGCAAGGCAAAATGCCGGCCTGTAAGACTGTTGACATTGGCCGAATAGCCGACGATTTCGCGCACCGGTGTGTCAAATTCGGCGCGGCTTAATAATTTGGACAACGAGGGTTCTGAGGCCAAAATCGCGGGTAATAAATCGTCCAAAGCCAAGTCGCCAAACTGTGCATAAAAATCGGTTTCAGCGACCACGCCAAATGAACAACGGCCATCGGCAAATGGAATGTTCCAAAACCACGCTTGTGGGTGCTGTTGGTGCACGCTGATGAGGATTTTGTTGCGGTCGAATTCGGCTGGGTCAAAATGGTCGGCGATGTGTGTGAACACGGCGCGGCGTATGGGAAAATTGGACGGCGATTCCAAATCGAGCAATTTCGGCAACACGCGCCCAAAACCACTGGCGTCGAGCATAAAACGCGGCCGCACTTGGTAGGCAAAACCGTCTTCATCGACCACATCGGCACACGGCGTCTCGCCATCCACATCAACGGCGGTAACGGTGTGGCCATAGCGGATTTCAGCGCCATAGGCCGCGGCTTGTTTGGCCAATACATGGTCAAATGGCGCACGTTTGATTTGCCAAGTGGTGCCGGGGCCGGCGGTGAATTTGTCGGTAAAGTCAAAATGGGTGCGCTCGTTACCGCGCAAAAATGCCGCGCCATTTTTGAATTGGAAGCCAAACTCCGGCGCCGCTTGCTCGACCGCATCTAACAAACCGGCTTCTTCTAAAAACACCATCGACTGAGGCAGCAGCGATTCACCAATGGAGAAACGCGGAAAGTGTTGGCGTTCCAGCACCAACACTTGGTAGCCGTATTGGCGCAGCAAGCTGGCCGCTGCCGCCCCCGATGGGCCTGCGCCTATGATCAACACATCGGGAGTGAGTACCGTTGTCGCTTTATTCATGAGGTTCGTCTTTCGCATCGGCAGTTGCGGCCGGTAAGGTCAAAATATTGGCGTAGAAATACGAGAACACCACGCCCAATAACACAGTTAAACCAAACACACGTATGGCTTGGGTATGGCTTAAGGCCAGCAGCCCAAAGCCCAAAATCGATGCCAACATGCACAAAAACAGCGCGTACGACACCACCGGCGTGCGTTTGGCGGTGTGGCGGTAAAAAATAGCGTAATCCACGCCTATGCCCAATACCAAGAATGCCGCCATGATGCTGAAGATGTTCACTTCCACACCGAAAGCGGCCTGTAAGGCAAACGTGCTCAATAAGGCCAAACTCACGGGGGCGATGAGGCCAAACACCGAGCGCCAGCCATACACACACGCCAATAACAGCGCCAATGCAGCCAAACCCCATAGTAAGCGCCCGGTGCTCTCCAAGCGATAGGTTTGGAATAATTGGCTTAAATCTTGTGCTGGCTGTACCCAAAAGGTATGGGGCATGCTGTGCGCCAAGGCGCTCATCGCGGCGCTATCGCGGATGTTTTGTACCAAAACCAAACGGGTGTGGTCGTTGACGCGCAACAAATAAGCTGGATGTTGTTGCAAGTCTTGCGGGGAGAGCAAGGCTTGTTTGGGTAGGTTTTGCTGCCACGCCAACACCTTGTCTGTCGGTATGCCCACTTGCTCGGCATAACGCGTCAACACCTCGGTGGGGATGTTTTGCAACAGTTGTCGCTGCTGCTCTTGCACGGCAATGCTGGGCAAGGCCAAACCCAAAGCCTGTATCTGACCGATGTGGCCATCGGTTTGTAAGGCTTGCAAACGCGTGAGCAAGGCGGATTCATTGGCCGCGGTGGCGGCTTCGTCCGTGCCGCTAACCACAAAAAACTGCGTGCTGTGCTGCTGGCCAAACACCGTGCGTATCTGTTGTTCTTGTTGCTGCCAATGGGCATTGGCGGCCTGTAAACTGTGCACATCGTCATTGCTGTGCAAGCGCGGCAACAGCAGCGCCGCAAACAGCACACTGATGACGACCACCGCGATGCGCCACGAGCGGTGCGCCAAAAAATGCTCGCGGCCGCGTGCCAAGAAATGCAGGTGGTGTTGGGCGCGACGCGTGTCCAAAGCCTTTAAATACGGCAACATCAACATGCTGGTCAGCCATGCCGCGCTCAAACCTGTCATCGAAAACACCGCAATTTGGCGCAGCCCCGGAAACGGTGTTAACAGCAAACACACATACGCGGCCAAGGTGGTGAGCAAGCCGATGAACAAGTCTGGCAACATCGAGTGCATCACCTGCCAACCGCTGCGCTCGCGCTGGTGGGTTTGCATGAACAAATAGTAAAACGAGAAATCGACGCTGGCGCCAATGAGGCTGGCGCCAAACACCGTCGTCATCAAATGCACTTCGCCAAACAGCGTGTGCGTGACCAGCATCGCCATCATGCAGCCACTGCTGACGGCGGCAAACTCGGTAAACAGCGGCCTGAACGACTTAAAGCCGAACCACACCAATAAGATGATGCCCAAAGTCGATCCCACGCCTATGGTCGACACCTCGCTTCTGGCCGAATCGGTGCCGGCACTGGCATACAGCAGCGTGCCGGTCATGTGCACGGCAGTTTGGGCGCTGTCACTGGGATAGTCTTGCTGCAATTGTGCCAACCACGGTGCGGTTTGTTGTTGGTAATCGATGTTGAACGGGCTTTGCGGTAAAGGCACGCTGAGCAAGCGGTAATAACGGCCGTTTAATTCGCGGCTGGGATAGCCGTCTTGCAATTGGATGTCGCTGTCAGATGTGGCCTGTAAACCCAAGACATAGCGTGGGAACAGCAATAACGGGTCTTGCTCTAGCAGCGCATCGCTGATGGGCATGGCAGGGCTGGCCAATTGCAGCAGCGCCGCGTCGCTTAAGGCATCGTATTGCTGTTGCTTGAGCAGCGCCACATCGTCGGCGCTGAGTAAACCCGCTTTGTGGGCAAACAAGGTTTTGCCCAATGCTTGCGTGTCTATTGTGGCTTGCGGCGCTTGCCACAACGGCGAAGCAGCAAAACGCTGCGCGATGGCGGCGCTGCTGCGCTGCAATTCGGCCTCGCTTGGCGCGGACACCATCACAAACAATTGCCGATTCAGCCATTGGTTCATGTGCGCTTTGGCCGCGCTCACCTCGGCTTGCTGCTGTTGCTGCGGCAGCAAACGGAAGATGTCGCTTTGGATGTGCAATTTGCCTTGCCACCACATGCTGGCCAAGGCGATGGCAGCGAGCAGCAACACCGCTGCCCAAGCTACAGCGGCCTTATTGTGCCAATTGGAATAAGGCATTTTCACCGCTGCTTAAGGCATTGTTGCCACTGCTGTGGCCGCTGAACACGATGTGGGTAGGGCGTTGAGCAGGGTCGAACAACACAATTTTGTTCACATAGGCGCCGCCGGTAATGTCGATGCGGCTGAACAAAGGTTTCATGCTGGCCGATTTGGGCAATAAACTCGCTTGCCACGCGTTGCCGTTTTGCTGGAATTGGCTCACTTGGAAATGGGCGCGCAGCGCTGACTCATTGCCCGACATCAATTGCAGCAAGACGGTGGCGGCAGGGCCGTAAGGCGTTTGTTTTAAATTGACCACGCTTTGGGTGTGGGCGGTTTTTTGCACCATTTTGCGCGGTGTGACTATCAAATCGGCCTTAACCGGTTGGCTCATTTGCCACAACACGCCTTTGCTGCGCACAAACAACAGCGTGCCTTTGGAAAGCATGGGTTTGTTGCTGTTGGCAATGGTTTTGCTTTGTTGGAAGTGCGCGCGCACCACCGGCTTGCTGGCCAATTGTTGTAAGGCCTTGCCAAAGTCATCGGCCAAGGCGCTGTGGCTAAAGCTCAGCAGCAACACACTGAGGGCGAGGAGGAAGATGCGTTTCATGCTTAATCCTTTAATAAAGCGGCCTGAAAGGCTGGCCATGCCTGCAATTTTTGGGTCAAGGCTTCGGGGCTGACCAAACACAGCTCACGCGTGTCTATGTGTACCGCCACTTGAATGGTGTGGCCTTTGGTCATGCGCTTGCCTGAGGTGGCATCGTAAACCACATAGTGGATTTTGAGGCGGTTTTCCCATTCCACCAAGCTTGCCACCACGCGGATTTTTTGCGTGAACACGATGCCATGGATGTAGCGCACATGCGCGTCGATGACCGGCCACATATAGCCCGAGTCTTGCATTTGCGGGTAGTTATAGCCAAATTCGTCCAACAGTTTGCAGCGGGCGATTTCAAAATACTTCAGGTAATGGCCGTGCCACACGATGTGCATGGTGTCGACATCGTGAAATGGGATTTCAATTTCTATGGCCACACTCAGTGGCGGCAAGGTGATTTCAGACATGTTCGGGGGCAGCCTTGGTGTGTGGGTCTGGGTTTTGCTCATCCCAAAATGGGTAAAAATTAAACCATTGGTAAGGGGTGAGGCTGCAATGTTGTTCGACGATGGTGATGTAGTCTTGCATGATGCGGCGCAATTGTTGGCGACGCTCGCTGCGCGGAAAATCGAAACGCTCGGACAATAAATGGATGTCCACGTGTTGTTTGTCTTGGTGTGGGTAGCAAAACACCGCCATTACGGGGCATTTGAGCAAGCTGGCCAATAACCAGCCGCCTTGTGGCCAGGCGCTGTTGTGGCCGAGAAACGGCAACACATCGGTGCGTTGTGATTGTATCGGCGTGCGGTCGGCCGCCACCATCAGCCATTCGCCTGCATCCAAGCGCTCTTGCAAAAATATCGCCGTGTCTATGCCCAATTCGTCGACCGAAATCAAGCGCACCAAGGCAGTGGGGTCTATGTGTTTGAGCAAGCGGTTGAAGTGTTCGGTGTGTTTGTTGTACACCAACACATTGATGACTTGCGGGTCGCCCGCTTTGATGGCGCGCAGCAATTCCATATTGCCAAAATGCGAGGTGATGATGAGTGCGCCTTTGCCATAATGGGCACGAAAATGCTCATGCCCTTGCAACACCAATTCGTCTTCGGACACATCACCGAGCCAACCGGCCAATTTGTCGACAAACACCCACGCAAAACTGAGCAAATGCCGATACGTCGATAAAGGCTTAGCAGGTGCGGCCTGTAAATACGGCGTCACACGGTCTAAATACTGTCTGGAGGCGCGGCGCAAGCGCGGCGTGAACAGCCAATACCAAAAAATCACCACCGGGGCGACGAGGAGTTTGAGCAGGTGTCTGCCTATCAGTTTGTACAGCAATAAGGTTAAACGTAACCAAAAAGTATTGCCTTTTTCTTGGGTGTCTTGCCAAGCCATATCAGTCTTCTTTAGTTCCCAAGCGTCGTGCGAGTAAAGTGGGCAAACGCCATAACATGCCAAAAAACAATTTGGCATGCATGCGGCTGAGGCTGAAATTATCCGCCCACGGTAAAAAATGCGATACCCCGCCAACAGGGTAGGTCACTGGTGTGGGCAGGTTGATGAACCTGACCCCTTGCCAATGCAAATACACCAGTATTTCGCTGTCAAAACCCATGCGCGCTTCCATGCTGTGGCGGCGCAATTGTCGACAGGTGGCCGCCACCGGATAGACGCGAAAGCCACACATGCTGTCTTTGATGTCGGTGGACAGCGTGTTGATCCACACCCACACATGGGTGGCGTAACGGCCATAAAAACGGGTTTTCGAGACCGAGTCATCAAACACAGGCTTGCCGATGATCATGTGTTCGGGGTGTTGTTCGGCGCGGGCGATGAAGCGTGGTACGTCTTGCCAATGGTGTTGGCCATCGGCATCCACTTGCAACACATGGCTCCAGCCCAAAGACTCGGCCTGTAACAAGCCGCTGCTCACCGCCGCGCCTTTGCCTTGATTGTGTGGGTGTCTGAGGACATGCACACTGTCGCGGTGTTCGTGTTGGATGGCGTCGATTAAGCTGGCGCATTCGTGATTGCTGCCATCATCGACCAAAATCACCGCCAAATGCTGGGCGCGCAAGTGTTGCACCAAGTCGCGCAAATGGCGCGGATGGTTGTAAACCGGAACGACGGCGCCGACTTTAATGTTGCACATGCGCGGCTTCCTCGAAATACAAGCGGCCTGAAGCCAAGGGTGTATCGCCGCGCAACAGCTTGAATTGCACTTTGGCATCGCTGCGCTGTAATTGCAGCG
Source organism: Vitreoscilla massiliensis (assembly GCF_001457815.1). Taxonomy (GTDB): domain Bacteria; phylum Pseudomonadota; class Gammaproteobacteria; order Burkholderiales; family Neisseriaceae; genus Vitreoscilla; species Vitreoscilla massiliensis. The sequence continues at coordinate 448,995 of NZ_LN898219.1, forward strand.
TCACCTCATCGTATGGCCGTATCGGCTGCTGAAATTTCAATTGTTCCACGCCGGTACACACATGCTCAGGCAACAGCAGGCTGCGGATGTGGTGTTGCACCAAGTCCAATTGCGCCACCCCAGGGTAAATCGGCAAACCGGGAAAATGGCCTTGGAAACACTGCAATTCGGGTGGAAACCACAAGCGCAATTCGGCATGGTGCTCATCGGCGTGCAGCACTTGGCTTACAGGCCGCTTATGTAAGGCAAACATGTCTACGATGGCGGCACGATTGAGTTTGGATTGGCTGTTGCGCGGCAATTCCGGCACAAAACGCCAGCGCTTCGGGATGGCGATGCTTTCTAAATGCGTGCGCAAGCTGCGTTTCAAGGCTTGCACAAACACGTATTTGCCTTGTTCGCGCAATTGCTGCCACGCGGTTTCGGTTAAGGTACACACCGCTGCCAATTGCTGTTTGCCAGCGTTTTGCAGCACGCACACATGGACATCGTCGATGAGCTCGTGCGCGCGCAGCGGCAATTCAATGGCGTCCAAAGACAGGCGCTTTTCTTCCAATTTCACCATGCGGTCGAGGCGGCCCAATAATTCAAAACTGTGTTCAGGCAGTAAACGGGCGGCATCGCCAGTGGCCATCCATTCTGGCGTGTGCGCGTGTTCGGTTTGTAGCCACAATTGCTGCGTGTCATCGACGCGGATGCGCACATTGGGAAACACTTGCCATGCTTGCGGCGCATGCCGCCACGCGATGCCACCGGATTCGGACGAGCCGAAGATTTCGACGATGTCGCGTTGCAATTGCGTCGGCACGTTCGCTGGCAATGGCCCACCAGAAGAAAACACCTGCAGATACTTACAGGCCGCTTGTGGCTCTTGCCAGCGGCTTAAAAACGCTGGACTGCTGATGAGGACGGACACATCTGGCTGGTAGTGTTGATAAAGGCGTTGCAAGTCTTCGGGATACAGGCTTTGCTCGTTCACAAACGCCGCGCCTTGTTGCAGCGGCAACAGGATTTTGTAACACAGGCCAAACAGGTGTTGGTGCGACACGGTGGCGAACACGGTGGTGTGGGCTGGCCACGGGAATAAGGCGTGCAAGACATCGATTTCGCATTGCAATTGCCCAAATGTGCGCTCGATGCGCTTGGGTGTGCCAGTCGAGCCTGAGGTGTAAAACACCACCGGCGCTTGTTGCCAATCCAACTCTGGCCATGCGTCTGCGACGTGGTTTTGGATGGCGGCGCTGTGCTCAGTGCTGTCCCAATAGTGGATGTCCAATGCTGCCAAGCTGTCGACGGTTGCGGTGATGCGATTCGGTGGCAAGACCACGGTTTTGCCCGCAAGCAATAAGGCGAAGAAATCCACCGCAAATTGGTAGCTGTCGTCGCACCACAATGCCCAAGCAGTGGCGGGCATGGTGCGTAAATACTGCGCATGTTGGCTGACCGCTTGGTAAAAATCGGCATAGCTGCGACTGCCGGCCTGTAAATAGGCCAAGGTGTCGGTGGCGGCGCGAGCGCGGTGTAAGTGTTGGATGAGGGTATTCATATTTTGGCGGCACGGGCTTTGTGGAAGTGGCGCAAGACAAATTCGCCGGCGAACAAACAGCCCATTAACACATACGACACAAAGCCGTTATACCATGTCCAGGTTGATAAGCTGCCGTACAAGGCGGTGTAGGCGGACACCGTGGCATTGATGAGGAAAAAGCCGCACCACACTTGCGTGACTTTGCGCGTCCAAGCCACGCCTGACGGAGGCAAATCCGGTTCGTGGATGCGGGCGATGCGTTCTACCATCGACTGTTCGCTGCGCAGCGTCCACGCAAACACCGTGAACCAGCCAACATTCATGCACATCGGATAAAACTTCAGCCACACCTCGTCTTGGCGCAACACGCTCAATAGCCCACAGCCTATGCCCAAAACATACAAAGGCTTGAGCTGGCTGTGCTTGGACAGCAGCAGTTTCAATGCTGCTGCCAGCATCAACACCACCGCAATGGGGGTAATACCCCAATGGCTAAGACCGAACAGCATCAAAAACGGGTAGCTCATAAACACGGCGACCAGCAAGATTTTGATGGGCAATGACAGGCGCATGTGTGGGCGCAAACTCAGTTCAATTTGGCAATCGCGTCCACCACATCGCTGATGCGGCGCACGTGTTTGAATTCTTCGGCCTGGATTTGTTTGCCGGTGATTTCACGGATTTTCACCACCAAATCGACGGCATCGATGCTGTCTATGTCCAAATCTTCGTATAAGTGGGCGTCCATGGTGATTTTGTTGGCGTCGATTTCAAACAAATCCACCATCCATTGTTTTAAGGCGACAAAAATGTCTTCACGTGTTTGCATAAGTGGGCTCTTGAGGTGTTGTGTGCTGTGTCTGTTGGTTTTATTGGGCTTGTGCATGGATTAAGGCCACCAAGGCATTGACCGAGCTGAAATGTTGTTTGGTTTCGGCGCTGTCTTGATTGAGCTTGATTTGATAGCGCTTTTTCAAGGCCAAACCCAGTTCCAAGGCATCGATGGAATCTAAGCCCAAACCGTCACCAAACAATGGCGCGGCATCGTCTATGTCGGCAGCGCTGACGTCTTCCAAGGCCAGCACATCAATAATCATTTGTTTGACTTCTGTGTGTAAATCACTCATGCGCGAGTTTTCCTAAAAAATATGCGTGTAAAAAGGCATTCAAACGCCTGACTTGTAAGCTCGGCGCGACGGCGGTTTCACGCCATGTTGCCACATCTATGCCGTCCTGAAAATCCACACTGATGACAAAGCGTCGTGGCGGTACGTGGTACCACGCTTCGTTCTTGCTTAAGGTACTGGGTGTGCAGCGTATGATGACGGGCAAAATCTCGGCGCTGCTGGCCAAGGCAATGTGGGCGGCGCCGCGTTGAAATGGATTGAGCACGGTGCTTTTGGCGGTGCGCGTGCCTTCTGGGAACACAATCATTTTATTGTGGCCGTGCAAACGTGCCACACTGTCGTGCAGCAATTGTTCAGACTGGTCGTTTAAGATGTAAGCGGCCGCTTGCACGGGGCCGCGGGTAAATGGATTGCGCCACAAAGCCTGTTTCACAATGCAATCGGCTTGCGGCATGACGCTGATGAGGCACACCACATCCAATAGACTGGGGTGATTGGCCAAGACCAATTGCGGCACAGCGGCCTGTAACTTTTCCTCACCGCTTACTTCCAAACGCATCACACCCAAGGCTTGCATCAGCGCGATAAATGCTTTGAAAGCGCGGTGTACCAAGTATTGCGCGCGCAAGCGCCGTTGTTCTGGCTCATGGCACAACAACAGCAATAAGGGCATGGCGACCAAGCCTATGCCCAAACCACCCAAGCCAAACACCGCGAAGCTGATGCCGGTAGCGAGGATGCGCCAATAATGTGCCAATACGCCATCTACGCTTTGCATAGCTGCCACGTGTCCAAATGTAATATAGGGGTGTCTTGTTGCCAGAATTCGGCAAAGCGCAGCGCTTGTGAGGTGTGTGACGCGGTGGTCGCAGGATGGGTACTGAGTATGCTCAAATTGGCAGGATGGTGTGCATCGACAGGTACGAGCACACAGGCCATGGCATAAGCGTGTTGTACCTCGTGTTGCTCATACACCTCTGGCAACGGTTCATCGGCGCACACCACCAAGACTTGTGTGGCCGCTTGCGTTTGCAATAAGGCGTGTGCGTACAACAAGGCGGCGGTGAATTCACTGTAGCCTACGTTCAAACTGGTGGTAGGCACATCATCGTGGTAGAGCATGCCATACAGGCCGGCGGTGGCATTGTGTACTGAGGTAGCAAAGGCCGTGGGCGAGGGCGCTTCATCGCGGGCGATGTCTTGTAAGATGTGCAGGGTTTTGTGTTCGTCGCCAAAGCTGGAACACCACAAAATATGGTCGGTGCGGCTTAAGTCGCCATTCGCGGCCAAACCCACGCGCGCGGCCAACGACAGTTTGGCCAAAGAAGACAAACGTCGACGCTGCTTGGCGTCGATGTCGGTCAAATCCGGCAAAGGCAAGCCATCGCGTTCGCACCAGCTGTAGAGGGTTTGGAGATGTAGTTTGGCTGTCATGGGAGCAAACCGTACACGCATTCAAATTAAAATAATCGCACCAAAAATAATTTTAGCATATCAAGCATTGTTGCAGTAGCCAAAATGTTGTGTTGCACTAATTATGCCGTATAAATAGCACAACGCTTGCGATTCGCCACAGGCAAGGATTTTAAATACTGAGATTGATGTTGCGATGCATGCTGAAATCCACTTGTAATAGTTCGTGGATAAAGCGCTCTTCCAAAGTGCTGAGCACACGCTTTTGGTGCCACAATAAATAAACCGGTATGTCGGCCACACCTTCCTTGGGCGGTAACAGTTTCAATGCGGCCTGTAAATGCGCCGCCGAGCCCAATTGCATCGGCAAACAACCTATGCCAAAGCCTGCGTACACAAAACGCACCACCTCATCCAAGCTGTTGGTGGTGGTGGTGATTTTGCCGGTAAAACCATGCGTGTCTTTGAACACGGTCAATGGCGACAACACGCTGCCGATTTGCTCGCTTTGAAAACTGATGAAATCTTGTTTCACCAATTGCTCTATGCTGACATCGCTGGCGTGAAACAGCGGATGGTGACAGCCGCAATACAGTGCATAGCGTTGGTTAAACAGCAACTGCTGATTTAAACCATCGGGCAGGTTACGGCACAAGGCGATGCCGAGCACCGGTACTTTTTGGCTGAGATTGCGCAAGATTTCGGCGCTGGACAAGACCTCGATGTCGAAAGTCACACTCGGGTGTTGTTGCTTGAAATAGTGCAAGAATTCGGTATAGGCATCGTGGTGAATGCGGCTGACCACTTGGATTTTCAAATGCCCCGACAATTGCGCCGATTGCTGTTTGAGTTGGCTTTCAAACAAGGCCAGTTGTTGGTACATCGCTTGCGCAGCGTGGTAACACTTCTCGCCGCTTGGCGTGAGCACAAACGTCTTGTTGCTGCGCTCGATCAATTGTTGCCCCAGCTGCACTTCCAATTTCTTCAGGCTTTGGCTGACCGCCGATTGGGTGATGTGCAAACGCAAGGCGGCGCGACTGAGGCTTTTCTCTTCCACAATGACCAAAAAAGTGTGCAGCAAGGCCCAATTCATTTTGTCACTGATGTGGCGTGTATGAGGGTGGTCGGTATGCATAAGTTTTGCTAATCCAAGACATTAGAATATATCGTTTGAGCGGCCTGTCATATTTGTTTAATTTATACCACAGAGCTTGAGAAACCCATAATAACAATACACACACATTCCGTTATCTGGAGTCATTACTATGCATACCCCCTCACAAACCAATAAACCAACCCGCACGGCGAGCACCGATGCGTCCATTAGCCATACTACTGTACAAAAGCAACCGAAACGCGCTGCCGCCGCCGCGTTCATGGGCACGGCCATCGAGTATTACGATTTTTACATTTACGCCTTGGCTTCGGCGCTGATTTTTGGGCAATTGTTTTTCAAAACCGACAATGCCTTCATCGGTACCATGGCCTCGTTTGCCACGTTTGCCATCGGTTTGTTCATCCGTCCCATTGGCGGTATCTTCTTCGGCCACATCGGCGACAAAATTGGCCGCAAGAAATCGCTGATGATCACACTGTTTTTAATGGGCGTGTCCACCGTTTGCATAGGCTTGTTGCCGACATTTGAGCAAGCCGGCATCATTGCGCCGATATTGCTTATTGTGCTGCGCTTGGCACAAGGCTTGGCCGTGGGCGGTGAATGGGGCGGGGCGGTATTGATTGCCGGTGAACACGCACCGACCGGTCGCCGTGCCTTCTTTGCCTCGTTTGCGCAATTGGGCAGCCCTGCCGGTTTGATTTTGGCAACGTTGGCATTCAAATTGATTACGTCCATGCCCGAAGAAGATTTTATGAGCTATGGCTGGCGTTTGCCGTTTTTGGCCAGTTTTGTGATGTTAATCGTCGGTTTCTTAATCCGCCACGGCGTGCATGAATCGCCTGAATTTGTGGAAGAACAGCAAAAGAAACAGGCGCAACCAGCCACGCAAGTGCCGTTGCTGGAATTGTTCAAAGAATCCAAAGCGGTGATTGGTTTGGCCTTGTGCGCCAATGTGTTGGGTGTGGCCGGTTTTTACTTCGCCACCACGTTTATGGTCGCGTACACCACCCAATTTGCCGGCTTGGACAAGGGCATGATTTTGGATGCGATGTTAATCGTGGCGGTCTTGCACTTCTTTAACACGCCGATTGCCGCGTATTTCGGCGAAAAATTGGGCACACGCAAATTCCTCATCATCACTTCGGCCATTTGCGCGATTACTCCGTTTGCGATGTTCCCGTTGGTATTGCAAGGCAGCTTGGGCATGGTGGCCTTAGGTTTGTGGTTGCCGATGTGGTGCATGTCCAGCTTTTATTCTTTGGTGGCAGGCTTTACCAGCAGCTTATTCCCTGTGCACCTGCGTTATTCAGGCATCTCGGTTGCCTACCAAATGTGCAGTGCCGTGGCCGGTGGTTTGACGCCGCTCATCGCCACCACCATCGCCCAACAGTCTGGCGGCTCGACCTTGGCCTTGTCTTTATTCTTCACTTTATTGTGTGTGATTTCTTGTGTGGCCGTGGTCATGCTGAACCCTAAGAAATACCCGACACATTAATGATGCGGCCTGTAAACCGTTACACACATCAACCACATAACAGGAACAAGCAACGATGAAAATTTACTACCACCCACTGCAAATGTTGCACAAACCCTTGTCGTATTTTTCGCGTGGCAAAATGCGCCAACCGCAAGAAAAACCCGAGCGCATGGAAGCGTTTTTACAAGCGGTGGAAAAATCGGCTTATGGCTTAAGCGAGGTCAGCGATTTTGGCATCACGCCGATTACCAACGTACACGATTTGGGCTATGTGCATTTCTTGAAAACCGCGTACCAAGAATGGCAAGACTTGCCCGAAGACATGGGCGAGGAGGTGCAAACCTCGGTGTATGTGCCCGATGACAGCAATCCTTTGATTGGCGTGATGGCGAAAGCGGCGCGCTATTTGGCCGATGGCAGCTCGCCGATAGGCGAACACACGTGGACGTCGGTGTATTGGTCGGCGCAAACGTCGCTGACCGCCGCGCAAGGCTTGCTCGATGGTGAACAGCAGTCGATTTGTTTGACCCGACCTGCGGGGCACCATGCGCGCAAAGACCGCGCCGGTGGTTTCTGTTACCTGAATAATGCTGCCATCGCCGCCGAACACCTGCGCTCAAAATACGCCAAAGTCGCCATCATCGACACCGACATGCACCACGGCCAAGGCATACAGGAAATCTTCTATGAGCGCGACGATGTGTTATACGCCTCGGTACATGGCTCGCCAGTGAATTTCTACCCTGTGGTGGCAGGACATGAAAACGAGCGCGGCCGCGGTCGCGGCTTTATGTACAACCACAATTTTCCCATGCCACATGGATCGTCTGAACAAGTGTTTATGGACAATGTGGATAAAGCTTTGGAAGTGGTGCGCACGTTCGAGCCCGATGTGGTGGTGCATGTGTTGGGTTTTGATGTGTATGTGGACGATCCACAAGCCAAATGCGCGGTGTCCACGCAAGGCTTTACCGAACTTGCTGCCAAGATACGCAGCTTGAATGTGCCGACCATGGTGTTGGTGGAGGGTGGCTATTTGGTGGAAAAATTGGAAGACAATTTGGATGCCTTTATTCAAGGCTTTGCTCAACCGCAAGCATAAGCCTGTACCGCGTTTATCCGCAGTACCTCACTTTGGCCCGACTTTGCAGTCGGGCATTTTTGCGTTTACAGGCCGCATTGATGTGGAAAAAGTGTGTTGCTGCTTGCTTGGCTGTGGTGTTTATAAATGACGCAAATACAGTGTGATGTGTTTCCAGCGTGAGGTGTTGGATGTGAGCTGCATTTGCGTTTGTGTTTGGGTAAAAAACAGATTTTAACTGTGCATGGTAATTGAAGGGATGGGTATCAGCGCCTGTGCTTGAACTGTGATATGAATTGAACTGTGGTATGAAGGAATAAATCTGTCTGCAAGAATCGCAGCCAAACTGTTTTGCCATACCATACTGACACAATCGTTGTTAAGTAATGGTAACAGTGTGGCTATGTGAGTGACTCAATATTGAGCATCGATAAGCGGCCTGTAAATGCCAGCCCAAGCAGTTACAGGCCGCTTAGTAATAGAACATCTATTGCTGGCTAATAGTTGCTGTGCCATTGCCAGCATGGCCATGCACCGACACACCCATCAATTCGGGATTACCAAAATGTCTTGAAACGCGGTGGTGTATTGTGGGCTGCGGTGTTGTTGGCGCATTTTCCATGCGTCTGTGCCCAAGCCTTCGCTGGCCAGATACAGGTGTTTGTCGCCGTATTTGCGCTTGATGCTGTCCCATGCTTGCATCAATTCAGGCCGTTGCTTGATGCTGGCATTGGCAATCCAATCCAGCTGCTGGATGTGTTTGGGATGGATGTGACCCAATTCCACCCCGCATCTTTTATAGGCGATGCCGGCCTGAAACACCTGTTGCAATTGCTGTTGCGCCAGTTGGTGTAACTGTAAGGTGTCGTCACAAGGCTGAGCCAAAAAACTGCCTTGGTGGCCATAGTATTGTGGCAAATCGTCGCGAAAACGGTTGCTGGCGGCAAACACGCGCAGGTATTGGCAACAGCCGCGCTCTTGCCTGAGTTTGTGTACCGCGCTTTGAACATGGTGGCTTAAGGCGGCGCGCAAATCATCGAGGCTGGTCACTTGGCTTTGAAAGCTGCGGCTGCAAACGATGCTTTGTTTCGCTGCTGGTTGGTTTTCCCAGTCCAAACAGGCGATGCCTTGCAATTCGCGTTGGGTGCGTTCTAAGGTGACGCCAAACAAGCGCCGTAAGGTGGTGGTATCGGCACAGTGCAAATCCCATGCGCTGTGAATGTTGATGGCATGTAAGCGCGTGCTGAGTTTGCGCCCCACGCCCCATATCTCGCTCACGTCTTCGCTGCGCAAGGCGCGCTGTTGGATGTCGGTACGCCATTGTGGCCACACCACGCTGCCGCGCAAACTGGCATGTTTCTTGGCCAAATGGTTGCAAAACTTGGCCAAAGTCTTGGTGGGCGCAATGCCCACGCAACAAGGGATGCCTACCCATTGCCATACGCGTTCGCGCAATTGCAGCGCCAATTCCGGTAGCTGATTGAGGCCGCTGACATCGGCAAAACACTCATCAATGGAATACACCTCGGTGCGCGGCACCAAGCTGGCGATGCTGTGCATCATGTGGTGGGATAGGTGCGAGTAGAGTGCGTAATTGCTGGAAAACACCACCAGCCCTGCGTGTTGTTCCAAATGGGCAATTTGGTAATACGGCACGCCCATCTTAATGCCCAGCGCCTTGGCTTCAGGCGTGCGCGACACCACACAGCCATCGTTATTGCTGAGCACCACCACTGGCCGTGTTTTCAAATCGGGGCGAAACACGCGCTCGCACGAGCAATAAAAATGGTTGCCATCAATCAGCGCAAACATCAGCCATGCACCGATTTGATGACAAAGGTGACCACGCCGACCATGCGCCATTCTTGTTCTGCCGTTGGCCGCAACACTGGATAATCAGCATGCTGGTTTTCTGGGTGCAAGCTGATGCCACCGTGTAAATGCAGGCGTTTGATGGTGAATTCATGGCCAATGTCGGCCACCACGATGTCGCCATGTTTGGCGGGCAAGGATTTGTCTACAATCAGCAAATCGCCTTGGTCTATGCCGGCATCGCACATGGAGTCGCCGCCTGCGCGCACGAAGATGGTGGCCAATGGATTGTGTATCAGGTTTTGATCCAAGCTGATGGCGCCATCGACATCGGTATTGACCATGGCAGGAAAGCCTGCGGGCACGCTGTGCAATAACAGCGGCACCCACACGCTGGGGGTATTTACAGGCCGATACCAAGTCAGTGTGCGCTTGGATGAAGCGGATAAGGTGTTCATGGTGTGTGTTTAGAAATGTGTTACGTTAATCAAATGGTAACACAGATGCAGCCAACTGCAAGTCCTCTGTGCTGGATTTACACGATTGAAATCACAGCGGTTTTAAGCTGATTGATGACATGCGTCAGCGGATTTTTTTGTGCTCAGCAAACGAATGCAAATAAAATCAAACACCTGATAATTTTTTAATAAATCGTAACAAATTAAAATATTAATTTTACATAAATTCATTATTAAATAAGGGAAATGATTATATTTAAGTCGTAGAATGAACATATAGAAACAAACAACTCTTTGGAACATCAAATGAAAACCATGACTGCCCTGGCCTTGTTGGCCGTATTCGGTGCTTGCTCTAGCATGAGCATGGCCGCCACTGTAAAACACGCCAAATTGGCTCACAAAGCGACTCCTGTTGCCGCAGTGAAAACCGTTAAATCCGTTGAAGCTGCTAAACCTGCTGTGAAAGCTGTTGCCCCGCAAGCTGCTGCCATCAAAGCCCCTGTTGTTGCGCCTAAAGCTGAAGTCAAAACGGTTGCGCATCAAGCACCAGTAGCTGCCAAAGCCGAAGTCAAAGCCGCTGCTCACCAAGCACCTGTTGCTGTCAAAACTGAAGTCAAAGCCGTTGCGCATCAAGCACCAGTGGCTACTAAAGCCGAAGTGAAAGCCGCTGCGCATCAAGCGCCAGTAGCAGCCAAAGCCGAAGTCAAAGCCATTGCACACCAAGCCCCAGTGATGGGTCAAGCCAAAGCTGCTGTGGCCGTACCTGCACACAAATAAGCCTTGTTGTTGATCTGAAACACACAAAACGCTGCCGCTGATAAGGCGGCGTTTTTGCATGCGTGAGCAATCATGCGCTTGCTTTGCTGTCATGGGTGTGGATAGCAAGGCAGATATCGGTATGAACCAGTATTGGGTGTACTCATAAGCACTCAATAAGGCGGTCTGTAAGCCCATAACAGCTTACAGGCCGCATCTGTGTCACAACCCGTGCATGTGTCATGTTGCGGGAGGGGTTGTGTGCTTGACATACCATCTTGATGGTGAGGGTGGAGGTTAAGACATGCAAATAGGGTTTATTTTGATAGTAATAATATTTAGAATATTATTAAAGTTTTTAAGTTTAAGCTCTTCATTATCAAGAAACAGTCAATACAATACATGAAAATAATCACCCACAATGACACAGCCATCAGCACGGTAGAGCAAGTTTGTGTCATGTTAAAAAAATTGAATGATGCCAATAAATACGATTGCTTGCACTGCATCATGCAAATGGAAGCAGAGCAGCGCCTGTCATATTTGAATGCCTATGTGCGCGCGATTGATGGCATGCACAAGCAGCGTGCTCAAGCGGCATAAGCACATCCATCCATGCGCTGCACTCACCACTGCTTGTTTGAATGAACATAAAAAACCGCCCTCAAGTAGGGCGGTATGGTTTTGTTTAATTGTCGGAAGGCTGTTGGTTTTCCTGTGCTTTTTTCATGGCACGAAAAACGTTCAATCTGCGTCTGTGTTGCATATTGGCTTGTCCTTTTTAATATTGTTGTTTTAAGGTTCTGTGGATCAAGCAGAAAAATAAAAATACAGTCGAATGCTGTATTTGGGGTAACAAGGTAGAGCGATTATAACAGATTAATGAGTAAGTATTTGTTAAAAAAGAAAATTCATGATTGATGAATGTTGTTTGCATTGAAATAAGCTGTTGTATCGGTATTTAAGCAGGATTAACAATCAAGCCATTTGCGCTTTAAATGTTGGTATACAAGTGTTAAAGACAGGGCAGGACATCGTTACAGGCCGCATTTCATAGCCAGCAATACCTGTGACAACATTAGGATGTGATTAAAAAGCACACCCACAGGTTGAAGTCTCACAAGGGCTAAAAACCACTGGCGCAGATAAATCGTCTGTTATTGTTTGGTTTGGTTGCTATCAGTAAGAATCTGTAATAAAGACAGGCCATTGTCCGTAACTTTGATTTGCAACAAGGTGGTTAGAGTAAATTGCTTATATGGTGGAAGCTTCTTTTTCTGAAAGGAGCAAACGTATGGAAAAGCAAACAAAAAAATTGAAACGACAAATTCAAGAGCGCAGCGATAAGGTGAAAAAGCAAGAAAAGAAATTGTCTAAGTTGAAAAAAAAGCTAAAAAAGCAGAAATAAGACTGCAATGATGTAAGTGAGTCGCATGTGAATGCCCTTACTCGAATGCGTACTGGCCCATTACTGACGGTAATGGGCATTTTTAATGTGTCTCAATGGGCTCTGGTCTGAAAATATTATGGTTTGGTATTTTTAAAAAATGCTTGAAAACTTGCAGATATGGTAGTGAGAACAGGATTTGAATGAGGTATAACTTCAATAAATCATTGAAGTTAAAGCGATGCGTTGCTTAAAACAGCGAGTAAGTCAAAAGCCATGACAATAAAGAATGCTCACAAAAAAGCCCAGCACTTAAGCTGGGCTTTTTAAATCAATCATTTCAAACTGTACCACTATGTGCCACAACTTCGACAAATAATCGTAACTGCTTGAAATACATCTAAATAACTGGTGGAGGCGGGGGGAATTGAACCCCCGTCCGAAAGCCCTCTACAAAGCGTTCTACATACTTAGTCTTGTCTACTTAAAATCTTATTCAAACTCCGCCGACGGACAGGCTGAGGTTGAACCAGCTACCTTAGGTCTTATTGATACTTAAGTAACCCAAGCATCAACCAGTCAATGTGAATGACGTTGCGGAGGGTTGCCCCTCATGGCCCATTGACCAACCATTGCAACGGCTAAGCCTTAAGCGGCTAAAGCGTAAGAATCGTCGTTTGCGATTATATAAATTTCAGGGTTTTACGAGATTCTGAGAACTCGGTATGCCCGCATCTGCTTTGCAACCCCCGTCGAAACCAAGATCGCCCCCAGATATGGAAGATACGCATTGTACGCGAATGCGGTACAATTAGCCAGTTTAAATCTGTTTACAGGCCGCATCTTTGGTTGGTTTAAGTCAACAAAGGGGGCGGATGAACACGAAAGTTTATTATGTATGACGTGAATACCCATGATGTGCGCCGCTATTTTGGCCATGTGTGGCAAAATCGCTTGAATCCTTTGCAATTGGATGCATTGCAACAAAAAGCCTTGCGCATCATCGAGGCGCATCCTGAATACCAAAAATACCTTGAGCACATTGAGGAGTATTTGGATAAGAACTGGACGCCAGAGCAAGGGGAAACCAATCCATTTTTACATCTGTCTTTGCATCTTTCGATACAAGAGCAAGTGGGCATAGACCAGCCGTTTGGCATTCGCGCCATCCATCAACAATTGGTGGGCATGCACAATGACAATTGGGTGAAGGCCGAAGATGAGATGATGGATGCTTTGGTGGAAACCATTTGGCAAGCGCAGCGTCACAATCAAGGTTTGGATGTGAATGCTTACATGACGCGTTTGCGCAAATTGGTCGGTTTGGGACAAGAGGATGAGCGCCGCATCAATCCGCATGAGGTGATACAGTTGCAAAATGAGAAATAATTCACACTAGTGCACACTTTTTTGGCATGCGTATTGCTTAAATAAAACTGTGTGTGTAGTAAAGCATAACGGGTAGTGTGGCCCAATATGCAAGTGAATCCGGCTTACAGTTTAATGGTTATTACCTGAGTGATAATGATTAAACTGTAAGCTGGATTTTTTTGTGCTGGTAATATTTGAATGTTAAAAAGTTTTAGTTTTGAAAATATGATTTAAATCATTCAATTAGAGCAAAATTTAAGACTTTGGTATATGTCTGATGAATGAAATACTTGCGGTTTAGTAAAACTTGGCATTTTTTTAACAATATTTAGGTTTAGAGTAAAAAACTTGGCATGCTGTGAAATGTGCCAAAAATTGACTTTAGGTGTCACATACTAACAATCAGGTATTTGATAAACATCAACAAAGCATGAGAAAGCAGCAGGCAGAAAAAATGCCCATTGCTGGGCATGTAAGTTGGATTTTAGGTATTTAAGACTGTTTGACCTGTTTCAAGCACTGCTCATGTCTTTGCTGAAAACCTTCGGTGCCACCCATTTTGCTCATGCGCTCTTCTGGCGTTAATTTGCTGAATTGGCGTATCTCGGTTTCAGACATGGGTTCAAAAATCGGTACCAACGTGCATTCGCAATACGCTTGCGGTACCCAATCGGTATTGCCCGTAAAGCCAAATTTTTGTAAGTCTTGCTGCCATTGAGGGTGGGCAGGGACGTTTTGGGTGCAGTTTTCCACCATGGAATTGATGATATTGGCTTTGCCCATGATCGTGTACTTCATGGTGAAAAACATGCCGACAAACAATACAATAATCACCCACAGCCAAATCCGGATGGTTTTGGCTTTCTTGGGCATGGCCACTTTAGCCATTGAACGGTTCCATGCGCAACATCACCACTGGCTTGGTCACACGGTTCAAGTCTTCAATGCGGGCTATCGCTTCTTTCATGTCGCGCTCTAGAGCTGAGTGCGTCAAAATCACGATTTCGGCTTCTTCGTGTGCTGTGGCTTTTTGAATCAAGGCTTCAACTGAAATGCTGTGTTGTGCCAACATTGAAGTCACCGCTGCCAACACGCCTGGCTCATCGGTGGTGGTCAAACGCAAATAATAGCTGCTGCGGATGTCGTCTATGCTGATGGCAGGCAAGGTTTGCACATGGTGAGGCTGGAAGGCCAAATACGGCACGCGTTGTTCTGCTTCGGAATCAATCAAACGACAGATGTCCAAAATATCGGCCACTACCGAGCTGGCGGTAGGCAAGGAGCCAGCGCCGGGACCGTAATGCATGGTCACACCGACCATATCGGCTTTCACCAATACCGCATTCATCACGCCATCCACATTGGCAATCAAACGCTCTTGTGGAATCAACGTTGGGTGTACGCGCAATTCCACGCCATCTTCGCGGCGGCGGGTAATGCCCAATAATTTGACGCGGTAGCCCAATTCTTCGGCGTACTGAATGTCTTTGCCTTCTAAAGTGCTGATGCCTTCTAAGTAACACTTAGAGAAATCCAGTGGCACACCAAAAGCCACAGACGACATGATGGTGATTTTATGACCGGCGTCATGACCTTCAATGTCAAAAGTTGGGTCGGCTTCGGCATAGCCTTTGGCCTGTGCTTCTTTCAACACATCGGCAAAATCGCTGCCTTTAGAGCGCATTTCGCTCAAAATAAAATTGCTGGTGCCATTGATGATGCCGGCAATCCATTCGATTTTGTTGGCGGCCAAACCTTCGCGCAAGGATTTGATGATGGGAATGCCACCGGCCACAGCCGCTTCAAACATCACCATCACATTTTTGGCAGCCGCAGCAGCAAAAATCTCATTGCCGTGTTCGGCCAACAATTTCTTATTCGCAGTGACCACGTGTTTGCCATTGGCTATGGCTTGCAACACCATGTCTTTGGCGATGGTGGTGCCACCAATCAATTCAACCACAATATCAATGTCAGGGTGGTTAACAATTTCTGCTGCATCGGTGGTAATGGTAATCGTGTCATCCGTGCCGATGATTTCTTGTGCTTTGGCAATATCACGGCGTGACACCATGGTCACACGCACATCACGACCTAAACGGCGACTGATTTCATCAGCATTCTCACGCAACACCTGTGCAGTGCCGCCACCGACCACTCCTAAACCGATAATCCCGACATTAATGGGCTTCATGCAAACTCCTAAGCTTGGGTCTTAGACCCCATGGACTGACAAACAAATGATTCAACAAACCCACTATGCTAGCGTAAAATGCCCAAAGTTGCATCTTTAAAATCAAGCAAGAAAGAAACACATTATGGATTTTACCGAACACAACAAGGCCGGCGATTTCAGCATCAGTGGCTATGAAGCGGGCGAAATTGAAGTGGCGGGTCAGCGTTATCAGCAAGCCATTTTGGTGAAGACGGGCGAAGTTGTGCCGCTACAAGCAGAAAATTGCCAAAGTTTGACCGAAGAGGTTCTCAATCAAATATTGCAACAAAGACCTCAACCTGAGTTGATTGTGGTAGGAACAGGTTCTAAGCAGCAATTTTTACCTCCAAAACTGCAAGTCATGGTGGCGAAAGAACGCATCGGATTGGAGATGATGGCCACGCCTGCAGCTTGCCGTACTTTTAACATCTTGCTGAGCGAAGACCGTAAGGCTTGGGCCATTTTGTGGCCAACGGCTGCGGAAAATTAAGCCCAAAGCCGCTTGAAGTGCGTATAATGCGTGCTGTTATTTTGACACAGTGGTTCGCAACCCTCCCACTATAAAAAACTAGGCGTCTTAAACTTGCGGTCTGTGTTTACAGGCCGCTTGTGTCTGTTCGCCCTGGTTGTTTCTTAAATCAGGATTCTATATATGTATCAATTCTCAGTCGCTCAGCGACAAAAAGCCTTGCGTTGGCTGTGTTTTTGGCATGTGTTGGTGATTGCAGCCAGCAATTATTTGGTGCAATTCCCAATCAAATTTGGCCCCATAGACAATACTTGGGGGGCGTTTACCTACCCATTTATTTTCTTGACCACCGATTTGACCGTGCGCATTTTTGGCAGCGCCATGGCGCGCAAAATCATTTTCATGGTGATGTTGCCGGCTTTGGCCTTGTCATATGTGATTTCGGCCTTGTTTGTGAACGGGCAATGGCATGGTTTTGCCGCCATAGGCGAGTTTCATTCCATCGGCGCGCGCATTGCCTTGGCCAGTTTCACCGCTTATGTGGTGGCGCAATTGTTGGACATAGGCGTGTTCAACCGTTTGCGCCAGTCCAAACGCTGGTGGGCCGCTCCTGCCGCTGCTAGCAGCATAGGTAGCGCCATCGATACCTTGGTGTTTTTTGCGGTGGCGTTTTACGCCAGCAGCGATGAGTTTATGGCCGCGAATTGGCCGTCTATCGCCGTGGCCGACTTTGCCTGCAAAATCCTCATCGGCGCGTGTTTGTTCCTGCCTTTGTACGGGGTATTGTTGCAGTATTTAATGTGCAAACTGACGTTGCTCGCACCGACCCACGGCCGTGTGAACAGCCATTAATCAGCTGTGGTGATGGTTTACAGGCCGCTTGAACACATGCTTAAGCGGCCTGTAAGCATTGTTAGTGAAGATATCAACGCACATAGGCTATTTCAGCCGTAAATTAAGATCTCAAACATGGTATCAATCGCGATATGGGTACAACTGTGCCCGAGCATCCAATGGCTGTAAGGCTTTGCCGTTCAGGCTGACTTGGCCAGTAGCGGCAATGCGCAGTGGTGACGGTGGCAGAGAAAAAGCCTGTGTGGGTGTTTGCGTCGCGGGGTTTAAGGCTATGGTTTCGATGATTTCAGGGAAAGCGGGCAAAGCTGCGCCATGCTCGAAAAAACCTGCAGGCGTACTGCTGGCTTGGTAGGCCTGTCCTTGGTAATAGGCCACACGGTTTAATGTTGGCTCACCTGCTGACAACACGACGTGTTTGAGCAATTGGTTCATAAAGCGCAAATCTTGGGCGGCGTTATGGTCTTGCTCATAACCCAAGTTTTGCAATGTCTGTTGTTGTGCGGCGGACAAAACATGCGGCCTGTAAACACTGAAAAAGCGCAAAGAGGCGTGAGGCGCATTGTCTTGTTCGGTTTGAGTGGGCACAGCCACAGACGCATCGCTGAACAGCCAATACGCGGGCGCAGAAATGCTGCGGGGTAATAATTGCGTGAGCGTGGTCGCAGGGACGGTGCTGTGCAACAACCAGTGTTGTTGCTCGCCAACGATGACCAACAGCGTTTGTGCGGCATCGCTAAACAGGCGGTAGCGCCCCATCGCATGCACGCGCCGCCCTGAAGTGGCAGGGCCGCCGCTTTTGCCCATGCGGTGGCCATCGCTTAAGGCGCGGCTCATTAAGGCGGCGGTGACGCAGCCCGTTTGCAACAAGACACTGGTGGCGATGAGACAGCGAAGAAATTGGCGTCGGTACATGGGCGTTTTTCGTCTGAGTGAGCATGTGTGGGATGGTTAATGCTGGCCTATGCCACCGAGTAAAGTCAACAGAGTTTATAAGCGGCCTGTAAACCTTTACAGGTCGCTTATAAAAGGTGTCTGAATAACATGTTTCAACCTGTATTGGCGTAGCGGCGCAGTGTTTACACACCATCGATGCTAACAATGAAACAGCTGAAAACAAGTCTGTCTGAGCCATTGGTTGGCCGGATTGCCGTGCATGCGTTCGTGCCAATGCTGTTTGACGCTGTAAGTGGGCAGCTTAAACGGCAAGTCCAACATTTTCAAATTGCCGCGCGACAGCAGTAGCTTGCTCAAGCGCTCGGGCACGGTGGCCAGCAATTCGGTTTCCTGTATCACCAAGCCCACGCCCAAATAACTGGGCAATTTAATCACCACCTCACGGTTGATTCCTTGCTTGTGCATCTCGGTTTCGATGATGTAATGGCCGGTGCCATTGGCAATCACATCCACATGCAATTCATGCAAATACGCGTCCAGCGTCAAAGTCTCTCCCGTGATGCGCGGATGGTCTTCGCGAATGAGGGCAACGTATTTTTGTTTGAACAAAGTCTGTTGGTAAAAGCCGGCTTCCAATTGCGGAATAAAGCCTATGGCCAAATCAATGTCGCCGCTGCTCATCATCGCCGCGGTTTGGCCGCCGATGGGCACCACATTCAAACGCACCGATGGCGCGTGCACGCGCAGGTATTGCAGCAAGGTCGGCAGCAAATTCAAATGGCTGATGTCGGTCATGCTCAGCGTGAATTCTTGATTCGATTCCAGCGGATTAAAGGCTTTGCGGTATTCGTTGACCGCGCGCACATGCTCTAACGCCTCCATTACCATCGGCGCCAATTCCTTGGCGATGTCGGTGGCTTCCATGTGATTGCCCACGCGCACGAACAATTGGTCTGAGAAATGACTTCTGAGCTTATTGAGGCCGATGCTCGCCGCTGGTTGGCCGATATTGAGGCTGATGGCGGCTTTGGAGATGCTGCCATTTCGGAAAATGGCATGGAAAAGTTGCAATAATCGAACATCTACATCAAACATGGCGGCTTAGGTTATTAATTTGATTAATAGAGCGTATTGCATTTGGGCTATGGAAACAAGGGTTTTGAGTTGTTAAAGTGCGCAGCATACACCGTTTGATGTAAATCAAATTCGAGATTGCAGTGCATAAACAGCGACTTAATGGGCGCACAGGGAGAGAGCATGGAACAGTTGGCCACTTTGGCGGATTTACCAACAGAATACGTTGAGGCATTGGAGCAAAAAAATTTGGTGCCGTTGTGGCCGAGTTTGCGCGATGTGATGCCGCCCGAAACGCCGCGTCCACGCACCCAAGCCACCTGCTGGAAATTCCAAGACATACGTCCTTTGTTGTTACAGGCCGGTGAATTAACGCCGATAGAAAAAGCAGAACGCCGTGTGTTGGTCTTGGCCAATCCGGGACATGGTTTGGACAATATGCGTGCCAGTTCCATCATTTATTTGGGCATGCAGTTGCTGTTGCCCGGTGAATGGGCACCGTCACACCGTCACACCCCCAATGCCGTGCGCTTAATCGTGGAAGGCGAGGGCGCTTACACCACGGTGGAAGGCGAAAAATGCCCAATGGAACACGGTGATTTGATTTTAACGCCATCTGGCATGTGGCACGAACACGGCCACGATGGCGATAAAGAGGTGATTTGGTTAGATGTGTTGGATTTGCCGTTGGTGTATTACGCTGAAGCGACGTATGTGCAAGGCAGCACCGGTCAAACCACCCACAAAATTGCCACCGAATCGGTATACGGCGGCGGCATCGTCCCCAGTAAGCATTTCGCCCGCAGCCACAGCGCCACTCCCATCATGCGCTATAAATGGTCGGATGCCAAAGCTGCCTTAGAAAGCATCGCCGCGGTCGAGCCCGACAGCGACATTGTGCAAATTGCCTATGTGAACCCTGAAACCGGCGACGATTGCCAAAAAATCATCGGCTACAGCGCCATCATGTTGCGCCCACATGAAAGCGTGCGCTTGCCGTGCCGCTCCAGTGCGATGGTGTTTCACATCATAGACGGGCAAGTCGAAGTGGGCGTGGACGAACAGGTGTTCCAATTACAACGTGCCGACACCAGTTGCGCACCGTGTTTTGCCGAGGTGACCTTGACCAACCAGCGTGACGAAGCCAGTTTTGTGTTTGTCGCCGATGAAGCACCGTTTCAGAAGAAACTCGGTTTGTATTCTGAACGCGAAGGTTGAAGCCATCCCAATACTAAGCGGCCTGTAATGCTTACATGTCCTCAAGATTGCAAAAGCAAATAACAGAGCAAGGTGTTGCTCATGAATACCAACCGTACAGGCAATACAGCGAGTGATAACAGCTCAAACTCGCATCGCTGTGTACTTTGAAGAGAAAACAAGGCTTACAGGCCGCTTTTACCTAGCCAATAAGCGGCCTGTAAAGACCCCAAGCCATAGATAACAAGCAGTCAATAGCAGAAAAGGAAACCCCATCATGAATGCGCAACAACCGATACTCATTGCCGGCGGTGGCATAGGCGGCTTTGCCGCGGCCTTGGCCTTGGTCAAGCGTGGCTTTCACGTGCAGGTGTTTGAACAAGCGCCGGCCATCGGTGAAATCGGTGCAGGCATACAGTTGGGGCCGAATGCGTTTCACGCGTTTGACGCTTTGGGCATAGGTGACACAGCGCGTGCCATGGCGGTGTACACCGATTATATGGTGATGCACGACGCGGTAGATGCCTATCAAGTGGGCAAAATCCCCACAGGTGAGGCGTTTCGCCAGCGCTTTGGCAATCCGTATGCGGTGATACACCGCGCCGACATGCACATGAGTTTGGTGCAAGGCGCTCAGGCTTCGGGCGAGGTCGACATCATCACCGATTGCCACATTGAGCGCGTCGAACAAGACGCAGACGGCGTAAGCATCTTCGACCAGTATGGCAAGGAATACCGTGGTCAGGCTTTGATTGCCGCCGATGGGGTGAAATCGGTGGTCAGACAACAATATGTGGGCGATCCTGCTTTGGTTACCGGCCATGTGGTGTACCGCGCGGTGGTGTCCAAAGACGAATTCCCGGCTGATTTGCAGTGGAATGCAGCGTCGATTTGGGTTGGCCCTCATTGCCATTTGGTGCATTACCCACTGCGTGGCGGCGAGGAGTACAACATTGTGGTGACTTTCCACAGCCGCGAGCAAGAAGAATGGGGCGTGAAAGACGGCAGCCCAGAAGAGGTATTCAGCTATTTCACCGAGGTATGCCCACAAGCGCACCAATTGATAGAACTGCCGAAATCGTGGAAGCGCTGGGCTACCGCCGACCGCGAACCGATAGGCACTTGGACCTTCGGTCGTGTGACCTTATTGGGCGATGCGGCGCACCCAACCACACAATACATGGCGCAAGGTGCTTGTATGGCGATGGAAGACGCAGTAACCTTGGGCGAAGCATTGCGTGTACATGATAATGACATTGCAAAAGCTTTCGACATGTATCAACGCGCCCGTGTCGCTCGCACCGCGCGCATCGTTTTGTCTTCTCGTCAAATGGGTAAGATTTACCATGCCAAAGGTGTTGAACGCATGATACGCAATGATTTGTGGCGAGGTCGCTCGGCTGAGCGTTTTTACGATGCCATTGAGTGGTTGTATGGCTGGAATGTCAACAACTGCCTCGATGCAGCCCAACATTACACAGGTAAGGCACAACAACATGAACATGAAACTGTATAACTTCTTTCGCAGCGGCACCTCACACCGTACCCGCATCGCCATGAATTTAAAAGGCTTGGATTACGACTATGTGGCCGTGGCTTTGGGCAAAGAAGAACATTTACAGGCCGCATTTCAAGCGGTAAACCCACAAGGCTTGGTGCCGGCATTGGTCTTGGACGACAACACCACTTTGATTCAAAGTCCGGCGATTTTGGAATGGTTAGACGAGGCATTTCCGCAAAACCCTTTGTTGCCGAAAGATGCCTTGGCGCGGGCGCATGTGCGTGCTTTGGCCGCCATCGTCGGTTGCGACATCCACCCGATTAACAACCGCCGCATCTTGCAATACTTGCGCAATGAGTTGCAACAACCAGAAGAAGAAGTATTGAAGTGGTGTGCGCGCTGGATCAGTGCTGGTTTTGCCGCCATGGAAGAGATGTTGGCAGCCGACAGCCAGCGTGGTGATTTTTGCTATGGCAACACGCCGAGCATGGCCGATGTGTATTTGATTCCGCAAGTGGAATCGGCACGCCGCTTCAATGTGGACTTAAGCCCGTACCCCAACATCGTCGCCATTGATGCGCATTGTGCCCAAATCAAGGCGTTTGCCGATGCTGCACCGTTGCAGCAACCAGACGCACCGGAATAACCGCTGTAGTCGTTTTATCGATAAGGAATGAGTATGTCTTACGTGTTTGAACCCATGAATGTTGTTGGCTTGCCGGTACACGGCAGCGACGATGTGTACCCAGTGCGCCGCGTGTATTGTGTTGGCCGCAATTACGCCGCCCATGCCCGCGAAATGGGTTTCGACCCCGAGCGTGAACCACCGTTTTTCTTTTGCAAACCCAACGATGCCGAATCCATTGTGCCCGTAAAAGCGGGTACGACAGTCGATTTGCCTTACCCCAGCTTGACCCAAAACTACCATTACGAAATCGAATTGGTGGTGGCGATAGGCAAGGGCGGCAAAGACATCGCGGTGGAGGACGCGGCTGGCCACATCTTCGGCTATGCCGTGGGTTTGGACATGACCCGTCGCGATTTGCAAATGAAAATGCGCGAAATGGGCCGCCCTTGGGAAATTGGTAAGGCCTTCGATTATTCCGCACCGATAGGCGAATTGCACCGCATTGAGGAAACGGGCGAAATCAACGCTGCCGACATCCATTTGACCGTCAACGGCAACACCGCCCAACGCAGCGACATCAACCACTTGATTTGGAATGTGGCCGAAACCATCGCCAATTTGTCCAGCTTGTTTGAACTCAAAGCCGGCGATTTGATTTTCACCGGCACGCCTGAAGGCGTCGGTGCGGTGGTGCGCGGCGATGCGATGCACGCTGAGGTGGCTGGTTTGAGCGCCATTACCGTGCATGTGAAATAAGTCTGTAGTCATGTGACGCATGCGGCTTACAGGCCGCATGTCTCCCCTCCAGAGCCCATGCTAAACGGCTGGTGGCTCTTTTTTTGCGCCCTGAATTTGTGGGGCGTGGCATCAAACCACGATAAAAATGTCGTAAAAACAATAAACCATAATTTAAGGAAGAAGAAATGAAGACTACTGACGTTCACACGTCGCACAGCATGGAGGTGCAGCAATTCATCGACGCACAGCCACTGTCGCGCACGCAAAAACTCATCATTGCACTGTGTTTTTTGGTGGTGGCCATCGATGGCTTCGACACCGCCGCCGTTGGCTTTATCGCACCAGCATTGAAAGAAGCATGGCAACTCGATGCCACGCATTTGGCGCCGCTGTTTGGTGCGGGCTTGTTTGGTTTGATGACAGGCGCGTTGATTTTTGGGCCATTGGCCGACAAAATCGGCCGCAAACCAATATTGGTCGGTTCGGTATTCGTGTTTGGCTTGGCCAGCTTGCTGTCGGCATTTTCACCCGACATGACCACTTTGGTGGTGTTGCGCTTCATCACCGGCATCGGTTTGGGCGGCGCCATGCCCAATGCCATCACCTTGACCTCGGAATACTGTCCCAGCGCCCGCCGTTCTACATTGGTGACGCTGATGTTCTGCGGCTTTACCGTCGGCTCGGCCTTGGGTGGCATCGCGTCGGCACAATTACTGAGCGTGGTCGATTGGCACGGCATCTTGGCCATAGGCGGCGTATTGCCCTTGTTGACCTTGCCATTTTTAATCTGGCTATTGCCCGAATCCTTGCGCTTTATGGTGTTGCAAAACAAACCTGCAAGCAAAATCAGCGCCACGGCGCAGCGCTTATTGCCCGCAGGGCAGACGCAAGTGCCGGTATTGGTGGCCTCGAACAATGAAAAAGCCAAGGTCAGCGTCAAAGAATTGTTCAGCAAAGACTATGCGGTGGGCACGGCCTTGATTTGGTCGGCATTTTTCATGAGTTTGCTGATTATTTACCTGATTTCGAGCTGGATGCCGACCTTGCTCAAAGGCGTGGGCTTTGATTTGAAAAATGCCTCATGGATTACTTCAGTATTTCAAATTGGCGGCACCGTTGGCGCCATCGTCTTGGGCTTTTTGATGGACCGCATGGGTGCGAGCAAAGTCTTGTGCGCTGCTTATGTATTGGGGGCGGTGTTTGTGGTGATGGTCGGTCAAGGCATCACCAGCTTGAACATGGCTTTATTATTGATTGGCATGTTTGGTGTTGGCGTCGGCATATCTGGCTCGCAAGTCGGTGCCAATGCCTTCAGTTCGGCGTTTTATCCCACCCATTGTCGTGCCACCGGTGTGAGCTGGGCCAATGCCGCCGGCCGTTCTGGCTCGGTCGTGGGTTCTTTGGTCGGTGGTTGGTTGATGCAAATGCACATGAGCGCCGCCCAAATCATGGGCTTGTTGGCAATACCTGCGCTGTTGGCAGCGGTGGCATTTTTCTTAATCAGCCGCCGCATGCGTGGGCACGATCACAATAAGGGTTTACAAACGGCGACGGTGAAATAAGATGGAAATGCTGGTTTAAATCAACAAAAGCGGCCTGTAAACGATTTACAGGCCGCTTTATTTGTATCGGTATTGCACTATCAAGCCATATCACTCAATTGACGGTCACACACAGCAAACCAGCACCACTATTGACGGTATGGCTGCACATTTGGGTATCGGCTTGGATTAAGGTGATGAAATCGGCCACTTGTTCGGCGTGCGAGAGCACGTTGTCGACCACCAATAAGGCGCCGCGTTTGCCCAATAACAAGCGGCGCAAGTCTGGCCAATAGTTGACATAAAAACCGCGCTCGGCATCGAGCAAAATCACCTCGTAAGTGGCTTGTGCGTGTGCCAAAAAGTCGGCGGCATCGGCGGTGTGCAAGGTCACTTGGGTGTCCAAACCCACTTGTTGCAAGTGTTGCAAGGCCAAGGCGCTGCGGCTGGCTTCTATGTCCAAGCTGTCGACATGGCCGCCAGTGGCGCGCACGGCATCGGCGAGCCACACGGTGGAATAGCCATTGGAGGTGCCGATTTCCAATACCTGTTGCGCCTGCTTGCTGCGCACCCACAAGGCCAATAGTGCTGCCGATTCAGGCTCTATATTGCGCCAGCGTTGTAAGCGGTCGCTGTGGGCGGCGTCTTCTTGCTGCCATTGTTGGTACCAAGTGTGCAATTGTTGCTGTAAGGCGCTGTCCATAGCTGGCTCCTATAGGGTGACTTATTTGCGTTTGTTATTGCGGAAGAAGTCGCCCACCGATTCGGTACGCATGCGTTCAAATAAAGACGGCTCTTGTGTGTCGGCATCGGTGACGGTGTCGGTGTCTTCTTCGCTTTTGGATTTTAAACCAAAAAACTCGCTCACCGATTCGGTGCGCATGCGTTCAAACAAAGACGGGCCAGTGTTTGCATCGTCGGCATCGATTTCATCCCAAGCGACAGAAGACAAATCGATTGGCGCCACGCTTTGTGCCAAGCCATTGTAATCGGCGCTGGTGGTTTGACCTTCGCCTTGTTGGTACACATAGCCTGCTTGTTGCCACACTTGTTTGTCGACGGTGTTTTGGAAGAAGACCACCAAGTCTTGCTTGTGTTTGGACAACAGATTGATGTGTTTGCTGCCTTCGGTCTCACAACCGGCCACGCTCAATTCCTGCAAGCTGGGAATGTTGGTTAGGGCAGGAAAATCGCTTAAATCGGGCGCATTGGCGATTTCCAGTTTTTGCAAAGGAAACTGGCTTAAGGCCGACCACATGCTCATATTGCCATTGAGTTTTAAGTGCTGCAGATGGCTAAACGGCAGTAATTGGCGGCAGTCAAACGCGACATCGCCGCTTTGTGATTGCGCATTCCACGGGTGGTTCACCGTTAAATGGGTGGCATTGTACAAAGCCGGCAAGGGCGGAATGCGGCCGGTACGGGCATCGGCTTTAATCACCATGTGCGGCAAGCCATGGCTGAAATGTGGGATGAAAAAATCATCGCCCAAGCTCAAATGGATTTCGCGAAACGACAAATCATTGCAACGCATGCGCAGTGGCTCGGTTAACACCAATTGCAACACGATGTTTTTCAGGCCGCTCACTTCGACGCGCATGCCGGTGAGCGGTTGCCAACGCAAACACACGGCCTGTACTTGTTTGACGAATTCAAAAATGGCCGGATTGCTGCCGACGTAATGCACGAAGCGCGGACGCAAGTCGCGGAATTGCTCCCACAAACTGGCATCTTCAGGAATCAAAATGTCTTGTTTTTCATCAATTTTTATGTTTTTTGCATAACTGTCAGGCACGACATAAGCACAGCGGCATACGCTCATTTGCTCACCTTTATCGGTTTATTGTTGTTGGTCTTGTTGGAGTTTTAACAGCAAATCACGGAACACATCGGGATTTTTGGTAAACGTCAGCTCGCCTTCGGGTGGGAAGTGGAAATCCAATAAGCGTGATACCCAAAAACGGATACAGGCCGCTTGTTGTGCCAAAGGCAGGTAGTCTTGCTCGGCCGCGCTCAAGCTGCGCACGCTGCCATAGCCTTGTAGCAAGGCATCTTGGAATTCGGCGTCGATTTGATTGGCATCGGTGCGCGCCCAATCGTTGATGGCGATGGCCAAGTCATACATGAAATTGCCGTGGCAAGCGTAATAAAAGTCGATGAAGCCGGCAACGTGGTCGCCGTGTATCAACACATTGTCTTTGAACAAATCGGCGTGAATGATGCCGCTTGGCAGGGTCGTGTCATCGTGGGCATTCAAAGCGGCCACCGTGTCTTTGAGCAAGGTTGCGTCAACATAACTCATCAATGGCAATAAGCGCTCGATTTCGGTCGTCCACCATTTTTTGCCGCGCGGATTGTCCATGTGTACGTCAAAATTTTGTCCCGCCACATGCATTTTCGCCAACATTTCGCCGACCGCATAACACTGTTGCCAAGTCGGATGGGCGACATCGGCGCCGTGCAAACATGTCACCAAACATGCTGGTTTGCCATCAATATCGGCATCTAAGCGGCCTGTAAGCTGTGCCACTGGTTTGGGGCAGGCCACACCTTGTTCATTCAAATGCAACATCAATTGCAGGTAAAACGGCAGCTCGTCTTGGCGCAACACTTCAAACAGGGTTAAGACAAATTTGCCTTGGGTGGTGGTGACAAAGTAATTGGTGTTGGTCACCCCTTGCGCAATGCCTTTGAGGCTAATGAACTCCCCCAAATCGTATTGTTGTAAAAACGCGCGCATCTGCGCTTCGCTAACCGAGGTATAAACAGACATAAGACACAGCCCAAAAAGCAACCAAAAGAGAGATGATAACAAAAATTTCACACTTGCCAATACGCCTTATGATGAATTCATGCGAATTGGCTTAAAACATGCTAATGTGCACTTTGGCAGCCAAGATGAACCTCGTGTCTGGTACACACATCGCAGGGCTAGCTGTGTTGATTAACCAAGGAGTAGGAATATGGGATTATTCAGTTTCATTAAGAATGCTGGTGAAAAATTGTTCGGTAAGAACGAAGAGGAAGTGCAAAAAGAAGCCGCAGCCAATTTGCCCGACCTCAATCGCAAAGCTGCAGACGCCATCAAAGCACACATCGACGCACAAAACTTGGGCTTAGAAGGCTTGGGCGTGACTTATGATGGTGCCAGTGGCCAAGTGACTTTGACCGGCAATGCCCCTAGCCAAGAAGCCGCTGAAAAAGCCGGCTTGACCGCAGGCAATGTGACCGGTGTTGCGCATGTGGACAATAATTTGGTGGCGCCTGCTGCCGAAGAATCACAATTCCACGATGTGGTGTCTGGCGATACCTTGTCTGCCATTGCCAAAAAATACTATGGCAATGCCAATGATTACATGAAAATCTTTGAAGCCAACAAACCGATGTTGTCTCACCCAGATAAAATCTATGTGGGTCAAAAATTGCGCATTCCTAAATAAGTTTGAATCCATTGTGCAAATTCTTATAGAAGCAGCCTGTAAACACAGGCTGTTTTTTTATTTGGAACAGAGTGTGGCAAGGGATTTATTTGCTTAGAATAAGGTGTGTATGGCCTGATTTTCCGTGCTCAGTGTGGGGAAAGCGGCAATGAGGTAGGGAAACGTGGAATTACCCCTTGTCGGAATTTGGTTTAGCGTTTAAAATTGCGCGTTTACAGAAATTATATTTTCATTTTAGGTTTAGGAGACATCCATGGCAAATAGCGCACAAGCTCGTAAGCGTGCTCGTCAATCAATTAAACAACGCGCTCACAACGCTGGCTTGCGTACTGCTTTCCGTACTGCTGTTAAAAAAGTAATCAAAGCTGTTGAAGCTGGTGATAAAGCAGCAGCTCAAGAAGTATTCCGCACTTCAACACGTGTGATTGACCGCATCGCGGACAAAGGCGTTTACCACAAAAACAAAGCAGCTCGTCATAAAAGCCGTTTGGCTGCTAAAGTTAAAGCAATGGCTTAATTTTAGCGAGTATGCTTGAAAGGCTCCGCTACGCGGGGCTTTTTTTTACAATCGGTTCTATTTGCGATTTTGAATGAGGTGTAACATGCATAAAATGCGCGTTATGTGTGCGGCTTTGGTAGCATTGAGCAGTCAAACGGTGTGGGCAGATGAGGCTTCCGCCTTGTTACAGTGTGCCAATATCATTGACAATACCGTGCGCTTGGCCTGTTTTGACAAGGTGGTTGGGGCGCAATTGCCCACTTTGACCGAACCTGCTCAAACAGCGACAGCGGCCAAAGCGGTCGATGTGGAAAAAACCGTCGCAGCCAAGTTGGAAAATCGCAATGCACCGGTGGTGTTTGCAGAATCCCCAGCAGATCAAGCCAGTTTGGAAAACATTGGTTTTGACAGCAGCATTACCGAATCTTATACCCCGTTGTCAGAGGCATGGGATTTGGACCGCAATCATGAATCAGGCATTTTTTCCGCGCGTGAACACCATGCTTTGTCTTTGATGCCGGTTTGGTACAATGCCAAGCGCAACAACACACCACAATCACCGACCCGTGAGGCCGCGCAAGCGTCTACCGATGGCGATAAAAACGTTGAAGCGCGCATGCAGATTTCGTTCAAATCCAAATTGGCCGAAGATTTGTTCAGCAGCCGCGCCGATTTGTGGTTTGGCTATACCCAAGTGTCGCATTGGCAAGTGTATAACCAAAGCAATTCCGCACCGTTTCGCAATACCGATTACGAACCTGAGCTGATTTTGACCCAGCCTGTGAAAATGAACCTGCCTTGGGGCGGTCAATTGCGCATGGTGGGTACAGGTTTGGTACACCAATCCAATGGCCGCACCGAGCCTTTGTCGCGTTCATGGAACCGCGCCTATGTGATGGCCGGCATGGAGTGGGGTAAACTCACGGTGGTGCCGCGTGCTTGGTTGCGTTTGGACGGTGATTCCAAAGACGACAATCCCGACATAGACGACTACATGGGCTATGGCGATGTGTACGCCAGTTATCGCTTTAGTAATAAGCAATCGGTCGCCGGTTTGTTCCGTTTGAATCCAGCCACAGGCAAAGGTGCGGTACAACTGGACTATACTTTCCCCATCAAAGACAAGCTTAAAGGCTATGTGCGTTATTTTGATGGTTATGGCATGAACTTATTGGATTACAATCACTACAATCGCAGTATTGGTTTTGGTATCAAATTAACAGACTGGTACAGTCTGTAGCATTGCAACACGACAGAAAGTTCACAATGGCCAAAGAGGCGCCAGAAACAAAGCGGAAGTTTTCATTTAAACGGTATTTGCTCACCGGTTTGTTGGTGTGGCTGCCGGTTGTGGTTACCTTGTGGGTGATTTCTTACATCATCCATTTATCGGACGATTTGGTGGCCTTATTGCCATTTGAATGGCAGCCGAAAGTATTTGTCGGCCGCGACATTCCTGGTTTCGGTTTGATCATTGCCGTGTTGGTGTTGTTTTTCACCGGCGTGTTTGGTGGCAACGTCATCGGGCGTAAAATCATCCAAGCTTGGGATGGCATGATGGGGCGCATCCCCATCGTCAAATCGATTTATTCCAGTACCAAAAAAGTATCGGAATCGCTGCTATCCGATTCACGTCAATCGTTCAAAACACCATTATTGGTCAATTTCCCGCATCCACAAGTGTGGTCTGTGGCATTTGTGTCAGGCAGCGTGCCTGAAGTCTTGCTCGACAGTTTGCCTTTGTTGGCCGAAGATGATGAATATTTGAACGTTTACGTACCGACCACACCCAATCCAACCGGTGGTTATTACATCACGGTGAAAAAATCTGATACCAGAGCACTCGATATGAGTGTCGATGATGCGTTAAAATACATCATTTCGCTCGGTATGGTTGGCCCTGATGGGCACGAGCAACAAGAACAGCAAGAAACGCTGCCTTTGCAACAGCATGGCAGTCATTAATTAAGGAAGAACATGCGTACCAATTATTGTGGTTTGATTAACGAAGCTTATTTAGACCAAACCGTTACCGTTAAAGGCTGGGTACATCGCCGTCGTGACCACGGTGGTGTGATTTTCATCGACTTGCGCGACCGTGAAGGTATTGTGCAAGTGGTATTCGACCCTGATACCCCAGAAGCTTTTGCCTTGGCCGATCAATCACGTAATGAATACGTATTGAGCATTACAGGCCGCGTTCGCAGCCGTCCTGAAGGCACCAAAAACGACAAAATGGTGTCTGGTGGCATTGAAATTTTGGGTAAAGAAATCGAAATCATGAATGAAGCGGCAACGCCTCCATTCCAAATCGATGAAGACAACATTTCAGAAAACGTGCGTTTGACCAACCGTGTCATCGACTTGCGTCGCCCAGTGATGCAAAAAAACATGCGCATGCGCTACCAAGTGGCCATGGGCGTGCGCCGTTATTTGGATGACCAAGGTTTCATCGACATCGAAACCCCAGTGTTGACGCGTTCTACTCCTGAAGGCGCGCGTGACTATTTGGTACCTAGCCGTGTCAGCCCAGGCGAATTTTACGCCTTGCCACAGTCGCCACAATTGTTCAAACAATTGTTGATGGTGGCCGGTTTTGACCGTTACTACCAAATCACCAAATGCTTCCGTGACGAAGACTTGCGTGCCGACCGTCAACCTGAATTTACCCAAATCGACTTGGAAACTTCGTTCTTAGATGAAAATGAAATCATGGACATCACCGAAGGCATGGCGAAAAAAGTGTTCAAAGACGTGTTGAACGTGGACTTGGGCACTTTCCCACGCATGTTGTTCTCTGACGCAATGTTTAACTACGGTTCAGACAAACCCGACATGCGTATCAGCTTGAAATTCACCGAGTTGACCGACTTGATGAAAACCGAGGAATTCAAAGTATTCCGCGGTGCTGCCGACATGAAAAACGGCCGTGTGGTCGGTTTGCGCGTGCCTAATGGTGCCAAATTCAGCCGCAAAGAAATCGACGAATACACCAAATTCGTGGGCATTTACGGCGCCAAAGGCTTGGCTTACATCAAAGTCAACGATGTGACCAATTTGAGCAATGGTGAAGACAGCGGTTTGCAATCACCGATTGTGAAATTCATGTCTAACGAAGCCTTGGCCGAAATCATCAAACGCACCGAAGCCCAAAACGGCGACTTGATTTTCTTCGGCGCCGACAAAGCCAAAATCGTGAACGAAGCCATTGGTGCACTGCGCATCAAAGTGGGTAAAGAACACGGTTTGGAAAACGGCTATTTCGTCGACGAATGGCGTCCATTGTGGGTGGTTGACTTCCCGATGTTTGAATACGACGAAGACGACGACCGCTGGACTGCCGTACATCACCCATTCACCTCACCAAAACCTGGCCACGAAGACTTGATGGATTCCGATCCTGAAAACTGCTTGGCACGTGCTTACGATATGGTGTTGAACGGCTGGGAAATCGGTGGCGGTTCCATCCGTATTCACCGCGCTGACGTGCAAGCAAAAGTGTTTGCAGCCTTGAAAATCAGCCCAGAAGAACAACAAAACAAATTCGGTTTCTTGTTGGATAACTTGAAATTCGGTGCGCCTCCTCACGGTGGTTTGGCCTTCGGTTTGGACCGTTTGGTAGCGATGATGACCGGTGCGGACTCTATCCGTGACGTGATTGCCTTCCCGAAAACCCAACGTGCCCAAGACTTGTTGGTAGACGCGCCTAACCATGTTGATGAAAAACAACTGAAAGAATTGGGTTTGCGCTTGAAAGTGAAACAAGAAGACGCCAAAGCTTAATGATTTAAAGCTTAAGTGATAGATAAAGCGGCCTGTAAATGTTTACAGGCCGCTTTTTTATTGATAAAGACCAGTCGCCAAATACTTTTCCCAGCTTAAATTCATTTTTTCATAAAGGTGATGGTTATCATTGATATCTTGATAATAAGGGACGAGTGCT
Organism: Vitreoscilla massiliensis; assembly: GCF_001457815.1. Taxonomy (GTDB): domain Bacteria; phylum Pseudomonadota; class Gammaproteobacteria; order Burkholderiales; family Neisseriaceae; genus Vitreoscilla; species Vitreoscilla massiliensis. The sequence continues at coordinate 481,519 of NZ_LN898219.1, forward strand.
TGAATTACATCTGTAATAGAGCTGAGGTTTGAGCTTTCAGTTTCTTTCTCAATGATATTTAGCATTCGGCAAAGCGTTGTCCATTGGAAAGATTCATCATTCAGTTGAAATTGGTGCTTGAAATGAAATTTGAGATGCTCGAGTTCTTTTTGATGTGTGGTCATTAAGTTTGTTGCTTCAAGAGGCTGATGTAAGTAATCATCCAGAGTTTCTGCTTTTAGGCTTGCGCTATCGGGATTGATGAGATTGTCAGAAGGGAGTTCCAAACCAACAGAATTCACACTGCGAATGACTGGGTCTAGCAACCGGCATAGCGCAATTTGGTGCATTTTCACAATATCATGGGGAATTTTGAAAGTAGGGTATTCAGAGCAAAATATTTTAAACAGTAAAATACGGCATTTTTCGAGCCTGTACGCTATTTTGTGTAAGTTACCTTCGTTACAGATGGCCGCGTAAGCGGTCATCAAAGTGTATCGTAAACCAATTCATTGCCAACCTCCAATTTTGAATTGGCATCGTCCATTTCTTCGACGCATTCATCACCGCCAAATAAATCACCTTACGAGCCGAATCGTCCGAAGAGAAGATCTTTCGTTTTTTCGTTGCATGACGTATCACGCTGTTCAATGACTCAATCGCATTGGTGGTATAAATGGCATGTCGTATGTCTGAGGGATAGCCAAATATGGTGCAAATATTGGGCCAATGGGTGCGCCAAGACTCACCTATGCGTGGGTATTGCCCATCCCAAGCCTCACAGAAGGCATCCAATGCCATCAATGCCAACTCCTCTGTTGGCGCTTGGTAAATCGCCTTCAAACCTGTTGTAATCGCTTTATAATCTTTCCAGCTCACAAAGCGCAAGCTGTTGCGAACCATATGCACGATGCACAATTGAATATCGGTATGCGGGTAAACACTGGCAATCGCCTCTGGAAAGCCTTTCAGACCATCCACACAGGCAATCAAGATATCTTGCACGCCACGGTTTTTCAACTCTGTCATCACCGATAGCCAGAATTTAGCCCCTTCGGTTTGGGCAATCCACATCCCTAATAGCTCTTTGTGGCCGTCTAAATTGATGCCCAAAGCCAAGTAGACCGATTTGTTAATGATGGTATTGTGTTGCCGTACTTTAACCACAATACAGTCGAGATACACAACTGGGTACAAGCTGTCTAAGGGCCGATTCTGCCACTCAACCACCTGCTCAATCACCGCATCTGTGACTTTGCTGATTAAGGTAGCCGAAACATCCGCATCGTACATTTCTTTGAAGAAGGCGACGATTTCACGATTGGTCATACCTTTGGCGTACAGCGACAACACTTGCTCGTCCATTTGGGTGATGCGGGTTTGGTGCTTTTTAATGATTTGAGGTTCAAACAAACCTTCTCGATCACGAGGAATTTCCAGGTTTAACAAGCCGTCAGGAGTGAGCACTACTTTGGGACTGGTACTGTTGCGGTGGTTATTGGATTTTTTGGGCTGATGCTTTTCATAGCCCAAATGCTCTGTTAATTCGGTATTGAGCGCTGTCTCAATCATTAGCTTTTTAAACATGGCTGAGAGTTGATTTAGGTCTTCAGGTGTTTTGAAATCCTTGGCCAACTCCATCGCCATGGCTTTGATTTTAGCTTCGTCCATAATAAATACCTTTTCAGTGTTCCTTTACAGGATATATTGAACAGGTACTTACACAAAATTCAGGACAGGCTCCATTTTTCTGTGTTTTTATCAAAATAATATAAAATAAAACGATGCAATTTGCTTTTGATTTCACGTATAGACAGTTTCATAGCCAATGCATAAACAACAATGTCTATTTTTAAAGCAGTAATAGCATCTTGTGAGAAATTCATGGCTTTTAACGTCTCAGTGACAAAATGCAGATAAACATCTTTTGAAATCAAATCGGGAGATAATTCGATGGTGACATCAATGAATTTCTCCAGATATCTTTTTCCTGTTTCTGTGTTATATCCAAATTGGTGGCAAATAGTTGATTGCAGTTGTTTTTTATCGGTCACCAAGACAAATACAATATTTGGAATATCAAAAAAGTGCTTAATCCGTTCAATGAGGCGCACTGAGAATAGGGGATTACAGCGGTCTAACTCATCTACTATGATTACAATAGGCTTATTTTGAACTTGAGCCACTTCTTTCAGAGTGGCTTTAAACTCGGTAATGGCATTTTTGTTATTTTCATGCTCTTTGATTTGATTTTCTACCCACAAACCCACTTGTTCTGATGTGGCATCAATCAACTGCTCTTGTAGCTTTTCCAGTTTGTCACTGCCATCATTAATGCCCGTAATCCATTTTACACTCGTACTCACGGCTGCTTTATAAGCGGTAGGGGCGAGAACTTTACCGACAGCCATGATTTTTTGGGTAAATTTTTTCTGTGCAGGTACATCATGGGCAATGACTGCACGTAGTTCAGCCGCGATTAACAAAAATGGATCATCAATGTGGTCTTGGGCAAAAGCATTGATGTAAATGACTTTATGCGGGGCAGTGGTTTGCTCCAAATGCTTCTGCCAATGCATCACAAACCACGTTTTGCCTTCGCCCCAGCGCGCATCTAAGGCCAAGACGGCACCGACTTTTAAGCGGTCGATATAGCGCGTTAAATGTTCAGCCAAGGGTTTGCGATTGAGCAAGTCATGTTCAAAAGGCTCCGTGATGTTTGATAAGTCATCACGCTGCCAATTTAAGTCATCAGTTTGTGCCATAGCCATTACCGTAAAATGAGGACACTGAATTATATGAGATATGCATCTATAACAGTTGATGTCGGTATAAGAACATGAATACGAATAAGCGGCCTGTAAACATTTACAGGCCGCTTTAACATGTTCTTGCTGCAAACACACTAGTATCGGTGGGGTAAGCCGCTACAGTGTGTGTTACTAGCAAGGCTTAGGCTTTAAAAATCACATACGTCTTGCGCAAGGTTTTGGTGACATGCCAGATGCCTTGGGTGGCGGCGGGGAAAAATACCGCGTCGCCGGCGCTTAAGTGTATGGCTTCGCCATCGGTGGGGGTGAAGGTGCATTCGCCAGCAATGATGTGGCAAAACTCTTGCGCGGCGACATTGCGGGCAAAATGGCCGGGTGTGCTTTCCCACACGCCGATTTCGGGGCCGCCGGCGTAAGTGGTTTGGTCTTGTGCCACGCCTTGTAAGGGTAGGCTGTCGTTGACCAACAGCGCGGCCGGTTTTAAGTCGACGATGGCGCTGTGACTGGCTTGTTTGATGGTCACTATCGGTGTGGTCATGTGATCTCCTTGTTGGTGGTATCAATGTGGTGAATATGGGCTTTTGCTGTCGAGTTTGCTGCTGGGCTTTTGGCCGATATTGAATTTCTGTGCCAGCAAAACCATGACGACGATGCTCAGCGCCAATAAGCTGGTGTACACCACTTCGGTTTTGTACGTGCCTTCAAACACCATGGTGATTAAGGCGCCGATGATGAAGACGATGACCAAGTAGGTAAGCCATGGGAATAACCACATTTTGAAGGCGATGGCTTGGCCGCTTTTGTCCAATTTCTTGCGCATGTTCAATTGTGAGAAGGCTATGGTGAGGTAGACAAACAAAGCGACCGTGCCGGTGGCTTGCATCAACACATCGTAGACATTCATTTTGGCGGTGGCGGTAAGGTAGGTGGCCAATAAGGCAAACACGCTGGACACCAACACACCTACCCATGGACTGCCGGTCTTTTTACCGGTTAAGCCCATCACGCGGTGGGCATCGCCGCGTTTGGACAGCGAAAACAACATGCGTGAGCAGGTGTACAAGGCCGAATTGAAACAGCTGCACACTGAGGTTAAGACCACAAAGTTCACAATGGTGCGTGCTTCAGGGATGCCCAAGGCGCTCAAGGTCACGCTGTAAGTGCCGTGGGTGGGGTCTTTGAGCAAGGGGTCGTTATAAGGAATCAAACACACGGCGATGAACAGCGAACCGACGTAAAACAAGATAATGCGCCAAGTGACCGAACGGGTGGATTTGATGATTTGCTTGCTTGGGTTTTCTGATTCTGCGGCGGCCACGGTGACCACTTCCGCACCTATGATCGAGAACATCACACCAAGCAAGGCTATGAGTACCGATGAAAAACCATTGGGCATAAAGCCTTGACTGGTCAAATGCTTGATGCCGCGTGCTTCAGGGTCGCCCCATGGCCATAAATGCAGAATGGCCAAGCTGCCTATGACCAAGAAAATGATGATGGCGATGACTTTGACCATGGCAAACCAAAATTCAAATTCGCCATAGTTTTTTACATTCATCAGGTTCACGCCAACCAAGGCACCCGTCACCACCAACATATAGCCCCAAATGGGCATAAACGGGAACCAGTTGTGCAAAATCATGCCCGCCACATAGGCTTCCCAGCCCATGAGCATGGCCCAAAAATACCAATACAACCAACCGATGGTAAAGCCAGCCCAGCGGCCGATGGCACGGTCGGCATAAGTGGAAAAAGAACCGGTATCGGGGTGGGCCACGGCCATTTCACCCAACATGCGCATCACCAAGATGACCAATAAGCCGCCTAAGGCATAGGCCAAGATGACTGCGGGGCCAGCCGATGCGATGGCATTGCCCGAACCGATGAATAAGGCGGCACCGATGACACCGGCGATGGAAATCATCGACAAGTGACGCGGCTTCAAACCATTTTGTAAATTAGAACTGCCAGACATAAAGACTCTCTCTTTGCTTCAAAATTACTGCTGTTATTATTCATTATTGTTGTGATGGTGGTGTTTACAGGCCGGCCAATAACACGTATTTGATTTCCAAATAGTCTTCGATGCCGTATTTGGAACCTTCGCGTCCCAAACCCGATTGTTTGACGCCGCCAAAAGGCGCAGCTTCATTGGACAGCACGCCAGAATTGACGGCGACCATGCCGTATTCCAAGGCCTGACTGACCCGAAACACAGTGCCCAAGTCTTGGCTGTACACGTAGGCGGCCAAGCCAAATTCGGTATCGTTGGCCAAGGCCAGCACTTCTTCTTCACTGTCGAACACAAAAATCGGTGCCAACGGTCCAAAGGTTTCTTCTTTGGCCACCAACATCGTGGCGTTCACGTCTTGTAGCAGCGTCGGTTGGAAAAACAGCGTATCGGGTTTGACCAAGTGGCCGCCTTTGACCAAAGTCGCGCCGTGGGCGAGGGCATTGTCTATGTGTTGCTGAATTTTGGCGACCGCACGTGCATCAATGACGGGACCAAAATTCACGTCTGCATCCATGCCATTGCCGCAGCGCAAACCGTCCATGGCGGTGGCCAGTTTGTCGATGAAAGCGCCGTAAACCTCGCGCTGCACATAGATGCGGTTGGCGCAGACACAGGTTTGGCCGGCATTGCGAAATTTCGATACCATCGCGCCTGCCACTGCCGCATCCAAGTCGGCGCTGTTAAAGACGATGAATGGCGCATTGCCACCGAGCTCTAACGACACTTTTTTGACTGTGCTGGCGCATTGCGCCATCAGCAATTTGCCGACACGGGTAGAGCCGGTGAAACTGAATTTTTTAACGCTGTCGTGTTCGGTCAAGACGCGACCGATTTCTTCATCATTGCCGGTAATAACATTGAACACACCGGCAGGAATGCCGGCGCGCTGTGCCAGCTCGGCCAAGGCCAAGGCCGATAACGGTGTTTGCGCTGCCGGCTTGACCACAAAAGTACAGCCCGCGGCCAAAGCTGGTGCGGCCTTGCGCGTGATCATGGCGTTGGGGAAATTCCACGGCGTGATGGCGGCGCACACGCCTATGGCTTGCTTGGTCACCAAGATGCGTTGGTCGCCGCTGAGCGCAGGGATGAGGTCGCCATTGATGCGTTTGCATTCTTCGGCATACCACTCAATGTAAGCGGCGCCGTAAGCAATCTCGCCTTTGGCCTCTGCCCACGGTTTGCCTTGTTCGGCGGTCAATATCGTCGCCAAATCGTCGATATTGGCCATGATTAAGTCATACCATAGGCGCAAGATGCGGCTGCGCTCTTTGGCGCTGATGGCTTGCCATGAGCTCAGGGCCGCTTGCGCTGCTGCCACGGCGGCATTCGCTTCGGCCTGCCCCAATTGCGGCACGGTAGCGAGGGGAGCCAAAGTGGCGGGATTGTTGACGGTAATGGCGTCAATGCGTTTGTCGCCTACCCAAGCACCATTGATGTAACACTGGGTTTTGAGCAGACTGGGGTCGTGTAAGGACAGGTTCATGTGTTTCTCGTTTCTTTATATTGCTCTGGTGCTAGATATGGTTGTGGCTGTGGCTGTTTATACCGATTTGTCTTCTAAACCGGCGGGGGCGAATTTGGCCAACATCACGTCTTTCCAGCTTGGGGTTTTGCCGGCCATTTCCTGCGCTTCTTTGCGCATTACCGCATTGCGCACCAAGGTGCCGCCCCAATAGCGGATGGGTTCGGCTGGGAAATGGCGCACTTGGCGATTGACCAGTGCGCATTCGCTCCATTGGTTTTTTTGTCCCAAGGCCAAGCTCGCCAAGATGCGGCCACCGATGCGGCTGGGACCGACGCCATTGCCACTCCAGCCTATGCCGAAATGGATGTTGTCTTGGCCGTGCAATTGGCCAAACACCGGCAAGCTGTCGTAAGTGCGGTCTATGGGGCCAGACCAAGCGTCGCTGAATTGGATTTGACCCAGTTGCGGGTAGGTGAGTCGGCACTGTTCTTCGGTGAGTTTGATGCTGGCGGCGTGCTCGCTGAACACCTCGCCGATGCGTTCGCCGTACATGATGGCGCCCGTGCCTTTGCCAAAAGCGATGCGGCCATCATGGGTGGTGCGGTAATAGTTCACCAACAATTGCGAATCGGTAATGGATTCACCACCGCTCCAGCCTTGTTGTGCCAATTGTTGCGGCATGGCTTCGGTCACGGCGATGGAGCTGTTGACCGGTACGATTAAAGAGCGCAATTGGGGAATGCACACCGCCCACGCATTGCTGGCCAAGACCAATTGTTGGCAGCTGAGCTGTCCTTGTTCGGTGGTGATGGTGACAGGTTTGCCTGGGTGTATGGCGGTAGCGGCGGTGTGTTCGTAGATGCGCACACCCAAAGACAAGGCCACTTGGCGCATGCCGCGCACCAACAAAGCCGGTTGTACCGTGGCATTGCTGGCTTCAAACACGCCGGCCAAGTGCACATTTGAGCCTGTGCGTCTGGCCACTTCTTGCGCCGATAATTCTTCAAACGGACTCACGCCCAATTGTTTACAGGCCGCTATGGTTGAGGCCCAAGAATTGACATGGGCCGCGCTGGTGGCTGTCCACAACCAGCCTTTTTGCAGGAAATGGGCATCAATGCGGTGTTGGGCACAGAATTCGCCCAATTCGCCAATCGCTCTTTCGGCGCTGTGCGCCAAAAACAAGGCTTGTTCTTGGCTGCAAAACGATTGCAATGAGCTGATTTTGGGCCACCATGACATCACAAAACCGCCATTGCGGCCTGAAGCCCCACCACCACAAATGTCTTGTTCGATGATGACCACATCGGCATCGGGTTGTTGCTCTTTGATGGTGATGGCTGTCCACAAGCCGACAAAACCGCCACCCAAGATGGCGATGTCGGCAGTGGTCGCTTGCGTTAATGTTTGCACCGCATCGGTTTGGTAAGTGGTTTGTTGCATCCAATGGCTGCGTTTCAATGGGCTGGATGGGGCGAGTTTCATGGCAGTGGCATCTCAATGAGTGTGAAGGTGCCATTTTCGCAAGCACCCATCCGCCAAACAATTAGCCGCAATTAAGAATTTCATATAGTATTTCATACCATCGTATGGTTAATTGTCGGGAGAACTGCGTAAATGGGTTTGTGCATCAAAGACATCATTGGCAATCCGGTACTGAAGACTCAGGCCGTGACCCAACACTTACAGGCCGACTTGGCCGTGCATTGGGCACATGTGTGCGAATTGAACGACCCGACAGAATGGCTAGGAGCGGGCGATTTGCTGATGACCACTGGCATAGGCATCCCTGTGCAAGCCGAGGAACAAATCACCTATGTGCAAAGATTGGCGCAGGCACAATTGGCAGGCATGCTCATCGGCAATGACATGCAAGCACCAGCCGACATTTCCGCCTTGTTGGCCGAGGCCGAGCGCTTGCAGTTCAATGTGTTGTTGATGGCGTATGAGGTGCCGTTTTCGGCCATCACCAAAGTCATTATTGAAGACAAAGAGCACCAAGAACATGTGAGGCGCACCGCCATTACCCAAGTGTATGAAACCGCGCGCTTGAGCATACAAGGCATGGATTTGGAGCGCTTAATCGACAAATTGCAACAAGACATACAATCACCACTGTATTTGGTCGACCCACACACATGGCAGCCATGGTCTGTTGGCTTGCCTGCATTGCCAGAAGCGGTACATCAGGCCTGTGTGGCTTCCAGCAGCATGGAAAAACACCCGTTATCGACTTTGCAACGCTTTATGGCAGATGCCGAAGAGTGGCTGCGTTTGCCTTTGCCGACTCAAAACGCCGCCAGCATCGTGGTGAAAAATTCACACTGGACAGACTATATTTTGCTGAACCATGTGGCGGCGGTGGTGGGCATAGAATTGGAGCGCACGCGGTTTGAATACGAAAACGTGTTGCGCTTGGGGGCAGAGTTGTTTGAAGAATTGATACAGCAACGCATGCCTGAAGCGCACACCTTGGAGCGTTTGCAGCCATTTCGTTACGATTTGAAACACGCACATGTGTTTAGCTTCAAGAGCGACCGCGCCTTATTGAATCTGTGGAACGAATGGCTGTGCCGCAAAGGCATCCGCGTCTTGTTTAAAAAACAGCCCAATCGGGTCTTGGGTTTGTGCAGCGATGTGGCCGATTTGGCGGAGGTACAAGCGCTGTTAGGCCATGCCATCGGTTACAGCGCCGCCATCGGCACGGTGTACCGCTTGCCAGAAGCGATACACGAATCACAATTGGCCTTGGAGTTTTGCAATGCCAACGAGGCCTTGGTGGCCTACGATGCCTGTTCCAATATTCCGTTTTGGTTGCCGGCCAATTTGGACATCGCCAAACAAGTCTTCGACACGGTGTTGGGCGAATTGGAACGCTACGATGTGCACAACCACAGCAAATTGGTGCTGAGCCTGAAGGTGTTTTTGGAAGCGAATAAATCGTGGAAAACCGCATCGGAGCACTTACATGTGCACAAGCAGTCGCTGATTTACCGCATCAAGAAAATCGAAGACATCACTCAGCGTTCGCTCAACCACATCGACGATGTGACCATTTTGTGGTTTGCCATCAAGTCTGGCATGTTAATTGGCAAAATTTAGCCGCCAAGCGGTGCCAAGCAGGTGTTAAACATTTACAGGCCGCATCAAATGTATGACAGCACTGTGCTGCAACAGATGGGTCTTGATACAGGGGAAAGAGGTATTTATGTGGCAAAAATGGCAGGTTTGGTGCGTGTTGCCGTGCTTATTGGGGGCGAACGCGTGTACCACCATGATGTGGGAGGGCAATTCCTCCAAAGACTATGCGTATGCATTCAAAACCGTGCAAGCAGACCGTTTGCTCAGTGTTGGCAAGATTCAAGAGCGCGGGCAGACTGAGCAATATGTGTTGTTGGGGCAAAGCCATGTGTATGTGATTACCGATGGCAATCGTGAAATCAGCCAAATCTTGCGCTTGGTGCACAATCCACACGCTTTGCAATTGGTCACGTCGCAAGACAAGGCGATTAAATTGGGCTTAAGCCCGCAATTGAGCAGCGCAGGCGAGGCGCAATTTGTGGGCAAGCTGCAGTTGCAATACACCATCCCCAATAGCGACACGGCGCAATTGGCGGCGTGGAAGGAATTGCCGTATTACAAAATGAGTCCACAAGCCGAGCAAACCGTGTTCACCAGCAGCATACGCGTGTTTGTCACGCCGTATGCCAACAACACGCAAGCGGACAACATCGCCCACACCACGGCCATCGCTGGCGATTATCAGATTTTGCTCGGCAGTTATGAAACCACCACCACCTTGGATGTGCTGCAAGTATTGAACAATGCGTTTGCCACACCGTTTACCTTGGCCGCTGATTTGGTGACCATGCCCGTGGGCGTGGTCAATCAAGGTGTGGGCAAAGGCTGGTCACAATTGAAGCAAAAATAAGATGGCAGTGAACCCATGCGGCCTGTAAACCGTTACAGGCCGCTTTTTCATGCTTGGCGCCACCGAGTGTTGGTTTTAAATCGGCAAGGCGCGTCCTGAGACCACGTCTTTCATGACAATGGTCGAGGTCAGGCGCTGTATGCTCGGGATGGCGGCCAATTTGTCATCGTAGAGTTTTTGAAAACTGGCCAAATTGGTGGTGACGATTTGCAACAAATAATCGGGCGTGCCAAACAAACGCTGCGCTTGCACGATTTGTGGGATGTCGATGATGGCGGCTTCAAACGCTTGCAAAGAGTCGCGGTTGCCGTCTTTCAGGGTTACAAAAATGATGGCCGAAAAATTCAAACCCACCAATTCTGGATTCAATTGCGCCCTATAGCCTTGGATGACGCCTGTGTCTTCCAAGGTTTTGACGCGGCGATGGCAAGGCGACACGCTCAAGCCTATGCGTTCGGCCAGTTCAGTGACAGACAATCGTCCTTCTGCTTGCAAATGCGCAAGAATTTTCTTATCCAGCTTATTCATGTAGAAAAATTTTCCAATTTTGTAGGAGTTTGCACAAATCTTTGGCAGCCCATTCTAAGGCGTATTGGCTAAGATTGCCACTACAGTTAACAGCCGCTAAGGGCAACAAAGGAAAACTATGGAATGGGGTGTGATTGCCGCTTTTTGGGGCGTGTCTATGTTATTCATCATGAGTCCGGGGGCGGATTGGTCGTATGCCATCAGCGCCGGCATACACAAGCGGGTGGTGCCTTCGGTGACGGGCTTGTTGTGTGGTCATGTGTTGGCAACGCTGGTGGTAGCGGCGGGCGTGGGTTTGGTCTTGGCCGAGCATCCACAGGCTTTGTTGGTGTTAACCGTGTTGGGCGCGCTGTATTTGGCATGGATGGGCTGGCAGTTGTTTCGTCAACCGGCGGCGCCGAGCGTGGGCAGCGCGGTGGACAACAGCCATTGGCACAGCTGGTGTTGGAAAGGCTTGTGCATCAGCGGGCTCAATCCCAAAGTATTGCTGCTGTTCATGGCCTTATTGCCGCAATTCATCGCGCCAACCGCCGCTTGGGGCATGAGCACGCAAATCTTGGCGCTGGGCTTGGTGCACATCATCAGTTGTGCGGCGGTGTATTTCTGTGTCGGCTTTTCATCGCAAGCGGTATTGTCGGCACGGCCACAAGCGGCATGGGTGGTGGGCAAAGTTTCGGGCGTGATGATGATGGCAATTGCGCTGTTGATTTTGTGGGAACAATACACGCATATGTGATGCGGGCGGAACACACGATACACAATGCGGCGATTGTTTTACAGGCCGCATTTTTTATTGCGCTTGAATCTCCGATAGTTTTGTTGATACAGAATGCTGCCATTGTGTTTACTGCTTTTTAAGCTGTCGCTTGTCGGTTTTACGAGCCGCAGTTTTGTTGGCCGTTGTGCGTGGTTTGGGGCTGAGACGGGCCTTGTCTTTGCTTGCACACGTATTGGCACTGAGGCTGGTTTTGCAGCTGGGCGCACGCGGTTTTCGGCTGAGATTGGATTGATCTTTGGCGCTGGATTTTTTAGCTGTGCTGGTTTTGCGCGTAGGGGTTTTGCTGGCAGTTTGGCGCTTGCTGGTGGCCGAATTTTTGGTCGCAGCGCTGCTTGTCTCTTTCCACATGCCCAGCTTTTTTTGCTGCGCCGCTTGTTGCAAATTGAGCAAATAGCGGCGCTCTTCTTGGTCGCGCGCATACGTGGTGGCCGCGCGCGCATGGCCTTTGCTGATGAGGCGTTCGCACAAGCTGTGGCCGCGCACATAGGCTTCGATGTGCAGGCTGTATTCGTCTTCGCCAACGATCCACAGCTGCAAGGTTTGGCCAACACTGGCTTTGTGCAAGGCCAGTTTGGCGGCCTTACCGTGCGCTTGGCGCTGATTGGGCGCATGCGAATACGCCAATTGCATCACCACCGCCGCGCGCCGAAAACGGCGGCGACAGCGCAAGCGATTGCCATCGCAGACCTCAACCACTTTGGCCTTGTAGACTTTGCCCACATGAAACGGTTGCCACAGCAAACGCCACAATTGTTGCAATTGCTGCCATGTCAGCCACGCACTCCAAAGCAGCATCAGCAATAACAAAGCAATGACCCACGTTTGCCACTGCTGTGCCCAAGCCCACATTCTATTCACTTTGCATTAATAATCGCGGCATTGTAGGGCAATTGAGCGCGAGCATACAGACGCAAACGGCCGCAAATGCCCATGTGGCAAGGACAAGACGGCTATGCGCTTGTTTCATGGCTCAATTCTGTGCGTCTTCAGCCATGTAAATCTGTGTATTGCTCAGCTTAGAGTGGCGGCAGTGTCGCGCTTTAGCCAAAATGCGGCCTATCATGCGCTTAACTGCAGGCATCTGCAGCAAATGTGCTTACAATAGCGGCTGAAATGTATTTACCTTGAAGAAGACACACATGCACATGAAACCCCAATTGTTTTGTACCTTATTGTTGAGCAGCGCCTTATTGGTGTGCAGTTACAGCAGCCATGCCGCTGCGCCGGTTTGCAAAGAAGTGGCCAGCGGTGAAATGGAATCCACCACCACTTGCACTTATGCCGGCATGAGCCAAGCCCAAGCCTATGACGCATGGCGCGCAGAAGTGGACGGCGGCATGTATGTGCGCGAACAATTCCCCGAGCAAAAAATCACCGACACCATGCCTGAAAACAACGAAGAAGGCTTGGTGCAAGTGGAATACGAAAACAAAAACAAAGTATGGCTGATGGAATTGGGCTATCAAGGCGGCACCACCCGCGTCAAAGTCAGCAGCAAAGGCGCAGATGCAACCGTGGTGACGGTGTTGTCTGCGGATTAATCAAGCCTGTTTATCACTGATATCAGCGGCCTGTACGGAGTTACAGGCCGCTTTTTTGTGGCTCAAATTTTATGAACAGTTGAAACATTGGTCTGTGTTGAGTTTGTAAGTATGGGGTTGATGGATGTAACAACCTGTTTATGCATCATCTACATGCACGTTGCCTGGTCAAATTGATGCGGCCTGTAAACCTAATTACAGGCCGTGTTTCAGTCTATATAGGCATGCTAAAGCGCTTTAAACAGTGTGTTACTTGGCGGTGGTTTGATAAACGGGCGAGCTGAGAAGTACAGCTACATTGCTTTGCCATGGTTAATTGATGCGGCCTGTAAACTCAGTGACAGGCCGCTTGTGTGTGCTGGTATCGACTGCGTGAAGCCAATAATGGGCTTAACCATGTAGCCTATTTAAGGGCGACAACGGTAAAACGCTTTCACTGCCAAATGTGGCGTGTACAAAGTCTGGCCTTGGACTTGGTAGCTTAGCGTGCGCACATGGTTGTTTGAGTTTAACTTGCCTTGAATCAACGGCAACGCGAGTGAAGTGTCACCACTGAGGCTGTGCGCTTGAATGCGGCTGTTAATCAAATCATTGGCCTGTAAGGTCACCGACGTGCCTCCGTAGTCATGGCGCAGGTTTAAGTCGTCGATGTGGATGAAATACGCCTGTTTGGGCAAGGCTTTGTGTTCGTGATAGGCTTTACAGGCCGCTGCTCGGCTTGAAGCAGACGCAGTGTGCACCCACACGCCTTGCAAAGATTTGGGCAGAAGTTGCACCATCATCGGATAGGCAAACGCTGCGGGCGCGCCCAAGCTCAGTCCCAATATCAACATTCCGGTCACAATACTGCGCATCATCCTCTCCTAAGCCACTGGACAGCGGTAAAACGCTTTATTGCGCAAATGCGGCGCACGCAAACTGCCATCGGCCTGTAACCGCCATTCAAAAGCCAGACCCCGTTTCACAGGAAAATCTTGGTCAGCACCGTTTTCTTGGTAAGTCTGGTCGGCACGGCCTTGCAAACGTTGCGCTTCTTTGTGGCTGAAACGCAGCGCCACGTCTTCCAAATACACCTCAGCATAGCGGTGTTCAACGCTGTTGGGCGTGAACGTCAGCAGATAGTGTGTGCCGACATCGAAATAGCTGTCGGCGCGGATGTCGCGGCAAGCGCGAGCGCGCTGCTTGCTGTTGGCGATGTCTATCCAATCGCCTTGAAAAGATTTGGGCAGGATTAACGGCGGCAGCGGTTTGGCCATGGCGAAAGTCGAACAAGCACAGCAAATAGCGGTCAAAACCAACAGTTTCATCAGCAACTCCACGAAGCAGGTTAGGGGATAGGGCCAAGCCAGCCCATATTACCGAATTTGGCCGTGGCCGCAAACCGCTGTGTTAAGGCGCAGCAAGGAGGCAATATGAACCGAACTATTGGCTGTGTGGTGGCAAGCGCCGCCTTGTTGGCGTGGCCGCTGACGCTGGCGGCGGCGCCCAAGTCATCATTGCAACAAGTGATGCGCGAGGTGGTGGGCGGTTTTGCCCAACACGATGCGGCCAAAGTGCGTCGCCACATCCATCCACAATACGGCTATGTGTATGTGTCGCGCAGCGGTGCTGTGCCCAATTTGCAGGTGTTGCGCCGACAGGATTTTGTGTTTGCCACGCCGTATTTTGGCACGCAGCCACGACTACAACCGCGCAGCCGCATCCGCATGCTCAGCGCGGCGGCCATGCCCAAACACGATTGTGAGCGTTGGAACAAGGCCGGTTGGTATTATCGCTATACCAGCCGCGAGCAGCCGTTTTCAGCTTTGCTGCGCCATCAGCAGCAATTTGAACAGATGCCAAGCAAGACTATCCAAGCCCAGTTACAGCGTGTGCAGCCTTTGGAAGCGCAATTGGTGCAAATGCTGTACATCGGCAACAGTCGCAATATAGGCGATGAGCTGCATTTGTATTTCAGCAAAATCGGTGCGCAATGGTATTTCAGCGCCTATGACAACAGCGGCGCTTGTGCGGTGTAATGGGCAAGGATTAGGTGTTTCAATGCGGCCTGTAAGCATGGTTTGGATGTTTACAGGCCGCTTTGTGTCAATACTTGCTTGGGTAGCAGCGGTAAAAGCGTTTGCTTTCCAGCAGCGGCGTGGCCAAGCTGTCGTCGGCTTGCAGGGCAAAGTCAAACACTTGGGTGTCGGTGCTGTTGTCCAGCTTGTTGAGGTCTTGCCACTGTGCCCAACCTTGGATGTGTGTGGGGGTGTTTTGCGTGTAAGTGGCTTGGCGCGGGCCCAAATGCCAATAGCTACTGCGTTTGCTGCTGGTATCGAACAGATGCGCGCTGCGGCCGTTGATGCTTAAGATGGTGAGTTGTGGCATCCGTGTTTGCTGTTGCCAAGCGCGGCAAGCCTCTTGGCGCTGCTTGGCGTCGCTTTGGTTCACCCACACGCCGTGTAGCGGTGTCACCGGCATTTCGGCAATGCGTATGGCGTTTGCCCAAGCACTGCTAAGCAGCAAGCACAGGCACAAGAGGGTATGGCGCAGTGGGGCGAATGTGGTCGGCATGGTTGGGTCTTTATCTGGGGGTAACGGCTATCAGGTTTTTTTTGTGCTGAGACATGCGGCCTGTAAACCGGTGATGATGGTTTTACAGGCCGCTTCAATCTTATTCTGTGATTGTTGAAGCAACAGGTGTGGAGACGTTGTCAGCGCTGTCGTTGCAACGGTAATAGTGTCTGGGCTTCATGCCGCGGGCGTACAAATGCGTTGGCGACAGCAGGCGCAAATCCACTTTGATGCTGGTCTGAGCCTTGCTGGCTTCCAAGTCGTAACGGTTGTAGCTGGCATGCAACGTGCCGGCCAAGCGGGTGGCGGTTTGGATGCGCCACGGGTTGTAGCGATTGGTGCCATCAAACTGCGCTTGCGTGCGCGGATTGTGCACATACAGTGTGCGTTCGCCGATTTGGACATAAGCATGTGTTACCCGCTGCGCGCTGTTTTGCGCCCGGATTTCTTGGCACATGCGCTCGCGCTCTGGCACATTGCGTTCGGCCACCCACGTGGCTTGGAAGGCGCTGGGCATGGGCGTTGGGGCGATGCGTCTGGCTTCGGCGCTCAGGCTCAATAACAGCAGACCGCAGCCCAAAGCACTGAGGCACAAAGATGGGTTGGTTTTCTTCATCACACACTCCTGTTAACGGGTCAGATACGGTCTGGCCTGTAAAATGACCAAGCGCTTGTTGGCAAACGCCCATTCGATGTCTTGTTGCTTATTGCCAAACAAGGCCTTGATTTGCGAGCCGGTATTGGCCAAAGTCTTCACCTCGGCATCGCTCATCACCCGTTTGCCGGTGTCTATCGGCACTTCTTTGACGCCGCCTTTGTCGTCCAATTGCAAGGCGGTGGTTTCGTTGGACGAGGAAATCAATTGAATCGAGCCAACGCGGTGGTTGTACACCAATTGCTCGGCCAAGCGTTTGCCTTCGACCACACGGATGCCAACACCGCGCTTGGCAGCGATGTAGCTGACGTTTTTACGGCTGGCATCGTACGGGTCTAGCGTGACCAATACGCCCGATAAATCGGCATTGATGCCTTGTTGCACAAACGTGCTCATCTTCACGCTGTCGTGCGGCAAGCCGGCGATGCGGCGCGCCTCATAAGCGCTGTAATTGAACACCGATGCCCACGATTGTTTCACCGCATCGACCAAAGCCGCCTTGCTTTTCACATTCGGAATGGTGGTGTAAAGACCGGCGCCACTGAAATTGGGCAAGTCTTCGGAATTGGACGAGCTGCGCACAAACACGCCTTGCTCATGCAATTGCTGTTGCCATTGTGCTGCCCACGCGTCTTGCCATGCTTGTGGCACGGGTGCGGATTGGATTTTTTGTTGCAAGGCCAATAAGCCAGCGCGGCGCTCGCGGTTATTGCCTTTGAATCCCGCTTCCATGTTTTGCAAATAGGCACTGTCTATGCCCAGTTGTTGCATGAATTGCTGGTAATAGCCAAACGGGATGCAAAAGCCATCGGGCACGTTGGCGGCCTTGATTTGGGCATTGATTTGGCCTAAGTTGGCGGCCTTGCTGCCGCAATAGACATGGTCGGCTTGGCGCAAATCATTTAAAGCCCGCAGTTTCAAATCGCTGGTATTGATACTGGGCAGCTTGATGTTGGACGGCTTGCTGCTGGTGCTGCTGCCGCTCGTAGCCAAACTCACTTGGTATTGGTTGTCAGCGGCATTGAGGCTGATGCGTTTGCCGATGTAAGGCGCGAGGATTTTCTCGGCGTCTTTCAAATACACATTCGGGATGCCCCAACCGCGTGCCAACACATTCACATGTGACAGTGCCGTAGACGGCTTTTCACTGATGACGGCGGCCACAGGCGGCATCACCAAGGGCACGACTTTTAAGATGATGATGTCGCCAGGGCCGACATCGTACAAATCGTCTTCTTTTTCGATGACGCGCAGCGTGCCTGTTGCTTTGCCTTGGTGCAAAGACAAATACGGAAAGTCTTTAATCAGGCTTTCTTGGGTAACAAACGGCAGCTTGGTTTGAGTGGCCACTTCTTCTTGCCAGGTGGAATTGGTTTTGTAGCGTATCGGCGCGAAAAAGCTGGACTTAATCACTTGGTCGGCGGTTTTGAGCAAGCTGGGGGTGATTTTGTCGCCTTCCCAAAATTCGTACACAAACTCTTTGTTGGTATTTTGCCAACTGATGGTGCCAAAAATATAGTGGCGCTCGGGGCTGTAATAATAGCTTTTGAGCTGGGCATCGTTGGGCTTAAAGCCTTTGACTTGCGCCAAATAAGTCTCGTGCAAGCTGTATTTGGGAGTGTTGATGTAATCGATGCGCTTGTCGTCTTTTAAATCAATCAGAAAAATCACATGCGGGATTTCGTAATCGGTGTCTTGCTCGTACACCCGCGACAGCTGGTTAAAGTCGCCTTGGCTGCTTAAGCGGTGTAAGGCCGGCACTTGGGTTTTGATGCGGGTGGCGGCCTCTTTTTTGCCCGCTTCAAATGAAGACGGTTTGCGCGCGGTTTGGGCGTGGCCAGTGGTGGCCAACATCAGGCTGAACAGACTTAAGGCAACGAATGATGTTTTCATGGGTGTCTTTGCAAGAGGTGTTTTGCGCATTTTAATGATGGCGGCCTGAAAAATCGAGTGTAGACTGTCATCAGGCTTGGCCTAAAGACACAGTAGCAGTTTTTGCCAAGTTTGAGCGCACGATGTGGAACCGATGCATTTTGCGTATTGACTAAGCTGAACCGACACCTGTTTGTAGGAGAGCATCATGGCAACTGTGCACCCTCGTTTGATGATGTGGCATTTGATGAATGAAACCCGCGTGGCCATGGTCACGTACCGCAAACACAATGGCCGCACGCAGGCGCAGCCCATGACTTTGTTCAATAAGGAAATCCCCAAGAGCGTGCTGGTGGAAGAACATCTGGAGCGCCAACACCAATTGTATTTCTTTGTGCGCGCAGACAGTGAATTGTTTGCCAGCATCGAAGCGGGCAATACCGATTTGGGCGTGACGTTTTGCAAACACAGCGCCGATTTGTATGCCTATATTGAAGGGCGCGCCAGCATCAGCAATGACCGCAAGTTAATCGAAGAGCTGTGGACGCCAACCGCCGAAGCGTGGTTCGATGGCTACCAAGACCCGAATTTGCGCTTATTATTGGTGCATGGCGAGAGTGCCGATGTTTGGCACAACACCCATTCCGCCACGCAGCAATGGTGGCACATCACCAAAAAAGTCGTTGGCGCGACCGATGACACGCCGCTGACAACCAAAGACCATTTGGAATTGTGAACGGCATAAAGAGCGATATGAATGTGATGAGATGAACAAAGCGGCCTGTCAATGATTTACAGGCCGCTTAATTTAATGGATATGAAGCTGCAGATTAATGGCCAGGGGTGTGGCTCACTTGACCCGCGCCTTTACTGCGCAAGCGTTGCGCTTCGTCTTTGTACAGCGCATTTTTCACCAACAGGCACAGCGTCATGATCACCGATGGCACCGCCAAGATGTAGAAAATTTCTACCAAGCCCAAGTGTTTTTCCACCATATAAGCGACCAAATACGAACCGGCGATGCCACCAAAACGGCCTATGCCTGTCATCCACGACACACCAGTGGTGCGGCCGGCGGTAGGGTAGAAGTTGGCTGCCAACGCGGGCAAGGAAGACTGAGCGGTGTTTTGCATGATGCCGGCAAAAATCACCACCGCGATAAACGCGGCCAAGCCCCAGCCCAAAGACAGGCCGATAAAGGCAACCGATACCGCGGTCAAGAAGCTGAAGGCGGCAATCAGTAAATTGCCATTGAATCTGTCCATCAACCAGCCATTGGCAATCGCCCCCAAGCCGCCCAAGGCAAACAAACCGGCGACGATAGGGCCCAAATGTGCAGGCATATTGGCTTCTTTAAACAGCGTAGGCATCCAGTTAATCATGGCGTAAAACACCATCAAACCCAAGAAATACGATGCCCACAACATCAGCGAACCGATGAAATAGTGTTTCGATAACACAATGGCAATGCCGCTTTTGGCGTTCGCTTCTACCGCGGCTTTTTCGGTTAACACAAACTCAGTGGCTTGTGCGGCGCTGGCGTCGATTTTGTTCAAGATTTTTTGGATTTGTGCGGTCGGTTTGTTTTTAATCACCATATAGCGCACCGATTCTGACAACATAAACACCATCAACACGCTCAAAATCAACGGCATGGTGCCACCAACGATGAGCACGCTTTCCCAACCAAAATGCGGAATCAACCACGCTGACATAAAGCCGCCCAAGGCCGCGCCCACGGGAAAG
This sequence comes from Vitreoscilla massiliensis, assembly GCF_001457815.1. Taxonomy (GTDB): domain Bacteria; phylum Pseudomonadota; class Gammaproteobacteria; order Burkholderiales; family Neisseriaceae; genus Vitreoscilla; species Vitreoscilla massiliensis. The sequence continues at coordinate 501,352 of NZ_LN898219.1, forward strand.
CCACAGAACATGGTGTTCACCAACAGCGAGCGTTTGTTATCAGGGCAGAATTCCGACAACAAAGTCACGGCATTGGGCATGGCGGCGCCCAAACCGACGCCAGTGACAAAGCGCAAGATTTCCAATTGTTCCAAGTTTTGTGCGAACGCCGAGGCGATGCTGCACGTGGAAAAAATAAACACGGCGATGATGAGCACGGTTTTGCGACCGATTTTGTCGGCCACAGGGCCAAAAGACACCGCACCGACGGCCAAACCAAACAAGGCCGCGCTCATTACTGGCGCCAAATGGCTTTTTTCCAAGTTCCACTCGGTCAATAAACTCGGTGCAATATAGCCTATGGCCGCGGTATCCAAGCCATCAAACAAGGCCACTAAGAAAGTAAAGCCAAAAATGATCCATTGTTGTGGGGACAGGCGATGTTGGTTAAAGAAATCCTGTACGTTGATCTTCATATTGTTCTCTTCTGGTGATAAGGGATCACCCCATTGTTATGGGCGCTGCGATTGTACTCAGCTTGAGAATGCGAGGTGATGTTGCATCATATTCCGTTTATTGTGTGGCTTTGTAGCGGAAAACGAGACTAAGTGTTATGACCAGAATGCATAACTGTTGTGTGCATATGTTGCAATGCAAAAGAATGGGTGGCCAAAAGAGGATTTAAAACAGGGCTGTTTTAGGCTTACAGGCCGCTTAATTGCGGCCTGTAAACATGAAAAAGCTGGTTAAGATGGCTTAGAGTGGATTGGCAAAGTATATGGCTTCTTTGCTTTTGGGAGCGATGACTTTCACTTCTTGCGTGTTGCGGTTGCCAAAATTCAAGCGCACGTTTTTGTTGACGAAGCTTTCGCGTATGTCTTTTTGCCCTTTGTACTCATCGTTGTCGCAATCGGCTTGGCGGTCAAATTCCTTGCGGTAATTGATTTGGCCGGTACTGAGATTGGCATCGACCGATTGCCAATAATCGCACAAACGTCCAGCAGTGGATTGGTAACCGATTAATTCAAACTGGCCGTTTTGATAACGGTATTGGTCGGTGTGGCCCCATTTCCAAGAGCTGCCACCGCTTTGTGACAAAAACAGCGAGCCGTTTTTGATGCGCACTTCGCCAAATGGGTCGCCCATCATGCCGCCACCCTTGCTTGGATAGGCAGCGCTGTCAGAGCGTTGCCACAGCGTCTTCTGAGCGCCATTTTGCTTGTACACCAACAAGACACGTTGGTAGCCCAAGCCATCGGTCTGGTCATTGGCGGTGTTGCGCACTTCAACGTATTCCGGTTTGCCATCGCCATCCAAATCACCTTGGGTTTGGGCAATCAGTGCATTGGCGGCCGTGGCGTCGGCATGAGCCATAGGCAAGGCGGCGAGTAAGCCGGCCAGAGCAGTCAGGTAAACAGCAGATTTCATGATGGGTGCTCCTGTGAATGGGTGTTGCCAGTATACGAAAAACGGCGTGTTTCCAGCAAAGTTTTCCATTTGTATTACAATGTGCGCTTTGTCGGCGCACATCTTAAGCATGAGTATGTTTCCCTCTGAATTTGAATTAAGTCTGCCTGAGCACGAATTGGTCATCAATGAAGACGTGTTGGTCAGCCACGGGCGGGTATTGCCGTGGGCGAAAATCGCCACCGCCAGCGTCGAAGCGCAGGCCAGCACTTCTTTGCAGCACACGCCACAGCGCAAACTGATGCAAATGCTGTTTTACTTGGCGATGATGGGCGTGAGTGTGTTGGTGGTGTTGGAACACATAGGCGCATGGTGGTTGGGCGTGGTGGTGGCGTTGTTTTTGGTGTGGGCATGGTGGGCGGCGCAGCGGGTGTCGGTACCGACGGTGGTGTTGCATTTGCACGATGGCGAACGCCTGCCCTTATTGCAAACGCCCGATGCGGCAGCGGCGCAGAGCGTGTGCGCCAAAATTGACTTGGCCTTGGCCTACCAATCGCAAGCACATACAGCAGCTTCTTAAACCGTTGCTTATGATTTCATAATTACTGCAAATGATTGCATGGATTTGTATGCCATAAAGCGGCCTGTAAATGTTTACAGGCCGCTTTATGGCATGATTACACTGTGGCTATGCCGCTTAAGCGTCTGAATGGCCTTGTTTACGCAGGGTTTGCATCAAATCATCGGCCATGGTCTGCAAGACTTGCAAATCCTCGGCGCTGATTTGGCGCGGCTCATCGTCCATCACACACAAACTGCCCAAGACCCAACCGTCTTTATCGCGCAGCGGCACGCCAGCGTAAAACCGCACCCGTTGGTGGTCAAACTCGGTTTGCTCGGCAAAGCGTGGGTCGCGCGCGGTGTCGGCAATGACCAAGGCCTCGTTGTGTTGCACCACATAAGTGCACACCGAATGCTCGCGCGCCACACCTGTTTCAGTATGGTGCTCCGCTGGTGGTAACAGCGAACTGGCCGGCGTGTAAATCCAATCGGCGTCTACCCAAGAAATCTGCGCGTCGGCGGTATCAAACGCACTGCGCGCTTGCTGTATCCACTCGGCGTACAGCGGCAACAACGGTGGCTGCAATACAGCGCTGCGGCGCAGCGCAGCCAAGCGCTCGCTTTCATTGTCGGGCAAGGTGGTGGGTGTGGGCGCGGCTGGGTCTAGGCGCTGCCATTGTTGCAAATGCAAACTCAGTTCTTGAATGGTGTTCACCACCACTTCCACGCCGAAACGCTGTTGCATGGCGGTGTTGAGCTTGTGGGCATCGGCATTCCACGCGACGATGATGATGCGCAGGTGCGGCCAGCGTTTGTGGATATGGCGACACAACAGGCGTGCGGCGGCCATCGGCTGTGGGTTAAAGAGGGACACGCACACCACATCGTGGTTTTGCCACACTGTTTGGTCGAGATTAGACAATTGCAATAACAGCGGTGTCGCCAATACCTCGGCCTGAAAGCCTTGCAATTGCAAGCTGTGCAGCAACATGTCGCTGGCTTTGCTGTCCACTTCCCAGCGTGCCGCCACACACAATACCCGTGGCGAGGCCTGCGCATGGCCTACAGGGATTGGGTATTCGTCGCGCATTTCGTGGACGAATTGCTTCAGGCCGCTGTTGATGCGCAAGCGGTGTTCGGCCGTGGCCACATCGTTGTGCATATTGGAAAACAAACGCATGGCCGGAATGCTGACCTCATCGTAAAACGTGGTGACTTTGCGCGCCACCAATGCCACATCGGCAGGCGCAGGCAAGTCTTGCTCAATATCGGCATGTGCCAATTCCAGCGCTTCTTCGACATTGTCGGCCAATAAGCGCTGGTAAAAACGTTGTGGCGCATCCAAGACGGGCGCATTGCCCAGCAGTATCTCGATGAATTTGAGCGAGGGGATGGAGCGTGCCAATACCAATATGCACGCGGTTAACGGTGTCGACAAAATCAAACCGATAGGCCCCCACAAGGCCGTCCAAAACGTGGCCGCCAAGATGATGGCCAACGTTGATAAACCGGTGCTGCTGCCGTACAACATGGGCTCGATGATGTTGTTGCTGACCAATTCCAATACCACGATCAAACCCAAAGTCCACAACACCATGTTCCAAGTCGGATCGACGGCGAAGGCCAATAGCAAGGGGAAAATTGACGACAGCATCGGTCCGACATATGGCACAAAACGCATCACCACCGCCACCATGCCCCACAATATTGCTGCGGGCACGCCGATGAGCCACAGCCCCAAAGCCATTGGTATGCCATAGCTGAGGTTCACAATCAACTGCATGCGCAAATACGTGCCGATGCGCGCCGCCGCTTCATCCAAGGTGTCGGTGGCGCTGTTCAAATTGCTGCCCAATAAACGCAAGATGCGGTCACGCAAATCGCTGCGGTCGAGCAAAATCAAAATCACAAACAGCAACACGATGCCGGCGGTGGCAATGGGGTTAGCGATGGCTTGCAGCCATGTAATCGCTTCGTCTATTGGGCTTTTGTCCGCTTGCGCAATGCGCACGGCATGAATGGCCGCTTCGGTTTCCGCATCTGAAGCAGTCGTCTTAGCCGCGGCAGCTTCTTGCTTGGATGGCGATTTTTGTTGCGCCGCCGCTTGCTTTTGCGCCGCTTGTTGCTTGTTCGCAGGCGTGTGTTCTACCGGCCGCTCACTGGAGAGGGTTTGCTTGATGACGGTAAACGTGCTGATGGCACCGTCCCACACGCTAGGCCCCTCAGAGAAAGTTTTGAGGTTTTGCAATTTGCTGCGTATGGTGTTTTGGTAAGTGGGCAACTCTTGGCTGAGGTTGCCCAATTGCATGCCCAAATACGCCGCGCCTGCCATCAAAATGCCCAAAGCCACGGTGATGACCATCAAAATGCCTGCCAAACGCGGCACACCCTTGGTTTTTAGCCAAGACACAGCCGGATTCAATAAGAAACCAAACAAAGTCGCCAAGGCCAAGGGAATGAGCAAGTCACGGCCAAAATACAGGCCGACTATGATGAGGGCCGCGATGCTCAGGCCTATGAGCACACGTAAACTCGGCACCAAACTGGCGATTTTGTTGATGGCATTGAGGTTGGACTGCAGCGACAGTTCCCATTGTTGCGATTGTGTCGAGTCCAGGTGCAAACCGTGTTCTGGCGCTGGTTGAGGCAATACTTCATCGCTGCTGGACGTGGGTGCGGCGGGATGGTCGGTATGAGGTTCGGGTAGCATGGCTCACTTTCGGTACGGGCTGGGTTTGCTTTGGTGCAGCTAGGGACAAGCAAGATATGCACCAGTGCTCCGTTTTAGAAATCCGTTACGTTCGCAAAGTTCAAGCATACAGAATATTCAAAATTTTCACATGGGGCTGGTCAATGGGCTTAATTCGAGTTATTATTGCTGTAATTTCTGTATAAACAGAAATAAATAAAACAAAGAAAGGCTGAATGATGAAAGCGAAATCGGTGGTATGTGGCATGGTATTGGGCATGATGAGTGTGGCGGCGCAAGCGGCGTGCAGCGTGAATTTAACTGGCAACGATGCGATGCAAATCAGCAGTAAACAAATTGTGGTGCCGAAAACTTGCAAGGAATTCACCATCCATTACCAAAACATCGGCCGCCTACCCAAAGCCAGCATGGGTCACAATGTGGTGGTGGCCAAACTCAGTGATTTCCATGGGGTGTTAAGCGATGGCATCAAGGCGGGGCTGGCGAGCGATTTTGTCAAAGCGGGCGACAAACGCGTGTTGGCCAAAACGCGTTTATTGGGTGGCGGTGAGTCGGCCAGCATCAAGCTGAATGTGGCGCAATTGCAAAGTGCACCGTACGGTTTTGTGTGCACCTTCCCCGGCCACGGCGCGATGATGCGTGGCACCATAGTGGTACGTTAAGCAGTGGTTTAGCAGAGTGTGTGATGACAATGTAGAAGTTAATGCGGCCTGTAAACACTTTATAGACCGCATAAGGTGGCAAATAAGGCCTTAGCAACAAGACTGTTTGGTACTTGGATAAGCCGTTGCACATGATGTGGTATGCATCTTTTCTGGTTATGGTATGAAGCTGCGGGCAGTACATAGGCTGGAACCATGTAAATCAATCAGTGAGTGTGTTATTGCGGCAATCAATGCGGCCTGTAATGGTTTTACAGGCCGATTAAGGTGCCAAATAAGGCGTTAATAGCAATTCAATTTGGTACTGCGATTAAGTCGTTTTAGATGATGTGGTATGCATCTTTTCTGATTATGGTATGAAGCTGCGGGCAGTACATACATAGGCTTGAACCAAGTAAAGCTGTGAGTGTGTTATTGCAGAAGTCAATGCGGCCTGTAAACACTTTACAGGCCGCATTGATATGGCCTACAACACCTTAACGCGGTGCGGCCAGACTGGTATCGGTGAGTGAGGTACGCAAATGGTGGGCGGCGTCGTAGCGGCGTTGCATGCAGGCATTGATGATGCCGCCAAAAATCAAAATCATGCCGGTCAAATACAGCCACAGCATCAACACAATGACGCCGCCTATGCTGCCGTAAGTGGCAGAGTAGTTACCGAATTGGCCGACATAGAGCGAGAAACCATAGGTCAATGCCAACCAGCCGGCGCTGGCGATGAGCGTGCCGGGCAAGATGCGTTTGATGTGCAAGCGTGGCTTGGTTTTGGGCACGATCCAGTAAATCAATAGCAGCAAGGTGAAAATCAAGATTGGCGGCAACAGCCAACGCGTCACATTCCACACCAAGCCGATGGCATCGGAAATGTCCACGTATTCGCGGATAAACTGCAAAATGCTGCCGCCAAAAATCGGCATCAGCAAAGCCACCAAAATCAGGCTGAGAAACATCAAGGTGAACAACACCGACCACAATTTGTCCAGCAGCGTCATGCGCACATCCAATTGGTAGGCTTGGTTGAGTGCGCTCATCAAGGCGCTCATGCCTTTGGAGGCCGACCACAGTGTGCCCAGTGCGCCCAAAGACAGCAGATTGCCGCGTTGTTGGGTCAGTATCGGTTCCAAAATTTGCTTAATCATGCCAAAAATTTCTGTCGGCATCACGTCTTGCATCAATTGGTAGACTTGATTCGGATTCAAATCCAAAAAAGGAATCACGCCGAGCAAAAATATCATCAGTGGAAAAAACGACAACAGGAAAAAATACGCCAATTGTGCGCCCAGCGCGGAGATGTCGATGTGCCGCAAACGCCACAGCAAGTCTTGCAACAGACCTTTGGTGGTGAGGACATTGATGTTTTCGGGTTGATCGACCAAAAACGATTGCAGCCAAGCGAAAATGGTTTTCATGTGTGTTCGTCAAATGTCAAAGCGATGAAAAAGGCAAAAGACAGCCACTAGGGTAACAGCAAATGAGCTTGGGTGGCGAGGGTGCATAAAAAAGCGGCCTGTAAATCGTTACAGGCCGCTGTTGTTGTGTTGCTGTAAGCAGCTTAATCGTTTAATAAGGCAATGTCGGCCACGGCATTCAATTGTTGGTTCAATTGATTGAGCAAGTTCAAACGGTTTTGTTTCAAGGCTGCATCGTCGGCCATCACCATCACGCCATCAAAGAAGGCATCGACAGGGGCGCGCAAAGTCGCCAATTGGCTCAAGGCCGCTTGGAAGTTTTGCGCATCTGTTGCGGTGTGTATGGCGGCCTGTAAACCTTCGGTGGCTGCAAACAAGGCTTTTTCGGCCTCTTCTTGCAACAATACAGGATTGACCGCGCCCAATTCGGCATCGGCTTTTTTGAGCAAATTGTGCACACGTTTGTTGGCCGCTGCCAAAGCCGCCGCTTCAGGCAAGGCTTTGAACTCGCTCACGGCTTCCAAGCGGGCGGTAATGTCGTGTAAATCGGCAGGACGGTGTGCCAACACAGCAGCAACCACGTCTTGCGCATAATCGGCCTGTAACAATACCGCCAAACGCGCGTACATAAAGTCGGTTACTTCGGCCACGGTATTGGCGGCCAACGTGCCAGCAGGGAAGCTGTCAAACGCGTCTTGTACCAAGGCAGGCAAGCTCACTGGGTATTGCATCAACATGCGCACCACGCCCAAAGCAGCACGGCGCAAGGCATATGGGTCTTTGTCGCCGGTTGGAATCAAGCCTATGCCCCAAATGCCAACGATGGCTTCGAGTTTGTCGGCCAAGGCCACGCTGGTGGCAACGGCGGTTTCAGGCAAGGCATCGCCAGCGAAACGCGGTTGGTAATGCTGTTCTAAAGCTTGCGCCACCACCGCGTCTTCGCCATCGTGCACGGCATAATACTTGCCCATTGTGCCTTGCAATTCAGGGAATTCACCGACCATTTCGGTGACCAAGTCGGCTTTGGCCAGCAAGGTCGCGCGCTCGGCTTGGGCGATGTCGGCGCCAATTTTGCCAGCAACAGAGCGGGCAATCGCAATCAAGCGCGCAATGCGTTCGCTTTGGCTGCCAAGTTTGTTGTGGTAGACCACGTGTTCCAAACGTGGCAAACGGCTTTCCAATGGTTTTTTCAAGTCGGTTTGGTAGAAGAATTCCGCATCTGACAGGCGTGCACGCAACACGCGCTCATTGCCTTGGATGATGTGGATGGGGTCTTTGGCTTTTAAATTCGACACCAATAAGAAGCGGTTCATCAATTTGCCATTGCCATCGAGCAAGGGGAAGTATTTTTGATTTTGTTGCATGGTCAAAATCAAGCATTCTTGTGGCACGTTTAAGAAGTGTTCTTCAAAGCCGGCTTCTAACACCACAGGCAATTCCACCAAAGCAGTCACTTCGTCGCGCAAAGCCTCATCGGCGGCGACGGTGGCATTGAGTTTGCCAGCGGCTTGAGCCAAATGCTCATCAATTAAAGCGCGACGGGCGGCGAAATTGGCGATGACCTTGCCTTCAGCAGCCATTTTGCTTTCGTATTCATCGGCAACGGCAAACACAACCGGCTCGGTGGCCAAGAAGCGGTGACCCAAAGTCCAGTTTTGGCTGGACAAGCCCAAGACTTCGGTATTGAGCACGGTATTGCCCAACATCACCACCAAGCCGTGCACAGGACGCACGAAAGTGTGGGTAGAGCTGCCCCAACGCATCACTTTCGGAATCGGCAATTTTTTCACCGCTTGCGCCAACACATCGGCAATCACGCTTTCCAAGCTTTGGCCGCTTTGGGTGTATTCATACGCATACACGTCTTGTTTGCCATCGTTGATGATTTTCAAGTCGGCAACATCGGCGCCAGCGCCGCGGGCAAAACCCAATAAGGCTTTGGTCGGTTCGCCGTCTTTCATGCCATTGGCCACAGACGGGCCTTTTTTCACCACTTGTTGGTCGGCTTGGATGCCAACCACATTTTTCACCAACACGCCCAAGCGGCGAGGGGACGCAAACACTTTGTATTCGGCTTTGTCAGCGATGAAGTGGTCTTTTTGCAATTGTTCAATAATGCTGGCAGCGAAGCTCTCGCCCAGATTGTTCAGGGCTTTTGGAGGCAGTTCTTCGGTGCGCAATTCGATTAATAAAGATTCGGTGCTCATGGCTTACCTTTGTGGGTATTCGTTTAAACAGTAAGCGGCCTGTAAACACAGAAGGTCGGCGTAGACGCAACGTGCGGTATTTTTAAGCTTACAGGCCGATGTATCAGGGTTAAGCGGCGTTGGTTTCGGCCTTGTTTTTAATCAAGGGATAACCCAAGGCTTCGCGGCTGTCGACGTATTTTTGTGCCACGGCGCGGCTGAGGGCACGCACACGGCCGATGTAAGTCGCGCGTTCGGTCACCGAAATCGCGCCACGGGCGTCGAGCAAGTTGAAGGTGTGGCCGGCTTTGAGCACCAATTCATATGCAGGCAAGGCCAAAGAGGTTTCTTCTACCGCCAAGATGCGCTGCGCTTGTTCTTCAAATTTATTGAATTGGCCCAATAACCATTCCGCATCCGAGTATTCAAAATTGTAAGTCGATTGTTCCACTTCGTTTTGGTGGTAAACATCGCCATAAGTGAGCACTTGGCCGTCCAAGGTTTTGGTCCACACCAAATCGTAGACGTTTTCCACGCCTTGCAAATACATCGCCAAACGCTCGATGCCATAAGTGATTTCACCCAATACAGGGGTGCAATCGATGCCGCCCACTTGTTGGAAATAGGTGAATTGGGTCACTTCCATGCCGTTAAGCCACACTTCCCAGCCCAAGCCCCAAGCGCCCAAAGTTGGGTTTTCCCAGTCGTCTTCGACAAAACGGATGTCGTGTTCCAACGGCGAAATGCCCAATTCTTGCAAAGACTGCAAATACAATTCTTGGATGTTGTCCGGAGCTGGTTTTAAGGCCACTTGGAATTGGTAATAGTGTTGCAAACGGTTAGGGTTGTCGCCATAACGGCCGTCTTTGGGGCGACGCGAAGGTTGTACATAGGCGGCAAACCAAGGCTCAGGGCCTAAGGCGCGCAAACAAGTCGCGGGATGAGAAGTGCCTGCGCCCACTTCCATATCGAATGGTTGCAACACTGCACAGCCATGCGCTGCCCAGAAAGTTTGTAATTTGAAAATGATTTCTTGAAAGGTCAACATGAGAACTAACTTTAGACGTAGCCGTAAATAGGCCTTATTCTACTGTATCGAGGCGGTGGTGGGTAGTGAGTTAAAAGCCGTGCCGCTGCCATGTCTTTCATCTGTTACGGAATCGTGCGCTCACATGAGTCCGAAGCGCTTGTTTACAGGCCGCATTTTGGCTGTGGCCACAGCGGTCACATCCCACACACATAAACATATTCAAAACGCAGTGAAATCAGTATAATGCGACCGTTTGAGTTTACATGATGCTGCATTGCGGCATTGCTTTAATAGAAACGGGATATTACAGTGTCAATGAATAACGATGATGAAGATAACTACACCCAACGCAACCTGCTGATTTTATTGGGCGTGTTGGTTGGTTTGGTCACCACTGCCATCGTGGTATGGGCAGCTTGGTTGGGTTTGAATGGCGATGCGGCCTCTGCGCCTGCAGCGGCTTCGGCAAGCGAAGTGGCCTCTGAAACCCAAGCACCGTCTGATGTGGCGCCAGAAGCGTCTGCTCCAGTAGCAGCATCTGCGGTGGCTGCACCATTGGAATTGAAAGACGACGAGTCTAAAGTGGTGGTGGACAATGGCGTGGTGAAATTCTACTTCGCCGTGGGCAAAGCCGATTTGGCCACTGGCGCGGATGAAGCCTTGAAAGACGTGATTGCCGGCGTGAAAGATGGCAAAAAAGCCATGATTTCTGGCTACCATGACAGCACTGGTACTTTGGCCGTGAACGAAGAAGTGGCGAAGAAACGCGCGTTCGCAGTGAAAGACGCTTTGGTGCGCTTGGGCGTGACCGAAGAACAAATCGAATTGGTGAAACCACAAGTGTCTGAAGGCACAGGCGCCAGCGCTGAAGCGCGTCGCGTTGAAGTGGTATTGAAATAATTCGAGTCTTCCTGCCGCATGTGCGGCGTGGGATGCAGAAAAAAGCACTTGTATGAACAAGTGCTTTTTTTGTGGGCGCAATTCGGGCATTATCGCGGCTTTGAGGGAATGAAGGGAATACCATGCAGTGGTTTAAAACAGTGGTCGTGGCAAGCGTATTGGGCAGCAGCGCCTTGGTGCAAGCGCAAACATGGCAAGTGTGCACTTGGGATGTGGAGGTGACGCGCACCGCCAAACCGTGGCAAAACGTCGATGTGGTCACACAAACCAAGTTCAACAGCGGCGAAATCGCGGCGATGGAAGTGGATAATGAGCGCCGTGGTTGGGAGCTTACAGGCCGCTTCTTGCGCACCAATGGCCCGTATACCGAGCCTTGTGCTTATGCCAATGGAACAAGTCAGCGCATGGTGGTGTGGCCGTCATATGAACACGCCGACAAAATGCCGCCCCAAGACTTGCTGTTTCAAGCCGGCGATGTGCTCACCGTCACCCAATACGTGACCGAGGCCGATGTGGACAAACGCCAATTGAGCAGCGATGAGTTTGAATTGCAAGCGGTGCAATTGAACAGCGACGTATACAGCCGCGAGTTGCCATAAAGACTGGCACAGACCGCTACAAAAATACCACAAAACCTATTTGGATAAACTCGTCAATGTGCTTGATTTGTCTGATTTAAATCGCGCTTGTCAAACTGCTTTACAGGCCGCTTAAGCAAAGCATAGGAAGGCAACGGCCCATGTGTTATGTTGACTCAATAATATGAAATATCAATCACAACCTAGGCTGACGGCTGCTGCTGACGCCGGTTTAACACAGGGGAGGTGCACATGTTCTTGGTTTGGTTATTGGGCTTGGTATTCAGTGGTTTGTGCGGCGTTGTCATCAAAGTGCGTTTTGCGGGGGATTTGAAGAGCAAACACAACAGCAGTGGCTTTTATCGGCTGGTGGGGTATTTGAATTATGCGATGTTGGCGATAGGTGTGTTGGCATTAATCTTATACCAAGCCAAACAAGGCATGGGCGCGGATTTGATGGTCTACATCAAACACCTGTTTCCCATCGTCCTCAGTTGGCGTGTGGCCAAAACGGCCATGGATAAAGCGGAAGAATTGTCAGAGCACTTTGCCAGTCGACGCACAAGCCGTACCGTGGTGTCATAGTATTCATCAAATGTATAGAATAAGCGGCCTGTAAATATTGTTTACAGGCCGCTTTAGGGTGGTGAGCGCTGGTTTGTAATCAGCAATGTTGTGCAGGATATTTTAGGGCTGGCAGCGCTGGTAAAATGTGTGCGCAATAAACATCGCAGTGGCAGCCAGTTGGGCCTTGCGTGCATGAACATATCAAACATGAGATACCTAAGGCAAGCATACAACAATGGTTGCTGGCGTGTGTCTGTGTTGAATAAAGAGAATCAAATTGCCCAGTATTGAAACCTTAATGACGGTGTTATTGGCCTTGGTGTTGTTGGAGTTGACGCCAGGGCCGGACATGATGTTGACCTTGGCGCGCGGCATAGGCCAAGGGCGGCGCATTGCCTTGCTCAGCGTGGTCGGCATGTCGCTGGTGGCGGGCGTGGTGCAAGTGTCGCTGTTGGTGTTGGGTTTGGCCAGCGTGTTGCACCGCTATCCTATGGCTTTGCAAATCTTACAATGGGCGGGAGCGCTGTATCTGCTGTATTTGGGCGCGAAAATGCTCTATGCCAGCGTCAGCGGTGCGGCCAGTGTGTTAAGCAGCACACCGCCCATCAGCGGCGCGCAAGCGATTAAAGAGGGCACAATTAACAGCCTCACCAATCCGAAATCGCTGTTGTTTATGTTTGCGTTTTTGCCGCAGTTTGTCGACCCAAGCGTGGGGCCGGTGTGGTTGCAATTGCTGGTTTTGGGCTGCATGCAAAAAACCACTGGCATCATTGCCTTGGGCAGTGTCGCCTTGGCTTCGGGCAAGGCCGGTGAGTGTTTGGCTCGCCACCCACGCTATTTGTTGTGGCAACAACGCTTTACCGGTATGGTGATGCTGGGTTTGGGCGTGCGCTTGTTTTTCAGCGGCAATGCCAGCAAATAAGGCGTAGTTGTCGCCATAAGCGGCCTGTAAGCGCACCTCTCTAGTGACCACTGTGTTTATGAGTATCAACGGAGCAAGAACATGGTTTCGGTTTATGGCTTGTTTGTGCTGATGGTGGTGTGGCGTTTGTTCATCTTGCTGTGGGTGGCGCTGCGTTTGCAGCCGCAACACATCGCCACTTGGGCGGTGCGCGAGCCGCGTTTGCGCAATGTGCACCGGCGGCGGGTTAATGTGGGCTTGTTGCTGGCGCTATTGGGTTTATTGGGCATGGTGGCGATGTTCATGCGCTTGAGTGCGAGCCAAATTCAAGCACAACCGCAGTGGTTGGGGTTGACCATACTGATGCCAGCATTGGCGCTGTGCGCCTTGATGGAGGTGTGGGATTATGGTCGCTACCGCTTGCTGGTGTACAAGAATTATGGCGATTTTTACCGCGATTGGGATGATTACGCCCGTGACGACAGCGTGCTCACCCGCATCATCATCGCGCTGTATGGGCTGATGGCGCTGGGGGTATTGCTGTTGTGTGTGCTCGAAGCGGCGACATTGTGGTAATCCCCTTGCAGTGTATGTGTAATCATTAAAAGCGGCCTGTAAAGATTGTTTACAGGCCGCTTGTTTGGGTGTTTAAAGCTTATTCTGCAAGCTGATTCAGAGTCTGGCGCGTTTAGGCGGCAATCTCTTCTAAGCGGTGGCATGCCACCAAGCGGCCTTGCCATGGACGCAGCTCAGGTTCTTGCTGTGCGCATTGCTCTTGCGCAAACGGACAGCGCAGGTGCAAAGAGCAACCGCTGGGCAGGTTCAATGGGCTGGGCAATTCGCCTTTGAGTTTGAGTTCGGCTTGGTGGCCGTTTAAACTCGGCGCCGCCGCCAATAAAGCACGGGTATACGGGTGGCACGGTTTTTCAAAAATGGCTTCTTTGGGGCCGTGTTCGACCGCTTTGCCCAAATACATCACCATCAAATCATCGGCAACATGGCGCACCACCGACAGATTGTGCGAAATAAACACATACGCGGTGTGGTAAGCGTCCTGTAAATCCATAAACAAGTTCAAAACCTGCGCTTGGATGGACACGTCCAAGGCCGAAGTCGGCTCGTCGGCAACAATGATTTTTGGGTTCAGCATCATCGCGCGTGCCAAGGCGATGCGCTGACGCTGACCGCCGGAGAACATGTGCGGATAACGACCGACATGCTCAGGGCGCAAGCCCACGCGTTTCATCATCGCCACCACTTGCTCTTGTTTCTCGGCTTTACTCAGTTTGCTGTGTATGCTCAAGGGTTCGGCCAATTGAAAGCCGATGGTGTGGCGCGGATTCAGCGACGCATAAGGGTTTTGAAACACCATTTGGATTTCGGTGCGCAAGTGTTTCAAGGCCGCTTTGCCCAAGCTGGAGGTGGCGGCGCCATTGATGTTCAGTTCGCCGCCAGTAGGCGCTTCAATCAGTGTTAATTGGCGCGCCAAGGTGGATTTGCCACAACCGGATTCACCGACGATGGCCAAGGTCTTGCCTTGTTGCAATTCAAACGACACGCCGTTTAAGGCGCGTACGGTGGCTTTGGGTTTGCCAAAGCCTTGTGATACGGAGTAATGGCGGCTCAAATCGCGAGCGGCCAAGACGGTTTGTGCTTCGCTCATGCGCTCACTCCCATGGTTTCAGGACGCTTGACGGCGCTGATGTCTGGATAGACACAGCGCACTTGTCCAAATGGACTGGCCTGTAAAGGAACAGGTTGCTGGCAGGCCTCGTGCACATACGGGCAACGTGGCGACAGCAAACAGCCGCTAGGGCGGTCGTATTGACTCGGCACCACCCCCGGCAAAGAGTGCAAACGCGCTTGGCCAATAGACAGCTCCGGTATTGCTGCCAACAAGGCTTCGGTATAAGGGTGGGCCGGTTGTTTGAAAATCTGCGGTACCACCGAGCGCTCCACCACTTGGCCGGCGTACATCACCGCCACATTGTGGGCGTTTTCAGCCACCAAGCCCAAGTCATGCGTGATCAAAATCATCGCCATTTGGCGCTCTTGCTGCAAGCGGCGCAGCAAGTCCATGATTTGCGCTTGCACGGTCACGTCTAAGGCAGTGGTCGGTTCATCGGCTATCAGCAATTTCGGTTCACACGCCAAGGCCATGGCAATCATCACCCGTTGGCTCATGCCGCCTGAAAGCTGATGCGGATACACTTTCAAGCGGTTTTTGGCATCGGGGATTTCCACCAATTCCAGCAATTCCACACAGCGTTGGTGCGCGGCCGCGCCTTTCAAACCCAAATGGGTTTTCAACACCTCGGTGATTTGCATTTCCACCGTAAAGCTGGGATTGAGGCTGGTCATGGCGTCTTGGAAAATCATCGACACATCTTTGCCGATGATTTGGCGCTTTTGCTTCTTGCTCATGGTTTGCAAATCCATGCCATTGAAGCGCAGCGTTTTGGCGCTGATGTTGGCGGTGGACGGGAGCAAACCCATCAAGGCCATCATTGTTACCGATTTGCCTGAGCCGGATTCACCGACCACGGCCAACACGTCTTGGGCATTCAGCGTCATGCTGACTTGGTCAACAGCGCGAAAAGCGCGTTCGCCCTTGCCAAACACCACGCTCAAGTCTTCAATTTCCAATAAGGCAGTCGTCATCATGACACCTCTTTCAATTTAGGATCTAAGGCGTCGCGCAAACCGTCGCCGGTTAAGTTAATCGCCAAAGCAGAGATGAAAATCGCCAAGCCCGGGAAAATGGCCAACCACACATTGCTTTGTATGTATTGGCGTGCCGTACCGAGCATCGCGCCCCATTCGGCATCGGGTGGTTGCACACCAAAGCCCAAGAAGCCAATGGCACCGGCTTCCAAAATCGCCGATGAGAACACCATGGTGGCCTGTACGATTAACGGTGCCATGCAATTGGGCAATACCGTCACAAACAACATGCGCACAGTGCCCACGCCGATGACGCGTGAAGCGGTGACGTAATCGCGTTGCAATTCCACCATGGCGGTGGCGCGGGTCAAGCGGATGAACGGTGGCAAACACACCAAGGCGATGGTGATGATGGTATTGGTCATTGATGGGCCTAAGATGGCGGCGATGATGATGGCCAACAGCAAGCTTGGGTAAGACATCAAGATGTCGTTGACCAACATGATGACTTTGCCAATGACTTTCGGCCAAAACGCCGCCGCCAAACCCAAACTCACACCGATGAGCAAAGACAAGGTGGTGGCGCACAAACCAATGAACAGCGAATAGCGTGCACCATACAATACACGCGACAAGGTATCGCGACCGGCATCATCGGTGCCTAGGAAAAACGCGCTTTCACCGCCGCTGACAAACGACGGTGGCAATTGCTCTTTGCCTTGGAACAATTCATACGGGTCGTGCGGTGCCAACCACGGTGCAAAAAAAGCAATAAAGATAAAAATGATGAGAACGATTAAACCCAGTACCGCACCTTTGTTTTTCATAAAAGCGCGGACAAACTGTTGCCATTGTTTCGGTGGCGTTAAGGTTTGGGCGGGTGTTTGGGTAACGGATTGTGTCATAAGTATCCCCTTTCTTATTTCGCCGTGTGGCGGATGCGGGGGTTAATCAAGCCGTACAAGATGTCGACCAGTAAGCTGATGAGCATCAAGGCGGTGGCCACCAATAAGATGCCGTTTTGTACCACAGGGTAGTCGCGGTTGTGGAAGCCTTCGAGCAACCAGTTACCAACGCCCGGCCATGAGAAAATGGTCTCGGTCAAAATCGCGCCAGCGAGCAAGGTAGCCATTTGCAAACCAATCACTGTTACCACCGTAATCAAGGCATTGCGCATGACGTGTATCAACACGATGCGAGTGGGCGACAAGCCTTTGGCTTTGGCGGTGCGGATGTAGTCTTCACCCAATACTTCCAAGATGGCTGAGCGCGTCATACGCGCAATCATTGCCAAGGGGATGGTCGATAAGGCGATGGATGGCAGGATGAAGTGCTTAATCACATCCCATAAAGCACCGTCTTGGCCGCTTTTGATGGCGCCCAAAATCCATGAGCCGTAATACGGTTGTACATCTAAGAATTGCATCACATTGATAACGCCAGACACCGGTAACAAACCCAAGTAATGGGCAAAAATACCGGTCAGAATCGGACCTAGCAGGTAAATCGGCATCGAATAACCAGCGAGCGAGGCGCTCATCAAGGTGTAATCCAACCAAGTGCCGCGTTTTAAGGCCGCAATAATGCCCAAGGCAATGCCGATGACGCTGGCGATGATGATGGCGCAGATGGCCAATTCGAGTGTGGGCACAAAGTGGGCAAAGAAGTCATTCAAAACAGGGGAGCGGTCGCGAAAAGAATTGCCAAAATCGCCTGAGAATATTTTTTTGAGGTAGTCCAAATACTGTATCGGTAGGGGTTGGTCTAGGCCTAGGCGTTTCATGGCAGCGGCATGGAGTGCTGGATCGACCATGCGTTCGCCCATCAACACTTGCACGATGTCGCCGGGCACCATGCGCACCAGCGTGAATGTCGATAAGGTGAGGCCGATAAAGATGGGTATCAGCAGCAACACCCGTTTAAATATAAATCCCAACATAAGCGTTTCCTTCATACTGGCCTGGATAAGGCGGGATAGAAAACACCGTACTGCCTGATGGGCAATACGGTGTCAGCAGAGGGTGGATTACTCCACTTTTACCCCTTCAAAACGCATAGAACCAAATGGATCAATCTTGAATTCTTTCACATTCGGTGTGGTCATTACGGTCACAACTGAGTGGGCCATGGTGGTCCAAGGCAATTCTTGTTTGAAGATGACTTGCGCCTTCATATAGCGCTCAACACGTTGGTCGTGGTCGGTAATCTTGCGCGCTTCGGTCACCAAATTATCAAAGTCTTTGTTACACCATTGGGCGTAGTTATTGCCGCCTATGGCTTTACAGCTTAACAAAGTGCCCAACCAGTTATCAGGGTCACCATTGTCGCCAGTCCAGCCGACGATGATGGCATCGTGTTCGCCTTTAGACGCACGTTTCAAGTACTCAGCCCATTCGTAGCTGACGATCTTGGCTTTGACGCCGACTTTCGCCCAATCGGCCTGTACCATTTCCGCCATCAATTTGGCATTCGGGTTGTAAGGACGTTGTACTGGCATGGCCCACAAATTGATCTCATAGCCTTCAGGCACGCCGGCTTCTTTCAACAAGGCTTTGGCTTTTTCTGGATCGTAAGGCGCATTTTTCAGCGTGTCGTTGTAACTCCATTGCGTTGGCGGCATCGGGTTGGTGGCCGGTGTGCCCGCACCTTGATACACCGCTTGGATGATGTTGTCACGGTTAATCGCCATGTCCAAAGCCTGACGAACTTTTAAGTCGCCCAATTTGCCTTTTTTGACGTTATAGCCCAAGTAGCCCAAGTTAAAGCCTGGTTTGTCCAATACAGTAACTTTGCCAGACTTTTTAGCTGCTTCGATTTCAGCCGTTTTAGGGTAGGCCGAAACATTACATTCACCCGCTTGGATTTTTTGCGCACGCACGGCAGAGTCTTTGGTGATGGCAAACACCAAGTTATCAATGTGCACATTGTCTTTGTCCCAGTAATCAGGATTTTTGACATAGCGAATCATATTGTCTTTTTGGTAAGACTTGAACACAAATGGGCCAGTACCAATTGGATTGACATTGATGTCAGCAGCTTTGCCTGCTTTTTCCAATTGACCAGCATATTCAGCCGATTGCAAATAGGCAAAAGGCATGGCCAAGTTTTGGATAAATGGCGCATCCACTTCTTTCAAGGTGAATTTCACAGTGTAATCGTCGACTTTGTCTATGCTGGCAATGTTGTCAGGCAAACCCATGTCGGTGGCGTATGGGAATTCTGCTGGGTAGGCTTTGTTGTATTCAAAGTTAGGGTCAATCAGACGTTTAAAGGTAAATACCACGTCATCGGCATTGAATTCACGTGTGGGTTTAAAGAAGTCGGTGGTGTGGAATTTCACGCCTTTGCGCAAATGGAAGGTATAGGTTTTGCCATCTTCGGAGATGTCCCATTTTTCTGCCAAAGCCGGTTTGGCTTCGGTGCCGCCGCGTTCAAACTGGACCAAACCATTGCGAATCGGATAAGCCGCCGCGTCAAAGTCGGTACCGGCAGTGTATTGGCCTGGGTCAAAACCGCCTGGGCTGCCTTCAGAACAATACACCAAGGTTTTGCCGCCACTGGCATTGCTTTCTTGTTTGGTTGGCTCGCTACCAGGTTTGCTAGAAGCTGCATCATTACCACCACCACACGCGGCCAATAATAAGCTGCTGGCAATCACGCTCAATGGAATAAGGGTTTTTCTCATCTGATTCTCCATGGTTGGAATCTATTGGGTCTTTTTGGGGAAGAAACGGAGCTGCATTTTTATTATTTTTTAAATATAGCGATAAGAAAATGCAAAATCAAGTTAAAAACCACGTGTAAAATCAGTGAGTACCGGTAATTTGGCAATTATCAATTCGATTTAATCTTAATGTTGTCATGAAACTGTGTTGCCACTTGATGGCTTACTCGATGACACCGATACAGCGATATTTTTAAGTGAATCAACATAAGAAGTAATCGGAATGACAGCAAAAAAATTATGCATGGTTTGAGTATATCTATTATGAATATACTAACTAAAATCAATGGTTTTTGGGTGCGCGAAAGACAATCAATTTTATTTGAGTTTAAAAATATTAAACTATTGGTGTGGGTTTAGGCAATGCTGTGGCAGCTTTTGTCACAATGCGGCCTGTAAACCATTAATGGATTATGTATTAAAGAGGGTATTTATATAGAGTATGTGTGGCGAACTTGGATGAGAGCAGCGTCAATAGGGGTAAGAAGTAGCGGTAAGGTTTTGGGGATATAACTCAAGTGTTCAAATGTCGCACGAACGGATGCAGTATGAGTAGTTGCGATTTCGAAGACAGATATAGTGTAAAACAGAATTTGTAAGTACAAATACAAATAAGCAGTAGATGAATTGCAGACAGAACAGAATATTTTGATTATGGCGCGGCGGACGGGACTCGAACCCGCGACCCTCGGCGTGACAGGCCGATACTCTAACCAACTGAGCTACCACCGCGAAGTGGTGGGTGATGACGGAGTCGAACCGCCGACATCCTGCTTGTAAGGCAGGCGCTCTACCAACTGAGCTAATCACCCTTTGTGAGGTCTTGCTATCGCTGTAGCAGCGAAGAACCGTATTAAAACACAGCTCGTTTGTGCTGGCAAGCGTTTTCATATAAAAATTGCGGTAAGCGCGCTGTTTGCGGTCGATTGCCATCGTTTGGCTGTGGTTTTTATTAGAATAAGGCGCGCAGTAAGTGAAAAGTTGTATTTATTTTTTGGGTCAGTTGGCGTTTTTCAGGTAAGCTTGCGGCGATTTACTGATGAACAGGTGTTTGCCTGAGTCAGTCGTTTGGATACAGGTGGCAGGCTGCTTACAGGCCGCTACTTCATGTGATTTAAACTTGCTATAATATTGACATGACAACAGATTATATTTCTCAAGCTCGTGCTGTGATTGGCGTTGAACAAGCAGCATTGGAGCAAATTAGTGCCCAACTGGACACAGGCTTTACCGCCGCCGTAGAGGCGATTTTGGACTGCAAAGGCCGTGTGATTGTGACGGGTATGGGCAAATCTGGCCACATCGCCCGCAAAATCGCTGCCACCTTAGCGTCCACTGGTACGCCTGCTTTCTTTGTTCATCCTGCCGAAGCTGCCCATGGTGATTTGGGCATGATGTTGGGACAAGATGTGGTTTTGGCCTTGTCGCATTCAGGTGAAAGCGATGAGGTGGTAAAATTGCTGCCGGCCTTAAAACGCAAAGGCGTGACCTTGATTGCGATGAGTGGTCGCCGCGGTTCGAGCTTGGCACAAGCGGCCAACATTTTTTTAAATGCGGCTGTGAACCAAGAAGCCTGTCCTTTGGGATTGGCGCCGACTTCCAGCACCACCGCCGCTTTGGCCTTGGGTGATGCGTTGGCGGTGGTATTGTTACAAGCGCGTCATTTTACCCCCGATGATTTTGCCTTGAGCCATCCTGCCGGTAGCTTGGGCAAACGCTTGCTGATACGCGTGGGCGATTTGATGCACAGTGGTGAGGCTTTGCCACAAGTGCCGCAAGACGCGGATTTGAAAGCGGCGATTTTGGAAATGAGCGCCAAAGGCTTGGGCATGACGGCCGTCGTTGATGCTGAGCAACATGCGATTGGGGTGATGACCGATGGTGACTTGCGCCGCATCTTACAAGACAGCGACCACATCAATGGCATCGCCGTGGCCGATGTGATGGGCACGCAACCGAAAACCATCCATGCCAATAAATTGGCGAGTGAGGCTTTGCATGTGATGCAAACCAAACGCGTGAATGGCTTATTGGTGGTAGACGATGAACAACATTTAATCGGTGCACTGCACATGCACGATTTATTGAAAGCAGGAATAGTATGAAAGCCTTACCCAACGCCATTTTTAAGCATGAGCTTAGCGATGCTGTGACCGCACAAGCGCGGGCGATTAAGCTGTTGATTTTGGATGTGGATGGCGTCTTGACCAACGGTGAAATTTACATCACCGCCAGTGGTGAAGAAATCAAGGCTTTCAATACGTTGGATGGTCATGGTTTGAAAATGCTGCAAAAAAGTGGCGTGCAATTGGCCATCATTACAGGCCGAGATGCCGCAGGGGTGGCACACCGTGCCCGTGGTTTGGGCATAGACCATTATTTGGCGGGCATACATGACAAGCGCAGTGCTTATTTGGAATTGATAGCCAAACTGGGTTTGCAAGCTGAGCAATGTGCTTACATAGGCGATGATGTGGTGGATTTGCCGGTGATGGTGCGTTGTGGTTTGCCCATTGCCGTACCAAGCGCGCATGCGTGGGTGGTGCATTACGCCGATTATGTGACACAGGCGCAAGCCGGTAATGGCGCGGTGCGCGAGGCTTGTGAGATGATTATGGCAGCCCAAGGCAGTTTACAGGACGCATTAAGCGCATACATACAATGAGTTTATCCAGCCGTGCCGTGTCATGGGTGTTTCCTGTGACCTTGGCAATATTGATGGGTGGGGTCACGTTTTGGCTCAACCGCGCCACCGATGTCAACATAGAGTCGGTATTGCTCAATCCATCGCAACCGCAATACGTGATGTCGAAAATCCATGGGGTGAAATTCAGTCCACAAGGGCAGGTTGCGCAAACCTTACAGGCCGACAGTGCGCAAATGTACCCCAACAGCACCGATGTCACCATCCGCAACCCCAATGGTTATATGTATGCCGATGGTAAACAGCTTTACCATGTGACTTCGGCTACGGCCAAGTACAGCGACAAACAGAAAAAGATATTTTTTGAACAAGAAGTGTTGTTTACCAAATCTGCCGTAGGCACAGAACCGGAAGGCTCGGTCAAAACCAGCCAAATGGAAATCGACATCCCCACTCAAGTGGCGAAAACCACGCAAGCGGTGGCGTATGAATATGGCGAATCCAAAGGCACGGCCACCGGTTTTAGTTACGACAAAAAAAATGAAGTCTTGCATTTGGACTCACGCGTGAGAGCAATAATTTATGATCAGCATTAACACAAAACGCTTAATTTTAACCATGACCCTGTTGGTGGTCAGCAATGCATGGGCATTGCAATCCGATCAATCACAGCCCATCGAAATACAGGCCGACAATGGCATGCTCGACCAAGGCCGCCAAGTGACGGTGTTTTCAGGCAATGTGGTGGTCAAACAAGGCAGCATAGACATCCGCGCCGCGCGCATTGAAGTGCAACGCAGTGCCGAAGGCTCACAAGTGATGACGGCTACTGGCGCTCCCGTGACGTTCAAACAGCAATTGGACGATGGCAAGGGTTGGGTGAATGGCCAAGCGCAAAAAGTGACTTACCAATCGGCTTCTGGGTTGATTACTTTAATGGGAAATGCCAAAGTACAACGCGGGGGTGATGTGGTGCAAGGCAATCACATCACTTACAACACCAAAACCGAGATTTACACCGCCGCAGGCAACAAAGCCGCCAGTGGTGCCAGTCGTCGCGTGACCGTGGTGTTGCAACCTTCAACCACCCAAAAGAAATAAGCCATGACGTCTACGAGTTCTTTGCATATTGCCGGCCTGCAAAAGCAGTTTAAAAGCCGTCAAGTGGTGAAAAATGTGTCACTGGACATCAACAGTGGTGAGGTGGTGGGCTTATTGGGGCCGAATGGTGCGGGTAAAACCACCAGTTTTTACATGATTGTCGGCATCATTGCCGCCGATGATGGCTCTATAGTTTTGGATGGTGAAGAAATGCGCCATCAGCCCATACATGTGCGCGCACAGCGCGGCTTGGGCTATTTGCCGCAAGAAGCGTCAATATTTCGCAAAATGACGGTGCGTGAAAACATCCAAGCGATTTTGGAAATCAGTGGTCACAACAAAAATGAAATCACCGCGGAAGTGAACCGTTTGCTGGAAGACTTAAATATCGGTCACATCAAGGATTCGCCTGCGGTGGCTTTGTCTGGCGGTGAACGTCGTCGGGTAGAGATTGCGCGCGTATTGGCGACCAAACCGCGTTTTATTTTATTGGATGAACCGTTTGCCGGTGTCGACCCGATTGCCGTTATCGACATCCAAAACATCATTGCCTTTTTGAAACAGCGTGGCATTGGGGTGTTGATTACCGACCACAATGTGCGTGAAACCTTGCGCATTTGTGATAGAGCCTACATCATCTCCGAAGGCAGCGTCTTGGCCACCGGTATTCCTGAGGAATTGGTACAAAACGAACGTGTGCGTGAAGTGTATCTGGGCGAAAATTTCGATTACTAACTGACTTTATAAAGAGACCATGCAAAACCAACTCAAACTCAAGCAGACACAACAGCTGCAATTAAACCCCCAACTGCAACAAGCGATTAAGCTGTTGCAGATGTCTGGTTTGGAGTTGGACGAAGCAGTGGAACAGGCTTTGTTGGAAAACCCTTTGTTAGAGCGGGTGGAAAACGATTTTCCTGAAGAATCGTTTGAGGCCGAAAAAAGCAATAATGAAGCGGAAACCGTTGAGTTTGATGCCAATGGTGACTTTGAAGAAGATTGGCAAAGCCTGCAATTGACTGCCGGTTTGGGCTCGACAGGCATTACTTACGAAGGCGAGTTTCAGGACGCTTTCGCCCAAATTGAAGACAACAGCGATTTCCGCCAATTTTTGCGTGACCAAGTGTGTGAACACCAATTAAGCGACAGCGAAGTGTTTGCGGTACGGGTGTTGATTGAGCATTTGGATGAGCATGGTTATTTGTCGACCAGTTTGACCGAAGTGGTAGAACATTCGCCGTTGGAATGGTTTTTAGAAGAAGAACAATTGGCAATAGCCTTGGCGAAATTGCAGCGATTTGAGCCTGCAGGTGTCGGTGCCAGTGATTTGGCCGAATCTTTGCTGCTGCAATTGCAGCGCATGCCTGAAGACGAAACCGTGACTCTGGCCAAATTAATTGTGCGCCAATACTTTAATGTGTTGACCCAGCCTAGCAACGTCACCAAGCTCAAAAAATACCTGCCGATGAGCGCGGCTGAAATTCAAACCGCGGTGATGTTGATACAAACACTGAATCCATATCCAAGCAGCGGTTATGCCCATGCCGAGCCAACGCAATATGTGTTGCCCGACATTCGTGTGTTTAAAAAAGGCAGTAAATGGATTGCGCAATTGCAACGACAAAGCCAACCGCAAATCCGCGTCAATGAAGAATACGCGGCAGTGGTGGAAGAGTCAGGTCACAGCGATTTGAAGCGGCAAATGCAAGAAGCCAAACAGCTAATCAGTGGCTTGGAAATGCGTGCAGACACGGTGTTGCGTGTGGCCGAATACGTGGTCGAGCACCAACAAGACTTTTTCTCGCACGGCCCCATTGCCTTGAAACCCATGCTCATCAAATCGGTGGCCGAATTCTTGGATTTGCACGAATCCACCATTTCGCGCGCCGTGAATCAAAAATACCTCAGCTGTCCGCAAGGTTTGTTTGAGTTGCGCTGGTTCTTTACCCAAACCGCCACCAACAGCGATGGCGAAGGGGAAGATGGCATCAGTAACCGCGTCATCAAAACCATCTTGGAAAAGCTAATCGGCGAAGAAGACAAACGCAAGCCTTTGTCAGATGAAAAGCTGGCGCAGAAGCTGTTGGAACACGACATTAAGATTGCCCGCCGCACGGTAACGAAATACCGTGAAAGTTTGCGCATCGCTTCTGCCAGCGAACGTAAAATTCGCAGTTAAATTTGCGCAAAGCCATTGGCGTTTCGGTACAAACAGGATATGATGAATTCGTCGTCATCACACACTAGATGGCGCGAATTTGGGCATAGCCCGCCAAGAAGGAGACTTGTATGAATCTGACTGTAACTGGTTTGAATTTAGATGTCACTGAAGCTTTGCGTGAATATGTTAGTACCAAATTGGCTCGCATTAGCCGCCATGCCGATAACATTATTTCCACCACGGTAACCTTGTCCACAGTGGAAAAAGGACAGCACAAAGTAGAGGCAGATGTGCATTTGGCTGGCAAAGATTTGCATGTGGAAACAGTAGAAGTCGACATGTACGCCGCCATAGATGTGTTAATGGACAAGCTCGATAGAATGGTGCTCAAACACAAAGAGAAAAATACCGATTACCGAACCACGCCAAGTGGGCGTGAAACCATAGTCGAAGCCGAATAAACCGGTTTAAAAGTCATCCCCAGCCATATCGTTTGATATGGCTTTTGTTATTTTGGGATGGTCTGTTTCAGTGCCCAAATAGAGGCAGGTAATGGTGTTGTTTTGGACAGATTTGCGTTATTCTTTGTGTGCAGTGCACAATGCGATGTGATTAAGATGTTAAACGAGGAAACCCGTCATGTTTACCCTATTTGTGCTCAGTTTAATCGTCATCGGTGTGGTAGCCGCAGTATTGGTGGGCATGTTGAAACAAAACCGTGCCGAAACCATGGAATTGAAACGCCACATCCAGCGCTTGGAAGCGCGCTTGGACGGCATCACTGAACAAGAATCTGCGCATGAGTAAGCGCGTGCTGAGCACACAAACATTGTTGCCTTGGTCTCGCCAGCAATTCCAGCTGTATGTGTTATTCAGTGGCATGTTGGTCATTGGGGCGTATTTCGGCTTGTATCGCTGGCTTATTGCCATCAATGATGCGCTGTGGCTGTATGCAGTGAGTTTGATGCTGGCGATGTATTTGATGTTTGTGGTGCTGACCTTACCATTTAGGAAGGTTAATGTGGTGGATTTTTATGCCGACCATGTGGAAGTACGGCGGTGGCATTTTTGGTCTGGTCGCGGCCGTGTGTTGTTACAGCGCTTGGCGTATGCAGACATGGTACAGGTGCAATGCATACAAAATCCCAAACACATACGCATAGACTGGCGCTACGCAGAACCGATGCAATTGCGTGCATTGCCACGGGTGTGTGAATTTTTGCAACAACAACACATCGCACACAAGGCAACAGTGCCAAGCTGATAACAAACCATAAAAGAAGCAGCACAAGATAGGAGTGTTGCTTGCCGATACCTTGCTTGAACCGAAAGTAGACCATGATTTTACAAATGACCTCGCCGGCGCTGATTTTTCCCGCCATTTCGTTGATTATGCTGGCTTATACCAATCGCTTTTTGGGTTTGTCCAGTGTCATCCGCAATCTGACCCACGAATACCAACAGCATCCTGATGATGCCTTATTGTTGCAAATCGACAATTTGCAGCGGCGGGTGATTATGGTGCGCAATATGCAGTTGTTTGGCGTATTGTGCATCATGTTCAGCATCGCTAGCATTTGGGCACTGTCGCTGGACAATCAGTTTTGGGGCATTTGTCTGTTTGTCGCCTGTTTGCTGTGCATGGCGGTGTCGCTGTTGATTTCGATGTATGAATTGTTTTTGTCTTGCCATGCCTTGGAAATCGCCTTGGCCGATATGGAAAAAGACTTGAAACAAATATCCCATCCGATTTTGTCGCGTCCACGTCGCAAGACCAAACGGGAATCGGCACAGCAAGAGCGCAAAGAGGCACAGGAATTGGAAGATAATATTAAATAATTATTTATTATTGGTATTTTATACTTTAGTGATGTGTACAAGCGGCCTGTAAACATTTACAGGCCGCTTTTATTTAAAGACTTGAAAACACAGCTTATATTTGTGGAAACAGCTTTTTGATGCGGCGGTATTTGTTCCACAAATCCACCGTGGTCACCACATACACCGCCACCAAACTGGCGCAGGCCATGATCCACAGATTGATGTTGTCGGCCAATTGAAAATACATTACCGCAGCATGGATGAGGGTGATGAGGCTGAGCAAGGCAAACAACAACAAGATGGCTTTGAATTTGCGCAGGCGTTGCGGAATTTCGGCGGGGAAGTCCGGCAGGTTTTTGATTTGCAGCATCGCAAATGCCAACAAGACCACAAACAATATCATGCCCATGGTGGCAGTGATGACGGCATATCCCATAACAACTCCTGTATCGTGATGATTTCAGCGCGCGATTATGGCATAGCTGCCGCGAAAGGCAAAATCAGCGCAGAAAACTACGGCACAGATACCGTGTTTACATGTCTTTTAATTTGCTGGAAAAAGCTTCTACAACCGCACGTTTTTCCAGATAAGCGGGGTGGATTAAGCGTGCAAAATAGCTTATTAACGCCAAGAAAACGATGGAGAGCAGAGGCATTATCATTTCCTCCCAGTTTGGGAACAAACGCCATATCTCACGCACAGTGGCAATCCAAGACAAGACCAATACTGCATACATGCACACCAAGCAGCGGCGTATGTGGCGCAAACTGGTTTGCTCGACACCGGCATAACGGTCAACGTTTTGCATGTGGTAGCCCACAGCCACCATCATCACCATGATGCTGAACGATACGCCAAAAGAAAAAATGCCCATTTTTCTTCTCCTGAGTGCATGCGAGCTTGGAGTGTGCATCCTAGCAGTTTACAGGCCGCTTATATCCCATTTTTATCTGCGAGCGCTTTTGGCACCACTGCGGCCAAATGAACCATCAGCGGCCTGTTTTGGGTGCAGAGCGATTGTTTACAGGCCGCTTGGATGCAGATGCGGGAGGTGTGTCTGGGTGGTAGCGACTGAGCAATTTGGTTTTGCATTCCCTGTAGAGGTGGTACAAGCTTCCCCACGCAATCCACAAACAGAGGCTGGTGGCAACATATGCCTCTATCCACGTCGCTCTATCGTGGCTGGCTTGACTGAGGTAAGCATTGAGGCTGGAAGACAAGGTCAAGAGCGCAAACAAGTGCAGCAGTAAGCGAAACTTTTGCAACCACTTGCTGGCATCTTGCTGTGCTAAGTTGCGCCATTGCGGCAGCAAATAAATGAGATAGGCTAGCAAAACCATCAGCATGAATAGGGTCAACAGCAACAATAACAGGGACAGATGTTGTGTCATGTTCAGGCTCCAAAGTCATGGTGAGAGGCGTATGGCGGCGACACCATGTTCACCTGTGCAAGTGCTGCTGGCAATAGATGCACAGGTCAGACAGGGTGCGTGGCTTTATATGCGGTTGCTTATTGGTTATTGTTGCTTTGCAAGGCAATATAGCACAGACCATCATGAGGATGCTGAACCGCCACCTGCCGATGGCATGGACTCAATTAACAGTGGTGTTCAATAAATCACAGCTTTCAAACCAAGCCGGTATGCCGGCGGTGAGCAAACACACCAAGCCCAAATCGGCCAATTCGCCATCGTCTACACCGGCTGCGCGTGCTTGTCGCAGCCACTTGTGGGCAGAGGCGGCCTGTAATTCGACAATGTGGTTGCCCAGCATGGCCAATAGCTTGATTTTGCTTGGTAACACCCCTTGGTAAAACACCGCTTGTTCAAGCGCGGCGCGCTCTTGTGCGTGATAGCAGGCAATCAGCTGTTGCAGATGGGGCAGATGTTCGGCTTCTATCAATGTTTGGTATAAGGCCAATACCTCGGCCACGGAGTTGACGCTGGCCAAAGTTGGCGGCACAGGCAGGCCGCGCAGGTTTAAAGCCAAGGCCAAGGCTTGGGTCGAGATGAGCAAGGCGGCATCGCCTTTGTAACAATACGCGACCCAGAAATACTCGATGAGTTCGGCAAAACTTGCTCCCGCGCCTACCATGCCTTTTACATGATTGAGCATGCTCGGTGCATACAAACGCGCCACGTTCACCGCCATAATTAAGTCGTCTTTGTCGCGCACACTCAATGCGCCATCGGCAAAAGCCTCGCCGCGCAATTGGGTGTAAAACGTCAACATGCGCGGGTTGTGCGCATGCATGGCTGCAATCCAAGCGGGCACGCTGCCATACACTTGTTTGAAATACGCCAATCCATCTTCCATTGTTTGTCCTTTGTGTGGTTTACAGGCCGCTTATTGAAGGTGCGGCTTCATTGGATGGCCATCTGTGTTGACCTATAGCCATCAAAACACAGGCACAGGCGAACATACATCACAATTTTGTACATTCTGCTATGACTGGCGCTGCGCCCACACGCGCTTATAAGATGGGCAGATTGGGGAAAGTTTTAACTTACGCGCCGATTTTGCCATGTCGTGGCTTTCTGAATGTTGCACCCTCACATTGCGGCCTAGACGGTGTTACAATCAAAGACTAACTACATTTTTTTGTGTGGCAAAATCAGCACTGTTACAGGCCGCTTGCGCCCACATCGAAACATTCAGACTACAAAAAATAGGACAGCAATACCATGCCTCAATATCGTTCCCGTACCTCTACCCACGGTCGTAATATGGCCGGTGCCCGTGCTTTGTGGCGCGCCACTGGCATGCAAGATGGTGATTTTGGCAAGCCCATCATCGCCATTGCCAACTCGTTCACCCAATTCGTGCCAGGCCATGTGCATTTGAAAGACTTGGGCCAAATGGTGGCACGCGAGATTGAGGCCGCAGGTGGTATTGCCAAAGAATTCAACACCATCGCGGTAGACGATGGCATCGCCATGGGCCATGGCGGCATGTTGTACAGCTTGCCTTCACGCGATTTGATTGCCGACAGCGTTGAATACATGGTGAACGCGCATTGCGCCGATGCCTTGGTGTGCATTTCCAATTGCGACAAAATCACCCCAGGAATGTTGATGGCCGCGATGCGCTTGAACATCCCGACCATTTTCGTCTCTGGCGGCCCGATGGAAGCCGGTAAAGTCATCGGCATTGCCAATGCCGACGGTGAAGTGCGCAAATTGGACTTGGTCGACGCGATGGTCGAAGCGGCCAATGACCAAGTGTCAGACGAAGACGTGGCCAAAATTGAGCGTTCCGCTTGCCCAACGTGTGGCTCTTGCTCAGGCATGTTTACCGCCAACTCGATGAACTGCTTGACCGAAGCCTTGGGCTTGTCGTTGCCGGGCAATGGTTCTTTGTTGGCGACACACGCTTTTCGCAAAGAATTGTTCTTGGAGGCCGGTCGCCGCATTGTGGATTTGGCCAAACGCTATTACGAACAAGACGACGCTTCAGTATTGCCACGCAGCATTGCCAGCAAACAAGCATTTGAAAACGCCATGGCACTCGACATCGCCATGGGCGGCTCGACCAACACCATTTTGCACTTGCTCGCTGCGGCCAATGAAGCCGGCGTTGATTTCAAAATGGCCGACATCGACCAACTCAGCCGCAAAATCCCATGCTTGAGCAAAGTTGCGCCTGCGACGCAAAAATACCACATGGAAGACGTGCACCGTGCTGGTGGTGTATTGGCAATTTTGGCCGAACTTAACCGTGGTGGCTTGATTCACACCGATGCTCACACTGTGCACGCCGCTACCTTGGGTGCAGCCTTGGCGCAGTGGGACATCATGAACACCGAAACAGGCAGCGAAGCGCATGTGCGTTTCTCAGCCGCACCGGGCGGCGTGCGTACCACCGAAGCCTTCAGCCAAAGCCGTTTGTGGGGCAGCTTGGACACCGACCGTGCCAATGGCTGTATCCGCGACATGGAACACGCTTACTCGAAAGAGGGCGGTTTGGCGGTGTTGTTCGGCAATATTGCCGAACGCGGCTGCGTGGTGAAAACCGCTGGTGTGGACGAAAGCATTTGGCAATTCACTGGCCGTGCGCGCGTGTTTGAAAGCCAAGACGCGGCTGTAGAAAGCATTTTGGCCGACCAAATCGTCGCCGGCGACATCGTCATCATCCGCTACGAAGGCCCTAAAGGCGGCCCAGGCATGCAAGAAATGCTCTACCCAACGTCGTACTTGAAATCCAAAGGCTTGGGCAAAGCCTGTGCCTTGCTCACCGACGGCCGTTTCTCAGGCGGCACGTCTGGTTTGTCCATCGGCCACGCTTCGCCTGAAGCGGCCGAAGGCGGCGCCATCGGTTTGATTGAAGAAGGCGACACCGTGGTCATCGACATTCCTAACCGCAGCATTCAGTTGCAAGTGAGCGATGCGGTATTGGCTGAGCGCCGTGCCGCGATGGAAGCGCGTGGCAAACAGGCGTGGAAACCAGTGAACCGTGACCGCTATGTGTCTGTGGCCTTGCGCGCTTACGCGGCGATGACCACGTCTGCCGATACTGGCGCGGTGCGCGATGTGAGCCAAGTCGAGCGTCAAGACTGATACATTCTGATTGCTTGAAACAGCATTGATAAGCGGCCTGTAAACATTTACAGGCCGCTTTTGTGTGCCTGCAAGCTGTGAGGGGTAGGATTAATGCGTTATACCAACACAGTCTGCTAAGGAGTGGCTCAGGCGCAGTGGCGCGCTGTGTTTAAACTGAATCTGCGTGACGAACACATAGCCCGCTTGCAAATAGTGGCGATTGTCTTCTTGCTCACACAAGGCCGGTGCCATGTCTTGGCGCAATTGTGCCGCATCAAAATCGGTGCGGGTGCTGCTGGCGGACACATCTTGGTACACCATCACCACGCTTTTGCCATCGCGGTAAAAGACTTGCCACACCATCTCGCCTTCTTGGTAGGGCAAATCGGCGTGCGCATCGTGGATGAGGGCATCCAATTGCTGTTGCAGCACGATGTCTGTGGTGGCGGCATCAGCCATATGGGCACACAACAGCCAAGTGCTGAGTAAATAGAACGCTTTGTTGGGCATGGTGGGCAATCTGCAAAGTGGATGTTGGTGATGGTAAGGCCAAAATCGCAGTTTGTTGTAGCCCGCGGCGATAAGCGGCCTGTAAACAGTGGGATTTGATGCGGGCGCTTGTGTTTTGTTGCTGCAATCAGCACAATCAGAGGCATCGCTCTAGCAGGGGTTCACACATGCAAACATGGATACAGCGTTTGAACAGCGCCACCAAGCAGGCGGCTGCTGGGTTTTTAACCGCAGCACCGTTTGCCAGCGGCGCCAGTGCCGCTGATTTGGCCGCCTTGGAGCAACAATTGGGCACACGCTTGCCTGAGGATTTCAAACAACTGTATCTGCAGCACAATGGCTGTAATCTGGAAGTGCCGTATTACCTGTTGGCAGGATATGAGTGGCTCAGCACCGAGCGCATATTGGCAGCGTGGCAGAACTTGTGCGCTGGCTACAGCGATGATTTGTATGCCGATGTGGCGGCGGATGACAACGATGTCGGCGTGCGGCCCGTGATGTATTCGCGCCTGTGGTTGCCGTTTGCCGAGGACAATGGCTATTACCTGTTGCTGGACTTGGACCCTGCGCCAGCAGGCCATTATGGCCAAATCACGCTGTTATCGGGCGATGGTGAACCTTTGGCCTTACAGGCCGCTTCAATGACGGCGTGGCTGCAAGACTACGTGCAAGGTTTGGAGCGCGGCGAGTGGGTGTTTAGTGACGATTACCAAGGCATGATACGCGCCGAGGAATTGGCCGAATACGAACAAATTGAGCATGAGCAGCGCCATCAAATCGGCCGTTTTGATCCCGAAGTGGTGGCGGCGCAACGCGCGCAAGCGGCGGCGGCAAACCAGCAAGCGCTGGCGATGTTGGGAGAATTGATGCCCAAAGGCAGTGAATTGGAGGGTTTGTTCCAAGACTTGCTTGCTGGACAATACACAGGTGAGCCTTGGTTTGACAATGCGTCAGCAGCAAAACCTAAGCCGGATGACATGCAGCAGCCCAAGGCGAAAGCCAAGAAATAAACCCACCAAGCGGCCTGTAAGCCATGCGTGCAGAACAAGACTTGTGCGGCGACACATCGTTGTCATGCAGTCGGTGTTAAGCTGGTTGTGCCGCGTGTGAGTCGGAATGTCTATTCAAACAGCGTAAACCATTTACAAAATAAGGAGTGTGTCATGTCTGATGTCAGCCAACGTTTACAGGCCGCATTGAGCCAATTATTGCAAGGCCACGATGTGGGTGAGCCAGTGTTGAATGCGGGTGCGAGTGAGGCCGATTTCATCCAATTGGAGCAATTAACGCAAACGCGTTTGCCCGAGGACTTTAAAGCCGTTTACCGCGTGTTCAATGGTCAAGCCGAAGTCGATGTCTATGTGCTAGATGGCGAGGAATGGCTGAGCTTGGCGCGCATGGCCGAGGAATGGGAAGTGTGGAAAGACTTGCTCGACAATGGCACGTTTAGCGATGGCGGCAAGGCTTTTAGCAGCGATGCTGAGACAGGCATTAAGCCAGTATGGTGGTCGGACAAATGGTTGCCGTTTACCTACGATGGCGCTGGCAACCATTTGTGTTTGGACTTAGATCCGACAGATGAAGGCACTTACGGCCAAGTCATACGCATGTGGCACGACGATGCTGAGCGCAGCGTTGAGGCCAGCTCGTTTGCGGCATGGTTGGGCGACTATGTCACAGCCTTGGAAAGCGGCCAATATGTGTATTCCGATGATTATGGCGGCATCGTCAACAGCGACGACATCATTGATGAGGATGATGATTAAAAATACAGCGCAAGTTTCCTAAACTGGTTTGAACCGCGCGAATAGCGGCCTGTAAACCCTATCATGGGCTTACAGGCCGCTTTTTTTATTGTCCGAATTCACGACTTGTGATGACAGAATTTATGCGCCGAATATGGCGCAGCGTCGGCAAACTGTGTACATTGCCACACACAGACCGCACAAGACGGTCGCTTAGGAAGCGTCTAAGCAGCGCTTCAGCTTTTCCTAAGCATGGGTTTGAAAATGGCGTGTTGAGCGTCGGCAATCAATCCACACACAATGGCAATACAGAACCGTCGAACTTTGGAGAAATCATGAAACTGAAACAACAGACATGGCTGGCAGTGATGTTGGCCTGTGGCTTGGCCGCTTGCGGCGAACAAAGCAAACCCGCGGCCGAAACCAAGCCAGACAATAGCGCCGCCTCTGCCAGCAGCAGCGCCGGCCCAGCCTTGGCCAAAACCGACCAATTGAACATTTACAATTGGTCAGACTATGTCGACCCCAATACCGTCACCGAGTTTGAGAAAAACAACGGTGTGAAGGTACGGCAAGACTTTTACGACAGCAATGAAATCTTGGAAGCGAAGGTGTTGACCGGCAAATCCGGTTACGATTTGGTGTTTCCAAGCTTGAGCAATTTGGGCCGACAAATCAAAGCCGGCGCTTACCAAAAATTGGACAAGTCCAAAATCGCCAATTACCAAAACATCGACCCGATTTTGTTAAAGCTGTTGCAACAAGTCGACCCGAATAACGATTATGCCGTGCCATACTTCTGGGGTTTTTACACCGTCGGCATCAATCCGGACAAGGTCAAAAAAGCCTTGGGTACCGACCAATTGCCCGACAATGCGTGGGATTTGGTGTTCAAACCTGAGTACACGCAAAAGCTGAAGTCTTGCGGCATCTCGTTTTTGGACAGCCCAACGTCGGTATTCCCATTGGCGTTGAGCTATATTGGCAAAGACCCGAATTCCAACAATCCCGACGATTTGAAAGCAGCAGCGGCGATGATGGAGCAAGTGGTGCCGAATGTGTCGCGCTTCAATTCTTCAGGCTACATCAATGATTTTGCCCAAGGCAATTTGTGCGTGGGCATAGGCTATAACGGCGACTTCAACATCGCCAACACCCGTGCACAAGCGGCCAAAAACGGCGTGACCGTGGTGGCTTTGGTGCCCAAGCAAGGCGTGGGTGTGTGGATAGACACGGTGGTGGTGACCAAAGACGCCAAAAACGTCGACAATGCGCTCAAATACATCAATTGGACGCTGGAGCCGAAAGTGGCGGCGCAAAACGGCAATTTGGTCAATTACGCCCCCGGCACCAACAAGGCCAAGGAGTTTATGAAGCCAGAAATCGTCGACAACGATTCCATCTTCCCAAGCGAAGAAGCGTTGAAAAACAGCTTTGTCAATACCGAGAAGCAACCGGATACGGTCAAGCTGGGCGTGCGTTTGTGGCAACAAATCAAAGCCAAATCCAATCGCTAAACGCGTCTTGATGCGGCCTGTAAACATGTTTAAACATTTACAGGCCGCTTAACCCCATTCCTGTCGAGTGTGTGCATGAAACCAAGTAATCTGTCTTTTTGGATGCAATCTTTGGACTTGAGTCCGTATTCGGAGTCGACCGACCCCGCGCTGTTGCTGCCAACTTACCAATGTGATGTGGCCATCATCGGTGGCGGCTTTTCGGGTTTGTGGCTGGCGTATTACCTGAAACAGGCGCAGCCTGAGGCGAAAATCGCGCTGTTTGAGGCGCAACACATAGGCTATGGCGCTTCAGGGCGCAATGGCGGTTGGCTGTCGACCAACATTCCCAGCGTGATTAACAATCTGCTCAAACACCCATCCATCACCACCGCGCAAATTCAGTTATTGCAGCGCCAAGTGATTAACACCATAGACGTGGTCGATGCCGTGTGTCAGCAAGAACAAATCGACTGCGATTTGCACAAAGGCGGTTTGCTGTTTATCGCCACCAATGAGGCGCAAATCGAGCGTTTGCAGCACTACCATGAATCGGAACTGGCTTATGGTTTTGCCGCTGATGAATTGCAAATGTTGGGTGCCGAAGTGGGCAAACAACACATCAACATCCCCAGCATGGTGGCGGCGCTGCGTTACCAGCACGGTGCGCGCATCCATCCGGCCAAATTGGCTTTGGGTTTGCGCGAGCGCTTGTTGGCGATGGGTGTGTCTGTATTTGAAAACACGCCGGTGCACGCGTTCAGCAAAAACCGTTTGGATTTGGGCAAGAGCACGGTACAGGCCGATAAGATTCTGTGCTGTACCGAAGGCTACAGCGATGCGCTGTTGCACAACCGCAAAATCATTCCCGTCAATTCCTCCATCATCATGACCAAGCCTTTGCCTGAATCGTTTTGGCAGCGCTTTGGTTGGCAAGGCAATGAGTTATTGGGCGATGTGGCGCACCTGTACATCTATGCACAAAAAACCCGCGACAACCGCATCTTGTTTGGCGGTCGCGGCGCGCCTTACCAATACAATTCTGTCGATGCCGGCGTTGGGCAATTGGACGGCGTGACCACACAGCAGCTCTACCAGCGCTTGGGCGAGTTGTTCCCCGATTTTGTATTTGAAATCGATCGCGCGTGGAAAGGCTCGCTCGGTGTTACCCGCGATTGGAACCCATCGGTGTCTTACCATGCCGCCGAAGGTTTGGGCTTTGTGTATGGCTTTGGTGGCAATGGCGTGGGCCCGACCAATTTGGCCGCGCGCACCATGGTCGACAAAATCTGTGGCCGCTACACCGAATTGACTGCCTTGCCGTGGAACGATTACCACTGCCCAACGTGGGAACCGGAGCCGTTTCGTTGGTTGGGCATCCAGACCATGTACAAAATGCTCGCCGCCGCCGATAAATTGGAATACGGCTTAAAGCTGAAAAAATCGGCGTTTTTTGCTGGCGCAGCGTATAAGATTTGCGGCTTGGACTGAGCAGTACAGGGTTTACAGGCCGCATATGTGGCTTAAGCGAACATGCCTGATGGACAGCGATGAACACACTGCGCTGCCCATCAGGCAGTTTCAATTATACATTTTGGGTGGCAGGCTTTAGAATGGCAGGGCTGACACTTTCAAAAAGCCCACCATGAACCAAACCGAAAACCAATTTTTGGGTTTCAGAATCCGCACTTTACGCAAAAGCAAAAAAGTCACTTTGGCGCAATTGGCCGAAAAATGTGACCTGTCCATAGGCTATATCAGCCAGCTAGAACGGGGTTTGGCCCATCCTTCCATCAATGCCTTAATCAATATTTCGCAACAATTGGGTGTGACCGTGCAGTGGTTTTTTGCCGCCTCGCAACAGCCGGTCAGCCCCGAAGACGAAGGCTATGTCACCCGCGCCGCGAGCCGCACCCGCGTGGAATACGAAAGCGGCATCGTCGACGAATTCATGAGTTTTTCACCCGACAAACAATTGGAAATGCTGATTTCCAATTTCCCACCGCAGACGTTTTCCAAACAGCAATACGCACACGAGGGCGAAGAAGCCGGCTTTGTGATGCAAGGCCAGTTTGAATTGTGGGTGGGCGAGCGCCATTATCTGCTGCAACAAGGCGATTCTTTCAGCTTTAACAGCACCGAGCCACACCGCTATGGCAATCCCGGCGACGAGCCAACCAAAATCGTGTGGGTGATTACACCGCCGACGTATTGAGCGGCTTATTTTGCAGTGTGGATGTGCATCTTCGTCATCATCTGCATTTAAATCTAAATCTAAATCTAAATCTCAATGCGCCAGCGTCAGCGCAAACCGCCACCTTAACAAGGTGGTTTTTTTATGCTTAGCGATGTGTTTGGCGCTGTATTGATGGGGTTTAGGTTGGCATCAACTTGTGCTGCGGGTGCTTCACAACATGCTACATATTTGCGCATACCTTATTTGTCAGCTATTGGATTGGTGTCTGCATCAACTTGTATCGCTGGTGTTTCACCAGAAGCTACACACTGTGCGCATACTTTGTTTATCAAGTCGTTTTTTCACATAACGCATCAACGCTGAGCAGTTTGGTTGGTGGTGCTAAGTGGATAGGGTGAATCGGATAGGGTGACGCGGCTGGGTCGTGGCTGCAACAGCGCAGTGTGTATGTGATGCGGATAGCGTGAAATTTTATTAAAAGTAAAAAAATATATTGATTTTTTACTTTTTAAGCCCTAGTCTGTACATGAGTCTACACAACAGGCGGAGGTTTGACCTCGCCTCACAAGCCATAAAAAACATTGAAAACAAGGAGAAACTCCCATGACTGTGCAACATTTTCGCGTACAAGAAACCGATTTCACTGCATTTGCCGATGTTGGTGCGCCAGTGGGCACACCGGTGCCACAAGCACGCACTGCCGCCGATCAAGAATTGCCGTGGGCTGATGTCGGCATTTGGGAATGCTCACCAGGACGTTTGGAGCGTCAAATCGCCGAAGCGGAATACACATATTTTATCAGCGGCAAAGCCCGTTTCACCCCTGACGGTGGGGAGACCATCGAGATACGCGCCGGCGACAGCATGTTTTTCCCAGCCAATACCAAAGGCGTGTGGGAAGTGGACGAAACCTTGCGCAAATCGTATGTGGTGTTTCGCAACAGCGCAGCCTAAATTCCCATAACACAATAATAAGACTGTCGCTTAGGAGAGAGACATGGCCTATCAAGCCTTGGAACACTTGTTTAGCCCGATACAAGTTCGCCACACCACCATTAAAAACCGCATTTTGTCCACCGGCCACGACACCACCATGCCGGTAGACGGCACCATTAACGAGCGCTTATTGGCTTACCAACGCGCGCGCGCCGAAGGCGGCGCTGGCTTAATCGTGTTGCAAGTGTCGGGTGTGCACGAAAGCGCACGCTACACCACCCATTTGCTGATGGCGACCGAGCCTGAGTGCGTGGACGGTTATCGCAAAATGGCCGAGATGTGCCATGCGCATGGCACCAAAGTGTTTGCGCAAATCTTCCACCCTGGCCGTGAAATCATGGAAGCCGGCGAGGGCTTGTTGGCGGTGGCATACTCGGCCTCAGCCGTGCCGAATGAGCGTTTTCATGTGATGCCCAAGCCTTTAAACCAGCGCATGATAGACGAGATTTCCGCCGGTTATGTACAGGCCGCTCGTTACATGCATGAGGCCGGCATAGACGGGGTGGAGTTTGTTGCCAGTCATGGCTATTTGCCAGCGCAGTTTATGAGCACACAAATCAATCTGCGCGAAGACGAATACGGTGGCAGTTTGGAAAACCGCTTGCGCTTCAGCGTTGATATTTTAAAAGCCATCCGTGCCGCCACTTCCGACGATTTTGTCATCGGCATGCGCATTTCAGCGGATGAGCTCGATGGCGGTGGTTTGGATGCAGACGAAGTATTGGAAATCTGTCAGGCCTTGCAGCCGCATTTGGACTATGTGAACCTGACTTTGGGCACTTCGGCCAGCTTGGGTGGGGCGGTGCACATTGCGCCACCGATGGCGTTCAAAGCCGGCTATATTGCCGAGCAGACCAAAGTCTTCAAAGACGGTCTGAACATTCCGGTATTCATTGCCGGTCGCATCAATCAGCCGCAAGACGCCGACCTCATCATCAAAAACGGCCAAGCCGACATGTGTGGCATGACGCGGGCGCTGATTTGCGACCCGAAAATGCCGAATAAGGCACAAAACAACCAGTTTGATGACATCCGTGCTTGCATAGGCTGTAACCAAGCCTGCATCGGCCATTTCCACAAAGGCCAGCCGATTTCGTGCATCCAACATCCACAAACCGGCCGCGAACAGCAATATGGCAGCTTACAGGCCGCCTCTGAACGCAAAAAAGTGATGGTCATCGGCGGCGGCCCTGCCGGTATGAACGCCGCCTTGATTGCGGCGCAGCGCGGGCACGAGGTCAGCCTGTATGAAAGCGGCAAGCAATTGGGTGGGCAAGCGCTGTTGGCACAACAATTGGCGCGCCGTGCTGAGTTTGGTGGTTTGATAACCAATTTGCTGCAAGCGATGTCGCAACACAATATCGACATCCAATTAAACAGCCGTGTCGATGTGGCGGCGGTGCAAGCGGCCAAGCCGGATGTGGTGGTGTTGGCCACCGGTGCAGCGCCGTATGAGCGCCCGATTGAAGCCGACGACAGCATCTTGAAACTGAACGCATGGCAGTATTTGCAAGGCACTGCGCCGCGAGGCAAATCGGTGTTGTTGACCGATTGGCGTTGCGATTGGGTGGCACCGGGCATCGCCGAATTGTTGGTGAAACAAGGTTTTGATGTCAGCATTGCCGTCAATGGCTTGTGCTTGGGCGAAACCCTGCCTTTGTATGTGCGCGACGATTTGAGCGCCACCGCGCAGCGTTTGGGCATCAAACTCATCCCGAATGCGCGCCTGTACGGCTACGACAACGGCACCGTGTATTTGCAACACAATACCAGCGCCGAGGCGATGGAGTTGGAAGGCATAGACACTATCATTGCCTGCGATGGCCAAGTGTCGGTGGACGAATTGGGCGACGCCTTAGAAGACTTGGGCATAGCGCTGTACCGCATCGGCGACTGCAACACACCACGCACGGCCGAAGAAGCGGTGTATGAGGGCTTGAAAATCGCTGCGATGATTTAAAAAGCCATCGCATCTGCGGGCAGCATGGCCCAGTATCTTGTTAGTGTGTAGCAGCGGCCTGTAAACCGAGTATGGGGTTTACAGGCCGCTTTATTGGTATTGCAGTGAGGGTCAACGCTTGGTCAGACATGCAGACAGTGTGGCTGTATGGCCAGCCTCGTCAATAAGGTGTTGGCTGTGCCGCCAACCATATAATCAATGTTAGGCCATGCTATGGGTATTCAAAACCCCATTTGTTGACCATAGCCCTAGGGCTGGATGCTGTACGTCGTTGCTGCTAACAGTGATGGGATGAAGGTTTAACAGATGCTAATAGGTACGCCTACTTTTCATTTCATCGCCAAAGTTTTTTAAGCTTTTTTATTCAGAATGGTTTTCCAAAGCAAGATTTTTATCAGATAAATCGGTTCTAT
Organism: Vitreoscilla massiliensis; assembly: GCF_001457815.1. Taxonomy (GTDB): domain Bacteria; phylum Pseudomonadota; class Gammaproteobacteria; order Burkholderiales; family Neisseriaceae; genus Vitreoscilla; species Vitreoscilla massiliensis. The sequence goes on from NZ_LN898219.1 coordinate 542,213, forward strand.
CTCGATTGTTCGTAAAATAAAGATATGCCACTTCACCGACCATGCTGGTGACCGCCACCGCGCGCTCGTCATCAATCCAGTAATACGTTCTACCTGCCTTAATGTGAGCTTGCGGATGAGATTTGTAGGGAGGAATGTATGCTGGAGGATGGGTTAATGCCGCTTCGCTCAAAGCAAAAGACTTGGGCTTGGGTAAAATATTGGGGAAACGTCCTTCTGGAAAGATGCTAAAAGATTGATTCAATTCATTCATCGTCATTTGTACATAAAACACCTTCCTTTTTGGTCTGTCGACTTTTTCCACATACAAACCAATTGGTGACGGAATGTCCTTATTCAGTGGTTTATGCAGGTCTGTGCCTGCAGCTGGTGGAACCAAATCAAAGACAGGAATGCCCCAAATTTTTTCCAGCTCAGTGGGGGGTGAAATGGTACAAACAGTCGTCCTCTAGTGCCGTTGCAAACATTTGGCCGATGAAATCGTCTCTGCTCTTGACCGGATGCAGCGTGTTCAGACAACTGGTTTTTGACTTTTCGATTGCTTCTTCATGGGACAATGAACAGGCAGACAGTAAAGTGCTGGCAATAAGAATCAACAGTTTTAGCTTCATTTTAGGCACCTTAAGTTGTTCGATGCTTGACGGCTGCGTTTCCAAGTGACTATTTTTTATACAAATAAAACACATAAATCAATACACACCATGTCATCATCGGCACAAAGTAAAGTCCAGATAAAACAATCATTTTTGTAGCCTCAAAACCATCAATCATCCTTACAATGAAAATACAGATGGTCAGAAGCATGGCGATCAGTAATAAAGCATCACTGGATTGTTGGTCTTTATTGAGCCTAAAATTAAGATACGCACAAGAAAACAATAAGATTTCTGCTGGAAAATACGTACCCGTGCTGACTTCATCAAAATAAATCCCAAAAATTGAAACCAAGCACAAATATGCAATAAATATTGGCGTCTGCTGTTTTAAAAATAATTCGCGCATGAAATTCCTCGGGGTGGTTTATTAGAATTTCAGCTCAATATAGCATATCAGCATATGCCTATGTGCAATGGCCCACTGATTTTTTGCTCAGGTTTTATTCCCTAAAAGGAGATACAAATGAGTCGCCAAAAATGAAGAATACAAACGTTTGCTTACAAGGCGCTTGTTGACTAAGCTTTACGCTGTATTTTGCCTAAGTGACATTCGACATAGATGAATACGTGAGTCACAAGACATATCAAAGCCATCATGCGGCCTGTAAATCTGTTTAAGCTTTACAGGCCGCATCTATCAATATCACAAGGTTTTTTCAAAGAATAAATGGTCGCGGTGGGCGATGGCGCCGCCGACTTGCATGTCGGTTTGCGCCGCCAGTTCAAAGCCGAGTTTGCGGTATAAGGCCACGGCGGGCAGGTTTTGCGCACCGGTGTCCAAACGCACCACGGTGCAGCCGCGCTTGGCGGCCAAATCCAGACCAAACCGCACTAAGCTGGCACCGATGCCTTGCCCAGCCAAACTGGGGTGTACCATCAGCAAATGCAAAACCCAAACCTCAGCGGCAGCAGCGGCGCTGGGCCAAGCGATGTGTTGGTATTCGGCAGGTTGGGCGGCGTGGATGATGAGGCTGGCCAAGACTTGGCCATTGGCGTCTGCATACACATACAGGCCTTGCGCTTGCAAGGCTGCTTCGGCATGGGCACGCGTGGGATACACCCCAGCTTCAAACACGGTATAAGCACCGTGTATACGCTCATGTTCAAAATGGGCTTGGTAGAGCGCATCTATGGCATCCAAATCGGCGGCAGTGGCGGTGCGTATCATGGCGTTTCTTGAGAGGGTAATTATTACAGACAATTATAAGCTAGACTGTTGTTGTAGGATAGTTTCAGTATGACAATTGGCTGGATAAGCATCAAAATCGTAATCTATGCTTTTAAATGCAATATAAACAGTAAATCGTAACCTGTTGTATTTAGCCTATATGCATAAGTAACTTTAAAATCACAGATGTGTATGATTTGTTCAATACCATTGAGTACGGGAGAGAGCCAATAAGGAGTAGATTCTAAGTTGCTTTTCTTGAAAAGAGTTATTATTCCATTGATGACAATTGAGGATGCAGACATGGTGAATTTGTATGAATTATTGGGTATTAGCATTCAATCAACAAGCGAAGAAATCAAAACTGCTATCGCTAAACATTATGCGGATAGCTCTATTTCTGATGAAGTGTTACATAAAGCCAAAATATGGTTATTAAACCCCTCAATACGTTCCAAATATAACGAACAATTGCAAGCAAGCTATCCTGAGTTGTTTCAAGATGAATTGCCTTACGAAGATGGCAATTTGTATGAGTTTCTTGGTATCAAGGCCAACAGTAAAACCAACGTCATTCAAGAGGCAATTCACAAGGCACAAAAAGAGGGGCGCAACAGTAAAAGCATATCTTTGTGTAAGAATTTTCTTTTAAACAAAGAAAGAAAGCGTAAATACGACCTTAGCATCAAAAAAATTGGCTGCAAAGGATGAAACCTTGGTATGAAAAAGCAGTGGCTACACCTAAAAGCATTTTTATATCCATCGCCATCTGTGTGACTGTCATGATGATTATTGGATATGTGGCACAAGTGATGATGAGATATTGGGATATAGCTGAAGCCAAACTGGAAATTGTCGATACCATGACTTCAGGAGGAGTATATTTGCATAAAATTGATTTCAAAATGGTGTATGAGCCCAAAAATGATTCTGATTTTGTGTGCGGCTATGTCAGCCAACTTCATGCTAATAATCGAATCAGTTATCGAAGATTTATTTATCCAAAAATCAGTAAAAAAGTGCAATTTGAAATGGAAACCATAGGTGACAATCAAGGAGTTTTTGATAAGGCTTGGAAGGTCATTTGTATGGAAGATAAATATGAATTGTATTTTCCTAAAGTAGAACAGCAATATGTTTTAATCAATAAATTGGATGCTGAAATCAAGGATATCAATGCCCAATATTCATCTTCTTTACTGGATCCAAGATATTATCACAGTCGTATGAATGATTTGAGTCAGAGAAGGCAAGCATTGGTTCAGATAGTCAATGAACACCAACTGGTGACACAACTGTATCCGGGAATAAATTATTAGCTGACGATTTTATTTTTTAGGTTTCAGTATGACTTCATTGAATAGGTTTAAATGACATGGGATATAGCTCAGCAATGCCATGGAGAATGTTATTTGGAGTAGTAAGGGGATAATTGCTACTGTCAACAATTGAAATATTCTACTAAAGACATTGGAGTGTTGAGATGGTGAATTTGTATGAATTATTAGGTATCAGTGTTAATGCAACAGATGATGAGATCAAAGCTGCAATTGCCAAACACTATGCGGAAAATTCAATCACGGAAAGCACCTTACGAAAAGCAAAAAACTGGTTGTTAAATCCTCATATCAGGGGCAAATATGATGAGCAACTTAAGTGTACATATCCAGAGTTGTTTCAAGTAGATTTGAGTGATAGGAATACCAATTTATATGAGTTTCTTGGTATTAAAAAAACCAATAAAATCAATATTATTCAGCAAGCTATACATAAGGCGGAGCATGATGGACGTGATCGTAAAGCCATATTGCTGTGTAAAAATTTCCTTCTTAATAGGGAAAGAAAACGCCGATATGATGTTACTTTCAAACAAAGCCGATTAGAGGTTTTGAAGGGCTGGTACCAAAAAGTATTATCCACTCCTAGAAATATGTTGTTAGCACTGATTATCGGTACTTTGATGACAGGGGCTGGAGTGTATGTTACGCAAATGTTGATGAAGGCTTGGGAGATAATCTCCCTTAAGCTGGAAATTGAAAATTCGATTACATCAGGTGGTCTGATTAGTAGCGATATTGTGTTCAAAGAGGTGGAGGAGTCAGATAATTATCCCGATTTTGTGTGTGGTTATGTGGGAGAGAATAATGCGTACAATCAAATGGTTTACAGTAGATTTATCTATCCTAAAACAAATAAATTTATACAAATACAATACAGCACCATTGATGTCACTGATTATGAGAGGATGTTTGATAAAGCATGGAAAGTCATTTGTTTGGGGGAGAAGTTTGATACTTATTTTGAACAGGTAGATAACCAAGAATATTTATTTGATAGATTGGCGGCTGAATCTCAAAAAATTCAGGATTTGTATGCTACTGGGCAGTTGAACCAATCAGAGTATGCTTATAAAATGGAAAAAGTACGTATTGAAAAAGAAACACTAACAGAAATGGTGAACGATTATTTCTTGCTTAATCAGTATTTCCCGGGTGTCAAATAATTTAAGCGGCCTGTAAACCTTTGATTGAGGGTTTACAGGCCGCTTGTTTTGCCCAAAGCTGGCTTAATGCAATTTCTTAATGCTGAACAAGGCCAGTAAAGACACGCCGGCGATGGCGATCAAATACCATGCGGGTGCCATGGCGCTGCCGCTTTGTTGGATGAGCCAAGTGGCGAACAAAGGGGCGGTGCCGCCGAGCAAGGCATTGGCGCAGTTAAAGGTGAAGGCAAAACCTGAATAGCGCACATCGGTGGGGAACAATTCGCTCAATAAGGCCGGCAAACTGCCGTCGTTCATCGCCAGCATAAAGCCAAAAGCGATTTGGATGGCGACGATGGCCCAGAAGCCCGCACCTTGTAAGGCGCTGAACAAAGGCACGGTGGCGGCGATGAAAACGATGGAGGCGGTAATCAACATGGTTTTGCGGCCAAATTTGTCCGACAGCTTGCCCATGAAGAAGATAAAGCCGATATAAGTGAGCAGCGACAAAGTGGCCGACACAAACGATTCGGTCTTGCCCATGCCCAATTCGGTCGACAAATAAGTCGGCATATAGCTCAAAATCATGTAAAACGCCACCGCATTCAAACACGCCACACAAAACGCAATCAGCATCGCTTTGCGGTGGTGTTTGAACAATTCAAATATCGGCGTGTTTTTTTCCACATGCGCCGCTTGTTGCGCCGCAAATTCCGGCGTTTCTTGCAAGCGCAAACGGATGTAGCGACCGATTAAACCCAAGGGTGCGGCGAGCAAAAACGGAATGCGCCAACCCCATTCATGCAAATGCTCGCTGCTCATAAACGCATACATGCCGGCGACCATTAACGAGCCCAATAACAAACCTGCCGAGGTACTGGCCGGCACGAGGCTGGTGTAAAAGCCGCGTTGGTGTTTGGGCGCGTATTCGGCCAAAAACGCCGAAGCGCCCGCGTATTCGCCCGAAGCCGAAAAGCCTTGTACTAAGCGCAATAGCAGCAAAGCTACTGGTGCGGCATAACCGATGCTGGCGTAACCGGGCAATAAGGCGATGCACACAGTAGACATGGTCATGATGAGTATCGACCACGACAAGGCAGGGCGGCGGCCATATTTGTCGCCGATATAGCCCCAAAACACGCCACCAACAGGCCGCACCATAAACGACAGCGCAAACACTGCATATGCTGACATCAGGCCGACCAAGGCGTTTTCAGTGGGAAAAAACACCACCGCGATGACGGTGGCCAAATAGCCATAGGCGGCATAGTCAAACCATTCGACAAAATTGCCGATGAAACAAGCGGAGGCGGCTTTTTTTAGGTTTTGGGTGCGCGCCTGCGCAGCCGCAGCAGTGCTGTCGGCAGGGATAGAGACTTGCATGGTTGTTTCTCCTTGTAGACAAAAACCCGCCCTTGCGAGCGGGCCAGAGAAATGCTTGTTGTCAGGTGTTGGCCTTTTTATTATTGGCTGATGATGTTGTGTTCTGGGCCGTATGGGAATTTGGTGATGTTTTCGGCACCGCTTTCGCCTACCACCAAGATGTCGTGTTCACGGTAACCACCGGCGCCTGGCATGCCCTCTGGCAGCATGATCATTGGCTCAATGGAAATCACCATGCCCGGCTCCAATACCGTGTCTATGTCTTCACGCAATTCCAAACCAGCTTCGCGGCCATAATAGTGAGACAACACGCCAAACGAGTGGCCATAACCAAAAGTGCGGTATTGTAACAAATCATGCGCTTCGTAGATTTTGTTCAATTCATGCGCAATGTCGCAGCAGCGTATGCCTGGTTTCACCAAGGCCAAGCCTGCTTCATGCACTGCCACGTTCACTTCCCACAATTTCAATGAAGCATCGTCAACGTGATTGAAGAACATGGTGCGCTCTAAGGCGGTGTAATAACCGGAAATCATCGAGAAGCAATTGAGGCTCAAGATATCGCCTTTTTGCACTTTGCGCGTGGTCACAGGGTTGTGCGCGCCGTCGGTGTTAATGCCAGATTGGAACCAGGTCCAAGTATCCATCAATTCGCTGTCAGGATAACGGCGGGCGATTTCGCGGATCATCGCTTGAGTAGAGGCCAAAGCCACTTCGTGCTCAGGCACGCCTTCGGCCACGGCGTCGCGCAAGGCAAAGCCACCGATGTCGCAGACATTGGCACCGTTTTTAATGAATTCAATTTCCTCAGCCGATTTGACCATGCGCATGCGCATGCACGCGGCGCTGATGTCGACAAACTCTACTTGTGGCATGGCGGCCTGTAATTTGGCAAAGCGTTCCAAAGGCAAGTTGTCCATCTCAATGCCGATGCGGCCTTTGTTCGGCAATTCTTGTGCGCAGGCTTTGAAATAATTGTCACGTTGCCAGTCGGTATACACCACGTTGTAATCGCCGACGGTACGGCGCCATGGTTGGCCACCGTCGATATTGGCGGAAATCGACACCACTTTGGCAGGAGTGACCACCAAGCCGTAGAAGCGGCCAAACGAGCAATACAAAAAGTCGCCGTAATAATTGATGTTGTGATACGAGGTGAACAACACGCCGTCGATTTGCAATTCGGCCATTTTTTGGCGCAACAAACCTTGGCGGCGTTGGTATTCGGCCAAGCTGAAGGTTGGGGTGGCTTTGTGGCCGTTTTCGATGGTAATCAAGCTCGGCAAATCGGTTTGGGTCATCATGGTGTTTCTCCTTTGTAGGTATTATTGGGCTCAGTGCCAATTGACAAGGTGTGGGTGTTTACCCATCATCTGAGCCACATCATAAAAAGCGCAGGCAGACGGCTGTGTGTTCAATGCGACACAATCGTGTCTGACTTAGCGCCGCCTACAAGGAGCAATCGTCATCATGCAAGTGCAATTTATCCCCCGTCACATCGGTTTTCTCATGGTAGAAGGCTTTACCATGATTGCCTTTGCCAATGCCATCGAAGCATTTCGCATGGCCAATTACGTCAGCAAACAAGACTTGTATCGCTTTTCGGTGGCCGGTTTGGTCAATGGTCACACCACCGCCAGCAACCACATTTCGGTTAACCACACCGCCAGCATGGCCGACTTGCTCTCATGCGACATGGTGTTTGTTTGTGGTGGTTTTGATTTGAGCAAGATGGACAATGCCGCCTTGCGTTCGTGGCTGCAGCGTTTGGGACAGCAAAACATGGCTTTGGGCGGCATCTGCACCGGCGCTTATGCCTTGGCCGATGCCGGTTTGATGGACGATTACCAAGCCAGCATCCATTGGGAAAACATGTTGGCGGCCAAAGAAGCGTTTCCTCAGGTGCAGTTCAATCCCACCATTTACACCTTAGACCGCCAGCGCTATACCTGCTCGGGCGGCTCGGCGCCGCTGGATTTGTGCATTAACATCATCCGTTTGCACCACGACCGCAAGCTCTCCGAAGCCATCGCCGAACAATTCACGCTGTCGGTGTTGCGCAGCCAAGACGAGCCGCAACACATCCCGCTGCCGCAACAGCAAAACAGCGGTTACAACTATGTGGTTGAAGCCTTGGTGTTGATGGACAAAAATCTGGAAGACCCATTACCGATATACGAATTGGCGCAATTGTTGGGCATCTCGGTGCGGCAATTGGAGCGCTGGTTCAAGACGTATTTCAACAAATCGCCGCAGCAATACTATGCCGAAGTGCGTTTGCAACACGCCAAGCGCCTGCTCAAACAAACACACAAATCCATCATGGACGTGGCTTTGGCCTGTGGTTTTGCCAATGCCTCCAGCTTCAGCAAGGCTTACCGCAGCCAATTCGGCCACACGCCGACACAAACGCGCAGCGTGTTGCAATAAGCCAAACAAGCAGCCTGTAAACACAATACACAGGTTTACAGGCCGCTTTTAGTTTGCCCACACGCTTGTGATAAGATGCGACAGATTCAATACAGCCATAGATGGCCAATACACATTAAGGGAAAACCATGTCACAAGCCTTGGCGCAACGCTTGCAAAAAGCCATCCAAAAAATCCAAAAACAACATCCAGACGCCATCTTGCAATTGAACGAGGGCGCGAGCGAGGCCGATTTCAGCGAGCTGGAAGCGGCGCTGTGGTTGCAATTGCCGGAAGACATCAAAGCGGTGTACCGCGTCTGCAATGGTCAAAACGAGGACAGCGCCTATGTGTTTGCAGGGCAAGAGTGGCTGAGCTTGGCGCGCATTGCCGAAGAATGGGGCGTGTGGAAAGGCTTGTACGACAGTGGCGACTTTCCCAACGATGAAGAAGGTCAGAGCGCGCCGGATGATGAAGCGGTGCGCTCGCTGTGGTGGTCGCCGAAATGGATACCGTTTGGTCACGATGGCGCTGGTAATCACCTGTGTTGGGATTTTGACCCCAGCGCCGACGGCACGGCCGGCCAAGTCATCCATTATTACCACGACGACGCCTTAATCGAACTGAAAGCCGCGTCTTTTGGCGAATGGCTGGAAGAATACGTCGAGGCCTTGGAGGAGAGCGATTTTGTGTTTGCGCCCGAATACAATGCCATCATCGACGCCGAAATCCTGTTTGCCGAGGAAGAAGAGCGCAGTCTGTCGCCTGAAGACTTGGCCTTGCGCGACAAATGGCAACACACCCAAGCCGAGATGGAACAGTCCTTACAGGCCGTGTTTGACGACGCGGGCGAAATGGACATGAAACAGGTATTGAACCTGATGAAAAAAGTGCAAGGCGTGGATGCCGACGCCAGCAATGCGCATTGGGATGAGGTTGAAGACGCGTTCAGCCAATTGGAACAAGAATTGCGTGCGCAAGAGGGTTTGGACACCGCCGACGCTGACGATGCCGCCGCAAACCCTGTACCAACAGCCGCGCCGAAGCCTAGACAAGACTGATGCTGACGCCGTGATGCCATCATGACTTATACAGCGGCCTGTAAAGCTTATTGTCCAAATAAACCATGACGAAAGGTGAATGATGGGCTTATTACTGGTGTTGATTGTGGTCGACGTGTTGGCGTTTTGGGGCTTGTGGTATGTGATGTTCAAGGACTGGGACGATTTTGTTGAATCCTTTCGCCATATTTTGACGCCCGATATTGTGTCGATTTTTCGCCATGATTCAGTGGATGTGGAATGGTCTGAATTCAAAGGCTTGCTATGGTTGCTACTGTGTTTGAGTTTGGTGGTGTCGGAGTATTTTCTGTTCTTTCGCTAAGCGTGCAGCTGTGGGTTTGATGGAAGCATGCGCAACTGAACGTTCAGCACTTCCTTTAAGTGGTCAGCATCCAATATGCGGCCTGTAAACTGATTTGGCGCAATGGCTTAGGCAAGCAGCGCGTTATACTGTGGCATAAGCGGCTGTGTGGCTTACAGCCATCGGTTTTTTTACGGGCAACAGGATGAAGCGTTGTGTGGCTCTGGTTGAAAATACTCGGCTTGGTGGTGCTCAATGGCTTGGCCTTGTGGGGCTTGGCATGGGTGATGTTTCGCGATGTCGATGACTTTATCGATTCGGTCGAAGGCATTTTCGCCTCAGAACACACGTATTTTGTGCCCACACGTGCGCTGTGGTATGCGGTGTTGGCGCTGTCTTTGTTGGCATCGGAATACCATGTGTTGTTTTAAGCCGCGTTCGCAGTTTGGTCAGCAACGGTGCACAGGAGGCGGGATTTGAAAATACTCATTATCTTATTCATCGTCAATTTGCCCTTTTTCTGGGGCTTGTTTTACATCTTCTTTGGCAATTGGGACAAGTTTTTGGACACGTTCGCCAGCGCGTGCAGCTGGGATTATTGGGTGGCCGGTTTTGACAGCAACCGCATCTATTTGTTTCTTATCTTGTGCGCGAGCTTGGTCGGCTCCGAATACATGGCCATCTCGCATTACCGGCCGCATTGGTTGGATTGAACACGGCTTTGGCGCTTGCGCACCGCAACGCTTCTTAACTTGGGTTTTAAACCCATCTCTTTTATAATGGCCGCTTCGTGCGAGGAGTGCTGCAGGGAACACCTCAGGCTCGCAATACAACGGCACTCATTCATTCAAACCGTGGAAAGGACACACTCGTGTCAGATTACAAAATTGCTGATATCGGTCTCGCCGCTTGGGGACGCAAAGAATTCAACATCGCCGAAACCGAAATGCCAGGCTTGATGGCCTTGCGCAAAAAATATGGCGAAGAAAAACCATTGAAAGGCGCGCGCATTGCCGGCTCTTTGCACATGACGGTGCAAACCGGCGTGTTGATGGAAACCTTGGTGGCTTTGGGCGCGGAATTGCGCTGGGCTTCGTGCAATATTTTCTCGACCCAAGACCACGCTGCTGCTGTGGTGGCTGAAGCTGGCATTCCGGTATTCGCTTACAAAGGCGAAAGCTTGGAAGACTATTGGGAATACGCGCACGAAATCTTCAACTGGCCTGAAGGCTCTGAAGCCAACATGATTTTGGACGACGGTGGCGACGCGACTTTGTTGTTGATTTTGGGCAGCAAAGCCGAAACCGACATTTCTGTGTTGGCCAAACCGGGCAATGAAGAAGAAACCGTGTTGTTCGCTTCAATCAAAGCGCATTTGGCGCAAGACGCCAACTGGTATTCTAAACGCTTGAAACACATCCAAGGCGTGACCGAAGAAACCACCACAGGCGTACACCGCTTGTACCAAATGCAAGAGCGTGGCGAATTGCCATTCCCTGCGATTAACGTCAACGATTCAGTGACCAAGTCTAAATTCGACAATTTGTACGGCTGCCGCGAAAGCTTGGTAGACGGCATCAAACGCGCTACTGACGTGATGATTGCCGGTAAAATTGCCGTGGTTGCTGGTTATGGCGACGTGGGCAAAGGCTGCGCACAAAGCTTGCGCGGCTTGGGCGCGACCGTGTGGGTGACTGAAATCGACCCGATTTGTGCTTTACAGGCCGCTATGGAAGGCTACCGTGTGGTGCGCATGGACGATGTGGCTGACCAAGCCGACATTTTCGTGACTACCACTGGCAATGTGAACGTGATTACCCACGACCACATGCAAGCGATGCGCGACCAAGCGATTGTGTGCAACATCGGTCACTTTGACAGCGAAATCGAAGTCGCCAGCTTGCGCGCTTACAACTGGGACAACATCAAACCACAAGTCGACCACATCGAATTCCCAGACGGCAAACGCATCATCTTATTGGCCGAAGGCCGCTTGGTGAACTTGGGTTGTGCAACAGGTCACCCATCGTTTGTGATGAGCAACAGCTTCACCAACCAAGTATTGGGTCAAATCGAGTTGTACGTGCGCGGCGCAGACTACCAAAACGAAGTGTATGTGTTGCCTAAACACTTGGACGAAATGGTGGCACGTTTGCATTTGGAACGCATCGGCGCGAAATTGACCGTGTTGTCGGATGAGCAAGCCACTTACATCAACGTGCCTAAAGAAGGCCCGTACAAACCGAATCATTACCGTTACTAAGATGCGCTTGCTTGCAAGTGGGCAACCCCATGCAAGCGGCCTGTAACTGATGAAAGCGTGCCCAAAGGCACGCTTTTTTTATTGGGCAATTTTGTGTGGCAATGAGCGGGCAATGTGTTGGCTGTGCAATGGCGAGTAGGGCTTGGTTGTCTTTTACGGCTGAGTTGGCCTAAGCGGCGCAGCAGTGCTAAGAGCATTTGTGTTTTCATCAATAAACGTGAATAAATGCGGCCTGTAAAACCTAGGGTTTGCTGTGCTGCATTAGCATCAATGAATTCCTATCATTACTTACACCGTTTACAGGCCGCTTATATTAAGAGAAACAAGCGGTAAAGTTGATAGATTGAGAGTGGACAGTATGGCTTTACAAGCCATGCCGCATTAACGCAAATACAGCGGCCTGTAAAACAAAAAAAGCGTGTTGTCGCAACACGCTTTTTGTTTAAGTTAATGCCAGCAAACTTAGGCTTTGACCATCACTTGCCCCATCATGCCCAAAGACTCGTGTTCCAAAATATGGCAATGGAACATGCGCAAGCCGGCAAAGTCTTGGCGGCAGCGCACGCGCACGCTTTGGTAAGGCTTGAGGTTGACCGTGTCTTTGAGGCTGCGGTAGGCCGGTTTGCTCGATTCGGCGCTGTCGATGAACTCGATGATTTCAAACTGGGTGCCGTGCAAATGAAACGGATGGTCCATGTGCGAGGCATTGCTGACCAGCCAATCCTCAGTAGCACCGAGTTTGCTGGTGGCATCGATGCGCTGCATGTCGAAAGTCTTGCCATTGACCTTGAACATTTGTTTCAAACCCGCGCCCATTTCCTCGCTAAAACCCACGGTGTGTTCGGCCGTGGCCTTGCCAAATGAGGGCAGGCTGCGCAAATGTTTGGGCAAAGCCTTATCGCTGGCGGTATAGACGATTTGCGCCAAAGGAGTGGTGACGGGATGGAATTTCTCCATCATTTTTTCACGGTTATACGGCAGGTTTTGCAGGCTTAACATACCCGTTTTGCGTGGCTTAAGCACGATTTCATAGCGCTCGGCTGGCACAATCAGCAATTCCGATACCGGTGCTTGCGGGCGCTCCAATAAGCCGCCGTCGGTGCCGATGACGATGATGTCGCAATCGGGAATGTGCAGCTTCAAATAGCGCGCATTGCAGGCATTCCACACGCGGATGCGCGTGGCGGTTTTGATGCTGATTTTCGGCTGCAACTGACCATTCAACAGCACAAACTGGCCTTCACGCCCGTTCATCCAGTCCATCATATTGTTGTCAGGAATCTTGCCGTTTTTGTCCAAACGCAAATCGGTGAACAACCAATGTTGCTCAGGCCAATCGGCCATTGGGTCTTGGCGGCTTTTGACGATAAACGTGCCAGCCAAGCCGCGAAACGCTTGTTCGGCCGACAATTCATGCGCATGGGTGTGGTACCAATAGGTGCCAGCGCAGCCTTGCGGCAGTTTGAAGGTATAGGTGAGGCTTTGACCAGGTTTGACTGGGTCGTGTGGGTTGCCATCTTGTTCTGGGGGCACAGGCAATCCATGCCAATGCACGGTGGTTTCTTGCTTTAATTCATTGGTGAAATGGATGCTGACCTCATCGCCTTCATACACAACGATTTGGGGGCCACCCAAGACGCCGTTGTACAACCAAAATTCCGATTGCACGCCTTTGGCCAAAGACAGTGTGTGTGCTTTGGCTGTTAAGCGGCCTGTAAATTTGCCGGCTTGTTTGGATTCATTCGCCAACAGTGGCAAAGCGGCCAAGGCTGCACCCACAGGCAAGGCTTGTACTGGCAGCAAATCGTCGGGGTTGGTGGCGTGGTTCATGCCATTCATGCCGCCCATTTGGTGGCCGCTGTGGTCCATATTTTGGTGCGACATGGCATTCGCAGCTGGAGAGGCAGCTTGGCCGTGCATGGCATGGCCATCGCTGTTGGCGGCGCTTTTGTTGCAAGCCATGGCCAAACTGGCGGCGCTCACGCCTATGCCATAAGTTAAAAATCGGCGTCGATTGATCATCGTAAAACTCCTAAAAAAATAAAGTGGGTCGGTTTATGCGGGCACACACCGTGTTTTAGGAGGTTTTAACAGGCGTTTTAAGGAGGACGATTTGAAACGCAAACACAGCGCTGCATAGGCCACAGGCTGGATTTTCAGGCCGCTTAACCAGCCCAATACGAACAACAACACATGTGCCATGCACAACATCAGGCATTGCCACAAACAATCGCTGCTGTGATGCGGCTGGGTGGTGCAAGCACTGTCAGCATTGGCACAATGCGCCGCGCTGGCAGATGCACTAGCCATGTGTGTGGGTAAAGTTGGGTTGTGTCCCTTGGACAGGTGGGATGCACCGTGTGCAGAGACATGGGTTGGTGATGATATAGATACAGCTGAGTGTGGATGCATATTGGCCAGCATCGCCGCATGGGGCAGAGACTGGACGGCCAAGACCATACTGCCTAACCACACCATGCTACCCAATAATACTGCCCATAGGCTAACCCACAGCCACAAGTGGCGGTGCAATACAGAGGCAAATGGGCGGGAAAATGCGTTCAAGGGGATGAAATCTAGGCTTAAACAAGCGTCCAGCTTAGCACAGGCGGGTTTTTTGCGTCCAGTTGCGACAAGATACCCTGTTTGCATAATGGCAATGTAAAGCAAGGTGTTGCGGTGAGATGGGCATGGAAATGCGCAGAATATATTGCAATACAGCATAAAAAGTTTGCACTTAGCGCAATCCGGTTGATTCCAAACTATGCTAGAGTGAAAACCAGCATGACTGGCAATGTTTCAATCATGATACCCATCAAAAACACAAACAAAGGCGAAACCATGCAGCTGAATCAAATTATCCGTGCTGATATTTTGGCCATGACGGCTTACAAAGTGACTGAAGTGCCAGCTGATTGCATCAAACTGGATGCGATGGAAAGCCCTTACGAATACGCCGACGATTTAAAAGCCGAGTTGGCGAAAGAATTGACCAATACGCCGTTGCGTCTTTACCCGACACCGTATGCACGAGGTTTGCCCGACGCCATCCGCGCCTTGCACAAAATTGATGCTGGCGCGGATATTTTATTGGGCACAGGCTCAGACGAGTTAATCCGCTTGTTGACCATGCTCACCGGCCAAGCGGGCAGTACCATGTTGGCCTTGGAGCCGTCGTTTGTGATGTACCGCGTCAATGCCGAATTTTTTGGCATGAAATACGTGGGCGTACCGTTGAATGACGATTTTACGATGAATGTGGAAGCGGTATTGGCGGCCATCGCCGAGCACCAACCGCAGTTGATTTTCATTGCTTACCCGAACAATCCTACCGGCGTGCCGTTCAGCGTCGATGATGTCAATCGCATTATTGCCGCAGCGCCCGGTCTGGTGGTGATAGATGAAGCCTATGGCGCCTTCTCATCGCACACGTTTTTGTCGCAAGCGGGCAGCATCGAAAACGTGGTGGTTTTGCGCACTTTGAGCAAAATAGGCTTTGCTGGCATACGTGTAGGCTATGCCGTCGGTCATCCGAGCGTGATGCACGAACTCAGAAAAATCACCCCGCCTTATAATATGAATCAATTAAGCCTCACGGCGGCCAAATTTGCTTTACAATACCATCAGTTTATTGATGAACACATTAATAAGCAAAAATCGGAACGCGAACGCATGCGCACCATGCTCAAAGCCTGGTCACAAATTCACGTCTTCCCCTCCGAAGGCAATTTCATCACCATGCGTGTACCCGATGCCCAAGCTTTGCATCAAGCCTTGCTGGATGCAAATATTTTGATTAAAAACCTGCATGGTGTGCATCCCTTGTTAGACCAATGTGTGCGCATTACCGTCGGTAAGCCTGAGCAAAATCAACAAGTCTTAGGTGTCATGCAGAAACTGTATGGAACAAAAGCTTAATATGCGTACCGCCAGCGTCAGTCGCAATACCTCGGAAACCCAAATCAGCGTTAGCATCAATTTGGATGGCAAAGGCGTCGGTCGTTTCGATACCGGCGTCCCGTTTTTGGAACACATGTTGGATCAAATCTGCCGCCACGGCATGATAGACATGGACATCACCTGTAAAGGCGATTTGCACATCGACGACCACCATACCGTCGAAGACATCGGCATCACCTTGGGCCAAGCCTTAAAGCAAGCGATAGGCGACAAAGTCGGCATCCGCCGCTATGGCCACAGCTATGTGCCTTTGGACGAGGCGTTGAGCCGCGTGGTGTTGGATTTGTCCGGTCGTCCGGGTTTGACTTACAACGTCGAATTCACCCGTGCGGTCATCGGTCGTTTTGATGTGGATTTGTTCAGTGAGTTTTTCCATGGCTTGATTAACCACGCCATGATGACGGTACACATCGATCAATTGCGTGGCATCAATGCCCACCACCAAGCCGAAACCATCTTCAAAGCGTTTGGACGTGCACTCAGAATGGCGGTTGAATTCGATGAGCGCATGGCCGGTGTCATGCCTTCCACCAAAGGCACGTTAACCGCTTAAGCTTGATCCAAGCGGCCTGTAAACCTTACAGGCCGCTTTTTATTCTTACGTTTAAGGATTTGAATATCATGAAAATTGCCATTGTGGATTATGGCATGGGGAATTTGCATTCCGTGTTGAAATCGGCGCAGGCAGCGCAACAGCGCGCCGGTGTCGCTGCTGACATTGTGTTGACCGCAGACCCTGACATTGTGTACCAAGCAGACAAAGTGATTTTCCCCGGTCAAGGCGCGATGCCAGACTGCATGGCGGCTTTGCAACAAAGCGGCTTGGGTGAGGCGGTGGCTGATGGTTTGAATAACAAGCCGTTTTTTGGCATTTGTGTTGGCGCACAATTGTTGTTTGATGTGAGCGAAGAGGGCGATACCGCTGGCTTGGGTTGGTTTCAAGGCTCGGTCAAACGCTTTGCCACCGGTTTGCAAGACGCGCATGGCGACAAATTGAAAGTGCCGCACATGGGCTGGAATCAAGTGCACCAAACGCGTGCGCATCCATTGTTTGCCGGTGTGGCGCAAGACGCGCGTTTTTACTTTGTGCACAGCTATTATTTTGCCCCCAGCGATGACAATATCGTCTTGGGTCGCAGCGATTATCCTGAGGCGTTTGCCTGTGTGGTAGGGCGTGACAATGTGTTTGCCACCCAATTTCACACCGAAAAAAGCCACGATGCCGGTTTGCAATTGCTGCAAAACTTCATGGCTTGGGATGGACAAGCTTAAGTGCTCAGCAGTATTGTGCAATTTGCAAGCGGCCTGTAAACTCAATGTCGTTGATTATTCTAAGTAAATAAGTTTGATGGTGTCGTGACGATGCTGCATTTATGAAAAAATGCCAGTGAAGCGCACGCACATTGGGCAAAATAGCGGTAGAATCATTCGCGCTGTTTTTTTACAGGCCGGATGGCCACTGACACAACAGGCTTTGCCAGCGCGCACGGGCGCACGGGCACAGCGATTTTTAATCTCTTTTATTGTGATATTCGAGTACGACTATGTTATTGATTCCTGCCATCGATTTGAAAGACGGTCAATGTGTGCGTTTGCGCCAAGGTTTGATGGAAGACGCAACGGTGTTTTCTGATAAGCCAGTTGATATGGCGGTGCACTGGGTAAAACAAGGTGCGCGTCGTTTGCATTTGGTGGATTTGAACGGGGCGTTTGCGGGCAAACCTCAAAATTTGGGTGCGATTAAAAGCATATTGGAAGCCGTGTCTGACGATGTACCGGTGCAATTGGGCGGCGGCATCCGTGATTTGGACACCATCGAAAAATACTTGGACTTGGGTTTGAGCTACGTCATCATCGGCACTGCGGCGATTAAAAATCCGCAATTCTTGCGCGATGCTTGCGATGCCTTCCCGAATCAAATCATTGTCGGCTTGGATGCCAAAGATGGCTTGGTGGCCACCGATGGTTGGGCCAAAGTGACCAAATACCATGTGACCGAAGTGGGCCAACGCTTTGCCGATTACGGCGTTAACAGCATCATTTACACCGACATCGGCCGCGACGGCATGTTGTCAGGCGTGAACATTGAAGCGACGGTGAAATTGGCCGAAGCCGTGTCTGTGCCAGTGATTGCGTCGGGTGGCTTGACCAATTTGGACGACATTCGCGCCTTGTGTGAAGTGGAAAGCAGCGGCGTTGAAGGCGCGGTGACCGGTCGTGCGATATACGAAGGCGCGATTGATTTCAAACCAGCTCAAGAATTGGCTGACGAGTTAGTAGACGCCTGATTCATGTTACGAGTGTTGTTAACCGTGTTGTTACACGGTGTGGTTTTTATCGCTTTGTGGTGGCAACAAACGCGGGATTCTGTTGCTGAACCCAACAATCTGTCTACAGGCTACGCCTACTGGCAAAGCAATATGGACCCCTTGTCATGGGGGGTGTTGGCGTTTATGTTATTGGCGCCCATCTTGGCTTTGCTCAGTCAGCCACGGCAAAGTGTGCGTGGGCGTGGCCTGTTGCTGGTCAATTGGCTGTTTGCCCCTGTCATCGCCACCATAGGCTTAATGAGCACCACCAATCAGGTGTGGCTGTGGTGGTTGGTCTTCAGCACGGTGATGTTTGGCATCGCCATCTTTCATGGTTTGAGTGCGCGCGTGGCGCGAGTGCCGAAACAAAACGGCAAGAAATGAGTATGCATGTTAGCAAAACGCATTATCCCTTGTTTGGATGTGGACAACGGTCGTGTGGTCAAAGGCGTGAATTTTCTGTCTTTGCGCGACGCGGGTGACCCTGTAGAAGTTGCCAAACGCTATAACGATGAGGGTGCGGATGAAATTACCTTTTTGGACATTACCGCCAGTTCTGACAATCGCGACACCATTTTGCATGTGATTGAGCGCGTGGCCAGTCAGGTGTTTATTCCGTTGACTGTTGGTGGTGGCGTGCGCTCGGTTGCCGATGTGCGCCGCTTATTGAATGCGGGTGCGGACAAAGCCAGCATCAATACCGCCGCTGTGACCAATCCTGATTTGGTGAACGAAGCCAGCAGTTTCTTTGGTTCGCAAGCCATTGTCGTGGCGATAGATGCCAAGGCGGTGAATGCCGACAACACGCGTTGGGAAGTGTTTACCCACGGCGGTCGCAAAGAAACCGGTTTGGATGCGGTAGAGTGGGCGCGCAATATGCAAGCGCGCGGCGCTGGCGAGATTTTGCTCACCAGCATGGACCGAGACGGCACCAAAATCGGCTTTAACCTGCCCTTGACCCGCGCCATCAGTGAAGCGGTAGACATTCCTGTTATCGCGTCTGGCGGTGTGGGCAATGTGCAGCATTTGGTCGAAGGCGTGAAACAAGGCAAGGCCGATGCGGTCTTGGCTGCGAGCATTTTTCACTTTGGCGAGGTGTCGATACGCGAAGCCAAATTGGCGATGCAACAAGCGGGCATCGAAGTGCGCTTGTAATCGGCGCTGACAAACACAAAATTCAATGAGGTTAAGGCCGCTTTAAATGCGGCCTGTAAACGCAAATATGGACACAACGCAAAAGAACGCTTTATTAAACGCAGTAAAATGGGACGCGAATGGCTTGGTGTGTGCGATTGCACAAGACCATATTACCGAACGCGTGTTGATGGTGGCATGGATGAATGCCGAAGCCTTAGAACAAACCGTGAATACCGGTTTTGCCCATTACTACAGCCGTTCGCGCCAAAAACAGTGGATGAAGGGCGAAGAATCGGGCCATACCCAAGCGGTGCATGAATTGCGTTTGGACTGTGATGGCGATGCCATCGTGATGCACATCGAGCAAAAAGGCGGCATTGCCTGTCATACCGGCCGGCAAAGCTGTTTTTACCAAGTGTGGCGCGATGGTGCATGGCACACGGTAGACCCAGTGTTAAAGAATGAAGCCGACATTTATGGCGGCAACAAGGAATAAGCGATATGCAAAACTATGAAGTATTGAAAGAAATCTCTGATGTCATCGAAGTGCGCAAGCAAGCAGCGGCCGAAAGCTCGTATGTGTCGCAATTGATGCACAAAGGCGAAGACGCGATTTTGAAAAAAGTCATCGAAGAAGCCGGCGAAGTGTTGATGGCGTCTAAAGATGGCGACAAATTGCACATCATCAAAGAAGTGGCCGATGTGTGGTTTCACTCTATGGTGTTGTTGGGTTACCATGGCTTGCGCGCCGAAGATGTGTTGATGGAATTACAACGCCGTCAAAACATCTCGGGCATAGACGAAAAAGCGTCGCGCGCCAAATAAAAAACAAACTCATTGCGTGGATTACCCTCATAAACCAGTAAACCATCACTCTGAGGAAAACAACCATGTCTGAAGTACGCACAGAAACCGACAGCTTTGGCGCCATAGCAGTGCCAGCGGACAAGTATTGGGGCGCGCAAACCGAGCGTTCGCGCCACAATTTTAAAATCGGCGGCGAAACCCAACCCTTGCCCTTGATTCATGCCTTGGCGCTGGTCAAGCAAGCGGCTGCTGCGGTCAACCACCACGTGGGCAAGCTGGACGCGACCTTGGCTGAGGCCATTATCACTGCTGCGCAAGAAATCCAAGCCGGTAAGTGGGACGACCAATTTCCGTTGGTGGTGTGGCAAACCGGTTCGGGCACGCAAACCAATATGAACGTGAACGAGGTGATTTCCAACCGCGCCATTGAATTGTTGGGCGGCGAAAAAGGCAGCAAAAAACCAGTACACCCGAACGACCACGTCAATATGGGCCAATCGTCTAACGATTCTTTCCCTACTGCCATGCACATCGCCACCGTCATCGAAACCGAACGCTTGCTTTTGCCTGCTTTGAATGTGTTACAGGCCGCATTGCAAGCGAAGGAAGACGAGTTTGCCCACATCATCAAAATTGGCCGTACCCATACCCAAGATGCGACGCCGATTACCTTGGGGCAAGAGTTTTCTGGTTACCGCGCGGCGCTGGAATATGGCAAAGCGCGCATACAGAAAAACTTGGTCGATGTGTGTTACTTGGCGCAAGGCGGCACCGCAGTGGGCACGGGCTTGAATTCCACCCCTGATTTTGCCGCTGATTTTGCCGCCAAAGTGGCAGCATTGACCGCGTTGCCGTTTAAAACCGCGGCGAATAAATTTGAAGCCTTGGCCAGTCATGGTGCTTTAAACCAGTTTCATGGCAGCTTGAATGCGTTGGCGGCAGACTTGCTCAAAATCGCCAACGACATTCGTTTCTTGGGTTCAGGCCCGCGTTCGGGTTTGGGCGAATTGAGTCTGCCTGAAAATGAACCCGGTTCATCCATCATGCCGGGCAAAGTCAACCCGACCCAATGCGAAGCCTTGACCATGGTGGCGACACAAGTGATGGGCAACCATGTCACGGTCAGCGTGGCGGCGAGCCAAGGCCATTTTGAATTGAACGTGTACAAGCCGGTGATTGCTTACAATGTGTTGCAATCCATTCGCTTGCTGGCCGATGCGATGGTGTCGTTTGCCGAACATTGTGTGGTGGGCATACAGGCCAATGAGGCGCACATCCAGCAATTGATGGAAAATTCATTGATGTTGGTCACAGCATTGGCACCGCACATTGGTTACGATGCGGCTGCAAAAATTGCCAAAACCGCCCACCATCATGGCACGACTTTGCGCGAAGAAGCCTTGGCCAGCGGTTTGGTCAGTGCTGAGCAATACGATGCGTGGGTGCGGCCTGAAGACATGATTTCGCCGCATTGATAAGCAAACCACTTGGTAGCTTTGTTAAAACAGGTGGTTTGTTGGCGAATTGAGGGCAAAATGCGCTTATAATACGGCGCACATTGGGAGTGGCTATGGATAACTGTGTGTTTTGTCGCATCGTGGCAGGCGAGCTGCCTGCAAAAGTGGTGTATGAAGACGATGCCATCATGGCGTTTGAAGACTTGCATCCTGAAGCACCGGTGCATCTGTTGCTCATTCCTAAGAAACACATTGCCTCTTTGGCACATTTACAGGCCGATGATGCGGCCGTAATGGCGCAATTGATGTTGAAAATCCCTGAGCTGGCCTTGCAAAAAGGCATGGCACAAGGCTTTAAAACCCGCATTAATACGGGTCGGGCTGGAGGACAAGAAGTGCCGCATTTGCACATCCACCTTACAGGCCGACCCAGTTTGAAATAATCGCTGCAAACAAGCTTTGCAGCCACAGTAAGCACACATCAGTAAAGGAAGCATCATGGGTGGTTTGTCTATTTGGCATTGGATCATCGTTTTGGTTGTGGTGGTATTGATATTTGGCACCAAAAAATTGCGCAATGCCGGTCGTGACATCGGCGGCGCCGTACATGACTTTAAAAAAGGCATGAACGAAGGCAATGCCGAAATTGAGGCCGCCAAAAAAGCCAAAGACGATGTGATAGAACACGAGAAAAAAGACGTGTAATTCATGTTTGAATTGAGTTTTGGTGAAATACTGCTGTTCACCATCGTGGCATTAATCGTGTTAGGGCCGGAGCGTTTGCCGGCCTTAGCGCGTTTTTTGGGGCGTTGGATGGCCAAGATACAAAACTTGGTGCACAACGTCAAAGCCGAAATCAGCGCCGAAATTGCGGTCGACGATTTGAAGCAAATGCGCGATGAGTTTCAGGCGTCGGCACAGACCATACGCGAGGATATACGCGCGCAAGCGGCGCAATTGCAGCAAGTCAAACAAGAGGTGGATGACATCCCATATTGGGACAAATTGCCACCACAAAGGCGGCCTGAAGACTTTGGTTTGAGCAGCGACGATGACGATATGGCCGCAGAGCGGGCATGGACAGCGGCCGCGCAAGAGGCGGCATATCACAGTGGCCAACATGTCGCTTTAGCGCAGCAAAGCCGTCGCCGCCGCAAAGACGTGCGTCCTTACCAACACATCAATCGGCAGGCGCAGCGCATCGGTGCGCGCCGGCAACTGAAGCAGAGCCGTCATGGATGATACCCAACCCTTAATCGAACATTTAATCGAACTCAGAAGCCGCTTAATCCGCACTTTGGTCGGCTTGCTACTGTGTTTCGTGGCCTTGGTGCCGTTTTCAGAACAGCTGTATACCTTTGTCGCACAGCCTTTAATGAGCAGCTTGCCAACCGGCAATCAAATGATCGCCACCGATGTGATTGCGCCGTTTTTTGTGCCGATGAAAGTGACGTTGATGCTGGCTTTCTTGGCCAGTTTGCCCAATACCTTGTGGCAGGTGTGGGCATTTGTCGCGCCGGCTTTGTACCAAAATGAAAAAAAACTGGTGTTGCCCTTGGTGATTTCAACGGTATTGCTGTTTTTTGCTGGCATGGCCTTCGCGTATTACTTGGTGTTTCCGACCATGTTCAAATTCTTGGCACATGTGACGCCGGAAGGCGTGAGCATGGCCACCGATATCGATAAGTATTTGTCGTTTATCTTGGGCATGTTTGTCGCTTTTGGCATCACGTTTGAAACGCCGGTAATCGTGGTATTGCTGTGTCGCATGGGTGTGGTCAGTTTGGCGCAATTAAAAGCCGCTCGTGCTTACGTGATTGTCGGCGCGTTTGTGGTGGCGGCCATTGTGACGCCACCGGATGTGATTTCACAAATCATGTTGGCAGTACCGATTGTGATTTTGTATGAAGCCGGTTTGCAGGTGTGCCGGTTTGTGCGGCCTAAATCAACAGCGTTGGCAGAGGTAATGGATGAGTATTGACATGGTATTGGCAACCAATCCCCACATACAAAGAGCGCGTTTGCTGTGCATCGCCAGTTTGGTATTGTTGTTGGCGGTGTGTGTGGCGTGGGAATGGTTTTTGGCACCGCTGCGCAGCGGTGGTTCATGGATGGTGCTCAAGGCCTTGCCTTTGCTGGCCATCTTGCCCAGCATCGTCAAAGGCCGCCGCTATACCTACCAATACAGCAGCATGTTAATCTTGTTTTACTTCGCCGAAGGCGTGATGCGCCTGTTTGATGCCGATCCTTTAAGCCGCGTGTGTGCGGCCCTGGAAGTGGTGTTCAGTCTTGTTTTCTTTATCGCGTGCTTAATCTTTTGCCGCAACTCCCGTGTGTCCCAATGAATAATGTGTTTGCTTTTTACCGAAAATCCCTAGGTCAAGCCTTGGCTGTGGCTGCTTTGATGTGTTTGATGAGCGTGCCTTTTTTAATGAATGTGCGCGTGGGGCCGCAAGGTGGTTTTATCATTGAATCAACCTCGACCATTTTGGCCTTGTGCATGGTTTTGGGTGTGACCTTAATGGGCAAATTCACCCACAAACCTCCTGTTATCAGCGTGATGTTTGCGGTGTTTGCTGCCTTAATTGCGCTACAGGCGAGGCTGATGGACATCAGTTGGGTCTCACAAGTGGATTTGACTGCAGTGGTATTGCTGGTGGTGGCGCTCAGTACTTGGGCTTTGGCCAGTTGGCAGCAAGAGAGTGAAACACCATTATTGCGTTGGATTGCTTTAGGTCTATTAATGGGTGTATTGCTACAAACGCTGGTAATGTGGATGCAATACTTGGGCTTGACCAAACAGTTCCATGGCCTGGTTTCTTATTCAGCAACTGAAAACATCATGGGGCAATTAGGACAGCGTAACCATTTGGGTCATTATTTGATGTGGGGTATGGTCAGTATTCTTTATCTGAGTCATACAAAAGTGTTACCTAGAGTGTTGCCATTTCTTTTGGTGGTGTGGTTGGGTATATGTATGGGCCTAATCAGCTCACGTACTTTAATCGTCTATTTAATTGCCATTAGTTTATTGGCAATTGTGTGGCGAATGTGGGCAGGTCGTGAATATCAATCATTGTTGTTAAAGATATTGGGTACTTTGTTTTGGGTTTTTACAGCTCAATATGGTTTGAAGAAAGCATTGAGTGTATTTTTGCATTCTGAGACCAATACAGGTTTGGATCGTTTGGTTAATTCTGTCCATGTGGTTGATACAGCTCGCAGTGTCGAATGGCACAAAGCCTGGCTGTCGTTTTTAAACAGTCCGTGGACAGGGCATGGTTGGGGCAGTTCATCCTCGCAAAGTGTGTTGCTGCATGGCGCCTTGCCCGATTTGTCTGGCTTGCGCACCGTGGGGGTATTGTTTACCCATTGCCACAATTCGCTGTTGCAATTGCTGTCTGAGGTGGGTTTACTGGGCACTTTGTGGTTGGCCGGTGGCTTTTTGGTACTGGTGTGGGCGTGTTTTAAATACGCCAAGCGGCCTGAAAGCTTTTTCATCTTGGCTTTGGCCACGATAACCGTGTGTCACAGCTTGCTGGAATACCCATTGTGGTATGTGTATTTCTTATTGCCGTTTGCCTTGTTTTGGGCCTTGGTGCCACGCACAGCCGTGCATACGCTGCGAGAACACAGTGGCTGCCCACGTTTGAATCTCGCTGCAAGTGTGTTGACGGTGGTGGCTTTGGCCATGGTTATCCGTTTGTTGTTTGCCTATAACGCCATCATGGCGGTATACGGTGTGGCCAAGAATGAAACCCCTGCCATCGCCGCCGAGAAAAAAGCCAAAATACATGCCTTAATCGAGCATGAATACTTGCTGAATTATTATGCGCGCATGGCCTTAATCGAGCGCAGTTTCGATGCTTACCAAGGCACAGAAGTGGCAGATGAGGTGGAAAACGCACGTTTGGTGGCCGAATACCGACCTTATAATTCCTATGCCATACGCTGGGGCATGTACCAATACCGCAGTGGCCAAGAGGCAGCGGCGAAAAAATGGTTGGAGGAAATTTGGTTGTATTACCCAGCTTCGATTGCGGGCAATGTCAATGCAATGCAAAAATCGCTGTGGTACACCGATTTGGTGCCGGTAGCCAAGCAGCGTTGTTTGCAATACCAGCAAAAAGTCAAAATCACCTGTCCTTAAGCTGTTACCCATCAAAAAGCGGCCTGTAAATGTTTACAGGCCGCTTTCATTGTCTGCTCAGGTGCTTATTCGGCTTCGATGATTTGCGAGTCTTGCGCTGCACCGGCAGCATGGCCACCGATGAAGTCCAAGCCGTCAAACGACGGTTGTGGCAGCAATTGTGCCAAGTTCAAGCCTTGGGCATTCAAGACCGGATAATCGCTGAAACGCACTTGGTAACCGCCATTGGGGGTAGAGCGGATTTGCGCTTGCGCACCCAAAGGCATGGTGACTTTATTGCTGATGTGACCAAATGGGAAGCCGGTTAAAACCGGTACTTTGGTGGCGCTTTGCACGGTTTGCATCACGCTGGACAAGGTGTAGCTGGAGTCGTAAGCATCGCGGATATTGCCCATGCGGAAGTCACCAAACACGATGGCTTGTTGCTTTTTCAAAATCCCGGCCAAATGCAAGGTTTGCAAGGCGCGCTCGATGCGATAAGGCTGCTCGTTCACATCTTCAATGAACAAAATGCCGCCGTTGATGTTGGGCATATATGGTGTGCCGGCCAAAGATTGCAACACGCTCAAATTGCCGCCCCAAAATTGGCCGCTGATGTTGACATCGCGGGCTTGGATTTGGCCCACGCTGACAGTGTGCTCGGCTTGGGTGGTGCCGTCGATGAAGTTTTGCATGGTAAACGTGCTGGGATTGGGGCTGCCAAACTCGCTGTAGAGCATGGGGCCGGCAAAGCTCGGTACGCCTGTTTGTGCCAACAAGGCCAATTGGATGGCGCAGACGTCGCTATAGCCCATTAACAGTGTGCCTTGTTCGCGCATGCGCCCGCCCAAGCCATCCCAATTGATTTGTGGCAATAAGCGTATCGCACCATAGCCTCCGCGCGCGCCCAGCAACACTTTTGGTGTGGCCACGCGGCCTGTGGCCACATCCTGCAAGTCTTGCACCCGTTGGTAATCGGCGCCGGCAAAGCGTTGGTAGCGACGGTAAGCGGCTTCGGCATTGTTCACTTGAAAGCCGCAAGCATTTAAGCGGTTAACGCCAGTATTGACGCGTTCGGTTTTGTCCAAGAAGCCTGAGCAGGCGAAAATGCGTAACAAGGTATTGCCTCCACGGCCAGGTTGGGGTTTGGTGGGTCGGGTTTTCACAGGATCGACCACGACAGGGGTTTGGGTAGAGCCACACGCAGTCAAGACCGCAGCGCCAAGTCCAGCGCCGCCGATGCGCATCAATTGGCGGCGGCTTAAGGTGTTATCCAACATACAACTGCTCCTTAATGTGTTTGCAACGCTGTTTGCAAGCGCTGTACCCAATCATCGGGCAAAGTCGAGGTGTGGTGGTGGTGTGCGTTCGACCAAATCGAATCAGGATAATAAGCATCATCCTCAAAACGTGCAATCACATGCCAATGTTGATGGGGCACCATGGTACCAAAACTGGCCAAATTGATTTTTTTAGGCTGTAATATCTCGCGCATGTGATGCTCTACCAAATACACCATGTCCATCAATTGTTGGCGCTCTGCCTCCGATAAATCGGTCATTTCGGCCACATGTTGTTGCCAAATCACGCGGCAATATGCTGGTGCCAATACTTGGTCTGTGACCAAAATCACCCGCAGTTGTTCATTTTGATACAACACGGTTTCAGTTTGTGGCTCACACAACGGACAATTCAACATGGCATGCTCTGTAGATAAAAGAGTCTTATTATAACAATGGCACTCATGCTGTTGGGTTAAGCAATGAAAAAAGCCGCTCTTAAAAGAGCGGCCTGTAAACCCGTTATAAGCGTTTAAGCTTCTTCGTCTTGGCGTTGTGCTTCTACCGCTGCCACAGCCACCATATTGATGATGCGGCGTACCGAAGAAATCGGTGTCAAGATATGTACTGGCTTGTTCAAACCCATCAAGATAGGGCCTATGGTCACGCCATCGGCAGCAGACACACGCAACAAATTGTAGCTGATGTTGGCCGCTTCAACGTTAGGCATTACCAATAAATTGGCCGCACCGGCCAAGGTGCTGTCTGGCAAGATGGAGTGACGCATTTCTTCCATCAAGGCCACGTCGCCTTGCATTTCGCCATCCACTTCCAATTCTGGATAACGTTCACGCACCAAGGCCAAGGTTTCTTGCATCAGTTTGGAAGTATCGTTTTCAATCGAGCCGAAGTTAGAGTTAGACAACAAAGCCACTTTAGGCTCAATACCAAAGCGGCGCATGTCGGTAGACGCCATTTCGGTTAATTTTGCCAATTGTTCAGCATTAGGCGCCGCATTCACATAAGTGTCGGTGATGAAGACATTGCCACGAGGCAAAATCAAGGCATTCATCGCACCGGCCACTTTTTCAGGATTGTTATAACCAATCACTGGCAAAATGGTGTCCAAATGCTCTTTGTAACGGCCAAACGTACCACAAATCATCGCATCGGCATCGCCACGGTTGACCATCAACGCACCAATCAAAGTGGTGTTACCGATGACACGGCGACGTGCCATTTCTTCGGTAATGCCTTTGCGTTTCATGGATTGGTAATACTCGCCCCAGTATTCGCGGTAACGTGGGTCGCGTTGGTTGTTCACCAATTCAAAGTCTTTGCCCGGTTGTATGGTCAAGCCCAAGTCTTTGATGCGGCGTTCTATCACTTCAGGACGGCCAATCAATACCGGGAACGCCAATTTTTGCGACACGATGTGTTGGGTAGCATGCAACACACGTTGGTCTTCACCTTCACACAATACCACGCGTTTCAATTGCGCTTTGGCTTTGGTGAATACCGGTTTCATGAACAAGTTAGACTTGTAAACGAATTGTTCCAATTTTTCCACGTAAGCATCGAAGTCTTCGATAGGGCGGGTAGCCACACCAGACTCCATCGCGGCTTTGGCCACGGCTGGCGCAATTTTCACAATCAAGCGTGGGTCAAACGGTTTCGGAATCAGGTATTCACGGCCAAAAGACAAGCCAGTGGTGCCATAAGCGGAAGCGACACGGTCGTTTTGCTCGGCCAAAGCCAAGTCGGCAATCGCCAACACGCAAGCGACTTTCATCTCTTCATTGATGGTGGTCGCGCCCACATCCAAAGCACCACGGAAGATGAATGGGAAGCACAATACGTTGTTCACTTGGTTAGGGAAGTCTGAGCGGCCTGTACCGATGATGACATCAGGACGGGCAGCAATCGCTTCAGGTGGCCAAATTTCCGGTTGTGGGTTGGCCAAAGCCAAGACAATCGGATTTTCTTTCATGGTTTTGAGCATGTCCACGCTCAACACATTCGGGCCAGACACACCCAAGAAGATGTCTTTGTCGACCACGGCATCGCCCAACACACGTTGGCCATTGTCCTCAATGGCGTAACGCTGTTTGGACACATCCATTTTGTCGTCGCGGTCTTTGTAAATCACGCCTTTGGAATCGCACACGGTGATGTTTTCACGTGTCATGCCCAAAGCCACCAACAAATCCAAACAGGCAATCGCTGCCGCACCGGCGCCAGAGCACACCAATTTCACTTCTTTGATGTCTTTTTCAATCACGCGCAAGCCGTTCAATACTGCTGCTGCAGTGATGATGGCGGTACCGTGTTGGTCGTCGTGGAATACTGGGATGTTGGTGCGTTCGCGCAGTTTTTTCTCAATGTAAAAACACTCTGGCGCTTTGATGTCTTCTAAGTTGATGCCACCAAAAGTCGGCTCAAGCGACGCAATGATGTCGACCAATTTGTCAGGGTCGGTTTCATTGATTTCGATGTCGAACACGTCGATGCCGGCAAATTTCTTGAACAATACCCCTTTGCCTTCCATCACAGGTTTACCTGCCAAGGCACCGATATTGCCCAAACCCAATACCGCCGTACCATTGGAAATCACTGCCACCAAATTACCGCGTGCGGTGTATTTGTAAGAAGCCAACGGATCGTTGTAGATTTCCATACACGGTGCTGCCACACCAGGGGAATAAGCCAAAGACAAATCATATTGGGTTGCCAAAGGCTTGGTAGGGGTGATTTGTATCTTACCCGGATTAGGGTATTCATGAAAATTGAGCGCGGCTTCTTTGAGCAACTCATCCATAAAGCATTTCTCCAAAATCTAATGTGTGCTACTTAGGTGACGAGGCAGTATTACCAGCGTACTTAGGTGTCAGCAACAGACTGTTACCATTTTGCACCAGCCACTTTTCTTGTACACGCCAAGTCGCTTGATCGTTTTCGATTCTAACATACCAACTGTTCATTGGGGGCAATGGTTTAAGCTGGGCCTCATACAGCTTGGCATCAGCATTCACAAGTGTCAATGCCACAGACTGATCATATTGTGCCATGGTCGGATGTTGCAAGCTAAAATGCAGCGCTTGCTGGGGATTGTAATCGCCATTTAAAAACACCCTGACCTTGCTGCCATCGGGACTGAACATCACTTGCGCTTGGATGTGGTGACTGGTTGCGGCGGTGTCACGATTCAGTTGCAAGTGGATGTTTTTGCCTTCTTTGTAATAGTCATCCGACACCAGCGGATCGGCGCCGCTGGCGGCCAGATAATATGTGATTAATCCGGCCGGAATGACCAAGATAGGGCCGGCCAAAATGCCCCAAGCCCAAGCTTCTTTATACCAAGGTTTGGCTGTCGATTTGAGTTTCAAAACCGCCATTGTTATTCCCCAATAAAATTGGAATTTTCATGAATGATGCGCCATTCTTGATTGCCTTCAGTGTGATACCTGAATTCAAACTCAATCGGATGGCTGCCTTTGTCGGCATACTCAGGGTAGGTCGCGACTTGTACCGGTACGTTGATGATGTCGCCAGCTTTGATTTCCAAGGTGGGGGGTAAACCAGTCAATTCGATGTGATCAAACCCCTTAACAGCGGCCTGTAAATACAGGGTTTCTTCCGAGGCATTGCTCAAGCGCAAATTGTAGGTGTTTTCCAATAAGCCCTCGTTGTTTTGTCTGACCATCATGCCGCGGTCTTTGATGATGTCGATGTTCATCAAGTCGCGTGAGAAAATGCCGTATACCAAGCCACAAGCGACCAAAAACAAAATCATGCCATAACCGACCACACGTGGACGGAGCAAGCGTTTTTTGATGTCGCTGTCGGCATACTCGTGTTGTAAGACTGCTTCAGTGGTATAGCGCACCAAGCCGCGTGGGCTGCCAATTTTGTCCATTACCTCGTCACAGGCATCGATGCAAGCGCCACAGCCTATGCATTGGTATTGCAGGCCATTGCGGATGTCTATGCCCGTGGGGCACACCTGCACACACAAAGTACAGTTGATGCAATCACCCAAGTTGGCGTTGTCTTGGTTTTTCTTGCGCACACCGCGTGGCTCACCGCGCTCGGCATCGTAAGACACCAGCAACGTGTCTTTGTCAAACATCGCGCTTTGGAAACGGGCGTAAGGACACATGTAAAAACACACTTGTTCGCGCATGATGTGCGCCATAAACCAAGTGGCAAAACCGTAAAAACCGATGGCAAACCACTGCGTGGTGCTGAGGCCAAACGCAAACAAGTCTAACCATTGCGGGCGTATCGGGGTGAACCAGCCGGCAAAGGTGAAGCCTGTCCAGAAGCAAAACAGCAAGATGACCAAGTATTTCGGTGCTTTGACGCGGATTTTGTGCGCCGTCCAGCCTTCTTTTTCCAGCTTCATGCGCTTGTTGCGGTCGCCTTCAAAGAAATGGTCGAACCACAACATGATTTCGGTATACACCGTTTGTGGGCAGGCATAGCCACACCACAAGCGCCCTGCAATCGTCGTCCACCAAAACAAACCAAACGCGCTGACCAACATGATGCCGGTGAGAAAAATCAATTCGCTGGGCAAGAGGGTGATGCCAAAGATGTAGAATTTGCGTGCGGCGATGTCAAACAACACCGCTTGACGCCCATTCCATTGCAACCACGGCAAGACGTAAAACACCAGTTGTGTCATCAGCACCGCGATGATGCGCCAATTGCTGAAACGCCCTTTGGCCAATTTGGGGTGGATGCGTTTGCTGGAGGCATAAAATTGAACCACTTCTTCTTGTGGTTCATTGGTTTTAGCCATGTGTGCTTCCTTTTGTATGAGGTGAATGTGTTTTGAGGCAATTATCCCGAGATTTACAGGCCGCTTCTTTAGTTTGCGTCAACAGATGTGCAAAAACCGCATGCTTTGGCATGCGGTTTGAGTGTCACAGGTTTACAGGCCGCTTATTGTGCTGCTGAAGCTGCGGTAGGCGTGTCGGTTTTGGCAACGGTTTTCACACGTTGTTCTTTCGGTGCCAAGCCCCACACATAAGCCGTCATCAAATGCAACTTGTCTTCATCCAAGAAGGTGTTCCAAGCAGGCATTTCATTGGTGTGGCCATTGGTGATGGTGTCGATGATGTTTTTCTCGCTGTTGCCCCACAACCACACATCGTCGGTGAGGTTAGGCGCCATGCCCAAAGTGCCTTTGCCATCTTCGCCATGACACGAAGCACAGTTGGCTGGCAAGCTGTTGAACACCACTTGACCGCGCTGCGCACGACCTTCATCGAAACCTTTGTCACGCGACAAAGACATCACATAGTGGGCGGCGTCTTTCACACGCTCCTCACCCAATACCGGACCCCAAGGTGCCATCACGCCAATGCGACCGTCTTTGATGGTTTGGTGGATGGTGGCTGGATCGCCGCCCCACAACCAATCGTTGTCGGTCAGATTCGGAAAGCCTTTAGAGCCTTTGGCATCCGAGCCATGGCATTGAATGCAATAGGTGTTGAACAGGTTTTGACCGATTTTGCGTGCTTCAGGATTGTCGGCCACTTGTTCGATGGGCATATTGGCGTATTTTTTGTAAATAACGCCAAATTCGTCATCGGCTTTTTTAATTTCTTGTTGGTATTGGCCTTTGCTGCTCCAAGCCAACATGCCTTTGGATTCACCGAAACCTGGGTAGGCAACAAAATAGGCGACGCCCCAAATCATGGTCAACACGAACATGTAAAACCACCATTTGGGCATGGGGTTGTTGTATTCCTCGATGCCATCCCAATTGTGGCCAGTGGTGGTGTCGCTTTCATCGGGTTTGTTGGTCTTGGCGGCTTTTTGTGACCACAACAGCCATACCAAACCTATCATGGCCAAGACAATAATGAAAGCGATGTAGTAATGCCAAAATCCGCTGGTGAAATCTGAATTATTCATTGTTTTTGCTCCGTAGCATCAGGATGCGACTTAGGCACATCGGTGGCGACTGAATCATCGTCATCGACAATCTGGCGGGCGATGTCGCTGTAGCGTTGTTTTGATTGCTTACCACAGGCAACCCAAACCACCAGAAAGAAGCTGATGATGATTAAAAAAGTGAAGGAGATACGTGCCCAAGTGACATCCATGATGTTTTACCTTACGTTTTTCAAAGCGAGACCCAAACCTTGCAAGTAGGCGATGACGGCTTCCATTTCGGATTTGCCATTGACCTCTTCAGCTACCGATTTGTAATCGGCATCTGTGTAAGGCACGCCCACTTTGGCCAAGCCACGCATATTGCGTTCTACTATCGCTGCATCGACCGCATTGCGGGTCAGGTGCGGGAAGGCTGGCATATTTGATTCAGGCACCACTTGGCGTGGATTCAACAAATGCAAACGGTGCCATTCATCCGAGTAACGACCGCCAACACGGGCCAAATCAGGACCCATGCGTTTTGAGCCCCATTGGAACGGGTGGTCGTATACCGATTCACCGGCCACTGAGTAATGGCCATAGCGTTCGGTTTCGGCACGGAATGGACGGATCATTTGTGAGTGGCAGGTGTAACAGCCTTCACGCAAATACACATCGCGACCGGCAATTTGTAAGGGTGTATACGGTTTCACGCCCGGTGCTGGCTCAGTGACCGATTTGGAGAAGAACAAGGGCACTATCTCAATCAACAAACCAAAACTGAT
The DNA here is from genome assembly GCF_001457815.1 of Vitreoscilla massiliensis. Taxonomy (GTDB): domain Bacteria; phylum Pseudomonadota; class Gammaproteobacteria; order Burkholderiales; family Neisseriaceae; genus Vitreoscilla; species Vitreoscilla massiliensis. The sequence goes on from NZ_LN898219.1 coordinate 575,686, forward strand.
GACCAGCAGCACAAAGACTATGAGAAAGCCGACTTTTTCTTCCGCTAATTTTTGTAAACTCATAACTGTCTTCCTTAAGCTTCGTGGTGTACTTGTGACACGGCAGGGATGGTGGCATCGACGGGCTTACCGGCAATAATGGTGCGGTAAGTGTTGTAAGCCATCAGCAACATGCCCACTAAGTACAAAGTTCCGCCCAACACACGAATCATGTACAAATGCATAGAAGCCGAAACACTGTCGATAAAGGCATGGGTTAAAGTGCCGTCTGGATTGATTTGGCGCCACATCAAGCCTTGTTGTACGCCAGCAACCCACAAAGCCGCGATGTACAAAACGATGCCTATGGTGGCTACCCAGAAATGCGCCTCAATCAATTTGATGCTGTACATTTGTGGACGACCAAACAAGCGTGGCAATAAGTAGTAAATCGAACCGATGGTGATGAAGCCTACCCAACCCAAAGCACCAGAGTGCACGTGACCCACCGTCCAGTCGGTGTAATGGCTCAAGGCGTTGACGGTTTTAATCGACATCATTGGGCCTTCAAACGTCGACATGCCGTAGAAAGACAAAGACACAATCAAGAATTTCAAGATGGGATCGGTGCGTAATTTGTGCCAAGCGCCCGACAAAGTCATGATGCCGTTAATCATGCCGCCCCAGCTAGGTGCAAACAAAATCAAAGAGAACACCATGCCAATAGACTGAGTCCAGTCAGGCAAAGCGGTGTAATGCAAGTGGTGCGGGCCGGCCCACATATAGGTGAAAATCAAGGCCCAAAAGTGCACCACAGACAAGCGGTAAGAATAAACCGGACGACCGGCTTGCTTAGGTACGAAGTAATACATCATGCCCAAGAAACCTGTGGTCAAGAAGAAGCCCACGGCATTGTGGCCGTACCACCATTGCACCATCGCATCAACCGCACCGGCGTAAACAGGATAAGACTTGAACAAACCCACAGGGATTTCAATGCTGTTCACCACGTGTAACAAGGCCACCGCTAAGATGAACGCACCATAGAACCAGTTGGCCACATAAATGTGTTTTACCTTGCGCGTGGCAATGGTGCCGAAGAACACCACCGCATAAGACACCCATACCAAGGTAATCAAGATGTCGATGGGCCATTCCAATTCGGCGTATTCCTTGCCCGTGGTCAAACCCAAAGGCAGGGTAATCGCTGCCAATACGATGACCGCTTGCCAACCCCAGAATGTGAAGGCAGCCAATTTGCCACCAAAAAGACGGGTATTACAGGTGCGCTGAACGCAATAATACGAGGTGGCAAACAAGCCACAGCCGCCAAAGGCAAAAATCACGGCATTGGTGTGCAACGGACGCAAGCGTCCGAAGCTGAACCAAGGTCCGATTTCTGATAGGTTTAAGGCGGGCCAGACCAGTTGGGCGGCAATGATCACGCCAACCAACATTCCGACAATACCCCAAACTACGGTCATGACGGCAAATTGCCGCACGACTTTGTAGTTATAAGTTTGCGTTTCCATGAGGGTTCTCCACGTTCAAGGGGATGGTTTACATCAAAGTATGGTTGTCAGTGCGGTCACCTTGGTGCATGCAGGTTGGCAAACCTTAACGCAGACCCTGTAAAACGCATGGATGCAACATTTACAAAAGTGGCATACACTGACAATATTTTGGCTTCAAAGCTTATAGAAAGCTGTTTTGCACCACCTTGATTGCGGTCAAGAGAGTGCAAAAAACCGTAAAGATATTAACTGTAAGCCCCAAGACACAGGCATCAAAGGTAAAAACCATATGTTGAATATCAGCGTACGTTTACAAGACGCAGCCGCACATCTGTGGCACGTGAGTTGTGCATGGAACGTGGCCGTGGCCAGTCCGCAGCAAACATTGAATTTGGCCGATTGGGTACCCGGCAGTTACATGATTCGGGATTTTTCACGCCACATCATCCGCATGCAGGCTTTTCACAACGAAACAGCCATTGCGCTGCAAGCACTGGACAAAAGCCGTTGGGCCTTACAGGCCGCATCAGGTGAGTATCGGGTGGAATATGAGGTGTATGCCTATGATTGGTCGGTGCGCGCCAGTTATTTGGACGAACGCGGCGCGTTTTTTGATGGCGCCTGTTTGTTTCCGTGGCTAGACGGTCGTCAACACGAGGCCTATCAAATACATGTGGACTTGGGTGAATGGGGCCGCGCGCAACAATGGCAGATTGCCACGGCCATGCAACCTATCGCTGCCAACCGCTTTCAGGCCGCTTCTTACTGGGAAGCGATAGACCATCCCTTTACCTTGGGTTTGTTCCGTCAATACGATTTTGAAGCCGCAGGCATTCCGCACCACATCATCCTCAGCGGCCAAACCTTGCCTTTTGACGAAGACCGCTTGCTGGCCGATGTGGAAAAAATCTGTGAAGCGCAAATAGAATTGTTTGGCGTTGCGCCGTTTGGCCATTATGTGTTCATGCTCTACATTGGCGACCACATCTATGGCGGCTTGGAGCACCGCGCTTCTACCGCTTTGATGGCCGACCGTTGGAGTTTGCCGCGCTTGGGTGCGAAAGAGCGCGGCGATGAGTATTTGCAATTACTGGGCTTGTTCAGCCACGAGTATTTCCATGCCTGGAATGTGAAATCGATCAAACCAGCGGCGTTTGACCCGTATGAATTGCACCATGAGCAACACACCGAGCAATTGTGGGCGTTTGAAGGCATTACCTCGTATTACGATGATTTGATGTTGCAGCGCTCAGGCGTGATGTCGACGCCGCAATACTTGAGCCAATTGGCCAAAACCATTACCCGTGTCGAACAAGGCGCCGGCAGCCACAAGCAAAGTTTGGCGCAATCGAGCTTCGATGCTTGGACCAAGTATTACAAACAAAACGAAAACTCGGCCAATGCCATCGTCAGCTATTATCAAAAAGGCGCCTTGGCGGCCTTGGTGTTGGACTTGTATTTGCGCCGCGAAACCGATGGCGAATTCAGCCTCGACGATGTGATGCGGGCGCTGTACCGCCGTTATTTGCAAGACGGCCGCGGCATCAGCGAACAAGATTGGCGCGCCTTGGCGTGTGAGGTCACCGGTGTCGATGTGCAAGATTTGTTGCGCCGCATGATAGACCGCACCGACGCCTTGCCTTTGGCCGAGGTGTTGGTGGATTTTGGTTTGAGTTTGCACCGCGTGGCGCGCTCAGACAAAGAAGCTGGCTGGGTGGCGACTTTGCCACCACACCACATGATGGTGGAAACCGCGTTCGGTGCCAAATACAGCGTGGACGCCAGCGGCCTGAAAATTAACAGCGTCAGTAATGGCGGCAGCGCCGAAAAAGCGGGTTTGACCGTGGGCGATGTGGTGGTGGCGGTGGCCAATTTGAGCACCAGCCAATTCGATGCGGTGTGGCACAGCTTGCAAGTGGGCGACAGTGTCGGCGTGCATTATTTCCGCCAAGGCGTGTTATACCACACGCAAATGCCGGTGCTGGCGCAAGCCGCAACCACGGTGTTGCTGCACACCGAAGACGAACAATTGCTGTCGTATTGGCTGCCACAATGGCAATAAGGCTGAGACAGCACCGCGTTTTAAATGAAGAAAAGGAAAGCAAATGAATTTGGCAACATTAACCGATGATTTGTATGTGGCGGCGCAGTTACAGGCCGCTGATGTGGCAGAGTTGGCCGGTTTGGGAGTGAAACACCTGATTTGCAACCGTCCCGACAATGAGGAAATGGGGCAGTTGAATCTGGCCGACATCGAAGCCATCGCCGCTGAGCATGGCATGGACGTGGCTTATGTGCCGATTACCATGAATTCATTGAGCATGGATGATGTAGAGGCGTTTGGCGCTTGGTATGCGCAAGACGCCGCACCCAAAGCCGCCTATTGCCGCAGCGGCACTCGCAGCAGCTTGTTGTGGGCCTTAAGCCAAGTGGCCGCCGGCAAAATCAGTGCCGCTGAGGCGCAAGCCGCGGTAAGCAAAACCGGCCGCGATGTCAGCAATGCCGCCGGCTTGTTGCAACAATTGGAAACGCAAGCCAAGGCTTAAGCCAGAAGTCATCAGCATTGATAAGCGGCCTGTAAACTCTGAATTGAGGTTTACAGGCCGCTTGATTGTGTGCCATGTATTTAGGATGAGTGGGAAGTTATGTCTTTAAATTGGAATGAGACAGTATGATGTCTTTAATATTCACTATGGCTATCTTGCCATCTAAAAATAACACTTTGATTTGCTGGTCATCAGCCTCAATGCTCTGAATAAAATTCGGATAAATCAGCTCACCGCATACACTTAATGTGCTTGCATGCAAAATTAAAATCCCCAGTTCAAACACAATAAACAAATAGTTTGCCGAGAGGTAAAAATCATAAAACGGGTAGGGCAATGCCAATTGTTTGGCAATTTTTGCAGCCTCAAAATCCCAAAATCCGATGGTTTCATCAATGCCAATCGCAATGAATCGATTAAACCGCTTGATAATGGGTTGAACCAAGGTGCTGCGCGCCGTAAATTTGCATACCGGCGTGGCATCATCTTGCATCAATACGCAGTACACATGTGCATAGAGTGGCTCATGAAACAATATGGGTAGGGCTAAGGCAGCAAATTCAGATTCTGTGATGTAACGTATCTGCATTTAAAACTCTTACCCATGCATTCATTATTGTTCAGGTGGCCAAGCATCGCGTTGTTGTTGCGCTTGGTCGTAATAGGCGTACAAGGCGGTGGCGTCGCCGGCGAGGATTAAGTCTTTTAGGCGTTGCAACTCTTGTTGTTGCGCATCAATCAATTGCAGCAAGCTGGCTTGGTTGGCAAAGCTGACATCGGTCCAAATGGCGGGATGGCTGGCGGCGATGCGGGTAAAGTCGCGAAAGCCTGAGCCGGCGTAATGCAGCGCTTGTGCGCCCAAGTCTTGATTGGAGATGGCATGCATATAACTGTAGGCGATGAGGTGGGGTAAGTGGCTGACCATGGCCAAGATGGCATCGTGTTCTGATGGTGACAACTCCGACACCACCGCGCCGGTGGCTTGCCACAATTGCCACACTTTTTGGTAGCTGTCCGCGTCTTGCTCGGGATGCGGACACAGTATCAGCTTTTTGTTTTCAAACAAGCGAAACTGCGCTGCCATCGCGCCATGTCGGTCTGAGCCGGCGATGGGGTGGGTGGCGACAAAATGCGGGAAGTGTTCAGGTAGGTATTGTGCCAGTGCTTGAATGGTGGTTTGCTTGGTGCTGCCGACATCAATGATGACACAAGCGGCCTGTAAATAAGGCTGCAATGCCTGCGTGATGTTGGCAACCGTGCCCACTGGCGTGGCCAAGATGACCAAATCGGCTTGGCTGACCGCGGCGTCGATGAGGGTGGACGCCGTATCGACCACTTTGCGCTCTAAGGCGCGCTGCAAATTGTCGGCATCCAAGTCTATGCCGTGTACTGCGCCAATCAATTGTTGGCGCTTCAAATCCAAAATCAGCGAGCCACCAATCAGACCGACACCGATTAACACCACTTGTTTAAACAAGACCGCCATCGTTACAGGCCGCCTTTAGCGTTGCCACAATTGGCAGAACTGCTGCCAATGTGCTTGTGGTTGTGCGTTTAGGTGATGGTACAGACGGTCGACTTCGGCTTGGTATTCAGTGGGGTTGAAGACGCCGCGCAGCAATTGAAAACGCAAAAACATCAAATAAGTATTGGCGGCATCGGTTTCGCAATAATCACGTATGTCTTGCAATTGCCCGTCTTGGTAGGCGCTCCAAACTTTGGAGCCGTCCATGCCCATTTTGCCAGGGAAGCCGCACAGTTTGGCCATTTGGTCGAGTGGGGCGTTGGCGCGGCCATTGTACATGGCGAGCACGTCCATCAAATCGCAATGACGCATTTGGTAGCGGCTGATGTAGTTATTCCATTTGAAATCGCGGCTGTCGCCAAAATCGCCATCGCCCAAATCCCAATAGCGGGCGGCGCTGATGCCGTGTATCAGGCTGCGGTAATGCATGACCGGCAAATCAAAACCGCCGCCATTCCAGCTCACCAATTGCGGCGTGTAGCGTTCAATCAGCTCATAGAATTTGCGCAATACTGTGGCTTCATCGTCGTCTATCGAGCCTATGGTGCTGACGTGCACTTTGTCTTGCGACCAGCGCAAACAACACGAAATCGCCACCACCCGATGCAAATGCAAAGGCAAAAATTCGCTGCCATTTTGTGCCCGCCGTTTTTGCAACGCATATTCCACCACATCGGCATCGGCAATTTCATGCGGGAATTCATGCAGTGTGCGTATGGCATGTGCATCAGGTATGGTTTCAATGTCAAAAGCAAGTATCGGGGTCATGAGCATTCACTTGGGGCTTACAGGCCGCTTATTGTACCGACTTCGCCTCTACTTGGCGCAAGAATTTGTCCAAGGCGGCGGCAAATGCTTGTGGCGCTTCCCATTGCAACATGTGTCCTGCGCCTTGCAAGGTGACGATGTCGACCAAATGGGGCAACAGTGCTTGGCGTTCTGGCAATAAACCCGCCACGCGTTGCAAATAGTGGTTGTGCGGCAAATTCTCGCCTTGTAACCACAAAGTCGGCATGCGCAAATTCGCCCACAGCGGCGCGATGCGGTGCCAATCATATGGATGGGCTTGCGGCAAATGGTGTTTGGGGTCGGCGCGGTAATGCAGGCCTTGCTCAGTGGTGTGGGTTAAGGCCTCGGCCATAAAGTGGGCCAAATCCAGCGCCATGTTTGGATTGCGCCGTTGCAATTTCTCCGCCACGGCGGCAACGCTGCTCAACACCATGCTGGGGTTGGGCTCGGTACTGGTGATAAAACGGCGCGCACGCGCTCGCAATTCGGCGGCTTGGTCCAGCACTGGCATGCCAAAGCCTTCGGCCATGGTCAAACTTTGGATGCGCTCGGGAAACAAGCATGCATAATGGGTGGCCAACATGCTGCCCATGCTGTGACCGCACACATGCAGTGGCGCATCGGGGCTGATGTGTTCGAGGATTTGGTGCAAATCTTGCAACATCACCATGCGTTCGTAATAGCCGCTGGTTTGCCATTGAGACCGCCCAAAGCCGCGCCAACTGACTGCATAAATGTCGTATTCCGCTGGTAAAGCATCCACCACTGCTTGAAAACTGTCGGCGCTGTCCATCCAGCCGTGCAGCAACAAAAGTTTTGGCCGCGATTGTCGCGGCCAATGTAACACTTCGTGTAAGCAAGCATTAAAGTGTCGGGTGTAACGCTCAGCGGTATACGTAATGGGGTATACCGTAGATAACATTATGAAAAATTGAATCCAATCGCTTGTATGGCTGCTTTGAATGAGTCTGCATTAAAAGCATCAGAATGGGTAACGACAATGCCGCCATCATCAATATTGACATTCACAAAGCGCACACCTTCAACTGCTTCGCCTGCTTGTGCAATTTTGTCCGCATCAGTTTTAGAAGAAATACCAGTTGCTACCAAACGAGTTTGAGCCATAGAGCCTCCGTACGAGTGATTAGTTAACAGTGAACCACTTAAATCTTTGGATATGTTACGATGCTGGTGGAAAAACTTAATCATTACAAAGTCAAACAATATGCCATATGGCATTTTGACAATATTGCCAATGTTTGAATTTTTTAGCAATCAATTTTAAGAGAAATTTATGCAGATTAAATTAATTACCACCATCCTCTTTACTTGTGTGTTGGGTGCATGTCAGCCCCAAGCCACAACGGAAAACAGCAAGAACAATGCCGCTTCTTCAACAAGCACGGCTAAACCCGCTGTAGCAGGGGATATGACAAGTGTTAAAAAGAATATTCAGGCTGCATTAGAGCAAGCTTATCCAGAGCAAAAAGTACAGATTAAAAGCGTGGAAGCCTCACCTGTTGCAGGTTTGTATGAAGTGGTGGTGTTCCCGAATCAAGTGGTGTACATGGATGGCAGCGGCGATTACATGTTTGTTGGCAATTTGTTAGACGTGAAGAAAAAAGTCAATTTAACCGAAGAAAAAACCGCAGATTTAAACCGCATCGATTACAAAGCCTTGCCATTCGATTCGGCCATCAAAGAAGTGCGTGGCAATGGTCAGTACAAAGTGGCGGTGTTCAGCGATCCAGATTGCCCATTCTGTAAGAAATTGGAACATGAAATCGCGCAAATGACCGACGTGACGATTTATACCTTCTTGATGCCAATTGATTCTTTGCACCCACAAGCAACAGAAAAATCCATCCAATTGTGGTGCCAACCTAACCGTACCGAAGCGTGGACCAAGTGGATACGCGATGGCGTGGCGCCGGCGCAAGTGCCTGTGTGTGACAATCCGGTAGAGAAATTGGCCAAACTCAGCGAAAGCTTTGGTTTCAATGGCACGCCGACCATTGTCTATCCAAATGGCAAGATACAATCAGGCTACATGCCTAAGGCCGATTTTGAAGCAGCGTTGAAGCAAAATCAGTCGTGATCACGGGCAATTGTTCTATTTAATCTGCTGCACGGTATGGGCAGTTGTGTTACTAATAGAGTTTCGTTACAGCAACAATCAGCAAAAGGAATACCATGAGTGACTTGCAACAACGTTTTGAACAAGCTCAAAAAGACGTGGTGAGTTTGGCTGAACGCCCACAAAATGCAGTGTTATTAAAGTTGTATGCTTACTACAAACAAGCCGTTGATGGCGATGTCAGTGGCGACAAACCCGGTGCATTTGACTTGGTGGCGAAGAAAAAATACGCCGCTTGGGAAGACATCAAAGGCACCAGCAGTGATGCCGCGATGCAACTTTACATCGACGAAGTACAAGGCTTATTGGACGAAGAATAAGCCGATGTGTGGGTGTGAAACACCCACACCATGTTTACAGGCCGCTTTCTTATGGAAAGCGGCTTTTTTATTGACAGTAAGCAGGAAGGTTAAGCAGTGGTATTGCCATCAATGGCATTGGCTTGCGCTTGTTGGTGTTTTTGCTGACGTGCCGATTTGGCCTTGGGCACAGGCAGTTTGAACACCATTTGCAAGCCATGTGGCAACACGTTTTTGGCGGTGATGCTGCCTTGGTGTTGCTCAATAACATGTTTGGCGATGGCCAAGCCAAGACCCGTGCCATTGCTGGTGCCGCTGCTGTCGGCGCGGTAAAACGCGGTGAAGATGTGCGGCAATTGCGCTTCATCGACGCCCACGCCATTGTCGGTGATGTTCACCAGCAATTCTTGCTTGTTCAAGCTGCACGAGATGTTGATGACACTGCCTTGCGGGCTGTATTTGATGGCATTGCGCAAAACATTGTCAAAAGCCTGATACAAATAGCCTTCATTGGCGCTGATGACAATCGGCTTGCTGCAAGCGTTTAATTGCAATAATTGCTGTTTTTCTTCTGCCAGAGGCACCGAATCGGCGACCAAATTGGCGATAAAATCATTGAACAACAAGTCTTCGTATTGGATTTGGGTGGTTTTGTTTTCCAGACGCGCCAAAGTCAGCAATTCGCCGACCAAATTGTCCATGCGCCTTAATTCGTTATCCAGTTTGCCCAAGTGTTTGTCGAGTTTGGCTGGCTGTTGCTGGATCAAGCCCAAAATGGCTTGCATGCGCGCCAAAGGTGAGCGCATTTCATGCGACACATGGTGGAGCAGATGGCGTTCTTTTTCGACCAATTGCTGCAATTGGTCTGCCATTTCGTCGAAGTCTATCGCCAAAAATGCCAATTCATCTTGGCGTTTGCCCATATTGCGTTGAATGCGGGTGTCCAAATTGCCCGAAGCCAAAGAACGAAAGCCTTGTTGCAAGATGCGTATCGGTTTGGAGATGTAATTGGCCAAGATATACGCCGCGGCCAAACCGGCCAAGACTATCAAGGTGAGGACGATCAGTTCATGCCATACCGGTGCCAAAGGCAAACCGGGGATAAGCGGCGGGCGGGGCAACACATTCGGCGTGCTTTGCTGCCAATTGCGGATGTAGAAATAGTATTCCTGACCCCAAGCATCGGTGGCGACACTGATTAAGGGTGAGGATTGTTTTTGTGAGGTAAATGCGATGACTTGTTCAAGCTCGTGCTCGTCTACAGGCCGGTTTAAGATGTCGCGGTGGTCATCACTGCGCACCACCAGCAAATTGCTGATGGCACTCATGTGTTGCCAATCTTTGAGCAGGTTAACCAGCTCTTCTTCGCCGCGTTTGCTGAAGATGTCCACACTGGTGTTAATCATCGATGCTTGGAAGTTGCGCTGTTGGCGAAACTGCACATCTGCCACCGTGGTTTGCACGACCCAAAATGAAAAAGTCGCAATCACGATGGAGGCGATGATGACCAAACAGAAGATGGAAAAAATCTTCAGGAATAAACGGCTCATGGATTACAGCAATCAGTTACGCACAAACAAATAACCCAAGCCACGCACGGTTTGAATCAAGCTCGCATCCCCCAATTTTTGGCGTATGCTGGAGATGTGCACATCGATGCTGCGGTCGAATTTGGCCAGTTTGCGGTCCAAAGCCTCTTGCGACAAGGTATCTTTGCTCACCACTTGGCCAGCATGGCGCATCAATACTTCCAATAAATTGAATTCGGTGCTGGTCAATTCCAAAGAACGGTCGTCTTTGGTCGCTTGGCGTTTGGACGGAATCAATTTCACATTGCTGACAAACAAAGTGTCTGAATTAGGGGTTTTGTTTTGGTTGTTTTCAGTGCGGCGCAAAATGGCGTAAATGCGTGCCAACAATTCGCGTGGGGTGCATGGTTTTGGCACATAGTCGTCTGCACCCATTTCCAAACCAATGATGCGGTCTATGTCGTCGCCTTTGGCGGTTAACATGATGACAGGGATGTTGCTTTGTTGGCGTATGGCTTTCAAAGCGTCCAAGCCGTTCATGACCGGCATCATGGAATCAAGTACCACCACATCGTATTGGCCCGATAAGGCTGCATCGCGACCTGCTTGACCGTCGTGCTCTATGCTCACTTCTAAGCCTTCGGCGCTCAAGTAGTCGCTGAGCAACTCTGTTAATTCTGTATCGTCATCAACCAATAAAATACGGCTCATGGTAGTCTCCAAATAGTAAAGTGGCTTTATTCTGCCAATGATTGTTTACAAAAGCCATGCTTTAACTGACTTTTACGCAAGTTGGGTAAAGTTGCCGTTTTACACACTTAAATTAAAGTGCAAACGGGTTAATTCGGTAATCATGCGCCCGCGTGGGGTGCGCTGTAAAAAGCCTTGCTGGATCAAATACGGCTCAATGACATCTTCGATGGTGTCGGTCGATTCGCCTATGGCGGCGGCGACATTGTCCAGTCCCACTGGTCCACCGGCAAACTTGGTGATAATCGCTTCCAGCAGTTTGCGGTCGAGCATGTCCAAACCAACGTGGTCGACATCTAGCATGCGCAGTGCCGAATCGGCGATGTCGAGGCTAATTTGGCCGGAATTTTTCACATCGGCAAAGTCGCGCACACGGCGCAATAAGCGGTTGGCAATGCGCGGTGTGCCACGGCTGCGTTTGGCGATTTCAACTGCAGCATCGGGCAGGATTTCCAAATTCAACAATTGTGCGGAACGGCTGACGATGCTGGTCAAGTCTTCGGTATTGTAAAACTCCAAACGCGCCACGATGCCAAACCGGTCGCGCAAAGGATTGGTTAACATGCCAGCGCGTGTCGTCGCACCAATCAAGGTAAACGGAGGCAAGTCGATTTTGACCGAACGTGCCGCTGGACCCTCTCCTATCATGATGTCTAATTGGTAATCTTCAAGAGCTGGGTAGAGAATTTCTTCAACGATGGGGCTTAAACGGTGTATCTCATCAATGAACAACACATCGTGCGGTTCCAAATTGGTCAATAATGCCGCCAAGTCACCGGCGCGCTCCAATACCGGGCCAGAGGTTTGGCGCAGATTCACGCCCATTTCTTTGGCAATGATGTGGGCCAAAGTGGTTTTGCCCAAGCCGGGAGGGCCAAATATCAAAGTGTGGTCCAAGGCTTCACCACGCAATTTAGCGGCCTGTATGAAGATGTGCAGCTGTTCACGCGCCTTGTGTTGGCCCACATAATCATCCAATGTTTTTGGGCGCAAGGCACGTTCCAGCAATTCCTCTTGGCTGGACACAGATTGCGAGGTGATGACCCGGGTTTCAGGTTGACTGGAAAGCGTATCGGTTTGGAGCATGGCACATCCTGAAGACATCAATTGATGAAAAACACCGTCATTTTAACCTGTTCGGCTGCGCTCATGTAAAAACCCTGTTGCAGCGGGTCTGCAACAGGGTGTGTTTGACTTGGTTTTAGAAAATCAAACCGATGATAAACAGCAAGACCACCGCACCCAAGACGCCAAACAGCAAACCCGGAATATTGAAGTTACCGGCTTGTTTGGCGCCACCAATTTTTAACACATCACCAAACAGCCAACTGCCCAAAGCTGAGCCGACGATACCGACGATGATGTTGATGAGGATGCCGTTGCCGCTGCCCATAATCATGCTGGCAATCCAACCGATGATGCCGCCAATGATCATACTGATGATGATACCCATGATGTCCTCCGTAATCTGCCACAATGGCTTGAATCGTTTGAGGTTGGTGTTTTAGGGTCAAACACATCGGGTACAAAATGCCCATGTGTTGGCTTACACTCAACAGACTGTTGCGTCAGTGTGAGAATGCTTAAGTCATTAAGTTCACACAAAATTGTGGAAAATGAAGTTAAAGCTCAATAAGAATGGGGTGGGATTGCATTGATACAGGCCGCTATGCAGTCAAAATGGTTATGGTAAACTGCTTGGCATTTATTTCGTTAGATGGTTCACAACACTATGCAAAAATTGGTTATCGCATCGCGTGAGAGTGTGTTGGCGATGTGGCAAGCACAGCACATACAGGCACGCTTGCAGCAGCTGTATCCTCAAATCGAAGTGAGCATCTTGGGCATGACCACCCAAGGCGATCAGATTTTGGACAAGACTTTGTCGAAAATTGGCGGCAAAGGTTTGTTTGTCAAAGAGTTGGAACAGGCTTTATTGGATGGCCGTGCGCATTTGGCCGTGCACTCAATTAAAGACGTGCCCATGGTCTTGTCTGAAGGCTTTGCCTTGGCGGCGATTACCGAGCGTGAAGACCCAAGCGATGCGTTTGTGTCCAATGCATACCAAAGTTTGGCGGAAATGCCAGTCGGCGCGATCGTCGGCACGGCCAGCTTGCGCCGTGAGGCACAAGTGCGCGCACGCTACCCACATTTGCAAGTACAGCCTTTGCGCGGCAATGTGCAAACCCGTTTGCGCAAATTGGATGAAGGCCAATACGATGCCATTATTTTGGCCACCTCAGGTTTAAAACGCTTGCAATTGGAAGAGCGCATCCGTGCGGTATTGGTGCCACAAGAGAGTTTGCCTGCGGCCGGACAAGGCGCGTTGGGTATAGAAACCTTGGCGGCTGCAGATGAGGTGATTGCATTGTTGGCACCGCTGAACGATGCGCAAACCACAGCTTGTGTGACTGCAGAACGGGCATTGGCTCGGGCTTTGAATGGCAGTTGCCAAGTGCCGTTGGCGGCGTATGCAACCGAAGAGGATGGGGTGCTGACCTTGAATGGTTTGGTGGCCCATCCCGATGGTTCGGTGGTGTTAACGGCGCAAGCGCAAGCGCCAGTTGCGTATGCCGACAGTTTGGGGCGTGCAGTGGCCAAAAAATTGGCCGATGATGGCGCCCATCAATTGATACAGGCCGTATTAGCCCAATCATAAAACGGAAGAAAGCATGGAGCATTGCGTATTGGTGGTCAGACCACAGGCACAAGCTGTATCGCTGTTGAATTATTGCCAGCAACAAGGGTGGCGGGCCGAGCTGTTTTCCAGCATGGATGTGAAGTTATTGCCACACACCCGTGAAGATGTGCAGCAGCGCTTGAATGCAACCGATGTGGCATTCTGGGTCAGCGCCAATGCCATCATCAGTGCTTACCACTTGCGTGTGAATCCACCGTTGCACAATGTGTGCGTGGGCAGCGGGACTTTGGGGTGTTTTTACCAGTATTTCCCGCAAGCCACTGCCAATGCACCACAAGACGGTTTGGACAGCGAAGCGGTATTGCGCATGCCTTTGTGGCAGGATTCTGCCTTGCGTCATGTGACCATCATCAATGGTGAAGGTGGGCGGGATTGGCTGACCAATCAATTGTTGGGCATGGGCAAATCGGTACAAACCGTGTCTTTATACCAGCGTGTTGAACAAGCTCTGGACTGGGAACGGTTTCGCCAATTGAGCCAGAGCTATCAATTGGTGGTGTGTGTGTATTCACGCGAGGCGGTCGACATCTTGTTTCAACAAGTACCGGCAGATTTGCGTGCCAAACTCCAATCCTTGTTATACTTCACCATCCATCAACGCATCGCCGATGAATTGAATGCAATGGGTGCAGGACGGGTTGTGGTTGGAAAACAAGGCCATAGCAGCGTTTTGAAACTGTTGCGCGAGTATCTCTTACCATCATAACAACAGCATTTGTTTGTCAATTTGTGCACTTCGGTATTAAAAATGCATCAAGAGGCAATTATTTATTTAGGAGGGCCATATGGCAGAGCAACCTCAAGAAAAACCAGAACAAGCATCACAAACAGCCTCAAATGAAACCAAAGCCGTGGCCAATTATGCGCCACAACAACCGGTCGTTATCAAACAAGGCAGTGGTAAGGCTTTAGGCGCAGGTGCGTTGGTCTTGTCTTTGATTGCATTGGGGGCCAGCGGCTTATTGTTTGTACAAGGTCAAAATACCCTCAAAAATTTAGACACCTCGGTCAGTCATAAAATCGACACTGCTCAAATTGGCGATGCCGACGCCATGCAATCCATGAAAAAGACTCAGGCTGATCAGCAAGACTTGCAAAAGAAATTGCAATTGTTGCAGCAAGACAATCAGCGTTTGAACAACCAATTGAACCAAGTCGATCAGGCTTACCAGCAATTGGTGAAATCGCGCCATCAATGGCTGGTGGATGAAATCGAGTTCAGCTTGAATGTGGCCACGCAGCAATTGTTGCTCACGGGCAATAAAGAAGCCACCATCAAATCGTTGAAAAGCATCGAAAGCCGTCTGAACCAATTTGATAAACCGGAATTGGTGCCTTTAAAACAAGCCATCAGTACCGATTTGATTGCCTTAAGCCAAGGTGCTTCCAATGTCAACGTGACCTCAACAGCGGTGATGATCAGCAGCTTGGAAAGCCGTGTCGATGGTTTGAAAACCTTGTTAGAAGGCGTGTTAACCAAGCCCGAAGCTGCAGAAGCGGCCAGTAATCCGAAATTGTCGTGGTGGCAAAATGTCTGGAATGGCATCAAAGGCAGTTTTAAGGGTTTGGTTGAAGTGCGCAAACTGGACAACAAAGACGCGATGTTGATTTCGCCTGAGCAAAGCGAGTATTTGAAAGAAAACATCCGCTTGCATTTGGTCAGTGCCCGCATTGCCTTGATGCAACAACAAAGTGAATTGTACAAATCAGAGTTACAGGCCGTTGATACTGCCATGCGCAGCTATTACGACATGAACGATCCTTTGACCAAAGCGTGGTTGGCAGACTTGGCACAAGTACAACAAATTCAATTGGGTGGCAATGCTGCCGATGGTCTGAAAAACAGCTTGGCCGCGGTACAGCAATTCCAGCAACAATCGCAAGACGAAACCAGTGTGTTCAACGTACCGACTATGCCATTGAATGCGTCTGCGCCACAAGCGGCGACGCCGCCTGCGGCCGCCAGTGCGCCTGCCGTGCCGGCCAAACCTAAGGCTGCGTCCGAACCTGAAGTCAAAGGAGGGCGCGCATGAAGGCATTAATTTGGTTGGTGGTCTTGTTTGCCGGAGCAGCCGCGGTAGCGGTGCTCACCCATTCCTATCCAGGCAATGTGTTCATCATCGTCGGTGACGAGTTGCGCCGGGTCTCGCTCAACACCTTTATCCTAAGCACTGTGGTGTTTGTGGTGGTGTTGTATTTATTCATGTCGTTATTGGGACGTTTGGTTTCTATTCCAGGTGGTATGCGCCGTTATGGCAAGCGCCGTCGCAGTGCCAAAGTCGCCGATGCGTTGAACGAAGCCGGTCAGGCCTTTTTTGAAGGCCGCTTTCAAAAAGCGCAAAGCGAAACCGATAAGGTGTTGAAAAACAAAGAGTGCGGTGATGCCGCGCCTTTGGCCTTGATGTTGGCCGCTTACAGTGCCGAGCAAACCAATGACGATGCGGCCAAACAAGGCTATTTGCAGCGTTTGGCGGCTTTGCCTGAGTCCATGCAGTTGTCGCGTTATTTGTTAGAAGCTGAGAGTGCTTTAGAGCGCTATGATTACGAGGCGGCGCAAACTTCGATTGATGCTGCACGCAAACTCAATCCGGGGCTGACCCGCTTGTTACAATTGGAATTGCGCATGGCAGTTGACCAAAAAGACACAATGAAAGTGTTGCGCTTGACCGAACAATTGAGCAAAGCCGGTGCTTTGAGCGCGACCGAATTGCAGCAATACCAATGGGTGGCTTATCGCCAATTGTTGGCGCAATGTCATGATGCCAAGGCCTTAAAGACTTGCTTGAAACGCATTCCTGATGCCGATCAAAAAGGCGGCTTAAGCGTGGAAATTGCCGAACGTTTTCAGCAATTGGGCTTGTATGCGCAAGCAGTGAAATGGGCGAAAACCCATTACCCACAAAACCGCGATGTGGCTTTGTTGAAAGTTTTGTTTGAATCGGCAGAAAATCTGTCTGACAAAGAGCAACAACAGGCTTTTGAAGCGGCCGATGGATGGTTAAAGACTTACCGCGAAGACACCGATTTGCTGTTGGCCTTGGGTGAGGCTGCGTATCAGCGCCAATTGTGGGGCAAGGCACAAAGCTATTTGGAAGCCAGTTTGTCACAACAGCCGTCCATACAAGCACATTTGGCCTTGGCCAAAGTGTTTAAAGCGACTGAGCAAACGGCATTGGCAGAACAACACCAAGCCGCGGCTTTGGCCTTGGTGGAGCAAGCGGGCAGTTGGGAAGAAGCATAATTTGATTTACAGGCCGCATGTGCGGCCTATTTTTTCGGGTAAGGCGTAGCAAAAAATGGTGATGGGTTTGGATGCCACCACGTGGCTGGTGATGTTGTGTGCAGGTGCGTTTGCGGGCTTTTGGGCAGGTTTATTGGGGGTGGGCGGTGGCTTGATCATCGTGCCGATTATGGTGTGGATTCTGTCGCATCAAGGCGTGGGACCGGAATACAGCCAACATTTGGCCATCGGTACTTCGTTTGCGGTGATGGTGTTTACCAGTTTTTCCAGCGTGTTGGCGCAGCACAAACGTGGGGCTGTGCGTTGGGATTTGGTGTGGAAATTGGCGCCGTGGATGATAGTTGGCACGTTTGTCGGTGCCAGCTTGGCCAAATATGTGCCGGGGCTGACATTGCAATCGGTGTTTGTGGTGTTTGCCTTGGTGATAGCGGCGCAGACGTTCATGGACTTTAAGCCCAAAGCCAGCCGTCAAATGCCGGGTGTGACCGGCTCTGCCGCTTCTGGCAGCTTTATTGGCATGTTGTCATCGTGGGTGGGCATAGGCGGTGGTTCTTTGTCGGTGCCGTTTATGCTGTTTTGCAATGTGCCGATTGTGAATGCGGTCGGTACATCTGCGGCACTGGGTTGGCCAATTGCCTTATCGGGCTGCATCGGTTATCTGTTGAATGGTTGGCATGTCGCCGATTTGCCTACCGGAGCGGCGGGATTTGTGTATCTGCCTGCGCTCATTGGTTTGGCCATAGGCACGGTGACATTTGCACCGTTGGGGGTGAAAGTGGCGCACAAATTGCCGCCGCGCAAATTGAAACTGGCGTTTGCATGCATGCTCACCGTCACCGCTTGTCAAATGTTGTGGAAAATATTGCATGCAGCTTAAGATTTTTGGCAATATGCGTTAAAAATGAACTGATTGGCATAAAACGGTTGCCAAAAGTCAGTAAAAGCCGATATATTAAAGTGGTCTCGCCGGCTGGTGAACACGCTTAATATTCGGCTTTTTCGTTTTATGTGTGTCAGTGATGCCTCGTCATCAGTGGGTTTTGACACTTTCTCCTTCGATTCACATCGTCATCTGTTAACTCTATTCTATATAAAGGAGTGCCATGGAGCATTCTTATCCACTTGTTGAAACCATTGTGGGCGGCTTGGTGTTTGCCTTCATTTTGGGGATGGTGGCGCAGCGCCTGCGCATGCCACCGCTGATAGGCTATTTGTTTGCGGGTATTTTGGTGGGTCCATTTGGGCCGGGAATACCGGGCATGCAAGGCAATTTGGAATTGTCACACCAATTGGCCGAATTGGGCGTGATTTTGCTGATGTTTGGCGTCGGTTTGCATTTTTCGATTAAAGACTTGTTGGCGGTGCGTAAAGTGGCTTTGCCTGGCGCCGTCGTGCAAATGGGTTTTGCCACTATTTTGGGCATGGGTTTGGCTACCATTATGGGCTGGAGTTGGGGCGCTGGCTTGGTGTTTGGTTTGGCCTTGTCGTGTGCCAGTACCGTGGTGTTGATGGCGGCTTTGGAGCGTTGGCACATCAAAGATTCTAATCGAGGCCGCATTGCCATCGGTTGGTTGATTGTAGAAGACATTGCCATGGTGTTTGTGCTGGTATTGATACCGGCTTTGGCAGGTTTGTTGTCTGGCCAAGGTGCAAGCATGGGCTTCACCGAAGTGGCGTTTTTAATCGCCAAAACCTGTTTTTGGATGATTTTGTTCATCGTGGTGATGATGGTAGGTGGCAACAAGCTGATTCCATGGCTACTGAAAAAAGTGGTGCGCACCGGCAATAAAGACTTGTTCCGCTTGGGTGTGTTGGCGATAGCCTTGGGCTGTGCCATTGCCGCGAACTATTTGTTTCATGTGTCGTTTGCCTTGGGCGCGTTTTTCGCCGGCATGATTTTGAGCGAAACCGAGATGAACCACGCCGCCGAAGAAGAATCGAGCGCGGTGCGTGACTTTTTTACCGTATTGTTCTTCGTGTCGGTGGGCATGTTGTTCAATCCCGAAGTATTGACCACGGCCTCTGGCATCGTGTTGGTATTGACCACCTTATTCATCATCATCGTCGGCAAGTCTTTGGCGGCTTACATGATTGTGAAGCTGTTTGGTTATCCGAAAACTACCGCTTTGACCATTGCGGTGTCTTTGGCGCAAATCGGTGAGTTTTCGTTCATGATTGCCTCTTTGGGCTTGAGCTACAAGATTTTGGAGCCGGCACAAAACGATGCCATTTTGGCCGCAGCCATGATTTCGATTATTTTGAATCCGTTCTTGTTTGTGGCTTTGAACAAGTACAAAGAGAAGAAAAACCGTGTGCCTGCGCATGAAAGCCATGCCGCACCTGCGGCTGTGGGCGCAGAGGCCGATGCCAATGATGATGGCGCCAGCCCGGTGTTGGATGCCAAACCGCGTGCCAAAGTGGCCGCGCCCATCAAGCCTTTGTCGATTGTGTTTGAAGACGAAGACATGGTGGTGGTACCGACCACGCACCACCACAGCGTGTTAATCGGCTATGGTGTCATCGGTAAAAAAGTCTTGCAAGCCTTGTTGGCACAAGGGCAAACCGTGTTGGTGCAGGAAAGCCGTTTGGAAGTGGCAACACAATTGCGTTTTGAAGGTGTGCCTGTCGCTTATGGCCATGCGCTGACCGAAGGCATGTTGGAAGCGGTGTATGTGGAACACGCCCGCGACTTGATAGTCACCATCAGCGACACCATCGAAGCGGTGGAAATCATCAAACAAGCGCTGCAATTGAATCCGCATCTGCGCATCATTGCGCGCGCACAAAACGAGGAAGAGCAAAAAATGCTGCTCGAAGCGGGCGCGACCGACGTGATTTACTTCCACGATGTGGTGGCTGAGAAAATCATTGATTTGATCCGCGTTGACGCCAATGTGCAAGCACAGGCCGAAGACCAAATTGCCGCGCAAATGGTGGCGGCTGCGCTGCAACCTGAAGGCGCTGCTAATCCAACCACGGCTTACACACCTGCCAGTGAAATGGAAGCGCAAGAATTGGACGAGTTCCAAGTTGAAGCGGTGCATGGTGACGAAGTGCCTCGCTCGGTGCAGCAAAAAGCGGCCATGCCTAAGGTCACGCTGAATACTGATGACCTTAGCGCAGATGTGGACACGCCGGCCAGCGAAATGGAAGCACAAGAACGCGAAGTGGTGATTGATGCATCGGTGTCGGAAGTGATGTCACAAGCGGATAAAACCTTGAGCGACGCGGAAATTGAGGCCTTGGCTTTGTCAGAAGACAAAATCAAACCTCAAGCCAAAGACGTGTAACTGGCGTGAGTGAGCGTATCAAGCGGCCTGTAAATGTTTACAGGCCGCTTTTTTATGTGGCTGGCTTGGGCAAACTCAATATAAATAGGGCAAGGTTTTGGAACGAGTAAGCAAGATGTGTATCAACCAAGACCGTACCCGAGCGCGTTTTGGTGTCGTGCCATAGAGGCATCGTGGATTCAGAAGATATGTTTATGTGTTTGTAAATACAGCTATATATCGGCCTGTAAACTGTTACAGGTCGCTATATGGCCATGAGCGACTTGCATAATCCGCTTGTTGAATGTGTTAAAGCCAGTGCAGGGAATGCAATTTCGCTGCCATCCAATAGGACAAGTAAGCAACCTTGTGACAAACCATTGCAGCTTGCTAGCTTAGAGATAATGGCTCTTAATTATTGCAAATACCTCAATAGCGGCCCGTAACAGTTTACAGGCCGCTTTCTGAGCATCAACAGCTTGCAAAATAGGATGATTAAATGGGCTCAAGCTGGTGAGCAGGTAGGAATGCTCTGTACAGTGAGACCACACCCCTGAACGGCTTGCTGCATCGTATTTGCAATAATCATGTAGCTTAAGATAAGACTATATTCGCCTCAATACCTAAAAAAGCGGCCTGTAAGTAATTACAGGCCGCTTGATATTCAGATATTCACACGCAGTCAGCACTTAGCTGACCAAAACACCGCTGTAATAGCCTTTCCAGAACGGCGCTTGTGCTTGCTCAAATTGTTGCACACCGTTGAAGAAATACTCTCCCAAGCTTTCCCAGTCGTGGCGCTGTTCTGCCGGCAATTGGGTGAAATAAGGGCGCAGGATTTGGAAGCCGCGGTAATCGTGGTGCGCATAATACGGCACAGTAATGCCCATGGCGAATTCATTGCCGGTACCATCGTCAACCATGGTATCGATTTGGATGGCATCCATGCGCTGGGTGGCAAAAAAAGCGTCTGCTTCATAGGCCAAGCTCAAATACGCGCGCTGGTTGGGATTGTTGTGCCAATGCTGTTCTACGGTTTCACCATTGTCCAGCGCTTGCACAAACAAGCCGCCATCAAACAAAGTCGGCAATAGCAGCGCTTGTTGTTGTGGGTTATTGATCAATTGGTGGAACATGTGCGCCGCGGTTTGGCCGGCATTGATCATGGCATTTTTCCACAAGGCGGGCACATTCGGTGCCATTTTGGTCTGCGCTTTTAACGGCGTTTGTGGGAAATTATGCAATTGTGCCAACACAAATTGGCCGTATTGGCTGGTGGATTTGTCGTTAAGGCCAAGCAAATAATCGCTGATGTAGCCCATGACAAAATACAGGGTTTGGTCGATTTGGGCGACGCGGCTGGAGGCCAAGGATTCCGGCAAATCTTGCTGCATCAGTTTTTCGGTGTCGGCATGCCCCCACCAGCGCAGCGGCGCTTGGGCGATATTGGCAATGGTGGCAGCCAAATAACTGCTGGCCCACATCAGGAAATTGGCTTCGCTGCTGTCTTTAATCCACGTATCGGCCTGAAATGTTGTGCTGCTGCGCACTTGCTGCAATACCGCATCCAAGCGGTCTAGACTGAAAATCGAGTAGTCCCATTCTTGCGTGGCCAATATTTCAGCATGGGCCAAACCACCAGGTAGGTGAGCGTGGTGTGCCACCATTTGCAGCAATAAGTGCATGGATTCGGTGTGGTCTTGGCTTTGGAAATATTGCTCACGGTGGATGATGTTTTCGATGTGGTGGCTGATGCTTTGTTGGGCATGGGCATCGAAGAATTGGTCACACAATAAACTCACGGGCAGCACCCATTGCTCACCCAGTTTCAACACCAAAGCGGTATTGAAGGAGTGGGCAATGTGTTGGTGTTCGGCTGGATTGGCGGCGACAAAATCGGCATGGTAATGCCAAGTCGCTCGTGAACCGGTACTGTGTTGCAATACCTTGCCCAAATACGCCGCCAACAACAATAAGGTATTGCGCTTGTCGGTATCGGCCAAAAATGCTTGCGCATCGGTGATGGCGCGCTGTTTGCGGTGTGAAGTGATCAAGGCATCGATGGCTTTTAAGCTGTTGAAACGCTGATTCCAAGGCAATTTGCGCAGTGCGGCTTCGATGTACCAACCACCTTCTGGCGGGGTGTTGTGTTCAAAACTGCTAAGCAAATGGTTCATCAGTGCGTTGGCATCAATTGACATGGCATTCCTTGTGAGGTGAGGGGGAGCAGCTGTCGCACACAGGCTTATGACCCAATATGCTAAACAAGTCACAGCAATTCTAACACCTGTGGTGTGAAAATAAAAAAAAGCGGCCTGTAAATGTTACAGGCCGCTGCCAAATGTGTGTGTTTATCTGTGAATAAGGCGTGGCTTATTGTGCTTTGGCTACTTGGCGCCAGTGGTGTAACAAAGGCTCGGTATAGCCATTTGGCTGTGCAGTGCCTTTGAATACCAAGTCGCACGCTGCCAAGAAGGCAGGTGAGGTGTCAAAACGACCGACCATAGGCGTGTATTCCGCATCGCCTTCGTTTTGTTTGTCGACCACTGCCGCCATGCGTTCCAAGGTGGCACGCACTTCGGCTTCGGTCACGATGCCGTGTACCAACCAGTTGGCAATGTGTTGGCTGGAAATGCGCAAGGTGGCGCGGTCTTCCATCAAGCCAATGTTGTGGATGTCTGGTACTTTAGAACAGCCCACGCCTTGCTCAACCCAACGCACCACATAGCCCAAAATGCCTTGGCAGTTGTTGTCCAACTCTTGCTGTTTGTCAGCCGCAGACCAATCGGTGTTTTCAGCCAACGGCGGCGTTAACAATTCGTCTAACAATGACGCTTGTGGCGCTGCCAAGATTTGTTTTTGCACCTCAAACACATTCACTTGGTGGTAGTGCAATGCATGCAAAGTCGCGCCAGTAGGTGATGGTACCCAAGCGGTGGTGGCGCCAGATTTAGGATGGCCAATTTTTTGTTCCAACATTTCGGCCATCAAGTCAGGCATCGCCCACATGCCTTTACCGATTTGGGCTTTGCCAGCCAAGCCACAGGCCAAGCCGATTTGCACGTTGCGGGTTTCGTAAGCCTTAATCCAACCGGTGTTTTTGATGTCGCCTTTGCGCAATACCGCGCCTTGGTACATAGAGGTGTGCATTTCATCACCAGTGCGGTCTAAGAAACCGGTGTTGATGAACACCACGCGCTCTTGCGCTTGGGCGATACAGGCTTTCAAGTTGGCAGAAGTGCGGCGCTCTTCGTCCATGATGCCCATTTTCAAGGTATTGGCAGGCAGGTTCACCAATTTCTCGGCGGCGCCAAACAAGCGGTTGGCAAACGCCACTTCTTCAGGACCGTGCATCTTCGGTTTCACAATGTAAACCGAACCAGTGCGGCTGTTGGTGTTTTCACCGCGGCTCAAGTCGTAATGGGCAATCAAAGCCGTCATCACACAGTCCATGATGCCTTCAGGAATTTCATTGCCGTTTTTGTCCAAAATCGCTGGAGTGGTCATCAAATGACCGACATTGCGGATGAACAACAATGAACGACCCGGTAATTTGAAGCTTTGGCCATCTTTGCCAGTGTAAACACGGTCGGCATTCATGCGACGGGTAAAGGTTTTGCCGCCTTTGCTGATTTCTTCGGCCAAAGTGCCTTGCATCAAACCAAACCAGTTTTGGTATACCAAGGTTTTGTCTTCGCCATCTACTGCAGCCACAGAGTCTTCACAGTCCATGATGGTAGACAAAGCCGCTTCCATGATCACGTCTTTGATGCCAGCAGGATCTTGCGCACCAATGGCGCTGGTTTTGTCGATGACCACATCAAAATGCAAGCCATTGTGCAAGAACAACAATGAAGCAGGAGTGGCAGTATCACCGGTGTAACCGACAAACAAAGCTGGGTTTTGCAACGCAGCTTTAGAGCCGTCTTGCAAAGTCGCTTCCACTTCACCGTTCACAATCGCGTAAGCAGTGGTGTCTTTGTGTGAACCTGTGCTTAAAGGAATGGCTTGGTCCAAGAAGTTGCGCGCAAATTCAATCACCGCGGCGCCGCGTTTGCTGTTGTATTCGCGGCCAGCGGCCAAGTCGCCGTCTTGATTGATGGCATTGGTGCCGTACAAAGCATCGTACAAGCTGCCCCAACGAGCATTGGCAGCATTGATGGCATAACGGGCATTGTTAATTGGTACCACCAATTGTGGGCCTGCTTGTTCGGAAATTTCCACGTCGACGTTTTGGGTGGCGATGCTGAAGTCAGCAGGCGCTTCGACCAAGTAACCGATTTCTTTTAAGAAGGCTTGGTAAGCGGTTTGGTCTTGAATCGCGCCTGGGTGTTGTTTGCACCACTCATCCATTTTGGCTTGGATGACATCGCGCTTTTCCAATAAGGCTTTGTTCACAGGTGCCAATTCGTGCACCAAGTCACTGAAGCCTTGCCAGAAGCTGGCAGATTCCACATGAGCGTGGTTGGGAATCAAGGTTTGTTCGATGAATTGATACAAAATTTCATCTACTTGCAATTGTGCTGCTTGTTGGTATTGTGCCATGTACTGACTCCTGTTGATGTAGACGATCAATAATACTTAGGGGTATTTGGATACAGGACTGGAGTCTAGCAAGCTTGGCAAGCCTTGTCTTGATTTCGGTAATTAAACGAAAATGTTCCGAAAAATGAAATCTTGTTTGGATAAATGTTCTGAATTTTGAAATGAAAAACCCGTTTTGCGGGAAAACGGGTTGGAGAAATACTTTACAGGCCGCTTATGCTTAGCGACCAATGAGTGTATTAATGATGGTGGTCGTGCTCACCGTGGGCATGACCATGTTCAATTTCTTCGTGTGTGGCAGGGCGGATGTCGGTCACTGTGGCTTTAAAACGCAAGCGCATGCCGGCCAATGGGTGGTTGGCATCAACCACGGCTTTGCCATCGGCAATTTCAGTAACGCGGTAAATCAACACATCGCCGCTTTCAGGATCATCGGCTTCAAACATCATGCCCACTTCGACATCGACAGGGAAGGCTTCCAAGTCTTCGATGCGAATCAACTCTTCGTCTTGTTCACCGAAGGCATCGTCAGGGGTTAAAGTCACATCGACCACATCACCGGCATTTTTGCCATGCAAAGCTTCTTCAACCAAGGGGAAGATGCCGTCATAGCCGCCGTGCAAATAGCTGATGGCTTGTTCGGTTTTGTCAATTAATTGGTTGTCGGCGTCGTACATCTCATATTGCAAGCTGACAACATCGTTTTTTTGGATAGGCATGGGGCATCTCTGATGATTATTGAATATTGGCCACCATTATAAAGGAAGCACACACCTGTGTCGGCGAAAATTTTTATCGTGGCGATAGGCGGTTTATGGGCTGCGTGACGCTATTTGGCCTGTTAATAAGGCTTGTTGCAAAATTGTCACAGCACTTACCAGTAGATGTTGTGGCTATTTTGAAATAATTTGCGGAGGCTGTGTGAGACATGTGTGATGGTTTGCTTAAAAAGTAAGCAAAATTCAGCCTGTATGTGGCTTGTGTGAGGCTTATGTGAAGTCAGAGTGATATTAATGATTAAATTTGTTAAGGGTGGGTTTTTGGCAGTTTTGGGTAAATTGCAATGTTAAAAACTCTGGTGCATAATGCATCTCAATTCGAAAGCAAGGAATTAAAAGGTGGTTTTAGCACAGCATTAGCAATAAATAATGTGTGAACAAAACAACTTTTTAACTTTTAACACAGTTGTATTTAATTTTAATTAAGGTTTAATGAAATGAAAAAATCATTGTTGGCTGCTGCCGTAATGTCTTTGTTCTTGGCTGCTTGTGGTGGTGAACAAGCTCCTGCTGCTGCTTCTGCTGCGTCAGCTCCTGCTGCGTCAGCTCCTGCTGCGTCTGCACCTGCTGCGTCAGCACCTGCTGCTCCAGCCGCTTCTGCTCCTGCTGCTTCTGCACCTGCTGCTTCAGCTCCAGCTGCTGCATCTTCAGCTTCTGCTGCTAAATAATCAGCATACTGATTTAAAAAAAACCCGCCTTTCGGCGGGTTTTTTATTGCTTGAATGGATTTTCAAATCTTCGCCAGCGCTTGCGCCAGTTGTTGCAAGGATTTTAGCGTCGATTTCACCAAGCTTTGTTCGGTAATCAATGCTCTGGGCACGCTGGCATTGAGAGAATAAGCATAGTATTTTTCAAAACTGTCCCACACGGGCACGGCAATCGCGGTAATCTCGCTGCTGAATTCGCCATCAGATACGGTATAGCCGTGTTCCTCATAAAAGCCTTTGGCTTCTTCAAACAATTGCCATTCTTGTGCGATTTGCGCTGCTGGTAAATTCAGCTGTTGCATGATGCGCTGTTGCTCGGCAGCAGTCTGATGGGTGAAGTATGCGCGGCCTATGGCGGTACTGCAAATCGGTACTTCAGAACCGATGCTCAATTGCACGGTTAATTTGGCAGGGCTGCGTATGCTTTGCAAATAATACATTTTGCCGCTGCGTTCGGTAGCCAAACTCACCGATACCTGATGTTTTTGCGCAAATTCCACCATTAAAGGGGTGGCGCGGCGCACAAATTGGCGTTTTTCTTCGGCGGTGTGGCTGAGTTTGAAGCAATTGGCACCGAGATAGTATTCATTGCCCAATTGGCGTATGAAATCCAATTTCATCAAGGTATACAAAAGGCGTGATACAGTGGCTTTGGGTAAGCCGGTTTTTTCACACAGTAATTGGTGGGTTAAAGGGCGCATTTCATCGTCAAAAGCCGCCATCAAACTGATGCCGCGCGCCAAGGCGGTGACAAATTGCTTGTCATCGTGTTCTTCGGCATAGGTAATCGCATGTAAAAGTGAATCCAGCACTGGACAACTCCGATTTTTTTGTTACAATAGTTTCATATTGTAGAACATAATTCCGTTAAGCGAAACATGTTTTGCAGAACATCAATAATTCAGCATAACGATTTGAGGAGTGGTAAACATGGGACAAACACGCGCACCATTTAACTGGGAAGATCCATTTTTGTTGCAAGATCAATTGACCGAAGAAGAACGCATGGTATTTGACAGTGCCAATGATTTCTTCCAAAACGAATTGATGCCTGGCATTTTAGAAGCCAACCGCAATGAGCATTTTGACGTGAACATCATGCGTCAATTGGGCGAAATGGGTTTCTTGGGAGTGACCATTGATGGTTACGGTTGTGCGGGTATGTCTAGTGTGGCTTACGGCTTGATCGGTCGTGCGATTGAGCGCGTGGATTCAGGTTACCGCTCTGCCATGAGTGTGCAATCCAGCTTGGTAATGCATCCTATTTACGCTTACGGTACTGAAGCGCAAAAAGAAAAATACTTGCCAAAATTGGCCAGCGGTGAATTCATCGGTTGTTTCGGTTTGACCGAGCCTAATGCCGGTTCTGATCCAGCAGGCATGCAAACCCGCGCCAAAAAAGTGGCCGGTGGCTATTCTTTGTCGGGTACCAAAATGTGGATTACCAACAGCCCAGTGGCCGATGTGTTCGTGGTTTGGGCCAAAGACGACGAAGGTGAAATCCGCGGTTTCATCTTGGACAAAGGCATGAAAGGTTTGTCTGCGCCGAAAATCCACGGCAAATTCTCATTGCGCGCCTCTGTGACTGGCGAAATCGTGATGGATGAAGTGTTTGTGCCTGAAGAAAATGCGTTCCCAGACATCCGTGGCTTAAAAGGCCCATTCGGTTGCTTGAACAAAGCCCGTTACGGCATTTCTTGGGGCGCGATGGGTGCGGCTGAGGCTTGCTGGTTTGCCGCACGTCAATACACATTGGACCGCAAACAATTCGGTAAGCCTTTGGCTGCCAACCAATTGATACAATTGAAATTGGCGAATATGCAAACCGAAATCGCTTTAGGTCTACAAGCTTCATTGCGCGTGGGTCGTTTGATGGATGAAGACCGCGCTGCGCCGGAAATGATTTCATTGATCAAGCGCAATAACTGTGGCAAGGCTTTGGACATTGCCCGCGTTGCCCGTGACATGCACGGTGGTAACGGTATTGCCGATGAATTCCATGTGATACGCCATGTGATGAATTTGGAAGCGGTAAACACTTATGAAGGCACTCACGATGTGCATGCGTTGATTTTGGGCCGTGCCCAAACCGGTTTGCAAGCCTTTGCTTAAACCTCAATTCGCATGACTTACAGGACGCTTAATGCGTCCTGTAAAGTATCTAACCGCATCAAGGAGTGTTTCAGATGACACAAGCCGCCTTAGCAGGTATCAAAGTCGTTGATTTATCCCGTGTTTTAGCCGGTCCCAGTGCCACCCAATGTTTGGCCGATTTGGGTGCGGAAGTAATTAAAATTGAACGCCCTGACAGCGGCGATGAAACGCGCGAATGGGCGCCACCGCAATTTGCCGACGGCACTTCAGCCTATTTCGCCACCGTTAACCGCAACAAGCAATCGCTCACCGTCGATATTTCCACTCCCGCAGGTCAAGACATCATCAAAAAAATGGTGGCTGAGGCCGATGTGTTGGTGGAAAACTATAAAGTAGGCGGCCTGAAAAAATACGGCCTTGATTACGACAGTTTAAAAAGTCTGAATCCGCGTTTGGTATACGCCTCGTTAACCGGTTTCGGTCAAACCGGCCCCGATGCACGAAAGCCGGGTTACGACTACATCATTCAAGGCCAATCGGGTTTGATGAGCATTACCGGCCCTGAAGACGGCTTGCCTTATAAAGTGGGCGTGGCGGTAGTGGATTTGTTTGCCGGTTTGAATTTGGTCATCGGCATACAGGCCGCTTTATTGGCGCGCACGCAAACTGGCTTAGGCCAACACGTGGATGTGGCCTTATTGGACAGTGCCATTGCCATGTTGGCGAACGTGGGCATGAACCATTTGGCCACAGGTAAAGTGCCTCCACGTTTGGGCAACGGCCATCCGAGCATCGTGCCGTATCAAGTGTTTGCGACTGAGGGGGCGCAACACTTGATACTGGCATGCGGCAATGACAAGCAGTTTGCCGCTGTGTGCGAGGTGATGGGGCAGGATTGGATTGCGGATGAACGCTTTGCCACCAACCCACAACGGGTGAAAAACCGTGCCGAATTGGTGCCGTTGATGCAAGCCGAATTCATGCGCCGCGAGCGTGATGAATGGTTGGGTTTGTTTGATGCCGCCAGCGTGCCGTGTGGCCCCATCAACAACATCGCCGAAGCCGTGGCCATGCCGCAAACGCAAGCGCGTGCTATGGTGGTGGAATTGGCGAAAAAAGACACCACCATGCGTGTCTTGGGTTCACCGGTGAAACTGTCAGGCACACCGGTACAATACTTAAGCGCCCCACCAGATTTGGGACAAGATACTGTTTCAGTCTTAACAAGCTTGGGTTATACTCAGGAACAAATCGAACAATTACAACAGCAGCATATTGTTTAAGTTGATGAAATCAACGCCTAAGAACTTGATGTTGCGCATAATAGGATAAAAACCTAGAAAATCGGAAAGCCTCAAACATGGTAGAGAACACAGAACGCGAAAGCATGCAGTTTGATGTGGTGGTAGTGGGAGCAGGTCCATCTGGTCTGTCGGCAGCCATCCGTTTGAAACAATTGGCCGACAAAGCTGAAAAAGAAATCAGCATTTGTGTGGTTGAAAAAGGCTCGGAAGTCGGTGCGCACATCTTGTCGGGCGCGGTCATCGATCCCGTGTCTTTGAATGAGTTGTTCCCGAATTGGAAAGAATTGGGTGCACCGTTGGATTGTCCGGTCACAGAAGACGCGTTTTTATTCTTGACCGCCGACAAAGCCAAAAAATTGCCGACCCCACCGAATTTCCAAAATCATGGCAATTACATCATCAGCTTGGGTTTGCTCACACGCTGGTTGGCCGAACAAGCCGAAGGCATGGGCATTGAGATTTACCCAGGCTTTGCTGCTGCCGAAGTGTTGTACCACGCCGATGGTTCGGTGCGCGGTATCGCCACCGGTGACATGGGCATAGGCAAAGATGGTGAAGCCACCGACAATTACGCCGTGGGCATGGAATTGTTGGCACAACAAACCATCTTCTCCGAAGGCTGTCGTGGTTCTTTAACCAAAGGTTTGATTCAAAAATTCAACTTGGACAAAGACTCACAAGCGCAAACTTACGGCATCGGTATCAAAGAATTGTGGGAAATCGATCCAGCCAAAGCCAAACCAGGTTATGTACAACACTCGATTGGTTGGCCGATAGACACCAAGACTTACGGTGGTTCGTTCTTATACCATTTGAATGACAACCAAGTGGCCGTCGGTTTCGTCATCGGTTTGGACTATCAAAATCCGTATATGTCGCCGTTTGAAGAATTCCAACGCTTTAAAACCCACCCAGAAATTCGCAAAGTGTTTGAAGGTGCGCGTCGCATCGCTTATGGCGCGCGCGCATTGAGCGAAGGTGGCTTGCAAAGCCTGCCAAAAATCACCTTCCCAGGTGGCGTATTGGTCGGCGATGCCGCCGGTTTCTTGAACGTGCCGCGCATCAAAGGCACGCACACGGCGATGAAATCGGGCATGTTGGCCGCAGAAGCCGTGTTCAAATACTTGGAAGAGCCGCAAGAAGCGTACGAGAAATCGGTGGAAGCCAGCTTCTACCAAAGCGCGTTTGAACAAAGCTGGTTGCACACCGAATTGCATGGCGTGCGCAACATCCGTCCTTCATTCAAATGGGGTTTGTGGCCAGCAATGGTGTACTCGGCTTTGGACACTTATGTGTTCAAAGGCAAAGCACCGTGGACTTTGAAACACCACGGTACCGATTATGGCAGTTTGCAAAAAGCCGCCAACAGCGTGAAGATTAACTATCCTAAGCCTGATGGTGTGTTGACCTTCGATCGTTTGTCCAGCGTGTTCTTAAGTGGCACCAACCATGAAGAAAACCAACCCGCGCATCTGCGTTTGAAAAACCCAGAAGTGGCGATTTCGGTGAACTTCAATGAGTA
Source organism: Vitreoscilla massiliensis (assembly GCF_001457815.1). Lineage (GTDB taxonomy): Bacteria > Pseudomonadota > Gammaproteobacteria > Burkholderiales > Neisseriaceae > Vitreoscilla > Vitreoscilla massiliensis. Next base: position 606,916 of record NZ_LN898219.1, read on the forward strand.
TGCCAGCCCAGAAACGCGTTATTGCCCAGCCGGTGTGTACGAAATCGTTGAGCAAGAAGATGGCAAGCCGCGTTTGCAAATCAATGCGCAAAACTGCGTGCATTGCAAGACTTGCGACATCAAAGACCCAACCCAAAACATCAACTGGACTTGTCCAGAAGGTGGCGGTGGCCCGAATTACGCTACCATGTAGGTTTGTTTTTGTTGTTTAGGTAATCAGATTATTTACAGGCTGCTTAATGAGGCCTGTAAATATTTAGAAGTGATGGAATGGATGAACGTGTAGAGCGTGAGCAGGTATATTAAACACAGCTATGCTTGCGGCCATGTATTGGCAATGGCGAGATGTGGCTGCGTTGACGGTGTTTTCTAAAACAGCAATTTCAGCTGTGGAATATGGGCTTGCTGTGAGCCTAAGAGGGTAATGGTGTTCAGAGGTTTACAGGCCGCTTGATGCGGCCTGTAATGGTTTGTGGCAATAACATCGGGCATCAAAGCTGGATGCAGCAAGCTTGGTTAAACCAATCGAATTTTAATACAATATGGGCATTAAAACGGTGTGTGGGCATTGGTTATGGCTGCAGCAGCGGCCTAAGCACTGCATGGCTTTGGAACAATTGCATCACACATCACCAGAAACATAGGATTACAGGCCGCATCAAGCGACCTGTAAGTTTATCACCGTGCATCAGGGTGAAATGGCTGTCTTATTACATCTGCCTAACACAATAAGACAGGCATTTATTACGCGGCCATCAGCCATTCCATTACCGAGTGGTAACGGCGCTCGGCAGAGACGTTTAATTGCGCGTGTTGGTGCACGAATTGTTGCAGGTAAGGGCCGCGGCTATCGGCGTCCAATTGCATGATGAGGTTTAAGCAGTGCTCTTGGCTGTGCTCACTCAAAAACATCAATTCCATGTCAACTTGAGCCGTGCTGACAGAACGGTGGGGAAGCGGTGTGTGCGTGTACATAATCGACCTTTGTAGTGGTTTGCATGGTGTAGATTTTTATTTAATTGGAATATTTATTTTTATAATTTCTTTATAATTCATTTGTTTGTGTTGCTGTTAGAAATCTAACAAAAGCGACATCTTACTTGTTTGATATAAGTCAAATATGACTGAAGCTAGAGTGAAATATAAAACCACCTGACGAAACAGGGGTGAATGTGGGTTATTTTCTTTGTGCCAATAAAAGATGAATACACAGCACAAACTGCATAAAAAAGCGGCCTGTAAACATTTACAGGCCGCATTTATGTGCATGGCTAACAGATTATTTGGCGGGTACTGTGCCTATGCGCTGCGTCAAAGACTGCTTAGGTTCATTGAACAAACTGGCATAATATGTCGCATTTGCCATCACCCGTTTCACATAATCACGCGTTTCATTGAACGGAATGGTTTCGGCGTAAATCGCGCCTTCGAGTGGGGTATTGGCGCGCCATTGGCGGGCGCGACCAGGGCCGGCGTTATAGCCTGCGGTGGCCATGGTTTCGCTGCCGGAGCTGTTGCGCACATCGGCCAAATACCAAGTACCGAGCTTGATGTTGTGCTCGATGTCGTCCAAACCCACGCTAGAAGAACCAATTTTGCGTTCCACTTCGCGCGCTGTAGCTGGCATCAATTGCATTAAACCAGAAGCGCCCACATGCGAGCGTGCACCAATCATAAAGCGGCTTTCTTGGCGGATTAAGCCATACGCCCAGGCTGGGTCTATGCCGACTTGGGCAGAGTAGCGCGTGGTAATGTCGCGGAACGGTGCCATGTAGCGGATGTTGTAATCAATCAAGGTGTTGGTGCGGTCGGCGGCGTAAATCGCCATTTCATTGAAACCGCTTTTTTGTGCCATCGCGGCAGCAGCGAGCAAGCTCGGCTCATTCAAATTGCGCACGGCAAAACGCCATTGTTGCTGCGCCACGCCGCGCATGGTGCGGTCGTCGGCAGACACGCTGGATTGGAACAAAGTCATGGCACGGGCAATTTTACCGTCTTGTGCAGCGCGCAATTGTTCGGCTTCAGAGGCGCGTTTGACATTGCTTTGGGTATTGACCTTGCCACCCAAGGCTTCGGTCGCCATCAAGGCGTAGAAATTGCGGCCTGATTTAGACGCTTTTTGGTACAAGTCTTGCGCTTGGCCACCTTGACCAGTAGCGCTTAAGGCACGACCGCGCCAGTATTGCCAATCCTCTTTGTTTTGCATATTGGCTGGCATGGCGGCGATGATGTTGTTCACGTCTTGCCAACGGCTAAAGCGCAGGGCAGAGCGCACATACCATTCCCATTGCTCGGTATCCAATTGCGCCTTGTCGGCTTGTTGGAACAAAGGCAAGGCCACACCGAAGTTTTGGCTTTTGGCATGGGTTTCACCGGCGGCGCCATAGGCAAAGCCCAGTTGTTCAGCAGTCAAACTGCCAGACAAGGCGGCAATGCGGCTGCCGATATTGCTGTCTTTGCGCGCATTGGCATTGGTCACTGAGTACAACAAGGATTCTTGTGCCGCGGCGCCACTGCCGGAATAAGTGCCCAAGCTGGCAGGCAAAGGCTGGCCGATGGCATTGGCCAAGTTGCGCGCATCGGTGGTTTGGTTGTTGGATAACAGCCCGCGCACGCGTTGCCACACTTGGTTTTGATTCACGGCGCCGCTGGCGGCGGCGTTTTGTAACATGGTGTTACAGCCCAACGGCAATTTGCCGTGGTCTTTGATTAAGTCTTGCACCAATTGCGGGTTTTTGTCGGCACCGCTTAATTGCGCATAACACTGGTTTTCTTGGTCTATGCCACCTTTATCCAGTTTGGCGTATTCGGCATTGAAACGGCTCCATTGCCCGCGTTTGCCCAAGCTTTTTAACCATTGATTACGCACGCGTTCGGCCATGGCATTGTCGTGTGGCTGTTGGTTCAAAAAGCTCATGGCAGCATTGTCATTGTCGCTTTTCAATGCGTCCAAAGTCGGCTGGTATTGTTGGTAATCGCCCATCACTTTGCCAGTGCTTTCGGCTGGGGTTTGCGAAAATTGAATACCGGTTAAAGAGGAAGCATCACTGCTGGTAACGGGTTCAACTGGGGTTTCTTTTTGAGTAGAGCAAGCGGCAAGTGCCACTGCCGCAGTGATGGCGCCAACGCGCCACAAGATTTTTTGCATAAGTTTTCCCTATTTGCGCCAATAAGCGGGCGTAAACAACACCAATAAGGTGAAAATTTCCAAACGGCCGAGCAACATCACAAACAAACACAGCCATTTTTGTAAATCACTGAAGTAACCGAAGGAGTAGCTGGGGCCAACATTGCCTAGGCCAGTACCTGTGTTGGTGATACAGGCCACCATGGCGGTGAGGGCAGTCAGAAAGTCCAATCCGGTAATCATCATGATGAAAGTGAACACCATGATGGTGGAACAATACACAAACACGAAGGCCAAAATGGTCAAGGCCATGCGCTCTGGTACTGGATTGCCGTTGATTTTAACCCGATACACCGCGTTTGGGTGGAGTAATAATGTCATTTCTCGTAAACTAAATTTGAACAAAACAATGGCGCGCACGGTTTTGATACCGCCACCGGTAGAGCCTGCATTGGACAAGAAATTGGATAACAAGATGAGCCATAAGGACAATACCAGAGGCCACGTGCCAAAATCGACGGTGGAATAGCCGGTGGCCAAACCCAAAGACACGGTGGTGAAAGAAACATAGCGCAGCGCGTCTTTGAAGCTGTAAAAATCGATGATCCACAAATACAGCGTGCCGGTGATGATGGTGAACAGCAACACATACAGCGTGAGCTTGACTTCGGAATCGCGCCAATAGTGTTTGAGTGAGCGATTGGAAACGGCATAAAAGTGGTTAGCGAAGTTGATGCCGCCGACTATCATGCCGACCATCATGATGGCTTCTATCATCGGTGAATTGAAAAATGCCAAGCCTTCGGAGTGGGTGGACGAGCCACCCAGCGAAATCGTGCCCATGGCATGGCACAAGGCATCAAACCAAGACATGCCTGCCCAATGCAAACTCAGCCACAGCACAAATGTGAACATCACATAAATGCCCCACATGGTTTTGGCGGTTTGGGCGATGCGCGGCGACAGTTTATTGGTTTTGTTGATGCCGTTCATTTCGGCGCGGTATAACTGCATGCCCCCGACGCCTAATAAAGGCAAAATCGCCACTGCCAACACAATAATCCCCATGCCGCCCAACCACTGCAACATGGCACGCCAGAAATTGATGGAAGGCGGCAAGGCATCAATGTCTTTGATGACGGTGGCACCGGTGGTGGTCAAACCCGACATCGCTTCAAAATAGGCGTCGGTAATGGTGATTTCGGGGACGGCCAAATACATCGGTGCGGCGGCAATCAATGCAAAGCCCAGCCATAACACCACCGCCAAAGTACAGCCATCGCGCGGCTTGAGCTCGCGCTGGTATTTGGCTGTTAAAACCCACACCACAAAGGCGATGAACATCGTCATCATCGAAATGGTGGTCAAGTGCATGGCCAAGCCATCGCCGAATATCCATGAAATCAGCGCTGGTAACATCAACAAGGCGGCAAACAACACGCCGAGTTTGGCCAAGATGTGCACGATGGGCAGAAGTTTGTACATGATGCTGCCCTTGCTTAAAAGAAGCCGAATTTCACGGCGATGGTTTTTTCCAAATCTTGCACATAGCGGCTTTGCGCCACGAAGAAAATCACATGATCGCCTTCTTGCAAAATCCAATCGCGCTGGTGCGCCATTACCCATTCGCCATTACGGCCCACCGCGGCAAAATAACAGCTGTTGGGCAGCTTGATTTCTTGCAAGCGCCGTCCTACCAGTTTGGAAGTCTTGCGGTCGCCATGCAAAATCACCTCTATCGCTTCGGCGGTGCCGTGGCGCAGTGGGTAGACCGCCACCATATCACCGCGACGGATGTGCGACAGAATTGAGCCGATGGTAATCAGGTGCGGCGACACCACGATGTCGATTTGATTGCCTTGCAGCAAGTCTACATACGAGGTGCGGTTGATGATGGTCATGATTTGCTTGGCGCCCAAATTGTTGGCGAGCAAACTCGACATCACATTGTCTTCATCGTCATTGGTGAGGGCGCAAAACACATCGATTTCATCGATGTTTTCTTGGATTAACAGCGATTCATCCGTGGCCGAGCCTTGCAAAACCAAGGTGTTGTTCAAATTGTCCGCCAACCACTCGGCGCGGGTTTGACCGTGCTCAATGATTTTGACGTTACAGGTCGGCTCCAATAATTTGGCCAAACGGTAGCCAATATTGCCCCCGCCAGCAATCATCACCCGTCGGCCCAAATGGTCATCGGGGCGGAACAAGCGCAATACCTGCGTCATGTGCTCGGTGCGTGCCAACACATAAATCTCATCGCCTTCGATGATGGTGGTTTCTTGTTGCGGAATGATTAAGCGGTTATTGCGGTAAATGGCGCTGACTTGGCAATCGTAATTGGCTTTGCCACGTTCAGCCAAGATGGTTTGGGTTTGCTCCAGTGGCTTGCCTATCATCGCGCCACCGGCTTGCGCCTTAATCACCGTCAAACGCATGGCATCGTCGTTAAACGACAACACTTGCAACACTTGGTGGTATTGAAACAAACCAAACAATTGTTCGGTCACCAATTGTTCAGGGCGGATGTAATACGACACATCGAAGATGTTTTGGTCGATTTCGCCTTCGTCCTCGTCCTCGGTCGATGAAGCGATGGCATTGACCAATTCCGCTTGGCGCACACGGGCGATGGATTCGGGGGTGTTGTAGAGGCGCGAAGCCAATTGGCACGCGACCAAATTGGTTTCATCGTGGCCGGTCAAAGCCAGCAGCAAATCGCTGTCGTCTATTTGAGCGGCCTGTAAAATATGCGGTGAGGTACATGTGCCGATGACGGTTTGGATGTCCAAGCTGTCGCTCAAGCGTTGGATGGCGGCGGCATTGCTGTCGATGACCGTGACATCGTTGTTGGGCTGCTGTGCCAAACTCTTGGCGACGGCAGAACCCACTTGCCCACAGCCCAAAATCAATATTTTCATAGACCAACTCAAACAAACCTAAAGTGCAGGCATTTTAACGAATATTTGTAAAACTTGCTTAACTGTAGCCATTTACAGGCCGCTTGTGGCTATGTGAGCGATAGCGAGCGCACAGTGTGGATGACGAAAAAGCCTGAAAAGGCTAAAATAGCGCTCGGAACATTCACCTCATACTAAAAAGGTTCACCATGACTGTGATCAAGCAACAGGATTTTATCCAAAGCATTGCTGATGCATTTCAATTCATCAGTTATTACCACCCCAAAGACTTTATTCAAGCATTAACCAAAGCATGGGAAAAAGAAGAAAACCCTGCTGCCAAAGATGCGATGACGCAGATTTTGGTGAACAGCCGCATGTGTGCCGAAGGCCGTCGTCCGATTTGCCAAGATACCGGCATTGCTGTGGTATTTTTGAAAGTCGGCATGAACGTGCAATGGGATGCTGAATTGTCGATTCAAGACATGGTGAACGAAGGCGTGCGCCAAGCGTATGCCCACCCAGACAACAAATTGCGCGCGTCTATCTTGCGCGACCCTGCTGGCAAACGCCAAAACACCAAAGACAATACCCCAGCCGTGGTGCACATGGAAATTGTCCAAGGCGACAAAGTCGAAGTGATATGCGCGGCCAAAGGCGGTGGTTCTGAAAACAAATCCAAATTGGTGATGCTCAACCCATCTGATTCCATCGTGGATTGGGTGTTGAAAACCGTGCCTACCATGGGCGCAGGTTGGTGTCCTCCTGGCATCTTGGGCATAGGCATAGGCGGTACACCAGAAAAAGCCGCTTTGATGGCCAAAGAATCGTTGATGGGCCACATCGACATCCACGAATTGCAAGACAAAGCCAAATCAGGCGCAGAATTGACCACGGTTGAAGCCTTGCGTTTGGAATTGTTTGAAAAAGTGAACGCCTTGGGCATAGGCGCACAAGGTTTGGGCGGTTTGACCACCGTCTTGGATGTGAAAATCTTCGATTACCCAACCCACGCCGCGTCTAAACCGGTGGCAATGATTCCTAACTGCGCCGCTACCCGTCACGTGGAATTTGAATTGGATGGTTCAGGCCCAGCCGTATTGGAAGCACCGAGCTTGGAAGACTGGCCAGACATCACTTACGACCCGCAAAACGGCAAACGCGTGAACTTGGACAACATCACCAAAGAAGAAGTCGCTTCATGGAAAATCGGCGACGTATTGCTCTTAAACGGTAAAATCTTGACCGGTCGCGATGCCGCGCACAAACGCTTGGTCGACATGATTAACAAAGGCGAAGAATTGCCGGTTGATTTTACCAACCGCGTGATTTACTACGTCGGCCCTGTTGACCCAGTCGGCGATGAAGTGGTCGGCCCTGCAGGCCCAACCACTGCCACGCGCATGGACAAATTCACCCGCACCATGTTGGAAAAAACCGGCTTGCTCGGCATGATAGGCAAATCAGAACGCGGCCCAGTAGCGTGCGAAGCCATCGCCGACAACCAAGCCGTGTACTTGATGGCCGTGGGCGGCTCGGCTTACTTGGTGTCTAAAGCGATCAAATCGTCTAAAGTATTGGCGTTTGAAGAATTGGGCATGGAAGCGATTTACGAATTTGAAGTGAAAGACATGCCTGTAACCGTGGCGGTTGACCCGACAGGTAAATCGGTACACGCGATTGCACCGAAACAATGGCAAGCCAAAATCGGCATTTTGCCTGTTGATGCTTAAGTCTCTGTTTGAATCATCAAAGCGGCCTGTAAAGCTTACAGGCCGCTTTTTTTAACAATAAAATGACCATTTAAAATAGACATTGCGGGAAAAATAGCAATGAGTACATCACTTTATTGGATGTACTGAGATTGGAAAATATGGAAAGTGTATTTGTATTGGGTTACGAATCCGATTTTAACAGGGAGTATTGTTTATCTTAAAGCGGGTTTGAATAAGATACTGCGCATTACTTTACTGAGTTTTTGAACTAACATTGTCCGAGTTTGGTGTATGCTTAAGGCTTATGGATGCCATACCGTGGTAATAATCTTCAATAACAATAGAAAGAGCTTAAAGAATGTATGTAACTAGAGTGACGATTTTATCGTTCATTTTTTCATTCTGTTTTAGTTATGGTTTGGCTGATACTGGTCGGCTTGAAGAGCTGCAAATGAAAGCCAATAAAGGGAATGTAGAGGCACAATATAATCTTGAGGGTGGTGGTGTATGAAGATGAATAAAGGGGTTACTCAAAATGATACCACAGTAGTTGAGTGGGATTTTAAAGCGACTGAGCAAGCAGCTGAGCAAGGAGATGTTGAGGCACAAAATAGTCTTGGGTTTATGTATGAACAGGGACAAGGGGTTGCTCGAAACTATGCCAAAGCGTTTGAGTGGTATTTAAAATCAGCTGAACAAGGAGTTGCTGAGGCACAAAATAACCTTGGTAACATATATTTAAATGGATTAGGGGTTGCTCAAAACGATGCCAAAGCGGTGGAGTGGTATTCAAAAGCGGCTGAGCAAGGGCTGGCATTTGCACAAAATAGCCTTGGATTTATGTATTTAAATGGACAAGGGGTTGCTCAAAGTGATGCCAAAGCGTTTGAGTGGTATTTAAAAGCAGCTGAGCAAGGACTGCCTTGGGCACAATTCAACCTTGGTAACATATATTTAAATGGATTAGGGGTTACTCAAAGCGATACCAAAGCAGTGGAGTGGTATTTAAAAGCAGCTGAGCAAGGATTGGCTTCGGCACAATTCAACCTTGGATTTATGTATTTATATGGACAAGGAGTTGCTCAAAGCGATTCCAAAGCGTTTGAATGTTATCTCAAAGCCGCTGAGCAAGAAGATGCTAGTGCACAATATGTCCTTGGGGTAATGTATTATGAAGGGCGAGGAGTGGCTAAAAATGAAGCCAAGGCAATAGAATGGCTGACTAAAGCAGCGAATAATGGAAATATGGAAGCAAAGGAAATCTTATCAAAGTAAAACCGAAATAGGATTTAGAATTTTAATCAAGCAAGATATTTCAGTTCGAGAAGTGATATATTTGAATAGCCTCAAGTTGTTGTTCACAACATGAGGCTATTTTATGGTGTTAAGGGCAAAACAGTAAGTGCTATATATCGTATTTCACACTGTATTTATTCGTCTATTGTATTGGTATTAAAGCGTTTAAATCATACGCACTATCAATTCATAACCAGTGTATTTGCGGATGTTGATGACGCCATTGTCGAGCAATAAATACTGGCCTTTAATGCCTTGCAGCGTGCCGCGTATGGTTGGGGTTTTGTCCAGATTGTGCGACTTGATTTTGGCAGGATAGGCATCTACTGGGTAGATGAATTCGCGCGTTTGTTCTTGCTCGAGGATGTCTATGTCTTCGGCAAACTCGGTGTTGGCGCTGAATTCGGTACGTATGGCTTCAATTTTCGGGGCGAATTCTTGCAATAATTGCTCGCGCACTTCGACCAAATTTAATGGCTCGGCCGAGCCTTTGAGTAGTTTGCGCCAATCGGTTTTGTCGGCCACTTGCTCGCCAAACATGATTTCCAATTGACCCGATAAGCGGCGCGAACCGACTTGCATGATGGGTAAGGCTTGGGTCGCACCTTGGTCTAGCCAACGTGTCGGCATTTGGCCCAAGCGGGTGATGCCGACTTTCAAGGCGCTGGAATTGGCCAAATAGACGATGTGTGGTTGGAAGCATACCTCGTGCGCAAACGGCTCTTCGCGGCAAGTGCCCAAATGGTAATGGCAGGTTTCCGGTTTCATGATGCACATGTCGCAAGCGGCTTTGGTTTTGAAACACTTAAAGCAATGACCTTGCGCATACGATTTGGGGGTTTTGCTGCCGCAAGAGACGCAGTAAATATTGCCCGTCCATTCCAATTCGATTTCCTGTCCCAACACAAACGGCTGATTGACCGTGGCTTGGTCGAGGACGAATTGGTATTCAACTTGGGCCGATGGCGTGGCATCGGCATCGCTGGGCAGTGGCGCTAAGGCCGTGTGCATTTTGTGGCAAACGCCTTGAAATTGCATGATTGACTCTTTATGGGCTAGGGACAAGGGTAAGCAAGACGGGCTGCTTAGGTTAGGGAGAACCAGATGCTGTTGGGGGCAGCAGCAATACGGCAGATGGGATTATACAACACAGTCTGAGTGGTGCTGTAGCAATCGGGTCAGTGCTTGTTGCTTAACAGTGTTGAGGTGGTGGTGTGATTAACAAATATGCAAGTATGTAGGCGCATGTGTACCCACACACAGCGGCCTGTAAGCGTCAATCAACCGCTAAACAGGCTTTACAGGCCGCTGTGTCGATAAGGTTTAAACCCTGATATAACCATCTGCATCTTTGCGCTTGAAGGCGGCCCGTATCATGTCAAACAGCGATGCCCATGCCATGATGGCGGGGATAAAAGGGTCGGCGTGCGGATGGCGCAGCAAGTAGAAGAACAACAACACGATGGTGAGAAAAGAAACGCCAAAATAAATGCCGCCGCGTTTGTAATTGCCGGCCACAAACCAATGCAAGCCAAACCCGCCCAAGCAAAACGCACACAGCATAAACAGCCATTTTCTAACGCGGTATTCGCCCGCTGCGGTCTTCTTTTTGCGCTGGTGTTTCTTGAGCTTGATGCCCTTGCTTTGAGGCGGGTAGAGGATGGTGCTTTGATAAGGTGAAGTGGGCGTTGCCGCCGCAGTCACAGGTGTTGCGGCGCTGTGCAGGTGTTGCGAGGAATTCGAGCTGTGGGTTGGAGCGGTGTGGTGAGTATGGGTGGTATGTTGGATTGGAGCCGTGCTGTGGCCGCCAAACAATTGCGCATTGTAAGCCTGTCGCTTGACGGGATTGAGCAAGACCAAACGGATCTTGGTAACGACTTCGGGTTTGAGGGTTTGGTTGACCTCGTGTTTGGCTATCATGCGGTTGATGTCTTGCGCGCTGGCGTTGGGGTCTATGCCCAAAATCTCATACACATTCACCATATGCTTCTCCCTTATTGAAAAGTGTTGTGCGTATTGTTTTCTTAATCTTAACATCGGTGTAGGTACACGCCATCCGCAAAATGTTTCAATGGCTGGAATACCGCTTTGGTGTGGTTTGGTTCATACACCGCGGCAGCAATGCCAACACAACCACATGAGGGTGATGCGTCTCAGATGGAATAGGGAAGCAAACAAGCGGCCTGTAAAACATTACAGGCCGCTTGTAAGCGATATGGTATGAGAACGCAGAGTATGAGGGAGTCGAAGGCGGGATACCGCTTATGGTTTTATTGCACCAATATGCCGATGTTTCAGACCACACCTTATTGCGGCTGTTTGGCAAACGCTTGGCGGTACAAATCGCGCATTTCTTCTTCAAATTCCTCCACCGGTCCTTCGGTTTCAAGCTGGGGGGCGACTTGTTGGATGGACAGCGTGGCCACGGGGGCGGTTGGGGCTTGCCATTGTTGCAACCACGTTTGCAATTGTTGGCTGGAGGTGGCGTAAACGATTTTGCCCAAGCCCACCCACGCATGAGCGGCGGAGCACATTGGGCAGTGTTCGCCTGAGGTATACACCACGCAATGGGCGCGTTCGTCTGGGCTTAAATTGGTGGCGGCCCAGCGTGCGATGGCGAATTCGGGGTGTTGGGTGGCGTCGCCACCGGCGACATGGTTGTGGTCTTGGTAGAGGATGTCGCCAAATTGGTTGACCAAGATGGATCCAAACGGCTCATCGCCTGCGTACAAGGCGGTTTGGGCGAGGTCTACACACAGGCGCAGGTAGTTGTAATCGGCAGCGGTTAAGGCCATATTGAGCTCCTAGGTAGACGTGGTGAGTGGGTGTTTTTTTTTAGCTATTGCAACAGATGCACGGTGTTGAAGTCAATCAGTCGTGGCAAATATAGTTTTGCTGCCGATACATTAGGAATAGGCGAGAGGGCAAGGGCAATAGAAATACGCTGGCGCTGAGCAAAATAAAGCGGCCTGTAAATGTTTACAGGCCGCTTATTTGAGTTTAAAACGCCATCAGTGTTTGGCAGCGGTTTGTGCGACTGGCTGCTGCAGCGCTTGTGCCGAGCTGTCCGATGATTTGCGTATGAGCAAGACACACACCCATGCCAAGGCCAAAGGCACGGCCAAGGCGAAGAAATAACCATTGACACCGGATTGCGCCAAGATGGAGCCGCCTATGGCCGAACCGATGATGGCACCAAAACGCCCCATGCCTATGGCCCAACCGGTGGCGGTGGCGCGCACTTGCGCCGGATAAGACGCCACCACCAAGTAATTCAACACCAATTGTTGGCCGCCTATGCCGAAACCTGCCAAGGCAATCAGCGCAAACACCACGCCCCATTGTTGGTTGTGGATGACCAAACCCAAGGCGATGGCGATGGCGATGCCACAGGCAAACATGAAATACAGGATTTTGCTGATGTTCAATTTCGGCAGGTAATACGCCAATGGAATGGCAAACACGATAAAGGCGGCGTTGACTGTGACCGAAGCATACGGTGCGTCGGCAGGGCTTAAACCTGCTTGCTTCAAAATGGTGGGCAACCACGACAGCAACATAAACCAAGCAATCCAGTTAAAGAAATACGTGCCCCACACGCCTACAGTTGTGCGGGCCAAACCCGGTTGGAACAAAGTCGATAATTTGGCCGTTGCAATCGGCTGTTGGTCGTCGGTTTGGGCAAAACTGCTGGCGCTGATTTGGACTGGTTTGCCGGTGATTTTGCCTAAAATGCGCTTAATTTGTTGCTGATTGCGCGCAGTGTGACGTTGCGACAGGTATTCCAACGATTCGGGCAAGGCGAAATACACCGCCACCAATAACAGCAAGGGCAAGACACCACCCAAGATGTAAATGCTTTGCCAACCCCATACTGGCAGAATTTTCGCCGCCAACAAACCGCCCAACATCGCTCCAGCAGGCAAGGCCAATAAAATGCCAGTGGTCACCAAGCCTTTGTGGCGTTTCGGTGCGTATTCAGATGCCAGCGACAGCAGCACCGGCGTGGCGCCGCCCATGCCCAAGCCGGCAATCACGCGCAAGATGAAAATGTGGTTTAAATGGGTGGCAAATGCAGTGAGCAAGGTCGAGCTGGCAAACAAGGCCATACACAGCATCAGGGTTTTGTGGCGGCCAAGTTTGTCGCCCAACATGCCCAGCAGCATCGCACCGACGGTCATGCCGATGATGCCGGCGGTCAATACCGGCGCCAAAGCCTTGGCTTCTAGCCCAAAAGCCTCAATGATGGCAGGGCCAGTAAAGGCCAAGGCTTGGGTGTCGAAACCGTCAAATAAGGCGATTAAAAAACACAAAATGATGACGCGCCATTGAAAGGGCGAAATTTTGGTGTCGATGGGAAGGCGGATGGATTCATCCAGTGATGAATTTGGGGGTGCTGCACTCATATTGGTTTTCCTTGTCGATGTGTGATTTTTTTATTATGAATATGCGTTTATTATGAATGTGGAGATAAGGCTGATATGGCCTTGGTTTGAGGGTAGTTTATCCATCGCAACAATACCAATATCATTTGGGTCTGCCGTCATACCGTACGGGTATGTAGGTCGATATGGGCATTTAACTGTGCGAGCAATAGCGCGCCATGGCAACACAAACACGGCTGAATATAGCGCATGGGTCTGAAAAATAGCAGTATCTGCATTCTGTTCTCTACAGCCCGTCCATAATCGGTTAAAATAGCGACTCTTTCAGGCCGCCTACCTTTAGGCACTCATTAGGAAATTTGTCATTCATGAGCGACTCTTTAAGTTATCGCGATGCTGGTGTCGATATCGACGCGGGCGATCAATTGGTTGAAAACATCAAGCCGTTTGCAAAACGCACCATGCGTCCTGAAGTATTGGGCGATTTGGGTGGTTTTGGTGCGTTGGTGGAAATCAGCAAAAAATACCAAAATCCGGTGTTGGTTTCAGGCACCGATGGTGTGGGCACCAAATTGAAATTGGCGTTTGACTGGGACAAACACGACACCGTGGGCATAGACTTGGTGGCGATGAGCGTGAACGATATTCTGGTGCAAGGCGCCGAACCATTGTTCTTCTTGGACTATTTTGCCTGTGGCAAATTGGATGTGGCGCGCGCTACCGATGTCATCAAAGGCATCGCCCAAGGTTGTGAAGAATCTGGTTGCGCCTTAATCGGCGGCGAAACAGCGGAAATGCCAGGCATGTACCCAGAAGGCGAATACGATTTGGCCGGCTTTGCCGTGGGCGTGGTTGAAAAAGACCAAGTCATCAATGGCCGCAGCATCGTCGCTGGCGACGTGGTATTGGGTTTGGCATCGAACGGTGCGCATTCCAATGGTTACTCTTTGGTGCGCAAAATCATCGCCCGCGACAATCCTGATTTGGATGCGGCTGGCTTTGACGGTGACAAAACCTTGCGTGAAGCGATTATTGCGCCAACGCGTTTGTATGTGAAACCCATCTTGGCGGCTTTAAAAGAGTTCACCATCAAAGGCATGGCGCACATCACTGGTGGCGGCATTACCGAAAACGTGCCACGCGTGTTGCCTGAAAACACTGTGGCGCAAATCGATGCAGCTTCTTGGGAATTGCCAAAATTGTTCCAATGGTTGCAACAAGCGGGCAATGTAGAGGCGCAAGAAATGTACCGCACCTTTAACTGCGGCATCGGCATGGTGGTGATTGTGGCCGCAGCAGATGCAGACAAAGCGCAAGCATTCTTGGCCGCACAAGGCGAAACCGTGTACCGTTTGGGCGCGATTCGTGAGCGTCAAGGCGACGAGCACCAAACCCAAGTGGCTTAATCAATACACCGTTAAGCACTGACATGAAAAAAGCGGCCTGTAATCATTTACAGGCCGCTTTTATCTGTTTAAGCATCAACATCAACACAAATACGAGTTGTAACTGATTTTGCTGACTTTATTGTTGTGCATGATGAAGTCAAAACCATACGGCTCGCCGCGGGTGTTGTAAGGCATGACGCCGTTAATCATGTCAGTCGGCCCAAACGTGTGTTGGATTTTGGCGCCGTTGTCGCCTATGCCGACGCCATTGAGTTTCCACGGTTGGGCGGTGATTTCCACATCGCTGACGATGTATTGGTGGCGTGCGGTTTCGATTAAGGTCACCACCATGCCACGGTAGTGCAATTCCAAATCGCGCGCATCACGATTGCACACATTCGGTGCGGTGTATTGTTGGCGCAGTGGTTTGCCGAGTTTTTTCTTGGTGGAATTGAGCGATTCGCCCAAGGCCACGCCTTGTACCGTAGGCATGCTGAGACTGGCCAGTGCGACACTGCCACAACCCCAAAACAACGCTGCCAGCAGCCATTTTTTCATAAATTCTTTCATTAATGCATTAAACATTATCTGTTACGCGTAAGAGCACGAATGCTTGAGTTAGTTTCTAAAACCGTCGATATTGGTGATATTAAATCAGTATGTGTGAAAATGGTTAAATATATGTGTTAAAGATGCGGTTTGGCGCAGCAAACTGCGTCTTGATTGTCGCGTTATGGATGACATTTGCGGCAATTAACATGAAGCCGATGCGGCAAAGCAGTAAATTAAGGCTACAATATGCGCTGTTTAATTTTTTTGCCATGGGTGTATGAACGCTAAAGCATTGGATGCGGTAAAGCCGTTTTTAGACTGGATACCGTTAATCGTTTTTTTCTATATCTACAAAACCACCGACCACACCGGTAACCAACACATCATTGCCGCCACCTCGGGCTTGATGATTACCACGTTGATTGTGTACGGTCTGATGTTTGTGTTGCAAAAATTCAGCTTGGAAAAACGCCAATGGCTGGTGGTGGCGTTGACGGTGATTTTCGGTGGCTTGACCATGGCTTTTCAAGACGATTTTTACATCCGCTTGAAAGCACCGATCATCAATGCGGTGTTTGCGTTTGGCATGGCGATGAGCCCGCTGTTTTTGGACGGCAAACCGGCCATCCAAAAAATGCTTGGGCAGGTGTTTGAGATGAGCGACAAACAATGGATGAAGCTCAATTGGATTTGGGTGGCGTTCTTCTGCTTTATGGCGTTTTTGCAAGCGATGTTCGCGTTTGTGTGGAAACAGTATTGGGCGGAATTCACCGCGTTTGGCGACATCATTGTGATGGTGGTGTTTATGGTGAGCCAATTCTGGATTTTGCGCCGCTACATGCGCCAAGATGTGAAATAAGCCTGATTTGGCATTATGCTGCCACAATATGATGAAGCGGCCTGTAAACCCTTACAGGCCGCTTTGTTATGTGGATTTAACACATATAAGAATTGAATTTGATGTGGCTGACTTTGCCGCCGCGCACGGTGAATTCGTAGGTTTGTCCTGATTGCGGTTCAAAATCGTAAATCATGACATTGTTGCGCATGTCGCTGCTGCCAAACACGCGCTTCACTTGGCTGGCGCTGTCGCCCAAGCGTATGCCTGAAACATTGAGCGCGGCCGAGGTGATGTCTATGCTGGAAACGCTGTATTGTTGCTTGGCGTCTGGCGACAAGGTCACCACCATGCCGGGGTAGCGCAATTGCAGGTCTGGTGCACCCTCATTGCATTCGTTCGGGTCGGTGCGGGTTTCGCTGCTGGGTTGACCCAATTGCTGTTTGACTTTGGCCAAGCTGTCGTTCAGGGTAATGCCGTTGACCAAATGGTGTTGGTTTTGCGCTTGTACCACGGCGCACAAGCTGAATAAGGCCAGCAAGCTGATGCGTTTAATCATGTTTACTCCTCAATCAAATGGCAGCGGATGGCGGCCATGAAGTCATGCGTTAATGATGGCTAAGCGGTAGCGATGCGGGGGTTACACGGTGGGTGGTTTGGGGTGAGACCGTGCTGACAGTATGGAGGTTTCATATGACAACAGACAGTGCGCAAGACACAAGGTGTGTATCGTCGTACCACAGGTAGTTGATTGTGGTTTATGTGCGCATTAATGCATGGAAAGATACACAAGCGGCCTGTAAGTTTGTTACAGGCCGCTTGCATGGGTATTGCGCATGATGGCGTTAGCCATATAGACATTTATGCCGATAATTGCGCCAATTGTGCCTCGCTAATTTGGTTCATCGCTTGAAACGCGGGGCGCGCCATGATGCGGGCCAAATAGTCTTGCATCGCCGCTGTAGGGGTTAAAGCTTTGCTGCGGCTGGCAAACATCAACAAGCCCGCCAGCAATAAATCACAGGCTTGGAAGTGTGCGCCGGTTAAATATGGCTGTTGCTGCAATTGCCCATCTATGGTGGCGATGACTTGCTCCATGCTGCCATAGCCCAAGGTTTTGCGCATCGCCGGTTGTATCGGGAACTGGAACGCTACTTCCATCAGCGCTGCTTCGGCACTGCTGGCGGTGTAAAACAACCAGCGGTAATAAGCACCGCGATTGGCATCGCTCAGTGCCGGCGCCAAGTTCGCTTGTGGAAAGGCATCGGCCAAGAAGGCGATGATGGCAGAGGCTTCGGTAATCACCGTGTCGCCGTAGCGCAACGCTGGCAATTTGCCCATGGGATTGATGGCCAAATACTCAGGCGTTTTCAAATCCTCACCGAAATTCAACACCACACACTCATATTCGGCACCACATTCTTCCAGCATCCACACCACATTGCGACCACGCGATTGTGGGTGGGTGTACAACACGATTTTTTCCATGAACTGTCCTTATTGGTTGTCGGTAAAGAGGCAAGGCATAGCCCAGATTGTTGCTGTTGATGATTATTGTGACATTCAAGCAGCCTGTAAATAAAAAAGACCTGCTCGGTGACAAGCAGGCGGAAAAAAGAGACGGAAAAGGGGAGGATTATGATTGGGCGCTGCGCCAGCTGGCTTGGACTGCATCGCGGTATTGTGGATAGTCCAACACCATGCGCACCAAGCCGTTGACGCCGGTTTTTAAGGTGGCATTGTCGACGGTGAATTCAGGGCTGTGATTGGGAGCGGCTTTGCTCAAGTCTTGCCCTGCTGGCGTGGCGCCCAAGAACACATACAAAGACGGGATTTTTTCGGCATAAAAGGCGAAGTCTTCACTCGGCGCTTGGTTGGTGGCAAGCACATGCGCTTTGCCGCCTGAGGCTTTTTGCAAACTGGCCGCCATCACTTCGGTGAGTTTAGGCTCATTCATGGTCACTGGCGCGTATGCCGCTTGTTTGACCTCGACTTGCACACCATTGGCCTTGGCGACGTTGTTCAATACCTCTGGCAAGCCTTGTACCAAGGCATTGCGGATGTCGGGATGGTTGCTGCGTATGGTGCCGGCCATGGTCACGGTTTCGGGAATGATGTTTTCCGCCGTGCCTCCATGGATGTTGCCAAACGACACCAGGCCCATGCCTTTGCTGATGTCGGCGCGACGGCTGACCAAGGTCTGCGCCTGCGCAATCATATTGGCCGCAGCCACAATCGGGTCGCGTCCTGCCCATGGCATAGAGCCGTGCACTTGCTTGCCTGTTACCGTGACTTGGAAGCCATCGGCGCTGTTGAGGGCGGCGCCGGCTTTGTAAGCGTATTCACCGCTGCGCATATTGGCCATCACGTGTTGGCCAAACATCACCTCGGGTTTGGGATTGTTAAGCGCGCCATCGCTCATCATCTTACGTGCGCCTATGCTGGCACTTTGGCTGAAATTGTCGATGTCGGCGCCGCCTTCTTCTGCCGGTTGGAACACAAACACCACTGTGCCAGCCAATTGCTCTTTGTGCTCGGCCAAGATTTTGGCCGCACCCAATAACATGGCGGTGTGGGCATCGTGACCACAAGCATGCATCACTTCAGTTTCCTTGCCTTGGTAAGTGGATTTGGCCTTACTGGCAAACGGCAAGCCGGTTTTTTCGGCCATGGGCAAGGCATCCATGTCGGCGCGCACCGCCATCACAGGGCCGGCTTTAGCACCTTTTAAGATGCCGATGACGCCGGTTTTGGCATAACCGGTTTTCACTTCTATGCCATAAGACTTGAGTTCTTTTTGCACCAGTTTGGAGGTTTCAAATTCCAGATTGCCCAATTCTGGGTGCTGGTGGATGTGTTGGCGCAATTGGATGACTTGGGCATCGTTTTTTAATACGGCATCGTCTATCCAGTCGGCGTGGGCTGTGTGGGTGAGTGCCATCAGGCTGGCAATGCTTAACAGTTTCAAAGTGGTTTTCATGATGTTTTTTTATCTGTGTGTTGTGGGGCACCGCCATCTTGTCCAAGGCAATGCAGAGGAGGCGCTTGGCGTGGCGGTGGTGTGCCATGTGTGTGTCACAGCAGCGCAAGGATAATGGAGGCGGCCACATTTGATGGCAGAGCAATGCGACATTTTCTGTTGCCAATGCGACGCCATCATGGTGGAAAATGTGATAACAGTTATGCTTAAAATAGTGCTCTAAGCGGCCTGTAAACAAAAAAACCTGCTTCTTGCGAAGCAGGTTGGATGTTGTTGCGATGCTGGCTTACTTGGTGAACAAGTGCAAAGTCCAAGGCATTACGTATTCTTGGATCACGCACAAGATGCCGACAAACGTACAGAATACCAAGCTGTGTTTCACGGTAAAGCGAAACAATTTGGATTCTTGACCTTGCAAGCCCACGGCGGCGCAAGCCACGGCGATGGATTGTGGCGAAATCATTTTGCCTGTCACACCACCGGTGGTGTTGGCAGCCACAGCCAAGGTTGGGTCCAAGCCCAAGTGGTTGGCGGTATTGGCTTGCAAAGAGCCAAACAAGGCATTGGAAGAAGTGTCTGAACCGGTCAAGAACACGCCCAACCAACCCAAGAATGGTGAGAAGAATGGGAACAATGCGCCGGTGCCTGCCAAGACCAAAGCCAAGGTAGAAGACAAACCAGAGTAGTTGGCCACTTGTGCAAAACCCAATACCAAACCAATCGAGAACACAGACAAGCGCAATTCGTACAAGGTTTCAAAGAAAGTCTTGAAGAAGTTAGAGGCGCTGAATTTCAACAACACGCTGGTGATGATGGCAGTAATCAAGATAGACGTACCGCTGGCACCCAAGATGTTCCATTTGAACATCGCTGCGTAAGGGGTGTTTTCCGCCACAATCGGAGCGGTTTTCATTACCAAATTGTGCAAACCAGGGAATTCAAATTCGATGGTGGAGAATTTCAACAAGCCTTGTACATCTTTAATCGACCACAATGCAATCATCGCAGTCAAGATGATGAATGGAGACCAAGCCTTGAAAATTTGCGCGCCAGTGTATTCAGATTTGTTGGCGTCGCGGTTCAACGGTTTCATGCCTGCAAAGGTGAAGATTTCTTTTGGCTGCCATTTCTTCATGAACAAGGCCAAGCAAATCAAGCTTACCAAGGCTGAAGTGATGTCTGGCAATTCTGGGCCGATGAAGTTGGCAGTCAAGAATTGGGTGATGGCAAAGGTCACGCCGCACACCAATACTGCAGGCCAAGTTTGTTTGATGCCGCGCATGCCGTCCATCATGGCGATCAACCAGAATGGCACAATCACCGACAAGATAGGCAATTGACGACCGGCCAATTGACCCACATGGTAAGGATCGATGCCAGACACTTGACCGGCCACAATCACCGGCACACCCACGGCACCAAAGGCCACAGGCGCGGTGTTGGCAATCAAGCACAAACCAGCAGCGTAGAGTGGATTAAAGCCCAAACCCACCAACAAAGCAGCGGTAATCGCTACCGGAGCACCAAAACCTGCCGCGCCTTCTAAGAAAGCACCGAAACAGAAACCAACCAATAACAATTGGATGCGTTGGTCTTCGGTAATCGACATCACCGAAGCACGGATGACATCAAATTGACCGGTTTTGACGGTGATTTTGTACAAGAATACGGCGGTCACGATGATCCATGCAATCGGCCACAAGCCGTATAAGAATCCATAAACCGCAGCCGAAACCGTCATGCTGACCGGCATTTTGTAAGCGAAGATGGCAACGGCCATCGAAATCAATAAGGTCAATAAGCCCGCAATGTGACCCTTAAGCTTTAAACCTGCCAAAGCCACAAAGAAAAAGACGATTGGTAATAAAGCCACTGCTGCTGTGGCGTACAAGCTTCCGCCGACAGCTGTGTAATTCTGTAACCACTGTTCCATATACATATACCCCATGAATGGTTGTGATAAATTGCTGCGCAATTTGGTGTTAATCGTGACCCGCGTGTGAAACGGATTTAATAGTTCTCTATCAATTTTGTGTGGACGGCTTTGTGCCTGTCCTATTGTTTTGTGTGTAGTGCGAGGTACTCAGTTGTGTAGGCATGACTCCTAGGTTGGGTTTACAGGCCGCTTCTTCATGTGATTCAGCGTTGTTTTTCTTTCATCAATTGATGCAAGGTTTTCTTAGCTGGCTTCAAAGGCGTGTGGTTTTGCGTCCAGCCGAATTGGCTTTTCGGGGTTAAACCACGCATGCTGGTGGCGATTTTGCCGAAATATTGGTAAACCTTATTGCCACCAAAAATGCCGTCAAACGCACGCCATGCCATTTGTTCGCTCAATTTGTGCGCCGCGCCTTGACCGCGTATCGGGTTGGCCACTTGCTCGTTCGGGTCGCGTTGCGCTTCGGTGCGCAGGCGCACCAGCAATTCAGGAATCGGAATGCGCACCGGGCAAACTTCGCCACAAGCACCGCACAGGCTAGAGGCGGTAGGCAAGTCTTTGGTCGCTTCCAAACCCATCAAATGCGGTGAAATGATTTCACCAATTGGGCCAGGGTAAGTAGTGCCGTAAGCGGCGCCACCGATGCGGGAATACACTGGGCAATGGTTCATGCACGCGCCGCAGCGTATGCATTGCAAAGTCTTGCGCAATTGTTCATCGGCATAGGCTTGGGTGCGACCATTGTCGAGCAAGACCAAATGCATCTCTTGCGGGCCATCCAATTCGGCACTGCGGCGTGGGCCGGTAATCATATTGAAGTAAGTGGTGATGTTGAGGCCGACCGCTGAGCGCGTGAGCAAGCTGTACAAAGGCACGACGTCGTCCAGACGCGCCACCACTTTTTCGATGCCGGTAATGGCGATGTGTACTGGCGGCACGGTGGTGGACAGACGGCCATTGCCCTCGTTTTCCACCAAGCACAGCGTGCCGGTTTCGGCCACGGCAAAATTCACCCCTGACAAACCGACATCGGCAGTGCGATACACATCGCGCAGCGCTTGGCGGCCGATTTGAATCATTTCATCGACGTCATCGGTAAGCGGGGTGTGTAAATTGTCGTGGAACAATTTGGAGATTTGCTGTTTGGTTTTGTGGATGGCTGGCATCACGATGTGGGTCGGCTTTTCGTGCGCCATTTGCACGATGTATTCGCCCATGTCGCTTTCTATCGCCTCTTTGCCACGCGCTTCCAGATAGTGGTTCAATTCCACTTCTTCACTCACCATGGACTTGCCTTTGACCATCAACTTGCCGTTGTGCTGGTCCATGATGCCATCGATGATTTGGCACGCTTCGGCTGGGGTTTCGGCCCAGTGCACGGTCACGCCCAAACGGGTCAGATTGGCTTCCAACTGTTCCAACAGTTCTGGCAAGCGGGACAGCGAGCGTTTGCGCACGTGTTCACACAAGGTGCGCAAAGCCTGTAATTCATGCTCGTCTGACAACACCGCTTTGCGTTTGGCCATCAAGCCATCCATGGCGGTGCGCAAGCTGATGCGCAAAGGCTCATCGGCCAACGCGGTTTTGGCATTGGCTTTGAAGGTTTCCGGGATAAAGTGTACGGTTTGCTCGTTCATGCGCTTGCCTCCACATCGCTGATGGCGATTTCGTCTGGCAACACCGCCAACACCACCAAATCGCGTGGGCCGTGGGCGCCGAAAGCCAAGGTCAATTGTATGTCTGAGGTCTTGGATGGACCTGAAATCAACACCACATTGGTGGGCATGCCCGCTGGCATGTGTTCACCGTGCATGGCATTGTAAAAATCGTCGTACAAAGTGGTGGTATCGAATAAAGCAATGTGTATTGGCGGCACCAAACTCATGGTGCGCGGTTGTTCTGGCGTCGGCCACAACAATAAAGTACCGGTATGGGCAATGCCGGCTTTGATGTCGGTGAAACCCGCATCAATGTCAGCAAACAATTCGTCTTTCCAGTCTTCGAGCTTGCGGTCAAAGGCGGTGATGTGGGTTTCAGGCCGCTTGTGTTGTAATACGGTTGCCGCTTGTTGGCCGTGCGCGGTTTGCATCGGCATCACGATATTGTGTATGCCTTTTTCGGCCACCACTTCGGCAAAGCGCTCCGCCCAATTGTGTTGATGACACCAGATGATTTCGCCTTTGACTTTGCGCATGGTCGCGGCCCAGTGCTGCAAGCGCTGCGCAGGCGTGTCCCAATGCGGGGTCATTTCGGCATAGTATTCTTGCGTTTGTGGCTCGGCCAACGGAATGGCATTGGCAGCACGCAGCTTGGCAAAGATGTTGTCACGGGCGCTCATTACGCTTGCTCCTCGTAGGTTTTGCCACCGGTGCGTTCCAATAAGAAGGTCGCCAAGTGTTTTGGTTTGGGCATGCTGGGGTCGTCTTTGGCGATTTTACCGCCGATGTTCATCATGCAGCCGGCGTCGGCACTGATGATGGCTGTGGCTTCGGTGGCTTTTAAGGCTTTGACTTTGTCGCTGACCATGGCACCTGAGATGTCAGGGTGTTTCATTGAGAAGGTGCCGCCAAAACCGCAGCATTCGCTTTCATGGTCGTGCACCACACGTTCGACGTTTTCTAAGGCATCAACCAAAGCCCAGCTAGAAGTGTGCACATTCATTTCGCGACGGGCACCGCAACTGGTGTGTACCGCGACTTTCATCGGCGTGCCGGTGTCTTTGGGGCTGTAATGCAGCACATCGACCAAGAAGCGCGACCACTCATACACACGGCTGGAGATTTCATTCGCTTGACGTTCCCACTCAGTACCGTCAAACAATTCTGGCCAATGGTGTTTCATCATGCCGCCGCAAGAGCCAGACGGCACGACGATGGGCCAAGGATTGGGGAACAATTTTAATTGTTCTTTGGCCACCGCAAACGATTCCTTCGGTCGGCCTGAAGAATAAGCCGGCTGACCGCAACAGCTTTGTTCTTGAGGGTAATGCACGCGTATGCCTTGTTGTTCTAACAAAGTCATGGCATCCATACCTGCTTCAGGCATGAAGATGTCCAAAACACAGGTACCGAAAAAATACACATCGGTCACGTGTTCTAGAGGATTGTTTGAGGTTTCCATTCTGTGTTATCCTTGGTAAATTGGTCAGACCAATTCTTTTATTTACAAATACTTTACAAATATCTGACGCTTAGGTCAATCATTGTTTGCATACGAGCTATGTCAATTTGGGCATTTGAATTGCACGGTGACTGGTTTATTCATATTAAAATCAATCATTTATGTGCCATCGGTGCAGAGTGTAAAAAACGAGGTGATGCCGTGATCAAAACCCAAAAATTATTTGAGCAAATCGCTCTGGTCTTAGAAGAACGCATCGTGCGTGGTGTGTATGCGGCCAAATCGAAGTTACCACCGGAGCGCCAATTGGCTGAGGAATTTGGGGTGTCGCGCCCGTCAATTCGCGATGCGCTGCGGGTATTGACCACGCGTGAGATGCTCGAAGCGCGCCAAGGCGATGGTTATTATGTTTCTGACCAATTGCAGCGCGCATTTGTCGGTGGTTGGCAAGATTTGTTGCAACACCATGAATATTTAGAGAGCGATGTGTTAGACTTCAGGCGTTCCTTAGAAGGGATGTTGGCAGCGGTGGCCGCAGAGCGCCGTACCGACACCGATTTGGAGCGCATCGAGTATTGGTTACAGCAAATCGATGCAGCGGTTGAGCACAAAAGCGTGAAATTACAATCACAAGCCGACGTGAACTTTCATCAAGCCATCGCCGAAGCTTCACACAATGTATTGTTCATACAATTGTCGGCCAGTTTGTTGCGAATTTTGCATCAGCACACGCAACAAAACTTGGCGAATATGTTTTCCGTGGATGACGACGCCAAACTCAGCTTGCGGGTGCAGCATTGGGCCATATTAGAAGCGATACGCGCCAAAGACAGCGTGTTGGCGCGGCAATTGGCCAGTGGTCACATCGATTATGTGGAGCAGTCCTTGGCGCATTACCGCCAATTACACCAACGGGAACAACAAGCCCAACAATTGGCACACAAAGACATGTTGTAAACACAACAGTCGTACAAATTATTCGGTTACAGGCCGCCTGTAACCGCAACACAAGGGGTTTTAAAAGCATGAATGCTTTTGCATCATTGGGTTTATCGAATGAAATTGTCCAAGCATTGGACGAACAAGGCTATACCACACCAACACCGATTCAATCTGCCGCCATACCCAAGGCTTTGGCGGGGCATGACTTGCTTGCCGCCGCGCAAACCGGTACCGGTAAAACCGCCGCGTTCATGTTGCCGAGCTTGGAGCGCTTGAAACGCTTTGCCAATACCAGCGCCTCACCGGCCATGCATCCGGTGCGCATGTTGGTGTTAACGCCCACACGCGAATTAGCCGACCAAATCGATGCCAATGTCACGTCTTACATCAAACACCTGCCGCTCAAACACACGGTGGTGTTCGGTGGCACCAATATGGATGCGCAAGCGCAAGCCTTGCGCAGCGGCCGTGAGATTGTGGTGGCGACTGTTGGTCGTTTGCTTGACCATGTTGGCCAGAAAAACATCCAATTGAACAAAGTTGACATTTTGGTGCTGGACGAAGCCGACCGCATGCTCGACATGGGTTTCATTGACGACATCCGCAAAATCATCGCCATGTTGCCGAAAAACCGCCAAATTCTGCTGTTTTCAGCGACGTTCGCGCCAGAAATCAAACGTTTGGCCAACGATTTCATGCACCAGCCTGAAACCATCGAAGTGGCGGCGCAAAACACCACCAACAAAAACGTCGAGCAACACGTCATCGCCGTTGATGGCAGCCGCAAACGCCATTTGCTTGAGCGCTTGATTGTCGATTTGGACATGTCGCAAGTGATCGTGTTTTGTAAAACCAAGGTCAGCGCCGATCAGGTGACGCGTGACTTGGTGCGTAAAAACATCAGCGCCAAAGCCATTCATGGCGACAAAGCGCAGCAACAGCGCACCGAAACCTTGGCCGCGTTCAAAGAAGGCGGTGTGCGTGTATTGGTGGCCACCGATGTGGCGGCGCGTGGTTTGGACATCAATGAATTGCCATTCGTCATCAATTACGAAATGCCGACCAATGCCGAAGACTATGTGCACCGCATCGGTCGTACCGGTCGCGCTGGTGCCGAAGGCGTGGCTTTGTCGTTGATGGAAGAGTCTGAACAAAAAATGTTTGAGGCGATTTGCAAATTGACCAAGCAAAAATTGCCATTGGACAAAATCGAAGGCTTTGAGCCACGTTGGATGCGTGACGAGCAGGCGCATGCGGTGAAACTCAGTGGCGATGGCAAAGCGGTGATGAAAGAAGTCGCACCTGCCAAAGACAAAAACCGCGAAGTGGCCAAAGAAGCGGCCAGCGATGCCAGCAAAGACAAGCCGCGTGGCAATGCGGTGCGCAAACTCAATACCGACATCAAAGCCGTGGCCAAACACACCGACGAGCGTCCTGATGCGCCGTTGATTAAAGGCCGCCGCCGCCGTGGTGTGCGCCACCAACGCCAAACCTGTGCCTTGTTGCAAGCCAATTTCGGTGCCAACCGCCGTTAAAGGGTGACCATGAGCGAAAACGAAACGCCTACTTTAAAAGCCTTTTCCTTATTGGAATGTCTGGCGGCCTCAGACCATGCGATGAGTTTGACCGAATTGGCGCGGGTGATGGATTTGCCTAAGCCGTCCATCCACCGCCATTTGGCGGCTTTGGAAGCGGGCGGCCTCATCATCCGCGATGCTGGCACCAAACACGCGTATACCATAGGCCCGCGCCTGACCCGTTTGAGCAGCACCGTGCTCAATCACGGCGATGTGCAACGCCAACGCCATGCGATTTTAAAAGGTTTGGTGGCCGACATCGGTCAAACCTGCAACCTCACCATGTTGGTGAAGTCGCAAGTGTTGTACCTCGACCGCATGGAGTCGCCATCACCGCTGCGTTTGGATTTGCAACCGGGCACCACCGTGCCAGCGCATTCTTGCGCCAGTGGCAAATTGTTTTTGTCGAAAATGCCCAAAGACAAACGCCATGCCTTGTTGGCGCAGACCAAGCTTGCGGCCTTAACGCCGAACACGCTCACCAATATTGATGAGCTAGACGCGGAGTTAGAACGCATCAATGTGCGCAATGTCAGCATAGACAATGAAGAATTTGTGCTCGGCATTACCTGCATCGCCGTGCCGATTTTTGACGACAAGCAAAACTGCATCGCCGCCATTGCCATGCACGGGCAGGTAGCAACCACGCCATTGACGGTATCGCTGTCGTTTATTCCGCGCTTGCAAACGGCGGCGCAAGAATTGGCGAAAACGTTTGGTTTTTAATGGATGTTTGGTTTTTGATTGTCGTTTGGTTTTTAATGGATGTTGGGTTTTGAATTAAAGCACAGATTCGTTTTGCTCAATCAACCGTGTTTACAGGCCGCTTATGTCAGATAAGCGGCCTGTATTTTTGGCTAGACGCTGCGCCCACTCGCGGCTACTATGGCCTTGTTTCGCATCAATATTCACCTTCAACAAGGAGCCATCCCGCAGCAACGGCAACATCTTGATTTGGACTGTAGGCACAACCATAACAACACACCTCATAAGGAATAGCACATGTCTCAACATCCAATATTTGTGATACAGCAAGGTAGCAGCGCCGCTCCCGACACCATTTACATCCAAGTGACCGCGAACGGCCCGTACAAAGTCTATGGCAAGCCGCCCTTACAGCAAGTGTTTATCGAAAAAAATGCCGCCGGCCAATCTGGCCGCTATGCCGCGGGCAAGACGTTTACCAGCAAGCCGACGATGTATTTGTGTCGCTGTGGTCACAGCAAAAACGCACCGTTTTGCGACGGCAGCCATGCCAAGGTCGAAGTGGATTTGGCCGAGCGCGCGAGTTTCGAGCCTTTGTTAAACGGTTCTATGGAAATCGATGGCCCCAAGCAAATTCTCACCGACAATGAGCATTATTGCGGCTTTTCCCGCTTTTGTGACAATGGCAAACGGGTGTGGAACGAGGTGCAGCTGGCGGGCAAAGAGCATGAGCAATTGACCGAATTCATGGTGCACAATTGTGTGGCAGGGCGTTTGCTGTTGTGGGACAAGGACAGCATGCAGCCCATCGAAACGCCGCTAGACGCCGAAATTTGGGCGGTGGAAGATCCTGGCATGGGGTGTAGCGGCCCGTTGATGGTACGCGGCGGCATACGGGTAGAAAGTGGCGATGGCACATCGTATGAAATCCGCAACCGCCAAGCCTTGTGCCGCTGTGGCATGTCGTCGAATAAACCGTTTTGCGATGGCTCGCATGCGTCGGTGAAATACCAAGATGGCATTGAATGAGTCCTGAGCGGTGCAGAAATAAGGCTTACAGGCCGCTTATTATGTACCGATAAGTGGCCTGTCAGTTTGTGTTGGTATGGATAAACCTGTTTTCAACCAGCACACATATTTTGTGGGCTTAGGCTGTATGGTTTTGTGCAGGTGGTGGCGATACATTGATTCTTACTGATGCGGTGCATTGTGCCTTGTGTATGAACGCTGTGTTTTCTATGGTCGCAGTTGCAGCTTGCAGCACAGTGATTGGTTGATACAAGCCATTAGTAGGGCTCCAATATGCTTTACAGGCTACTTATGTGTGTATAAGCGGCCTGTAAGTTTGTAAGGGCATATGAATCAGCATATATTCAACCAGCGTGTCTGTTGAGTCGGCTTAGACTAGATGGTTTTGTGCAGGTGGTGGCGATACATTGATTCTTACTGATTCGGTGCATTGTGCCTTGTGTATGAACACTGTGTTTTCTATGGTCGCAGTTGCAGCTTACAGCACAGTGATTGGTTGGTTTAAGCCATTAGCTGAGTAGCTATGTTTTACAGGCCGCTTATCTGTATATAAGCGGCCTGTAAATAACAAGCACGATGCAAACAAATAGGATTACGCTAAATGCACGATGGATTCTTGTATCTGGCCTTGCTCATTCCATTCGGTATTGTGCCATGCCGAATTGTCGTTCAAGGTCAGCCAACGGCGCTCCTCGGTGCGGTAAAACCAGTCTTTGTCGTTTTGGTAAAACACTTGGCGGCCGCGGGTTTCCAAAATGTTCAGGATTTCATTTGAGTGCGAATGGGTGTCGTCGGTATCGGTGACGGCGCGTTGGCCCATTTCCGCATACAAAGAGTTCAAGTCCAACAACATATTGTTCAACACTGGGTCCATGCGTTCGATGTTCAGGCCGATGGAGCGCGCTTCCTCGGTCATGATGGGGTAGGAATGCGATGGGTATTTGTTGTTCAAGGTTTCGGCGATTTGTTTGACCTTGGTCTTGTCGGCGATGTGGTAGGACAGCAATTCCTCACACAACATGATGGACAAGGATTCGGCACGGTCGACCGCACCGATGACCAGCGGGTGCACATGTTCAAACAGCGATTTGTACGGATTGGAATCCTTGTCTTCGGTATTGTTGCGCCACAGTTTCACCACGCGGGTTAACTCATTCAGGCTCACCGAGACCCTGTCGTTGTCGCGGTCCAGCGGCGACAAGTCGTGGGTGAGGGAGGTATCGACGGCGCTCAAATACGCCATCGGCCCCATGTGGATTTGGTTGGCGCCGATGGCCATCATGGTGGCGGCAGACGCGCATTCCAGCGGCACCAGCGACACCAATTCCTTGCTGTGGCCGCGAATCAAATTAATCATGCGCAGCGCTTGGATGCCGCTGCCGCCGTCGCTTTTGATGAAGACGTAGATTTTGTCGTGGTTGCCTATGTGTTCGAGCAAGTGGTACAGCGCCAACACATCGTTGCCACAAATGCTGCCGCGCGGGCTGTTCCAATAACACAGCAGCGGTGCGCCCAAATAGGCTTCGATGTTGGCGATGGTTTGTTGGGTGTGGGGGAACAGGCGCGGCGGTTGTTTGATGGTGTGGCTGACGCTGTTGTCGTTGGCATTGCCTTGGCTTTTATTGAACATACACACTCCAAGAATGGGGTTGAATAAGCATGAAAACACATCAAAACATAAATGCTCTATTTGGGCAAGAGGACGGATTTAACGGCTTCGCGCCACAGAAAAGCGGCCTGTAAACACTTACAGGCCGCTTATGTTATACCTTTTGAATCAATGGCATTGGTGTGGCTCGTTGCGCACGCCGTCGTTGCTTTTATGCAAGGCATTTGCGGTAAAATGGCTACAGGTATTTCTGTGGGCATACAGGCTAGCTTGCTTATTCGTCGCATAAGTAAATACTGTGTTCAGGCAATTACACATCAAAATGCGGCCTGTAAAGATTTACAGGCCGCATGTTTAAATCCCATTCAAACCGATTCAATTATTCAAAATCGTTGGGCTCATCGCCATCGGTATCATCTAAAGTGCCTTCGGTGATTTGGGCATTGATGCCCACTTCGGCACGGATTTTTTGCTCGATTTCGTTGGCGATTTCTGGGTTTTCTTTCAACCACAAGCGCGTATTGTCTTTGCCTTGGCCAATTTTATTGCCACCATAGCTGTACCATGCGCCGGATTTTTCCACCAAACCCAGTTTCACGCCGATGTCGATGATTTCGCCTTCCAAGCTCACGCCTTCGCCATACAAAATGTCGAATTCGGCTTGTTTGAACGGCGGCGCCACCTTGTTTTTCACCACTTTGACGCGGGTTTCATTGCCCAAAATATCATCGCCTTTTTTGATTTGGCCGGTACGACGGATGTCCAAACGCACAGAGGCATAGAATTTCAAGGCATTGCCGCCGGTAGTGGTTTCAGGGCTGCCAAACATCACACCGATTTTCATGCGAATTTGGTTGATGAACACCACCAAAGTATTGGTGCGTTTGATGTTGCCGGTGAGCTTGCGCAAGGCTTGGCTCATCAAACGCGCTTGCAAACCAACGTGGCTGTCGCCCATTTCGCCTTCAATCTCGGCTTTCGGTACCAAAGCCGCGACCGAGTCTATCACCACCATGTCCACGCCACCTGAGCGCACCAACATGTCGCAGATTTCCAAAGCCTGTTCGCCAGTATCGGGTTGCGACACCAACAAGTCTTCCACTTTGACGCCCAATTTGCGTGCATAAATTGGATCAAAGGCGTTTTCCGCATCGATGAACGCACACACGCCGCCATTTTTTTGGCATTGTGCTACCGCTTCCAAACACATGGTGGTTTTGCCTGAGGATTCCGGGCCGTAAATTTCCACAATGCGTCCGCGTGGCAAACCACCGACGCCCAAAGCCAAGTCCAAACCCAAAGAACCGGTGGAAACGACTTCCAAATTTTCGTCTTTGTGGCTGCCATCCATTTTCATGATGGCGCCTTTACCAAAGTTTTTCTCAATTTGCGCCAAGGCGGCGGCTAAGGCTTTGCTTTTGTCTTCTGACATACGTGCAATCTTTCTTTATCTGGTCTTTTCTCAATTAAATAAGAAAAAAGTTAAGCCAAGGGAGTAGGGGGTACTGCTTTTTGTTTGCGCTTTTGTGCCAATTTCCATGCGCCCACATAGGCAAGCAAGGTAGGGACGATGGCGATGGCGAATTTAAACGTCCAAGTGGCGTACCAAGGTTTGGTCATCAACAAAGTGTCACCGATGCGTGAAGTGTCGACCACGTCTTTGATGGCGAACCAATCCCAAAACGGCCACCAGCAAGCGATGAGCAAACCGATGAATACCGGCCACAACCACGTCATCAAGTTCTTTTGCCAGAACACAAAGGCCACCACGCACCACAATAAGGTCAAGCCGGTAATCGTTAACGAAGTCTCAAGATGAGCGCCGATGTAAGTCAAAACAAAATAGGTCAAAATCACCCACAAGGCCGCAAGCACGGCCATGATGATCTCTTCAGGCTTTTTCATAGTTATGGTGTCCTTTGTGTTACTTTTTAGAGAAATAATTAAACAGTGCCGATATTGTCATGAAGCAAGTATGGGCGTCAATTTTTCCAGCTCACTGGCTGTTATGTCCCAACGCCAAATGCCTTGCGCAGATTCGGCCTGCATCCCGCGTAAAAACAGGTAGCGGATGTGGATGCCCGCGGCTTGAAAGCCACGACTTTGCAAATAGCGTTCCACCGCGATGGCATAAATCAGCGCCTGTAAATAATAGCGGTGTTCGGTAATCGCATGGTCGAGTGCGCGTGTTTGGTAAGCTTCGCGCTGCATGCCCAAGTGATTGGATTTGTAATCAATCACATACACACGGCCATTGCTGGCCACACACGTCAAATCAATAAAGCCGTTTAAATAACCACTGATGTCTCTAAAGCTCACACCTTGTAAGGCAGACTTCATGGTAACAGGTAAACTTGAATTTTGTAACCATTTTCCAATTTCAGTGGCATTAAAATCGTCTGCGCGCAACACAAAGCCCATTTCGGGCAGATATTGCTGGCGCTTCAGGCCGGCCAAATTCACATCGGCATCGAGTGTGGCTAAACGGGTGTCGTCTATCATTTGGTACAGTGCAGCATACCATTCTGGGGCAATTTGGTATTGTTCCAAAATGGGTAAATAGCGCTCTGTTTGCGACGCTGCCGTTTGGGTAAAATCGGTCACTTCCAATAAGGCATGCATGCACAAACCGGCTTCGGTGCCGCGTTGAAAATGAAAAATATCAAATTCATTTTCAGATTCAGGAGTATCGGCTGCTGTTGCAATATCATCGGATGCGGCCTGTAACTCGGCTGCATCCATTTCTGGCACCAATTCTTCGCTGATGGCGTGGGTGACATGGCGCGAGATGCCGCTGAAGCTGGTGTATTCTTGCAAGCGGTAAAATGGCAATTGCGCTTGGGCGGCTTGGTAAGTCACCAAGGCGCGGCTGTTATCCAGCCAACCTGCGTAAGCCGGCATGTCTTCTTGCCACAACAGCGGAATGCCATGTTGCTGCGCCCAGTGCTGCCACAAGTCTCGATACCATTGTTGTCTGTCATTGCTGTCTTTAGGTATCTGGGTTTTCCAATAGTCCAGTACTGCATTTAGGTCGCTGTCATGCTCTGGCGTGATGAGGTAATTGAGCACATTGTCTTTGCTGGCGGCGATGATACAGGCCGATAACACCAGTTTTTCGGCCGCACGGGTTAAGGCCACATACAATAAACGCAGGCTTTCGGACACATCGTCTTGGGTCAAGCGCACCGTATCGTCTGCGCTCAAACACGGTTTGCTGACCACGCTGACGCTGCCATCCGCGGCATGGACCAAATTAAATTCAGCGGCCTTGAATTCGTGCTCATCCCACACAAACGGGCAGAACACCAATGGGTATTCCAAGCCTTTGGAGGCGTGCATGGTGACGATTTTCACCAATTCCTCATCGCTTTCCAGTCGCAAACTGGCGCTGTCGGTATTGGTAGCGGCTGCTGCTGCGATTTGTTCTGACAACCATTGCAGCAAAGATTCCGCGCCAAAGCGTTCGCTCGCTTCATGCGCCAACAATTCAAACAATTGTTGCAGATTGGTGAGGCCGCGTTTGTCGTCGCGGCGCAGCAAATCGGCGCTGATGCCGCGTTTGTGGTCGAACATTTGCCATGCGGCGTAAATGCCGCGCTGTTGCCAGATTTGCTGCGCCGCCAGCGCGTCTTCCATCCAGCTGATCAGTTCGGCTTGGTGCTCGACTTGGTTTAAGCGCTGCAAATCGCTGCTGCGGTAGGCCAACAAAACACTTGCCAACACCGAACGCAATAAGCCTTGCTGTTGCGGGTTTTGCCACCACTGCAATAAAGTCAATACCGACTTGGCTTGTGCCGATTTAAACACCGAATCGCGGCTTAAAATCACGCTGCTGATGCCATGTTCACGGCTCAACACCTCGCGCACTTTCTCGCCTTCGTTGTGGGTGCGCACCAGTACGGCAATGTGTTTGGCCTGTAAGACACCGTCTTGATAGTGCAGTTTGCCTTGTTGACTTAAGGCCAAATGGCGCGCAATGTCGGCGGCGCAATACTCGGCCGCTCTTTGTCTGGCGGTGTCTTTGGTCAGTGTGTCTTCGCCGTCTTGCATCAGCCATTGCACCACCAACGGCGCGGCATTGGGCGAGAGTTTGCTCTGTGCTCGCGCCGCGTGCACATCAATGTAATCAATGTTATCCAGCACAAACGGTTTGGCTTTATTCAAAAACAGCGCATTGACGCTGTTGACCAAGGTTTGGTGGGTGCGGCGGTTGGTGTCTAAGGTGTGGTGGGCATCGGCATCGTGTTTGGCCTGTAAATAGGCATGGATGTCGGCGCCGCGAAAGCGGTAAATCGCTTGTTTGGGGTCGCCAACCAAAAACACCGGTTTGTGATGGGCGCGGAAGATGGTATTGAAAATGCCGTATTGCAGCGGATCGGTGTCTTGAAACTCGTCGATTAAGGCCACTTGCCACATTTGCTCGCTGATGCGCGTGGCCAAAGCCTCGCCATGTTCGGGGTTTTGCAATGCGGTGGCCACATCGGTGAGCAAATCATCAAAGCCCAATTGCTGTAAACGCTGTTTTTCGGCGCGCCATTTGGGCAACACATATGCCCACAAATCGACGTGAATTTGTTCAAACAATGCCTGTAGGGCATTGGATTTGTCACTGAATAGTTCAGGGATACGGGTTAATAATGAAAAGGTCTGGCTTTCATCCTCACTGAGAGGTGGAGATTTTTTGCTGGTTTTGGCAATTAATACTTCGCTTCCAAGGTTAACCAAGAATTTTAAGTGATTTTTATCTAAATCAGCCCAGCGTTGATTGGGCAATAATTCATGCAAGGTTAAAAATAAATTTTGATATTTTTCTGATTTGTATGTTCTGCCATCTAAGCGTGGAAGCAATGTATCAAACGAAGTTTGTAATTTAGGCAGCGTAATGATGAGAGAGTCAGCCAGAATTTGTAACTGAGCATTGATTTCATCGACACTATGTTGACATTTGGTCAACATGAAAGAATCGGCCTGTAAATCGGTACGGGCAAACCATTTTTTGATGTTGGATAAAGCGCTTTGAGGGGTGATTTCTTTCTCTATGCAAAGTGTGGCCAACTGAATGTCGTTGATGACATGTTGCCGCCAAAAGTCGGCAGCCAAGCGCAATTGTGCCGCGCTGGTGTCGTCGGCCAATTCCATTTGAAACGGCACTTGGCACAAAAACGCAAACTCACGCAATACCCGCTGGCAAAAGCCATGGATGGTGAAAATACCGGCATGGTCAAACTGGTTGATGGCGGCCTGTAAACGCAAACGCAAACGTGAGGGGGCTTCTTTGGCCAAGGCCAACGTCAAAATTTCAAACAAAAACGGTTCAAACTCGGGCAGATGTGGCGCGTGTTGGCGCAAGTCTTGACGCTGAGCATAAGCGGCCTGTAACACATTGGCAGCATCGTCGCCATCGCTTAAGCCTTGCAATTCGCGCAAAGCATCGTCCAAACGCGCGCGCAAACGCGTTTTCAATTCAGCGGTAGCGGCATTGGTAAACGTCACCACCAAGATTTTGTCCACGGCCATGTGTTCCAGCAACACCAAACGCAAAAACAAGGCGGCGATGGTCCAAGTTTTGCCCGTGCCGGCCGAGGCTTCGATCAATTGGGTACCCGCTATGGGCACATCCAAGGCCAAAAAACGTGGGTTATCATGACTCATGCGCGTCTCCTGTGGTGGTTGGGGTGAGATTGCTGATGGAGGCGTACATGGGCAGGCACAATTGCTGCACGATGTCGGCAAACAATGGCCGCTTGATGGGTTCGTCGTCGGGCGCGAGTGCGCCGAAAACCAAGGCTACCTCGGTTTCATCGGCTTGGGCAAATTGCACCTTATTGCCGTGGTATTCCAAATAAGCGGTTTTTTGGGCGGCTTCAGGCATGTCAGTATCGTCGGCTTGGGCTTTTTCTTGCCATGTTTTAGCGGTTTTCAGTGAGGTACGGGCGAAAAACGGCAAAGGCTGGTCTTGACCCAGTTGCCAATAATTCAGGCTTTGCAGCAACAGTGTGCGCGCATGGTCGGCCGACAAAGGCTGCAATTGCCACGGACTTTCTGCCCATAGCACGGTAGTGGTTTTGGGCGCGTCGCTGTCGTCGCAAGCACAATAGGCCAAATGGGTCAGCCACACCGCCATTTTTTCAGGGAAATTGGGATTGTGGTTCATCCAAAAGAGCTGTCCTTCAGTGGTGCGGTGGCGCAAGCTGATGTGCAATTGCGCCACGCTGCCATCGTCAAAACGGTGTTGTATCTCGGTTTCCAACAAGGGCAACGCTTGCGCGCTAAACCATTTGGACTCGAGGCTTAACACTTGTTGCTGCATCTTGCTGGCATACAACGGTGCCAATTCGCCCATAGGCAGTAAGTTGGCATGGCAGACTTGTTCAAATGCGGCCTGTAACGAGGTATTGGCACGTCTGGCGGCATAAAACGCATCGTAAACCAATGCCGCAGGGTCGCGCTCCAGTTCAAACGGTTCTTGCTCTGGCCACGGCGCATCGCCATAAGTCGGCGTCCAGCCCAATTGTTGGCGCAGCCACACGCGGGTAGGGTTTTTCCAAAATTGCAGCCATTCGTGCATGGACAATTGCACGTCTATTTTTTGCTGGCGCTCGCCTTGTAAACCGTTCAAATAAGTATCGTCTATGAAGGCGCCGACGGTTTTCGGTGGCGCGCTTAAGGCTGTTGCCAAGTCTTGGCGGTAGCTGCGCAAGTCTGAGTTTGGCTTAAAGTATTGTTGGGAAAACGCTTGCAATGGGTGGGTTTGTATCCATGCGGGTTCGGTGCCGTCGCCTTCGAGCAAGTCTTTGCTGGAAGCGCCGACCATGGCGGCAATGGTGTCTATGAATTCGTATACCACGGTGGAGGCGGCGAGGGTGTCGTCGTTTTTAATGCTTTTGCCGATGTAAGAAATGTACAGTTGTTCGCGTGCGTTCAGCAGACATTCTAAGAACAAGTAGCGGTCGTCATCGCGGCGGGAGCGGTCGCCTTTGCGCGCGCGGTGGTGTAAGGCGTCTTGGTAAATCAAATCGAAGGACGGCGCTTTGGTATCGCGTGGGAATTCACCATCGTTCATGCCGAGCAAACACAGCATTTTGAATGGCAAACCGCGCATCGGCACCACCGAACAAATGGTGATGCCACCGCGCAAGAAGCCGGCTTGGCTTTCTTGCTCCAAAAATGCGCCGACATGGCGTTTGACCAAGGCAAATTCCAACACACCGTGGTATTGCGCCAATTCGGTTTGCGCCAACCAATCGGCCAAATGCTGTTGCCATTGCTGCAAGGCAAACACATCGGTGTCCAGAGGCACAAACAAATCGCTGACAGCGGCCTGTAAACGGCTCACCCAAGTTTTCACATCGGCAGGCTGTTGCCAGTCGCTGTGGTATTGCTGTAAGCCATGCACCAATTGCCACAACTGTGCCAGCAGCGGCCAATGCGTGGGCTCGCTGGCGTAAGGCACGGCGTCTTGCCACGCGTGGTGTGCGCTGTGTTGCGGTAACAGCCAACCCATGACCACGCGTTCCAAACCTTGTTGCCATGTAAACGCCGCATCGGTGCCACCGAATTCACGCCGCATCTCGGCATCCAGCCCCCAACGGATGTTCAAATCGCGGATGACGGTGTGCAATACCGCCACCGCTTCGCTGTCCCAGCCAAAGCGCTGTTGGATGGCAGGGGCGTCGAGCAAGGGCAAGAGGTCGAGCAATTCAAAACGGCTGTCCATCAAGCTTAAAAATTGCTGTATCGCTTGCAATAACGGCTGTTGGCGGCTGAGTTTGACGTCGGCCACCGAGTAAGCCAAGGCCTTGCCATCGGGGCTGTGTTTGCCAAACACTGCTTCTAAAAACGGCAAATAGGCATCGACCTTGGGC
Organism: Vitreoscilla massiliensis; assembly: GCF_001457815.1. Lineage (GTDB taxonomy): Bacteria > Pseudomonadota > Gammaproteobacteria > Burkholderiales > Neisseriaceae > Vitreoscilla > Vitreoscilla massiliensis. The sequence continues at coordinate 644,880 of NZ_LN898219.1, forward strand.
ATTAACACCACGATGTCTTGCAATTGCCAACTGGGGTTGGCGGCCAAGCTGGCGATGATGTGGTCTTTGAGGATTTGCAATTCGCGCAGCGGGCTGTGAGCGCTGTTGATGATGACTGAACCATCGCGCAATTGCGGATGCTTCAAGCCCGATTGCGTTCTGTCGCTGCTGGCTGGTTGAGGATAATGCAAATCGAGCAAATCGTTTTGCAAACGCGCCAGCAGCGTGTTATCAGGATTGCGGGCGAAATACTCGCCTTGGTAGTCGTAGTCTATGTCGCTGGTTAAGGCATCGAAGAAGTCGCGGCCTTGTTTGCCCAATGAGGCCAATAAAGGGTGGCCATTGTGCACGGCCAATTCGGCCTCGCTCATGTGCCCATATTGTCTGAGCAAAGTCGCGGGCTCAATGATGTTGCCCCAATAGGCTTGGCTGGGGTTCATGGCGAAAATGTGCACATCGGTGTATTGCGATAAGGTGCGAAACAGCTCCAAATACATCGGTGCCATCGAGGTAATGCCAAACACCCAAATGCGCTCGGGCAGTTTGGCGGTGGGCAATGCGGCCTGTAAACGCTGCCACAATTGCAAACGGTGTTCGCCATGATGGCTTTCTTGTGCCGTCAATTGGCGCCACAAATCCGCTTGCCATGCCTCATCGCTGTCCAAATCCAATAACTGGCCGTTTTGCCATTGTGCTATCCAATCGGGGCGGTAGATCAGGTATTGGTCAAAAATGTCCGCCAAGATAAAGGCCAAATCGTAATAGGCTTCGGGCCGGCTGACCATGTATTGACGCAAATAGGCAGCGGCGGCGCTGTCTTGCTCGCGAAACGGTGCTTCTTCAAACAATTGCATCAGCCGCCAATGCAAGACATGGGTGGCAAACGGGCTGAGCTTGGGCAGCGTGCCCAAGTTTTGCTGCATGATTTGCCACATCAAACGTGCGGGCAGGCTGAAATCGATGTTGGCGGCAATGCCGTTTTGCTGTGCCAAGAAGCGGTTGAGGTAGCGGCGCATGCCTTGGCTTTGGATGACGATGGTTTCAGGTTCAAACAAACCGTCCAAAGGCATGCTATTTAGCAAGCTGGCCAAAGCTTGGGCCAAGTGTTCAAGGCGATTGGATTGGTGCAAGATCAGCATGCGCATTCCCACTAAGACAATGCGCCATTATGACGGTGTTGTGCATGTGCCGCAATCTGCTAAGTTATGTGAAATATGCGTGAGATATGGCGGATTTTAAGTTGACCGCCTTGCGTGACAAATTTATAGTGTTTGCAAGGCTGCTCGAATCGGGTGCGCCACACAATAAACAACGACAGACAAAAGAACCAACTGGAGAAAAATATGCAAGTGATTTCAAAAACCTCGTTCAGCTTGTGCGCCATGGCCGCGGCTTTGATGTTAAGCGCGTGTGGTGGCGGTGAAAAAGCGGCTGAGCCTGCAACACCTGCTTCTGGCGCCGCTTCTGGCAGCACCGCCAGCACCGATGGCACTGCTTACACCGTCAGCTTCGACGCTTCGTATGCCCCGTTTGAATACCAAGACGACAAAGGCAATGTGATTGGTTTCTCCAAAGACGTGATTGAAGCAGTAGGCCAAAAAGCCGGCATCAAATTCCAATTTGTGAACAAACCTTGGGAAGGCATTTTTGAAACCTTGAACACCGGCGACAGTGATGTGATTTCTTCCAGCGTGACCATCACCGATGAGCGCAAAGCACAAATGGACTTCTCTGAGCCGTATTTTGAAGCCACGCAAATGATTGCGGTTAACGATGCCAAAGGCAGCGACATCAAATCGTTTGAAGACTTGAAAAAAGGCAAACACTTGGTATCGGTACAAACTGGCACCACCGGCGACATCGTGTCACAAAAATTATTGGGCAAAGACAGCACCCAAATCAAACGCTTTGAAAGCATGCCTTTGGCTTTGAAAGAATTGTTGGCCAGCGGTGTGGACGCGTCTGTGGGTGACAATGGCGTGGTACAAAACTTCGTGACCAACAACCCTGATGCGAAATTGCGCACCATTGTTGATCCGACGTTTGAAAAAGAACATTACGGCTTTGCGGTGAAAAAAGGCCGCAGCGACGATTTGCTGCAAAAAATCAACACCGGCTTGGCTGGCATCAAATCCGACGGCACTTACGACAAGATTTACGCCAAATGGTTTAAAGCCACGCCTGGCGCTGCTGCCGCACCTGCACCAGCAGCCGCTTCTGCGGCCAGTGGCGCGCAATAAGCGGCCTGTAAACATGAATAACCACACTGTTGGTATTTGAGTTGCTTAACAAGGGATGGGTGCCGAATCGGTGCCCATTTCTGTGTACAAAAGGATGAGAGACATGAAACAAAGCGCATTATTGAGCATCACGGTAGCAACTTTATTGGCATTGAGCGCGTGTGGCGGCAGTGAAAAAGCGGCCGAACCCGCCAAGCCAGCCAGTGCTGCCAGCGGTGCCGGTGCTGATGCAGGCAAAACCTATACTGTGGTCATGGACGACAGCTTTGCGCCATTTGAATCGTTGGACGACAAAGGCAATATCGTTGGCTTTGACAAAGACATCATTGACGCGATTGCCGCCAAAGAAAACCTGAGTTTTAAATTTGTGGCGCGCCCGTTTGACGGCATTTTTGAAACCCTAAAAACCGGCGATTCTGACATCGCCATCGCCGCCATCACCATTACCGAAGAGCGCAAACAAAGCATGGCGTTTACCGATCCGTATTTTGATGCGACTCAAGTGATCGTGGTAAACGACAAAGGTGCCAACATCAAATCGGCCAAAGACTTGGAAAAACACTTGGTCGCAGTGAAAACCGGTACTACTGGCGACATCGCCATTTCCAAATTGATGGGCGCGACCAATACCAACATCAAGCGTTACGAAAGCCTGCCTTTGGCTTTGAAAGAGGTGGTGGCCGGTGGTGTGGACGCGGCCGTGGGTGACAATGGCGTGGTACAAAACTTTGTCCTGAACAACAATAAAGACGGCAAGCAATTGCAATTGGTGTCTGACCCTGAGTTTGCCAAAGAGCATTATGGCTTTGCTTTGGCCAAAGACCGCAGCGATGATTTGTTGGCCAAATTGAATTCAGGCATAGGCAAAATCAAAGCCGATGGCACTTACGACACCATTTACCAAAAATGGTTTGGCGGTCAAACCGGTGCGGCGCCAGCCAGTGCAGCCAAAACTGCCTCGGCACCCGCCAGTGCACCACAATAAGCAATCAGCATGATTCCCACAAAGCCAGTTCACAGTAACTGGCTTTGTTGCCTCACAGAAGATGCTGCGTTGCGGTAATTCGGGTACAATCCCTCATTATGCTTCTATAGACACACCGAGCTTATGAATAAAGAACAATTTGCGGATAACCATTTTATCCGCACGATAATTGAAGATGATTTGGCCAGCGGCAAACACAAGCACATCCACACCCGTTTCCCGCCTGAGCCCAATGGCTATTTGCACATCGGCCACGCCAAAAGCATATGCTTGAATTTTGGCTTGGCTTACCTCTACGATGGTGTGTGCAATTTGCGTTTTGACGATACCAATCCTGAGAAAGAATCCGACGAATATGTGCGCTCGATCAAAGAAGACGTGCAGTGGTTGGGTTTCCATTGGGAAGGCGAGCCACACTTCGCCTCAGACTATTTTGAAGATTTGTACAACTATGCGGTTGCCTTAATCAAAGACGGCAAAGCCTATGTGGACGAACTCAATGCCGAAGAAATGCGCCAATACCGCGGCACTTTGACCGAGCCAGGTAAAGACAGCCCGTACCGCAGCCGCAGTGCTGAGGAAAACTTGGATTTGTTCACACGCATGCGTGCGGGTGAGTTTCCAGACGGCAGCAAGACTTTGCGTTTGAAAATCGACATGGCTTCCGGCAACATCAATTTGCGCGACCCGGTGATTTACCGCATCCGCCGTGTGCACCACCACCGTACCGGTGACAAATGGTGCATCTACCCGATGTATGATTACACCCACGCCATTTCCGATGCCATCGAAAACATCACCCATTCTTTGTGCACCTTGGAATTTGAAAGCCACCGTCCGTTGTATGACTGGGTATTGGACAACATCGCCATAGACGGCCATCCGCGCCAATACGAGTTTTCGCGCTTGGAATTGCTGTATTCGATTACCTCGAAACGCAAACTGAACCAATTGGTGACCGAAAACCATGTGTCAGGTTGGGACGATCCGCGCATGCCAACGGTTTCGGGCATGCGCCGTCGCGGTTACACCCCTGAAGGTTTGCGCTTGTTCTCCAAACGTGTGGGCATTTCCAAATCGGAAAACGTGGTCGACATGAGTGTGCTCGAAGGCGCGATACGCGAGGAATTGGAAGATTCTTCTCCGCGCATGATGGCGGTGCTCAATCCATTGAAAATCGAGTTGATTAACTACGACGAAGCCTTAACCCAAAGTCGCAGTGCGCCTTTCCATCCGCATCACGAAGAAATGGGCGAGCGCGAAATTCCGATTGCGCGCCACATCTACATCGAACAAGACGATTTCTCCCTCAATCCGCCACCAAAATGGCAACGCTTGACCGTGGGCGGCGAAGTGCGCTTGCGTTACAGCTATGTGATTAAGTGCGAAGAAGTGATTACCGACGAAGCTGGTAATGTGATAGAGCTGAAATGCTCGATAGACCACGACACTTTGGGCAAAAAACCCGAAGGCCGTAAGGTCAAAGGCGTCATCCATTGGTTGTCTGCCGAACATGCCGTGCCTGCGGCGGTGCGTTTGTACGAGCGCTTGTTCACGGTAGAACGTCCAGATGCAGTGCGAGGCGATGATGGCGAATACAAACCGTTTACCGAGTTCTTAAACCAACATTCGGTTACCGAAATCGACGCTTACGCCGAAGCCGTGGCCAATACCTTGGCGCCAGAAACTCGCTTCCAGTTTGAGCGCTTGGGCTATTTCGTCACCGACCGCTACGACCATACCACTGATGCACCGGTGTTTAACCGTACCGTCAGCTTGAAAGACTCTTGGCACGATTGATGTGACGTGTCATGAATTGAAAGCGGCCTGTAAGCATTTACAGGCCGCTTTTGTGTGTTGAAAACCGATTTTATCGATGTGTTGTCACAGTGAATGAGACAATCTTGTTGCCATGGTGAAACCTATGCACAGAACCCACACTTCACGTTCATTCTCACATGACTAGGAAACAGTTCATTGCTAAGCCTATCCGACGCTGTGTGTTTTTATGCGGCCTGTAAACTGGCAGGCCGCATACTGGCTCCATACAATCAGGTTTATTTAATCACCAAGCAACTGGCTGAGCCATAAGCATGGATTTTGCCATCGTCGCCGATGATGCGGCCTTCGGCGGTAAGTAAAGTGCGGCCGACGGTGATGACTTCGGCTTCGGCACGGTAAGTCTGGTTCGGCTGTAAGGCGCGTATCATTTTCACATTCAAATCCACGGTGCCAAAATTGATGCCCGCGTCCAACATGGTGTGGATGGCGCCGCCGGTGATGGTATCGATGACGGTGGCGTAAAAGCCGCCATGGATGCCGCCCAAGGTGTTCAAATGGCGCTCATCAGGGCGAACTTCATACGCTACTTTGCCGGCTTCCACTTCAATCACGCGCATCGGAATGGTGTGCGCCATCGGTGAGGACGGCAAAGTGCCGTCTTTGATGTGGTTTAAAAATTCCAAACCACTGTATTCCACTGCTGAATTCATGATGTGTCCTTATGCTGTTTGGTGTGTATTGTAACTGGCTACAGGCCGCATTTCTAATCTTTCTAATCACTTACACGTTCAGCAATAAGAATCGGCGCTCCCATGGCGAAATCACCTCGAAGAATTCCTCGAACTCGGTTTCTTTGATGGCAGAGTAGCAGCGCACGAAATGTTCACCAAACAGCTCGGCCACCGGTTTGCACGCCATCAATTCGGCCACGGCATCATCCAAGTGGTGTGGCAAATTGGCGGCTTTGTCGTAAGCGCTGCCAGTGAGCGGTGTGCTTGGTTTTAAGCCTTGTTGCATGCCGATTAAGCCAGCGCCCAAACTCGCTGCAAAGGCCAAATACGGGTTCACATCCACGCCGGGCAAACGGTTTTCAATGCGACGGCCAGCAGCATTGGATTCGGGCACACGCAAACCGCAAGTGCGGTTGTCAAAACCCCATTCCAAATTAATCGGTGCCGAGCTGAAACGGCTCAAACGGCGATAAGAGTTCACATACGGTGCCAAAAACGCCATACAGGCCGGCAAGTAAGTCTGCAAACCAGCAATGTGACTGAAGAAGATGTCGGTGGAATCGCCAGTTTTGGCATCGGCAAAAATGTTCAGGCCGGTTTGCTTGTCAATGATGCTTTGGTGCAAATGCATGGCCGAGCCGGGCTGACCTTGCATGGGTTTGGCCATGAAAGTCGCGTACATATTGTGGCGTATGGCCACCTCACGGGCGATGCGTTTGAACAAAAACACTTGGTCGGCCAAATCGAGTGGGTCGCCATGGTCGAGATTGATTTCCATCTGCGCCGGACCCATTTCATGAATCAAGGTATCGAGCGCAATGCCTTGGGTTTCGCACCAGTCATACATGATGTCGAAGACTTCATCGTAATCGTTCATCGCATCTATGCTGAAACTCTGACGACCGGCCTCGGTGCGTTGGGTACGGCCAACGGGCGGCGCCAAAGGCAAATCTTCATCGGGCTGAATTTGCACCAAGTAAAATTCCAACTCCGGCGCGATAATCGGTTGCAAACCCAAATCGTCATAGGCTTGCAACACACGTTTGAGCACATTGCGCGGCGCAATTTCGACCGGCTTGCCATCGAAACCATAAGCGTCATGAATGATGGCAGCAGAAGGGTCTTTGGCCCAAGGCACGAGGCGCAAGCTGGAAGGGTCGGGGATAAGGCGCATGTCGCTGTCGGTGATGGAGGCGAATTCTTCTTCGGGATAATCACCGGTAACGGTTTGGGTGAACACCGCTTCGGCCATGCGTATGCCTTCGGCGGGATTGTATTTGTGGCGTGGGATGATTTTACCGCGGGCAGTGCCGCTCATATCAGGCACCAAACATTCAATTTCAGTAATATTGTTGGCATCTAGCCATTGGCCGAAGCG